>NZ_JACHHX010000034.1 GCF_014202935.1 Rehaibacterium terrae | reverse complement strand
GCACGAACTCCGCAGCGGGCTTGGCTTGGCCCCCCTTGGACGACTGCGCGAATCCCCGGAAAATCACACCGTCGTTGCCAATTCCTGAGAGTTTTCGCGCATGAGCACCCCGGACTTTTTCCGCGCTCGACTCGATCAGATGATCGATCTGCGTCATCCGCTGGTGGTGCTGGCCACCAGGATGCCGTGGGCGCAGCTGGAAGCGGCGGTGGCGCCGTGCTTTGCGCGCCAGGATCGACCGGGGGAACGCCTCGAGGGCATTGACCTGTTCGGTCCGACGGTGGCGGTGGCCGGCGCGGGCGTGAGCGCGGCCGGACGGCCGCGGTTGCCGCTGCGGCTGATGCTGAGCCTGCTCTACCTCAAGCACGCTTTCGACCTGTCCGACGAGGAGCTGGTGCAGCGCTGGTCGGAGAACGTGGTGTGGCAGTACTTCAGCGGCCTGGAGTACTACGAGCCACGGCTGCCGTGCGACGCAACGCAGATCGGCCGCTTTCGCCGCGCGCTCGGCGAGGCCGGGGTGGAGGAAGTGCTCAAGGCGACGATCGAGGCGGCGGTGCAGATGAAGGCAGTGCGGCCTGCCGAGTTCGAACGGGTCATCGTCGACACCACGGTGCAGGAGAAGGCCATTGCGCACCCCGTGGACAGTCGATTGCTGGAGATCGCACGGCACCAGGTCGTCAAGGCGGCGAAGGCGGCGGGCATCCCGCTCAAGCAGACCTTTGCCAAGGAGGGCAGGACGTTGCGTCGCAAGGCGGGCGGTTATGCGCATGCCAAGCAGTTCCGACGGCTGCGCAAGGTGGTCAAGCGCCAGCGCACGATCTTGGGAAAGGTGCTGCGCGAGATCGCCCGCAAGCGTGGCGAAGCCACCGACGCGCGGGCGCGGGCCCGTCTGGACACGCTGGTCTCACGCGCCGAGCGCATCCGCACCCAGCAGCCCAAGGACAAGGGCAAGCTTTACGCGCTGCACGCGCCCGAGGTCGAGTGCATCGGCAAGGGCAAGGCGCGCCGGCCGTACGAGTTCGGGGTCAAGGTCGGGGTGGTGGTGACCGCGCGACAGGGGTTGATGGTGGGTGCCCGCACATTCCCGGGCAATCCCTACGACGGCCACCTGTTGGCCGAACAGCTCGAACAGACGACCGTGTTGCTCGAGGACGTCGGCGTCCAGCCGAAGGAGGTGTACGCCGACCTGGGCTTCCGTGGGGTCGACGCCGCCAATCCGAACGTGGAGATCGTCCACCGCGGCAAGCTCAAGTCGCTGACGAAGTCGCAGCGCCGCTGGCTCAAGCGACGGCAGGCGGTCGAGCCGGCGATCGGCCACGCCAAGAACGACCACCGGATGGACCGCTGCTGGCTGCAGGGCGCGACCGGCGATGCGCTGCATGCGGTGCTGTGCGCCGCCGGGTACAACCTGCGCTGGCTGCTGCGGGCGATTGCCCGGCTGGGCCTGCAGCCCGTTTTCTTGCGCCTGCTTCTGGGGTGGCTACGTGACGCGCCGGGCGCCCGGCGGCGGCGCCAGGTCGGTCACGGTGCGCCGTTGCGCGAGTGGCTGACGACGTTGCCGGCACTTGGATGAATTTCGCAGGGCCGAC
>NZ_JACHHX010000033.1 GCF_014202935.1 Rehaibacterium terrae | reverse complement strand
CCGCATCGAAGCCACTTGAGGTTATATGGTCAAGCCGCACGGATCATTAGTACTGGTTAGCTCAACGCATTGCTGCGCTTACACACCCAGCCTATCAACCACCTGGTCTTGATGGTTCCTTCAGGGGAGTCGAGCTCCCGGGAGATCTCATCTTGAGGCGCGCTTCCCGCTTAGATGCTTTCAGCGGTTATCGCTTCCGAACATAGCTACCCGGCAGTGCCACTGGCGTGACAACCGGAACACCAGAGGTTCGTCCACTCCGGTCCTCTCGTACTAGGAGCAGCCCCTCTCAAATCTCCAACGCCCACGACAGATAGGGACCGAACTGTCTCACGACGTTCTGAACCCAGCTCGCGTACCACTTTAAATGGCGAACAGCCATACCCTTGGGACCGACTACAGCCCCAGGATGTGATGAGCCGACATCGAGGTGCCAAACACCGCCGTCGATATGAACTCTTGGGCGGTATCAGCCTGTTATCCCCGGAGTACCTTTTATCCGTTGAGCGATGGCCCTTCCATACAGAACCACCGGATCACTAGGACCTACTTTCGTACCTGCTTGATCCGTCGATCTTGCAGTCAAGCACGCTTATGCCCTTGCACACAGTGCGCGATGTCCGACCGCGCTGAGCGTACCTTCGTGCTCCTCCGTTACTCTTTGGGAGGAGACCGCCCCAGTCAAACTACCCACCATACACGGTCCCCGACCCGGATCACGGGCCCAGGTTAGAACGTCAAGCACATCAGGGTGGTATTTCAAGGTTGGCTCCGCCCGAACTGGCGTCCGGGTTTCACAGCCTCCCACCTATCCTACACAGACGAACTCAACGTTCAGTGTAAAGCTGTAGTAAAGGTTCACGGGGTCTTTCCGTCTTGCCGCGGGAACGCTGCATCTTCACAGCGATTTCAATTTCACTGAGTCTCGGGTGGAGACAGCGCCGCTGTCGTTACGCCATTCGTGCAGGTCGGAACTTACCCGACAAGGAATTTCGCTACCTTAGGACCGTTATAGTTACGGCCGCCGTTTACCGGGGCTTCGATCAAGAGCTTCGCTTGCGCTAACCCCATCACTTAACCTTCCGGCACCGGGCAGGCGTCACACCCTATACGTCCACTTTCGTGTTTGCAGAGTGCTGTGTTTTTGATAAACAGTCGCAGCGGCCTGGTCACTGCGGCCCGCCGGTGCTCAGTGACGCACGTCACCACACCAGCAGGCGCACCTTCTCCCGAAGTTACGGTGCCATGTTGCCTAGTTCCTTCACCCGAGTTCTCTCAAGCGCCTGAGAATTCTCATCCTGCCCACCTGTGTCGGTTTACGGTACGGTCTGCGTGAGCTGAAGCTTAGGGGCTTTTCCTGGAAGCGTGGGATCAGTGACTTCAGCCTATAGGCTTGGTCTCGGTGCTCGGTGTATGAACCCCCGGATTTGCCTAAGGGCTCCACCTACCGCCTTTCCCCGGGACAACCAACGCCCGGTACACCTACCCTTCTCCGTCCCCCCATCGCACTCACGCGAGGTGCTGGAATATTAACCAGCTTCCCATCGACTACGCATTTCTGCCTCGCCTTAGGGGCCGACTCACCCTGCGCCGATTAACGTTGCGCAAGGAAACCTTGGGCTTTCGGCGTGCGGGCTTTTCACCCGCATTATCGTTACTCATGTCAGCATTCGCACTTCCGATACCTCCAGCAGACCTCTCGATCCACCTTCGACGGCGTACGGAACGCTCCTCTACCGCGCCTACGAAGTAGGCACCCCAAGCTTCGGTTTACCGCTTAGCCCCGTTAAATCTTCCGCGCAGGCCGACTCGACCAGTGAGCTATTACGCTTTCTTTAAAGGGTGGCTGCTTCTAAGCCAACCTCCTGGCTGTCTGGGCCTTCCCACATCGTTCACCACTGAGCGGTAAATTTGGGACCTTAGCTGTGGGTCTGGGTTGTTTCCCTTTCCACGACGGACGTTAGCACCCGCCGTGTGTCTCCCGTGATTGCACTTGCTGGTATTCGGAGTTTGCCATGGTTTGGTAAGTCGCAATGACCCCCTAGCCATAACAGTGCTCTACCCCCAGCAGTGAGACACGAGGCGCTACCTAAATAGCTTTCGAGGAGAACCAGCTATCTCCGGGTTCGATTAGCTTTTCACTCCTAATCACACCTCATCCCCTACCTTTGCAACGGGAGTGGGTTCGGGCCTCCAGTCAGTGTTACCTGACCTTCACCCTGGGCATGACTAGATCACCCGGTTTCGGGTCTACTGCCTGCGACTGTGCGCCCTGTTCAGACTCGGTTTCCCTTCGCCTCCCCTATCCGGTTAAGCTCGCCACAGACAGTAAGTCGCTGACCCATTATACAAAAGGTACGCAGTCACTCCTTGCGGAGCTTCCACTGCTTGTACGCACACGGTTTCAGGGTCTATTTCACTCCCCTCTCCGGGGTTCTTTTCGCCTTTCCCTCACGGTACTGGTTCACTATCGGTCGGTCAGGAGTATTTAGCCTTGGAGGATGGTCCCCCCATGTTCAGACAGGGTTTCACGTGCCCCGCCTTACTCGTCATCATCGGTACGGCCCTTTCGCATACAGGGCTGTCACCTTCTATGGCCGGCCTTTCCAGGCCGTTTTGCTAGAACCATACCGACTTCAGGGCTGGTCCCCGTTCGCTCGTCACTACTGAGGGAATCTCGGTTGATTTCTTTTCCTCCGGGTACTTAGATATTTCAGTTCCCCGGGTTCGCCTCCAGCAGCTATGGATTCACTGCAGGATACTGCCGAAGCAGTGGGTTTCCCCATTCGGACATCGCGGGATCAAAGCTTGTTGCCAGCTCCCCCGCGCTTTTCGCAGGCTGCCACGTCCTTCATCGCCTCTGACCGCCAAGGCATCCACCGTGTGCGCTTAGTCGCTTGACCATATAACCCCAAGTCGCCTCGGGGCCGTCTTGCAACTGATAACGACTCAATATCGGTGCCTCTCGGCACCCGCCTTAGCCTCAACGACACGTCAAGACAGTCGTCTCAAACGCTCGCTACGTCCCAAGTTGTCAAAGAACGCGAAACCGGCCTCAACGCCCGTCCGCTCAATGCTTTGCGTGTGCGCTTCCAGAGTGTGCTCGTCTCAGATGGTGGGTCTGGGAGGACTCGAACCACCGACCTCACCCTTATCAGGGGTGCGCTCTAACCACCTGAGCTACAGACCCATCCGAGGACTCGTCCTGGCCGCCACCGGCTCGCGTCCGGCGGCTGCTCGCGTGGTGGAGCCAGTCGGGTTCGAACCGACGACCCCCTGCTTGCAAAGCAGGTGCTCTCCCAGCTGAGCTATGGCCCCGGCGTGTCACGCAGGGCGACGACCACACGACGCCCGCCGTGTGCCGTCTGTACTCTGGAATGCAGGTGTCTTGTGCGGGCGCCTGACAGCATGTGACCTGTCGCGCTCGAAAGGAGGTGATCCAGCCGCACCTTCCGGTACGGCTACCTTGTTACGACTTCACCCCAGTCATGAATCACTCCGTGGTAACCGTCCCCCTTGCGGTTAGACTAGCTACTTCTGGAGCAACCCACTCCCATGGTGTGACGGGCGGTGTGTACAAGGCCCGGGAACGTATTCACCGCAGCAATGCTGATCTGCGATTACTAGCGATTCCGACTTCACGGAGTCGAGTTGCAGACTCCGATCCGGACTGAGATGGGGTTTCTGGGATTGGCTCACCGTCGCCGGCTTGCAGCCCTCTGTCCCCACCATTGTAGTACGTGTGTAGCCCTGGCCGTAAGGGCCATGATGACTTGACGTCATCCCCACCTTCCTCCGGTTTGTCACCGGCAGTCTCCTTAGAGTTCCCACCATCACGTGCTGGCAACTAAGGACAAGGGTTGCGCTCGTTGCGGGACTTAACCCAACATCTCACGACACGAGCTGACGACAGCCATGCAGCACCTGTCTCACGGTTCCCGAAGGCACCAATCCATCTCTGGAAAGTTCCGTGGATGTCAAGGCCAGGTAAGGTTCTGCGCGTTGCATCGAATTAAACCACATACTCCACCGCTTGTGCGGGCCCCCGTCAATTCCTTTGAGTTTCAGTCTTGCGACCGTACTCCCCAGGCGGCGAACTTAACGCGTTAGCTTCGACACTGAGCACCTGAGTGTGCCCAACATCCAGTTCGCATCGTTTAGGGCGTGGACTACCAGGGTATCTAATCCTGTTTGCTCCCCACGCTTTCGTGCATGAGCGTCAGTACTGGTCCAGGTGGCCGCCTTCGCCACGGGTGTTCCTCCCGATCTCTACGCATTTCACCGCTACACCGGGAATTCCACCACCCTCTACCGTACTCTAGCCCGCCAGTATCCAATGCCATTCCCAGGTTGAGCCCGGGGCTTTCACATCAGACTTAACGAACCGCCTGCGCACGCTTTACGCCCAGTAATTCCGAGTAACGCTTGCACCCTTCGTATTACCGCGGCTGCTGGCACGAAGTTAGCCGGTGCTTATTCTTCCGGTACCGTCATTCCCACGGGGTATTAGCCCGCAGGTTTTCTTCCCGGACAAAAGTGCTTTACAACCCGAAGGCCTTCTTCACACACGCGGCATGGCTGGATCAGGCTTGCGCCCATTGTCCAATATTCCCCACTGCTGCCTCCCGTAGGAGTCTGGGCCGTGTCTCAGTCCCAGTGTGGCTGATCATCCTCTCAGACCAGCTACGGATCGTCGCCTTGGTGGGCCTTTACCCCGCCAACTAGCTAATCCGACATCGGCTCATCCTGCCGCGCGAGGCCCGAAGGTCCCCCGCTTTCACCCGTAGGTCGTATGCGGTATTAGCCTAAGTTTCCCTAGGTTATCCCCCACGACAGGGCAGATTCCGATGCATTCCTCACCCGTCCGCCGCTCGCCGGCATCCCGAAGGACCCGCTGCCGCTCGACTTGCATGTGTTAGGCCTGCCGCCAGCGTTCACTCTGAGCCAGGATCAAACTCTTCAGTTGAAGCTTGAAGCTTTCGCTGATGTCGTCCTGAGCCCTGCGTCGCTTGCTACAAAACAATTGACTGTGCTCTGAAACGGACATCTGCAAGATCGTGGACAGATCCACCACCCTGCAGGCGCCCGCACAAGTCACCTGCGCACACTGTCAAAGATCAACCGCTTGGCGAGTCATCCTCGCCTCGCACCTCAGGACGTTTCGTCCGAGGGAGCCGCACATTATACGGCACTTTCCGCGTCGGTCAACACCCCAACGGGCGCCTCCCGCCACCCCCGCCACCCGCCTC
>NZ_JACHHX010000032.1 GCF_014202935.1 Rehaibacterium terrae | reverse complement strand
GGGGCGAGCCGGATAAGGCGAAGCACGGCTTCGCCCCGGCGAGCGCCAGCACACGGATGTGCTGGCCGGCGGGCGCCACAGGGATGTGTGCTCGCAAGGCACCGTCCGAAGTCGTGTCGGGCAAGCAAAGAAAAGTAACCCGGCCGCCGGCAGGCGGACGGAACCTCCGGCGCAACGCGCCGGCCAGGTCGCGAGAGACCCACAGGCACGCGAGCCTGGCGGCGCTACACGCCGTGGGCACCGAAGCCGGGGGGACAAGAAGACAGTTGCTCCTACACACAAGCACCGGCCGGGCCGGTGCTGCCGCCACGGCCCGGCGCGGTAAACTGCGCGGCTTCATGAACGCCCCCCGCCTTCCCGCTCCCCCGCTGCCGCGCGCCGGTCAGCAGCGCGCCTACTGGGCGCCGCCAGCCTCGCCGTCCTCGCTGGCGCTGGCGCTGGTCCGCGCCGCGCAGGCGCACGACGGCCTGGTGCTGGCCGTGACCTGCGACACCCACGCCGCGCACACGCTCGAAAGCGACCTCAGGACGCTGGCCGGCAATCTGCCGGTGCTGCATTTCCCCGACTGGGAAACCCTGCCCTACGACCTGTTCAGCCCGCACCCGGACATCGTCTCGCAACGCATCGCCGCGCTCTACGCGCTGCCGGCCACCGCGCGCGGCGTGCTGGTGGTGCCGGTGTCCACGCTGATGCAGCGGCTGCCGCCGGTGCGCTTCATCGCCGGCAGCGCGCTGGACGTGCGCCGCGGACAGAAGTTCGACCTCGACAACGAGAAGCGCCGCCTCGAAGCCGCCGGCTACCGCCATGTGCCGCAGGTGCTCGATCCCGGCGACTTCGCCGTGCGCGGCGCCCTGCTCGACCTGTACCCGATGGGCGCGGCCACGCCCTACCGCATCGAGCTGTTCGACGACGAGATCGACTCGATCCGCAGCTTCGACCCGGAAACCCAGCGCTCGCAGGACACCGTGGACGCGGTGCGCCTGCTGCCGGCGCGCGAATTCCCGGTGGACGAAGCGGCGACCCGACGCGTGCGCGACACCCTGCGCGAACGCTTCGACATCGACCCGCGCCGCTGCCCGATCTACCAGGACCTGAAGGAAGGCGTCGCCCCGGCCGGCATCGAGTACTACCTGCCGCTGTTCTTCGACGCCGGCAAGGGCGGCGGCACCGGCACCCTGTTCGACTATCTCGGCCCCAAGGCGCTGGCCATACTGGCCGACGGCGCGCTCGACGCCGCCGAGCACTTCTGGGCGCAGACCGGCGAGCGCTACGAGCAGCGCCGCCACGACATCGAGCGCCCGGTGCTGCCGCCGGACGAACTGTTCCTGCCGCCGGACGCCCTGCGTGAAAAACTCAATGCCCTGCCGCGCGCCGAAATCTGCGGCCCCGGGCATCCGCGCCGTGCCGACGCCCAGCCGCTCGGCGACGCCCCCGCGCCGTCGCTGCCACTCACCCAGAAGGGCGACCCCACCGCCGCGCTCAAGTCCTTCCTGGCCAACTACCCCGGCCGCGTCCTGCTCGCCGCCGACTCGCCCGGCCGCCGCGAGGCGCTGATCGAGCAGCTCGACGCCCACGGCATCAGGCCGGAGGTGGTGGAAAGCTGGCAGGCGTTTCTGGGCGCTGCCGACGGTGGGCTGCCCCGCTGGGCCGTCACCGTCGCCCCGCTGGAGGACGGCTTCGCCCTCGTCGAGCCGGCGCTGTGCGTGCTCACCGAGCGCCAGCTCTACCCCGAGCGCGCCTCGCAACCGCGCCGCCGCAAGCGCGCCGGGCGCGAGCCCGAGGCGATCATCCGCGACCTCACCGAGATCGCCGAGGGCGCGCCGATCGTCCACGAGGACCACGGCGTCGGCCGCTACCGCGGCCTGGTCACGCTCGATGCCGGCGGCCAGCCCGCCGAGTACCTGCAGATCGAATACGCCAAGGGCGACAAGCTCTACGTGCCCGTGGCGCAACTGCATCTGGTGAGCCGCTATACCGGCGCCTCCCCCGAGCACGCACCGCTGCACTCGCTCGGCGGCGAGCAGTGGGAAAAGGCCCGCCGCAAGGCCGCCGAAAAAGTCCGCGACGTGGCCGCCGAACTGCTCGAGATCCAGGCCCGCCGCCACGCCCGCAAGGGTCTGGCGCTGCCGGTGGATCGCAGCCTGTACGAGCCCTTCGCCGCCAGCTTCCCGTTCGAGGAAACCCCCGACCAGCACGCCGCCATCGAGGCCGTCATCGCCGACCTCGGCCGCGAGCAACCCATGGACCGCGTGGTCTGCGGCGATGTCGGCTTCGGCAAGACCGAAGTCGCCGTGCGCGCCGCCTTCGTCGCCGCCATCGCCGGCAAACAGGTGGCGGTGCTGGTGCCGACCACCCTGCTGGCCGAACAGCACTTCCGCAACTTCCGCGACCGCTACGCCGACTGGCCGATCCGCGTCGAAGTGCTCAGCCGCTTCAAGTCCACGAAAGAGATCAAGGCCGCGCTCGACCAGCTCGCCGAGGGCAGGATCGACATCATCGTCGGCACCCATCGCCTGCTGCAGCAGGACGTGCGCTTCAAGGATCTCGGCCTGGTCATCGTCGACGAGGAGCAGCGCTTCGGCGTGCGCCAGAAGGAGCGCCTCAAGGCCCTGCGCGCCGAAGTGCACCTGCTCACCCTCACCGCCACGCCGATCCCGCGCACGCTGAACATGGCGATGGCCGGGCTGCGCGACCTGTCGATCATCGCCACCCCGCCCGCGCACCGCGTCGCGGTGAAGACCTTCATCACCCCCTGGGACAGCGCCCAGTTGCGCGAGGCCTTCCAGCGCGAGCTGGCACGCGGCGGCCAGCTCTACTTCCTGCACAACGAGGTGGAGAGCATCGAGAAGATGGCGCGCGAGCTCGGCGAGCTGGTGCCCGAGGCGCGCATCCGCATCGCCCACGGCCAGATGCCCGAGCGCGAGCTGGAACAGGCCATGCTCGACTTCCACCGCCAGCGCTTCAACGTGCTGGTGTGCACCACCATCATCGAATCCGGCATCGACAACCCCAACGCCAACACCATCGTCATCAACCGCGCCGACAAGTTCGGCCTGGCCCAGCTGCACCAGTTGCGCGGCCGCGTGGGCCGCTCGCACCACCGCGCCTACGCCTACCTGATCGTGCCCGACCGCAAGGCCATGACCCCCGACGCCGAAAAGCGCCTGGAGGCCATCGCCTCGCTGGAGGAGCTCGGCGCCGGCTTCACCCTCGCCACCCACGACCTGGAAATCCGCGGCGCCGGCGAACTGCTGGGCGAGGAGCAGAGCGGGCAGATCGCCGAAGTCGGCTTTGGCCTCTACACCGAACTGCTCGAACGCGCCGTGCGCTCGCTCAAGGCCGGCAAGATCCCCGACCTCGACGCCGGCAGCGGCCGCGGTGCCGAAGTCGAACTGCACATTCCCGCCCTGATCCCCGACGACTACCTGCCCGACGTCCACGCCCGCCTGACCCTCTACAAGCGCATCGCCTCCGCCCGCGACAACGCCGCGCTGCGCGAGCTGCAAGTGGAAATGATCGACCGCTTCGGCCTGCTGCCCGACCCGGTCAAACACCTCTTCGCCGTCGCCGAACTCAGACTGCAGGCCGAGGAGCTGGGCATCCGCAAACTCGACCTCGGCGACTCCGGCGGCCGCGTCCACTTCCAAGCCCAGCCCAAGGTCGACCCGATGAACGTCATCCGCCTCATCCAGTCGCAGCCGAAACACTACGGCATGGACGGACCCGACAAGCTCCGCATCCGACTCGACCTGCCCGACCCCAAGGCCCGCCTCAACGCCGCGCGCGGCCTGCTGACGGCGCTGCGCGCGGCGTAGCCGCCGCCCGGCGATGCCGGACGGCAGATCCGGGCCGGCCGGATTTCGCGTTGACCACCTGCGGGGTGCGTGCTATCACGGCCCGAGCACCCGGGAGATGCACACATGGCCGACCTCAAAGCGCAGTTCGAACAAGCCGCCAAGGACGTGATGTCGCTGGCCGAGCGGCCCGACAACGACACCCTGCTCAAGCTCTACGCGCTCTACAAGCAGGGCGCCGAAGGCGACGTGAGCGGACCGAAGCCGGGTTTCTTCGACTTCGTCGGCAGCGCCAAGTACGAGGCCTGGGAGAAGCTCAAGGGCATGTCGCCCGAGGACGCGATGAAGAAGTACGTGGACCTGGTGAACAAGCTCAAGTCCTGACACGCGGATGGCCCGCAGGACCCGCCAGCGCATCCTGGATGCCGCGCTCGTCATGTTCAACGAGCGCGGCGAGCCCAACGTCACCACCAACCACATCGCCGACGAGCTGGAGATCAGCCCGGGCAACCTGTACTACCACTTCCGCAACAAGGACGACATCATCGAGCAGCTCTTCGCCGGCTACGAAGAGCGCATGGACGCCGCCCTGACCGCGCCGCAGGATCGGCTGCCCGAGCTCGAGGACATCTGGCTGCAGCTGCACCTGGTCTTCGAGTGCATCTGGGACTACCGCTTCCTCTACCGCGACCTGATCGACATCCTCAGCCGCAACCGGCGGCTGCGGCTGCGCTTCGCCCGCATCCTCAAGCGCGCCTCGGACAACGCCACCGCGGTGATGCGCGGGCTGGTCCGCGCCGGCGTGATGCGTGCCTCGGCAGCGGAGATCGAGGCCACCGCCACCAACATCCTGGTCATCGCCACCTTCTGGCTCAACTACGCCGGCGCCCGCGGCGAGCGCGACGAGCACGAGGCGATCCGTCAGGGCATCGTGCAGGTGATGATGCTGCTCGCCCCTTTCCTGCGCGATGCCGAGCGCCTGCATCTGAACACCCTCACCCAAGCCTACCGCGACTGACGACGCGATCGCCCGCGCGCGATCGCCCGCGCAAACGAAAACGCCCCGACCGGAGCCGGGGCGCCTTCGCCACTGACGTGGAGGAGCGGGGTTTACGCGGCCTTGCGGCGGCGCCCGGTGGCGGCGCGCGCCGGGCGACGGCGTGCCGGCGCCTTGCGCGCGGCCGGCTTGCGCTTGCCGCCGAAGCCGAAGCGGGCCAGCAACGGCCTGAGCCGTGCATCCGCCTCCGCCTTGACCGCCGACACCCTGCCGCCGAGCTCGCCAGCCAGCGTGACGGCACGTTCGCGCAGCCCGGCGATGTTGGCCTGGGCCAGCGCGACCGCCTTGACGGCCTGCTTGCGGGCCATCGAAACGGCGCCCAGGCCGGCCAGCCAGAGCGTATGGGAGTTCACCCGCGGTGTGCGGTTGGCGCGGCGCGCCTTGACCTGCTTGACCATGTGACACCTCGTCGCGGAATGGCGCCATCCCTGGCAGGAGAGAGAGTCCGGTGGTCATTCTCGGACTGTCCGCTGGAGCAATCACACTATTGATGACCCGCCTGATGGCCCGCTGGGCCCGGCCTGTCAGCGCGGCTTGCCAGCCGGCGCCAGCCCGGGCGATGCTGCGGCGGCCCGCACAAGGAGATCGCGCATGGCCGCCAAGAAAACCGCCTGGCCACCCTTCCCGCACGACCAGGCTGCCTTCGACTACGCCGGCGACAAGCTCAGGAAAGCCTGGAGCAAGCTGCATGCCGGCGACCGCGAGCCCTATCCCGACCTCGACCGCGCCGAGGAACTGCTCGGCGCCGTGACCAAGCCGCCCAAGGGACTGGATGCCAAAGCGCTGGCCGCCCGGCTGCAGGAGGCCTGGCGCGCCTATCATCGCGGCGATTTCCAGGCCGCCTTCGAGGCCGGCGAGGCGCTGGGGCCGCTCGGCGCTTCGGTCGCCTGCAAGGCGATCGGCATCCACGCCATCTATCTGGTGGATGACGAGGCCGAGCGCCTCAAGCGTTTCGAAAAGGCCGCCGAGCTCGCCGAAGCCGCCATGCTCGCCCTCCCCGACGAGCCCAACAGCCACTATCGGCGCGCCTTCGCCCTCGGTCGCTACAGCCAGGGCATCAGCATCGCCAAGGCGCTGAAGCTGGGGCTGGCGGGCAAGGTGCGCGAAAGCCTGGACACCACGCTGGCACTGGCTCCCGACCATGCCGAGGCGCATACCGCGCTCGGCCTCTACCACGCCGAGATCATCGCCAAGGTCGGCAGCATGATCGGCGGCCTCACCTACGGCGCCAAGGCCTCGGAAGCGGAAAAGCACCTCAAGACCGCGCTCAGGCTCACCCCCGACTCGCCGATCGCCCACATCGAGTACGGCAACATGCTGCTTCTGCTGCACGGCGACAAGGGCGAGGACGCCGCCGCCGCAGCCTACGAAAAAGCGAGCTCGCTCAAGCCGAAGGACGCAATGGAAAAACTCGATGTCGAATTCGCCAGGTCGCAGCTGGAATGAGTGCCGCAACGGCCCCCGGAAACGACGAAGGCCGGGCATTGCCCGGCCTTCGCGCTTTCGGAATCTGGTGGGCGGTACAGGGATCGAACCTGTGACACCTGCCGTGTGAAGGCAGTGCTCTACCGCTGAGCTAACCGCCCAGGAACCGCGAGTCGCGCATGGTACTTTCGCCGCATGCGGCGGTCAAGCCGCGCCATCCGGAAACGGCCGCCGCCACACTGCCGCACGACTCCGCGCCCTGCCCGATGTCCTCCACCCTGCCGCCAGCGCTGCTCGACGCTTTTCGCCGCACCCTGTACCGGGTGAATGACGGCCCGCACCGTTTCATCATCCGGATCGGCGAGCCGGCGCCGCAGGTCGATGCCCTGCTCGCCGCCCACGGGCTCACCAGCGCAGCCTTTCTCACTGCGGCCAATCCGCTGGCCAAGCCGCTCGACGCTGCGCAGAACGCACGCCGCAACGCCGAGCTTCGGCGCCGCGCGGAAGCCGCCGGCGCGCGGGTACTGACCGGCGAAGGCCGCGCCGAGGACGGCGCCTGGGCGGAGCCGAGCTTCCTCGTGCTGGGCCTGTCGCGCGCCCAGGCCGACGCACTGGCGGACCGCTTCGAGCAGGCGGCCTACGTGCTGCTCGAACACGGCCGCCCACCCGAACTGGTGCTGCGCCGCTGAGCCGGCAATGGCACGCCGGTCCGGGTGCATACTCACGCCATGCCGCACCCCGACCTCGCCCCACAACCGCTCGACCACGCCACCGCGCTGGCCGCCCGCTACTACACCGCGCCCGACATGGCCGCGCTCGACCGCCGCCTGGTCTTCGACCGCGGCTGGCAACTGATCGCGCACGTCTGCCAATTGCGGGGCGCGGGCAACCACGTCGTCGCCGACTTCGCCGGCCTGCCGGTGCTGGCCGTGCGCGGCGGCGACGGCGACATCCGCGTGTTCCACAACGTCTGCCGCCACCGCGCCGGCCCCATCGCGAGCTGCGACGGCCTCGCCGCCAGGTCGCTGCGCTGCCGCTACCACGGCTGGACCTACACTCTCGACGGCGTGCTGCGCTCGGCGCCGGAGATGGACGGCGCGCCGGACTTCGACCCGGCCACGATCCGCCTGCCGCAGTTGGCGGTACGGGTGTGGCAGGGGCTGGTGTTCGCCTGCGTGGACCCGGCGCACGCGCCGGCCTTCGACGAATTCGTCGAAGGCATCGACGCCCGCCTCGGCCCGCACCGCGGCCTCGCCGGCTACGGCCATCACCATCGCGTCGGCTACGACGTGGCCTGCAACTGGAAGGTCTACGTCGACAACTACCTGGAGGGCTACCACGTCCCCCACATCCACCCCGGCCTCAACCGGCTGCTGGACTACCGCAGCTACGTGACCGAGACCGCGCGCTGGCACTCCTTCCAGTGGAGCCCGCTGGAGAGCGGCGACGGCCTGTACGGCGACGGCGACGCGCTCTACTACTGGCTGTGGCCCAACACCATGCTCAACATCCTGCCCGGCCGCCTGCAGACCAACCGCGTCATCCCGCGCGGCGTCGACCGCTGCCGGGTGGAGTTCGACTTCTACTACGCGCTCGACGAAAGCGAGGAGGCCGCCACGCGCCGTCTTGCCGACCTGCGCTTCAGCGACGAAGTGCAGGTGGAGGACCTGACCATCTGCGAGGACGTGCAGCGCGGCCTGGCCTCCGGCTCGTACGTGCCCGGCCGGCTCAACCCGCTGCGCGAGAACGCCGTGCACCACTTCCACGAACTGCTGCGCGCGGCCTACCGCGCGGGCGCGTCGTGAAGGCCGGTCGATCGCGCGCCGCGCTCCCATCCCGCACGGGCGGCGCCCCCGCGCCCAAGCCATGGCCGCGCGCGGGAACCGCCGTCCGTGCCGTTCGCCCGGTCAGTCGCCGGTGCTGATCCGCTCGTAGGCGAGCGAGACCGACTCGGTCGGCTGGCCCCGGCCCGCGCCGGTCGGCTGCACCGCTGCCGCGAACGACCAGCCTCAGCGTCCCGGTGCCTTCCGCTGGCGGCCGGCGAACCGACGCCCCCGATGTCCCCGTGTCCGCGCTCAGTCTTCGAGCGTGAATCCGATCTTCAACGTGACCTGCCAGTGCGCGACCTGGCCGCCCTCGACGTGGCCGCGGGTTTCCACGACCTGGAACCATTTGATGTTCCGGATCGATCTGGAGGCACGCTCGATCGCGATGCGGATCGCCTCGTCGCTGCTCTGGGTGGACGAGCCGGTCAGTTCGAGGGTCTTGTAGACATGGTCCGACATGGTCGCGGTCTCCAGTGGGAGAGGCCCATGCTAGCGCCGATTCGCGACGCGCACGAATCGCGCGATCGCGGTGATCCGACGAGCGCCGCCGTCTTCGGGCAGCGAGGCCGCGGCGCTAGACTGTCGGCATGAACGACACCGTCCTCTATCACAACCCCCGCTGCTCCAAGTCGCGCGGCGCGCTGGAGTTGCTGCGCGAGCGCGGCATCGAGCCGCGTATCGTCGCCTACCTCGACACACCGCCATCGGTGGACGAACTCACCCGCTTGCAGGCCATGCTGGGGCTGCCCCCACGCGCGTGGATGCGCAAAGGCGAGCCCGAGTACGCCGAACTCGGCCTCGACGACGACTCGCTCACCGACGCGCAGCTGATCGCGGCGATGGCGGCGCACCCGCGCCTGATCGAGCGCCCGATCTTCGTGCACCGCGGCCGCGCAGTCGTCGGGCGCCCCCCGGAACGGGTGCTGGAGCTGCTCTGAAGGCCAGCCGGCTCACCGATCCCGCGGCGCTGTCGAGTACCAACCCGATGCCCGCCAGCCGCTAATTGAAACAGGGTGAGACACCCCGAAGCCCGCCTGTGGTGCCCCGGGCCGGACTCGAACCGGCAAGCCTTGCGGCGCAGGATTTTAAGTCCCGTGCGTTTACCAGTTTCGCCACCGGGGCATGGGGCGTGCGTGCGACGAAAACGAAAAAGTCGGCCCTGCGAAATTCATCCAAGTGCCGGCAACGTCGTCAGCCACTCGCGCAACGGCGCACCGTGACCGACCTGGCGCCGCCGCCGGGCGCC
>NZ_JACHHX010000031.1 GCF_014202935.1 Rehaibacterium terrae | reverse complement strand
GTGCCGTCGCAAACGCCCGCAGCGCGCACGCGCACCTTTCGGACAGGAAGTCCGAAAGGCGCCGCTCCGGGGGCGAGCCGGATAAGGCGAAGCACGGCTTCGCCCCGGCGAGCGCCAGCACATGGATGTGCTGGCCGGCGGGCGCCACAGGGATGTGTGCTCGCGAGGCGCCGTCCGAAGCCGCGTTGGGCAAGCAAGAGAAAGTGACCCGGCCGCCGGCAGGCGGACGGAACCCCCGGCCTGAAAGGCCGGCCAGATCGCGACAAACCCACAGGCGCACGGAACACCCGGCGCGTAGCGACGGCAGGTCGCGACGAACCCGCCGATCCATCACCCCCCGCCGGAAACCCGACCATGGAATCGGCGACGGAAACCCGACGCCCATCCCGCGGCACGCGTCTTGCTGAGACCTCGGCGTAGCCGGCCATCGCCGGCGCGAAAGGATTTGCAGACCGTCATGTCCGACGCCATCGCCTCCGTCCTGTCCCAGATCCGCGCCCTGCAGGCGCAGACCCGGATCACGCCGCCCGGCCTGGAGTCCGCCGCGCCGGTCGCCACCGGCCCCAGCTTCGGCGACACCCTCAAGCGCGCCCTGTCGGGTGTCAACGAATCGCAGATGGAATCCCGCCGCCTCGCCGAGGCCTTCGAGCTGGGCGATCCCCGGGTCGATCTGGCCCGGGTCATGATCGCCTCGCAGCAGGCCCAGGTCGGCTTCAAGGCGGTGGTCGAGGTGCGCAACCGCATGGTCCAGGCCTACCAGGACGTGATGAACATGCCGATCTGACGGCGCCTCCGGCCCGCCCGAGCGACTGAACGGAAATCCCGCCCATGCCCAACGAACTGACCCACCGCCTGCAGGACATCCCCGGCCTGCGCCAGCTGCTGCTGCTGCTCGGCCTGGCTGGCGCGATCGCGCTCGGCATCTGGCTGTTCTTCTGGACCCAGCAGCCGGGCTACGCGCCGCTGTACAGCGGCCTGGCCGACAAGGACGCCGCCGAGGTCACCGAGGCGCTGCGGGGTGCCGGCATCCCCTACCGGATCGAGCCGACCGGCGCGATCTCGGTGCCGCAGGCGCGGCTGCACGATGCCCGCCTCAAGCTCGCCGCGCAGGGCCTGCCGCAGGGCTCGCGCGCCGGCTTCGAGCTGATGCGCGGCGAGCAGGGCTTCGGTGTCAGCCAGTTCGTCGAGGGCGCGCGCTACCAGCACGCACTGGAGACCGAGATCGCCCGCACCATCGCCACCCTGCGGCCGGTACGCGACGCCCGCGTGCATCTGGCCCTGCCCAAGCCCAGCGCCTTCACCCGCGGCCGCGAGCCGGCCAGCGCCTCGGTGGTGCTGGAGCTGTTTCCGGGGCGCACGCTGGAGCCCAACCAGGTCGCGGCGATCGTGCACATGGTGGCGACCAGCGTGCCGGAAATGAGCGCCGAGCGGGTCACCGTGATCGATCAGAGCGGCCGCCTGCTGACCCAGCCCGACCCGAACAGCGACGCGGCCATCAGCGCCCAGCAGTTCGAGCAGACCCGGCGCCTGGAGGCCGCCTTCGCGCAGCGGGTGCGCGACCTGCTGGAGCCGCTGACCGGGCCCGGCCGGGTCAACGTGCAGGTGACGGTGGACATGGATTTCACCGTGACCGAGGAGGCGCGCGAGGTCTATCTGCCCGACGCCAAGGTGCGCAGCGAGCAGGTCTCGGAGCAGCCGGCGGTGGGCGTCGCCGCACTGGCCAACAATGCCGCCGCCGCCGGCATTCCCGGCGCGGCCAGCAACATCCCACCCGCCGCCGAGGGCGCCGGGGGCGAACCGGCCGCCGCGCCGGCGGCGCCGGCCGGGCCGCCGATGGCGCGCCAGGCCACCCGCAATTTCGAGCTCGACCGCCATGTCAGCCATGTCCGCCAGCCGGCCGGGCGGATCCGCCGGGTATCGGCCGCGGTGCTGGTCGATCACGTCCCGGAGGTGGGCGAGAACGGCCAGGTCGAGCTGCGTCCCCTGAGCGAGGAGCGGCTCGCCCGGATCGAGGCGCTGGTGCGCGAGGCGGTCGGCTTCGACGCCGGCCGTGGCGACTCGGTGGCGGTGATGAATGCGCCGTTCGTGCGGCCTGAACCGGTGCAGGGCGTCGGCGAACCGCCGATCTGGGAGCACCCGCTGGTGGGCGACATCCTGCGCCTGCTGGTCGGCGGCGGCGCGGTGCTGGCGCTGGTGTTCGGGGTGCTGCGGCCGACGCTGCGCCAGATCGTGGTGCCCGCGCGCATCCAGGCGCTGCCCGAGCCGGTGTTCGAGCGCATCAGCGGACCGACCGAGGCCGAGCTGGTCAACGAGGCCGTCACCAAGGCGGCCAACTCCTACGAGGAGCGATTGCAGGCCGCGCGCACCGCCGTGAATCAGGATCCGCGACGGGTGGCGCAGGTGGTGAAGAGCTGGGTGGGCGCCGATGGCTGAGCAGAACCAATCACAGATGACCGGCGTGCAGCGTGCCGCCGTGCTGCTGATGTCGCTGGGCGAGCAGGAGGCCGCCGAGGTGCTCAAGCACATGAGCGCCAAGGAGGTGCAGAAGGTCGGCGTCGCCATGGCGACGATTTCCGGCGTCACCTGGCGGCAGGCCAACCAGGTGATGGAGGAGTTCATCGGCGAGATGGAGAACCAGACCGCGCTCGGGGTCGGCGCCGACGAGTACGTGCGCAAGGTGCTGGTGCAGGCGCTGGGCGAGGACAAGGCGGCCAGCCTGATCGACCGCATCCTCTACGGCCACAACACCAAGGGTCTGGACACGCTCAAGTGGATGGAGCCGCGCGCGATCGCCGAGCTGATCCGCAACGAGCACCCGCAGATCATCTCGATCGTGCTCGCGCACCTGGATCCGGACCAGGCCGCCGAGGTGCTCAAGGCGATGCCCGAGCGCGTGCGCAGCGACGTGGTCATGCGCATCGCCACGCTGGACGGGATTCCGCCGAACGCGCTCAACGAGCTCAACGACATCATGGAGCGCCAGTTCGCGGGCAGCCAGAACGTGAAGTCGTCGAACATCGGCGGCCTCAAGGTCGCCGCGAACATCCTCAATCAGCTGGACACCAGCACCGAGCAGGCGATCATGGCGGCGGTGCGCTCGGTGGACGCCGACCTCGGCGACAAGATCCAGGATCTGATGTTCGTCTTCGACGACCTGGTCGATCTGGACGACCGCGCCATCCAGACCCTGCTGCGCGACGTGCCCAACGACAAGCTTGGCCTGGCCCTGCGCGGCGCCGATCCGAAGGTGCGCGAGAAGATCACCAGGAACATGTCGCAGCGCGCCGCGCAGATCCTGGTCGAGGACATGGAGGCGCGCGGGCCGGTGCGGCTGGCCGATGTCGAGGCCGCGCAGAAGGAGATCCTCGGCATCGTCCGCCGTCTCGCCGACGAGGGCTCGATCACCCTCGGCAGCGCCAGTGAGGACTTCGTATGAGCGCCACCACCGTGGCCGCCCGCTGGGAAGCGCCGGACCTGACGCCGCCGCCGCCGCGCGCCGGTCCGAGCGTGGAGGAGCTGGAGGCGATCGAACGCGCCGCCCGCCAGGAGGGTTTCGCCCGCGGCCACGCCGAGGGCCATGCCCAGGGCCAGGCCGAGGTGCGCCGGCTGATCGCGCAGCTGGAAGGCCTGATCGACAGCTTCGCCCGGCCGTTGGCGCAGCTGGACGGCGAGGTCGAGACAGTGCTGGCCGAGCTGGCCGTGCAGGTGGCCGGCGCCCTGCTGGGCCGCGCCTACGAGGCCGAGCCGCAGCTGCTCGCCGACCTGGTCGCCGAGGCCGTGCGCCAGGCCGGCAACGGCAGCCGTGAGGTCGAGGTGCGCCTGCATCCCGACGACCTGGCCCAGGTCAAGCCGTTGCTGGCGGCGCAGGCGGGTGCGCGCCTGCAGGCCGACACCACGCTGGCGCGCGGCGACGTGCGGGTGCACGCCGAGGCATTGCGTCTGGACGGCAGCCTGTCGGCGCGGTTGCGCAGCGCGCTGTGCGAACTGGCCGCCGCCCGTGGGGAGACCGGATGAGCGTCGCCGCGCCCGACCGGCCCGCGTGGATGGCCGCCCGCGACGAGCGCCTGGCCCGGCGTCTGGCGCGGCTGCGCCCGGCGCTGCCGACCCGCGGGCTGGTCCGCGAGGGGGTGCTCAAGCGCGTGGTCGGCCTCACCCTGGAGGCCACCGGCTGCGAGATGCCGCTGGGCGCGCCGGCACGCGTGCAGACCGCCAACGGCGGCTGGGTCGATGCCGAGGTGGTCGGCTTCGCCGGCGAGCGCACCTTCCTGATGCCCAGCGCCGAGCTGCACGGCCTGCTGCCGAATGCGCGGGTGGTGCCGCGCCACGGCCACGGCAGCGTCGAGGTCGGCGAGGGCCTGCTCGGTCGCGTCATCGACGGCGAGGGGGTGCCGCTGGACGGTCGCGGCGAGATCCGCGCCGAGGCGCGAGTCGGCCTGGTCGGCCCGACCATCAACCCGCTCGCGCGCGAGCCGATCATCACCCCGATGGACGTCGGCGTGCGCGCCATCAACGCGCTCACCCCGATCGGGCGCGGCCAGCGCGTCGGCCTGATGGCCGGCTCCGGCGTCGGCAAATCGACGCTGCTGGGCATGATGACCCGCTACACCCGGGCCGACGTGATCGTGGTCGGCCTGATCGGCGAGCGCGGCCGCGAAGTGCGTGACTTCGTCGACGTCACCCTCGGCGAGGCCGGGCTGCGCCGTGCCGTCGTCGTCGCCACCCCGGCCGACCGCCCGCCGCTGGCGCGCGTGCACGGCGCGCTGCGCGCCACCGCGATCGCCGAGTGGTTCCGGGACCAGGGCTTGCATGTGCTGCTGCTGATGGACTCGCTCACCCGCTACGCCCATGCCCTGCGCGAGATCGGCCTGTCGGTCGGCGAGCCGCCGACCACGCGCGGTTATCCGCCCTCGGTGTTCGCCCGGCTGCCGGCGCTGGTGGAGCGCGCCGGCAACGGCGCCGCCGGGCAGGGCTCGATCACCGCCTTCTACACCGTGCTGACCGAGGGCGACGACCCGCAGGAACCGATCGCCGACGCCGCCCGCGCCATCCTCGACGGCCACATCGTGCTGTCGCGCCAGGTCGCCGAGAGCGGCCTGTACCCGGCGATCGACGTCGAGGCCTCGGTCAGCCGCGTGGTCACCGAGATCACCGACCTGCCGACCCGCGAGCGCATCCGCAAGCTCAAGCAGCTGATGAGCGCCTACAACAGCCATCGCGACCTGATCGCCATCGGTGCCTACCAGCGCGGCGCCGACCCGCGCGTGGACGAGGCGCTGGCGCGCTGGCCCGAGATCACCGAGTTTCTCCGCCAGGACGTTTCGCAGTCGGCCAGCCTGGCCGACAGCCGCGAGGCCCTGGCCCGCCTGCTGGACACCAAGAAGGACTGAGCCGATGAACGCCCGCCGCCTCGATCCCCTGCTGCGCCGCGCCGAGGAGCGCGAGAACGCCGCCGCGCGCGACCTCGCCGAGAAGACCCGCGCGCTCGCCAACCACGAGCAGCGCCTGGCCGAGCTGGCGCGCTACGCCAGCGAATACGCGCCGCCGGCCAGCGGCATCACCAGCCCGGCCCAACTGCTCAACCGGCAGGCCTTCCGCGAGCGCATCGACGACGCCATCGCCCGCCAGCGTCAGGCCGTCGAGCAGACCCGCGCCACCTGCGACGTCGAGCGCGCGCGCCTGATCATCGCCAGCCGCGACAGCCAGGTGCTGGAACGGCTGGCCGCCAGCTACCGCAGCCGCGAGGCCCGCGAGCAGGCGCGGCGCGAGCAGAAGGAGCTCGACGATCTCGCCGCGCGCGGCCTGACGCAGCGGTCCGCGCTGGAGACGCCATGAGCACGGCCGCCGCGATCGCTCCCGGCCTCCCGGCCGGGCCCGGCCCGCAGCCGTCGACGGCCGGCCCCACGGCCGAGTCCGGCTTCGATTTCGCCGGCCTGCTCGCTGCGCCCCCGGCCGAGACCCTGGCCGCCGCCCTGCTGGCCGACCTGGAGCCGGCGCCCGAGGCGCTGCCCGACACGGCGGCCGAGCCGCTGGCCGAGGACGACCCGCTCGCCGCCCTGTTCGGTCTGCCGCTGCCGCAGGCGATGCCACTGGCCAGCCAGGACGCCGCGCCGGCGCCGCTCGCCGAGGCGTCTGCGCCCCGACCGGCCCCGACGCCGCACGTCGCGCCCTACCCGACCGCGGCACTGGCCGCCGCTGCGATCGGAACCGAAGCCGATGCCGATGCCGATGCCGGCGCCGCGCCGGCGCCGGCCGCTGCCGGCCGGGCCACGGGCGCGCCGGTTGCCGGCGAGGCGGCCGCGGGCGTCCTGCCGCCGCGTGCGACGGCATCGTCGTCGTCGTCCGCCAGCGCCGCCCTGGCTGCGCCGACGGCATTCGAGGCGCCGACCGGGGAGGCCATGGCGGCCCCCTTGTCCAAGGCCGTGGCTGCGCCCGCGCCGGCCGCCGAAGCGCCGCCACCGGTGTCCGTCGCCGCCCTCGCCCCGGCACCGGTCACGCCGCGCTTCGCCGCCCTCGCCGACCTGCCGCAGATGCGCGCGCCGCAGGTGGATGCCGGCGACTTTGCCGACGCCGTCGGCACCCGCCTGACCTGGATGGCCGAGCACCGCATCGGCCGCGCCGAGATCCGCGTTTCGCCACCCGAGCTGGGCGCCATCGACATCACCTTGAAGCTGGACGGCAAGCAGGTGCGCGCCGAATTCGCCAGCGCCCACGCCGACGTGCGCGCCGCGCTCGAAGCCGGCCTGCCGCGGCTGCGCGACATGATGGCCGGACAGGGCCTGACCCTGGCCCACGCCGAAGTCGGCGGCCAGGGCGGTGGCGGTGCCGGCGGCCAGTCCGCCGCGCGCGGCGGGGAAGCGGCGGCGCTGGCCGGCCAGCCAGCGGATCGCCCCGCGGCCGAGGACGGGGACGAGGGCACCGCCCGCCTCGGCGCGGCCATGTCGCGCCACGACGGCCTGCTCGACGAGTACGCCTGACCGACGACCCGCTTCCGGCACCCGTCCGCGGGTGCAGCCAGGACCGACGGCGCCGACGGAATTCCGTCGGCGCCGCCGTTTCCGGCCCGGCGGTTCGGCGACCGGTCCCGCCGGTTTGTCGACGCGGCGTCACGGCACACGGATTGCACATCCTCCCGCATCGACCATGGAGGAGTCCCCGTGTCCGCTACCGCCCCCGACGCCGTCCCCGCCGCCCCCGGCAAGCGCCGGCTCTGGCTGATCGTGCTGCTGCTCGTGCTGTTCGTCGCCCTGCCGGCCGGGATCGGCGTGGGCTGGTACCTCGTCGCCGGGGCCAAGGCCGAGGTGGCCGACGCCGACGGACAGGCCAAGGCCGGGAAGGCGCCGCCGGCGGCGATCTACCACGCCCTGGAGCCGGCCTTCGTGGTCAACCTCGCCGACCGCGACCTCGACCGCTATCTGCAGGTCGAAGTGCAGGTGATGACCCGCGATGCCAGCGTCATCCCGGCGCTGGAGGCGCACATGCCGCTGATCCGCAACCGCCTGCTGCTGCTGTTCGGCCAGCAGCACGCCGACCAGCTGCGCAGCCGCGAGGACAAGGAGCGTCTGCAGGAGGAGGCGCTGGCCGAACTGCAGGCGATCCTGGCCGAGGTCGCCGGCAAGCCCGGCATCGAAGCCGTCTACTTCACCAACTTCGTCACCCAGTGAGCGCGGCATGAGCGGACACGACCTGCTCTCCCAGGACGAGATCGACGCCCTCCTGCACGGCGTCGACA
The DNA here is from genome assembly GCF_014202935.1 of Rehaibacterium terrae. GTDB lineage: Bacteria > Pseudomonadota > Gammaproteobacteria > Xanthomonadales > Xanthomonadaceae > Rehaibacterium > Rehaibacterium terrae. The sequence continues at coordinate 3,744 of NZ_JACHHX010000031.1, read as the reverse complement.
GCGGCGCGGTCGACACCGAGGAGCCGCCGGCCGCGCCCGGCGAGGCGCGTCCCTACGACCTCGCCAGCCAGGACCGCATCGTCCGCGGCCGGCTGCCGACCCTGGAGATGATCAACGACCGCTTCGCCCGCCAGTGGCGGATCGGCCTGTTCAACATGCTGCGCCGCTCGGCCGAGATCTCGGTGCGCGGCCTGGACCTGCTCAAGTTCGGCGAGTACATGCACTCGCTGTACGTGCCGACCAACATCAACCTGGTCAAGGTCAAGCCGCTGCGCGGCACCGCGCTGATCGTGTTCGAGCCGCGGCTGGTGTTCACCGTGGTCGACAACTTCTTCGGCGGCGACGGCCGCTACCCGGCCAAGATCGAGGGCCGCGAGTTCACCGCCACCGAGATGCGGGTGATCCACCTGCTGCTGCGCCAGGCCTTCGCCGACATCACCGAGGCCTGGGCGCCGGTGATGCCGATCGAGTTCGAGTACATGAACTCCGAGGTCAACCCGCACTTCGCCAACATCATCACCCCGCGCGAGTACATCGTCGTCTCCAGGTTCCACATCGAGCTCGACGGCGGCGGCGGCGACATGCACGTCGCCTTCCCCTACTCGATGCTCGAACCGATCCGCGACCTGCTCGACGCCGGCATCCAGAGCGACCGCGTCGAGAAGGACGAGAACTGGATCCAGGCCCTGCGCACCCAGCTCTACGATGCCGAGCTGGAGCTCGGCAGCACGCTCGCCGAGGCGCACATGAGCCTGCGCGAGCTGATGCAGCTCAAGGCCGGCGACATCATCCCGATCGATCTGCCCGCGCGCATTCCGCTGCGGGTGCAGGGCGTGCCGCTGTTCCAGGGCGAGTTCGGCGTGTCCAACGGCCAGCGCGCCGTCAAGATCGTCGAGATCACCCCGCTCAGCCCCGTCGCCAACCGCTCCCGCTCCGCCAAGGAAGCCACCACGCCATGAACAACGACATCGACGCCAGCCTGGCCCAGTTCGACGCGCTGCAGGCCGAAGCCAACCGTGCGCCGGCCGATCTCAATCTCGACGTCATCCTCGACGTGCCGGTGACGATCTCGCTGGAGGTCGGTCGCGCCCGCATCCCGATCCGCAACCTGCTGCAGCTCAACCAGGGATCGGTGGTGGAGCTCGATCGCGCTGCCGGCGAGCCGCTCGACCTGTACGTCAACGGCACCCTGATCGCGCACGGCGAAGTCGTGGTGGTCAACGACCGCTTCGGCGTGCGCCTGACCGACGTGGTCAGCCCGGCCGAACGCATCAAGCGACTGAAATGAGCGCCGTCGCCAGCGCCGCGCCCGCGGCTGCGCCGTTCTCCACCGCCTCCACCCTGGGCGGCACGGTGATGGCGTTGCTGATCGTGGTCGCCGTCATCCTCGCCCTCGGCTGGCTGCTGCGCCGCCTGCCCGGCGCCACCGTGCGCGGCCACGGGCCGTTGCGCGTGGTCGCCGCCCTGCCGGTCGGCGTCAAGGAGCGCGTGCTGCTGGTCGCCGTCGGCGAACGGCAGCTGCTGATCGGAGTCACCGCCCAGCAGATCACCCTGCTGCAGACGCTGGACACCCCGCTGCCTGTGGAGGCCGCACCGGAGAGCTTCGCCGCCCTGCTCGGCAAGCGCCTTGGACAGGGCGGCGGGCGATGAACGCAAGAAGCCTCCTGGTCGCATCGCTCGCCGCGCTCCTGCTGCTCTGCGCGCTGCCCGCCGCGGCCGCGCCGGGCGCGGTGCAGTTGCCCGAACTGACCGTGGCGCGGATCGGCGACCAGCAGGTCAGCCTGCCGCTGCAGATCCTGTTCGCGATGACCGCGATCACGCTGCTGCCGGCGGCGCTGCTCGCGGTCACCGCCTTCACCCGCATCATCATCGTGCTCGCCCTGCTGCGGCAGGCGCTGGGCACCGGCCAGTCGCCCTCCAACCAGGTCCTGCTCGGGCTGGCGCTGTTCCTCACCGCGCTGGTGATGATGCCGGTCGGTGAGCGCGCCTGGGCCGAGGGCGTCGCGCCCTACCTCAACGGCGACCTCGACGCCGCCGCCGCCTGGCAGGCGGCCTCGGCGCCGTTCCGCGCCTTCATGCTGGCGCAGGTGCGCGAGAACGACCTGATGGCCTTCGCCGCGCTCGCCGGCCACGGCAGCTACGCCTCGCCCGACGAGGTGCCGTTCTACGTGCTGGCCGCCTCGTACCTGACCAGCGAACTGCGCACCGCCTTCGAGATCGGCTTCCTGCTGTTCGTGCCGTTCGTGATCATCGACCTGGTGGTGGCCAGCGTGCTGATGTCGATGGGCATGATGATGCTGTCGCCGATGCTGGTCTCGGCGCCGTTCAAGATCCTGCTGTTCGTGCTCGCCGACGGCTGGGTGCTGGTGGTCGGGTCGCTGGCCGCGAGTTTCCACCTGCCATGAGCCCGGAACTGGCCCTCACCGAGTTGCGGCTGGCGCTGGAAGTGGCGCTGATGGTGGCCGCCCCGCTGCTGCTGACCGTGCTCGCGGTCGGCGTGGTGGTCGGCGTGCTGCAGGCCGCCACCCAGATCAACGAGCCGACCATCGCCTTCGTCGCCAAGGCGATCGCCCTGGCCGCGGCGATGACCATCACCGGCGGCTTCCTGCTCGGCCGGCTGGTGGATTTCACCGTCGCCCTGATCCAGCGCATTCCCGCCATCGTCGGCTGAGCGCGCCATGGACCCGGCCACCGCCTTCCTGGTCGATGCCCAGCGCCTGTTCGGCTTCGTGGAGGCGGCGTTGTGGACCCTGCTGCGGGTCGGCGCCGTGCTGATGGCCGCGCCGCTGATCGGTACCCGTGCGGTGCCGGTGCGGGTGCGCATGATGTTCGCGATGGCGCTGGCGGTCACGCTCGCGCCGGTGCTGCCGGCGCCGCCGCCGGTGGCCAGCGTCGATGCGCTCACCGTGCTCAACGTGATCCGCGAGATCGCCGTCGGCGTGGCGATGGGTTTCGTGCTGCGGCTGGCCTTCGAGGCCGGCGCCTTGGCCGGCGAGCTGGTGTCGCAGGGCATGGCGCTGTCCTTCGCCCAGATGGCCGACCCGCTGCGCGGCGGCGCCAGCTCGGGCGTGGTCGGGCAGTGGTTCTATGTCGCGCTGGCGCTGCTGTTCTTCGCCTTCGACGCGCACCTGGCCCTGGTCGGACTGATCGCCGACAGCTACCGTCTGTTGCCGGTCGGCACACCGCTGGCCGACCCGGCGCGGCTCGCCGCCGCGGTGCCGGCGTTCCTGCCGACGGTGCTGTACGCGGGCGTGATGATCGCGCTGCCGGTGATGGTGGCGATGCTGGTGGTCAACCTGAGTTTCGGTGTGCTCAGCCGCGCGGCGCCGGCGCTCAATCCGATCCAGATCGGCCTGCCGGCGGCGCTGGTGATCGGCCTGTTCCTGCTCACCATCCTCACCGGCGAGCTGGCGGGGCCGGCCAAGCAATTGTTCGAGGCGGCGTTCGAGCACGCGGGCGGGATGCTGCGCTGATTCGCGAGACGGGATTCGGGGTTTGCAGGCGCGGCGTGTGGTTTGATCGCGATCTGGCCGGCGCTACGCGCCGGATGTTTCGTGCGCTTGCGGGTTTGTAGCGATCTGGCCGGCCCTTCGGGCCGGGGGGTCCGTGCGCCTGTGGGTTTCGTTGCGACCTGCCGGCGCTGCGCGCCGGGGTTCCGTCCGCCTGCCGGCGGCCGGGTCACTTTCTCTTGCTTGCCCAAGAGAAAGTGACCAAAGAGAAGGGCACCCCAGGTGCTCGCGCCCT
>NZ_JACHHX010000030.1 GCF_014202935.1 Rehaibacterium terrae | reverse complement strand
ACCGCCCGGTGCAAAGCAAGCCGCGTCTGAAGAAGTTGCTGCGTGAACCTGGGGTGCTGGGTTGAGCAATGACTACTCACCCGTTCGCAAGCTCGCTGCAACGGATCAGGTCGATGCGTTCGACTGCGGTGAGAATGCGCTGAACCAGTTCCTGCAGCGCTACGCGCTCGTCAACCAGAAGGCCAACAGCGCGCAGACCTATGTCTGCTGCCAAGGTGGCGTGGTGGTCGGCTTCTACAGCCTGGCCGTTGGTAGCGTCGACCCGGAAGCCGCCCAAATGAGAGTGATGAAGGGGCTGGCGCGCCACCCGGTGCCGGTCATGATCCTGGCCCGGCTCGCCGTGGACAAGGAGCATCAGCGCAAGGGTCTGGGCCAGGCCTTGCTCAAGGACGCCCTGCTGCGCACAGCACAGGCTGCCGACATCGCCGGTATCCGCTGCCTGTTGGTCCATGCCAAAGACGATGCCGCGCGGCAGTGGTACGAATCCTGGGAGTTCGAGCCCAGCCCGACCGATCCGTATCACCTCTTCCTGATGCTCAAGGATCTCAAGGGCATGCTCACATAGCTGTTGTCGATTCCCTCCCGCGCGGCGATCTCCTTCAGTGATTTCGCTTCCCCCGACTCCAGCATGGCCAACCAGCGATGCCCCCTGGCTAGCGCCAACTGGAGCGGCGTCGGTGTCATATCCCACGGCCTCACGGGGGCAGTTTCGCCGTTCGGCAGCGTGACCAGCTTGCGCCCTCGCCCCTGGGCCGCTGGGCGTATCCGCTCCGCTGCCGCGGCTGAACCGCCCCGGGAATCCCAGGGACTCGTTGGTGTGAGTCACGCCGCTGTTGACAGTAAACGGTTTCGGCTTCCACCGGCGGAATGTTGCCGATCGACCCGGGCGGGCGCTTGTGGTTGAACCTGTCCACCCTATCGAGCGTGGCCGGCTCGACCACCTCCAGACGCTTCCAAGCGCGCCGGTGTATGGCTTCGGTTCGGTACAGCCCGTCGATCGTCTGGGCCAAGGCGTTGTCGTCGGAATCACCGACGCTGCTCCAGCTGCGGCCTTGATACGGCGACCGCGGATCCGGGGCGGCGCGCGCCGTCGGCGTCGCCACGCCCCGGCGCAGGAGGCCGCGCGCCGCATTGGGCTGTCGCTACCGGCCTGCTACTCTCTTGCCCTGCCCCGGCAACGGAGGACGCGTCCGGTTGGCGAGGACGGACGTCATCGCCGACTCGAGACCGTACTCAAGCCTGCAACCACCCCGATGGACCACTTCACCCTCTCGGCCTTGCGCGACCGCCACCCCGCCTGGCGGCTTTTGGCCTCGCCGCATGCGCCGCTGGTGGCGAGCTTTCTGCACCGGGTGTTCGTGGCGCCGAATGTGCGCGTGATGAGCGAGGCCGATCTGGCGGAAGCGCTGGAGGACGAGCTGTTCGCCCTGCGCGAGCACTTGGGCCCGGAGGCCTACCCCAAGGGCGCGCTGGAGTATCTCAACGACTGGGCCGCGCCCGACAAGGGCTGGCTGCGCAAGTTCTACAAGCCGGGCACCGATGAAGCCCAGTTCGACCTGACGCCGGCCACCGAGAAGGCCATCGCCTGGCTGGTGTCGCTCACCGAGCGGCCCTTCGTCGGCACCGAGTCGCGCCTGCTGACGCTGTTCGCACTCCTGGAGCAGATCTGCGGCGGCACCGAGGCCGACCCGGTCAAGCGCGTGGCCGAGTTGCGCAAGAAGCGCGAGGAATTGGACGCTGACATCGCCCGCGTGCTGGCCGGCGACGTGCCGCTGCTGGACGACACGGCGGTGAAAGACCGCTTCCTGCAGTTCCAGCAACTGGCGCGCGAGCTGCTGGCCGACTTTCGCGAGGTGGAGCACAACTTCCGTCAGCTTGACCGCAAAGTGCGCGAGAAGATTGCGCTATGGGAAGGCAGCAAGGGCGCGCTCTTGGACGAGATCATGGGCGAGCGCGACGCCATCGGCGACTCCGACCAGGGCCGCAGCTTCCGCGCCTTCTGGGACTTTCTGATGTCCAGCCGACGGCAGGAAGAACTCTCGGAGCGCCTGGACCAGGTGCTCCAGCTTCCCGCCGTGGCGGCACTCAAGCCCGAGCCGCGCACCCGCCGCGTGCATCACGACTGGCTGGAGGCCGGCGAGCACACGCAGCGCACGGTGGCGATGCTCTCGCAGCAGTTGCGCCGCTTTCTGGATGACCGAGCCTTTCTGGAAAACCGCCGCATTCTGGACTTGCTGCACGGCATCGAAAGCAAGGCGCTCAGCCTCCGTGACGCCGTGCCCTCGGGCCTGGTGATGGATATCGACGCCATGGGTGCGGACATCGCCCTGCCGCTGGAGCGGCCGCTGTTCACCCCCAGCGTGAAGCCGCGCCTGGCCGATCTGGCCGTGCTGGCGGGCGAGGATGACATCGACACCGCGCGCCTGTTCGAGCAGATCGTGGTGGACAAGGCGCGCCTGCGCGCCACCGTGCAGGGCGCCTTGCGCCGGCAATCCCAGGTGACGCTGCGCGAGCTGCTGGACGCCGCGCCATTGCAACAGGGGCTGGCCGAGCTGGTGGCCTATCTGGAGCTGGCCCACGCCGGCGACGGGGGAGGCGTGGAGGGCCTGCGCGCCGTGGTGGACGAGGCGGTGATCGAGCCCATCCGCTGGCAGGCGGTCGATGCGGCGGGCGATGGTGTGACCCGCGAAGCGCGCTTGCCGCGCGTCGTCTTCACGCGCTGACGGTTCGGGAATGAGGGAGAGAACACGATGGATGACGGGCTGAACGACACGGACGCGGCGCCGAGCCCGCCCGCTGCGCCGCCCGCCGTGCCCGAGCTGTCACAGCTGATGGTGCAGCTGCTCAAAGGCGTGCTCTACCGCGAGGACGACGAGCACCTGTGGGCCAGCCTCATGCGGCTGCAGGCGCGGGTGCGGGAACAGGCCGCCGTGCTGCTGCTCGATCTGGTGCTGGACGAGGCCGAGGGCCATGCCTTTCTGAAAAGCCGCCCCGACCCGGACGAGTCCGACGGTGCCCCGCGCCTGCCGCGGCTGGTGGCGCGTCGGCCGCTGTCCTACCCGGTGAGCCTGATGCTGGCCTTGCTGCGCAAGCGCCTGGCCGAGTTCGACGCCGGCGGCGGCGACACGCGGCTGGTGCTTTCGCGCGAGGACATCGCCGAACTGATGCGGGTATTCCTGCCCGAGGGCACGAACGAGGCGCGGCTCGTCGACCAGGTGGACGCGACCATCACCAAGGTAGTCGAGCTGGGTTTCCTGCGCCGGCTCAAGCCCGCTGCCGGCAGTACGCAGAACCGAGGGCACTACGAGGTGCGGCGCATCCTCAAGGCCTTTGTCGATGCGCAGTGGCTGGCGGACTTCGACGCGCGCCTGGAAACCTACCGCACGGCCTTGTCCGGCGGTGCCGGCAAGGAGGCGCCGGATGCGTGAGGCGCAGAACCTGGGCCTGGATTTCGTGGCCGACGACAGCCGGGTGGGCTTTCGTCTCGAACGCCTGGAGGTGCTCAACTGGGGTACCTTCGACAAGCGCGTGTGGCGGCTCGATCTGGCGGGCCGCAATGGCCTGCTGACCGGCGACATCGGTTCGGGCAAATCGACTCTGGTCGATGCGATCACCACCTTGCTGGTGCCGGCGCATCGCGTGGCCTACAACAAGGCGGCCGGGGCGGACGCGCGCGAGCGCTCGCTGCGCTCTTATGTGTTGGGCCACTACAAGAGCGAGCGCAACGAGGTCACCGGCACCGCCAAGCCGGTGGCGTTGCGCGATGCGTCGAGCTACTCGGTCATCCTCGGTGTGTTCCGCAATGAAGGTTACGACCAGGTCGTGACGCTGGCCCAGGTGTTCTGGCTGAAAGACGCGCAGGGCCAGCCCGCGCGCCTGTTCGTGGCCGCCGAGCGGGTGCTGGCCATTGCCGAGGACTTCAGCGGTTTTGGCAGCGACATCGGCGCCCTGCGCAAAAAACTGCGCGGCGCAGGCTGTGAGCTGTTCGACAGCTTCCCGCCCTATGGCGCCTGGTTCCGGCGACGCTTCGGCATCGAGCACGAGCAGGCGCTGGAGCTGTTTCACCAGACCGTCTCGATGAAATCGGTGGGCAATCTCACCGACTTCGTGCGCAGTCACATGCTGGAACCCTTCGATGTGGGCAGCCGCATCGAGGCCCTGATCCGCCACTTCGACGACCTGGACCGGGCGCATCAGGCGGTGCTCAAGGCCAGGCGGCAGATGGAAATGCTGACGCCCCTGGTCGAGGACGGCCAGCGCCATCAGGCGCTGGTGGCCGAGATCCAGGGCTGGCGGGAGGCACGCGACCAGTTGCGACCCTATTTCGCCCGCCTCAAGGGCGAGCTGCTGGACCGCCGCCTCGACCTGCTAGCACAGGAGGCGGCGCGGCTGGAGGCGCAGATCGAGCGGCTGGATGCCCAGCGGGAAGCCGAGCGCATCGAGATCGGCCGGCTGGAACGCGCCCTGCGCGACAACGGCGGCGACCGGCTGGAGGAACTGGCGGCGGAGATTCGCCGGCTGGAGCAGGAGAAGGCGCAACGCTTGCTACGCGCCGACCGCTACCGCGACCTGCTGGCCCGCATCGACGAGACGGCGCCGGCGGACGAAGCGGGCTTTATCGCTCAACAGCAAGGGATCACCGCGCGCGCCGAAGAATTGCGCGAACGTATCGTCGAGCTGGACAACCGCGAGCGCGAGGAAGACTTCGCCTTCCGAAAGGGCCGCGAGGAACACGCCGCCCTGAGCGACGAGATCGAGAGCCTCTCGCGACGCAAGAGCAACATCGACACCGCCCAGATCCGCATTCGCGAGGCGCTGTGCGCGGCGCTGGGCATCGCAGAGGACGAACTGCCTTTCGCGGGCGAGCTCCTCCAGGTGCGCGACGACGAGCGCGATTGGCAAGGTGCCGCCGAGCGGCTGCTGCGGGGCTTCGGCTTGTCGCTGCTGGTACCGGAGGCACACTACCCGGCCGTGTCGGACTGGGTGGACCGGCACCATCTGGGCGCCCGGCTGGTGTACTTCCATGTGCGGTCGCGCAAGGCGGCGCAAGGCACGGCGCTGCATCCGCAGTCGCTGGTGAGGAAGCTTCAGATCAAGCCGGACACGCCGCACTACGAATGGCTGGAGCAGGAGCTACGTAGCCGCTTCGACTTCGCCTGCTGCGACACCGGCGAGCAGTTCCGCCGCGAGGCACGCGCCATCACGCGCGCCGGGCAGATCAAGGACCCGAGCGGACGCCACGAGAAGGACGACCGCAGCGCTATCTCCGACCGCAGCCGCTACGTGCTGGGCTGGAGCAATGCCGACAAGCTGCGGGCCTTGCGCGATCAGCGGGCACGTCTGGAGGAAAGACTCGCCACGTTGGGCCAACGCATCGGCGAGATCAACCAGGCGCGCAATGAATTGCGGGGCCGGCTCGATGCACTCAGCAAGCTGGAGGAGTTCACGCGCTTTGCCGACATCGACTGGATGAGCCTGGCCCGCCGTATCGCGGAACTCAGCGAGGAGCGCGCGCGGCTGGAAGCCGCCTCCGACACCCTGCAGGAGCTTGGACGCCAGCTTCAGGCGGCGCAGGAGCGCTTGGGTGAACTGGAAGGCAAGCGCGCCGACGCCCTGGGCAAGCGGGGCGAGGTCAGGAACAAGCGCGAGACGGCGCAGGCGATGCGGGATCAGGCCGACAGCCTGTGGCGCGACGCGCCGCTGACCGACGCCCAGATCGAGCGCCTGGATGGCTGGCGCGCGCAGGCGTTGGGCGAGCATCAGTTGTCGGTCGAGTCCTGCGACAACCGCGAGCAGGAGCTGCGCCAATGGCTGCAGCAGCGCATCGACAACGAGGACAGGCGTCTGGCGCGACTCACCGAGCGCATTGTCAACGCCATGCGCGGCTTCAAGGAGGCGTTCAAGGCCGACACCAGCGAGATGGACGTGGCCCTGGCGGCGCTGCCGGAGTACGAGCGGATGCTCGCCAATCTCAAGAGCGACGACTTGCCGCGCTTTGAAGCACGCTTCAAGGAGCTGCTCAACGTCAATACCATCAACGAAATCGCCAACTTCAACGCCCAGCTCGCCCGTGAGCGCGAGACCATCAAGGAGCGCATCGACTTCATCAACCAGTCGCTGGAGGCCATCGACTACAATCCCGGCCGCTTCATCCGCCTGGTGGCACAGCCCAGCCCCGATGCCGAGATCCGCGACTTCCAGCAGGACTTGCGCGCCTGCACCGAGGGGGCGATGACCGGCGCGACGGACGAGCAGTACTCGGAAACCAAGTTCCTGCAGGTCAAGGCCATCATCGACCGCTTCCGCGGCCGTGAAGGGCTGGCGGACGCCGACCGGCGCTGGACCGCCAAGGTCACCGACGTGCGCAACTGGTTTTTGTTCTCGGCCAGCGAGCGCTGGCGCGCCGATGGTGCCGAGCACGAGCACTACTCGGACTCGGGCGGCAAGTCGGGCGGCCAGAAGGAGAAGCTGGCCTACACCGTGCTGGCCGCAAGCCTGGCCTACCAGTTCGGGCTGGAGTGGGGTGCGGTGCGCTCGCGCAGTTTCCGTTTCGTGGTCATCGACGAGGCCTTCGGGCGCGGCTCGGACGAGTCGGCGCAGTACGGGCTGCGCCTGTTCCAGCAGCTCAACCTGCAGCTGTTGATCGTCACGCCGCTGCAGAAGATCCACATCATCGAGCCCTTCGTGGCCAGCGTCGGCTTCGTGCACAACGAGGACGGGCGCGACTCGCGGCTACGTTGTCTGTCGATCGAGGAATACCGGGCTCACAAGGCTTCTGGAAGTGCGGAAGGCAGGGCCGATGGTGACGCCGCCGGAGGCACCGCAGCACCATGAGCTGGACCACGCCAGCCGATCTGAGCGCCCAGGTCCAACGCTTGTGGGATCGTGGCGAACTGCTGCGGGCAACGGTGAGCGATGCGATGCAATGGCCGCTGCGCCTGAGTTTGAAAGGCCCCTCGGCGGCCGACCTGTCCAACCGCTTCGAGGCCGTGCGTGAGTGGGTGCGCGCTATCGCCGAGACGCCGCTGGTTCGCATCGAATGGCGGGAGTGGCATCACCGCGTGCAGGGCATGCAGCAGCTCCCAGCGGCCGTCTGGCTCGATACCTTGCAAGAGGCCCTGGCCTTGATCGGCAAGACTCGACAGGCGCAGCGCTTCGTGTCGCTCTGGCAGCAGACAGCGGCCGCCCAGCCGGCCCTGCTGGCGTGGCTGTCGCGGCGGCCGCTCCAGGCGCTGGAGCTGGCCGAGCGCTGGGAGCGTCTGCTGGCCGTGGTCGCCTGGCTCAAGGCCCATCCGCGGCCGGGCGTGTATCTGCGTCAGGTCGATGCGCCCGGCGTGGACAGCAAGTTCATCGAAGCCCACCGCGGCGACCTGACCGAGCTGCTGGACCTGGCGCTGCCACCCGAGGCCATCGTGCATGACGCAACCGGCGTGGCGCAGTTCACCCGCCGCTTCGGCTTGCTGGACAAGCCCGTGCGGATTCGCTTTCGTCTGCTCGACCCCTCGCTGCCCAGCCTGCCGGGCTGCCCGTCCTCGCCGCAGAATCTGCCCGACATCACGCTGGACGCCGCGAGCTTCGCGGCGCTCGCGCTTCCCGCCCGGCGCATCTTCATCACCGAGAACGAGATCAACTTCCTCGCCTTCCCGCCGGTGGCAAATGCCATCGTCATCTTTGGTGCGGGTTACGGCTGGGAGGCGCTGGCGCGCGCCGCGTGGCTGCATCGGTGCGAGCTGCACTACTGGGGCGACATCGACACCCACGGATTCGCCATTCTGGACCAGTTACGCGGCTTCTTTCCGCATGCAGAGTCCTTCCTTATGGACCGGGAAACGCTGCTGGCCCATCGCCCGCACTGGGGCGAGGAGCGCGACCCTGCGCGCCACGACCTGGCGCGTCTCACGCCCGAGGAATCGGCCGTCTACGACGACCTCCGATATGACCGCCACCAGCCCCGGCTGCGTCTGGAGCAGGAGCGCGTCGGCTTTGGCTGGTTGTGCGATCGATTGGCGTGCATCCCCTCGGGAACCATGATGGCTCCGCCCTCTTGCTCGTGAGCCCGGGAGGCGCTTTTACACTGGGCAAGCTTCCCGCCACCAGCACCACTCCGGCGCGCCTGGCGCGGCCCTCGTTGTTTCCGTGTCCTCTACCCGTCCGCCGGCACGAAGGCCATCGCGGCGGAGTTGAGGCAGTAGCGCAGGCCGGTGGGCGGCGGGCCGTCGGGGAAGACGTGGCCGAGGTGGCCATCGCAGCGGGCGCAGCGGATTTCGATGCGGACCATGCCGTAACTGGTGTCGCGATATTCGGCGATGTGCTCGGGGTCGAAGGGTCGTGTGAAGCTGGGCCAGCCGGTGCCGGAGTCGAACTTGTCTTCGGCGCGGAACAGCGGCAGGTGGCAGAGGCGGCAGTGGTAGGTGCCGGGGCCCTGGCCGTGCAACAGGCCGCCGCAGAAGGCGCGCTCGGTGCCGTGGTCGAGCAGGATGCGGCGCTCCTCGGGGCTCAGGGCGGCGATAAGCCGCTCGCGGGTCGGCGGGTCCGGCGGAGTCAGGTCGTGACCGCTGGCGGAGATGCGCGGGGCATGATCGCTCATGTGTCGTCGCTCCTGTCGTTGCGCAGACGGTCGCGGAAATGGCGCTGCAGTTTCTCCACTTTCGGTGCGGCGACGTGGACGATGTAGGGCTGGTGTGGGTTCCGCGCGGCGTAGTCCTGGTGGTACGCCTCGGCTTCGTGGAATGCCTGCAGCGGCTCGAGGGTGGTGGCGATGGGCGCGCTGTAGACGCCGGCCGCGTCCAGTTGCGCGATGTAGCGCTCGGCGACGCGGCGTTGTGCGTCGTCGGCGTAGAACACCGCCGAGCGGTACTGCGGGCCGATGTCGTTGCCCTGGCGGTCGCGCTGGGTCGGGTCGTGGGCGACGCCGAAGAACACCTTGAGCAGCTGGCCGTAGCTGATGCGCGCGGGGTCGAAGCGGATCAGCACGGCCTCGGCGTGGCCGGTGCGGCCGCTGCAGACGGCCTCGTAGTTGGCGCTGTCGGCGCTGCCGCCGGCGTAGCCGGAGCGCACGTCGAGCACGCCGTCGAGGCGGCGGTAGACGGCCTCGACACACCAGAAGCAGCCGCCGGCGAGGACGGCCTGTTGCGGCGCGGTGGTGGCGGGGATGTCGATCTGCGGGTCGGGGAGATGGTCGGGGGCGACGCGCAGGGCGGTGCCGGGGAGGTCGCAGTGGGTCATGGCCGTGGTCGGATCGTCGGGGTGTCTTTGGGTCCTTGGACTCAGCGGCTCGGCTGCGCGGAACCGCCACGCCGAGGACGAGCAGGTGCCGGCTGGGAGAGGCTCCCAGGAGCAGCCCATTGCCAAGGAAAGCACGAGCGGGCGAAAGGAAGCGCGAAAACCGTCCCGCCGTTCAGCCGCGGTCAGGCCGCGACACCGTCGTCCAGCAGCGCCTCGGCGTCGGGCGCGCCGACCGGATGTGCCCAGTCGGCCATCAGCGCCAGGTACAGCAGCTTTTCGAACTCGGGGCGGAAGCGGCCGATGACGGCGTCCGGATCGGGCAGCAGGCGGGCGTCGCCGATCAGGCCGAAATGGACGCGGCCGTTGTAGCTGAGGATCGACAGCCCCAGGCCGATCGAGCCGGTCTGAGGCACCCAGAACATCATTTCGCGGATCTCGCTTCCCCCCAGGTAGAGCGGCATCTGCGGACCGGGCACATTGGTGGCGACGGCGGAGGCCTTGCGGCTGAACAGGTCCAGCGCCAACGACTGCACACCGGCCGGCGCCATGCCCACGGCAGCCAGGGCGCCGAAGGTGGCGGCGGCCTGGCGGCCGTTCTTGAGCCGGCGCATGTTGGCCGCCACGCGCTCGAGCCGGCGCACCGGATTGGCCTCGCCCACGGGCAGTTCGAGGAAGACCAGACCGAAATGGTTGCCGAGTTTTTTCGCGTGTTCGAGCGGACGCAGGTTCACCGGCACCGTGGCGCGCAGGGTGAGGCCGTCCACGGCTTCGCCACGGTCGATCAGGTAGCCGCGCAGTGCGCCGGCGGCGGAGGCGAGCAGTACGTCATTGACGGTGCAGCCGCAGGCGCGGCCGACGGCCTTCACCTCCTCCAGTTCGAGCGGCTCGGCCCAGGCCACGCGCTTGCTCACGCCCAGCCGGCCCTTGAGCACGGTCGGCGGATCATCGGACAGGCTGAGCGCGCCGGCCAGTTCGCGCACGATCTCGCTGCCCTCGCGTGCCAGCACCATGCCGAGCGTGGGGTCGCGGTACATCTCCATGCCCTTTTCCAGCACCTTGCCGCCGAGCTTGACGTAGCGGTTGAGCGCGCCGACGCGCTGGGCAACGCGGGCATGGTCGTCCTTGAGCCAGGCACGGCGCAGGTCGCTGCCCTTCTTGGCGCGGCGTTCGGTATCGGTGAGCGAGAGCAGCACCTGCACCAGGGCGATGCCGTCGGCATAGCAGTGGTGGATGCGCGAGATCAGCGCGCTGCCGCCGTCGTAACGCTCGACCAGATGGAACTGCCACAGCGGCTTGGTCTTGTCGAGCGGCGTGGAGGCGAGCTGGCTGACCAGGCGCTCGAGCTCGCGCTTGCCGCCGCGGCCGGGCAACGCGGTCAGACGCACGTGGGCGTCGATGTCGAAGTCGGGGTCCTCTTCCCAGACCGCGCCGGCGGGACCATCCACCGCCTTCTGGCGGAAACGCGGATAGGCGAGAAAGCGTGTCTCGACGAGCTTCTTGAGTCGCGACAGCGTGAGCGGTTCGGCGAGCATCAGCACGCCGGTGATCATCATCAGGTTGGTGGGACGCTCCATGCGCAGCCATGCGGTGTCCACCTTGGACATCGGTTCGCGCCGCAGTCTGACCTTCGCCGGCTTCGCCATCGCCCCGCCCTCCTCTGCGCGGGCAGTGAATCACGCAGCGGCGAAAAACGTCAACGTATCAGCGGATCGCCCGCCAGGCGGCGAGCGCGGCTTCGCGCGAGGCTTTCAGATCCACCAGCGGCGCTTGCGGATAATCCGGCGCGAGCCGGCGAAGCAGCTCGGGATGCTCCCAGGGCGCGTGCACTGCACTGCCGGGCAGCGCCGCCAGTTCGGGCAGCCAGCGGCGGATGTACTTGCCGGCCGGATCGAAGCGCTGCGCTTGCAGCACCGGGTTGAAGACACGGAAATACGGCGCGGCATCGGCGCCGGTGCCGGCGCTCCACTGCCAGCCCTGGGTGTTGTTGGCCAGATCGGCGTCGACCAGCGTGTCCCAGAACCAGCGCGCACCGTGCCGCCAGTGGATGCGCAGGTTCTTGGTGAGGAAGCTGGCGACGATCATCCGTACGCGGTTGTGCATCCAGCCCGTGGCCCACAGCTCGCGCATGCCGGCATCGACGATCGGCACGCCGGTGCGGCCGTGCTGCCAGGCTGCGAGCACGGACGGGTCCGGCTCGACCCAGCCGAACGCATCGAAGCGCGGATCGAAATTGCTGCCTGTGGTGTGCGGGAAATGGTGCAACAGGTGATGCGAGAACTCGCGCCAGCCCAGTTCGCTGAAGTAGTGCTCGATGTCCGGCCGCACGCCGGCCGGCCAGGACTCGCGACGCAGGCGGACGACGATCCGGCGCGGCGAGATCTCGCCGAAGTGCAGGTGCGGCGACAGTCGCGAGGTGCCGATGCGGTCGGGGAAGTCGCGCTGCACCTTGTAGCCGTGCGCGGCACCTTCGACGAAGGCATCGAGCAGTTCCAGCGCGCCGGCCTCGCCCGGTGACCACGCCTCCCAGAAGTGCCGGTCCCAGTCGATCGCGGGACGCAGGCGCAGATCGTCGAGGCGTTCGCCCGCTGCGGCAGGCGGCGCGGGTAGGCGCGCCGGCGCGGGCAGCGGCGGGGGCGTGTCGAGCCATGCGGCGGCCTTGCGCCAGAACGGCGTGAACACGCGGTACGGTCCGTCCTGCCCGGTCATCACCTCCCACGGTTCGCACAGCAGGGCGGCCTTGAAACTCGCCACGTGCAACCCGCGCGCGCGCAGGTGCTGTTTGACCCTGGCATCACGAGCCACGATCGCCGGCTCGTAGAGGCGGTTCCAGAACACCGCCTCGGCGCCGGTGGATGCAACGAGACGATCGAGCGCGACGATGGTGGGGCCACGCACCAGCGTCAGGCGCGAGCCACGCGCACGCAGCGACTGGTCCAGCGCGGCCAGCGAGCGGTGCAGCCAGGCCCGCGAGGCGGCGCCGGGGGGCCATGCCCCCTCCTCTTCCGGCGCGTGGATGTAGACCGGGATGGGCACATGCCCCGCTTCCAGCGCCGCCTGCAGGGCCGGGTTGTCGTCCAGGCGCAGGTCGCGCCGGAACCAGACGATGGCGCTGCCCATCAGCAGGGCGCCGCGCAGGTGCCGCCGGGCAGAGCGGCCCGGCGCGAATCGAGCAATGCGTGCATGGCGCTGAGGCTACGCCAGGCGGGTGTGCAGCGGTCGTGAACCCGGACATCGGGATAGGGGCCTCGGAGAATGCCGCCTCCGAGGACCCCTCCCACACCACCGGACATGCGGGTCCGCATCCGGCGGTTGGCAGGGTTGAGGTTGGCGTGTTTGAGCGCTCCCGACACGCC
>NZ_JACHHX010000029.1 GCF_014202935.1 Rehaibacterium terrae | reverse complement strand
TCGCGGCTGCGCCTTCGCTGCGCTCGGTCCGGTTCTTGTCCATCGGCTCGCAGGTTCGCTCCACGCTTCCTCCCCACGGTCGGTCGCCCTTCCGCCGTTGCGCTTCGCTTCGCTCGCTGTGGCCAGCTCGCGGGAGGACTTGCACCTCCAAGAGTGCGCCCGTGCCGGGCGCACGAAACGCGGAACCCCGGCCGAAGCCGGGGTTCCTGAGTGCAGCGATGCGTGCCGGCGATTACTCGGCAGCGGCCTCGGCGGCCTGGGCCTGCGGGCGATCCACCAGCTCGACGTAGGCCATCGGCGCATTGTCGCCGGGGCGGAAGCCGCACTTGAGGATGCGCAGGTAGCCGCCCGGGCGCTCGCGGTAACGCGGGCCCAGCTCGACGAAGAGCTTGCCCACGGCCTGCTTGTCGCGCAGGCGCGCGAAAGCCAGGCGGCGGTTGGCGACGCCATCGGTCTTGGCCATGGTGATCAGCGGCTCGGCGACCCGACGCAGCTCCTTGGCCTTCGGCAAGGTGGTGCGGATCAGCTCGTGCTTGAACAGGGAAGCCGCCATGTTGCTGAACATCGCTTCGCGATGGGCGCTGGTGCGGCTGAACTTGCGTCCGGACTTACGGTGGCGCATGGTCGTGTTTCCGTCTGTGATCGTCCCTGATCTTCAAGCCCGGCCATCCTGGCCGGACTTTCCGATTTGAATCCCCGACCGAGGATGGCCGGGCTCTTGCGGAAGGATCCGCCTAGCTGGTCAACCCAGCATGCCCTGCTGCAGCCCGGCCGGCGGCCAGTTCTCCAGCTTCATGCCGAGGGACAGGCCGCGCTGGGCCAGGACTTCCTTGATTTCGGTGAGCGATTTCTTGCCCAGGTTCGGGGTCTTGAGCAGTTCGACCTCGGTACGCTGGATCAGGTCGCCGATGTAGTAGATGTTCTCGGCCTTCAGGCAGTTGGCCGAGCGCACGGTCAGCTCAAGATCGTCGATCGGGCGCAGCAGCACCGGATCGACGCCGGCGGTGGCCGGCTTGCTGGCGCCGCGGTCGCGCTGGCTGAAGTCGCCGAACACCGACAGCTGGTCGGTGAGGATGTCGGCGGCAGTGCGCACGGCCTCCTCGGCGTCGATGGTGCCGTTGGTCTCGATGTCGAACACCAGCTTGTCCAGGTCGGTGCGCTGCTCGACGCGGGCCGCCTCGACTGCGTAGGCGACGCGGCGGACCGGGCAGAACGATGCATCGAGCATGAGGCGACCGATGGCGTGGGTCTCCTCATCCGGACGACGGCGGGCGGCAGCCGGCTGGTAGCCGAAGCCGCGCTCGACCTTCAGGCGCATGTTCAGCGCCGTGTCCTTGGTGAGGGTGCAGATCACGTGGTCGGGATTGATGATCTCGACGTTGTGGTCGACCTTGATGTCGCCGGCGGTGACCACGCCCGGACCCTGCTTGCTCAGGGACAGGGTGGTCTGATCGACGTTGTGCATGCGGATGGCGACGTCCTTGAGGTTGAGCAGCACCTCGATGACGTCTTCCTGCAGGCCTTCGACGGAGGTGTACTCATGGAGCACGCCGTCGATCTCGACCTCGGTGATGGCGAAGCCGGGAATCGAGGACAGCAGCACGCGACGCAGCGCGTTGCCCAAGGTGTGGCCATAGCCGCGCTCGAGCGGCTCGATCACGACCTTGGCGCGATTGGGGGCGATGCGTTCGATGCCGATGCCGCGCGGACGCAGCACCTGGGTGGCGGTAACCGACATGGTCAGCGTCTCTCCTGAAAGGGATTACTTCGAGTACAACTCGACGATCAGCGCCTCGTTGATGTCCGAGGGCAGGTCGGAGCGCTCGGGCACCGCCTTGAACACGCCGGTGAACTTCTTGGCATCGACCTCGATCCAGCTCGGCACCAGGCCCATGTCCTGCGACATGGTGGCGGCCTCCTGGATGCGGAGCTGCTTCTGCGCGCGCTCGGTCAGGGCGATCTGATCGCCGGCCTTGACCTGGTAGGACGGCAGGTTGACGGTCTTGCCGTTCACCAGCACGCCGCGGTGCGAGACGATCTGGCGCGCCTGCGGGCGGGTCACGGCAAAGCCCATGCGGTAGATGACGTTGTCCAGGCGCTGTTCCAGCAGCTGCAGCAGCGTCTCGCCGGTGTTGCCCTTCTTGTTGGAAGCCTTCTTGTAGTAGTTGCGGAACTGGCGTTCCAGCAGACCGTAGATGCGCTTGACCTTCTGCTTCTCGCGAAGCTGCAGGGCGTAGTCGGAGAGCTTGCCGCGGCGGGCGACCGGGCCATGCTGGCCGGGCTTCTGCTCCAGCTTGCACTTGGAGTCGAGCGCGCGGGCCGGGCTCTTGAGGCTGAGGTCGGCGCCTTCACGGCGCGCGAGCTTGCAGGTGGGAC
Organism: Rehaibacterium terrae; assembly: GCF_014202935.1. Lineage (GTDB taxonomy): Bacteria > Pseudomonadota > Gammaproteobacteria > Xanthomonadales > Xanthomonadaceae > Rehaibacterium > Rehaibacterium terrae. Next base: position 11,978 of record NZ_JACHHX010000029.1, on the reverse strand, counting down.
CAATGTAACGAGCCATTTTCGTTCAGCTCCTCAGACGCGGCGCTTCTTCGGCGGGCGGCAGCCGTTGTGCGGGATCGGGGTGACGTCGACGATGTTGGTGATCTTGTAGCCGACGTTGTTCAGCGAGCGGACCGCAGACTCGCGGCCCGGGCCCGGGCCCTTGATGCGGACTTCCAGGGTCTTCAGACCATAGTCCAGCGCGGCCTTGCCGGCGCGCTCGGCGGCGACCTGGGCGGCGAACGGGGTCGACTTGCGCGAGCCGCGGAAGCCCGCGCCGCCGGAAGTGGCCCACGACAGCGCGTTGCCCTGGCGGTCGGTGATGGTGACGATGGTGTTGTTGAAGGAGGCCTGGACGTGGGCGATGCCGTCGGTGACGACACGCTTGACCTTCTTCTTGGTCTTGGCAGCAGCCGGCTTGCTCATGAGCTAATCCTTACTTCTTGATCGCGCGGCGCGGGCCCTTGCGGGTCCGGGCGTTGGTACGGGTGCGCTGGCCACGCACGGGCAGACCGCGGCGGTGGCGCAGACCACGGTAGCAGCCCAGGTCCATCAGGCGCTTGATGGCCATGCCGACCTCGCGGCGGAGGTCGCCCTCGACCACGTACTTGCCGACCTCGGCGCGCAGGCGCTCGATTTCCGGCTCGCTCAGGTCACGGATCTTGGTGGTCGGCTCGACGCCGGCCACCTCGCAGATCTTCTTGGAACGGGTACGGCCGATGCCGTAGATGCTCTGCAGCCCCACCCACACGTGCTTGTGGACGGGAAGATTGACACCCGCAATGCGCGCCATTTACGCGATCTCCAGCTGAGTTTGGCTGCCGTCCCTGCGTTGGGGCGGCGCAGTGAATCGAAAATAATACCAAGGCTTCGGGTTGTTTTGAAGCCCCCGGCATCCTGGGATGCCATGGGGCTCCGGCACGGGGAGTGGTGCCCGTGCTCCGGCGTTTGCGAACCGGGGCGGTTTTCCGGCTTTCGCCGCGACCGCCCCAGACCGCGTTCAGCGCGCGAAGCCGCCGCGCGAACCGCCCTTGAGGTTGGCTTTCTTGAGCAGGCTCTCGTACTGATGCGACATCAGGTGGGCCTGGATCTGTGCGGTGAAATCCATCACCACCACGACAACGATCAGCAGCGAGGTGCCGCCGAAGTAGAACGGGACCGCCCAGGCGCCGCGCAGGAACTCCGGCAGCAGACAGACCGCCACCAGATACACCGAACCGGCCGCCGTCAGACGGGTCAGGACGCCGTCGACATAGTCGGCGGTGGCCTTGCCCGGACGGATGCCCGGGATCAGCGCGCCCGACTTCTTGAGGTTGTCCGCCGTCTCCTGGGCGTTGAACACCAACGCCGTGTAGAAGAAGGCGAAGCCCATGATGAGCGCGCCGTAGAGGATCATGTGCAGCGGCTCGCCCGGGGCGAGCATCTGCGACAGGCTGAACAGCCAGCCGACCTGTGCGCCCTCGCCGAACCAGGTCGCGGCCGTGGCCGGGAACATGATCAGGCTGGATGCGAAGATCGCCGGGATCACGCCCGCCATGTTGAGCTTCAGCGGCAGGTGCGAGCTCTGGTTCATGTACGCCTGGCGGCCGCCCTGGCGGCGGGCGTAGTTGACCGTGATCCGGCGCTGGCCGCGCTCGACGAAGACCACGAAGTAGGTCACCGCCAGCACAAGCGCGAACAGGATGATCACCGCCAGCGGGTTGAGCTCGCCGGTATTGATCAGCTCCAGGGTGCCGATGACCGCGCCCGGCAGGCCGGCCACGATGCCGGCGAAGATGATCAGCGAGATGCCGTTGCCGACGCCGCGCTCGGTCACCTGCTCACCCAGCCACATCAGGAACATGGTGCCGGCGGTGAGCGAGATCATTGCCGTCAGCACGAAGCCGATGCCGGGGTTGTAGACGACGTTGATGCCGCCGCCCAGCCCCTGACCCTGCAGCGCGATCGCCACACCCATCGCCTGGAAGGCGGCGAGCACCACGGTCGAGTAGCGCGTCCACTGCGTGATCTTGCGCCGACCGCTTTCGCCTTCCTTGCGGATGGCCTGCAGGCTCGGGAAGATCTGGACACAGAGCTGGATGATGATCGACGCCGAGATGTACGGCACCACGTTCAGGGCGAACAGGCTGAAGCGCTCCAGCGCACCGCCCGAGAACATGTTGAACAGGTCGACGATGGTGCCGCGCTGCTGGTCCATGAGACGCAGCATCGCCTCCGGGTCCACGCCCGGCACCGGGATATAGGTGCCGAAGCGGTACACGATCAGCGCACCGAGCACGAACAGCAAGCGCTGGCGGAGCTCGGTCAGCTTGCCGAGCCCGCCAATCACACCAGCAGCAGCCTTCGTCGTCTGCGACACGGCTTACTCCACGCGGCCGCCGGCCGCCTCGATCGCCGCCTTGGCGCCGGCCGTCGCGGCCACACCCTGCAGCACGATCCTGCGGGTGATCTCGCCCTTCTTCACGACTTTCGCCTGCTTGGCCGTGGCCGGCACCAGCTTGGCCGCTCGCAGGGTGGCGAAATCGATGGTTTCGGCCTCGATCAGTTCCAGCTTGTACAGCAGCACCTCGGCGGTGTCCTTGGCCAGCTTGGAGCGGAAGCCGACCTTGGGCAGGCGACGCTGCAGCGGCATCTGGCCGCCCTCGAAGCCCGGCTTGATCTTGCCCTTGCCGGTACGGGCGTAGGAGCCCTTGTGGCCGCGGCCGGCCGTCTTGCCGAGGCCGGAGCCGATGCCGCGACCGACGCGGGTGCGCTCCTTGCGGGCGCCGTCGGCGGGCTTGAGCGTATTCATGCGCATGATGAGTTCTCCTTCCTCAGGCCTTACTGCTCGACGCGGACCAGGTAGTGCACCTGGTTGATCAGGCCGCGCACCGAGGGGTTGTCCGGCAGTTCGCGGACGTCGTTGAGCTTGTTCAGGCCCAGCGCCTTGACCGAGATGCGATGGCGCTGCTGGCAGCCGCGCAGGCCCTTGACCAGGCGGACCTTGAGAGTCTTGTTAGCCATTGAGGATCTCCTCGACGCTCTTGCCGCGCTTGGCCGCGATCTTCTCCGGCGAGCTCATCGCCGACAGACCCTTGACCGTGGCGCGCACCAGGTTGATCGGGTTGCGCGAGCCCACCGCCTTGGCGAGGACGTTCTTCACGCCCACCGCCTCGAGCACGGCGCGCATGGCGCCGCCAGCGATCACGCCGGTGCCCTCGGAGGCTGGCTGCATGTACACGCGCGCCGCGCCGTGACCGGCCTTGACCGGGTGCCACAGCGTGCCGTTGTTGAGGTCGACGCTGACCATCGCCTTGCGGGCGTACTCCATCGACTTCTGGATCGCCACCGGGACTTCGCGGGCCTTGCCGTAGCCGAAGCCCACCTTGCCGGCGCCGTCGCCCACCACGGTCAGCGCCGTGAAGGTGAACTGGCGACCGCCCTTGACCGTCTTGGAGACGCGGTTGACGGCGATCAGCTTCTCGACGAGGCCGTCGCCATTTTCGCGTTCGGAAGTGCTCATCGTTGATTCCTGGATACTTACGGCATGCGCCGCTTATGGTTGTGAGAGTCCTGGCCCGCGCCGCGGATCAGAACTTGAGGCCCGCCTCGCGGGCGGCATCGGCCAGCGCCTTGACGCGGCCGTGGTAACGGTAGCCCGAACGGTCGAAGGCGACCTGCTCGACACCGGCCTTGAGCGCACGCTCGGCGACCGCGCGGCCCACCTTGGCGGCGGCCTCGAGGTTCTTGTGGCTCTTGAGGCCTTCCTTGACGTCGGCCTGCACGGTGGATGCCGCGGCCAGCACCCTGGAGCCATCGGCGGTGAAGACCTGGGCGTAGATGTGCTGGCCGGTGCGCAGCACCGACAGACGCGGCACGCCCAGCTCGCGGATATGCGAGCGGGTCGACTTGGCGCGACGCAGACGGGCGATTTTCTTTTCCATTGCTCTGTCCTCGAAAGCTTGAAGGCTTCTTTGAGAAGACCGGCCGGGGATGGCCGGGCTTCTGCGGGAGATCCGCATTACGCCTTCTTCGCTTCCTTCATGATGATCTTCTCGCCGGAATAGCGCACACCCTTGCCCTTGTACGGCTCGGGCGGACGGAACCCGCGGATCTTGGCGGCCACCTCGCCGACGCGCTGCTTGTCGGCACCCTTGACCAGGATCTCGGTCTGGCTCGGGGTCTCGATGGTGATGCCCTCCGGGGCCTTGAACACCACCGGATGGGAGAAGCCCAGGCTCAGGTTCAGGTCCTTGCCCTGCATGGAGGCGCGGTAACCGACACCGACCAGCTCGAGCTTGCGCTCGAAACCTTCGCTGACGCCCTTGACCATGTTGGCCAGGATGGCGCGAGCGGTGCCGGCCATGGCAACGCGGTCGGGGCTGGAGGCGGACAGCTGGACGACGCCGTTCTCGACCGCGAACTCCACGCCGGCCGGGCGGGCCAGGCTGAGCGTGCCCTTCGGGCCTTTCACGATGACGGCATCGGCGGTGACATTGAGCTCGACACCCTTGGTGAGGGCGACCGGCTTCTTGGCGACTCGGGACATGGTGCGTGACTCCTTACGCCACCAGGCAGATGACTTCACCGCCCACACCCGCGGCGCGGGCCTGGCGATCGGTCATGATGCCCTTGGAAGTCGAGATGATCGCGATGCCCAGGCCATCGAGGACCTTCGGCAGCGCGTCCTTGCCGCGGTACTGGCGCAGGCCTGAACGCGACACGCGCTGCAGGCGCTCGATGACCGGCTTGCCTTCGTAGTACTTCAGCACGATCTCCAGCACAGGCTTGCCATCGACATCGCTGACGCGCGAGTCGACGATGTAGCCCTCGGACTTGAGGACGTTGGCAATCGCCAGCTTCATCTTGGACGACGGCATCGACACCGTCTGCTTGCCGACCGCGAGCGCATTCTTGATGCGCACGAGCATGTCGGCGATAGGATCAGTCATGCTCATTTTCAGTTTCCTGTTTGGACTCTAAGCACCGATATCCGCTGAACCCTTGCGGGGACGGCGATTACCAGCTGGCCTTGCGCAGGCCAGGAACATCGCCACGCATGGTGGCTTCGCGCAGCTTGTTGCGGCCAAGGCCGAACTTGCGATAGACGCCGCGGGGACGACCGGACAGCTCGCAGCGGTTGCGCTGACGCGACGGGCTGGAATCGCGCGGCAGCTTGTTGAGCTTCGCCACCGCGTCCATCTTCTCCTCATAGGAAGCGGTCGTGCTGGCGATGATCTTCTTCAGCTCGGCACGCTTGGCGGCGTACTTGGCGACCAGCTTGGCCCGCTTGATCTCGCGGTTCACCATCGAAGTCTTGGCCATTGTTCGGGTTCCTCGCGGATCAGTTGCGGAAGGGGAAGTTGAAGGCCTCGAGCAGTGCCTTGGCCTCCGCGTCGGTCTTCGCGGTGGTAGTGAAGGCGATGTCCATGCCGCGGATCGCATCGACCTGGTCGAAGTCGATCTCCGGGAAGATGATCTGCTCCTTCACGCCCATGTTGTAATTGCCGCGGCCGTCAAAGGACTTGCCGGACACGCCGCGGAAGTCACGGACGCGCGGCAGCGCGATGTTGATCAGGCGATCCAGGAACTCGTACATCCTGGCGCGCCGCAGCGTCACCTTGCAGCCGATCGGCCAGCCGTCACGGATCTTGAAGCTGGCGACGGAGACGCGGGCCTTCGTCGTGATCGGCTTCTGACCGGTGATGGTGGCCATTTCGGCGACGGCGTTCTCCAGCACCTTCTTGTTGCCGACCGCCTCGCCCACACCCATGTTGAGCGTGATCTTGACGAGCTTCGGCACTTCCATCGGGTTCTTGTAACCGAAGCGCTCCATCAGCTTCGGCACCACCTGTTCCTTGTAAATCTTCTCAAGCCGGGTCATGGCGTCATTCCTCAGGCGTCGACCGCCTCACCGCTCGAGCGGAACACACGCACTTTGCGTCCATCCTCGAGCACCTTGTAACCGACGCGCTCACCCTTGCCGGTGGCCGGGTTGAACAGCATCACGTTGGAGATGTGGATCGGCGACTCACGCTCGACGATGCCGCCCGGCTGGCCAGCCTGCGGATTCGGCTTGGTGTGGCGCTTGACGAGGTTGATGTTCGACACGACGACCTTGTCGCCGAGCACGCGCAGCACCTCGCCCTTCTGACCCTTGTTCTTGCCGGCGATCACCAACACCTGATCGCCCTTGCGGATACGGTTCATTGTCCTCGTCCTCCGCTCAGAGCACTTCGGGCGCGAGCGAAACAATCTTCATGAACTTCTCGCCGCGGAGTTCGCGGGTGACCGGCCCGAAGATACGGGTACCGATCGGCTCATGCTTGTTGTTGAGCAGCACGGCGGCGTTGCCATCGAAGCGGATCAGCGACCCGTCATGACGGCGCACACCCTTGCGGGTACGGACGACGACGGCGTCGTAGACCTCACCCTTCTTGACCTTGCCGCGCGGGATGGCGTCCTTGACGCTCACCTTGATGATGTCGCCGATGTGGGCGTAGCGGCGCTTGGAACCGCCGAGCACCTTGATGCACATCAGCTCCTTGGCCCCGCTGTTGTCGGCTGCGGCCAGCGTGGATTGCATCTGGATCATTGTCTATGCCCTCCCACTCACTCGGCCGCGCGGGTGACCACTTCCACCACGCGCCAGTTCTTGGTCTTGGACAGCGGCCGGCACTCGGTCACGCGCACCACGTCGCCCTCCTGACAGGCGTTGCTCTCGTCGTGGGCGTGCAGCTTGGTCGAGCGGCGGATGTACTTGCCGTACAGCGGGTGCTTGACCTGCCGCTCGACGAGCACCGTCACGGTCTTGTTCATCTTGTTGCTGATCACACGGCCTTCGACCGTGCGCAGCGGCTTGGCATTCTCGCTCATGACGTCCGCCTTACTTCTTCTGGCCCAGCAGGCCGTTGACGCGAGCGATCTCGCGACGCACCCGCTTGATCTGGTGGGTCTTGGCGAGCTGGCCCGTAGCCTTCTGCATGCGGAGCGAAAACTGCTCCTTGTGCAGATCCAGCAGGTGGGCCTTCAGCTCGGCCTCCGACTTCTGTCGCAGTTCCTTGAGTTCCATCAGCGCACCGTCCGGGTCACGAAAGTGGTCTTGACGGAGAGCTTGGCGGCCGCCAGGCGGAATGCCTCGCGCGCGGTCTCCTCCGGAACGCCCTCCATTTCATAGAGGACGCGGCCGGGCTGGACCGGTGCCACCCAGTACTCCACGTTGCCCTTGCCGGAGCCCATGCGGACTTCGACCGGCTTCTTGGTGATCGGCTTGTCGGGGAACACACGGATCCAGATCTTGCCGCCGCGCTTGACATAGCGGCTGATCGTCCGGCGGGCCGCCTCGATCTGGCGGGCGGTGACATGGCCGTGCGAGGTGGCCTTCAGGCCATACTCGCCGAAGCTGACGGCGGAGCCGTTCCAGCTCAGGCCCTCGTTGCGGCCCTTGTGCACCTTGCGGTACTTGGTTCGCTTCGGTTGCAGCATGGCTTACTCCCTCGCTTCACGGCCGGGCTTGGCCGCACGCGGCGCGCGCTCGGCGCGCTCTTCGGTTTTTTCCTGGCCGATCTGGGAGAAGTCGAAGACCTCACCCTTGTAGATCCAGACCTTCACGCCGATCACGCCGTAGGTGGTGTGAGCCTCGGCGAAGCCGTAGTCGATGTCGGCGCGCAGCGTGTGCAGCGGCACGCGACCCTCGCGGTACCACTCCGAACGCGCGATCTCGGCGCCGTTGAGGCGACCGGCGACGTTGACCTTGATGCCGAGCGCGCCCAGACGCATCGCGTTGCCGACGGCGCGCTTCATCGCCCGGCGGAACATGATGCGGCGCTCGAGCTGCTGGGCGATCGACTCGGCCACCAGCTGGGCGTCGAGCTCGGGCTTGCGCACCTCGGCCACGTTGATGTGGGCAGGCACGCCCATCATCTCCGAGACCTCCTTGCGCAGCTTCTCGATGTCCTCGCCGCGCTTGCCGATCACCACGCCCGGGCGGGCGGTGTGGATCGTCACGCGCGCGGTCTTGGCCGGACGCTCGATCAGGATCTTGGAGATGCCGGCCTGGGCGAGTTTCTTGCGGAGCATCTCGCGGACCTTGAGGTCGGCCGCGAGGTACTCGGCGTACTCCTTCTTGCCGGCATACCACTTCGAATTCCAGTCCTTGGCGATGCCCAAGCGGATTCCGGTCGGATGAACTTTGTGACCCATCGTATCGTCCTGCCTTACTGGCCCGAGCCCACGACCACGGTGATGTGGCTGGTGCGCTTGAGGATGCGGGTGCCGCGCCCCTTGGCGCGGGCCATGAAACGCTTCAGCGTCGGGCCTTCGTCGACGTAGATCTTGGCGATCTTGAGCTCGTCGACGTCGGCGCCGAGATTGTTCTCGGCATTGGAGACGGCCGAGACCAGGACCTTGCGGATCAGCTGCGCAGCCTTCTTGTCGCTGAAGGCCAGCAGGTCGCTGGCGCGACCGACCGGCAGGCCGCGCACCTGGTCGGCGACCAGACGGGCCTTCTGCGGGGAAATCCGCGCGGTGCGGAGGATGGCTTTGGCTTCCATTTCCCTGCTCCTTACTTGCCGGACTTCTTGTCGCCGCCGTGACCCTTGAAGGTCCGGGTCAGGGCGAACTCGCCGAGCTTGTGGCCGACCATGTTCTCGTTGATCAGCACCGGGATGTGAGCCTTGCCGTTGTGGACGGCGATCGTGAGACCGACCATCTCCGGCAGGATCATCGAACGGCGCGACCAGGTCTTGATCGGGCGCTTGTTGTTGCTCGCGACGGCCGACTCCACCTTCTTGATCAGGTGGTGGTCGACGAACGGGCCTTTCTTCAAAGAACGAGCCATGGCGCTACCTATCAACCCCTGCGATCGCGCACGATGAACTTCTGCGTGCGCTTGTTGTTACGAGTCTTGTAACCCTTGGTCGGCATGCCCCATGGGGAGACCGGGTGCGGGTTACCCTGGCCGGCGCGGCCCTCACCACCGCCGTGCGGATGGTCGACCGGGTTCATGGCGGCGCCGCGCACGGTCGGCCTGATGCCGCGCCAGCGCTTCGCACCCGCCTTGCCCAGCTTCTCGAGGTTGTGCTCGGAGTTGCTGACCTCGCCGATGGTCGCACGGCACTCGGCCGGGACCTTGCGCATCTCGCCGGAGCGCAGACGCACCGTCGCATAGCCGGACTCGCGCGCGACCAGCTGCACCGAGGCGCCGGCGGCGCGGGCCAGCTGGGCACCCTTGCCCGGCTTCATCTCGACACAGTGCACGGTGGCACCGACCGGCACATTGCGCAGCGGCAGGGTATTGCCGACCTTGATCGGGGCATCGCGGCCCGCGATCACCTGGTCGCCGGCCTGCAGACCCTTGGGCGCAATGATGTAGCGGCGCTCGCCGTCGGCATAGCACAGCAGCGCGATGTGGGCGGTGCGGTTCGGGTCGTACTCGATCCGCTCCACGCGCGCCGGGATGCCTTCCTTGTCGCGCTTGAAGTCGATGATGCGGTAGTGATGCTTGTGCCCGCCGCCGATATGGCGGGTCGTGATGCGACCGTGGTGATTGCGGCCGCCGGTCTTGTGCTTCTTCTCGACCAGCGGGGCGTACGGATCGCCCTTGTGCAGCCCCGGCGTCACCACGCGAACCATCGCGCGGCGGCCCGGAGACGTCGGCTTGAAAGTCATCAGCGCCATGGGTTCCTACCTCAGGCCTTGGCCATCACGTCGATCGTCTGGCCCTCGGCCAGGCGAACATATGCCTTGCGCATGTCGGCGCGGCGGCCGGCACGGAAACGGAAGGTCTTGCGCTTGCCCTTCACGTTGACCACATTCACGGCCTCGACCTTGACGTTGAACAGCGACTCGACGGCCTGCTTCACGTCGGCCTTGGTCGCGTCCTTCGCCACCTCGAAGACGTACTGGTTCGACAGCTCCTGCAGGCGCGCGGTCTTCTCGGAAATGCGCGGCGCACGGATCACGCCGAGGATCTTCGCGTTGTTCATGCCAGCCACTCCTCGACCTTCTTGACCGCATCGGCGGTCATCACCACGTGCTCGGCGCCGACCAGCGTCACCGGATCCAGACCCTGCACGTCGCGAATCTCGACATACGGAATGTTGCGCGCGGCCAGATACAGCGACTCGGTCGCGTCCTCGGTGACGATCAGCGGCCGATGCTCGATCCCGAGCTCCTTGAGCTTGGCGACCATCGCCTTGGTGCGCGGCTCGGCGACCTCGAACTTCTCGACGACCTTCAGCCGCCCCTGGCGATTGAGCTCGGACAGGATGGCCGCGATCGCGCCGCGGTACATCTTGCGGTTCACCTTCTGGGCGAAGCTGCGCGGACGGGCCGCGAAAGTCACGCCGCCACCGACGAAAATCGGGGCGCGGTAGTCGCCGTGGCGGGCGCCACCACCCTTCTGCCGCTTGAACTTCTTGGTCGTGCCGGACAGATCCGAGCGCGACTTCTGGGCCTTGGTGCCCGCGCGGCCGGCGTTGCGATACGCCACGACCACCTGGTGCACCAGGTCCTCGCTGAATTCGCGGCCGAAGATCGCGTCGGAAACCGACAGCGTCTTGCCGCTACCAATGACGGCGAGTTCCATGCTTTAAACTCCTCAAGCCTTGGCCGCAGGGCGGACAATGACATTGCCACCCGGCGCACCCGGGACGGCGCCCTTGATGGCGATCAGGCCGCGCTCGGCGTCGACCTTGACCACCTCCAGGCCCTGGGTGGTCTGGCGGACGCTACCCATGTGGCCGGCCATCTTCTTGCCGGGAAACACACGCCCCGGCGTCTGCCGCTGGCCGATGGAGCCCGGCGCGCGATGCGACAGCGAGTTGCCGTGGGTCGCATCGCCCATGGTGAAGTTGTGGCGCTTGATCGTGCCCTGGAAGCCCTTGCCCTTGGTGACGCCGGAGACGTCCACCTTCTGGCCGGGCCGGAAGATATCGGCACGGATCTCACCGCCGACCTCGTAGGCGCCGATTTCGGCGGCATCCACGCGGAACTCCCACAGCCCGCGCCCGGCCTCGACCTTGGCCTTGGCGTAGTGACCGGCCAGCGGCTTGGTCAGCAGCGCGGCACGCTTGCTGCCGGCCGTCACCTGGATGGCGGCATAGCCGTCGGTCTCGACGGTCTTGACCTGGGTGATGCGGTTGGGGGTGGCCTCGATCAGGGTCACCGGGATGGAACGGCCATCTTCGGTGAAGACCCGGCTCATGCCGCACTTGCGGCCAACGATTCCGATGCTCATGGTCTCGACCTCAACCCAGCTTGATCTGGACATCCACACCGGCGGCCAGCTCGAGCTTCATCAACGCATCGACGGTTTTGTCGTTCGGGTCGACGATATCGAGCACGCGCTTGTGGGTGCGGGTTTCGTACTGGTCGCGCGCGTCCTTGTCGACGTGCGGCGACACCAGAATGGTGTAACGCTCGATCTTGGTCGGCAGCGGGATCGGGCCGCGCACCTGCGCGCCGGTCCGCTTGGCCGTCTCCACGATCTCGCTCGCGGAGCGGTCGATCAGACGGTGATCGAACGCCTTGAGCCGAATCCGGATCTTCTGGTCCGCCATGGCTGTAGATTCCTGGGTCTGCAGTGAAAGAGCGCCGGGGGTGGCGGCGCGACGCCCCACCCCCCAGAAAAACCGAGCAGGCCGGTCACCCGGCCCGCCCAGACGGAAAAGTATAACGCGCACGAAATGCTTGCGTCAAACGACGCGGGCGATGTGCGCGACCCCTCCTGAGTCCGGCGAACACGAGGCGGCTTCCCTGCGCCTCTTTTCGCTGTATGGCCACCCCGCCCGGGGTGGCCGGATAACACCGAGAGCTTACTCGATGACCTTCGCCACCACGCCGGCGCCGACGGTGCGGCCGCCCTCGCGGATCGCGAAGCGCAGGCCTTCCTCCATCGCGATCGGTGCGATCAGCGACACCACCATCTTGATGTTGTCGCCCGGCATCACCATCTCCACGCCCTCCGGCAGCTCCACCGCACCGGTCACGTCCGTCGTCCG
>NZ_JACHHX010000028.1 GCF_014202935.1 Rehaibacterium terrae | reverse complement strand
CGCGAGCACCTGGGGTGCCCTTCTCTTTGGTCACTTTCTCTTGGGCAAGCAAGAGAAAGTGACCCGGCCGCCGGCAGGCGGACGGAACCCCCGGCCTGAAAGGCCGGCCAGTTCGCGAGAAGCCGCAAGCGCACGAAACACCCGGCGCAACGCGCCGGCCAGATCACGAGAAGCCGCAGACGGGCGGAACCCCCGGCCTGAAAGGCTGGCCAGATCGCGAGGACCCCACAAGCGGGCTGAACCTCCGGCGCAACGCGCCGGCACGATCGCGAGAACCCAGCCCACACGCTGCAGCAGCGGCCTCAGCCGCGGCAACGGCTCACGCCGGCACGAGCCGCCGGCCGCCGGCCCACACGCCGCGCACCAGTTGGCCGCCGAGCCAGTAGGCCAGTTCGGCCGGGTGGTCGATCGACCACAGCACGAAGTCGGCACGCTGGCCGGCGGCGAGTGTGCCGCGGTCGGCGAGGCCGAGGGCGCGGGCGGCATGCATGGTCGCGCCGCGCAGGGCTTCTTCGGGTGTCAGCCGGAAATGCGTGCAGGCCAGCGCCATCGCCAGCCGCAGCGAGCCCAGCGGCGAAGTGCCGGGATTGAGGTCGGTGGCCACCGCCATCGGCACGCCGTGTGCGCGCAGCGCGTCGATCGGCGGCAGCTTCGTCTCGCGCAGGCAGTGGAAGGCGCCGGGCAGCAGCACCGCCACCGTGCCGGCCCGCGCCATCGCGCGCACGCCATCCTCGGAGGTGTATTCGATGTGGTCGGCGCTGAGGCCACCGTACTCGGCCACCAGCGCGGCGCCGCCCAGGTCGCTGAGCTGGTCGGCGTGCAGCTTGACCGGCAGGCCGAGCGCGCGGGCGCGCTCGAACACGCGCCGGGTCTGCGCCGGCGAGAAGCCGATGCCCTCACAGAAGGCGTCCACGGTGTCGGCCAGTCCTTCGGCGGCGACGGCGGGGAGCATGTCGTTGCAGACCAGGTCGATGTAGTCGTCGCCGCGGCCGGCGTATTCGGGCGGCAGCGCGTGCGCGCCGAGGAAGGTCGTGCGCACGTCGATGCCGTGCTCCGTGCCCAGCCGGCGCGCGACGCGCAGCATCTTCGTTTCGCTTTCGACATCCAGTCCGTAGCCGGACTTGATCTCGATGGTGGTGACGCCGTCGGCGATGAGTGCGCGCAGGCGCGGCAGGCTGGCGGCGTACAGCGCATCCTCGTCGAGCGCACGGGTGGCGCGCACGGTCGAGACGATGCCGCCGCCGGCGCGGGCGATGGCCTCGTAGCTCTCGCCTTGCAGGCGGCGCTCGAATTCCGGCGCGCGGTTGCCGCCGAACACCAGGTGGGTGTGGCAGTCGACCAGGCCGGGCGTGATCCAGGCATTGCCGGCCGATTCGACCCGGGCGGCCAGCGCCGCCGGGCGGTCGGGCAGGTCGGCGAGCGGGCCGGCGTAGGCGATCAGGCCATCCTTCCAGCCGATCGCGCCCTGCTGGATCGCGCCATAGGGCTCGCCGTTCGCGGTCAGCGTGGCCAGGCGGCAGTCGATCAGCAGGCCGTCCCAGGGGGGTGTGCGTTTCGTCGGCATCGGCGCCCGTCGCTCGTCGGCGTGGAGACAGCCCGGGCGTTGGCACGGGCAAGTTTCGTATTCTAGCCGCCCGTCCTTGCCTGCCCGCTGGAGAACCGTCGATGAGCGCCCATCACGCCGACCACGCCTGGCTGCCGCAGGGCTGGGCCGCCGACGTGCGCCTGCAGGTCGCCGGCGACGGCAGCCTGTGCGAGGCACGGGCCGGTACGACGGCGGCGACGCTCGGCCGCTGGCTGCTGCCGGGGCTGCCCAACACCCATTCGCATGCCTTCCAGCGCGCGATGGCGGGGCTGACCGAGCGCCAGGGCCATCCGCAGGACAGTTTCTGGACCTGGCGCGAACTGATGTACCGCTTCGCCGGCCGCATCACGCCCGAGTCGCTGCATGCTATCGCCAGCCAGCTCTATGCCGAGATGCTGGAAGCCGGTTACACCAGCGTCTGCGAGTTCCATTACCTGCACCACGACATCGACGGCCGTCCCTACGCCGATCCGGCGGCGATGTCGCTGGCGCTGGTCGAGGCCGCGCGCGAGACCGGCATCGGCCTGACCCTGCTGCCGACGCTGTACCTGACCGGCGGCTTCGACGGCCGTCCGCTCAACGAGCGGCAGCGCCGTTTCGGTCATACGGTCGAATCCTTCCTGACCCTGCTCCAGCGGCTGCGGACGATGCAGGACGGCCAGCTGCGCATCGGCCTCGCCTTCCACAGCCTGCGCGCGGTGCCCGAGGAGGCGATGCGCGCGGTGCTGGATGCGGTGGCCGGCGAGGACTTGCCGATCCACATCCACATCGCCGAGCAGCTTGCCGAGGTGCAGGACTCGCTCGCCCTGCGCGGCGCGCGGCCAGTGCAGTGGCTGCTCGACCGGATGCCGGTCGATGCGCGCTGGCATCTGGTCCACGCCACGCACCTGACCGGGGACGAAGTGCGCGGCATCGCCGCCAGCGGCGCCGGCGTGGTGCTGTGCCCGACCACCGAGGCCAACCTCGGCGATGGCCTGTTCCCGTTGCGCGACTACCTCGACGCCGGCGGCGTGTGGAGCATCGGCTCGGACAGCCACGTCTCGGTGTCGCCGGTGGAGGAGCTGCGCTGGCTCGAGTACGGTCAGCGGCTGGTCGCCCATCGCCGCAACATCGCCGTGGCGGCGGGGCAGCCGAGCACCGGCGCGCACCTGTTCGCGCAGGCCCTGGCCGGCGGCGCACGAGCCGCCGGGCGCGCGGTGGGGGCGCTGGCGCCGGGGCACCGCGCCGACTTCGTCGTGCTCGACGAGCATGCGCCGATCCTCGCCGGCGCCACGCCCGACGACCTGCTCGACCGCTGGCTGTTCAGCGGCAACCGCCCGCTGGTGCGCGAGGTGTTCGTCGGTGGTCGGCGTGTCGTCGCCGATGGCCGGCACGTGCACGCGGACCGCATCGCCGAGCGTTATCGCCGGGTGCTGCCGCAGCTGCTGCAGGACTGACCCGGCAGAACGGCCTGCGTTCCGTGTGCGGAGCGCAACGCCGGCACCAGCACGGCCAGATCGCCGTCGCAGTCGGCCGCCGTGATGCCGAGCAGGTGGGCCAGCAGCGGGTAGACATGGACGTTGTCGAACGGCGGCAGCTCCACGCCCTGCGCGAAAGCCGGCCCGTGGGCCAGGAACAGGGCGCGCATCGACGGCGCCTCGGGGTCGAAGCCGTGGGCGCCGGGCTTGACCCGGCCACCGGCACGTTCGAGGGCGGCGCGGGTCAGCAGCTTCCAGCCTTCGTCGGCCTGGCAGACGATCGCCGGGATCCGCGGGTGCCGGCCGTAGTGCCAGCGCGGCGGCAGCTGCTCGCGGCGCCAGCAGGCGAAGTGCGCATGCCGGCCGAGCAGGGCGGCCTCGACCTCGGCCTCGTGGCCGGGCTGCGGGCTCAGACCGACGACCTCGCCGAGAGTGAGGATGCGGGCCGCCTCACGTGGAAGGTGGTCGTCGAGCAGGATCACCCGCTCGCTGGAAACCTCGGCCATGCCGTGGTCGGAGGTGATGATCAGGTTGACGCGGCCTTCCAGGCCGCGTGCCCGCAGGCCGTCGAGCAGGCGCGCCAGGGCCGCGTCGACCGCGGCGATGGCGGCGTCGGTCTGGGGAGCGTGGGGGCCGAAGTCATGGCCGGCGGTGTCGACGTGCTCGAAGTACAGCGTCATGAAGCGCGGCCAGTCGGGTTCGGGCCGGTCGAGCCAGGCCAGCAGCGTGTCCACGCGCTCGGCCGGGGTCGGCTGCGGCGAGAACCGGAACCACTCGTGCGGCCGCAGGCCGGCGATCTCGGCTTCCGAGCCGGGCCAGAACATGGTGGCGGTGCGCAGCCCCTGCCGGCGGGCGGTGACCCAGATCGGCTCGCCACCCCACCAGCGGCCATCCTCGACCGCGCCGCGCAGGCTCAGTCCGAAGCTGCCCAGGGCCGGGTCGAACATGGTGTTGTGGACGATGCCGTGCCGGTCCGGGCGCAAGCCGGTCACCAGGGTGTAGTGGTTCGGAAAGGTGAGCGAGGGGTAGCTCGGGTTCATCCAGGCCGCCAGCACGCCGGTGTCGGCGAGCCGCTGCAGGGTCGGGCTCAGGCCGCGCTGGAGGTAGTCCGGGTGGAAGCCGTCCAGCGAAATCAGGATCACCGGGTCGGGCAGGGCAGGCGCTGCGGCCTGGCGCGGCGCGTGGGCGCAGGCGGCGAGCAGCAGGCCGATCAGGAGCAGCGCGGCCAGCGCGCGCAGGGGGCGGGGCGTGATGGTCATCCGCGGAAGGATGCCACAGCACCGCGGCGCGGGCATGACGGCCCGCGCCGCGAAGGCAAAGGTCAGCGCATCGCCGGCGCGATCTTCTCCCACGGCAGCTTCCAGCGCCGTGGCGGCTTCTGGCGCATGAAGAAGCGATACAGCGTCGGCACCACGAACAGGGTCAGCACGGTCGAGAAGGCCAGGCCCCAGACGATGCTGGCCGCCACCGGCCCCCACAGCAGCGACTTGCCGCCCAGGCCGACCGCCAGCGAGAACAGGCCGGCGATGGTGGTGCCGGCGGTCATCAATACCGCGATCACGCGCCGGCGCGCGGCGTAGATGGTGGCGTGCAAGGTGCGCATGCCGGCGGCGCGGCGGTCGTTGGCGGCGCTGATCAGCACGATTGCGGAGTTGACCGCGATGCCGGTCAGCGCCACCACGCCGTACATCGTGTACAGCGACATCGGCTGGCGCGAGACCAGCAGGCCGAGCACCACGCCGGTGAAGGCCAGCGGCACGGTGGACAGGATCAGCAGCGGCTGCCAGTAGCTGCGGAACTGCGCGGCCAGGATCAGGTAGATCAGGCCGAGCCCGAGCAGTGCGAGGCCGCCGAGCGCCTGCAGCGATTCCTCGATGTCCTCGAGCTCGCCGGAGAATTCGAGGTCGGCGCCGGGGAACTGCGTGCGGATGGTGTCCCAGCGTTCGCGCAGCATCCGGTTGGCGGCGACGGTGTCGGTCGTGCCCGGCTCCAGGTCGGCCTCGACGGTGATCGCGCGGCGCAGGTTCCAGTGCCGGATCAACGCCGGGCTGGTGCGCTCCTCGACCTTCACCAGCGCGCCGAGCGTGGTCGTGCCGCCGGCGGGCAGGGCGACCGGGTCGGCGAGGATCTGCTGCACCTGGCCGAGCTCGCGCGGGCTGGCGCGCACGCGCAGCTCGACCTTCTCGCCGCGGTCGCGCAGGTCGGCGACCACCTCGCCGTCGACGTGCAGGCGCACCAGCCGCGCCACCGCGCCCGGGTCCAGCCCGGCGTTGCGCGCGGCGAGCACGTCGACCTGCAGGTTCAGCTCGCTGCGGCCGGGGCTGTCGTCGTCGGCGATGTCCTTGGCGCCGGGGATGTCGCGGACGATGGCCTTGACCGCCTCGGCGGCGGCGCGCAGTTCGTCGAAGTCGTCGGCGCGGACCTTGACGCTGATCGCCTTGCCGGCCGGCGGGCCGCCCGACATGCGCAGGAACGACACCTCGGCGTCCTCCGCGGCCGCGGCCACCGCCTCGCGCATGCCGTCGATGATCTCGTCGTAGTCGCGCATGCCGGGCTCATGCGGCTTGAGCGAGACGATCACCTGGCCGAAGCGGGTGCCGTACAGCGGCTCGGTCTCGGTGAACTTCATGCCGGCCACCGACATCACCGATCGCGGTTCGTCGTCCAGCAGGTGCGCACGGACCACGCGCTCGATTGCCGACGTGCGGCGCAGGGTCTGGTCGATCGGCGCGTCCGGCGGCATGTCGATGTTGACGTAGTAGATGCGCAGCGGATCGAAGGCGAAGAACTGCATCTTCACCATGCCTGCGGCGATCGCCAGCAGCGAGGCCAGGAACAGCCCGCCGGCCAGTGCCAGGTAGCGGCGCGGGAAGCGCATCACGTGGATCAGCAGGCGGGTGTACTTGACCCGCACCCAGTGGGTGTACTTCTCTCGCAACTGTTGCGTGCGCGAGCGGCTGATCGCGTGTCGGCCGAGGGTGTCGATGTGCGCGGGCACCATCCAGAACGCCTCGACCAGGCTCACCGCCAGGCCGACCGTGACCACGAACGGAATCACGAACATGAACTTGCCCAGGATGCCCGGCAACAGCATCAGCGGCAGGAAGGCCGCCATGGTGGTCGCCACCGCCGCCAGCACCGGCATGCCGACCTCGCGCAGCGCGTCGAGCGAGGCGTCCAGCGCCGCCATGCCGCGCTGCATGCGGTAGTAGATCGCCTCGACCACCACCACCGCGTCGTCGACCAGCATGCCGAGCACGATCACGATGCCCAGCAGCACCGACACGTTGAGCGTGGCGCCGGTCATGTCCAGCACCCAGAACGTGCCGGCGATCGAGAACACCACGCCCAGCGCGATCAGCGCGGCGATGCGTGAGCCGAGGAACAGCCAGCACACGCCCAGCACCAGCAGCAGGCCGATGAGGGCGTTGTTCTGCATCACGCCGATGGCCGTGCGCGTGGGCACGGTCTGGTCGTCGCCGAGGATCAGCTGCAGGCCGGAGCCGGCGAACACGCGGTTCCTGTCCTCGATGTAATGGTTGATGCGGTCGACCAGCTCCAGCGTGTTGATGCCGCTGGCCTTGGTCACCGACAGCAGTACGGCGGGCCGGCCATCCACGCTGGCGAGCTGGCGCGGCTCCTCCTGGCCGCGGCGCACCCGGGCGACCGCGTCCAGCGGCACCCTGGCACCGCTCGCGCCCGGCACGGCGAGGTGGAAGGCGGCGATGGTGTCCGGGTCGGTACTGGTACCGGACACGCGCACCAGCCACTCGCCGTTGCCGGTGCGCACCTTGCCGGCGGATGTGTCGCGGAACCACAGCCGCAAGCCATCGGCCAGGTCGGTGGCGGCGAGGCCGCGGGTGGCCAGCGCGGCCGGGTCGAAGTCCACCTGCAGTTCGGGCTCCTGGAAGCCCATCGTCATCACCCGGTCGACGCCGGTGATGCGCTCGAGGTCTTCCTTCACCTGCCGTGCCGCGTAGCGCAGGTGCTCGTCCTCGGCCTGGCCGATCAGCACCACCATCGCGGTCGGGAAGCCGTTGGAGGTGGTGATCTCCATGATCTGCGGGTCGATCACCTCACCGGGCAGCTCGGTGTTGGCCTTGTTCTGGATCTCGCGGCGCAGGTCGTTGACGCGCTTGTCGAAGGTGCGCTCGGGCAGGTCGTGGAAGCGCACGATGATGTTGCTCAGCCCCTCGCGCGAGGAGCTGATCACCCAGCGCACGTCCTGCACGTTGCGGATCGCGTCCTCGAGCGGGTTGGTCACCCGCTCCTCGACGTCGCCGGCGCTGGCGCCGGGCAAGGCGGTGGCGATGTTGACCCAGTTGAAGTTGATCTCCGGGTCCTGCTCGCGCGGCATCTGCCGGTAGGAGACGAACAGGCCCATCACGATCACCACCACGAAGGCGATGTTGGCCAGCGGGTGGTTGCCGATCAGCGCCTTCAGGAGCCGCATGTCAGCGGCTCCCGCCGGTGGTGTCGATCTGCACCCCGATGCCGTCGTTCAGGCCCTGGTGGCCGGCCACGACGATCTGTGCGGTCGGTGGCAGGTCGAGCGCGAACGGCCGGCCCTCCTGCGCGTCCGGCGCGGCGACGAAGCGTGCCTTGCCGTCGCGCACCACGAACGCGCCGAGCGCGTCGCCGCGCCTGACCATGAGCTGCGGCGGCAGCAGCAGTGCCGCCCCCTGCCAGCGCAGCGTGCCACTGCTGCCGGCCGGTGCGCCGTCGCCGGCGAAAGCCAGCCGCGCGACCTGCGTGCGTGCCGCCTGGTCGACCACCGGCGCCAGCCGCAACAGCGTCACCTGCCAGTGGTGGCCCTGGCTTTCGAACGTCAGCTCCCGCGCCCGGGTGAGGCTTTCGGCGTCGCCGGCCTGCACGTGCGCCTCGATCTCCGGCGCGGCCAGATCGACCAGCCGCAGCAGCGGCGTGCCGGCGGGTGCCAGCGCGCCGACCTGCGCCAGCCGCTCGGTGACCGCGCCGTCGAACGGCGCCAGCACGCGGCATTTCTCGACGTTGCGCTCGGCGACGCGGCGCGCGGCTTCGGCCACCTGCAGCTGGGCGCGGGCGGCCTCGACCTCGGTGTGGCGCGCCAGCACCTCGTCGTCGGAGACGAACTGCCTGTCCTTGAGCTGCCGCGCGCGCACGTGGCGCTGCTCGGCCAGTTGCAGGTTGGCCCGCGCCGAAGCCTCCTGGGCCTGGGCCTGGGCGAGCGCGAGCCGGTAATCGCTGGCGTCGAGCTCGATCAGCACTTGGCCCTTCCGCACCGTGCTGCCGACCTCGGCATGCACGCGCGCCACCTTGGCCGTCACGTCGGCGGCGATCAGGCTGTCATTGGGGCTGAGGACGCTGGCGGCGGCGCTGCCTTGCGCGGGCAGGGCGACTTCGCTCAACGGGCGGACGGTGACCGCGGCCGGAGCGGTCGCAGGGACGGCGGCGGCCGCACACAGCGGCGCCGCGAACAGCAGGGCAAGCAGGCGATGCATCGGCAAAGGTCCGTAGGGCAGGAAAGCGGCAGCGGGCGGCGCGCGCACCGGCGGCGCACGAGGGCGATGGATGCGCGATGGCGGCCAGACAGGTTCATGTGCGGCGGCGCCCGGGAAAGGGGGTTTATTGGAACACCGGGTTCAGAAATCCTTCAAGGCCATACGTCATGCCCGGAGCGATCCGGTCATCGCCGGCGCCGGACGGTGGCCTCGGCATCGGGACGATCCGGGCCGGCCGGCCGTCGCAGGGCTGCCGCGCCGGTGAGGCGCCGGCCGGCCTGCCCACGCTGCGCACGGAACTGCGTTGGTCGCCCCGGTCGAGCGGCAGGTCGGTGGGGGCGGCAGCCTATAATCCGTGGATCCACTCATCCGGAGCCGTCCATGTCCGCCGCACCCGCCAGCCGCCACGATCCCTCCCGCGTCATCCGCGCCCCGCGCGGCAGCGCGCTGTCCTGCAAGTCGTGGCTGACCGAGGCGGCCTACCGGATGATCCAGAACAACCTGGACCCGGACGTGGCCGAGCGCCCGGAGGAGCTGGTGGTATACGGCGGCATCGGCCGTGCCGCGCGCGACTGGGCCTGCTTCGACGCCATCCTCGCCGCACTGCGCGAGCTGGGCGATGACGAGACGCTGCTGGTGCAGTCGGGCAAGCCGGTGGGCGTGTTCCCGACCCACGCCGACGCGCCGCGCGTGCTGATCGCCAACTCCAACCTCGTCCCGCACTGGGCCACCTGGGAGCACTTCAACGCGCTCGATGCCAAGGGCCTGATGATGTACGGCCAGATGACCGCCGGCTCATGGATCTACATCGGTTCGCAGGGTATCGTGCAGGGCACCTATGAGACCTTCGCCGAGATGGGCCGCCAGCACTACGGCGGCGATCTCACCGGCAAGTGGATCCTCACCGCGGGCCTGGGCGGCATGGGCGGCGCGCAGCCGCTGGCCGCGACCATGGCCGGCGCCTGCATGCTCGCCATCGAGTGCCAGCAGAGCCGCATCGACATGCGCCTGCGCACCCGCTACCTCGACGAGCAGGCGGCCGACCTCGACGACGCGCTCGCCCGCATCGAGACGTACTGTGCCGAAGGCAAGGCGCGCTCGATCGGCCTGCTCGGCAACGCCGCCGAGATCCTGCCCGAACTGGTGCGCCGCGGCGTGCGGCCCGACGCCGTCACCGACCAGACCTCCGCGCACGACCCGCTGCACGGCTATCTCCCGGCCGGCTGGACGCTGGAGCAGTGGTTCGACCGCCAGCAGACCGACCCGCAGCGCGTGATCGACGCCGCCAAACACTCGATGCGGATCCACGTCGAGGCGATGCTGCACTTCGAGGACATGGGCATTCCGGTGTTCGACTACGGCAACAACATCCGCCAGATGGCCTTCGACGCCGGCTGCAAGGACGCCTTCGACTTCCCCGGCTTCGTGCCGGCCTACGTGCGGCCGTTGTTCTGCCGCGGTATCGGCCCGTTCCGCTGGGTGGCGCTGAGCGGCGACCCCGAGGACATCGCCAGGACCGACGCCAAGGTGAAGGAGCTGATCCCGAATGATCCGCACCTGCACCGCTGGCTGGACATGGCCGCCGAGCGCATCGCCTTCCAGGGCCTGCCGGCGCGCATCTGCTGGGTCGGCCTGGGCGACCGCCACCGCCTCGGCCTGGCCTTCAACGAGATGGTGCGCAACGGCGAGCTCAAGGCACCGGTGGTGATCGGCCGCGACCACCTCGACTCCGGCAGCGTCGCCAGCCCCAACCGCGAGACCGAAGCCATGCTCGACGGCTCGGACGCCGTCTCCGACTGGCCGCTGCTCAACGCTCTGCTCAACACTGCCAGCGGTGCCACCTGGGTGAGCCTGCACCACGGCGGCGGCGTCGGCATGGGCTTCAGCCAGCATGCCGGCGTGGTGATCGTGTGCGACGGCAGCCAGGCCGCCGACCGGCGCATCGCCCGCGTACTGTGGAACGACCCCGGCACCGGCGTGATGCGCCACGCCGACGCCGGCTATGACATCGCAAAGCAGTGCGCGAAGGAGCAGGGGCTGAAGCTGCCGATGCTCTGAAGCGCCGCCGGCGGCACGTGATGCCTCTCGACGGCCGTGCGTGCTGGAGCGAGAATCGGCTGACGGCGGATGTGCCGTTCAGCCTGCTGAACGGGGCGTGGCGGGCCGATGCAACGAATGCCCCCGCGCCGCCGTCGGAAGGGATGGACCATCCTTGCGGAGAGCTGCCATGAAACGTCCCGCCATTTCCCTGTTCGCCCTGTCCTGCCTGCTCGCCGCCGGCGCTGCGCTGGCAGCGGGCCCGGGCGACCGGCGCGAGCGCGGCGTCGCCGGCCAGGTCGCGGAGGCCGCCCAGGACGGCGAGGCCGCAAAGTCGCCGTTGTGCGTGCGCGAGACCGGTACCCGCCTGCCGCGGCGGGCCTGTCTGCCCGGTCGCAGCTATGATCGCGAGGACCTCCTGCGCACCGGCGCGACCGACATCGGCGACGCGCTGCGGAGGCTCGATCCGGCCGTTTCGGTCCACAGGTTCTGAGCGCCGCGCCGGGTCGCGATGACGCGGCGCACCGCATGGGCGATGATGGCGCCATGCCCGAGCATGGATGCCAGCCGCCACGTGCCGGCTACCGGCTGCTGATCTTCGACTTCGACGGCACCCTGGCCGACACCTTCCCGTTCTTCCTGCGCACGATGGACGTGCTGGCCGACGAGTTCGGCTTCCGCCGCATCGGGGCGCACGAGGTGGACGGGCTGCGCGGTTGCGGCGCGCGGCAGATGCTGCGCCATGTCGGCCTGCCGCTGTGGAAGATGCCGCGCGTGGCGGCGCGGTTCATCCAGCTGATGTCGGCGCGGATCGACGAAGTCGCCCTGTTCGACGGCATCGACCGCCTGCTGCCCCGGCTGGCCGCGCATGGCTGCGAGTTGGCGGTGGTCACCTCCAACTCGCGCGACAACGTGCGCCGCGTGCTGGGCGAGGATACCGATGCCCTGTTCGCCCACCATGAATGCGGCGCGGCGATCTTCGGCAAGCGCGCGCGGCTGGAGCGGGTGGTGAGGCGCAGCGGCGTGGCGCGCGAGCAGGTGTTGTGCATCGGCGACGAACTGCGCGACGCCGAGGCCGCACGCGCGGCCGGGCTGGCGTTCGGTGCGGTCGGCTGGGGCTACACGCGGCTGGATGCCCTGCGCGCGCATGCGCCCGAGGTGGTGTTCGAACGGGTCGAGGACATCGCCGGGCACATCATCGCTGCCACACCCGCGGCCTGAGCCGCGAGCCATTTGCGCAGTTCCGGCTCCGGCATCGGCCGGGCGTAAAAGAAGCCCTGTACTTGCGGGCAACCGATCTCGCGGAGAAAGTCCGCCTGCTCGGCGGTCTCCACCCCCTCCATCACCGCACTCAGCCCCAGCGCTTCGGCCATCGCCACGATCGCCCGGATGATGCCGCGCGCTCTGGCGTCGGGTACCGGCCCGCGCAGCAGGCTGCGGTCGATCTTGAGGGTGTCGATCGGCAGGCTGCTCAGGTACTCGAACGACGAGTAGCCGGTGCCGAAGTCGTCCACGGCCAGGCTCACGCCGCGATCGGCAACGGCCTGGAGCAGCGCGTGCGCCTGTGCGTGGCCGGTCAGGGCCATGCTTTCGGTCAGTTCCAGTTCGAGCGCGGTGGCGGGCAGGCCCGCATCGGCCAGCCCCTGGAGCAGGCCATCGAAGAAGTCGCCATGCAGCAGTTGCCTGGCCGACACGTTGACCGCCACCCGGCCCGGCGAGCGCCCGGCGTCGAGCCAGCCGCGCGCGTCGCGGCAGGCGCGGCGCAGCACCCACTCGCCGAGCGCGACGATGATGCCGGACTCCTCGGCGATCGGGATGAACTCGGACGGCGGCACCATGCCGCGGGTCGGGTGCGGCCAGCGCAGCAGCGCTTCCACGCCGACCACGCGGCCATCCGCGAGCGAGAGACGGGGTTGGTAATGCAGCGTCAGTGCGTCGTTCTCCAGCGCCCGGCGCAGGTCATGCTCGAGTCGCAGGCGATCGTGCGTCGATTCGTTCATGTCCTGGGTGAAGAACCGGAACCCGTTCTTGCCGTCCTGCTTGATCCGGTACATGGCGCGGTCGGCCTGCGTGAGCAACTGTTGCGGGTCGCGGCCGTCGTCGGGGGCGATGCTGATGCCGATGCTCGGCGTCACCGACAGCGCCGCGCCGTCGATGTCGCAGGGCGCGCCGACGGCATCCACCAGCTTCTGCGCGATCTGCGCGACGTGCTGGACGTCGCCGATCTCTTCGAGGATCACGGTGAACTCGTCGCCGCCCATGCGCGCGACGGTGTCGCTCTTCCTCACGCTGTCGCGCAGGCGCTCGGCGGCGGCCTTGAGCAGCTTGTCGCCGGTGCCGTGGCCGAGCGTGTCGTTGACCAGCTTGAAGCGGTCCAGGTCGATGAACAGCAGCGCCATCCGGCGT
Source organism: Rehaibacterium terrae (assembly GCF_014202935.1). Classification (GTDB taxonomy): domain Bacteria; phylum Pseudomonadota; class Gammaproteobacteria; order Xanthomonadales; family Xanthomonadaceae; genus Rehaibacterium; species Rehaibacterium terrae. The sequence goes on along the minus strand of NZ_JACHHX010000028.1, from coordinate 1,433 downwards.
CCCATCCGCAGCGCCCGCGACAGCGCGCGTTCCAGCCGTTCGCCGAACAGGGCGCGGTTGGGCAGGCCGGTGAGCGCATCGTGCGTAGCGAGGTAGCTCAGCCGCTCCTCGGCCAGCCGACGCTGGGTGATGTCGGCGAACACCGCGGCATAGTGCGAATAGCCGCCATCCTCGTCGCGGATGCCGGAGATGGTGAGGTGCTCCAGGTACAGCTCGCCGTCCTTGCGGCGGTTCCAGATTTCGCCCTGCCAGAAGCCGTCCTCGCGCAGTGCGCGCCACAGCTCCGCGTAGAACTCCGGTGGCTGGCGGCCGGAGCTGAGCAGGCTGGCGCGCTGGCCGATGGCCTCCTCGGCGCTGTAGCCGGTGAGCCGGGTGAAGGCCGGGTTGACGCGCTCGATCACCCCGTTGGCGTTGGTCACCATGATGCCCTCGAGGGTGGACTCGAAGACCTTGTCGGCCAGCCGTAGGTGGTAGCGCGATGACCACAGCGCCTCGTCGCGTTCGCGCAAGGCATTCTGCAGCTCGTGCACGTATTCGAATTCGATGTTGCCGAGGATGTCGCCGAAGCCGATCAAGCCGCACAGCACGCCTTCGCCATCGACCACGCCAAGGTGGCGGATGTGATGCTCGACGAACAGTTGGCGCGCGGCGTACAGGCTGGCGCCCCTGGTCACCGTTCGCAGCGGCCGGCTGGCGATCTCGCCGATCCGCGCCCGCGGCTGTCCTTCGGCGAGCTGCCGTACCACGTCGCGCTGGGTCAGGATGCCCAGGCCGCCATCGCCGAAGCCCACCAGTACCGCGTCCGTGTCGTGCTCGCGCATCCGTGCGAGCGCGTCGGTGAGCGGGCGGTCGTGGGCGAGCGTCGGGGGGAGCGGGCCAAGTACCGAATCCACGCTTTTCAGGCGCAGGAAAAACTCGGCGCCCTGATTGAGCACGATGTCGCTCTGCGACAGCATGCCGATCGCCGTATCGGCGGCATCCACCACCAGCGCGTGACGGATGCCGTGACGCTTGAAATGGATGGCGGCCTCGCCGACCGGCATGTCGCCGCGCAGGGTCTGTACGGGGTGGCTCATGCGCTCGCCGATCGGCCGGGACAGCGCCAGCGGATCGACCGCATCCGGGTCGAGGGCGTCGTGCTCGGTCCAGATCCCGACCGGGCGACCGTCGTCGATCACCACGATGGCGCTGCAGCGATGCAGTGCCATCTGGTGCGCGGCATGGCGCAGCGGCGTGTCGGGCGTGCAGGTGAGCAGGGTGCGGGTGATCAGTCGTTCGATGGCGACTTGGTGGCTTGGCAGCATCGGCGCCTGTCCGGAGGGGCGGGGCTGGCGGAAGCTAGCAGCCTGTTGAAATTCGACCCGGCGAAGCCCCCGACTCGGTCGGCAGCGCGGATTTCTCGCTGCTCAAGCGCTCCGCAAGCGCGTCCCGCG
>NZ_JACHHX010000027.1 GCF_014202935.1 Rehaibacterium terrae | reverse complement strand
GGAGGGCGCGAGCACCTGGGGTGCCCTTCTCTTTGGTCACTTTCTCTTGGGCAAGCAAGAGAAAGTGACCCGGCCGCCGGCAGGCGGACGGAACCACCGGCGCAACGCGCCGGCCAGATCGCGACGAACCCGCAGGCGTACAAACCTCGGCGCGTAGCGCCGGCCAGATCGCACAAAAACCCACAGACGCACGAAATCCCGACACAAAGCGCCGGCACGAGCGCGAGAACCCAGCCCCGTGCGTTGCAGCAGCGGCGTGAGCCGCGACCGGGCAGCATGCGTGGTGCTGCCGGTCCCCGGCCTCGCCCATTGCTATCATCGCGGCTCCCTTGTCGTGAGTCCGCGTCGTGCCGATCCGCCAGCTCCCCGACGTCCTCGTCAACCAGATCGCCGCCGGCGAGGTCGTCGAGCGGCCGGCGTCGGTGGTCAAGGAACTGGTCGAGAATGCCCTCGATGCCGGCGCCACCCGGCTGGACATCGACCTGGAGGAAGGCGGCATCCGCCTGATCCGCATCCGCGACGACGGCGGCGGCATCGCCAGCGGGGAGCTGCCGCTGGCGGTGTCGCGCCATGCCACCAGCAAGATCGCCACGCTGGACGACCTCGAACAGGTCGCCACGCTGGGTTTTCGTGGCGAGGCGCTGCCTTCGATCGCCTCGGTGAGCCGGTTCGCGCTGATCTCGCGCACCGCCGACGCCGCACACGGCGCACGTCTGGAAGTGGACGGCGGGCGCGTCGGCGAGGTGGTTCCGCATCCGCATCCGGCCGGCACCACGGTCGAGGTGCGCGATCTGTTCTACAACGTGCCGGCACGGCGGCGTTTCCTGCGCGCCGAGCGCACCGAGCTCGGCCACATCGAGGAATGGCTGCGGTCCCTGGCGCTGGCGCGGCCGTCGGTGGAGCTGCGGCTCAACCACAACGGCCGCCTGCTGCGGCACTACCGGCCGCTGCGCGAGGGCGCCGATCCGCTGGCGCGTGTGGCCGAGGCGCTGGGCGAGGATTTCACGCGGCAGTGCCTTCGGGTGGATCACGCCGCCGCCGGGCTGCGCCTGCACGGCTGGGTCGGTCTGCCGACGGCCTCGCGTTCCAGCGCCGATCAGCAGTATTTCTACGTGAACGGCCGCGCCGTGCGAGATCGTGTCGTCGCGCACGCGGTGAAGCAGGCATATGCCGACGTGCTGTTCCACGGCCGCCATCCGGCCTTCGTGCTGTTCCTGGAGCTCGATCCGCGCCGGGTGGACGTGAACGTGCATCCGGCCAAGCACGAGGTGCGCTTCCGCGATGGCCGGCTGGTGCACGATTTCGTGTTCCGCACCCTGCATGAGGCGTTGGCGGACACCCGTGCCGGGGCCGTCGCCACTGCTGAAGCCAAGGCCCCTTTGCCGGCGGTTCCGTCCGCTGCGACGCGCGCGGCCTGGGCGCCGGCGCCGCAGCAGGGCGGGCTGGGCCTGTCGGTGCGCGAGCAGGTGGCGAACTATGCCGCGCTCTACGGCGCGCCGGCGGTGGCGGCGTCCATCGCCACCGCGCCGCTGCCGGCCGCCGGTGAGGCCGAGGGGGAGGCCGAGGGCGAGGCTCCGCCGCTGGGCTATGCGCTGGCCCAACTGCATGGCGTCTACGTGCTGGCGGAGAATGCGCACGGACTGGTGCTGGTCGACATGCACGCCGCGCACGAGCGCATCACCTACGAGCGGCTCAAGCGCGCACAAGAGGGCGAAGGGATCCGTGCCCAGCCGCTGCTGGTGCCGCTGTCGCTGGCGGTGAGTGAGCGCGAGGCCGATGCCGCCGAGGAACACGCCGACGCGCTGGCTTCGCTCGGCTTCGAGCTGCAGCGCAGCGGCCCGCAATCGCTGTCGGTACGCAGCATCCCCGTCTTGCTCGACGGCGTGGATGTGCGGCAACTGGTGCTCGACGTGCTGGCCGACTTCATCGAGCATGGCGGCAGTCGCCGTGTGGAGCAGGAGCGCAACGGGTTGCTGGCGACCATGGCCTGCCATGCCTCGGTGCGCGCCAACCGTCGCCTGACCGTTCCCGAAATGAACGCGCTGCTGCGCGACATGGAGGCCACCGAGCGCTCCGGACAGTGCAACCACGGCCGTCCGACCTGGGTCCAACTGGGCATGGCCGACCTCGACAAGCTGTTCCTGCGTGGCCGCTGAAGGAGGTCCGATGCGCCGCCTGTTGCCGATGCTTCCCGTGCTCGTGCTCGCCGCCTGCTCGGCCGAACCGCCGCCGCCGGCCATCGATGCCGCCGCCCATCGCGCCGAGATCGAAGCCTGGCGCGGCGAGCGCGAGGAAAGACTGCGCCGGCCCGACGGCTGGCTGTCGCTGGTCGGCCTGCACTGGGTCGAGCCGGGGACGCACACGGTGGGCAGCGATGCCGACAACGCGATCCGTCTCGCGGTCGGTCCGGCCCGGCTGGGCACGCTGACCCTCGAAGGCGACCATGCGCGTTTCGCGCCCGCCGAAGGTGCCGGCATCGTGGTCGGCGGGCTGCCGCAGGCGGAGGAATTCACGCTGGTGCCCGACAACCTCGGCGAACCGACGGTGGTGTCCTTCGACGCGGGCGAGGCGAGCTTCCTGCTGATCCGGCGCAGCGGCCGTTACGCGCTGCGTGTGCGCGACGCCCGTGCCAATCCACGGGTCGGTTTCGCCGGCATCGCGCATTACGCCATCGATCCGGCCTGGCGCGTCCAGGCGCGCTTCGAGGCGCATCCGGCAGGGCGCACCATCGCCATCGCCAACGTCACCGGCAGCATCGACCCGATGCCGAATCCGGGCGCGGTGGTGTTCACGGTGGACGGCCGCGAACACCGGCTTGAGGCGCTCGACGAGGGGACCGGCGAACTGTTCCTGATCTTCGCCGACCGCACCAACGGCCGCGAGACCTACGGCGCCGGCCGCTTCCTGTACGCGCCGTGGCCGGAGCAGGGACGTACCGTGCTCGACTTCAACCGCGCCTACAATCCGCCCTGCGCCTTCAACGCGCACTCGACCTGCCCGCTGCCGCCGCCGGAAAACCGGCTTGACTTGGCCGTTACGGCAGGCGAGAAGAAGTACACCGGTCCGACCGAATGAGCCCGGACCGGCACGCCGCCCATCACACCCGCAGTCCAGGAGACGCAAGGATGCACACCACGATCACCGCCGTCACCCGCAGCCTGTTCACGCTGCTGCTGTTCGTCGTCACGCTGGCCGTCGCCCGCGCCGAGCCGCCGGTGCCGATGCTGTGGCAGGTCGGCGACAGGGTGCACCTGCTCGGCTCGATGCACCTGCTCACGCCCGAGGACTATCCGCTGGCGCCGGTCGTCGAGGAGATCTTCGCGCGCGCCGACAAGGTGGTGTTCGAGCTCGATCCGCAGGAGGCCATGTCGCCGGCGCTGGCGCAGCGGATGGTGCAGGCCGGCATGCTGGCCGGCCCTGAGACCCTGCGCGGGCTGGTGGCCGAATCCACCTGGGCCCTGCTGGCCGACTACGGCGCGAGCAGCGGCATGCAGCCGGCCTTCTTCGAGCGCATGAAGCCGTGGATGGTGTCGCTGGTGATCGTGATGGGCGAGGTGCAGCGTGCCGGTTTCCGGCCGGACCTGGGCCTGGACCGTCATCTGATGGAGCGCGCGCAGGCCGCCGGCAAGGCCACCGCCGGGCTTGAGCGCGGCGAGCAGCAGATCGCCGTGTTCGACGGGCTGTCGCCCGCCGTGCAGGAGGAGATGCTGGTCCGTACCCTGGAACAGGCGCGCGACCCGGAGAGCACCCGCCGCCTGCATCGCCTCTGGCGTGCCGGCGACGAGGCCGGCCTTGTCGCCTACATCGGCGAGGAGCTGGCCGCGTATCCCGAGGTCTACCGGGCCATCAACGCCGACCGCAACCGCGAATGGCTGCCACGGGTGCGGCAGTATGTCGACGGCGACCAGCGCGTGCTGGTGGTGGTCGGCGCGCTGCACCTGATCGGCGAGGACGGATTGCCGGCGCTGCTGCGCGAGACGGGGCTGCGCGTGGAGCGGATCGGCTGTGATCCCTGCCGCTGAGGGCTAGCGCAGGCGAGGCATCACTCGCCGACCAGCACCGAAGGAATCCGCCGCGCCGGCTTCGGCCAGCGGAAGGTTCTGGCGTCGACCTTCACCGGCCGCAGTTCGATGCAATCGACCGGGCAGGGCGGCAGGCACAGTTCGCAGCCGGTGCACAGCTCCGGAATCACCGTGTGCATCGACTTCGGGCCGCCGATGATGGCATCCACCGGGCAGGCCTGGATGCACTTGGTGCAGCCGATGCAGTCCTCTTCGACGATCCAGGCGACCACCGGCGGTTTTTCCACGCCGTGCTCGGCGTCCAGCGGCTTGGGCTCGCGGCCGAGCAGCGCGGCCAGCGCCTTGATGCCGGCCTCGCCGCCGGGCGGGCACTGGTTGATGTCGGCCTGGCCTGCCGCGATGGCCTCGGCATAGGGGCGGCAGCCGGGATAGCCGCATTGCCCGCACTGGGTCTGCGGCAGGATGGCGTCGATCTGGTCGATGATCGGATCGGCATCGACGCGGAAGCGCAGCGCCGCCCAGCCCAGTACCGCGCCGAACGCCAGCGCCAGCCCGACCATGACCAGCACGGCGCTCACCGCTTCAACTCCGCACCAGCCCGGAGAAGCCCATGAAGGCCAGCGCCATCAGCCCGGCGGTGGTCAGCGCGATCGGCGCGCCACGGAAACTGGCCGGCACGTCTGCGGCGTCCAGCCGCTCGCGCATCGCCGCGAACAGCACCAGGACCAGCCCGAAGCCCAGCGCCGCGCCGAAGCCGTACACCACCGATTCGAACAGACTGTGCCGTGCCTGCACATTGAGCAGGGCCACGCCGAGCACCGCGCAGTTGGTGGTGATCAAGGGCAGGAAGATGCCCAGCACGCGGTACAGGCGCGGGCTCTGTTTCTTCATCACGCTCTCGGTGAACTGCACCACCGCGGCGATGACCAGGATGAAGCTGAGTGTGCGCAGGTAGTCGAGTTCGAGCGGCTCGAGCAGCCAGCGGTGCACCAGATAGCTCAGTGCGGCCGACAGTGTCAGCACGAAGCCGGTGGCCAGCGCCATGCCGTAGGCCGAGTCGAGCTTCTTCGACACGCCCATGAACGGGCACAGCCCGAGGAACTTGGCCAGCACGAAGTTGTTGACCAGGACCGTGCCGATCAGGAGCAGGAACAGGTCGCTCATCTCTCGGGCTCCGCGTGAAGCGGTGAGTGGCGGGCGGCCAGCGCGGTGGGCACATCCCGGCCGTGGGTTCCACTCACCGCTTGGCCGCTTGCGTCACTTCACCGGCATGCCGGCCTGCGCGCCGTCGTCCACGTCGAGCAGGAACAGCTCGCTGCCGCCGCTTCCGGCACTCAGGATCATGCCCTCGGACACGCCGAAGCGCATCTTGCGCGGGGCGAGGTTGGCGATGAACACGACATGGCGGCCGACCAGCTTCTCCGGCTCACCATAGGCGGCGCGGATGCCGGAAAAGATCTGGCGCCTGCCCAGTTCGCCGGCATCCAGCTCGAAGCGCAGCAGCTTGTCCGAGCCCTCGACGAACTCGCAGGCCAGCACCTTGCCGATACGCAGGTCGAGCTTGGCGAAGTCGTCGATGGAAATGGTCGCGCCGCCGCTGCTCTCCGTAGGCGCGGCGGAAGCCGCGACCGGCTTGGCGGTGGCGCTGGCAGGTGCGGTCGCGGCTTCCGCCGCGCCCCCGGGGGCGCCGGTGGGCTGGAGGGTTTCCTTGCTGGCTTCGGTCATTGCGTCGATCTGCTTGGGGTCGATCCGCGTCATCAGCGGCTCGAAGGGGTTGATGGTGTGCGCGAGCAGCGGGGTGGCAACCTCGCTCCACTGCGTCAGCGGTGCATCGAGGAAGGCTTCGGCCCTGGCGACGGTCGCCGGCAGCACCGGCTTGAGCCCGGCGGCCAGCACGCGGAACAGGTTCAGGCCCTGGGTGCAGACCGCCTGCAGCTCGGCGTCGCTGCCGTCCTGTCTGGCGATCACCCACGGTTTCTTCTCGTCGATGTAGCGGTTGGCCTCGTCGGCCAGTGCCATCACCTGGCGTATGGCACGGCTGTATTCGCCCTCGGCGTAGCTGGCGCGGACTTCGTCGAGCGCGCCGACGAAGCGGGCGTACATGGCAGGCTCGGGCAGTTCCGCGGCGAGTCGGCCGTCGAAACGCCTGGTGATGAAGCCGGCGCAGCGGCTGGCGATGTTGACGAACTTGCCGACCAGGTCGGCGTTGACGCGGGCGGTGAAGTCCTCGAGGTTGAGGTCGAGGTCGTCGACGCCCGCGCCGGTCTTGGCGGCGAAGTAGTAGCGCAGCGGTTCGGGCGGCAGGTGTTCCAGCCAGGTGCGGGCCTGGATGAAAGTGCCGCGCGACTTGCTCATCTTGGCGCCGTTGACGGTGAGGTAACCGTTGACGTGCAGCGCGGTAGGTGTGCGCAGGCCGGCGCCGTGCAGCATCGCCGGCCAGAACAGGCCGTGGAAGTTGATGATGTCCTTGCCGATGAAGTGGTGCATCTCGGTCGTGCTGCCGGCGGTGAGGAACGCGTCGAAGTCCAGGCCGCGCTTTTCGCAGTACGCCTTGAAGCTCGCCAGGTAGCCGACCGGCGCGTCCAGCCAGACGTAGAAGAACTTGCCCGGCGCATCGGGGATCGGGAAGCCGAAGTAGGGCGCATCGCGCGAGATGTCCCAGTCGCGCAGTCCGCTCTCCACCCACTCCATCAGCTTGGCCTTGACCGCCGGATGGGCGACGTCGCCGGCCAGCCAGTCGCGCAGGAAGCCCTCGAACTTGCCCAGCTCGAAGAAGAAATGCTCCGAGTCGCGCAACTCGGGCACGGCGCCGGACACCGCCGAGCGCGGATTCTTCAGGTCGGTCGGCGCGTAGGCCTTGCCGCAGACCTCGCAGTTGTCGCCGTACTGGTCGGCGGCGCCGCAGTTGGGGCACTCGCCCTTGACGTAGCGGTCGGGCAGGAACATCCCGCGCAGCGGGTCGTAGAGCTGCTGGATCGAGCGGCGCGCGATGTGGCCGCCGTCACGCAACGCCAGGTAGATCTGCGTGGCCAGCGCGCGGTTCTCGTCCGAGTGGGTGGAATGGTAGTGGTCGAAGGCGACGCCGAAGTCGGCGAAGTCGCGCTCGTGGCCGGCCTGGATGCCGGCGATGAAATCCTCCGGGGCCATCCCGGCCTTCTCGGCGGCGAGCATGATCGGCGTGCCGTGGGCGTCGTCGGCGCAGACGAAATGAGTGATCCCGCCTTCCATGCGCCGGGCACGTACCCAGATGTCGGCCTGGATGTAGCCGACCAGGTGGCCGATGTGCAGGGGGCCGTTGGCATAGGGCAGGGCACAGGTGACGAGGGCGGGAGCGAGGCAGGTCATGGCATGGGACTTGGGACGAAGGCGAAATTATCGCCGATCGGGCGCCGTCGGGCAGTGGTCCGCTGACATCCAAAGACGAAGCCCGGCGCGCGGCCGGGCTTCGGAGTGACGGAATGCTGCGGATCTGCCGGTGCGGGCTCAGCTGCCCGTGCCGTTCAGACCGCATTCCGAGCCGAGGAAGGACTCGATCAGGCTCAGGGTCTGCTTTTGGTGGCGCGGATACCAGGGCAGGCTGTGCGGCATGTCCGGAATCAGCTCGAACCGGGCCGGCACCTTGCCCTTGACCGCATTGTAGAAGTCGCGGGCATGAAAGGCCGGGGTGCGCACGTCGCGATCGCCGACGTAGAGCAGGACCGGGATGTTGGCCTTGTCGGTGTTGCGCATCGGGTCCATGCCTTTCACGGTCCGGCCCTGCAGGATCCGCTGCAGCCGGCTCTCGCCCCAGCGGTTGGAGAGCCGCGCCAGATCGGTGACCGGGGCGCCGGAGATGGCGCAACGGTAAGGGCTGTCGGGACGGACCACCGCGGCCGCCGCGGCGAAGCCGCCGTAGGAATAGCCGAAGATCACCAGCCGCTTGGGGTCGGCGATGCCCTGCTCGACCAGCCAGCGCGCGCCATCGTCCTTGTCGTCCTGCATCTTCTGGCCCCACTCGGCATCGCCGGCCAGCCAGAGCTGGCGGCCGAGCCCGGCCGTGCCGCGGTATTGCGGGCGCAGCACGGCGAAGCCGCGGGAGGTGAAGAACGGCACCCAGCCGGTGGCATCCCAGTCGCCGAAGTCGCGGGACCAGGGGCCGCCGTGCGGATGGATCACGGTCGGCAACGGGCCCTGCTCTTTGCTCCAGCCGGCCGGCAGGTCGAGGATGGCGGGGATCTGCAGGCCGTCGCGGGCCGGGTAGGTCACCCAGCGTTGCTCACCGATGCTGTCCGGATCGATGCCCGGGCGCTCGCTGCCCAGCGTCGCCATGCGCTTGCCATCGAGCAGCAGGTGGTAGGTCGGCGGGTGCTTCGGGCTCTCGGTTGCGAACAGCAGCTTGGAGCGGTCGTCGGTGTAGTTGAGGATGTTCACGCTCTGGCCGGGAAAGGCCTGCTTGAGCCCTTCGTGGATCGCCCGCAGGTTCGGGTCCACCCAGACCGTCTGCGTCACCATGCCCGAGACGGTGAAGCCGAGTACGCGATTGAAGTCGCTGGGGCGCGAGCCCAGGATCAGGCCGGAGACCGGGAGCTCGGGATGCGCGACCAGCGGTTCGGGATCGAACTGGCGGATCTTCGGGTCGTACACGTGAGCCTGCAGCCGATCCGAGAACAGGTCGGTGAGGATGTAGTACTTGCCGCTGGCTTCGTCGATGCCGGCGAAATTGAGGGTGTAACGCTCGCTGAGCCTGGTGGTCAGCCCGTCGTGCTGTTCGAACTGGCCGCTGTCGGGGTTGCGGATGAAGATCCGCATTTCGAAGTCGCCGCCGACCGGTTCGATCTGTGTGCGGACCAGTACCTCGCCGATGCGCGGATCGAACATGCCGGGCTGGGTGCGGCCGCCGGCGCGGAAGAGCAGCCTGGTTTCGTTGGTGCGCAGGTTGTAAAGGTAGTAGTGGTCGCGGAAAGAGAGCGTATCCAGCTGTGCGATGACGACGTTTTCCGGATCCAGCGGCAGGCCGCTGACCAGCCGTGCGGTGCCTGCCAGCTCCAGGCAGCGCTGGGTGGCCTGACTGATACCGAGCTTGCGGGTGTTGTCGGCGAAGGCTTCGGCGAAGGACTTGTGGCTGGTGTCGGTCAGATAGGCCTTGGTGACGAAGGTCTTGGTATTGCCTGTGGTCTTGCCTTCGCCACAGCCGGCGAGCTCGCCGGTCCACTCCTGGCGGGCGACCACGAAGATCCGGTCGGCCTTCATCGCCGTGGCGGCGATGAACTTCATCCGGTCGCCGGATGCGGTGATGGTCGGCCCCTTGTCGAGGTCGTCGAGTTGCCAGGTCGCCAGCGAGGTTTCCAGCGCCCCGGTGCCGGGCATGCCCAGCACGGCGACGATGTTCTTGCCGTCGGTACTCATCGAGATCGACTGGATCCTGGGCGCTTCGGCCAGCGTCTCGATGGGAATGGGAGTGCGGGCATCGGCCGCCCGCGGCGCCAGTATCAGGGCGCATGCCGCCAGTGCGACGGTCCATGAAGCTCGTGTCACGGTTGCTGCTCCTCGCGTGCAGTTGCAAAGACCAAGGCTGCTCTGGGTGCGGCGAGCCAGCGCAGGCAGCCCGTCGCGCATTGTCGGTCAGATTACAAGGAGACGGCCGGGTTTCCCCGGCCGTCTCCGTCTTGCCGCTGTCCCGCCGTCAGAAGCGATAGCCGAAGCGGAAGAACGCGGAACGACCGAACCAGTCGTACTGCGTCGCAAACGCCGGAATCGTACCGTAGCGGGTGGAGCCGCCGCCGTTGGAAATGGTCGGCGGATCCTTGTCGAACAGATTGTCCACGCCGACCAGGATGTTCCACTTGTCGGCCTGGTAGCGCACCGACAGGCCGTGGTACAGGCGCGACTCCGCCTTGATGTCGTAGACGGCGTTCGGCGTGCCACGGTAGGAGGCGATCGGGTTGACGAAGAAGTTCTCCGTCGAGTCCACGTAGCGCATGAACCAGGTGTAGGTCCAGTCGCCGCGCTTGAAGGCCGAGCGCAGGTTGCCGACCAGCTTCGGACGGGTCACGATGCCGTTGAGGTCATCGGACTCGTAACCGCTGGGCTCGGCGCTGTCGAACAGCAACTGCAGGTCCTCGATCGTGTAGGTGACCTGGCTCTCCAGCTCGATCTTGCCGAACGAGAAGTCGCCGTCCCAGCGCACGTTGAGGTCGTAGCCGCGATTGACCTGCTTGTTGATGTTGATGTACGAGTCGCGCACCGTGGCGATGTTGTAGGCGCCGGTGGGCAGGTTGCCCGGGTTGCGGGTGAACAGGTTGCAGAACGCGTTCGGGAACACCGGCAGGGCATAGCAGCTGCCCACGATGTTGGCCGCGCCGAGGCGGTCGATCTGGTCGTTGACCTGGATCTTGAAGTAGTCGACCGACATGCTCAGGTTGGCGAAGGCCGGAGTGAACACGATGCCGGCGGTGAAGGCCTTCGAGGTCTCCGGCTTGAGCACGCCCAGGCCGCCGCCGGTGACGATCGTCGCCGAGGAGCCGAGGCCGTCATAGTCGGCCGGAATGCCCGCCGCCGCGCAGTTGGCCTGGATATTGGGGTTGCTGCTCTCGCCCCAGCGGACGCAGGGGTCGATTTGCAGCTGCCCCAGGAAGCCGGTCTGGTCACCCAGGAACAGCTCGTACAGGCCCGGAGCGCGGTAGGAGGTGCTGTTGGTGGCGCGCAGGCGCACCGAGGGCACGATCTGCCAGCCCAGGCCCGCCTTCCACACGTAGTCGGAATCGGCCACGGTGTCGTACTTGAACATGCGCGCCGAGCCGTTGAAGGTCAGCTCCTCGACGCCCGGCAGGCCGGCCAGCAGCGGCAGCTCGATCTCGCCGAAGGTCTCGTAGACGTAGTCCTTGCCCTTGGTGCCGATCGCCGAGCTCTGACCCCACAGGCCACCGGTGCGTTCCAGATCGCTCGGGGTGTCGTTGATCGAGATCCGGCGGAACTCGGCGCCGATGGCGCCGGCCGCCATGCCCGCCGGCATGCGGAACAGGTCGCCGCTGGTGGTGGCATTGACCACGAACTGGTCATAGACCGTGTTGCCGGTATGCCACTGGCCGATCGCGTCGGTGAGCGCCTCCATGCCCTCGCCGCTCAGGATGCGCGGGTCGAAGTAGTTGATCGGCACGGTGGGGTTGGGGCGACGGTCCGGCGAGGTGAGCAGGTCGCCGGTACGGTCGCGGTCGATGCCCAGCGAGCTGTACTTGCCGTCCGAGCGCGAGAAGGTGGTGTCGAAGTTCCAGGTCCAGCTGCTGTCACTGCCGAAGTCGCCACGGAAGCTCGAGGACAGATAGTAGAAGTCGACGTCGATGTTCTGGTCCGAACGGAACGGCATGATCGGCCGGGCCAGGCCATTGAAGCCGTAGGGGCGGGCGTCGACCACCGGGAAGAACTGGCGGAAGCGACGCGAGCGGGTTTCACGGTTGGTGTAGAGGAACTGGCCGCTCCAGTCGACCCGGTCGAAGCTGAAGTCCGCCGCGGTGAATACGCTCAGGCGCTCCTGCGCCGAGAAGATGTGGGCCTCGTTCTGGAAATCCAGGTAGAACTGCTGCTCGTAGAAGGCCGGGGTACCCGCCGCCGGGTTAGCGTTGACCACGCGGACCAGCCGGTAGCCCGGAATCGGGCCCTGCTGCACGCCATCGGGGGAGGGCCCGTAGCGGCGGTTGGCGGCCGGCAGGGTCAGGTCGTCGACGGCGTTGATGATGCCGAAGTTGATGCAGCCCTCGTTGGGCGTGCCGCGGGTGATCGAGCGGTCCTCGAAGGGCAGGAGGTTGCCGTTGGCGTCGCGCACCAGGTCGTGGTTGCAGCGGAAGAAGTCGCGGTCACCGACCTGCAGCGGCTGCATCTGGTAGTACTGGAAGGCGGCCACGACGCTGCCGTTGTCGAAGTTCCAGCCGGTGGCGCCGGAGACGTTGAAGCGGGAGCCGCCGCTCTCGAACGGCAGGTTGGCGTCGACGTTGAGCTCGGGACGATCGACGTTCTTGCGGGTGATCAGGTTGACCACGCCGGCCACCGCGTCCGAGCCGTAGATGGAGCCACCGCCGTCCTTCAGGATCTCGGCGCGCTGCAGGATGATGCTGGGAATGACGTTCAGGTCGAAGGCGCCGACCTGGCCGCGGGTGCCGGCCGGGCCGGGGCGGCGGCCGTCGAGCAGCACCAGGGTACGGTTCGCGCCCAGGCCGCGCAGCGCGAGGGTCTGCACGCCGTTGCCGCCCTCGATGACGAAGCCGGAGAACTGGTTGCTGATCTGGGTCGAACCCGAGGCCACGTTGGTGGTCTGCAGGATGGTGGTGGTGTCCAGCTGGCCGACCGTGGTGCTGGTGTCGGCGGTGATGATCTGGACCGGCGAGACCGAGTCGAAGCCGTACCGGCTGATCAGCGAGCCGGTGACCGTGATCTTGTCGAGGGTCTGGGCTTCTTCTTTCTTCTCTTCCTGGGTTTCTTCCCGATCTGCCTGCGCCGCGTTCTGGGCGAACACGGCCGGCGCGAGCGGCAGGGCGATGGCGAGGGCAAGAGCCTGCGCCAGCGCGCTGCGACGGAGCACGACTGGATTGTGCATGTCTGGGCGATCCCTGTGTATTTGATGAGGCAGGTCACCAAGGGGCGTCCGGGGATGCCCGATCGCGACCTGAACCGGAGAATAACAACGGTTTAACGATATCTCCACAATTGGCGGCTGCGAGCCCCCCACCCCCGAATGCGGGGCCTCTGGGGGCCGATGGCAGGGGCGACATCGGCTAGACTCGTGCCCCCCGTTCAGGAATCGATCGGACGTGACCGAGCCAGCAACACGCATCCGCCAGACCCTGGCCGCGCTGGAAGACCCGCATACCGGTCAGCCGCTTGGCGAGTCGGCCATCCGCGGCATCGGCATCGACGGCGACCGCGTCGCGGTCGAAATCCAGCTCGGTTATCCGGCTGCCGGCTGGCACGCCGTGCTCGCCGCGCAGGCCAAGGACGCCATCGAGGCGCTGCCGGAGGTGTCGGCGGCGACCGTGCAGGTATCCTCGCGGGTGTATGCCCATCAGGTGCAGAAAGGGCTGACCCCGCTGCCGGAGGTGAAGAACATCATCGCCGTGGCCTCGGGCAAGGGCGGCGTCGGCAAGTCCACCACCGCGGTCAACCTGGCGCTGGCGCTGCAGGCGGAAGGGGCTCGGGTCGGCATCCTCGATGCCGACATCTACGGCCCGAGCATCCCGATGATGCTGGGCTTGGAAGGGCGCCCGGACAGCCCGGACGGCAAGGCCATCCTCCCCAAGCTCGGCCACGGGCTGCAGGTGATGTCGATCGGGCTGCTGGTCGGCGAGGACACCGCCATGATCTGGCGCGGTCCGATGGTCACCCAGGCACTGCAGCAGCTGCTGACCCAGACCCGCTGGGAGAATCTGGACTACCTGGTCATCGACCTGCCGCCGGGCACCGGCGACATCCAGCTCACCCTGGCGCAGCGGGTGCCGGTGTCCGGCGCGGTGATCGTCACCACGCCGCAGGACATCGCCCTGCTCGATGCCAGGAAGGGCCTGAAGATGTTCGAGAAGGTCGAGGTGCCGGTGCTGGGCATCGTCGAGAACATGGCCGTGCACGTGTGCTCCAACTGCGGCCATGCCGAGCACGTGTTCGGCGCCGGCGGCGGCGAGCGCATGGCGCAGCAGTACGGTGTGCCGCTGCTGGGCTCGCTGCCGCTGGACATCCGCATCCGCGAGCAGGCCGACGGCGGTGCGCCCAGCGTGGTGGCCGACCCGGATTCGCCCGTGGCACAGTCCTACCGCGAGATTGCACGCCGCACCGCCGCCCGGCTGTCGCTGCAGGCGAAGAACAAGCAGATCGGGTTTCCGAACATCGTCATTCAGAACACGTGAGAGCGGAAACGGGGAGCCGGTAACCGGAAAAACGGTGCGCGCTCCCGCCTGCTCCCTGATTTCCCCTCTGGCCTCCCGTACCCGCAAAGCACACCCAAGCGACCGCCCATGACCATCAAGAGCGACAAGTGGATCCGCCGCATGGCCGAGCAGCACGGCATGATCGAGCCGTTCGCGGCCAGCCAGGTCAAGCACGCCGCCGACGGCCACCGCATCGTCAGCTACGGCACCTCCAGCTACGGTTACGACGTGCGCTGCGCGCGCGAGTTCAAGGTGTTCACCAACATCAACTCGACCATCGTCGATCCGAAGAACTTCGACAGTGGCAGCTTCGTCGACATCGACTCGGACGTGTGCATCATCCCGCCCAACTCGTTCGCGCTGGCGCGCACGGTGGAGTACTTCCGCATCCCGCGCGACGTGCTGGTGGTGTGCCTGGGCAAGAGCACCTACGCGCGCTGCGGCATCATCGTCAACGTGACGCCGCTGGAGCCGGAGTGGGAGGGGCACGTGACGCTGGAGTTCTCCAACACCACGCCGCTGCCGGCCAAGATCTACGCCGGCGAGGGCGTGGCGCAGATGCTGTTCTTCCAGTCCGACGAGGTCTGCGAGACCAGCTACCGCGACCGCGGCGGCAAGTACCAGGGCCAGACCGGCGTCACGCTGCCCAGGACCTGACGCATCTTTGGCAGGTGGAGGAGCGGCGTAAGCCGCGAACGGGGTTGGCCCGCACGACGGTTTGCCGGTCGCGGCTTACGCCGCTCCTGCACGCGTGGGCTGGTTTCGCCGCGGTCGCGCCGGCGCTACGTGCTGGGGTTTCGTGCGCCTGTGGGTTTGTCGCGATTTGGCCGGCCTTTCAGGCCGGATGTTCCGTCCGCCTGCCGGCGGCCGGGTTACTTTTCTTTGCTTGCCCAACGCGGCTTCGGACGGTGCCTCGCGAGCACACATCCCTGTGGCGCCCG
>NZ_JACHHX010000026.1 GCF_014202935.1 Rehaibacterium terrae | reverse complement strand
CGGACGACGGACGTGACCGGTGCGGTGGAGCTGCCGGAGGGCGTGGAGATGGTGATGCCGGGCGACAACATCAAGATGGTGGTGTCGCTGATCGCGCCGATCGCGATGGAGGAAGGCCTGCGCTTCGCGATCCGCGAGGGCGGCCGCACCGTCGGCGCCGGCGTGGTGGCGAAGGTCATCGAGTGACAGGCTCCCGGCCGGAGCGGAATCCGGCCGGAAGCCATCCCAATGGCGGGCCCGGCCAGGGTCCGCCATCAGCCGTTTGAAGACAACCAAATACGCCAGTAGCTCAATTGGCAGAGCAGCGGTCTCCAAAACCGCAGGTTGGGGGTTCGAGTCCCTCCTGGCGTGCCATTCAAGCAAGCCGGCCAGCAGTGGAGGCCGGAAACCGGTAACCGGATGAACGCAAAGGTCGAACAAAGCGCCCAGGCCGCATCGCCAGGCGATATCGTCAAGTACGTGCTTGCGGGTCTGATCGCGGTCGCCGGCGTGGTGGGTTTCTACTGGTTCGCCGAGTGGCCCGGTCCACTGCGCGGACTGCTGCCCGTGCTTGCGGTGATCGTGGCCGGCATCGTGTGTCTGCCCACCGCCAAGGGGCGGCAGGCGCGGGAGTTCCTGTCCGAGACGCGCTTCGAGCTGCGCAAGGTGGTCTGGCCCACCCGCCAGGAAACCCTGCGCTCGACCGGCGTGATCCTGGTGGTGGTGATCATCATCAGCCTGCTGATTGCGCTGATCGACTTTTTCATCTCCTCGTTCATCGGCTGGCTGCTCGGCTAAGGAGGGCGTCATGGGCAAGCGTTGGTATGTGGTTCACGCCTATTCGGGCTTCGAGCACCAGGTCGCCAAGTCGCTGAAGGACCGCATCGCCCGCGAGGGCATGCAGGACCGCTTCGGGGAAGTGCTGGTGCCGACCGAGGAAGTGGTCGAGATGCGCGGCGGCCAGAAGCGCAAGTCCGAGCGGAAGTTCTTTCCAGGCTACGTGCTGGTCCAGATCGACACCCGTGAGGAAGGCGGCATTCCACGCATTGACGACGAGTGCTGGCACCTGGTGAAGGAGACCCCCAAGGTCATGGGCTTCATCGGCGGCACCGCCGACCGCCCGCTGCCGATCAAGGACTCCGAGGCCGACGCCATCCTGCAGCGTGTGCAGGAGGGCGTGGACAAGCCCAAGCCGAAGGTGCTGTTCGAGCCCGGCGAGATGGTCCGGGTGGTCGACGGTCCGTTCAACGACTTCAACGGCGTGGTCGAGGAAGTCAACTACGAGCGCAGCCGCCTGCGGGTGGCGGTGATGATTTTCGGGCGTTCGACGCCGGTCGAGCTGGAATTCGGCCAGGTGGAGAAGGCCTGAGCGGCCGGGACCGGGCTCCGGGGCCCGGGTCCCGAATGAAAGCAGAGGGAGGAGTCCCGCAGCCGTGAGGCGTGCAGACGCTGGCACTCCAGGAGAACTGAAATGGCAAAGAAAGTCGTCGGCTACATCAAGCTGCAGGTGAAGGCCGGTCAGGCCAACCCCAGCCCGCCGGTCGGTCCGGCGCTGGGTCAGCGCGGTCTGAACATCATGGAGTTCTGCAAGGCGTTCAACGCCGCCACGCAGAAGCTGGAGCCGGGTCTGCCGATCCCGGTCGTCATCACCGCCTACTCCGACCGCACCTTCACCTTCGTCACCAAGACGCCCCCGGCCAGCATTCTGCTGAAGAAGGCCGCCGGCATCACCTCGGGCTCCAAGCGCCCGAACACCGAGAAGGTGGGCAAGGTCACCCGCAAGCAGCTCGAGGAAATCGCCAAGGCGAAGGAGCCCGATCTGACCGCGGCGGATCTGGAGGCGGCCGTGCGCACCATCGCCGGTAGCGCGCGCAGCATGGGTCTGGTGGTGGAGGGCTGAGGTCATGGCGAAGATTTCCAAGCGTCTCAAGGCACTGCAGGGCCTGGTGGAGCCGGGCAAGGCCTATCCGATCGATGAGGCCCTGAATATCCTGCTCAACAACAGCAAGGTGAAGTTCGTCGAGTCGATCGACGTGGCCGTGCGTCTCGGCGTCGATGCCAAGAAGTCCGACCAGCAGGTGCGTGGCTCGACCGTGCTGCCCGCCGGCACCGGCAAGTCGGTGCGCGTCGCCGTGTTCTGCCCGCCGGGCGCCAAGGCCGACGAGGCCCTGGCTGCCGGTGCGGATGCCGTGGGCATGGACGATCTGGCCGAGCGCATGCTGGCCGGCGAGCTGAACTACGACGTGGTCATCGCCACGCCGGATGCGATGCGCGTGGTCGGCAAGCTCGGCCAGGTGCTCGGTCCGCGCGGCCTGATGCCGAACCCGAAGGTCGGCACCGTGTCGCCGAATCCGGCCGAGGCGGTGAAGAATGCCAAGTCGGGTCAGGTGCGCTACCGCACCGACAAGGCCGGCATCATCCACTGCACGATCGGCAAGGCCAACTTCGACCCCGAGTCGCTGAAGACCAACCTGCACGCGCTGCTGGCCGACCTGATCAAGGCCAAGCCGGCGGCCGCCAAGGGCCAGTACCTGCAGAAGATCTCGCTGAGCTCGACCATGGGCATTGGCGTGACCGTCGACCAGGGGTCGCTGTCGCTGAAGTAATCGTTTCACCCGGCCGGAATCCGCTGCGGGTTCCGGCCGGTCGTTTGAGGGCATTCGCCGAAGGCCGGACGGCCGTCGGCGATAGCCGTCAAAGACCGCAGGTGCGGTCGGTGCGTGACGACGTCGGGCAGGGACGCGCGACTGGCATGGAATCGCCGTCGGCACAGCCATCGATCGCTTAATCCGGGCCCCGCGAGGGGCTGGCCTGCGCAGATGGTGCCGCCCTTTTCGGAATTTTCATTCTTGAAAGTCTGGAAACGGCCACCACCGGGACGCCATCGGGCGTCCCCGGCATCGAAGGACCGATGCCGCCCAGGACCGCGGACGGCTGGAGCCGCGAGCGGAGTTCAATAGGAGGAGTGCAATGGCTCTGAATCTGTCCCAGAAGCAAGAAGTCGTCGCCGAACTGGCAGAGGTGGCCGCGAAGGCTCACTCCCTGGTTGCCGCCGAGTACGCGGGCATCACGGTCGACCAGATGACCGCGATGCGCAAGAAGGCCCGCGAGACGGGCGTGTTCCTGAAGGTCGTCAAGAACACGCTGGCCTCGCGTGCCGTCGAAGGCACGGATTACGAGGGGGTCAAGGACTCGCTCGTCGGTCCGTTGCTCTATGCGTTCTCGATGGAAGACCCCGGCGCCGCCGGTCGTCTGATCAAGGAGTTCGCCAAGGCCAACGACAAGCTGCAGGCGAAGGTCGTCTCCATCGGCGGCAAGCATTACCCGGGCGCCCACCTGGACGTGCTGGCCTCGCTGCCGACCCGCGACCAGGCCCTGTCCATGCTGCTCAGCGTGCTCGTCGAGCCGGCCACCCGCGTGGCCCGTGCGCTCAAGGCGATCGGCGAGAAGCAGGAAGCGGCGGCCTGAGCGGCCGACTTCACGTATCCCTTTCAAGAATATTTTTCCGAGGAAGCAATCATGTCTCTGACCAACGAGCAGATCATCGAAGCGATCGCCAACAAGACCCTCGTCGAGGTGATGGAGCTGGTGAAGGCGATGGAAGAGAAGTTCGGCGTCTCCGCCGCCGCCCCGGTGGTGATGGCCGCCGGCCCGGCCGCGGCTGCCGCCCCGGTCGAGGAGCAGACCGAGTTCACCGTCGTGCTGAAGGCTGCCGGCGACAAGAAGGTCGAAGTCATCAAGGCGGTTCGCGCGATCACCGGTCTGGGCCTGAAGGAGGCCAAGGACCTGGTCGAGGGTGCGCCGCAGACCGTCAAGGAAGGCGTGTCGAAGGAAGACGCCGAGAAGTTCAAGAAGGACCTCGAGGCGGCTGGCGCCCAGGTCGAGCTCAAGTAAGCGGCGCATTGCGTCGCTGGCTTCGACCGGCGGAATCGGAAGGCTGGGGGCGAGAGCCCCCGGCCTTTCCCTGCTTCACCTGACGGCACTCGGACATCGTCATTCGCGTCAGTGGCGATCTCCGAATTCCGATTCCAATCACTCCGGCAGCCGTTCCCGCGGCAGCCGACACACCCGAGGCGGTAGCAGACCATGACCTACTCCTTCACCGAAAAGAAGCGCATCCGCAAGGACTTCGGCAAGCGCAAAGCGATCCTGGAGGTGCCGTACCTGCTGGCCATCCAGGTCGACTCCTATCGCGAGTTCCTGCAGGTCGATACCGCGCCCGACCAGCGCGCCGACAAGGGCCTGCACGCCGCGCTCAAGTCGGTGTTCCCGATTTCCAGCTATTCCGGCAACGCCGCCCTCGAATATGTCAGCTACCGCCTCGGCGAGCCGCCGTTCGACGAGCGTGAGTGCCGCAACCGCGGCCTGACCTACGGTGCGCCGCTGCGCGTGACCGTGCGCCTGGTGATCTACGACAAGGAGTCGTCGAACAAGGCGATCAAGTACGTGAAGGAGCAGGAGGTCTACATGGGCGAAATGCCCCTGATGACCGACAACGGCACCTTCATCGTCAATGGCACCGAGCGCGTCATCGTCTCCCAGCTGCACCGCAGCCCGGGCGTGTTCTTCGACCACGACCGCGGCAAGACCCACAGCTCGGGCAAGCTGCTGTACTCGGCCCGCATCATCCCCTACCGCGGTTCCTGGCTGGACTTCGAGTTCGATCCGAAGGACTGCCTGTTCACCCGTATCGACCGTCGCCGCAAGCTGCCGGTGTCGGTGCTGCTGCGCGCGCTCGGCTACAGCAACGAGGAGATGCTCAAGATCTTCTTCGAGATCAACACCTTCCGCATCAACAGGCAGGAAGGCGTCGAGCTCGAGCTGGTGCCCGAACGGCTGCGCGGCGAGACCCTCAACTTCGATCTGGTCGTCAACGGCAAGACCCTGGTGGAGGCGGGCAAGCGCATCACCGCGCGCCACGTCCGGCAGCTGGAGCAGGCTGGAGTGGCGACGCTGGAGGTGCCGGACGACTACCTGGTCGGCCGCATCATCGCGCACGACGTCATCGATCCGAAGACCGGCGAGGTGCTCGCCACCGCCAACGACGAACTCAACGACGAGCAGCTGGCCGCGTTCCGCAAGGCCGGTATCGAGAGCATCGGCACGCTGTGGGTCAACGACCTCGACCGCGGCCCGTACCTGTCGAACACCCTGCGCATCGACTCGACCAAGACCCAGCTCGAGGCGCTGGTCGAGATCTACCGCATGATGCGGCCGGGCGAGCCGCCGACCAAGGAAGCGGCTCAGAACCTGTTCTACAACCTGTTCTTCACCTTCGAACGCTACGACCTGTCGGCCGTGGGCCGGATGAAGTTCAACCGCCGCGTCGGTCGCAAGGACGTGACCGGTCCCGGTGTGCTGTACGACCACAAGTACTTCTCCGAGCGCAACGACGAAGAGTCCAAGCGCCTGGTGGCCGAGCAGGGCGAGAGTTCCGACATCCTCGATGTGCTCAAGGTGCTGTGCGAGATCCGCAACGGCCGCGGCACCGTGGATGACATCGACCACCTGGGCAACCGCCGCGTGCGCTCGGTCGGCGAGATGGCCGAGAACGTGTTCCGCGTCGGATTGGTGCGCGTCGAGCGCGCCGTCAAGGAGCGTCTGTCGCTGGCCGAGTCCGAAGGCCTGACCCCGCAGGAGTTGATCAACGCCAAGCCGGTTGCCGCTGCGATCAAGGAGTTCTTCGGCTCCTCGCAGCTCAGCCAGTTCATGGACCAGAACAACCCGCTGTCCGAGGTCACGCACAAGCGCCGCGTCTCGGCGCTCGGCCCGGGCGGCCTGACCCGTGAGCGCGCCGGCTTCGAGGTGCGCGACGTGCACCCGACCCACTACGGCCGCGTCTGCACCATCGAGACGCCGGAAGGCCCGAACATCGGCCTGATCAATTCGCTGGCCGTGTACGCACGCACCAACCAGTACGGCTTCCTGGAGACGCCGTACCGGAAGGTCGTCAACGGGCGGGTCACCGACGAGGTCGAGTACCTGTCGGCGATCGAGGAGAACGAGTACGTCATCGCCCAGGCCAACGCCGAACTCGACGAGAAGGGCGCGCTGACCGGCCAGTTCGTGCCCTGCCGTTACCAGGGCGAGACCCTGCTCAAGCCGCCGAGCGAGATCCACTACATGGACGTCTCGCCGATGCAGTCGGTGTCGGTCGCGGCTGCGCTGGTGCCGTTCCTCGAGCACGACGACGCCAACCGCGCGCTGATGGGCGCCAACATGCAGCGCCAGGCGGTACCGACGCTGCGTGCAGAGAAGCCGCTGGTCGGCACCGGCATCGAGCGCGCCGTGGCGCGCGACTCGGGCGTGATCACCGTGGCCCGCCGCAGTGGCGTCATCGACCAGGTCGATGCCGCCCGCATCGTGGTGCGCGTCAACGAGGACGAAGTCGGCGAGAACGATGCCGGTGTCGACATCTACACCCTGGTCAAGTACACCCGCTCCAACCAGAACACCTGCATCAACCAGCGCCCGCTGGTGAGGGTGGGCGACCGTGTCGCCCGCGGCGACGTGCTGGCCGACGGTCCCTCCACCGACATCGGCGAGCTGGCGCTGGGCCAGAACATGCTGGTCGCGTTCATGCCGTGGAACGGCTACAACTTCGAGGACTCGATCCTGATCTCGGAGCGTGTGGTCCAGGAGGACCGCTACACCACGATCCACATCGAGGAGCTGACCTGTGTCGCACGCGACACCAAGCTCGGCCCCGAGGAAATCAGCGCCGACATCCCGAACGTCTCCGAGCAGGCGCTCAGCCGTCTCGACGAGTCCGGCGTGGTCTACATCGGTGCCGAGGTGCGCGCCGGCGACATCCTGGTCGGCAAGGTCACGCCCAAGGGCGAGAGCCAGCTGACGCCGGAAGAGAAGCTGCTGCGTGCGATCTTCGGCGAGAAGGCCTCCGACGTGAAGGACAGCTCGCTGCGCGTGCCGCCGGGCATGGACGGCACCGTCATCGACGTGCAGGTCTTCACCCGCGACGGCATCGAGAAGGACAAGCGCGCCCGTCAGATCGAGGAGGCCGAGATCAGGCGCGTCAAGAAGGACTTCGACGACCAGTTCCGCATCCTGGAGGGTGCCATTTACGCCCGCCTGCGTTCGCAGATCGTCGGCAAGGTCGCCAACGGCGGTCCGGGTGGCCTGAAGAAGGGCACAGCTATCAGCGACGAGTACCTGGACGGACTGAAGAAGGACGACTGGTTCTCGATCCGCATGAAGGACGAGGATGCCGCCGAGGCCATCGAGCGTGCGCAGAAGCAGATCGAGGCGCACAAGGCCGAGTTCGAGAAGCGGTTCGCCGACAAGCGCGCCAAGATCACCGCCGGCGACGATCTCGCCCCGGGCGTGCTCAAGATGGTCAAGGTCTACCTGGCCGTGCGCCGCCGCATCCAGCCGGGCGACAAGATGGCCGGCCGTCACGGCAACAAGGGCGTGATCTCGAACATCGTGCCGGTCGAGGACATGCCTTACATGGCCGACGGCACGCCGGTCGACATCGTGCTCAACCCGCTGGGTGTGCCGAGCCGAATGAACATCGGCCAGATCCTCGAGACTCACCTGGGCTGGGCAGCCAAGGGGCTGGGCCAGCGCATCCAGGAAATGCTCGAGTCCCAGGCCAAGGTGGCCGACCTGCGCAAGTTCCTCGACCAGATCTACAACCACGACCGCAAGCTGATGGGCGAGCGGGTGGACCTGTCGCAGTTCAGCGACGAGGAGCTGCTCAATCTGGCGCGCAACCTCACCAGCGGTGTGCCGATGGCTACCCCGGTGTTCGACGGCGCGACCGAGGAAGAGATCAAGGCCATGCTCAAGCTCGCCGGTCTGCCCGAGAGCGGCCAGACCCGTCTGATCGATGGTCGCACCGGCGAGGAGTTCGATCGCCCGGTCACGGTGGGCTACATGCACATGCTCAAGCTCAACCACCTGGTCGACGACAAGATGCACGCCCGCTCCACCGGCCCGTACTCGCTGGTCACCCAGCAGCCGCTGGGCGGCAAGGCGCAGTTCGGCGGTCAGCGTTTCGGTGAGATGGAAGTGTGGGCGCTGGAAGCCTACGGTGCCGCCTACACCCTGCAGGAGATGCTGACGGTGAAGTCCGACGACGTGCAGGGCCGCAACCAGATGTACAAGAACATCGTCGACGGCGAGCACGAGATGACGGCGGGCATGCCCGAGTCGTTCAACGTGCTGGTCAAGGAAATCCGCTCGCTCGCCATCAACATCGAGCTGGAAGAGCACTGATCGGACGCCGCGGACTGGAGAACTGACCCATGAAAGATTTGCTCAACCTCTTCAACCAGCAGCGGCAGTCGCTGGATTTCGACGCCATCAAGATCCAGCTGGCCTCTCCCGACCTGATCCGCTCGTGGTCGTACGGCGAGGTCAAGAAGCCGGAGACCATCAACTACCGCACCTTCAAGCCCGAGCGCGATGGCCTGTTCTGCGCCGCGATCTTCGGGCCGGTCAAGGACTACGAGTGCCTGTGCGGAAAGTACAAGCGCATGAAGCACCGCGGCGTGGTCTGCGAGAAGTGCGGCACCGAGGTCACCCTGGCCAAGGTCAGGCGTGAACGCATGGGCCACATCGAACTGGCCAGCCCGGTCGCCCACATCTGGTTCCTGAAGTCGCTGCCCTCGCGCATCGGCCTGATGCTCGACATGACCCTGCGCGACATCGAGCGCATCCTGTACTTCGAGGCCTACGTGGTCATCGAGCCGGGGCTGACCACGCTCGAGCGCGGTCAGCTGCTCAACGAAGAGCAGTTCATGCAGGCCCGCCAGGAGCACGGCGATGACTTCGATGCCATGATGGGCGCCGAGGCCGTCTACGAGCTGCTGCGCACGATCGACCTCAACGCCGAGATGGTGCGTCTGAAGGAGGAGATCGCGTCGACCAACTCCGAGACCAAGCTCAAGCGCCTCACCAAGCGTATCAAGCTGGTCGAAGCCTTCATCGAGTCCGGCAACCGCCCGGAGTGGATGATCCTCACCGTGCTGCCGGTGCTGCCGCCCGACCTGCGTCCGCTGGTGCCCCTGGATGGCGGCCGCTTCGCGACTTCCGACCTCAACGACCTCTACCGCCGCGTCATCAACCGCAACAACCGCCTCAAGCGCCTGCTCGAGCTCAATGCGCCGGACATCATCGTGCGCAACGAGAAGCGCATGCTGCAGGAGTCTGTCGATGCGCTGCTGGACAACGGCCGTCGCGGTCGCGCCATCACCGGTACCAACAAGCGCCCGCTCAAGTCGCTGGCCGACATGATCAAGGGCAAGCAGGGTCGTTTCCGTCAGAACCTGCTGGGCAAGCGCGTCGACTACTCCGGCCGTTCGGTCATCGTGGTCGGCCCGACCCTGCGCCTGCATGAGTGCGGCCTGCCCAAGAAGATGGCGCTGGAGCTGTTCAAGCCGTTCATCTTCTCCAAGCTGCAGCGTCGTGGCCTGGCCACCACCATCAAGGCCGCCAAGAAGCTGGTCGAGCGCGAAGAGCCGATGGTGTGGGACATCCTCGAAGAAGTCATCCGCGAGCACCCGGTGCTGCTCAACCGCGCTCCGACGCTGCACCGCCTCGGCATCCAGGCTTTCGAACCGGTGCTGATCGAGGGCAAGGCGATCCAGCTGCACCCGCTGGTCTGCACCGCCTTCAACGCCGACTTCGACGGCGACCAGATGGCCGTGCACGTGCCGCTGTCGCTCGAGGCGCAGCTGGAAGCCCGCGCGCTGATGATGTCGTCGAACAACATCCTGTCGCCAGCCTCCGGCGAGCCGATCATCGTGCCGACCCAGGACGTGGTCCTGGGCCTGTACTACATGACCCGCGCGCTCGAGAACAAGAAGGGCGAGGGCATGGTGTTCGCCAACATCGCCGAAGTGAAGCGCGCCTACGACAACCGCGTCGTCGATCTGCACGCCAAGGTGAAGGTTCGCCTGCGCCAGGTCGAGATCGACGAGCAGGGCAACCGCAGCGAGTCGACCTCGATCGTCGACACCACGGTCGGCCGCGCGATGCTGGCCGAGATCCTGCCCGAGGGCCTGTCGTTCGCTCTGGTCAACACCGAGCTGACCAAGAAGGCCATCAGCCGCCTGATCAACGCCTGCTACCGCCAGCTCGGCCTGAAGCAGACGGTGATCTTCGCCGACAAGCTGATGTACACCGGCTTCTACAACGCGACCCGCGCCGGCGTCTCCATCGGTATCGACGACATGGTGATTCCGGAGGAGAAGAAGACCATCCTGGCCGAGGCCGAGAAGGAGGTGCTGGAGATCCAGCAGCAGTACCAGTCGGGTCTGGTCACCGCCGGTGAGCGCTACAACAAGGTCGTCGATATCTGGTCGCGCACCAACGAGCGCGTCGCCAAGGCGATGATGGACACCATCGGCACCGAGAAGACCGTCAACGCCAAGGGCGAGACGGTCGAGCAGAAGTCGATGAACTCCGTCTTCATCATGGCCGACTCCGGCGCGCGTGGCTCGCAGGCGCAGATCCGCCAGCTGGCCGGCATGCGCGGCCTGATGGCGCGCCCGGACGGCTCGATCATCGAGACGCCGATCACCGCGAACTTCCGCGAGGGTCTGAACGTCCTGCAGTACTTCATCTCGACCCACGGCGCGCGCAAGGGTCTGGCCGACACCGCACTCAAGACGGCGAACTCCGGTTATCTGACCCGCCGTCTGGTCGACGTGTCGCAGGACGTGGTGATCACCGAGGTCGATTGCGGCACGATGAACGGCCTGACCATGACGCCGATCGTCGAGGGCGGCGACGTGGTCGAGCCGCTGCGCGACCGCGTGCTCGGCCGTATCGTGGCCGAGGACGTTTTCCTGCCGGGCAACGACGAGGATCCGATCGTCACCCGCAACACCCTGCTCGACGAGAAGTGGGTGGAGAAGCTGGAAGCGGCGGGCGTGCAGGCGATCAAGGTGCGTTCCACCATCACCTGCGAATCGAGCTTCGGCGTCTGCGCGCACTGCTACGGCCGCGATCTGGCACGCGGCCACATCGTCAACATCGGTGAGGCGGTCGGCGTGATCGCCGCCCAGTCGATCGGCGAGCCGGGCACGCAGCTGACCATGCGCACCTTCCACATCGGCGGTGCGGCTTCGCGTGCGGCGGCGGTGGACAACGTCACCATCAAGACCACCGGCACGATCAGGTTCACCAACATCAAGACCGTCCAGCACAGCGCCGGCCACCTGGTGGCGGTGTCGCGCTCGGGCGAACTGTCGGTGCTGGATCCGGCCGGGCGCGAGCGTGAGCGCTACAAGGTGCCGTACGGCGCGGTCATCTCGGTCAAGGACGGCGAGGCGGTCAAGGCCGGCCAGACCGTCGCCAACTGGGATCCGCACAACCATCCGATCGTGTCGGAAGTGGCGGGCTTCGTGCGCTTCGTCGACTTCGTCGACGGCGTCACCGTGATCGAGAAGGTCGACGAGCTGACCGGCCTGGCCAGCGCCGAGATCACCGACCCCAAGCGTCGCGGCTCGGCCGGCAAGGATCTGCGCCCGATCGTGCGCATCGTCGATGCCGACGGCAAGGATCTGAACATTCCGGGCACCGACCTGCCGGCGCAGTACCTGCTGCCGCCGCGCTCGATCGTCAACCTGCACGACGGCGCGCCGGTGGGTGTGGGCGATGTGGTCGCCAAGATCCCGCAGGAGGCGTCCAAGACCCGTGACATCACCGGCGGTCTGCCGCGCGTGGCCGATCTGTTCGAGGCCCGCAAGCCGAAGGACCCGGCGATCCTCGCCGAGCGCTCCGGCGTGGTCAGCTTCGGCAAGGACACCAAGGGCAAGCAGCGCCTGATCATCAAGGATGCCGAAGGCAACGAGCACGAGGAGCTGATCCCGAAGTACCGCCAGATCATCGTGTTCGAAGGCGAGCACGTGGAGAAGGGCGAGACCATCGTGGACGGCGAGCCGAACCCGCAGGACATCCTCCGCCTGCTCGGCGTCGAGCCGCTGGCCGCCTACCTGGTCAAGGAGATCCAGGACGTCTACCGCCTGCAGGGCGTGAAGATCAACGACAAGCACATCGAGGTGATCATCCGCCAGATGCTGCGCAAGGTGGAGATCACCGAGCCCGGCGATACCCGCTTCCTGCAGGGCGAGCAGGTGGAGAAGATCCGCGTGCTGGAGGAAAATGCCCGGGCCCAGGCCCGCAACGAGATGCCGGCCAAGTTCCAGCCGGTGCTGCTGGGCATCACCAAGGCTTCGCTGGCGACCGAATCGTTCATCTCGGCGGCCTCCTTCCAGGAAACCACCCGCGTGCTCACCGAGGCGGCGGTTCGCGGTACCCGCGATACCTTGCGGGGCCTGAAGGAAAATGTTATCGTTGGCCGTCTGATCCCGGCCGGCACGGGTCTTGCCTACCACAGCAAGCGCCGCCGCCAGGCGGGTGAGCTGAGCGAATCGGATATGGAGGCCCTGCGCGCCGCCCCGGCATCGGAGGCGATGGCTGAGGGAGCCGGTTCCGCCGACGAGTGATTCCCCGGCGGCCCATGGGCTGCCCACATGCGAAATGAGGCGCAGGACGCGCCTCGTGTTCGAGCCGAGGACGGTCGTTGAACCACCCTGCAGCCATTGACAGGGTGGTTTAACACTGGCTAAACTTTTCTGTCTCGGCAGGCCGGGAGTACCGGCCTGCCTTCGTTTTCATCGCAAGGTCTCCGACGAATGGCGACGATCAATCAGCTGGTTCGCAAGCCCCGGCAGCCCAAGTCCTACAAGAGTGCCTCCCCGGCGCTGGACAACTGCCCGCAGCGCCGTGGCGTCTGCACCCGTGTCTACACCACCACCCCGAAGAAGCCGAACTCGGCGCTCCGCAAGGTGGCCAAGGTGCGCCTCACCAACGGGTTCGAGGTCATCTCGTACATCGGTGGTGAAGGCCACAATCTCCAGGAGCACTCGGTGGTGCTGATCCGGGGCGGGCGCGTCAAGGACCTGCCTGGCGTCCGCTACCACACCGTGCGCGGCTCGCTCGACGCCGCCGGCGTCGCCAAGCGTCGCCAGGGCCGCTCCAAGTACGGCGCCAAGCGCCCGAAGTCCTGAGCGAGCGGTTTCGCGTAACACCCGATCTTTTCAAATCAGGCACGCATCATGTCCCGTAAAGGTTCGCCCGGTACCCGTCCCGTTCTGCCGGATCCCAAGCACGGCAGCGAAATGGTTGCCCGCTTCATCAATATGGTGATGAAGAACGGCAAGAAGTCCGTCGCCGAGAAAATCGTCTATGGCGCGATGGATGTCATCGGCGAGAAGAATCCGAATGCCCTTGAGCTGGTCGAGAAGGCCTTGGGCAACGTTGCTCCGGTGGTCGAGGTCAAGTCCCGTCGTGTCGGCGGTGCGACCTACCAGGTTCCGGTCGAGGTGCGTGCCTCCCGTCGCCAGGCGCTCGCGATGCGCTGGCTGATCGAGTCCGCCCGCAAGCGTTCCGAAAACTCCATGCCGCGCAAGCTGGCCGGGGAGCTTCTGGACGCGTCCGAGAACCGTGGTGGCGCCGTCAAGAAGCGCGAGGAAACCCACCGCATGGCGGAGGCCAACAAGGCCTTCTCGCACTACCGCTGGTAATCACGACAGGGATCCAGAAAAGTGGCCCGTACGACCCCCATCGAGCGCTATCGCAACTTCGGCATCATGGCCCACATCGATGCCGGCAAGACCACGACCAGCGAGCGCATCCTGTTCTACACCGGTGTCAGCCACAAGATCGGCGAAGTCCATGACGGCGCCGCCACCATGGACTGGATGGAGCAGGAGCAGGAGCGCGGCATCACCATCACTTCCGCGGCCACCACGGCGTTCTGGAAGGGGATGGACAAGTCGTTCCCCGAGCATCGCCTGAACATCATCGACACCCCGGGTCACGTCGACTTCACCATCGAGGTGGAGCGCTCGCTGCGCGTGCTCGACGGTGCCGTGTTCGTACTGTGCGCGGTCGGCGGCGTGCAGCCGCAGTCCGAGACGGTGTGGCGCCAGGCCAACAAGTACAACGTGCCGCGTCTGGCCTTCGTCAACAAGATGGATCGCACCGGGGCCAACTTCAAGAAGGTGATGGAGCAGCTGCGCAGCCGCCTCAATGCCTATCCGGTGCCGATGCAGGTGCCGATCGGCGCCGAAGAGAACTTCGAGGGCGTGGTCGACCTGCTCAAGATGAAGGCGATCGTCTGGGACATGGAAACCCAGGGCAACACCTTCAGCTACGCCGATATCCCGGCGCATCTGGCCGAGGAGTGCGCCGCCGCGCGTGCGTTCATGGTCGAGGCCGCCGCCGAGGCGTCCGAGGAGCTGATGAACAAGTACCTCGAGGAAGGCGAGCTTTCCGAGGAAGAGATCATCGCCGGCATCCGTCAGCGCACCCTCAAGTGCGAGATCATCCCGGCCTTCTGCGGCAGCGCCTTCAAGAACAAGGGTGTGCAGGCGATGCTGGATGGCGTGATCCGCTTCCTGCCGGCGCCGTCCGACCGTCCGCCGGTTGCCGGCGTCGACGATCGCGATCAGCCCGCCACCCGCCGCGCCGACGACAACGAGAAGTTCTCGGCGCTGGCGTTCAAGATCATGACCGATCCGTTCGTGGGCGCGCTGACCTTCTTCCGCGTCTATTCGGGCGTGCTCAGCGCCGGCGACCAGGTCTACAACCCGGTCAAGGGCAAGAAGGAGCGGATCGGCCGCCTTCTGCAGATGCACGCCAACAACCGCGAGGAGATCAAGGAGGTCCGCGCCGGCGACATCGCTGCGGCGGTCGGCCTGAAGGATGTGACCACCGGCGACACGCTGTGCGCGCAAGACGCGGTGATCACCCTGGAGCGGATGACCTTCCCCGAGCCGGTCATCGCGATGGCGGTCGAGCCCAAGACCAAGTCGGACCAGGAGAAGATGGGCATCGCCCTGTCGCGCCTGGCGCAGGAGGATCCCTCCTTCCGTGTGCGTACCGACGAGGAGTCCGGCCAGACCATCATCTCCGGCATGGGTGAGCTGCACCTGGACATCATCGTCGACCGCATGAAGCGCGAGTTCAACGTCGAGGCGAACGTCGGCAAGCCGCAGGTCGCCTACCGCGAGACCATCCGCAAGGCGGTCAGGCAGGAAGGCAAGTTCGTCCGTCAGTCGGGCGGCAAGGGCCAGTACGGTCACGTGGTGCTCGAGATCGAGCCGCAGGAGCGTGGTGCCGGCTACGTCTTCGAGAACGCCATCGTCGGCGGTGTCGTGCCCAAGGAGTACATCCCGGCGGTCGACAAGGGCATCCAGGAAGCGATGGCCAACGGCGTGATGGCCGGCTATCCGGTGGTCGACATCAAGGTCCGCCTGGTCGACGGTTCGTATCACGAGGTCGACTCGTCCGAAATGGCGTTCAAGATCGCCGGCTCGATGGGCTTCAAGGAAGGCTTCCAGAAGGCCAGCCCGGTGCTGCTCGAGCCGGTGATGAAGGTCGAGGTCGTCACCCCGGAGGATTACATGGGTGACGTGATGGGCGATCTGAGTCGGCGTCGCGGCATCCTGCAGGGCTCCGACGACTCCCCCTCCGGCAAGATCATCAACGCGATGGTGCCGCTGGGCGAGATGTTCGGCTACGCCACGACCTTGCGTTCCATGACCCAGGGCCGCGCGACCTTCACCATGGAATTCGACCACTACGCCGAGGCGCCGGCCAACATCGCCGAGCAGGTCATCAAGAAGTCCTGAGCAGTAAAACCAACAAAAGATCGAACCGAGGAAACCTAAGTCATGGCCAAGGGTAAATTCGAGCGCACCAAGCCGCACGTGAACGTGGGCACGATCGGTCACGTCGACCACGGCAAGACCACGCTGACTGCCGCGC
>NZ_JACHHX010000025.1 GCF_014202935.1 Rehaibacterium terrae | reverse complement strand
CGCGGGACGCGCTTGCGGAGCGCTTGAGCAGCGAGAAATCCGCGCTGCCGACCGAGTCGGGGGCTTCGCCGGGTCGAATTTCAACAGGCTGCTAGAGCCGCTCCCAGTGCGGCTCCGGCAGCGCCTCCAGCGCCGGACGGCCGATCCAATACCCCTGAAAGAGCGTGATCCCGGCTTCACGCAGCCACGCGTACTCGTCCGCCGTCTCGACCCCCTCGGCGATCACCTGCACGTCCAGCGCCCGGCACGCCCCCAGTACGCCGCTGACGATCGCTTGTCGCGGACGGTCGCGGTGAATATCGCGCACCAGCGCCATGTCGAGCTTGACCAGGTGCGGCTGAAATGTCGCCAGCAGGTTGAGCCCCGAGTAGCCAGCGCCAAAGTCGTCGATCGCCGTCAGAAAACCCCGCTGCTGATAATCCCGAACGATCTTCAGGGCATGCTCCGGGTCGCGGATTTTTTCGCCCTCGGTAATTTCGAATACCAAACGCTCCGGGGGGAAGCCGACCTTGTGCGCCGCCGCCAACGTCAACCGAATGCAGGTGGCGGGCTCGTAGACCGCGTTGGGCAAAAAATTGATCGACAGCCTTGCGTTCAGGCCGAGGCGCCGCGCCGTATCGATGGCCAGCACGCGGCAGGTCTGGTCGAAGCCGTACAACTGTTCGGGCGCAACCTGACCGATGACCTGCCCCGCCGACTCGCCTTGGGCGCCGCGCACCAGGGCCTCGTAGGCAAACACGGATCGCGCACCCACATCGACGATGGGTTGGAACGCCATGCGCAGGACACCCTCGTAGCGTTGCGCGCCACGACAGCGCAGACAGCCAGCGACGGCCTCCGGGCTGCCCTGGAAGAAAGTTTCGAGGTACGTCGCTGTTTCCATGCCTCGCATGATACGACACCGTGCTGGTGCAGCCAGCCCAGGCAGCGGTGCCAGTCGTTCTGCGCGGGCTCGGTCCGGCAGCTGGGGCGACACCGACCCGCAATCCCTCAGGCCGCCTCGGCGGCGAGCAGATCGTCGGCCATCTTGCGCCAGGCCGGCAGGCGTTCGCGCAGGCCGACCGATTCCAGGTACTTCTCGTCGACTGCCTCGCCGGAGACCAGGGCGCGTGCCACGTGCACCGCGCCGCCGACCCAGAAGCCGCGGAAACGGCTGCGGCCGGGCTGGTGATGGCTGGCCACGGCTTCGACGATGGGCATCGGCAGGCCCCACAGGCCGAGCAGGTAGGCCCCGGCCTCGGCGTAGTGCGGGCCGCTGCACTTGTCCAGCTCGCCGGCCGCGCAGGCGGCGGGGATGCGCACGCCCGGCAGCAGCATGCCGACATCGGCGAGCAGGGCGGCGGTGGCGGCCAGTTCGGAGCTGCTGCCGCCGAGCAGGCGCGCGGCCAGCTGCGAGGACAGCAGGGCGCGTTGCTGCATCGCCTCGCGGTCGATGTTGCCCGGAATGCTCTGGGAGAACACTTCGCTGGCCAGCACCAGCCGGCGCAGGGTTTGCTGGCCGAGCCGGATCACCGCCGAGCGGATGTCGGTGACGGTGCGGCCGCCGGAGAAGTAGGCCGAGTTGCACATCCGCAGCACCTTGGCCGCCACCACCGGGTCCTGCGAGATGAGGTTGGACAGGGTGCTCGGCGTGGTGTCTTCGGACTCCAGCGCGCGGCTCAGTTCCAGGTAGAGCTTGGGCGGCGGCGGCAGGTTGCCGACGCGGCCGACCGCCGCCTTGAGTTCGGGCGAGTCGAGCAGCTCGCGCAGCTCGGCCACGCTTTCCACCGCGTCGACCAGCTCCTCGGCGCGCAGCGGCTTGTTGAGGAAGCGGTGGGCGCTGTCCATGGACATCATCGCCGCCGGCTCCTCGCCTTCCTCCAGCAACAGCAGACGGGCCGCTTCGGGATGGTGGCTGCGGATCTGCGCGAGCAGACCGGCACCGTCGAAGCCCGGTCCGCGCAGCTCGGCGACGGCGACGTCGACGGGGCGGTCCATCGCGATGGCGAGCGCGGTGACCGCGTCCTGCGCCTGCTCGGTGTCCCAGTCGAGGCCGAATTCGCTCAGGGTCTGGTTCAGTTCGGCGTGTGTCGCCGGGTTGCTGCTGACGATCAGAACGAACACGGATATCCCATCCTTATTGCAGTGCCCCGACCCGGCGGAAGCGGGCCGCGGAAGCCATTTCCGGAAACCATAGCGGCCGGCCGGGCGCAAACTTGAATGCCAGGAGGCAATTGCCCGGCGGCCGTCACATGATCGGCGGATCGGCGATGGGTTTGTGTGCGCTGCGTCAGCTCCCGGACATCGCCCGGGAGAGGCGATGCCGGGTGGGCGCGGCAGGACGGGGCCGGCGCGTCGTGCCGGCCCCGCGGGCCTCAGAAGTTCGGCTTCTCCGGCGAGGCGCTGTAGCGTTCGACCGACTCCATGATGATGCGCCGGGCCTCCGCGGCGCCGCCCCAGCCGTCGATCCTGACCCACTTGCCCTTCTCCAGGTCCTTGTAGTGCTCGAAGAAGTGGCCGATGCGCTCCAGCCAGTGGCCGGACACCTGGGCGATGTCCTCGATGTGGGCGTAGCCGGCGAACACCTTGCCGACCGGCACGGCCACCAGCTTCTCGTCCGAACCGGCCTCGTCGGTCATGTTGAGCACGCCGACCGGGCGGCAGCGGATCACCGAGCCGGGGATCAGCGGCAGCGGCAGGATCACCAGCACGTCCACCGGATCGCCGTCGCCGCACAGGGTGTGCGGCACGTAGCCGTAGTTGCAGGGGTAGCGCATGGGCGTGGACAGGATGCGGTCGACGAAGATCGCCCCGGTGGCCTTGTCCACCTCGTACTTGACCGGCTCGGCGTCCTTGGGGATTTCGATGACGACGTTGATTTCGTTCGGCAGGTCCCTGCCGGACGGAACGAGGTCCAGACCCATGCTGTGCTCCTGAATCGCTTGCGGGGAGAGGCCCGGCACGGCCGGGCGGGGGGCGCAAATGATACGCCAGGGCGTGTTGCGGCGCAGCAAGGCGCGCCGGCGAGTGCCCGGAAAAACGAAGCCCCGCGCGGGGCGGGGCTTCGTCGTGCCGGGTCGTGCGCGGGCCGCTACAGCAACGGCACCAGCAGCAGCGCCACGATGTTGATGATCTTGATCAGGGGGTTCACGGCCGGGCCGGCGGTGTCCTTGTAGGGGTCGCCGACGGTGTCGCCGGTGACCGCGGCCTTGTGGGCGTCCGAGCCCTTGCCGCCGTGGTGGCCGTCCTCGATGTACTTCTTGGCGTTGTCCCAGGCGCCGCCGCCGGTGGTCATCGAGATCGCCACGAACAGGCCGGTGACGATGGTGCCGATCAGCAGGCCGCCGAGCGCACGGATGCCGGCGCCCGGGCCCATCAGCCAGTTCATCAGCACCGCGATCAGCACCGGCACCAGCACCGGCAGCAGCGAGGGCACGATCATCTCGCGGATCGCCGAGCGGGTGAGCATGTCCACCGCGCGCGAGTAGTCCGGACGGGCGGTGCCCTGCATGATGCCGGCGATCTCGCGGAACTGGCGGCGAACCTCTTCGACCACGCTGCCCGCGGCACGGCCCACGGCCTCCATCGCCAGCGCCCCGAACAGATAGGGCACCAGGCCGCCGATGAACAGGCCGATGATGACGGCCGGGTCGTCGAGGCGGAAGTCGGTGGCCTTGCCGGCGGCCTCCAGGTTGTGGGTGAAGTCGGCGAACAGCACCAGCGCGGCCAGGCCGGCCGAACCGATCGCGTAGCCCTTGGTCACCGCCTTGGTGGTGTTGCCGACCGCGTCGAGCGGATCGGTCACCGCGCGCACCTCGCCGGGCAGCTCGGCCATCTCGGCGATGCCGCCGGCGTTGTCGGTGATCGGGCCGTAGGCGTCGAGCGCGACCACCATGCCGGCCATCGACAGCATGGCGGTGGCGGCGATGGCGATGCCGTACAGGCCGCCCAGCGAGTACGAGGCCCAGATCGACAGGCACACCGCGATCACCGGCGCGGCGGTCGCCTTCATCGACACGCCGAGGCCGGCGATGATGTTGGTCGCATGGCCGGTGGTCGAGGCCGCGGCCACGTCGCGCACCGGTTTGAAGTCGGTGCCGGTGTAGTACTCGGTGATCCAGACGATCACGCCGGTCAGCAGCAGGCCGATCAGGGCGCAGAAGTACAGGTTCTGCGCGCCGACCGGCGAGTCGCCCATCAGTGCGCCGGTGACCGGGTAGAAGGCGATCGCCGCCAGCACGCCCGACACCACCACGCCCTTGTAGAGCGCGCCCATGATCGAGCCGTTCGGCTTGGCCTTGACGAAGAAGGTGCCGACGATCGAGGCGATGATCGATGCGCCGCCCAGCACCAGCGGATAGAGCACGCCGTTGGCGCCGACGTCGGCCGCCATCAGCCAGCCCAGCAGCATGGTGGCGATCACCGTCACCGCGTAGGTCTCGAACAGGTCGGCGGCCATGCCGGCGCAGTCGCCGACGTTGTCGCCGACGTTGTCGGCGATCACCGCGGGATTGCGCGGGTCGTCCTCGGGGATGCCGGCCTCGACCTTGCCCACCAGGTCGGCGCCGACGTCGGCGCCCTTGGTGAAGATGCCGCCGCCCAGGCGCGCGAAGATCGAGATCAGCGAGCCGCCGAAGGCCAGGCCGACCAGCGCGTGCAGGGTCTGGTCCATGTCCAGCCCCATCTGCAACAGCAGCGCGTAGTAGCCGGCGGTGCCGAGCAGGCCCAGGCCCACCACCAGCAGGCCGGTGATCGCGCCGCCCTTGAACGCCACGCCGAGCGCGGCGTTGATGCCGTCGCGCGCGGCTTCGGCGGTACGCACGTTGGCGCGCACCGAGACGTTCATGCCGATGTAGCCGGCCGCGCCCGAGAGCACGGCGCCGATCAGGAATCCGAACGCACTTGCCCAGCTCAGGAAGAAGCCGAGCAACAGGAAAAGCACGACGCCGGCAACGGCGATGGTGCTGTACTGCCGGTTGAGGTAGGCGCGCGCGCCTTCCTGGATGGCGGCGGCGATTTCCTGCATCCGTTCGTTGCCGGGCGAGCGGCTGGCGATCCAGCGCGCCGAGACCATGCCGTACACGATCGCTACCGCTGCGCAGGCGAGCGCCAGCGTCAAGCCGTACTGCTCAAGCATGAAACCCTCCCCAAGGTCGAATGAACGCCGGGGCCGGTACCGCCCCGGCCGGCCGAGTATGTCAGACCCGGACAGGGGCGCAACCGGCCGGCGGCGGCGGGGCTGGGTGGGCGATGGCCGTGTTCAGGCCTGCAACGGCGGCAGCCGGCGGGTGACCGGTGTGTTGGCCAGGCGCAGGTAGTCGGGCAGCCCGTCCGGCCGGTACGGCGGCGGCGCCTCGCCGCGGATCAGCGGGGCGAGGTAGCGGCGACAGGCCTCGGTGATGCCGAAACCGTCCTTGCGGATGAAGTTTTTCGGCATTTTCTTCTCATGGTTGGCGATCTTCGCCAGCGGCGCGGGTGCGATCTTCCAGCGGTAGGGGCTGTCGGCAGTACGCACGATCACCGGCATCACGCCGTTCATGCCTTCGAGCGCGTATTCGACGGCGGCCTCGCCGACCGCCATGGCCTGTTCCAGGTCGGTCTTCGAGGCCAGGTGCCGGGCCGAGCGCTGCAGGTAGTCCGGCACGGTCCAGTGCACCTTCAGGCCGAGCTTGTCCTTTACCACGCCGGCGAGCGTGGGGCCGACGCCGCCGAGCTGGGAGTGGCCGAAGGCATCGACCGTGCCGGCCTCGGCGACGAAGCGGCCGTCGGGGTGGCGGATACCCTCGGACACCACCACCACGCACCAGCCGACCTTGTCGACGGTGGCTTTCACCTTGGCGAGAAACTTCGCCTCGTCGTAGGCGATCTCCGGGAACAGGATCACCTGCGGCGCGTCGTCCTTGCCGTCGCCGGCCAGACCGGCAGCGGCCGCCAGCCAGCCGGCATGGCGGCCCATCACCTCGTAGACGAACACCTTGGTCGAGGTCTCGGCCATCGCGGCCACGTCCAGCGCGGCTTCGCGTACCGACACGGCGGTGTACTTGGCCGCCGAGCCGAAGCCGGGGCAGGTGTCGGTGACGGCCAGGTCGTTGTCGACCGTCTTGGGCACGCCCACGCAGGTCAGCGGGTAGCCGGAAGCCTCGGCCAGCTGCGAGAGCTTGAGCGCGGTGTCGGCCGAGTCGTTGCCGCCGTTGTAGAGGAACCAGCGCACGTCGTGGGCGCGGAAGACGTCGAGCAGGCGCTCGTACTTGGCACGGTCGGCTTCCAGCGACTTGAGCTTGTAGCGGCACGAGCCGAAAGCGCCACCCGGGGTGTGGGCGAGGGCGCGGATGGCGGCAAGCGGTGCCTTCGTGGTGTCGATCAGTTCCTCGCGCAGGGCGCCGAGGATGCCGTTGCGGGCGGCCAGCACCTTGACCTTGTGCCGGCGCGCGGCCTGGATCACCGCCGAGGCGGTGGCATTGATGACGGCGGTGACTCCGCCGGACTGCGAATACAGCAGCGTTCCCTTGCGCATGGAGGTGTGGCCCCGGTTTGACTGTTCGGCCGCCCGCGGGTAGCGTTCCCGCCAGCTCGCACGGCCCTGCGGGTCCAGTGTAACGCCGCGGCGCGGACACCGGAGCGTGGGGGCGTGCGCTTCGTTTTCCTTCTTCGGACATCCATCACGATGCGACTGGTTCTTCTCGGCGCGCCCGGCTCGGGTAAGGGCACGCAGGCAGCACGGCTCAAGGAACACCTGCAAGTGCCGCACATCTCCACCGGCGAGCTGCTGCGCGCCGAGGTCGCCGCCGGTTCGCCGCTGGGGCGGCAGGCCAAGGAGGTGATGGACCGTGGCGAGCTGGTGTCCGACGAGATCCTGCTCGCCATGCTCGAGGAGCGCTTCTCGCGCGATGACACCCGCAAGGGCTTCATCCTCGACGGCTACCCGCGCAACATCGCTCAGGCCAACGCGCTGGATGCGCTGTTGCACCGGCTGGGGCAGCCGGTCGATCTGGCCGTCCAGCTCGACGTCGACACCGAGCTGCTGATCCAGCGCCTCGCCGGCCGCGCCCAGGCGGAAGGACGCAGCGACGACAGCCCGGACGCCGTGCGCAACCGCCTGCGCGTCTACAACGAGTCCACCGCGCCGGTCGTCGACTATTACCGCGGCCAGCACAAGCTGGTCTGCGTGTTCGGCGTCGGCAGTGTCGACGAGGTCTTCGCCCGCATCCTCGCCGCGGTCGAGGAGCACATCGAGTAAGTCCGCCTGCCGTGGCGAGCCTCCTGCCGCAACTGTGGCAACTGTGCCTGCTGCGGATCGGTCCGCAGGACCTGCCCTACTCACCTGCGCTCAGCCGCGCGCTGGTCGTCGCCGCGCTCGCCGCCGGCCTGCTCAATGCGGCGGCGGCGGACGCGCTGGGCGAACACCTGCTGCCCCGCCTGCTGGTCACGCTGGCTTTCTTGGTCGCGGTGCCGTGGTTGCTGCTGCGGCTGCGCGGCTATGGCAACCGGCTGGCGCAGACGGTGGCGGCCATCGCCGGCAGCAGCCTGCTCTACGCGCTGGCGTTCCTGCCGCTGTCGCTGCTGACCGCCGACTTCGATCCCGCCGAGCCGCTGCCGGCGCAGGTGCTGGCCGGCTGGATCGGCCTGTTCCTCACCGGCTGGAAGCTGGCGATCAACGCCCACATCTGGCGCCATGCGCTCGGCCTGCCGTTCGCCGCCGCCGTGCTGCTGGCGGTCGGCCTGCTGCTGGTGCAGGTTGGCCTGGGCCGGCTGCTCGAGGGGGCGGCCTGACCGCCCTGCTTCACTCTCTCTCTAGCCCATCGACTCCGGCCTCGCGCGTGAAACTCCATATCCTCGGCATCTGCGGCACCTTCATGGGCGGCGTCGCCGCGCTGGCGCGCGAACTCGGCCATGCGGTCGAGGGCAGCGACCAGAACGTCTATCCGCCGATGTCCACCCAGCTCGAAGGGCTGGGCATCGCCCTGAAGCAGGGCTACGCGCCCGGGCACATCGCCGCCGATACCGACGAGGTGGTCATCGGCAATGCACTCTCGCGTGGCAATCCGGCGGTCGAGCAGGTGCTCGATGCCGGCCTGCGCTACACCTCCGGCGCGCAGTGGCTGGCCGAACGGGTCTTGCCCGGTCGCGAGACACTGGCGGTCGCCGGCACCCATGGCAAGACCACCACGACCTCGATCCTCGCCTTTCTGCTCGACCGTGTCGGGCGCGATCCGGGCTTCCTGATCGGCGGCGTGCCGGAAAACTTCGGCGTCTCGGCACGATTGGGCACAGGGCGCGAGTTCGTGGTCGAGGCCGACGAATACGACACCGCCTTCTTCGACAAGCGCAGCAAGTTCGTCCACTACCGGCCGACGGTGGCGATCCTCAACAACCTGGAGTTCGATCACGCCGACATCTTCCCGGACGTGGCGGCGATCCAGCGCCAGTTTCACCACCTGGTGCGGACCGTGCCGCGGCGCGGCCGGCTGATCGTCAACGGCGAGGACGCGCGCCTGGCCGAGGTGCTGGCGATGGGCTGCTGGACGCCGGTCGAGCGCATCGGCCTGGACGACGAAAGCTGTGACTGGCGCGCGCGGCTGCTGGCCGCCGATGGTTCGGTGTTCGTGGTGATCCATCGGGGCGTCGCACTGGGCGAAGTGCACTGGTCGCTGCTCGGCCGCCACAATGTGATGAACGCGCTCGCCGCGTTGGCCGCCGCGCATGCCGTCGGCGTCGATCCGCGCGCGGCGATGCCGGCGCTGGCGGATTTCCGCAGCGTCAAGCGCCGGTTGGAGGTGCTCGGCGAGGCGCAGGGGGTGACCGTCTACGACGATTTCGCCCATCATCCGACCGCGATCCGTACCACGCTGGAAGGGCTGCGCGCCCGGGTCGGCGCGGCGCGGGTGATCGTCGCGCTGGAGCCGCGCAGCAATTCGATGCGGTTGGGCGCCCACGCCGCCGAGCTGGCGCCGTCGCTGGACCAGGCCGACGCGGTCGTGTTCCTGCACCGTCCCGGGCTGCCTTGGGACGCGGCGCGCGTGGTCGCGGCACTGCGTGGTGCGGGTGAAACGGTGCCCGACGTCGAGGCCCTGCTCGATCGGCTGCTGGCCCGCACGGCGGCGGGCGACCACGTCGTGTTCATGTCCAACGGCGGCTTCGAGGGGGCGCCGCGTCGTTTCCTGGCCCGGCTGCGCGGGGGCGGTTGACGACAGTCGGCGGCATCGGGCCTAAACTGCGGGCATGGCCCGCGCCGAGCTGCCGCTGTTTCCCCTCCGGACCGTGCTGTTCCCGGGGGGCGAGCTCCGGCTGCGGATCTTCGAGCCGCGCTACCTCGACCTGGTGCGCAGCTGCAGCCGCGAGGGCCGCGGCTTCGGCGTCTGCCTGCTGCTGGCCGGGCAGGAAGTCGGCCCGCAGGCGACCTCGGCCGCGTTCGGCACCGAGGCGCGCATCGTCGACTTCGCCCTGCTGCCCGACGGCTTGCTCGGGCTGACCGTGCGCGGCGGACGGCGCTTCCACGTCGCGCGGACCCGAGTGCGCGACAACGGTCTGGTGGTGGGCGACATCGACTGGCTCCGCGAGCCGGACGGGGACGAGCTGCGCCCCGAACACGCTCTGCTATCGGTGCTGCTGGCGCGCATGGCCGAGCGGGTCGGCGGTTCGCTGGCGCGGGCCGAGCAGCGCTGCTACGACGATGCCGCCTGGGTCGGCTGGCGACTGGGCGAGCTGCTGCCGCTGACGCTGCCGCAGCGGCAGGCCCTGCTGCAGGAGCCCGATCCGCACGCGCGGCTGGACCATCTGGTGCAGCTGCTGCCGGAGTTCCAGCGGGCGTGACCGCTCACGGCGGGGATTCGGCCGTCGTGGCGCGCAGGCGCAGCACCACCACCACGCCATCGGCGCGGGCGGATTCGCGCCAGGCCAGGTCGGCCAGGGCCGCACGCAGGTCCACACGGGCGGCGTCCTCCGCGCCGCGTTCCACCTCCCAGTAGCTGAGCAGGCCGAAGCGCTGGGCGAAACGCACCCGCTGCACCGCACCGATCCACAGCGGCGCGTCCTCCGGTGCGAGCCGGTATGGCGACGCCCACAGGCGCAGCACGGTGCGCTCGCGCGGCGAGGGGCCGGGTCGGCTCATCAGCAGGGCTTCGGCGCGGCCGCGATGGGCGGCGGGCAGCAGCGGCTGGGTCTCGGGGGCGGCGTCGGCGGCCAGCAGCTGCAGCAGGTCGGTCCAGCCGGCCTGCGGGTGTGCGGTCCAGCCCTGTGCCTCCAGCCGCGCGCGCAATGCGTCCAGTCCACCGGCGTATTCGACATTGAGCGGCCAGGCGCGACGGCCGTGGAACTCGTTGCGCCGTTCCGGCAGCCGTTGCCAGCCGTCGCGCCACCAGTCCGAGGCCGCCATCGACTCGGCGCCGAGCGGCGGTTCGAAGCGCGCCAGCGTCGCCTCGATCCGGGCCGGGGCATGCCAGCCGGCCGCCAGCAGGAACGTGCCGAAGAACACCAGGCTCAGTGGTCGCGCCCAGAACGAGCGCACGATGCGGCGCCGATAGGCCAGGCCGAGCGCGGTGGTGAATACCGCCCCCAGCAGAACGCCGCTGAGCACGTCGCTCAGCCAGTGCGCGCCCAGGTAAAGGCGCGCGAAACAGAGCGACCCCACCACCAGCGAGGCGACCACGTAAGGCCAGGCGCGCCGCCGTCCCGGCAGCTCGCGCGCCACCAGCACGGCGAAGAAGCCGAACACCACCGTCGCCATCGCCACCGGCGCGGAGGGGAAGCTGAAGCCCGGGGCCAGCGTCGCCGCCGGCGGCTTGGGCACTTCCAGCAGCCAGCCGAGCGCGGTCACCAGCACCAGGCCGAAGGCCGGCGCGGCGACCCAGTGCATCGCCGCCAGGCGCCGCCGTCGCCAGACCAGCCAGGCGAATACCGCCACGATCGCC
The DNA here is from genome assembly GCF_014202935.1 of Rehaibacterium terrae. Lineage (GTDB taxonomy): Bacteria > Pseudomonadota > Gammaproteobacteria > Xanthomonadales > Xanthomonadaceae > Rehaibacterium > Rehaibacterium terrae. The sequence goes on along the minus strand of NZ_JACHHX010000025.1, from coordinate 9,455 downwards.
GGCAGCAGGACCTGCCAGTCGCCCAGCGTGGCCAGTACCGCCATCGGTGCGTCGGCCAGCGGATTGCGCAGCGCGAACATGCCCTGGTGCACGGCCAGGTCCAACCGCAACGGTTCGCCGCCGACCACCGCGATCAGCAGGGTGAAGAAGGCCCAGCCGGCGAACACCAGTCCCAGCGCCAGCAGCGCCAGCGAGGCCGACTCGGGGCGGCGTGGGTCGATCAGGGCGATGCTCACCCGGCCCAGTACCGGATGTCGGAGCGACCAGGCCAGCGCGCGCTCGATCATCGAGGCGGTGCGCGGTGCCAGCACGCGGTAACCGGCGAACATGCTCAGCCCGAGCAGGCCGACCACCGCCAGCAGCAGGCCGAGCACGATCGCCAGCCGCCCGGCGATCCGGGCCAGCAGATCCAGCGAGGCGCCGAACAGCCAGCCCGGTGCCATGAACAGGAAAGCCCAGCTCACCGCCGCCAGCGCGCTCGCCGCCACGTAGCGCGAGGCCGGCATGCGCAGGATGCCGGCGATCACCGGCACGAAGGCGCGCACCGCGCCGACGTAGCGGGCGATGATGATGCCCTTGAGGCCATGCCGTCGGAAGAAGGCTTCGCCGTGCTGCAGCCACTGCGGGTGGCGTGAGAACGGCCATGCCGTCTTCAGGCGCTGGCCGTACACCCGCCCGAGCAGATAGCTCAGACCGTCGCCGAGAAAGGCGCCGAGCGCCGCGCAGGCGACCGCGTACCAAGGGTCCATCAGGCCCAGGCCGACCAGCGTGCCGACGCCGAACAGCAGCGGCAGCGACGGGATCGCCACCCCCACCACCGCCAGCGCGTCGCCGAAGGCCACCGCGAAGATCACCAGCCCCGCCAGCAGCGGGTTCTGCGCGATCCAGGCCAGCAGGGCATCGACAGTGGAAGCGGACATGGCCGGATTATAGGAGCCGCTCCGGCGCTGCCGGGTTTATGCTGTGGGGCATGCCAGGCAGCGAGAAAACCCCGGGCGGTGTTCGCCGTATCTTCAAGCGCGACCTGTTCGGCAGCGTCGTGTTGTGCGACCGTGGCGATGTGCCCGTCGTGCTGCGGGACACCCGCCAGGCGGCACGCGGGCTGGGCTGGCTGGCGCGTCTGCTGGCCGGCAACGAGGCGCGTGCCCTGCGGCGGCTGGAGGCCTTTGCGGAGGTGCCCGCGCTGAATCGCTGGGGCGGCGGCGTGCTCGAACGCGGCTACATCGACGCCCGGCCGATGTACGCGGCGGAGCCGCGCGATCCGCGCTACTTCCGGCGGGCGCGGCGGCTGCTGCAGCGGATGCACCGTGCCGGCGTCGCCCACAATGACCTGGCCAAGGAGGCCAACTGGCTGGTGACGGAGGCCGGCGAGCCGGCGCTGATCGACTTCCAGATGGCCTGGTGCAGCGCGCGGCGCGGACGCCTGTTCCGACTGCTGGCACGCGAGGATCTGCGGCACCTGCTCAAGCACAAGCGCAGCTACTGCCCGCAGTGCCTGACGCCGGTCGAGCGCCGCCTGCTGGCGCGCCGCTCCTGGCTCCGGGAACTGTGGTTCGCGACCGGCAAGCCGGTCTACCGCTGGATCACCCGCCGCCTGCTCGGCTGGCGCGACAACGAGGGACGAGCAAACCCATGAACGGACTGGCCGGCAAGACCCTGTTCATCACCGGCGCCTCGCGCGGCATTGGCCTTGCGATTGCCCTGCGTGCCGCGCGCGACGGCGCCAACATCGTCATCGCCGCCAAGTCGAGCGTGCCGAATCCGAAACTGCCCGGCACCATCCACACGGCCGCCGCGGCGGTGGAGGCCGCCGGCGGGCGCGCACTCGCCATCCGCTGCGACATCCGCGAGGAAGCACAGGTGCGCGCCGCCGTCGAGCAGGCGGTGGCGCACTTCGGCGGTCTCGACATCCTGGTCAACAACGCCAGCGCGATCTGGCTGCGCGGCACGCTGGACACGCCGATCAAGCGCTTCGACCTGATGCAGCAGGTCAACGCGCGCGGCAGTTTCCTGTGTGCGCAGGCCTGCCTGCCACACCTGCTGAAGGCCGCCAACCCGCACATCCTCACCCTGGCGCCGCCGCCCAGCCTCGACCCGAAGTGGTGGGCGCCGCACATCGGTTACACGCTGGCCAAGATGGGGATGAGTTTCGTCACCCTCGGGCTGGCCGCCGAATTCGGCCCGCAGGGCGTGGCGGTCAATGCGCTGTGGCCGCGCACCATCATCGCCACCGACGCGCTGAACATGATTCCCGGCGTCGATCCGGCGCGCTGTCGCCGGCCGGACATCGTCGCCGACGCCGCGCATGCGGTGCTGATCACGCCGAGCCGCGAACTGTGTGGCCGCTTCGTGATCGACGAGGACATCCTGCGCGAGCGCGGCGTCACCGACTTCACGGCTTACGCCGTCGATCCCTCGCAGCCGCTGCTGCCGGATCTGTTTGTAGACTGAAGCCGCCGTGCAGGCGAGGACGCGAGGCTCATCTCCCGCTCACCGCTCACGATCATTTCCGGGAACCGACATGCGCTACCTCCACGCCATGGTCCGCGTCCGCGATCTCGACGCCTCGCTCCGCTTCTACTGCGATGGCCTGGGTCTGGTCGAGACCCGCCGCAAGGACTATCCCGAAGGCCGCTTCACGCTGGTCTACCTCGGCGCACCGGAAAACCCAGAGGCCGAGATCGAGCTGACCTACAACTACGACGACGAGGATTACGGCTCGGCGCGCAACTTCGGTCACCTGGCCTTCGCGGTGGACGATATCTATGCGACCTGCGCGCACCTGCAGGCGATGGGCGTGACGATCAACCGCCCGCCGCGCGACGGGCGCATGGCTTTCGTGCGCTCGCCCGACCGGATCTCGATCGAGCTGCTGCAGAAGGGGGCGCCGTTGCCGCCGGCCGAGCCGTGGGCATCGATGCCGAATACCGGCTGTTGGTGAGGCTGGCGGCAACAGCAACGGCAACAGCAACAGCACGCACGGAGCAGAGCGGGAGAAAGGCGGAGGACACGGAGGGATCCAAAAGGGCTACTCCGATCTCATCTTTGTGCTTTCCTCCTCTTTTCTCCGCTGTTCTCCTGCCTTTCTCCGTGCGTGCCGTTGCTCTTGTCAGCCGCCAAGTGCCTGCGCGAGATCGGCGATCAGATCGTCGGCGTGTTCGAGTCCGATCGACAGCCGCAGCAGGTTCTGCGGCGAGACGGGCTGCGGGCCCTCGACCGAGGCGCGATGCTCGACCAGCGATTCGCAGCCGCCCAGCGAGGTGGCGTTGTGGAACAGTCGCAAGCGACCTGCCACGGCCAGCGCCGCCTCGCGGCCGCCGCGCACCTGCAGGCTGAGCATGCCGCCGAAGTCGCGCATCTGCCGCGCGGCGACCGCATGGCCCGGGTGCGTCGCCAGACCGGGGTAGTGCACGGTTTCGACCTGCGGGTGCGCGGCGAGGAAGTCGGCGACCCGGCGCGCGTGAGCGCAGTGCATCGCCATCCGCGCCGGCAGCGAGCGCAGCCCGCGCAGCACCAGCCAGGCGGCGAACGGGTTGGCGCTGCCGCCGTGCAGCTTGCGGATATCCCAGGCGCGCGCGGCGAGGTCGTCGGCGGCGGCGAAGTTCAGCACGCCGCCCATCACGTCGCTGTGGCCGCCCAGGTATTTGGTGGCCGAGTGCAGCACCACGTCGGCGCCCAGCGCCAGCGGCTGCTGCAGCGCCGGCGTGGCGAAAGTGCCGTCGACCACCAGCCGCGCGCCATGTGCATGCGCCAGCTCGGCGATGGTCGCGATATCGACGATCTGCAGCAGCGGATTGGATGGCGATTCCACCCACACGCAGGCGGTGTCCGGCCGCAGCGCCGTGCGCACGGCATCCGGGTCGGTGGCGTCGACGAAATCGGCAGACAAGCCCCAGCGCGGAAACTCGTGCTGCGCGAGGGCGCGGACGCCGTGGTAGAGGTCGCGCTGGAACAGCACGCGGCTTCCTGCCGGCAGCGCCTGCAGCAGCGTGGCGGCGGCGGCCATGCCGGTGGCGAAGAACAGGCTGCGGCGGGCGCCGTCGAGCGCCGCCAACGCCGCCTCCAGACGCTGCTGGGTCGGGTTGTCGTAGCGCTGGTAGATCAGCCCGTGCGGCAGGTGGCCGTCGGGGGCGTGCTCGAAGGTCGTGGACAGGTGGATCGGCGGCGCCAGCGCGCCGGTCTCGGCATCGGGCGCGCCGCCGGCATGGACGGCCAGGGTTTCGAAGCGCATGGAGGAGTCGCCGCGGTCGGGAAGGGCGATTGTGCCGTGTCTGCCGTCGGGGCGGACAATATCGCTTCCCGCACTGGTGCGGCGGGCGGGCGCTGCCCATAATCGCGCGCTCTTTTACCCATCCCCCTGACGCGCCCGGCGCCGCCGCGGCGCCGGAGCCGTCGATGAACCGGACCGCCGATCTCGTCCTCACCGCCAAGCGCCGCATGCTGCCGATCTACCGGCCGCGCGAACTGGTGCTGGAGCGCGGCCAGGGCGCGCGCGTGTGGGATCGCGACGGCCGCGAGTTCGTCGATTTCGCCGCCGGCATCGCGGTGTGCTCGCTCGGCCACGGCGATCCGGACCTGCAGGCGGCGCTGACCGAACAGGCCGGCCGGCTCTGGCACACCAGCAATGTCTTCTACAGCGAGCCGCCGATCCGGCTGGTCGAGGAGCTGGCCGCGGCGTCGGGTTTCGCCGAGCGCGTGTTCCTGTGCAACTCGGGCTCGGAGGCCAACGAGGCGGCGATCAAGCTGGTGCGCCGCTGGGCCAGTCAGCAGGGCCGCGAGGCCGGCCGGCGCGTCATCCTCACCTTCCGCGGCAGCTTCCACGGCCGCACGTTGGCGGCGGTGACGGCCACCGCGCAGCCCAAGTACCAGGAAGGCTACGAGCCGCTGCCGGGCGGCTTCCGTTACGTCGACTTCAACGACGAGGTGGCGGTGGAGGCGGCGATGGCCGCCGGCGATGTCGCCGCCGTCATGGTCGAGCCGGTGCAGGGCGAGGGCGGCGTGATGCCGGCCAAGCCCGGCTTCCTGCGCTTCCTGCGCGAGCAGTGCGATCGCCACGGTGCGCTGCTGGTGCTCGACGAGATCCAGTGCGGCATGGGCCGCACCGGCGAGCTGTTCGCCTGCCATGGCGAGGGTGTCGTGCCGGACATCCTGACCCTGGCCAAGGCGCTGGGCGGCGGCTTTCCGATCGGCGCGCTGCTGGCCGGGCCGAAGGTGGCCGAGGTGATGCAGTTCGGCGCCCACGGCAGCACCTTCGGCGGCAATCCGCTGGCGGCGGCGGTGGCGCGGGTGGCGCTGCGCAAGCTGGCCTCGCCCGCGGTGCTGGGCAATGTCGCGCGCCAGGCCGATCGCCTGCGCGCCGGGCTGGCGGCGCTGGATGCGGAATTCGGCCTGTTCGCGCAGGTGCGCGGTCGCGGCCTGATGATCGGCGCCGCGCTCGGGCCGGACCACGCGGGCCGCGCCGGCGAGATCCTCGACCACTGCGCCCGCCACGGCCTGCTGTTGCTGCAGGCCGGGCCTGATGTGCTGCGTTTCGTGCCGGCGCTGACGATCTCCGACGCCGACATCGACGAAGGTCTGGCGCGGCTGCGCGCCGCGCTGGCCGACTTCGTCGCCGCTTGATCAGCCGGCGCGGACCTCGCGGAACGCCGCCCGTGCCGCCTCGATGGTCAGCTCGATGTCGAGCTCGCTGTGCGCGGTGGACAGGAAGCCGGCCTCGAACGCCGACGGCGCGAAGTACACGCCGCGCTGCAGCAACCCGTGGAAGAAGCGTTTGAATGCGGCGGTGTCGCAGGCGGTGGCGTCGGCGAAGCTGTGCACCTTCCGGTCGGTGAAGAACAGGCCGAACATGCCGCAGGCGCGGTTGGTGGTGACCGGTACGCCGGCCTCCTTCGCGGCCGCTTCCAGTCCGTCGCAGAGCATCTCGGTCTTGGCCTTGAGCTCGGCATGGAAACCGGGCTGGCGCACCAGTTCCAGTGTGGCCAGGCCGGCGGCCATCGCCACCGGGTTGCCGCTCAGCGTGCCGGCCTGGTAGATCGGGCCGGCCGGCGCCACCTGCTGCATCAGGTCGCGGCGGCCGCCGTAGGCGCCCACCGGCATGCCGCCGCCGATGATCTTGCCGAAGGTGGTCAGGTCCGGCGTGACGCCGTAGACCTGCTGCGCGCCGCCGGGCGCGACGCGGAACCCCGTCATCACCTCGTCGAAGATCAGCACAGCGCCGTACTGCGTGCACAGCGCGCGCAGGTGCTGCAGGTAGCCGTCCCTGGGCAGGATGCAGTTCATGTTGCCGGCGATCGGCTCGATGATCAGGCCGGCGATCTCCTCGCCGTACTGCTCGAACAGCGCGGTGGCGGCGTCGAAGTCGTTGTAGGGCAGGGTCAGGGTCAGGTCGGCCAGCGCCTTGGGCACGCCCGGCGAATCGGGCTGGCCGAGCGTGAGCGCACCCGAGCCGGCTTTCACCAGGAACGAATCGCCGTGACCGTGGTAGCAGCCCTCGAACTTGACGATGCGGCTGCGGCCGGTGGCGCCGCGCGCGACGCGGATCGCCGACAGCGTGGCCTCCGTACCGGAGTTGACCATGCGCACCATCTCGCACGAGGGCACCATGCGGGTGAGCGTCTCGGCCATGGTGACCTCCAGCGGGTTCGGCACGCCGAAGCTCAAGCCTTCACGGGCGGCGTTGAACACCGCTTCCAGCACCTTCGGATGGGCATGACCGGCCACCATCGGGCCCCAGGAGCCGACGTAGTCGATGTAGCGGTTGCCGTCGACGTCGAACAGGTAGCTGCCCTTGGCGCGGTGGGCGAAGAACGGCTCGCCGCCGACCGACTTGAACGCGCGCACCGGCGAGTTGACGCCGCCGGGAATCAGTTCCTGGGCGCGGGTGAACAAGCCGTGCGAGAGGTCGGTGATCATGGCTGCGTTTTGTCTCGTGTGGCGCCCGCGAAGCAGGCGAGGTAGTCGTGGACGGCGGCGACCGGGTCCGGGGCGTCGAACACGCCGCTGATGACGGCGATCATGTCCGCACCGGCGACGACGATCGGGCCGGCATTGTCCGGTGTAATCCCGCCGATCGCCACCCGTGGCAGTCCGAAGCGGGCGGCTTCGTGCAGCAGCGCCGGCCTGGCGCGGCGCGTGTTCGGTTTGGTCGGCGAGGGGTGGAAGGCACCGAAGGCGAGATAGCTCGCGCCGGCGGCGGCCGCGCGCGCGGCGCGGTCGAGGTCGTCGTAGCAGGAGGCACCGAGGATCGCGTGCGGACCGAGCAGCTGGCGTGCCCGGGTCAGTGCGACATCCTGCTCGCCCACGTGCGCGCCGTCGGCGCCGATCGCGGCCGCCAGAGCCACGTCGTCATTGATCAGCAGCGGCACGCCGTGCTGCCGGCACAGCGCGAGCAGGGCGGTCGCCTGCGTCTGCCGAAGTGCCGCATCGGCCGTCTTGTTCCGGTACTGCAGCAGCGCCACGCCTGCGGTCAGCAGAGGCGCCGTGCGCGCCAGCAGTCGTCGCGTGTCCGTCTCGTCGGGCGTGATCAGGTACAGGCCGCGCAGAGGCATCGGCTTTCTCGCAGTCGGGTTCGGTGGGACAATAAGCGGCCCTGTCGGAACAATATTAGTTCCCTGTCCCCTCGTTCGCTCCGGTACGTGACTGATGAACACCCCTGACGCCGCCGCGCAGACCACCGCCTACCGCACCTGGATGTGCGTCGTCTGCGGCTTCATCTACAGCGAGGCGGATGGCCTGCCGGAAGAGGGCATCGCGCCGGGCACGCGCTGGGAAGACGTGCCGGACACCTGGACCTGTCCGGACTGCGGCGTGACCAAGGACGACTTCGAGATGATGCCGGTTGGCTGAGCCGGCGACGCGCTCAGTTCAGCGAAGTCCGTCCCGCGCTGGCCTCCACCAGCGCCAGCCGCACCAGTTCGGCGTCCTCCGCCGCCGGCTGCAGCGCGAGATAGCGCCGCAGGTCTTCGCGGGCGCCCGGCAGCCAGCCCAGGCGCAGGTAGGCCAGTCCCCGGTCGCGCAGCTCCTCGACCGCATTCGGCATCAGCCGGATCACCCGGTCGGTGGTGCGCGCCACCCGGTCCCAGTCCTCGGCCCGGGCATACAGCGCCTTCAGATTGCGCAGCATCCGCACCAGGATCGCGCGGTGCGAGGCCGGTGCGAGGATCTGCAGCAGCTGTGCATCGTCAGGCACCTCGCCGCCGAGATGTTCGCAGACGCGGTCGCGCAGCTCGTCGGCGGCCAGGGGGCGGCCGCGATTGAACGGATCCATCACCATCAGGCCATCGTCCACCGGCAGCCGCACCAGGAAATGCCCGGGGAAGGACACGCCGTCGAGCGGGATGCCCAGACGCCGCGCGACTTCCATCTGCACCACCGCCAGCGAGACCGGGATGCCGAGCTTGCGGTCGAACACCTCGTTCAGATAGCTGTTGCGCGGGTCGTAGTAGTGCTCGTGGTTGCCGCTGAAGCCGAGCACGTCGAACAGGTAGCGGTTGATTGCGATCAGCTTCGCCGGGGTGGAGTCCGAGGCGGCGATCTGCTCGCGCAGTTCGCGCGCGTATTCGTCGGCCAGGGCGTCGTAGCCGGCCGCGTCGAGCTGCGGGTACTCGTCGCGGGCGATCAGCAACGCGCCGGCGAGCAGGGGCAGCTCGTCATCGTCGAGCGTCGCCAGCGTGTCCCAGTCCGGTAGTGAGAATCGTGACGCCATGGCCGCAATGTGGGCGCAGCCGCCTCCTCGCGCAAGCATGCCGCCTGCGCCTCATTCAGCGGCAATTCCCGGGCCGAACTTGAGTTCGTCGCCGCGGCGCACGCCCAGCCGCGCCGCGGTGCCGGCATTGAGCTCGAGGGTGTAGCGTGCGGGGCGCTCGCTCGGATAGCTGGGGCAACGGTCGCCCGCGCTGCACGGCGGCACGCGCTGTGCCATCGACACCAGCCGACGCCGGTCGTCGAAGTAGAGGATGTCCAGCGGGATGCGCGTGTTCTTCATCCAGAACGCCTGCGGTTCCTCGCGATCGTGGATGAACAGCATGCCGTGGCCGTCTGGCAGATGGTCGCGGAACATCAGTCCGCGCGCACGGCTGGCGTCGTCGTCCGCTATCTCCACCGTGAAGCGCTCGCCGCGCAGCTCCACCCAGCGCGGGTCGGCGCCGCTGCCGGTGCAGGCGGCGAAGAGCAGGGCCGAGGCTAGCCCGGCGACGGACAGTGCGAATGCGCGCATGCGTGGTTCCATGGGGTTGTCGGTGAAGGTCCTGCGGCGACGATCGACAGCCGCGCGGGCGGAGTCAAGCGTAAAAAGTTCACTGGAGGGCTTCACAACCTTCCCGCGTCCGTGCACAATGCGCGCCCCTTCGCTGCGGGTGCCGAGAGGCGGGTGGCGGGGGTGGCGGGAGGCGCCCGTTGGGGTGTTGACCGACGCGGAAAGTGCCGTATAATGTGCGGCTCCCTCGGACGAAACGTCC
>NZ_JACHHX010000024.1 GCF_014202935.1 Rehaibacterium terrae | reverse complement strand
GCGCCGCTCCGGGGTGCCCTTTCTTTTGGTTACCTTTTCTTTGGGCAAGCAAAGAAAAGTAACCCGGCCGCCGGCAGGCGGACGGAACCCCCGGCGCAACGCGCCGGCCGGATCGCCGTCACGCAGCACTGGCCGCAAGACGCCCATCAGAACAGCTCCACCTCGCCCGCCACCGGCGTCGCCCGCAGCCGCTCGACGTAGGCCCTCTCCTCCGCCCGCACCTCCGCGTCATGCGCGTGCGGCAAGCGCTTGACCAGCACCCGCCCGGACACCGGGAAGAAACACACCTTGCGCGGATGGATGCCGCCCAGGTCCTCGGCCAGCACCGGGATCCGCTCGGCCTTGAGGTAGGCCCGCACGAACTGCGCATTGCGCGTGCCCACCGGCTGCGACACGAAGCCCTGGAGCACATTGCCGCCACCGAACACCTTGGCCTCCAGCCGCTCGCGCCGCGCCCCCTGCTTGAGCAGCGCGTTGATCAGCAGCTCCATCGCGTGGCTGCCGTAACGCGCCGGCTCGCCCTGGCTGGCGTCGCCGTCGGGCAGCATGAAGTGGTTCATGCCACCCAGGCCGAGCACCGGGTCGCGCAGGCAGGCGGCGACGCAGGAGCCGAGCACGGTGACCAGCGCCATGTCCTGGCCGGTGGCGTAGTACTCGGCCGGCAAGAGCTTGGCGGCATCGCTGCCGAGCACGCTGTCGTAGTAGAACAGCGGCGCCGCGCGCGAGCGCTCGGCGGCGGCCGGGTCGTGGATGCGGGCCTGGCGCAGTTTCATGCCGCCGCCCCCGTGCGCCGGTAGACGGTGCGGCCGCAGGGCTTCATCAGGTCGGCACAGTGCAGGAAGCTCTCGGAGTGGCCGGCGAAGAACAGCCCGTCGGCCGCCAGCAGCGGCATCTGCCGCTCCAGGATCGCGCGCTGGGTCGGCTTGTCGAAGTAGATCATCACGTTGCGGCAGAAGATGGCGTCGAAGGGGCCGCTCAGGTCGTAGCTGGCGTCGAGCAGGTTGAGCTGGGCGAAGCTCACCAGCGGACGCAGCGCCGGAACCACGCGGCAGCGACCCTCGTTCGGCCCGGTGCCGCGCTGGAAGAAGCTGTCGCGGCGCGTGCGCGACAGCCCGGCGATGCGCTCGAGCGGATACACGCCGCGCTCGCCGGTCGCCAGCACCTGGGTGTCGATGTCGGTGGCGAGGATCTCGACCGGCGGCGCCAGCGTGCCGAACGCCTCGCAGGCGGTGATCGCCAGCGACCACGGCTCCTCGCCGGTGGAGGCGGCGGCGCACCAGATCCGCAGCGGGCGCCTGCCGGCGCGCGCCTGCAGATGCTCGCGCAGGATGTCGAAGTGGTGCGGCTCGCGGAAGAACGAGGTGAGGTTGGTGGTGAGCGCGTTGGTGAACGCCTCCCATTCGTCGCCGCCGTTTTCTTCGAGCCGGTCGAGGTAGTCCCGGAAGCTGGTGAGGCCCAGCGCGCGCAGACGCCGCGACAACCGGCTGTAGACCATGTCGCGCTTGCTGTCGGCCAGGGCGATGCCGGCGCGCTCGCGGATCAGCGCGCAGACGCGACGGAAGTCGCGCTCGCTGTAGTCGAATTCGCGCCGGGCACGCTCCGCGGACATGCGTGCTCACTCCGACCCGGCGCCATCGCCGCCCACGTCCGCCGCCAGCTGTGCCTGCAGCCACGCCAGATCCGCCGGCCTGAGCAGGCGCGGCACCGCCAGCAGCATCAGCAGGCGGCCGTCGAGCGCCCCCACCGCCTCCAGATGATCGGTGCGGAAACCGAGGTCGCCGGGCGGAGGCGGCAGCCGCTGCGACGGCGACAGCTCCAGCACCTCGCCGACCGCCTCGGCCGCCAGCGCCAGCCGCTGCGGGCCGAGATCGAGCACGATCAGCACCGACTGCGGCCCGAAGCCGGCGCCGGCCTCGCCTGCGTGCAGGTAGCGGCGCAGGTCGATCACCGGCACCCGCTCCCGGCGCCAGTCCAGCGTGCCCGGCCACCAGTCCGGGGCGTCGGCCAGCGGCGTCGGCGTGCTGTAGGCGCAGACCTCGCGCACCGTCGGCAGCGGCACGGCGTACTCGTTCCCGCCCAGCCGGAAGCTCAGGTAGCGGAACGGATCCTGTGCGCCTGCCTGCATGCTCGCCCCCGCGATCAGGCCATGGCTGGCGCCGCAGCGCCGGCCTCCACCCGCTGCCGCAGCGCGCGGATCGCCGCCACGGTGTGGGTGGTGGCATCGGCGAAGGCGCCGCTGAGCACGGTCTCGGCCTGCGCCCGCTGTCCGGCGGCAATGTGTGCGGCGACCTGCCCGGCAATGCGGTGGAAGCGCGCATGCGCCTCGCGCAGCGACCGGTATTCGGGCAGCTCGGCCACTCGTTGGCCTTTGCCGTAGATCCACTTGCCCAGTGCGCAGACGTCGTCGCGGCCGGCCACGGCCGGGTCGATCACCTCGCCATGCCCCTCCAGGTAGGCCTTCAGACGCAGCTTCCACTGGTGATGGGCCCGGATCATGTCCTCGAACGAGGCAATCTGCGGGTCCTTCCCCGCTTCCGGCGGCAGCCCTTGCAGCGCGCCGGGACCGGCCGGCGTGGCCGGCACGGGCTGTCCGGCCGCCGCCAGCCGGAACGCCGCCACCGCCTGCCGCAACTGCCCGGCCTGTTCCTCCAGCGACCGCGCCGCCGCACTCGCCTCCTCCACCAGTGCCGCGTTCTGCTGCGTCACCTCGTCCAGATGCGTCACCGTCTGGTTCACCTGGCCGATCCCCGCCGCCTGCTCGTCCGACGCCGCCGCGATGTCCGCCATCAGGTCGGCCACCCGCTTCACCGCCGTCACGATCTCCACCATCGTCCGGCCCGCCTGGTCCACCAGCTGGGTCCCGTCCGCCACCCGGTTCACCGAGTCCGCGATCAGCTGCTTGATCTCCTTCGCCGCCTCCGCCGAGCGCTGCGCCAGCGCCCGCACTTCCGCCGCCACCACCGCGAAACCGCGCCCCTGCTCCCCGGCCCGCGCCGCCTCCACCGCCGCGTTCAGCGCCAGGATGTTGGTCTGGAAGGCGATGCCGTCGATCACCCCGATGATGTCGGCAATCCGCTTCGAGGCCGCGTCGATCCCGCCCATGGTCGCCACCACCGCCTCGACCACCTTGCCGCCCTTCACCGCCACCTCCGAGGCCCCGATCGTCAACTGATTGGCCTGACGCGCGTTCTCGGCGTTCTGCTGCACCGTCGAGGTCAGCTCCTCCATCGACGAGGCCGTCTCCTCAAGCGATGCCGCCTGCTGCTCGGTCCGCCGCGACAGGTCGGCATTCCCCGCCGCGATCTCGCCCGCCGCCACGCCGATCGCCTCCGCCGCCTGCTGGATCCCGGCCACCATCGCCGCCAGCTGCGCGACGGTGGCGTTGGCGCTGGCGGCCAGCTCGCCGAAGGCGCCGGGATGCTCACGCTCGACCCGGCAGGTGAGGTCGCCGGCCGCGATCGCGGCCATCACCCGGCCGACGTCGCTCAGGCCGTCGTCGGCCTGGCGCATCAGGCGATTGAGCGCGGAGACCATGTCGCGGAACGCGAAGCGGAAACGCGCCTCGTCGCCACGGACGCGGAAATCGCCGCGGCCGGCGGCCTCCGACAGGCTCAGGATCTGTTCGCCGACCGCCGCCAGGTTGGCCTTGATCTGGTCCATGGCGGCGGTGAGCTCGGCCTGCCGGCCGGGCAGGCGGTCCATGTCGGGACGGAAGTCGCCCTCGGCATAGGCGGCCGCGACCTCGACCATGCGCGCCTGCACCCGCAGGTGGCCTTCGGCGAGCCGGTTCACCGCCGCGGCCATGTCGGCATAGGCGCCGGCGAACTCGGTGGTCGGCATGCGGTGTTCGGTCTGGCCGGCCTCGTGGGCCTGGCCCATCGCCAGCTGCGCGGTCATGAAGCCCTGCAGGGTGGCCTGCATCCGGCGCATGGCGGCGAGCAGCGACTCGCCCGCCCCCCGCACCTGGACCGGCTCCGACAGCTCGCCGGCGGCGATCCGCCGGACCACCTCGGCGGCATAGGCCGGCTCGCCGCCGAGCTGGCGCATCAGGCTGCGCCGGAACAGCCAGGCCATGGCGACCGCCACCGCCAGCGCGCACAGCCCGCCGAACAGGATCGCCCGCTTGCCGCGCGTCTCGGCGGCCCCGGCCTGCCGGCTGCGCTGCGCCAGCAGGGCCTGCTCCTCGGCCTGGAAGTCCTCCAGCCCCTGCTGCAGTTGCGTCACCAGCGCCTGTCCATGGCCGGCCGCGTACGCCTCCAGCACCGGCCGCAGATCGCCCGCGCCGGCATCGCGACGCAGGGAAACCAGCCGCTCCTGCACCTCGAGCAGCTGCTCGAAGGGCACCTGCAGTGCCTGCAGCCGTTGCTGCTGTGCCGGGTTGTCGACCGTCAGCCCGAGCAGCTCGGCCCGATGGTCGGCAAAGCGCTGGCGGCCGGCCCGGTAGGGCTCCAGATAGTCCTCGCGACCGCTGAGCAGGAAGCCGCGGACGCCGGCCTGCACCTCTCCCAGGGCGCCGCTCATGCCCTCGGCCAGGGCGATCACCCGATAGGTGTGCTCGTTCATGGCCACGGCGCGGCCGAGTCCCAACAGGCTGCCGAAGCTGACCAGGCTCACCAGCAGCACCACCAGCCCCACCGAGCCGAAGGCCAGCGCCAGACGGCCGCTGACCGTCATCCGCTCCAGATCCTGAAAACGAACCGTTCGCATTTGCGTTTCTCCCCTTTGCGGGCGACGGCCGCCACCGCGGCCGACCGGAAAGCCGTCGAACAACGTCTCTTCCGTGCGCTCTTCGGGTCGCGCGTCCGGCACCTGTCCGGACGCGCTTCCGACGGAGCCATCGCCGGCGGCGACCCCGCGCTGCGCGCCATCCCTGGCCCGCCCGGCAAGCGGTTTTGCAACCGCCTGTCAGTGCACGGCCTGGGCGTCGTCGATCAGGCCGAGCTCGTCGCTGCGCAGCAGGCCGTCGATGTCCAGCAGCAGCAGCATCCGCTTCTCGACGGTGCCGATGCCGAGCAGGAAGCGGGTGTCCACGGCGGTGCCCAGGTCCGGCGGCGGGCGCACCTGGTCGGCGGCCAGCCGCACCACGTCGGAGACACCGTCGACCACCATGCCGATGACCCGGTTGCAGACGTTGAGGATCACCATCACGGTGAAGGCGTCGTAGGTGGCCTGGCCGAGGTGGAACTTGATGCGCAGGTCGACCACCGGGACGATGGTGCCGCGCAGGTTGATCACGCCCTTGATGAAGTCGGGCGCGTCCGGCAGCCGGGTGACCGCGTCGTAGCCGCGGATCTCCTGCACCTTGAGGATGTCGACGCCGTATTCCTCCTCACCCAGGGTGAAGGTCAGGTACTCCTCGGCGATCTCGATGCCGGCGGGGTTCTCCGCCGTGCCCGCCGCCGCCTGTGCCTGCTCGCTCATGGTCTTGCTCTCCGTGTGAATTGCCCGGCTGCGCTCAGGCGGCGTGGGCGGTGGTGAGCGCGCGCGCCACACCGCCCACGTCCACGATCAGCGCCACCCGGCCGTCGCCGAGGATGGTCGCGCCGGACACGCCCGGCACGCGGCGGTAGTTGGCCTCCAGGTTCTTGACCACCACCTGCTGCTGGCCGAGCAGCTCGTCGACCTCCAGCGCCAGCTTGCGGCCGTCGTTCTCGACCACCACCACCAGGCGCTGGTCGCGCTCGTCGCCGCCCGGCAGGCGGTAGAACTCGGCCACGTTGACCAGCGGCAGGTAGTCGCCGCGCACCCGCAGCACGCGGCCGTTGCCCTGCACGCGCTTGATGTCGTCGGCGGCCGGCTGCATCGCCTCGATCACGTAGCCCAGCGGCAGGATGAAGGTCTCGCTGCCGGCGGCGACCACCATGCCGTCGAGGATGGCCAGGGTCAGCGGCAGGCGCACGCTGATGGTGGTGCCCATGCCGCGTCTGCTGTCGATCGCGATCTCGCCGCCGAGGGCGAGGATGTTCTTGCGCACCACGTCCATGCCGACGCCGCGGCCGGACAGGTCGGTGACCTGGTCGGCGGTGCTGAAGCCGGGCTGGAAGATCAGCTCCCAGACCTGGGCGTCGGTCGGGTTGTCGGGGATGCCCAGGCCACGCTCGCGGGCCTTGGCCAGGATCTTGTCGCGATCGAGGCCGCGGCCGTCGTCGGCCACCTCGATCACGATGTGCCCGCCCTGGTGCGAGGCGCTCAAGGTCAGGGTGCCTTCCGCCGGCTTGCCGGCGGCGACGCGCTCCCCGGCGGACTCCAGGCCGTGATCGATGGAGTTGCGCACCAGGTGCACCAGCGGGTCGGCGATCTTCTCGATCACGCCCTTGTCCAGTTCGGTGGCCTCGCCGAGGGTGCGCAGGCGCACTTGCTTGCCGAGCCGGGCGGACAGGTCGCGCACCATGCGCGGGAAGCGGCTGAACACCGAGCCGACCGGCAGCATGCGGATGCCGATCACCGCCTCCTGCAGGTCGCGGGTGTTGCGCTCGAGCTGGGCCAGACCGGCCATCAGCGCCTGGTGGGCGCGCGGGTCGAGTCCGGCGCCGACCTGCCGCAGCATGGACTGGGTGATGACCAGCTCGCCGACCAGGTTGATCAGGGTGTCGATCTTGCCGGTCTGCACGCGCAGGGTGCTGTCGCCGCCGCCTGCCGCGCCGGCGGCCGCGGCTGGTGCCCCGGCGGACGCAGCGGGCGACCCGGCAGCCGTGGCCGTGCCCGTACCCGGGGGCTGGGCGGCCGGGACGGCTTCGGCGGCCGGCGACGGCGCCGGAGCGGCGGCGCGCTCGGGCAGCACCGGGGTGATGTCCAGCTCGCATTCGTCCTCGACCCAGACGAAGGCCTCGGCCACCGCCTCGCGCGTCACCGGGGCGTCCAGGCGCAGATCCCAGGCCAGCCAGGCCTCGTAGGGATCGAGCGCCTCGAAGGCGGGCAGCCGGTCGAGCCGGCACTCGGCCTGCACCGGGCCGAGCTCGTGCAGCTCGCGCAGGATGCGCAGCGGGTCGTTGCCGCTGAGGTACATCGACGGCGCCGGGGTGAACCTCACGTTCCAGCCGAGCGGCTTTTCCCCGGCGGCGGCCACGACCGTCGGCGCGACCGCGGCGGCGGCCCCGCCCTTGAGAATGGCCTCCAGCCGCGCGCCGACCGCGGCCACCGCGGCGCTGTCGCTCTCGCCGCCGGACTCGGCCGCGTCGAGCAGGCCGCGCAGCACGTCCACCGCGCCGAGCAGGGCGGCGATGGTCTCGCCGTCGACCGGGCGCCGGTTCGAGCGCAGCTCTTCCAGCAGCGTCTCCAGGATGTGGGTGAAGCCCGCCATCGCCTGGAACCCGAACGTCGCCGCGCCGCCCTTGATCGAGTGGGCGGCGCGGAAGATGGCGTGGATGGTGTCGGAGTCGGCGCGGCCGGACTCCAGCGCGAGCAGGCCGGACTCCATCACGTCCAGCCCTTCCCGGCTCTCGGCGAGGAAGGTGGCGTGGAAACGGGACAGATCCATGCTCATGGGCGGCCTCGGGTGCGGTGATCCGGTTCGGTGCGGAGCGATACGGGCCGGACGCGGCCCGGGACGTCAGCCGAGCACCTTCTTCACGGTGGCGACGAGCTGCTCGGGATTGAACGGCTTGACCAGCCAGCCGGTGGCGCCGGCGGCCTTGCCTTCGCTCTTCTTGTCGGCGCCGGACTCGGTGGTGAGCATCAGCAGCGGCGTGAAGCGGTAGTCGGGCAGCTGGCGCAGCTCGCGGATCAGGGTGATGCCGTCCATGTTCGGCATGTTCACGTCGGCAACCACGGCGCTGAATTTCTCGCGCTTGGCCTTGTCCAGCGCGACCACGCCGTCTTCGGCCTCGACCACGTCGAAACCGGCCGAGGTCAGCGCGAAGGCGACCATCTGCCGCATCGAGGCGGAATCGTCGACGGCGAGAATGCGGGGGTTACTCATGGGGGGTCTCCGGGGAGTCGGACAAGCCAAGTACGGACGTCAGCGCCAGGATGCGGGCGGCATCGCGCAGCGCCGGCGAGGGGTTTTCCAGGCGCGTCTTCCGGCCCGCGGCCTGGCGGTCGCGGCAGAAGGCGCAGAGCAGTTGCAGGCTGGCGCTGTGGATGCGCTGCACACCGGCGCCATCCACGACCACCGGCCGCTTGCTGGCCAGGTGCGGCGCCAGCGCGGCCTTGAGCTCGGCGGACTGTTCGATGCCGAGGTCGGAAGCGAGGGCGATGGCGGGCATGGGGTCCTCTGACGGGGAAGCTGCCTGGGAGATAGCGGCAGCTCCGGCCGGAGCTTTAGGGAAGGTCTGAGCAAGTCCATCCTGGACTTGCCCAGACTCGCCGAGTCCGGCGCATGTCCGGACTCGGCTCCGCCGGATCAAGCACTTGCGTGCTTGATCCGCAGGCGCGCCATCCTTGGCGCGCGGAACCTCCGGACTTGTCCAGAGGTTCCTTGAGGCCTTTCTCGCGGCGTCGGCCGCGCTGCCCCGGCAGCCCGGCCCGCCCGCCATGGGACGCGACCCCGCGCCCGCCACTCAGCCGAGCAGCAGGCGGCGGGCATCGAGCAGGACGGTGACGCTGCGTTCGCGGCGGGCGATGCCGGTCATCACGTCGGCCCCCTCCAGCGCCAGCGGGCCGCTCAGGCTCTCGATCGCGGCATCGCTGATCGACACCACATCGGCCACCGAGCGCACCAGCAGGCCGAGGGTGTCGCCGTGCTCCTCCAGCACCACCACCCGGCTGGTCTCGTCCGGCACCTGCCGGGGCAGGCCCAGACGCATGGCCAGGTCGAGCACCGGCACGATCTGGCCGCGCAGGTTCATCATGCCGATCATCGCCGGCGCGGCGCCGCGCAGGGGCAGGATGTCCGGCACCCGCAGCACCTCCTGCACCTTGAGCACCTCGACCGCGAAGTACTGCTCGGCCAGGGCGAAACGCAGCCAGGCGGTGGTGCGGTCGCCGGCACGGCGGCGACGCTCGGCATCGCCACCGTGATGCGCGGCCTCGGCGGCCAGCACGAACGGCGAGCTGGCCGCCTCGACGCCGGCCAGCAGGCCGGCCGGCACGTCGCGCGGCACGGGCGCCGGGGCCGGCGGCGGCACGACGGCGGCCGGCGCCGGCGCGTCGGCCGGGACCGCCCCGCCCGGCGCACCGCCCTTGCCGTGCAGGGCGTCGAGCAGGGCCTCGAACTCGTCGTCGCCGATTTCGGATGCCGGGGCCGACGCGGGTGCGGGCGCGGGCGCGGCGGCGGGTGCCGGGGCCGGCGCGTCGGCCGGCACGGCCTCGGCGGCCTTCGCCGCCATCAGGCCGGCCAGGTAGTCGTCGAGGGCGCTGACGCTGCTCATGCGGCGGACTCCAGCGGGCGGTCGAGCGCAAGCAGCCACAGCAGCGCGGCATCGTAGGCGATCAGCCCACGTCCGCCGGCCGGGTTGGCGGCCAGCACGTAGGCGGTGTCGCGCAGGCGGGTGTCGACCGGAATGACGTCGTCGAAGACGCGCCGGCCGTGGCGTTCACGCAGCTCGAGCAGGGTGTCGTGGGCGACCCGGGTACGGCGGTCGTGCAGGGTCGGCAGGATGCCGACCGGCAGCGCCCGCTGGCGCGAGCGCTCGATCATGGCCGCGGTGCGGCACATGCCCTCCAGGCCGAACAGCGCCAGCGGCTCGGTCTGGGTCGGGACGATCGCCAGGTCGGCGGCGGCCAGGGCGTTGACCATCAGCACGCCCAGGGTCGGCGGACAGTCCAGCAGCACGTGGTCGTACTGGCCGCGCGCCGCCTCGATCGCCCGGCTCAGCGCCAGGCCCAGGCCGGGCCGGGTGGCGCTGCGTTTCTCCAGCGTGGCCAGGCCGGCATGGGCGGCGACGAAGTCCAGGCCCTCGCGGCCGGCCGGGCGACGCAGCTCGGCCAGACCCGCGGGCGGCTCGTCGAACAGCTCCAGCGTGCCGCGCGGCGGCGGATCGGCCGGCGTGCCCAGCGTGCGGCTGAGCGAGGCGTGCGGATCCAGGTCGATCATCAGCACCCGCCGGCCGCGCTGCGCCAGCAGGCTGCCCAAGGCCAGCGTCGTGGTGGTCTTGCCCACGCCGCCCTTCTGGTTGGCGACGGCCCAGATACGCATGTCAGCTTGCCTCCTCGAGCAGGTCGGTTTCGGCCATCTGGGTGGTCTCGCCCGCGGCCGGCACGTCGTCCGGCGTGGCCAGCACCACGACCACCACGCGCCGGTTGGCGTTGCGGCCTTCGGCGGTGGCGTTGTCGCGCAGCGGCCGGAACTCGCCGTAGCCGATCACCGCCATCCGCGCCGGCTCGACCCCGCGCCCGGCGAAGATCCGCACCACGCTGGCCGCGCGCGCCGCCGACAGCTCCCAGTTGGACGGGAACTGCAGGGTGTGGATCGGCACGTCGTCGGTGTGCCCCTCGATGCGCAGCGGATTGGGAAACGGCTGCAGCGCCTCGCCGAGCCGCTCCAGGGTGTCGATCGCCGGCGTGTGCGGCACCGCCACGCCGCTGGCGAACAGGATGTCGGACTTGATCTCGATCTCCAGCCAGTAGTGGTTGCGCGTGACCTTGACCAGCCGGCGTTCGATCAGCTCGCTCAGCGCCTCCTCGACGCGCACGGTGATGGCGTTGAGCTGGGCCTGGGCGCGCGCCAGGGCGGCACGGTCGATGGCGGCGGCCGCCGCATCGGTGCCGCTGCGGTGACTGCGCGAAATCTGCGGCCGGGTGGTCCAGTTGCTCAACGGCATCGGCGCCACCGGACCGCGCGCGCCCAGGTTGGTCATCGGCGGGGCGCGATCCATCTCCGAACCGCGTGGCTGGATGTCGCCGAGCTGGATCGGCCGGATCGTGCGCGGCGGGCCGCCGAAGGCTTCGGCCAAGGCGTCGGCCAGCACCCGGTACTTGCCCTCGTTGAGCGAGGAGATCGCGTACATCACCACGAAGAAGGCCAGCAGCAGCGTCACCAGGTCGCCGTAGGGGATCGCCCAGGCTTCGTGGTTGACGTGCTCCTCGTGGCCTTTCCTGCGCGCCATGACCGTCGCCGCCCCCTCAGTGCAGGAAGCCGGCCAGCTTGGCTTCGATGTTGCGCGGGTTCTCGCCCTGGGCGATGGCGATCAGCCCCTCGATCGCCATCTCGCGGTCGCTGCTGCGGCGGGCGATGATGCCCTTGAGCTTGCTCGCCATCGGCAGGAACACCAGGTTGGCCGCGCCGATGCCGTACACGGTGGCTGTGAACGCGGCGGCGATGCCGGGCCCGAGCTTGCTCGGGTCGGCGAGGTTCTTCATCACCGCCATCAGGCCGAGCACGGCGCCGATGATGCCCAGTGTCGGCGCGTAGATGCCCATGCCCTCGAAGAATTTGGCCGCGGCCTGGTCGACGTGCTCCTGGGTGGACAGCTCGATCTCCAGCATGTGCCGCATGGCCTCGGGCTCGATGCCGTCGACCAGCATCTGCAGGCCCTTCTTCATGAACGGGTCGGTCTGCGTCTCGACCGCCGGCTCCAGGCCGAGCAGTCCCTGCTTGCGGGCGATGCTGCTCCACTCGACGATCTGCGCGATCAGCGCGCGGCTGTCACTGATCGGCGGCTTGAACACCCAGCCCACGATCGCCAGCGCGCGCTTGAAGGTCGCCATCGGCGTCTGCACGAAGATCGCCGCGAAGGTGCCGATGATGACGATGACGAAGGCGGCGCCGTTCCACAGTGCACTGGCGCCGGCGCCCTTGAGGACCGCGCCGCCGACGATGGCCGTGAAGGCCAGCACCATTCCGATGAGGCTGAGAATATCCATCGCTGACCGTATCGGCCGGGAAGCGCACGACTTGAGCGAAACCGGTTGCCGAAAGAAGCAAAGGCAACAGCACTCACGGAGCTGTTGTTCTCCGCGTCCTCCGTGAGTGCTGTTCGCTTCTCTCCTGCACCGACCCGCGCGCCCTCACGCCGCCCGCGACAGGGCATCGACGTCGAGGATCATGGCCAGCTTGCCGTCGCCGGTGAGGGTGGCGCCGACGTGGCCGGGCAGGCCGCGCACGGCGCGCGGCAGCGGCTTGATGACGACCTCCTCGCGACCGCGCACCTGGTCGACGATCAGGCCGAGCCGGCCCTCGCCGGTCTGCACCAGCACCACATGGCCATGCGCGTCGGCCGGCGGCTCGCCCAGCCAGCGGCGCAGGAACAGCAGCGGCAGCGGCGCGTCGCGCAGGTCGAGGATCTCGCGGCCGTCGACCCAGCGCAGCGCGTCGGGGCGGAACGGCAGCACTTCCTGCACGCTGGCCAGCGGCAACGCGAACACGCGCTCGGCGGCGTGCACCAGCAATGCCGGCAGGATCGCCAGGGTCAGCGGCAGGCGGATCAGGAAGCGGGTGCCCTCGCCCAGCCGCGACTGGATGGTGACGCGGCCGTTGAGTTCGCGGATGCGCGACTGCACCACGTCCATGCCGACGCCGCGGCCGGAGATGTCTGTCACCGCCGCCTTGGTCGAGAAGCCGGGCAGGAAGACCAGCTGGTAGCACTCCTCGATGCTCAGCCGGGCGGCGGCCTCCGGATCGAGCAGGCCCTTGTCGCGGGCCTTGGCGCGCAGCACTTCCGGGTCCATGCCGGCACCGTCGTCGCGCACCTCGATGGCGATGTGGTCGCCTTCCTGGTGCGCGGCAAGCACGACGCGGCCGGCGCGCGGCTTGCCGATCTTCTCGCGCCGCTCCGGCGCCTCGATGCCGTGGTCGATGGCGTTGCGCACCAGATGCACCAGCGGGTCGGCCAGCGCCTCGACCAAGGTGCGGTCGAGCTCGGTCTCGGCGCCCTGCACCTCCAGCTCGACTTCCTTCTGCACCGCGCGGGCGACGTCGCGCGCCAGCTTGGGGAAGCGTGCGAACACGCGGCCGACCGGCTGCATGCGGGTCTTCATCACCGCGCTCTGCAGGCGGGTGGTGGTGACGTCGAGCGCGGCGATGGCGCGGTCGAGCTCGTCCTCGCGGCGCGAGCCGCGCAGGGTCTTGAGGCGGTTGCGGGCCAGCACCAGCTCGCCGACCAGGTTGACGATCGCGTCCAGCCGCTTGGTGTCTATGCGGATCGTGGTCTCGGCCGGCGGCGCTGGCGTGGGCGCGGATGACGTGGATGACGTGGATGACGTGGATGACGTGGATGGCGCAGCGGCGGGAGCCGGGTTCGGGCGCGGCGCCGGGGCGGGCGTGGGCGCCGCGGGGGCGGCGGCCCTGCCCTGCAACTGGTCGAGCAGCGCCTCGAATTCGTCGTCGGTGATTTCGTCGCCGCCGCCGGCGGCAGCGGGCGGCGGCACGGGCGCGGACGCCGCCGGCAGCGGCGCGGCCTGGCCCGGCGGGGCCAGCAGCCGCGCCAGCAGCTCGGCCGGGGCCGGCACCAGGGGCTGGCCGCGGCCGAGCGCGTCGAGCATGGCGCAGACGTGGTCGAGCGCGGCCTGGGCGCCGTCGAACAAGCCCGCGTCGAGCGGCCGCTTGCCGGAACGCACGTCGTTGAACGGCTCCTCGACGGCGTGGCAGACATCGACCAGCGGCGCCAGGTTCAGGAAGCCGGCGCCGCCCTTGATGGTGTGGAAACCGCGGAACACCGCATTGAGCAGCTCGGCGTCGGTCGGCGCCTGCTCCAGCGCCACCAGCTGCTCGCCGAGGCGCTCGGCGATCTCCTGCGCTTCGACCAGAAAGTCGGCGGCGATGTCGTCGTCGGGCTGGAACATGCGGCTTCGGTCGAGGGTTGTGGGCTGAGGGCTGGCCGCCGTCCCGCATCGCGGGTGCGGCGGCTCGACCCGCCGTTACGAGTCCCGGATCCCGGCGCCCCGGTCCCGGCCGTTCAGAGCCCGAGGTTGGAGAGCAGGTCGTCGGCGTCGTTCTGAGTAACGGCCGCGGGGTCCAATCCCTTGAGCGCCGGGCCGGACAGCTTGCCGCCGAACTGCTCGGGTGGCAGGCCGCAGGCGTTCAGGGTGCGCTGGACGCGGCCGACGATCTCGACCACGCGCCGGATCACCTGCCCGGTCAGGTCCTGGTAGGCCTGCGCCAGCGCCACCTCGGACAGGCTCTGGCGCAGTTGGCCAAGCGTCGCGGTGGCCTCGGCGTCGAGCCCGGCCTGGCCCAGCCGGTCGACCAGGGCGCGGCTGTGTTCGACCAGGTCGAGGGTGCGGTGGGTGGCTTCCTCGGTCATCTTGACCACGTGCTCCAGGCGCGCACAGGCGTCGGGCAGCTCGGCCATCGCCGGGTCGGTGTTGGGCAGCGCGCCCAGCGCCTCGCCCAGCTCGCGCGCCAGTCGCGACAGGCGCTCGAACACCGGCTGCGAGCGCCACTGTGCGATGGCGTCGAGCTGGCGGCGGTAGTCGGCCTCGTTGCCGGCTTCCAGCGCCTCGAGTGCGGCGTGCAGGAAGGCGGTCAGTCGTTCGCGTTCGGCGCCGTCGTTCACGCGGTGGCTCCCAGACGTTCGAAGATCTTGCCGATTTTCTCTTCCAGGGTCTGTGCGGTGAACGGCTTGATGATGTAGCCGTTCACGCCGGCCTGGGCGGCCTCGATGATCTGCTCGCGCTTGGCCTCGGCGGTGACCATCAGCACCGGCAGCTTGGCCAGCCTGGCATCGGCGCGGATGCCGCGCAGCAGCTCGATGCCGGTCACGCCGGGCATGTTCCAGTCGGTGATCACGAAGTCGAAATGCTCGTTGCGCAGCATGGTGAGCGCGGAGCCGCCGTCCTCGGCCTCGGCGGTGTTGGTGAAGCCCAGATCGTTGAGCAGGTTCTTGACGATGCGTCGCATCGTCGAGAAGTCGTCCACGATCAGGATGCGCATGTTCTTGTTCACGTCGGCAGTCACTCCGGAGACATTCGTTGCGTGGCGGTTACTCGATGACGTCGCTGCCGGTCCATTCGGCCAGGCGGGCCCGGAGACGAATCATCGCCTGTCCGTGGACCTGGCACACGCGCGATTCCGTGACGCCGAGCACAGCGCCGATCTCGCGCAGGTTCAGTTCCTGCTCGTAGTACAGCGACAGCACCAGCTGCTCGCGCTCGGGCAGGCCGGCGATGGCGGCGGCCAGCGCGGCCTGGAACTCGCTGCGTTCCAGGTCACGCTCCGGCGCGGGCTCGCTCGCGGCCAGGCGCGGCTCTCCGCCGTCGTCGCTCTGCGCGTCCAGGCTCAGCACGTGGCCGCGGGCGGCGCCTTCCAGCAGCTTCTGGTAGTCGCCGAGCGGCATGCCGAGCGCGGCGGCCACTTCGCTGGCGGAGGCGGCGCGGCCTTCGCGCTGCTCGATCCTGCGGGTCGCCTCGGCGGCCTCGCGCACGCGCCGGTGCACCGAGCGCGGCACCCAGTCGCCGCGGCGGATCTCGTCGATCATGGCGCCGCGGATACGGATCGAGGCGTAGGTCTCGAAAGCCGCGCCCTGGCTGGCGTCGTACTGCCGGGCGGCCTCGATCAGGCCGATCATGCCGGCCTGGATCAGGTCGTCGACATCGACGCTGGGCGGCAGGCGCGCGGCCAGGTGATGGGCGATGCGCCGGACCAGCTCGGCGTGGCGGGCGACCACGTCGCTCGCGGCCTCGCGCTGGACGGCGCGGTATTCGCTGCCGGCGTGGGCGATCATGCGACGGCGCCTCCTCCCGCGACCAGGCGTTCGACGAAGAATTCGACGTTGCCGCGCGGGCCGTTGGGCGCCTGCCACTGCTCGGCGCGCCTGGCGAGGTCGCGGAAGGCGATCGCCGAGGCGGACGAAGGGAAGGCCTCCATCACCGACTGCTGGCGCTGGATGGCACGGCGCAGCCAGTCGTCGTAGGGGATGGCGCCGATGTAGCTGAGCACCACGTCGAGAAAGCGCTCGCTGACCCGGGCCAGCTTCTCGAACAGCTCGCGCCCCTCGGCAGTGTTGCGGACCATGTTGGCCAGCACCTGCACGCGCTGCACGCCGCGCTCGCGCGAGAGCACCTTGATCAGCGCGTAGGCGTCGGTGATCGAGGCCGGCTCGTTGCAGACCACCACGATCACGTCCTGCGCGGCCTGGCTGAAGGTGAGCACGCTGTCGGAGATGCCGGCGGCGGTGTCGACCACCATCACGTCGAGCGGACGGTCGAGCTCGGAAAAGGCGCGCACCAGGCCGACGTGCTCGGCCGGACGCAGCTCGGTCATGTGGCGCTTGCCGGAGGCGGCGGGAACGATGGCCAGCCCTTTCGGGCCCTCCATGATCGTCTCCTCCAGCGTGCAGCGGCCCTCGACCAGGTCGGCGAGGGTGAAGCGCGGCGACAGGCCGAGCATCACGTCGACGTTGGCCAGGCCGAGGTCGGTGTCCAGCAGCAGCGTGTTGCGGCCGGCCTCGACGAAGGCCATGGCCAGGTTGACCGCGACCGAAGTCTTGCCGACCCCGCCCTTGCCGCCGCTGACCGCGATCACGCGTACCGGCTTGGGTGGTGCGTTTTGCGCCAGGCGCAAACCCTGGGCCTGGTCGTTGGCGGCATCAGGCGGCAGCATCGGCTTTCTCCGTCGTGGTCACGGGCAGTTCGGCGGCGCGGCGCAGCTCGCCCAGACGCAGGACCAGGCGGTGCGCCTCGGCGCGGTGGAGGTCTTCGGGGACGCGCTGACCGTCGGCAATGTAGCCTAGCGGCAGCCGGTGGCGGATCACCACCGACAATGCGGCGCCGAGGCGGCCGGTCTCGTCCAGCTTGGTCAGGATCACGCCCTCCGGCGCGGCGCAGCGGAACCGGCGCACCACTTCGTCCAGGTCCTCGGCCTGGGCGTTGGCCGGCAGCACCAGCCAGCTGCGCAGCCGGCGTGCGGCGCCCATCCAGTTGAAGCGGGCGGCCAGGGCGCGGTCGCGCTGGCCCAGGCCGGCGGTATCGACCAGCACCAGCGGGTAGTCGGCCAGGCGGTCGAGCAGCTCGGGCAGGCCCTGCTCGCCGCCGGCCTCGAACACCGGCATGCCGAGCAGGCGGCCGTAGGTGGCGAGCTGCTCGCGGCCGCCGACGCGGTAGGTGTCGGTGGTCACCAGCGCCACGTCGCGCGGGCTGCGCGCGGCGGCATAGCGGGCGGCCAGCTTGGCGATGGTGGTGGTCTTGCCGACCCCGGTGGGGCCGACCAGGGCGACCACGCCGCCTTGCTCCAGCGGGTCGCGGGCGGGGATCACCAGCGACTTGGCGAGCAGGCCGAGCATCAGGCCGCGGGCGCGGCCGCGGTCGGCGTCGGCGGGAATCGAGGCCACGATCGAACGCGCCAGCTCCACCTCGCAGCCGTAGGCGGCCAGCTCGTCCAGCGCCTGCGCCCGCACCGGCACGCCGCGCAGGCGCTCCTCGGCGAAGCGGCCCATCTCGCGCTCGATCATCTCGCGCATCGCCGCCAGCTCGCGGCGGACCTCGGCGATGGCCGGGTCCTCGACCTGCGTCACCGGCACCGGGATCGCGCGCAGCGCGGCGCGCTCGGCGGCCTCTTCGCGGCGCGCGCGGGCGCCCGGGCCGGCCACGGCGCGGCAATGCACTTCGGGCAGGGTCTGGTCGCCGGCCGGTCGCTCGGCGGCCGGCGCCTCGGGTTTGGCCTGGGTGACGTCCAGCGCCGGCCGCATGGCCTGGCGCATCAGCGCCTCGTCGTAATCGGTGGCGGCGACCACCTCGACCCCGCCGTCGACGTGACTGCTGGACAGGATCACGGCGTGCGGACCCTGTTCGTCGCGCACCAGCCGGAGCGCGGTGCGCATGTCGGGGGCCTGGAAACGTTTGATTCTCATGCTGCGCTCCGCGCGGGAACCGGGAGCCGGGAGCCGGGAGCCGCAAGCGCCTTCCCGGCCCCCGCACCGGCACCCCCGACCGCCCCGCTTCCGTCCCGCTTCAAATCCATCCGATTCATCGCTCTACCCTCGTCGGCCCCGGCCCAGCGCGCCGGTTGCCGACTCCCGATTATCGATTCCCGACCTCATCCGACATTGCCGATCAGCTTCAGCCGCTTGTCCTCCGGCACCTCGTGGTAAGCCAGCACCACCAGCTGCGGCAGGCTGTGCCGCACCAGCTTGGCGATCAGCGCGCGCACCGTGCCCGGGACCAGCAGCACCGCCGGCTCCCCCAGCGCCTCCTGGCGCTGGACGCACTCGCTGAGGCCCTGGTGCAGCCGCTCGGCGAGGCCCGGTTCGAGCGCCCCGCCGCCGCTGACCGACTCCTGCAATACCCGTTCCAGACCGGGGGCGAGGGTGAACACCGGCAGCTCCGGCGCCATCCCGTTGATTTCCTGGACGATGAAGCGGCCGAGCGCGGTGCGGGCGGCCGCGGTCAGGGCGACGGGATCCTGGCTCTGGGTCGCATGCTCGACCAGGGCCTCGGCGATGCGCTTGAAGTGCCGGATCGGCACCCGCTCCTGCAGCAGGTTCTGCAGTACCCGCACCACCACCGCCAGCGGCAGGCTCTTCGGCGTCAGGTCCTCGGCCAGCTTGGGCGCGCTGCGCGCCAGCGTGGCCAGCAGCTGCTGGGTCTCCTCGTGGCCGAGCAGCTCGTGGGCGTGCTCGCGCACCACGTGCGAGACGTGGGTGGCGATCACCGTGGCCGGATCGACCACGGTGAAGCCCAGGGATTCGGCCTGGCCGCGCTGGCCCGGCTGGATCCACAGCGCGTCCAGGCCGAAGGCCGGATCCTTGGCCGGGATGCCGTCGAGGTTGCCGAATACCTTGCCCGGATTCAGCGCCAGCTCGCGGTCGGGATAGACCTCGCCGGTCGCCACCGGCACACCGTGGATCAGCACCCGGTAGGACGAGGGCGCCAGCTCCAGGTTGTCGCGGATGTGTACCGGCGGCACCAGGAAGCCGATCTCCTGGGTCAGCTTCTTGCGCACGCCCTTGATGCGCGCCAGCAACTCGCCGCCGTTGTTGCGGTCGACCAGCGGCACCAGCCGGTAGCCGACCTCCAGGCCGAGCGGGTCGACCGGCGCCAGATCGTCCCAGCTCAGTTCGGCCGGGGTGGTCGCCGCCTCGACCGGCGTCGTCTGGGCCTGCTGCCGCGCCTGCACCTGCTCGCGCCGATGCATGCGCCAGGCGGCGAAGGCCAGCAGGCCACCGAAGCTCAGGAAGGCCAGGTTGGGCATGCCCGGCACCAGGCCCATCAGGATCAGCACGGCGGCGGCCACGCCCAGCGCCTTCTGCTGGCCGAACACCTGGCCGATCACCGCCCGGCCCATGTCCTGGGCGCGGCTGACGCGGGTGACCAGCATCGCCACCGCGGTCGAGATCAGCAGCGCCGGGATCTGCGCCACCAGGCCGTCGCCGATGGTCAGCAGCACATAGATGCGGGCCGCGTCGGCCAGGGTCAGGCCGTGCTGCATCATGCCGATCAGCAGGCCGCCGAAGATGTTGATGAACAGGATAAGCAGGCCGGCGATGGCATCGCCGCGGACGAACTTGTTGGCGCCATCCATCGCGCCGTAGAAGTCGGCCTCCTCGCGCACCTCGTTGCGGCGCGCCATGGCCTCGTCGCGCGTCAACAATCCGGCGTTGAGGTCGGCGTCGATCGCCATCTGCTTGCCGGGCATGGCATCCAGGGTGAAGCGGGCCGACACCTCGGAGATGCGCCCGGCGCCCTTGGTCACCACCACGAAGTTGATGATGGTGAGGATGGCGAACACCACCAGGCCGATGGCGTAGTTGCCGCCGATGACGAACTCGCCGAACGCCTCGATCACCTTGCCGGCCGCGCCCGGGCCCTGGTGGCCGTTGAGCAGCACCACGCGGGTGGAGGCCACGTTGAGCGCCAGCCGCAGCAGCGTGACCACCAGCAGCACCGTCGGGAAGATGCTGAAGTCCAGCGGGCGCCTGACGTAGACCACCGCCAGCACCACCACCAGCGAGATCGCGATGTTGAAGCTGAACAGCGCGTCCAGCAGCGGCGTGGGCAGCGGCACGATCATCATGCCGAGCAGGACCAGCAGCAGCACCGGCGCGCCGGCGCCCTGGCGGATCATCTCCACCAGCCGCGGGCCCGCCCCGAGCGCCTGTTGCGCCGGCACCGACACCGCTTAGACCTCCACCCCGTCGTCAGGCAGCTGCACTTCCGGCAGCTCCGGCATGCGCCCGCCATGACGGCGCCAGGCGCGCAGCTGGTAGACGTAACCGAGGATCTGGGCGACGGCGGCGTAGAGCGTCACGGGAATCTCCTGTCCGAGCTTGACCTGCCGATACAAGGCGCGTGCCAGCGGCGGCGCCGACACGACCGGCACGGCGTGACGCTCCGCCGTCTCGCGGATGATCCGGGCGATCTCGTCCACGCCCTTGGCCACCACCCGCGGGGCGCGCATCCGGCCGGCCTCGTACTTGAGCGCCACCGCGTAATGGGTCGGGTTGACCAGGATCACGTCGGCCGTGGGCACCGCCTGCATCATCCGGCGCTGCGACAGCTCCTGCTGGACACGGCGGATGCGCGCCTTCACCTCGGGACGGCCCTCGGTCTCCTTGAACTCGTCGCGCAGCTCCTGGCGCGTCATCATCAGCTTCTGGCGGTGACTCCAGCGCTGGTAGGGCACGTCGATGGCGGCCAGCAGCAACAGGCCGCCGCCCATCGCCAGCATCACCATCAGCACCAGCCAGAAGCCCTCCGCCGCTGCCGGCCCCATCGGCCGATGGACCAGGCCGACGAAACGCGGCGCGATCGTCACGATCGCCGCCGCCGCCAGACCGGAGATCAGCAGCACGCGCAGGATCGACTTGCCCAGCTCGACCAGTCCGTCGCGGCCGTAGATGCGCTTGAGGCCCTTGAGCGGGTCGAGCTTCTTGAGGTCGGGCGTGACCGCCTTGGCGCTGAAGCGGATCCCGCCCATCGCCACTGGCGCGATGAAGCCGGCCAGCAGGCAGACGCCGATCAGCGGCGACACCGCCCCGAGCATCCCGAGCAGCAGCTCGCCGAAGCGGGGAGCCAGCCCGCGTCCGGTTTCGGCGAAGCCGGGCGGGATGCTCAGCGCATGCCGCATCCAGTCGTGCGCCGCCCGTGCCATCCAGCCGCCGAAGCCGACCAGGACCAGGGTGGCCATCCCGAACACGGCCGCCGTCGCCAGCTCGCGCGAACGCGCGACCTGGCCCTGCTCGCGCGCCTCGCGGAGCTTTTTTTCGGTTGGCTGTTCGGTTTTTTCCTGGCCGTCTTCGTTTTCCTGGGCCATGGCGGGCGGTCACCGGCGGGGTCGGCCGTGACGATGCAAGACCCGGGCCTCGGCGCCGGACGCCGGAGCCCGCGACCGCTCGGCACCCTCTCCTTCTCCGTCCGCCTGCGGGTTCGTCGCGACCTGCCGGCGCGTAGCGCCGGGTGTTCCGTGCGCTTGCGGGTTTGTCGCGAGCTGGCCGGCCCTTCGGGCCGGATGTTCCGTCCGCCTGCCGGCGGCCGGGTTACTTTTCTTTGCTTGCCCGACACGACTTCGGACGGTGCCCCGCGAGCACACATCCCTGTGGCGCCCACCGGCCAGCACATCCATGTGCTGGCGCTCGCCGGGGCGAAGCCGTGCTTCGCCTTATCCGGCTCGCCCCCGGAGCGGCGCCTTTCGGACATCCTGTCCTCCGGGTACGCGG
>NZ_JACHHX010000023.1 GCF_014202935.1 Rehaibacterium terrae | reverse complement strand
CACCACGCATCCCACACCCTCACTATGGCTGAGGTCGATATCGCAAACAGAGGGCTTGAAAGCAAGCTCTGGCGCGGGAGAATTTCAACAAGCTGTTAGGCATTGAGGTAGATGAGGGGCTGAATCGACGGCTCGCTCGCGCGACCGGTATCGAGGGGGTTTTCGTGCTGCGGGTCGCACCGCCCAAGTTCGACAGTTCGAGCCGGTTTTCGCGAATCGGCCAACGTAGCCATGCGGGCTGGAGGGTGATTTTCGCGAAATCGCTGTAGTGCCAATGTGGATAACTTCAGCGCTTGATATACGTGGCTTGCTGCGCGTATCATGCAGTGCCATGTTCATCCGCGCCTCCCGCTCCGGCAAGCACACCTACTTGCGCCTGATCGAGGCCTATCGCGACGCCGATGGCCGCACCCGCCATCGCCAGATCGCCCAGCTCGGCCGCGCCGACCAGCTGTCCAAGGAGCAGGTGGATGCGCTCTGCGCCAGCCTGCGCCGGCTCACCGGTTTCCAGACCCCACCGCTGGGGACGCCGGAGTTCGAGGCCGCCCGCGAAGTGGGCGGCCCCTGGGTGTTGACCGAACTGTGTCGCTCGTTAGGCCTGGAGGATGCCTTGCGCCGGGCGCTTCGTTCCTCGCGCCGGCAGTTCGATGCCGAGGCCCTGGTGCGGCTGATGGTGTTCAACCGCATCTGCGATCCCGATTCCAAGCTTGGCGTGTTGCGCTGGCTGGACGGGGTGGTGATGCCGGGGCTGGATCTGTCCGGGGTCCATCACCAGCAGTTGCTGCGCGCGCTGGATGCGCTCGACGATGCCCGTGAGGCCTTGCGGCGCGGCATGGCGCGGGTGTTGAAGCCGCTGCTCGATACCGAGGTCTCGGTGGTGTTCTACGACCTGACCACGGTGCGCATCCACGGTGAGGCTACGGTCGAAGACGATGTGCGCCGGTTCGGGCACCCCAAGGAGACCGGCGGCATCGCCCGCCAGTTCGTGCTGGGCCTGATCCAGAGCGCCGACGGGTTGCCCTTGGACTTCGAGGTGTTCGAGGGCGATATCGGCGAGGTGTCGACCCTGCTGCCGATGGTGCAGCGGGTGCTGTCGCAGTACCCGATCCAGCGCATCGTGCTGGTGGCCGACCGCGGCCTGCTGTCGTTGGACGACGTGGCCGAACTGGAAGCGCTGGCGCTGCCTGAGGGGCGTCGCCTGGACTACGTCCTGGCGGTGCCGGCCAGGCGCTATGCCGAGATGCCCGACCTGGTGCGTGGGCTCAGGTTTCGGGATGGTGTCGCCGAAGGGGTGTTCCAGGGTCGGCGTCTGGTGGTGGCGCATGATCCCGAGCGTGCCAAGGTGCAGACCGCCAAGCGTCGCGCGCGCATTGAGGCGCTGGAGGCCTTTGGCGACGCCCTTGCGAAGAAGCTCGATGCCCAGGACGAGGGCGAAGCGGGTTCGGGTCGCCGAGCCAGCGATCGCGGCGCCTTCAGCCGCTTCATGCGCCGGGTGCTCGACGAGAAGCTCACCGCCTTCGTCCAGGCCGACCTGCATGCCGAGCGCTTCTGCTACAGCCGTAACGACGCGGCGCTGGCCGACGCCGAGATCCTGGACGGTAAGCTGGTCCTGCTGACCAGCCTGGACGCCAAGGACCTGCCGGCCGCTGAGGCCATCACGCGCTACAAGAGCCTGGCCGACATCGAGCGCGGTTTTCGCGTGCTCAAGAGCGACATCGAGATCGCCCCGGTCTACCACCGACTGCCCGAGCGCATCCGCGCGCACAGCCAGGTGTGCTTCCTGGCGCTGTTGCTCCACCGGGTCATGCGCATGCGCCTCAAGGCCGGCGGCGCGGGTCTCAGTGTCGAGCGTGCGTTCGAGAAGTTGCGCCACGTGCAGCTGCACAAGGCGCGCATCGGCGAAGCCTCGGTGAGCGGACTGACCAAAATGGACGCCACGCAACGCGCGCTGTTCGACCAACTCAAGGTGCCGCAACCCCGCGAAGCGGGGCTGTAGAGCCAATTTCGAGCGCCGGATAACGGCAAATCAAAGAGTTACGGCGCTAACTGTCGAACTTGGGGCACCGGGCTCCGCGGCGGACAAGGCTGGTCTGACCGGTGTCCGGATAGGAGCTGAGGGCTTGATTGGCGGCGACGTGATCACGGCGGTCGAAGGCAAAGCCGTCAACTCTACCCCCGCCTTGCTGGCTCGCCTGGACGACTTCAGGGTGGGCGACACGGTACGGTTGACCGTGCGCAGGGGGGAAGACACCCGCGAAGTCGTAGTCACGCTGCAACCTGGGGCATGACCACTCGGCGTTGAGCAACCGGCTTAGTGATCCAGCCGGTCGTCCCGCTCGCGCATGAGCCAGTAGGTTGCCCCTAAAGCCAGCACCGTTCCCGCCAGCGCGGCCAGTTTGGCGGCATCGATGCTGGGGTCGAGGATGATGAACTTGCGGGCCAGCGCGAGCATTGCGATCAGCAGGACGGTCTTGACCTGGATGATGCTTTCCTTGCGCATTGCCACCTTGATGATCGAGTGCTTGAACTCCATCGCGATCAGCAAGGTCATGATCGAACCGAACACCAGCTGGAAGACCGAATGATCCAGTGGACTCAATGCGTCCACGACGAGAAGCGTGAACACGATACGAATCAACTGGATCAGTGAGATCACGATCACCACCGCAATGATTCCCGACAACATGACGGCAATCACGTGCTCGAAGCGCTCGTAAAACGTCATCAAGCGCCACTGCTCACGGATCTCGTCAAAGCCTGTGTTCCGGGGTCCGTTCGGCATAAGTCATGATCTCTTTCTGGTTGCCCCAAATCAGGCCTTGCGCGTACCGGCCTGAGAACTCCTGAATCATCGCGGCAATTGTGCGGCCGCCCAACGCACGATGTCCTGCGCCCCCATCGCGCCGCTCTGGCGGGCGACTTCACGGCCACCGTAAAACAGGATCATAGTGGGAATGCTGCGAATACCATAGCGCGCCGCCAGCCCTTGCTCCGCTTCGGTGTTGAGCTTGGCCAGCCGAACACGCGGCTCGAGCATTCTTGCCGCCTGTTCGAACTGCGGCGCCATCATCTTGCAGGGGCCGCACCATGGTGCCCAGAAATCAACCAACACAGGCAGGTCACTGCGCTCGACATGGCGGGCGAAACTCGCCGCGTCGAGATCCACCGGTTTGGCGTCGAACAGCGGGCCTTGGCACCGGCCACAGTTGGGCTGATCGGCCAGGCGGTCTGCGGGCACCCGGTTCAGGCTGTGGCAGTGTGGGCAGGCGATTTGCAGGGTTTCGTTCATGGGTTGAACCTCATTGAACTTTCGAGTTGCATGAATTTGCCTCGCGAATGCAAGCGCCACTTCATTGTGGCGCCTCATTCACGGCACTGGTGCTTCGTGCACCCAGCATGTCCAGCAGACGATTGACCGAAACATCCGCGGCATCTTCGAACGGGGCAAGAATCAGGTCCGCCCCGAGTGCGCGGTAGCGGTCCGAACGCTCGTGCCCCTCCACCGTCACAGCAATCAAGCCTTCAAACCCCAGGCTGCGCAGCGCCATCGTTGCAGCAGCGTGACCATCTGCCTCGGTCAGCACCTCGGTAATCCGAGGAGTCGCTGAAATCGCGGCAATAAAACTCGAAAGAGGCAGATGAGAGAGAAATTCGGGGTCGTGAGCATCACCCTGAATCGCATCGAAGCCTGCGTCTCGCGCGGATCTGACCGCATCGGGGTTGAAGTCTATGCCCAGGGGACGCAGGCCTGCAGCCTTGAGACCACTGGCGACTCGCAGTCCGAATTGGCCGAGGCCCAGCACAAGAACGTTATGTGGACGCGTTTCAGCGCCCGGCGTGTCCTCAGCGATCTCACGGAAAGGATTGCGCCTTTCAAACACCGTGAGGAACGGCGCACACACCTCATAGAGCTTGTGTGACCAGGTGATCATGTAAACAGACAAGGTTATTGTCACCAGCCCAACGAGCGTGACGAGCCCCATTGCTTCGGGCCCGACATGCCCCAGCGAGATACCCATCGCCATGAATATCAAACTGAACTCGGAGATCTGCGCCACGGTCAGCCCCGCAAGAAAACCTGTGCGTTTTCGATACCCCATGAACCCCATGATGGCGAGCACGATAAGCGGATTACCGACGAGCACGAAAATCGAGAGAACCATCGCTGGCCCTGCCTGCTCGCCAAGCGAGCCAAGATCCATTCCGGCGCCGAGGGAAAGGAAGAAAAACAGCAGCAGGAAGTCGCGCAGCGGCGCCAGTCTGGCTACCAGCAGGTCGCGCACCGGCGTCGAGGCGAGCGTCACGCCTGCCAACAAGCCACCCAACTCCTTGCCAAGCCCGATGGCGTCTGCCATCGCTGCAAGTCCGGCCGACCAGGCCACTGCAAAGATGACCAGCAATTCCCCCGAGCGGCTGATGATGCGCATCAATGGTTCGGCCAAATGCCGAATGAATGCCCAGGCCAGCGCCAGCAGGCCCAGTGTGCCGATGAGAAGGCTGGAAAGACTGCCTTCAGGATGGACATCTGGCGTATTGAAGCCAAGTGCAGAAACCACGACCATGGAGAAGACAACGAACAGGTCCTGCACGATCAGAAAACCCAGCGCGATTTTTCCGTGCAGCGAGTCGACCTCTCGCTTGTCGGACAACAACTTCACGATGATGATCGTGGAGGAGAACGTCAGCGCCACCGCGACGTAAAGCGACGTCAACCAGTCGAGCCCCATGGCGAGGCACAGCACAAAGCCGATCGCAGACGTGAACGCGACCTGCCCAAGACCGGTAGCCACCGCCACACGCCCCAGGCTGCGGACAAGCCCGGTGTCGAGCTTGAGCCCGACGAGAAACAGCAGCACCGCGATGGAGATCTGACTCAACAGCGAAACCGCCTCGGTCGAGCGGACGATGTTCAGCACGTCCGGCCCCGCCAGAAGACCCGCCGCAATGAAGGCCACGATCATCGGCTGCCGAAGAATCATGCCAATGATCCCGAGCACCGTGGCCAAGCCGATCAACAGCGCGATTTCGTTGAAGGTGTTGAGTTCGAGTAACGTCACGGGAAGCATCTGGTTGAGTTTCATTGGCCCGCGGTGAGATGCATTCGGCCTATAAGGTTTTTCTCAAAGAACGGGTGTAAACAGCCGCGCAAAGCCGTCGCGCAGTTTGACCACCAAGGGCCGGCGGGCCAGCTGCGCGCGCGTCACTGGTACGCCCTGCGACTTGGCGTGGTCGAACAGATCGGCCAACCTGCGACTCAGTGCCTCGTCATACACCTCGACGTTGAACTCGAAGTTCAGCCGCAGGCTGCGTGCGTCCCAGTTGGCCGAGCCGAGACAGACCCAGGCCTCATCCACGATCACCAGCTTGCTGTGATCGAAAGACCCCGAACGCTGATGCACCCGCGCGCCATGCTCCAGCACCTGCCAGTAATGCGCCTGCGCCGCCCACTGCACGAAGGCGTGGTCACTCTGCGCAGGCGTCAGGATGTCGATTTGCACGCCGCGCAAGGCCGCGGTGGCGATGGCTGCAATGATGGCCTGGTCTGGTACGAAATAGGGCGTCCAGATGCGTACCGAATGGCGGGCTGAGGCCAGCGCCCCCATGAATATCCAGCGCAGCCGGTCGATGGACTCATCGGGCCCGGCTTCGATGCCGCGGGCCCATGTGCCTTCCGAAATGGGCAGTTGCGGCATCTCGCCCCAGAATTCCCGATCCAGTGCTTCACCGGTCGTGTCGCACCAGTCGCGGGCAAAGCAGTCGCGCAGATGGGCCACCACCGGGCCTTCGATGCGAAAGTGCAGGTCTCGGAAGGCCTGTTCGGGCGCTTCTGGCCGCCAGTAAGGCTGGGAAATGTTGGTACCCCCGGTAAAGCCGGTCTGCCCATCGACCACCAGGATCTTGCGGTGGTTGCGCAGATTCACCGCGTGCAGCCGGGCGGGTATCAGCGTGGCATTGAATGCCGCCACCGGCACACCAGCCCGCTTGAGCGCGCCATAGGCAGACTGCCGTGAGAGGCGCACATTCACATCGTCAATGAGCACGCGAACCTGCACGCCGCGCCGATGGGCATCCACCAGCGCCGAGAAGAACGCCTCGCCGATGCCCTGACCATCGAAGATATAGGACATCAAGGCCACGCTGTGGCTGGCCTGTCGGATAGCCGCCAGCATGGCCGGGTAGGCCTGCTCGCCGTTGACCAGGGGCTCGATGCGGTTGCCCGAGGTCAGCGGCAGGCTGGTCGCCTGCCGCCCAAGGGCGGCCAGGAGCTGTAACGGCTCCGGAACAGTGGGGCCAAGGCTATCGGTAGCCCCATGTACCACGTTCGAGCGCCAGCGCCGCGCACGCCGCTGGTAGCGGTTGATGCCGAACAGCAGGTATAGCAGCGTGCCCAGCATGGGCAGCATACCGATCACCAGCACCCACAGGGTGGCTGACCTCGGGTCACGCTTGTACACCAGCGCATGGCCGATGCCAGCCAGCGCGACGGCGCCGGAGATCAACGCACTCCACAGTGCGATGCTATCAGGCATCGCGGGGCATCCTGGCGATCAATGATGCCACTGGCGAAATCATGGCGCCGGTGACGCTCAGCGCAGTGCCCGCAACACGGCGGAGACCGAGACCCGACCCGTTTCCATGCCGACGATCCCTGCATCCGTCAGGCGCGCGTAAACGAAGGCGTTGGCCTGCATCACCCACTGTTGCGCGCGCTCCTCAGTGATATCCAGTATCTCCGCGATCGCCGCCGCGTTCATCGCGTCGAGCTCGGCAAGCAGCAGCGAGCGGCGCCATCCAATCGGTAGATCCTTGAGCACTTCGAATGCAAACGCCTGTTCGCTGGCGGCATCGATCTCCGCTTGACTTGGCTCGGATGCTTCAGGATCGAACCCCTCAGCCGGCAGCACGTCGGCCAGGCTGAGTTCCTCGTCAGGCTGGTAGTACTCGTAGATCTCCTCCTCGACCATGGACTCGGCCTGCTGCATGGCGTCCGCAGGCGCTGGTGCGTCCAGGGGAACACTCTCCTGGTAGACGCGGCTGGCCGCCACTTCCCGGTCAATCGCCTTGAAAAGATTCTTGAGCAGCTGCCGGTAGACTGCATCTTCATCACGGCCCGAAACCCAGGACACGCGAGCGGCCGCTACGGCCTCATCCACGACATCCTGCACTGTCGGGTAGTCCATGGGCAGGTCGCCCACCGCGCGCAGGTAGGCAAGTTCACGGCGCGCAACGGCCTTGAGGCGCTCCAGCAATGGCTCGATGCCGGCATTGCCTTCGGCAATGACTGCCTGCGGCAAGGCATCGATCTTGGCCTTGAGTTGTTTCAGCAATTCTCTACGGGCTTTTCGCTTGTACTGGTGTTGCCCGCTCAACCGATCGAAATGGCGCCTGGTTTCGCGAAACAGGCGCTCCACCGCCTGTGTGGCAGCCTGCCTGGGATTGCTCCCCTGCCCCTGAACCACGACGATTTTCTTGCCCGGCAGGCTCAGGCGAAGCGAGGTCACAAACAGGTCGCCGCCACGCTTCTGCTGACTCAGGGTTGCATGCAGCGCACTGTCGGCAGCATTGCGTTTTTCGAGCAGCGGCATGACTTCCTTGCGCAGCAGTGACTCCAGGAGCGCGACCCAATCTGCTGCAGTGAGGTGAGTGGGGCCCATGAGGGACGGTACGATTTTCATGGTCGTCTTTTCCTTATGATTTCGATTTGTTCTATCCAGCGTCCGACGCAAACGCAGCCGAGTGATCGGGCCAGCGCTCGGCGCTGGCCCGATTAACAGCGAACGTCAGGCCGACCGCGTATCGCTGGCCTTTCGCAAGGTGAGCGCAAGCCCCATCAACAGGCCAGCCGCCATCAGCGCATAAACACCCATCATCAGGCCCATCGCGACCATGCTTGCTGCCGGATCGATGATGAGCACCACCGGCACGGCAGCACCGAGAACGACGCTGAGAACGCCGCTGGCCATGAGCCAGCCGCTGCCCTTCGCCTGCTCCTGACGCAGGCGGCGCCCAGCAGCCACCTCCATCACGCCGGTGCTGATCGACCACAGCGACAGCATCACCCAGTTGAAGATCACCAGGGCCACGGCTGCCGCCCACGGCACCAGCACCACGGCAACACCAGCAAAAACGCCAAGTACCCCCCGAAGCACCAGGGACCACCAGCGTTCGACCTTGTTGCGGGCATTTTTCACGCCCATCACGATCGACGTCACGCCATCGAGCAATGCATAGGCGCCGAACACGAAGGTCAGCGCGTAGACTGCCGATAGCGGTGAGAACAAGGCGATCAGGCCGAACACCAGGGCCAACGCCGCGCGTAGCGCCACCCACTTCCAGTTGGTATTGAGGAGACATAAAGTCGGCGCAGCCTTTTCCATGCTCTTTTCCTCACAAGGCGTAGTTACACTCAGCTCGTTGTTGGTCATGTCGGGATTCAAGCTTGATGGAGCTTGTCGATGACGCATGGACAAATACATCGTCCATGCGTCATGACATCAAGCCGGCGTGTCATCCGCCTTCTTCTTGGTCCGACGCTTGCTGTCGGTTCTGGGCTGGTCTTCTTCATCTGATGCCTTGGCGTTACCGCCTGCTTCTGCCTCGGCGGGGAGCACAGGTTCAATCACCACCCGCTCGGCAGTGGCGTCCCAGCGCACACGAACATGGTCGCCCGAGCGCACACCGCCGCCCAGCATTTCGCGCGCCAGCAGGGTTTCCACCTGGGTGCGGATCTGCCGCTTGAGTTCGCGGGCGCCGAATTCCGGCTTGTAGCCTTCTTCGGCCAGATGGTCGATGAGGGTCTCGTCGAAGGTCAGCGTCACCCCCTGCGTGGCGGCATTCCTCGCAACCCGGTCGAGCTGCAGGCCCACCACATGGCGGATCTCGTCCTTGCCCAGGGCGTGGAAGACGATGATCTCGTCGATGCGGTTGAGGAACTCCGGCCGGAAGTGGCCGCGCAACACGTCCATGACCTCGGTCTTGGTCTTCTCGTAGGCCTCGGGTGATTCACCGCGCTTGCTCAGGTTGCGCTGGATGATGTTCGAACCCAGGTTCGAGGTGGCGATGATGATGGTGTTGGTGAAGTCCACCACGCGGCCCTTGCCGTCGGTGAGGCGGCCATCGTCGAACACCTGCAGCAGCACGTTGTAGACATCCGGGTGAGCCTTCTCGATCTCGTCGAGCAGCACCACGCTGTAGGGCCGCCGGCGGACCTTTTCGGTGAGCTGGCCACCCTCGTCGTAGCCCACGTAACCCGGAGGCGCGCCAACCAGACGTGCCACCGTGTGGCGCTCACCGTATTCGGACATGTCGATGCGCAGCAGGGCGTCTTCGTCGCCGTAAATGGCCTCGGCGAGTGCCTTGGCGAGCTCCGTCTTGCCAACGCCAGTGGGCCCCAGGAAGAGGAAGGTGGCGACCGGCTTGCTGCCTTCACGCAGACCGGCCCGCGCCAAACGGACGGCGTCGGACACCGCGCGCACCGCCTCGTCTTGCCCAATCACGCGCTGGTGCAGGCGTTGCTCCAGGTGCAGCAGCTTCTCGCGCTCCTCGGCGGTGAGTTCGTTGACCGGGATGCCAGTGAGCCTTGAGACGATCTGCGCGACATGCTCGGCCTTGACTTCGGCACTTCCCGAGGCACGCTCGCGTTCCCAGGCCTCCTGCCGGGTCTTGAGTTCAGCTTCCTTGGCCTCGATGCGTTTGCCCAGTTCCGCCGCCTTGTCATATTGCTTGCGCGCGGCGGCGTAGTCCTGCTCACGCCGCAGTTGGTGCAGCTCGGCTTCGAGTTCCTGCACCTCCACCGGCCGCGCCGTGGCCGAGAGCTTGACGCGGGCTGCGGCCTGGTCGAGCAGGTCGATGGCCTTGTCCGGCAGGAAGCGCCCAGTGATGTAACGGTCCGACAACTCGGCGGCGGCCAGAATGGCCTCGTCGGAGATGCTGACCTTGTGGTGCGCCTCGAAGGTATCGCGCAGGCCGCGCAGGATCATGATGGCCTGGGCCACCGTGGGCTCGGGCACCATCACCGGCTGGAAGCGCCGCTCCAGCGCCGCGTCTTTCTCGATGTACTTCTGGTACTCGTTGAGCGTGGTGGCGCCAATCAGGTTGAGCTCGCCGCGCGCCATCATCGGCTTGAAGACGTTGGCGATGTCCAGCCCGCCTTCGCCACCGCCCTGACCCGCACCGACGATGGTATGCACCTCGTCGATGAACAGGATCAGCTCACCCTGGTGCTCGGTGATTTCCTTGAGCACCTTCTGCACGCGCTCCTCGAACTCGCCGCGGTACTTGGCGCCGGCGACCAGCGAATTGATGTTGAGCTCGACCAGGCGCTTGTCGCGCAGGGTCTCCGGCACTTCGCCCGCCACCATGCGCTGCGCCAGCCCTTCGACAATGGCGGTCTTGCCCACGCCCGGCTCGCCGATCAGCACCGGGTTGTTCTTCTTGCGTCGCGCCAGCACCTCGATGGTGGTTTCGATTTCCTGGGCGCGGCCAATCACCGGGTCGAGCTTGCCCTCGCGCGCCATCCTGGTCAGATCGCGCGAATACTTGTCCAGCTCCGGCGTGTTGGAGGGTGCTTCGGCGCGGCCGTCTTCAGC
This sequence comes from Rehaibacterium terrae, assembly GCF_014202935.1. Lineage (GTDB taxonomy): Bacteria > Pseudomonadota > Gammaproteobacteria > Xanthomonadales > Xanthomonadaceae > Rehaibacterium > Rehaibacterium terrae. The sequence continues at coordinate 21,351 of NZ_JACHHX010000023.1, read as the reverse complement.
GCCTTTGCCCACCACCTTGCTCACCTGCTGACGCAGGGCCTGGGGTGTAAGCCCATAGCGGCGCAGCAAGTTGGCGGCCAGACCTTCACCCTCTTCAGCCAGGCCGATGAGCAGATGCTCGGGCCCGACATAGGAATGCCCCAGCTCGTTGGAGGCCACGAAGGCCCGCGAGAGCGCATCCTTGACGCGCGGGGAGACGCCGATCTCGCCTTCGAAGGGCTTGTCGCCGCGCTTGGCCTCGGCTTCGATCTGGCGGCGCAGGTCTTCCGGCTTGATCTTGAATTGGTTCAGCACCGTCCTGACCACGTCGCTGTCGGCCAGCGCCAGCAACAGGTGCTCGGTATCGACCTCGGAGCGACCGAACTCGGCGGCCAGACGGGCCGCGTCCTGCAGCAGCGCTTCGGACTGCTCGCTGATGCGCCCAGCCAGGCCGGAGGCACGGCGACGTGGCGCAGCACGCTCACCCGCAGCAGCTGCCGGCGTGCCGAAGCTGGCGTCGACGACCTCATCGTCGTCCGCCCCTGCCGGCGCCAGGGCCTCGCCTCCCAGGCGGAAGAAGTCGCTGCCCAGGAAATCCTCGAACAGACCGCTGCGTGAGCCGAACAGGGACTCCAGCGGGGAAATGGTGCGTTTTTGCTGGCGCACCAGTTGGCGGTAGTGCTCGTCGCACAACAGCATGGTGGTGCGGCGGCCATTGAGGCTGGCCTCCACGCGCACAGTGGCGGGTTGGCCGCAGACTTGGCAGGTATTTTTGGACATTTTGATGGACTCCAGCCCCAAAGGGCGCAGTTAAAAAAAGAGCGCCACCCGAGGTGGCGCTGGAACGACGCATCCGATCAGCTCTGGATGGGAATCCGGCGGGCGCCGCTGGCAGCCGGCTGCTCGCGCTTGTCGATCATGATGGTCAGCACGCCATTCTTGAATGAGGCCTTGATGGCGTCCTGGTTGGCGTCGGCCGGCAGGTTCAGGGCGCGCTGGAAGCTGCCGTAGCTGCGCTCCACGAAGTGGTACTGCGCATCCTTGCGTTCCGCTTCCTGACGCTTCTCGCCACGAATCCACAGCACGTCGTCGTCCAGGGTGAGCTGGATGTCTTTCTCCTCGACGCCTGGCACTTCCAGCGTGATGACGTACTGCTTGTCAGTCTCCTGGATGTCGACCAAAGGCCGCAGCACACCTTGCCACTGGGGCAGCAACGACGGCGCCGACGCAGGCAGGCTCAGACGCGGGAAGCCGAGGCCGAAACCCCGGAAGGCCTCGTCGAACAGCCGATCGACCTCGCGGTGCAACTGGAGCAGCGGATCGGCAGTGTGCAGGCTGGGCAGGCCGCCCGGAGCCTGTGACCGAGCGACCGGCAGGTTGCCGGCGCTTTGCTGCGCCTCCTGCTGCTCCTTCTTGAACCAGTTCCAGGGGGCGAGTTTCTTGAGGTCAAAATTCATGTTCTCTCTCCTTTCGGTAGCCATTCACACAAAACCCGCGCAGTGCGCATTCAATCGCCCATGAAGAACCAGAAGGCCAGCACGTGCGCGAGCATGTCTCGATTTCCATGGAGATAGTGGCTTGTGTTCCCGTTTCAAGGGCTTTCGCCGACGGCTTATGGTCACCGACAGTCGAATCCCTGCCGATCTTTACCAGGCATGCCCGTGTACGCGGGGAGCCCATCCCCTCCGAAGTCAAGGCCTGACGGCCACGCAAAACCCGGAAGAACCGGTTTCCGCAGCAACCCGCGCCAGCGCTCATCAGCTCGGGAGGTCAGTCAGCACTGGGGCAACCATCCGCCACCATCCATTCCAGGACGGAGGCCGGGCATGTCCCGGCCTTCGTCGTTTCCGCCCGCCGCGTGCCGGCGCCCCGGCATGGCCGCGTCGCCGCTTGCGGTTACAATGTGCCGTCCATGGCCCCGTAGCTCAGCTGGATAGAGCGTCCCCCTCCTAAGGGGAAGGTCGCACGTTCGAATCGTGTCGGGGCTGCCACCTTCCGGGCGTCCGTCCGCGCGGGCGCGTCAGCATCAGGAGACACCATGCCCCATCCCGTCCTCACCGCCCTGGGCCTCGGCTCCGTCGAGTCCGGCACCTATCTCGGCAACGGCGAGTGGTCGCAAGCCACCGATGCCGGCGTGCTGGAGCCGGTCAACCCGACCACGGGCGAGGTGCTGGGGCGGGTGTATGCCACCAACGCGGCCGACTACGAGACGATCCTGGAGCGCGCCCAGGCGACGTTCAGGACCTGGCGCACCACGCCGGCCCCGCGCCGCGGCGAGGCGATCCGGCTGTGCGCCGAGGCGCTGCGCCGGCACAAGGACGCACTGGGTTCGCTGGTCGCGCTGGAGATGGGCAAGTCCAAGCCCGAGGGCGACGGCGAGGTGCAGGAGATGATCGACATCGGCGAGTTCGCCGTCGGCCTCTCGCGCCAGCTCTACGGCCTGACCATGCACTCCGAACGCCCCGGCCACCGCATGTACGAGCAGTGGCACCCGCTGGGCGTGATCGGGGTGATCTCGGCCTTCAACTTCCCGGTCGCGGTGTGGAGCTGGAACGCCTTCATCGCCGCCGTCTGTGGCGACATCACGATCTGGAAGCCCTCGCCCAAGACCCCGCTGTCGGCGATCGCCGCGATGAAGATCTGCAACGAGGCGCTGCGCGCCGGCGGCTTCCCGGACATCTTCTTCCTGTTCAACGACGCCGGCACCGAGCTGGCACAGCGCCTGGTCGACGACAAGCGCATCCCGCTGATCAGCTTCACCGGCTCGACCCGTGTCGGACGCCTGGTCGGCGAGCGCGTCGCCCGCCGCATGGGCCGCTCGCTGCTGGAGCTGGGCGGCAACAACGCCATCATCGTCGACCCCAGCGCGGACCTGAAGCTCGCCATCCCCGCCATCGTGTTCGGCGCGGTCGGCACGGCCGGCCAGCGCTGCACCACCACCCGCCGCCTGTTCGTGCACGAGTCGATCTTCGACGAGGTGCTCGGCAAGCTGGTCGCCGCCTACAAGCAGGTCGAGCAGAAAATCGGCGATCCGACCGATCCGGCCAACCTGATGGGCCCGCTCAACAGCCGCGAGGCCGTGCAGGCCTACCTCGATGCCATCGAACAGGCCAAGGCGGCCGGCGGCAAGGTCGAAACCGGCGGCGCCGCGATCGACCGCCCGGGTTTCTTCGTGCTGCCGACGATCATCACCGGGCTGAAGAACAGCGACCAGATCGTGCAGCACGAAACCTTCGCACCGATCCTCTACGTGATGCCGTACTCGACGCTGGACGAGGCCATCGAGATGCAGAATGCGGTACCGCAGGGCCTGTCGAGCGCGATCTTCACCCAGAACCTGAAGGCGGCCGAGCAGTTCCTCTCGGCAGCCGGCAGCGACTGCGGCATCGCCAACGTCAACATCGGCACGTCCGGCGCCGAGATCGGCGGCGCCTTCGGTGGCGAGAAGGAAACCGGCGGCGGCCGCGAATCGGGCTCGGACGCCTGGAAGGCCTACATGCGCCGGCAGACCAACACCATCAACTACTCCGATGCCCTGCCGCTGGCGCAGGGCATCAAGTTCGACCTCTGAGCGATGCCGGCACGCACGCCGCCGACACTGGGCCCGCTGCGCCGGCGGCTGGCCGGCGTGCTGACCGCCGCCCTGCTGGTGTTCGCCGCGCTCTCGGCGATGCAGGGTGTGGCGCGCAACCAGGTTGGCGAGACCCTGTCGGGGACGGGCCTGTTCCTGCTGCTCCTGCCGCTGGCGCGGATGCCGGAGTTCTGGTTCCTGCGCCTGCGCGAGGCACTGGGCCGGGGCGCCCTGCAGGATTCCCTCGGCAAGCGGCTGGAAACGCTGGCGATGGTCGGCGCCGGGCTGCTCATGCTCGCCTATGGCGGCCGGATCATGCACTGGCTGCTGCCCTGAGGAGACCGCGATGAACGCCACCCCGCAAACCAGCGCCACCGCCGTGATCAGCCTGATCTTCGGCATCCTCGCCTGGACCGTGCTGCCGTTGCTCGGGGCCATCGTCGCCATCGTCACCGGCCATGTCGCCCGCAGCGAGATCCGGCATAGCCAGGGAGCCGTCGCCGGCGACGGCATGGCGATCGCCGGGCTGGTGCTGGGCTGGCTGCAACTGCTGTTCGTCTTCCTGCTGGTCGCCGTGGTGCTGCTGTTCTTCGGCGGCCTCGCCTTTCTCGCCAACCTGACCGGCTGACCGTGTACGGACTCGCCCGCCCCTTCCTGTTCCGCCTCGACGCCGAGCAGGCGCACGGCCTCGGCCTGCGCGCGCTGGAGACGGCCTACCGTCTCGGCCTCAATCCGCTGCTGGCGGCGCGGCCCGAGCCGATGCCGGTGCGCGTGTTCGGCATCGACTTCGCGAACCCGGTGGGCCTGGCCGCCGGGCTGGACAAGAACGGCGAGCACATCGACGCCCTGCTCGCACTCGGCTTCGGCTTCGTCGAAATCGGCACGGTCACCCCGCGCCCGCAGGCCGGCAACCCGAAGCCGCGCATGTTCCGTCTGCCCGAGCACCAGGCCGTGATCAACCGGCTCGGCTTCAACAACGGCGGCGTCGATGCACTGGTGCGAAACGTCGAGCGTGCGCGGCGCCGCGGCGTGCTCGGCATCAACATCGGCAAGAACAAGGACACACCCAACGAAAACGCGGCGGACGACTACCTGCACTGCCTGGAGCGCGTCTACCCGCTGGCCGACTATGTCACCGTCAACATCTCCTCGCCGAACACGCAGGGCCTGCGCGACCTGCAGGAAGAGCAAACCCTGCGCCGCTTCCTGGGCACCCTGCGCGACGCCCAGGAGCGCCTCGGCGCGCGGCACGGCGCGCGCAAGCCGATGCTGCTGAAGATCGCGCCGGACCTGTCCGAGGAGGAGATCGACGGCATCGCCGACGTGCTGAACGCGGCGCAGGTCGATGGCGTGATCGCCACCAACACCACCGTGGACCGTCGCGTCATCGAAGGCCACCGGCTGGCCGGCGAGGCCGGCGGCCTGTCCGGCAAGCCGCTCTACGGCCGCAGCACCGCCGTGCTGCGCCGACTGCGCACGCGGCTGGATGCGCGCATCCCGCTGGTCGGCGTCGGCGGCATCCTCAGCGGCGCCGATGCGGTGGGCAAGGTCGCTGCTGGCGCGACCCTGGTGCAGTGCTACACCGGTCTGATCTACCGCGGCCCCGAACTCATCCGCGAGTGCGTCGAGGCGATGCGCCGCCGCCGCGAAGCGCCGACCGGCAGCGGTGCCAGCCTGCCGGGTGCCCCGCGCGGCGAGCGATGACCGACTTCACCCTGCTCGAAGACGCGCCGCTGATCGCCCGCAACACCTTCCGGGTGCCGGCACGCGCGGCCCTGCTCGCCGACGTGCGCAGCGCACGGGGTCTGGCCGAACTGTTCGCTTTCCCGCGCCTGCGGAACACGCCAGTGCTGGTGCTGGGCGAAGGCAGCAACGTGCTGTTCGCCGGCGACTGGCCCGGGCTGGTGCTGAGCCTGGCGATGGTCGACCTGCGCATCGTCGAGGACAGCGGCGACGCCGCCCGGGTGCGCGCCGAGGCCGGCGTCAACTGGAACGACCTGGTCGGCTGGACGCTCGCCCATGGGCTGTGCGGGCTGGAGAATCTGGCCCTGATTCCCGGCACCGTCGGCGCCGCGCCGATCCAGAACATCGGCGCCTACGGCGTGGAGGTGCGTGAGTTCATCGAGGCGGTCGAAGCCTTCGACCGCCTCACCGGCCGCATCGAGCGACTCGACAACGCCGCCTGCGCGTTCGGCTACCGCGACAGCATTTTCAAGCGCGAGCCGGAGCGCTGGATCGTCACCGCCGTCGAGCTGCGCCTGCCACGCCAACGCCCGCTGCGCATGGACTACGCTGGCGTGCGCGAGGAGCTGGCCGCGATGGGTGTGGACATGCCGCGCGCCCGCGCCGCCCACGTCGCCGAGGCCATCGCCCGCATCCGCACCCGCAAGCTGCCCAACCCGGCGCTGATCGGCAACGCCGGCAGCTTCTTCAAGAACCCGGTGGTGCCGGCCGACGTCGCCGGACGACTGCAGGCCGAGCACCCGGCCCTGCCGGCCTGGCCGGCTGGAGCGGACGGCAGCCACAAGCTCTCGGCCGCCTGGCTGATCGAGAGCTGTGGCTGGAAGGGCCACCGCGAGGGCGACGCCGGCGTGGCCGAGCAGCATGCGCTGGTGCTGGTCAACCATGGCCGCGCCACCGGCGCACAGATCCTGGCGCTGGCGCGACGGATCGCGCAGTCGGTGTACGACCGCTACGGCATCGTGCTCGAAGCCGAGCCGCGCATCCTCGGCGCCGCGCCGATCCACCCGCCCACGGAAACACCCGTCGCATGAGCCAGGACGCCGCCGCCGACCATCGTTCCCGCGAGATCTGGCGCGCGGTCGGCCTGATGACCTTGAGCGCGGTGTTCTTCGGCTGCATGGCGGTCACCATCCGGCTGGCCTCCAAGCAGCTGCACCCGTTCGAGATCGCCTTCTTCCGCAACCTGTTCGGCTTCGCCTTCGCGCTGCCGCTGCTCGCCCGCCACGGCCTGGGCCTGCTGCGCACCGACAAGCTGCACATGTACTTCCTGCGCTGTCTGATCGGCATCGTCTCGATGCTGGCCGGTTTCTGGGCGATCGTGAACCTGCCGCTGGCGCAGGCGATCTCGCTGTCCTATTCCACGCCGCTGTTCGTCACCATCGGCGCGGTGCTGGTGCTGGGCGAGATCGTCCGCGCCCGCCGCTGGACGGCGGTGCTGGTCGGCCTGCTCGGCGTGCTGGTCATCGTGCGCCCGTTCGGCGACAGCTTCACCGCCGGCTCGCTGGTCGCCCTGCTCGCCGCTGCCGCCAGCGCCATCGTCGCGCTCAGCATCAAGGTGCTCGCACGCACCGAGAAGCCCGACGCCATCGTGCTGTACACCACGATCTTCTGGATCCCGATGTCGCTGCTGCCGGCGCTGTTCGTCTGGGAGACGCCGGTCGGCATCACCTGGCTGTGGATCGTGCTGGCGGGCGCGCTCGGCACCCTCGGCCACATGTGCTGGACCCGTGCCCTGCAGATCGGCGACGCCTCGATGCTGACCCCGATCAGCTTCCTGCAGCTGCCGGTGGTGGCGGTATTCGGCTACCTGCTGTTCGACGAGCGCCTGGACCGCTGGGTGATCCTGGGCGCGCTCATCATCTTCGCCGCCAACGCCTACATCGCCCGCCGCGAGGCGCTGCTGGCCCGGCGCACCGTCACCGACCCGCAGGTCAATCCGGAAACCCCGACGCCGCGCTGAGCCGGATCGGGCCGGACTTGCGGCGGTTCAGGCCCGCTGCGCCAGCCAGTCGTGGATCGCCGTCGGCACCTCGCGCTGGGCGCGACCGGACACGTAGATGCCGATGTGGCCGCCCTTGAAGCTGATTTCGGTGTAGTCCTTCGTGCCCGCCAGCCCGCGCAAGGCGCGCGAGGCGTCCGGCGGCACCAGGTGGTCCTGCTCGGCGTAGATGTTGAGCACCGGCATGCGCAGGTTCTTCAGGCTGACTTCGCGGCCGCCGATCTCCACCCCGCCGTTGACCAAGCCGTTGCGCTGGTAGAAATCCTTGATGAACTGGCGGAACGCCTCGCCGGCCTGGTCGGGCGAGTCGAAGATCCAGCGCTCCATGCGCAGGAAGTTCTCCAGCTCGCCGACGTCGTCGAGGATGTCGACCATGCCGACGTACTTCTGCATGAACAGCCGGTACGGCTTGAGCGTGAGGTAGCACCAGTTCATCAGGTCGGCCGGCACGTTGCCGAGCGTGTCGACGAACAGATCCACGTCGATCTCGCGGGTCCAGTGCGAGAGCATGTTGTCCGGGGTGTGGAAGTCCACCGGCGTCACCATCGTGACCAGGTTCTTCACCTTGTCCGGGTGCAGGGCGGCGTAGCACAGCGAGAACGCGCCGCCCTGGCAGATGCCGAGCAGGTTGATCGCGTCCAGGCCATGGCTCTCGCGCAGGTGGTCCACGCAGCCGCCGATGAAGCGCTCGATGTAGTCCTCCAGCGTGTTCCAGCGGTCGGACAGATCGGGATAGCCCCAGTCGATGATGTAGACGTCCTCGCCGCGCGCCAGCAGGCCCTTCACCAGCGAGCGGTCGTGCTGCAGATCGACCATGTACGGGCGATTGACCAGCGCGTAGACGATCAGCAGCGGAACCTTCGCGGTCGGCGCGCGCTCGCCGACGAAGCGGTACAGCGTGAGCTTGCCGTCGCTGTACACGGCCTGCCTGGGCGTGGCGCCGTAGCTCGTGTCGCTGACCTCGCGCAGGGTCTGCAGGCCGGCAGCCAGCTTGCGCTGCAGGGTCTGGACCTCGGCGGCGAGGCGGTCGGGCGTGATGTTCAGCGGTCCGTACATGGCTCAGCCCTTCCGGCCGCGCGCGGCGGTCTTTTTGACGGTCTTTTTGACGGTGTTCTTCGCGATGGTTTTCTTCGCGACGGAAGCCTTCTTCGCAGCAGGCTGCGCGGCCGACTTTTCCGCCGCCGCCCTCTTCACTGGCGAGGCAGTGGACTTGTCGCCCTCGATCGTCGCCAGGCGCGCCTTCAGTTCGCGCACTTCGCGTTCGAGCTGATGCAGCTTGCGGTGGCCGCTGGCGACCTCGCTGCGGGTCGGCATGCCCAAGGCCCGGCACATCTGTTCGACTTCGCCCTGCAACGCCGCCTGCGCGCGCATCTGCGCATTGACGAGCTCACCGTACACGCGGCGGAACTCGGGGCTGAGGGCGACCTCGGCGTAGGCTTCCTCGGCGGCGTCGATCCACAGGTCGAACAGTGCCCTGGCCGACTCGATCTGCCTGCCCGGCTCGCTGCGCTCGGCCAGTCTGTTCTCGAAGATCTCGAAGGCGCGCTCGCCGGCGCGTGCCAGCAGTGCGTGGTAGGCGGCCTGCTTTTCCTGCAGGTCGATCTGCGCCTGCGCCAGCTTCTGCCGGCGCGCCAGATGCTCGCGGGCAAAGCCGAAGGTCGGCAGCCCGAGCAGTGCATCCAGTTCCTTGCGCCAGGCCTGCAGATACGGCGAGGCGTCCTCGGCCCACTGCTGCAAACCCCGGATGCCGGGGCCGGCGATACCGCGGAACAGTTCCGGAAACGGACTCTCGCCATTGGCGCCCAAGGCCTGCTTCCATGCCCTGGCGATGTCGGCGGCGCTGGCGTCGCGTCCGGCGAACTGCCCGGCCACGTCCTGCATCAGCCCGAACCAGTCACGCGCCTGACGGGTGAACTGTTCGACCGCCTGGTTGGTCTCCTCGCGGCTGGAGTGGGCCAACCGGCTCCACCAGTCCACCGCCTGCTGCAGACCCTCGCTGACGGACGTCGCCCCCAGCCCTTCGCCGGCCTGGCGGGCGAAATCGCCGAAGGCATGCCAGTACTGCCGGGCCAGATCGGCGAAATCGGCCGGCCCAGACGGATTCGATGCACTCATGCGTCCTCCGGAAGTCGCAGCACAGATGCTAGCACCCACGGCGCGACTTTCCGCGGCAGCGGCGCCACCGCGCCCCCCGGAAACCGGCAGCTATGGCAGCGCCAGATGCTCCGGCCGCAGCGGTTCGATGCCTTCGGCGCGCAGCGCGCGCGGCGTGGCGGCGATCTCGGCGCTGGCCGGCAACGGCGCACCGTCGGCCAGATGCGACCACATCGCGTCCAGCCCGCGGTAGGCGTAGGGCATCAGCGGCACGTAGCGCATGGCCAGCGGCGGCAGGCCGAGGAAGGCATCGAAGTGCTGCGCGTTGGCGATCCGCCAGTAGCGCAAGTCGCGGCCGTTGGCCTGGGCCCAGGCGGCGTAGGCGCCGCCCGAGAATGCCTCCGGCACCAGCCCGTCGTCGCTGCCGTGCATCACCATCACCGGCAGGCTGGCGCGCGGCAGCGCCGCGCGGGTGGCCTCGATGCCTGCGCGCAGCGCCGCGGCATGCTCGCCCTGCCCATCCCACAGGCCGCGCAGGCAGAGCAGCCCCGGCAGGGCCGGGTCGATGCCGGCAGCCAGGGTGTCGATGAGCTGCACGCCGGCAGCCGGCGGGATGCCGGCGCTGTCGCTCCACCACGCGCTGCGCTCGGCCAGGGTCGGCGCGCGCGGCAAGCCATCGGCATCGAGCATGGCGAAGCCGTAGCCGCAGGGCATATCGCCGCTGCCGCTGCGGGCATAGGCGGCGGCGTAGGTCACCGCCACCGCGCGCCACAGGTCGAAGCCGACGCTGAGCGTGCCGGCGACCAGCGCGGCATCGGTCCAGCCGTTGGCGCGCAGGCGGGCGTAGGCCTCCTGCGCATGCGCGGCGGGGTCGGCTTCCGACAACAGGCCGGCCTGCGCCAGCGTCTCGCAGCGCAGCATCCACGCCGGCGGCACCACGCCACCGGGGCGCGCCAGCGGCTCGTTGTCGAAGGCGCTCGACGCCAGCGCGCAGGGCATCAGCAGCGCCGCCTCGGTGGCGTAGTCGTACAACGGCCGGCCGCCCTCGCCGGGAAGGATGTTCGGCGACACCGCGACCACGCCGTCCAGCCAGTCGCCGTCGAGCTCGGCCGCGCGCAACACCGCGCCGGCACCGTTGGAGACGCCGACCGCGATCACCCGCGTGTCGGCGTGGGTGAACGGCTGACCCAGCTCGCGGCTGAGCACCTGCAGCGCGAAGTCGGCCGCCTGCTGCACATGCCGGCCCCAGTCGGCCTCGGGGTTGTCGCCGGAATGGGCGTGCTTGACCAGCACCCGCGGCCCCGCGCCGGTTTCGACTTCGGGCGCGAATTCCAGTGTCTGGTCCGTGCCGCCCGGCGTGCCGTCGAGTGTGGCACCCTGCCCGCTCGCCGTGTCGAACCAGCCGGTGCCGGCGCCCTTGTCGGTGTAGGCCACCGCGCAGCCGCGTGGCAGCCCCCAGGCGCCGGCCAGCGCGATCGCGCCGTAGATGCCGCGCGAACCGGACGAGGCGGCGACCACGACGCAGCGTTTCTCCGCATCGAAAGCATCGGGCAGTTGCAGCATCACCCGATGCGGGTGGGCCGCGCCCGGCAGCGTCATGAGTGCGTGGAACTCGCGCCCCGGCACCGGCTCGGCCGCACCGTAGATCTCGCCGAAACCGCCGCCCGGGGCCAGATCGGCGATGCCGCGCCAGTTGGCCCACACCGCGCGGCGACGCAGCTCCTGCGCGGTCGGCGCGTCGGCATCGGCGAACGGCGGCGGCACCGGCGAGCGCAGGCCGTCGAGCCCCAGCCCGGCGGTCAGCAGGTCGTCGCCGTCGCGGTGGACGTGCTGGGCGATCTCGCTTGCGCTGAGGGATGCTGTAGGCACGGGCGCGGCGCGCTCCGAACAGGCGGTGGCGAGGACCGCCGCGAGCAGCGCGGCGGCGAGGGGACGCATCGGGATCATCGTGGTCTGGCGCATGCCGGCACGCTACCAGCCGCACCCGGCCACCGCATCGTACCTTGGTACGAGGACAAGCCCGCCCGTGCGCGGCACACTGACGGCCTCCGGTTCCACATTCCACAGGCAATCCCATGACCGACCGTTTCCTCGCCGGCCGCACCGCCCTGGTCACCGGTGCCACCTCCGGCATCGGCCTGGCCATCGCCCGCGCCCTCGGCGCCGCCGGCGCGCGCGTGGCGATCAACGGCCTGGGCACGCCCGAAGTCATCGCCGAAGCGCAGGCCGCCGTGCTCGCTGCCGGCGCGCCCGAGGCACGCCATTTCGACGCCGACCTGCGCCAAGTCCCCGCCATCGAGCGGATGATGGTCGAGTGCGCGGCCTGGTCGCCACCGGACGTGCTGGTCAACTGTGCCGGCATGCAGCACACCGCCGCGCTGGCCGAGATGCCCACCGAGTGCTGGGACGCCATCCTCGCCATCAACCTCAGCGCCGCCTTCCACACCATGCGGCTGGCGCTGCCGGGCATGGCCGAGCGCGGCTACGGCCGCGTGGTCAACATCGCCTCGGTGCACGGTCTGGTGGCCTCGGTGAACAAGGCGCCCTACGTCGCCAGCAAGTTCGGCATGGTCGGGCTGAGCAAGGTGGCCGCGCTGGAATACGCCGCGCAGGGCAGCCGCGCCAGTGGCGGCGTCACCGTCAACTGCATCTGCCCCGGCTGGGTGGAGACGCCGCTGATCGAGCCGCAGATCCAGGCCCGCGCGCAGGCCATCGGCGGCAGCCGCGACGACGGCATCCGCGAACTGCTGCGCGAGAAACAGCCCAGCCAGCGCACCTGCCTGCCGGAGGAGATCGCCGACGCCGTGCTCTGGCTGTGCCGACCGCAGTCGCACAACCTCACCGGCGCCGCCATTCCCATCGATGGCGGCTGGACCTCGCAATAGGCATGCCGCGCCTGCTGATCGCCGACGACCACCCGCTGTACCGGCTCGCGCTGGTACAGGCGGTGCGCGGCGTGATCGACGGCGCCGATGTCGCCGAGGCCGGCAGTCTGGAGCAAGCCCGCGCCACGCTCGCCGCGCAGCCGGACACCGACCTGGTGCTGCTCGACCTGCACCTGCCCGACAGCCACGGCCTGATGGGCCTGGCCGCGCTGCGCGGCGAGTTCCCGAGCGTGGCGGTGGTGATGATCTCCGCCCACGACGACCCGGCCACGATCCGCCGCGCGCTGGCCTACGGCGCCGCCGGCTTCATTCCCAAGCGCGCCGGCATGGACGAACTGCAGGCCGCCCTGCGCGCCGTGCTCGACTGCGAGGAATGGCTGCCGCCCGCGCTGCGCGCCGACATCGAGGCGCTGCCCGGCAGCCGCGAGGATGCCGACCTCTCCGCCAGGCTCGCCACCCTCACCCCGCAGCAGTTCAAGGTGCTCAGCCGCGTCGCCGAGGGCCGGCTCAACAAGCAGATAGCCGACGAACTCGGCATCCAGGAGCGCACCGTCAAGGCGCACATGAGCGCCATCTTCGAGAAGCTCGGCGTGCGCAACCGCACCCAGGCCGGCGTGCTGCTGCGCTCGCTGGAGCTCGCCGACCCCAGCCGCAGCGTCGCCAAGGACTGAACAAACCGCGTGGCGTTACCCCGTGGACGGCGCATCTGTCGTGATGCCGGTGACCTGCGCGGACGCCGCCATCTGCGCCCGCAAGCACCGGCGCTGAGGGTGCGGCTCAGCGCACGTTCGCAATATTGTTCCTGGGGCTGTCATGGCGGGCCCGCAGGGCGCCATCCTGCACCTGGAAGGCCAGTTCGATCCGCACCCGTGCCGACGCCCTCGTGCGCGCCTGGGTCTTCAGCGCGCCCTTCAGCCCGCTGACGGCGTTCTCGACTCCCTTGCCGTCTCCCACCGCACCTTTTTCCACCACGAGGGTCAGCAGATACTCGCCATCGGTCAGCGGTTCGGTGACGTCGATCTGCCCCGGGCCGGCCTCGCGGCTGGGCAGCTCCGCCATCGCCGGGGCTGCCCGACCGGTCGCCGCGTAGGCGGCGGAAGCTGCGCCGCCACCGGCGTTGCCGGGCGACAGGGCAGACACCACGGCGGAGACGATCGCGCCGCCGGGAATCACACCCACGGCCGCCACCCCCGATGCGGCCGGAGCCAGTTGCAGCGTCTGCAAATCGGCACGCATACCCTCCCCGCCGGGGAAGTGCACGACGCACTGGCGGCCATCGCAGGCCGCGACGATCTGCAGGCTGGCGCCTTGGGCCACGGCGCTCCCTGGCGCCTGCAGGCCAGCGTTCACCCGCTCACCAAACGTGGCGCCCTGCGTCTGCTTGGGCACGCTCACATTCATCGAAATGCGGTGGGGCATGCCGCCATCGATCTTGCCGGCGATGGCCGAGCATGCACAGGCCACCCCCATCGCCACCATGAAGGAACGCAAAATCACACGCACGCTCCACCTCCTCATCCATCCCCCGACCGCACCCAATCGTACTCTACCCCGCCCTCGCCGCCAGCAGCCGCGCCATTACCGACTTGAGCGCCAGCGGCTTGAGCGGTTTGTGCAGCAGGTGACCGCCGGCGGCAGCGACGGCGTCGCGGACGTGCTGGCTGTGGTCGGCGGTGATGACGATGAAGGGGCGCGCGGGCTGGCCGTCGATCAGGCGCCGGTAGAGGGCGAGCCCGGTCAGGCCGTCGTCGAGGTGGTAGTCGAGCAGGACCAGGTCGGGCGCGCCCGCCGTGTACAGGGCGTGGGCTTCGTCGCCGTCGCGGGCGGCGAGAACCTCGCACTGCCAGCCGCCCAGCAAGGCCTGCATGCCCTTGAGCACGGCGGGGTCGTTGTCGACGACCAGGACGCGGCCGCCTGGAGCGCGCAAGGCGGCGTGGGCGGCTTTCGGTCGGGCGGCGGTCTGCGGCAGGCCGCGTGGGACGCGGATGCTGAAGACGGTGCCGCGGCCGGGCCAGGAGCGCAGCCCCAAGGGATGCCCCAGCAGGCCCGCAATGCGCTCGGCGATCGACAAGCCGAGCCCAAGGCCTTGACTGCTGCGGTCGAGGCGGCGGAACTCCTCGAAGATGAGGCGACGGTCGGCCTCGGCGATGCCGGGGCCGGTGTCCCAGACCTCGATGCGCAGGGCGTCGCCGTCGCGGCGGCAGCCGAGCAGCACGCGTCCGCGCGCGGTGTAGCGCACGGCATTGGCGAGGAAGTTCTGCAGCACGCGGCGCAGCAGCTGCGGGTCGCTGCGCAGCCAGGCGCGCGAGGGCACACAGTGCAGTTCGATGCCCTTCTCCGCCGCCAGCACGCGGAACTCGGCGGCGAGGTGCTGGAGCAGGTCGTGGGCGCAGAAATCCTGCACCTTGGCGCTCATGCCGCCAGCGTCGAGACGCGAGATGTCGAGCAGACCGGACAGCAGGCTCTCGGCCGAGCCAAGCGCGCCGTCGATGTTCTCCACCGCCTCGTGCGCGCCGCCATGCGCGAGTTGTTGCGACAAGGCGTGGGTGAACAGGCGGGCGGCGTTGAGCGGCTGGGCGAGATCGTGGCTGATGGCGGCGAGGAAGCGCGTTTTCGCCTGGTTGGCGCGCTCGGCCTCGGCCTTGGCACGCTCGAGCTGCGCGGTGCGCTCGACGACGCGCTGTTCGAGCGTCTCGGCGATGCGCTTGAGTTCGGCCTCGGCGCGACGGAAGGCGGTGACGTCGGTGAAAGTGGCGACGAAGCCACCGCCGGGCATCGGGTTGCCGCGGATCTCGACGATGGTGCCGTCGGGAAATTGCCGCTCGGACAGGTGCGGCGTGCCGGCGCGCATGTGAGCCAGCCGCCGCGTCACCTGCGCCTCGATGTCGGCGCCGCGCGCCATGCCATGGCTCAGTGCGTAACGGGCCAGCTCCTCCACTGGCCGTCCGACCTGCAGGAGTTCCGGCGGGAAGCCGAACAGCTCGGCGTAGCGGCGGTTCCATGCCACCAGGCGCAAGTCGCGGTCGACCACGCTGATGCCCTGCGACATGTTCTCCAGCGCGGCCTCGAGCACGCGCTGGTTGAAACGCAGCGCCTGCGAGGCTTCGCCGACGATGGCGGCAACGGTGTCCAGGTCCTGTCCGGTCTCGCGGTGGGCGGCATCGAGCAGCAGGCGCGCCGAGGCGGCGCCGAGCACGGCGGCCAGTTCGCGCTCGACGTGCGCTTCGACCGCGGCAGTGGTGCGACCGCGCACACCGGCCAGCATCGCCTCGACCCGCTCGGCCGGCAGGAAGCGCAGCGCCACGTCGCGCAGCACGGCCACGTCGAGGCCC
This sequence comes from Rehaibacterium terrae, assembly GCF_014202935.1. Classification (GTDB taxonomy): domain Bacteria; phylum Pseudomonadota; class Gammaproteobacteria; order Xanthomonadales; family Xanthomonadaceae; genus Rehaibacterium; species Rehaibacterium terrae. The sequence continues at coordinate 5,748 of NZ_JACHHX010000023.1, read as the reverse complement.
CCGCCGGGCATGTGCCGCAGCACGCTGCCGCGCGCGGCCAGCAGCAACGTCACCGCGGTGCCGGCGAGCAGGCTGATCACCACGGCGCGCGCCAGGCGGCTCCAGCCGGTGAGGCCGAGCATCCGGTCGGGGGCCAGCCAGTGCCACCCGAACGGGCCTTCGAGCAGCCAGGTCGGCGGGCGTGGCATCGCCTCGGCCAGGGTCGGCACCAGCAGCAGCCATGTCCACAGCATCACCGAGACGATCAGACCGGCCATTACCGCACGCGGCGGCGTATGCGGCCGCCACACCGCGAACAGCACCGCCGGCGCCAAGGTGCCCAGTGCGGAGAACGACAGCGCGCCGACATCGGCCAACGCTTCGCTGCCGACGATGGCGCGGCTGTAGCCCCAGGCCAGCAGTACCACCGCCAGGATGCCGACACGGCGCTGCATCAGCACCGCGCCGCGCAGATCCTGCCCCTCACGCTGCGCCCAGCGCCCGCGCAGCAGCAGCGGCGCCAGCCAGTGGTTGCCGATCATCAGGCTCAATGCGAGCGTGGCGAGGATCACCATGCCGGTGGCGGCGCTCAGGCCGCCGAGGAAGGCCAGCAGCGCCAGGTCCTCGCGGCCTTCCGACAGCGGCAGCGCCAGCACGTACAGATCGGAGGGCACGCCCAGCGGGCCCAGCAGCGCGTCGCCGGCATTGGCCAGCGGCAGGATCGGCAGCGCGATCAGCAACATGTACAGCGGGAACAGCCAGCGCGCGGTGCGCAGGTGACGCTCGTCCTGGCACTCGACCACGCCGACGTGGAACTGGTGCGGGAGGGTGAACATGGCCAGCGCGCCGAGCAGCACCAGCGGCGCGAAGCCCTCGGCACCGCTGCGCGGCGGTGGCGCGGCGGCGCTTGCAGGGAGATCCAGCCCGAACACCACGAAGGCACCCAGCGCGAGCATGGCGCCGAGCTTGAGCAGCGACTCGAAGGCCATCGCCAGCACCAGCCCGCGGTTGTGCTCGATGGCCGAGGCGCGGCGGGTGCCGAACAGCATGGCGAACAAGGCCATGGCCAGCGCGACGTACAGCGCCACGTCCTGCCACGGCGGCGGGCTGAGGTCGGCGGCGCGGGTGAGCAGGCTGTAGCTCATCGCCACCGCCTTCAGCTGCAGGGCGATGTAGGGAACGATGCCGAGCACGGCGACGAAGGTCACCGTCGCCGCCAGCCAGGAGTCCTTGCCGAGGCGGGTGGCGATCAGGTCGGCCAGCGAGGTCGAGTTGTGCTCGCGCGCCAACCGCACCAGCCGAAGCAGCAGGCCGAAACCGAGCACGTACAGCAGGATGGTGCCGACGAAGGTGGGTGGAATCGGCCAGCCCGAGCGCGAAGCCTGGGTCACCGTGCCGTAGAAGGTCCACGAGGTGCAGTAGACGGCGAGCGAGAGCGCGTACACCACCGCCCAGTGCCGGCCCAGCACGCCGGCGCGGCGCTCGCCCCACAGCGCGACCACGAACAGCAGGCCCAGCCAGAGCAGACCGGCGAGGACCGCGATGGTGTCAGACAGCATGCCGTCCCCCGCCGGCCCGGAATGCGCCCGGATGCCGCACCGCCGTCATGATCCCGTCCCGTCCGCCCAGCCTGGAGCACACCCGCCGAGCATAGCCTGTCCGCCCTCCTTCACGCCTGCACCTGGGCGTGCGCAAGCCACGCCGGCGCCACGCATGCCCTGAGCCGGTCCATCTTGGCAGACCCGCCCCAGTCCGTCACAGCCACGGGCTCACCCGGCAGACGGCCTGGCTGCCGCCTGCCATGCCGGGCGCAGGAAAAAAGACGGGCCGCTCGCGCGGCCCGGGGGACACGGCACCGGCACGACACTCAGAAGTCGTAGCGGGCCGACAGACTGATCTGGCGGGGAGGCCCATAGAAACCGGTCAGGATGCCCAGCGCCGGAATGTTGTAGCCGGTCGTCCGGTATTCCTTGTCGGTCAGGTTGGTGCCCTGCAGGGAGAAACTCCACGGCCCGCCGGTCTTCCAGATCACACCCGCGTTGAGCAGGCTGTAGCCGGGCTGGGCGATGGCGGTGCTCAGGTCGGTGGTCGGGATGACCTCGCTCTGGTAGCTCATGCCGATGCGCCAGGACAGTTCGCCGCGTGCCAGCGGCTGGATGTGCTCGACGTTGATCGCGCCGGACCACTCCGGGGCGTTGGTGAACTTCTGGTCCTTGGCGATGTTGACGCCGCCGCTGATGAACTCGTCGTACTTGGTGTCGAGCCAGGCCAGGTTGCCGCTCACGAACCAGCGCGCGCTCGGCTTCCACTGGTACTCCACCTCGACGCCCTGGGCGGTGCCCTTGCCGGCATTGGTGAAGTCGCCGAAGAACTGCGGCGTGCCGTCCGGGCCGATGAAGCTGCTGAACACCGACAGCTGGATGTCCCGGTACTTGTTGTAGAAGTAGGCGAGGTTGAGGAACATCCGCTCGTCGAGGAAGGCCATCTTGCTGCCGACTTCGAAGCTGTCCACCTTCTCGTCGTCGAACGGACGCGCCGAGCGCGGCACGGCAACGGCATTGGCGCGGATGTTGAAGCCGCCGGACTTGAAGCCGCGCGAAGCCAGTGCGTACAGCAGGATGTCCTCGCTGGCGCGGTAGTCGAGCGAGATCCTCGGCGAGAAGTTGGTGAATTTCACCGAGTCGCGGAAATCGGCGGCGACGCTGATCGGCACCGTGTAGGTGGCGTCCGAGTAGCCGCGATTGAGCACGGTGGCGGCCTTCTCCTCACTGGTCCAGCGCAGGCCGGCACTGAGGCTGACGCTGTCGCTGAAGTCGAAGGTGCCGTCGGCATAGACCGCGATGCTCTCGGTGTCCACGTGACCGCGGGTATCGCCGAACAGCAGGTTGAAGAAGTTGTTCAGCACGCGGCCGCCGGCCTTGCCGTCGAACCAGTACACGCCCATCACGCCGCGCACCCTGCCGGCCGCATCGTAGGACAGCTGGAACTCCTGGCTCAGCTGCTCATCGTCGTAGAAGGCCTTCACGTCGGCGATGATGTTGGGCAGGGTGTCGAAATCGATGTTGGTTTCGGTGTCCGATTCGCGCCAGGCGCTGATCGACTTGAAGGTCCAATCGTCGTTGACACGCCAGGTCGCGGTGGCGGAAGCGCCGCGCATCGACGTGTTGTTGACGTTGGGCATGCCGTTGCGGACGTTGTAGCGGTGATCGAGCGGCTGCACGCCAGGGACGAACGGATTGGGCGCCAGCATCTTCGCGCCACGCACGCCCGAGCGGTCGTCCATGCCGTCGAAGGCCAGCTTCAGATTGAAGTCGTCGTTCGGATAGAACCCGATGGAAAAACGGACGGCGTCGATGTTCTTGTCGCTGACATCCTCGCCGGTGCGGATGTTCTCGCCGAAACCGTCGCGATTGAGGCTGGCCACCGCCACGCGGGCGCGCACGGTCTCGTTCAGCGCGCCGCCGAGGGCGCCCTTGAAATCGCGCTGGCTGTAGTTGCCGAGCGTGAGCTGGCCATAGCCCTCCAGCTCGGTCGGCAACTCGCGCGACACGTACTTGATCGCGCCGCCGATGGTGTTCTTGCCGTACAGGGTGCCCTGCGGGCCACGCAGCACTTCGATGCGGCCGATGTCGAACACGTCCAGCAGCGCGCCCTGCGGACGGGCGATGTAGACGTCGTCGAGATAGATGCCCACGCCCGGATCGACACCCCACAGCGGATCGGACTGGCCGATGCCGCGGATGTAGGCGGTGACGGTGCTGTTGGAGCCGCGCGCGGCGTAGATGGTGAGATTGGGGACGTAGGCGCCCAGGTCGCCGAGGTCGCGGATGTTGAGCTTGTCGACGGCCTCGGGCGTGAAGGCGGTGACCGCGACCGGCACGTCCTGGATGGTTTCCTCGCGGCGGCGTGCAGTCACCGAGATGGCTTCGAGCCTGGCCGCGTCGGCACCGGGCTCGGCCGCATCGCGCTCCTGCGCGATGACGTTGGCCGACAGGCCGAGCGCGAGGCCAAGCGCGCCATGGATCGCGAGGCTCAGATGCTTGCGCTTCATGTTCTCCCCTTCTCGTCTGGTTGTGGTACGGCCCGGATGACGCCTGCATGGCCGGATGCTGCGCAGCCTAGTCCCGGCCCCGCGGGGCGGCACTTGTACCTTGGTACAGTGCCGGGCGCGCGGTGCGGCCCGGATACTCCCGGCGTCCGCAACGCGCAAAGGGTCATTCCTGCATGCTCAGCCTGATCGGGCTCGTCGGCGCGCTCGCGCTGCTGATCGTCCTGACGATCCGCGGCATGAACCTGTTCGTCGCCACGCCTCTGTGCGCCCTCATCGTGGCGCTCACCAGCGGCCTGCCGCTGCTGCCGCCGCTCGCCGCCGAGGGGCAGGGCGACCTGGTCGGCACCTACATGTCGGGCTTCACCGGCTTCGTGGCGGCATGGTTCTTCATGTTCCTGTTCGGCTCGATCTTCGGGAAGCTGATGGAGGACACCGGCGCTGCCGACAGCGTGGCGCGCTGGGTGATCGGCCACATCGGCCCCAAGCGCGCGGCACTGGCGGTGGTGCTGGCCTGCGCCATCCTCACCTATGGCGGCGTGAGCCTGTTCGTGGTGGCGTTCTCGGTCTACCCGACCGCGCTGGCGCTGTTCCGCGCCGCCGACCTGCCGCGCCGCTTCATCCCGGCCACGCTGGCGTTCGGCTCGGTCACCTTCACCATGACCTCGGCCGGCTCGCCGGAAATCCAGAACTGGATACCAATCCCCTACCTGGGCAGCTCGCCGTGGGCGGCGTGGGAGGCCAGCCTGATCGTGGCGATCTTCATGGCATGCTTCGGCTACTGGTGGCTGAGCTGGATGCTGCGCCGGGCGACCGCGCGCGGCGAGCGCTTCCAGGCGCGCGAGGGCGACCCGGTAGCCACGCGCGACGACCTGCCCGCATTCTGGCGCGCCCTGCTCGGCCCGATCGCCGTGCTGGCGGTGTCGTTCACGCTGCACGACGCCTTCCAGACCTCGGCGCTGATCCTGGCGCTGCTGGCGGGCTGCATCGTCACCGTGCTGGCCTGCTGGCGACACCGGCGGATGGTCGGCCACGCCATCGGCGAGGGCAGCACCGGCGCGCTGATCGCCATCGGCAACACCGCCGCCGTGGTCGGCTTCGGCGCGGTGGCCAAGGCGGCACCAGCCTTCATGCTGGCGGTGGACTGGATCACCCACCTGCCCGGCTCGGGCGTGGCCACGGCCGCCATCGCGGTGAGCGTGATCGCGGCCATGACCGGCTCGGCTTCCGGTGGCCAGGCCATCGCGCTGCCGATCCTGGCCCCGATCTATCTGGCGCAGGGCGTCGATCCGAACCAATTGCACCGCGCGGTGGCGATCTCCTCGGGCGTGCTCGACTCGCTGCCGCACAACGGCTACGTCGTCACCACCATCCGCGCGATCTGCCGCGAAACCCACGCGGCTGCCTACGCACCGATGGGCGCGCTGACGGTGATCGTGCCGGGCCTGGGCCTGCTGCTGTGCCTGGCGCTGTTCGCGCTGGGGCTGTGAGGGCGACCAGAGCGGCGCAAACGGCGACCGGCAATGTCGTGCCTGCACCGGTCGCGGCTCGCACCGCCGCTGCAGGGACAGCCTGGATAGCCCCGCGCATCGGGATAGGGGCCTCGGAGAATGCCACCTCCGAGGCCCCCTCCCACACCACCGGACATGCGGGTCCGCATCCGGCGGTTGGCAGGGTTGAGGTTGGCGTGTTTGAGCGCTCCCGACACGCCACCTGATTTC
>NZ_JACHHX010000022.1 GCF_014202935.1 Rehaibacterium terrae | reverse complement strand
GCGCGGCAGTCAGCGTGGTCTTGCCGTGGTCGACGTGACCGATCGTGCCCACGTTCACGTGCGGCTTGGTGCGCTCGAATTTACCCTTGGCCATGGCGAAAAACGTCCGGTGATTTGGAGTGGATGGGATGGGAGGTGGTGCTCACGACTGGAATCGAACCAGCGACCTCTTCCTTACCAAGGAAGTGCTCTACCGACTGAGCTACGTGAGCGCCGAATTGTTCGCCCCGCATGGAAGAAGGCCCAATGGAGCGGGAGACGGGAATCGAACCCGCACCATCAGCTTGGAAGGCTGAGGTTCTACCATTGAACTACTCCCGCGCCGGGAGGCGTGCATCTGGTGGAGGGAGGTGGATTCGAACCACCGAAGGCGTAAGCCAGCAGATTTACAGTCTGCCCCCGTTGGCCGCTTGGGTATCCCTCCGGAAAAGAGCCGCTTATTTTGTCCGAGTAGCGGGCCGACGTCAACGGCTGGTAGCAGCGGGAACGTCCCTGCGCGGCCGGCCAGGCTCAATCGCCCCGCCGCAGCCACTCGCGCAGCTCGGAAACCTCGCGCCGCAGCGCCCGGATTTCGTCTTCCAGGGCAGCCGCCTCCTCCTGGGTCACGGTCCTGACCGCCTCCACGGTGCGGACCTGCTGGCTCTCCTGCAGGGTCTGCATGGTGTTGACGATCACCGCGATGAACAGGTTGAGCATGGTGAAGGTGGCGACCAGGATGAACGGCACGAAGAACAGCCAGGCCCAGGGATAGGCCTCCATGACCGGCCGGGCGATGCCCATCGACCAGCTCTCCAGCGTCATCACCTGGAACAGCGTGTACAGCGAAGCCCCCAGGCTGCCGAACCAGTCCGGGAAACTGCCGCCGAACAGGCTGGTGGCGATCACGCCGAACACGTAGTAGAGCAGTCCGAGCAGGCCGGCGATCGCGGCGATGCCCGGAATGGCGTGCAGCAGCGCCTCCACCACGAAGCGTAGCTGCGGCATCATCGAGGCCAGCCGCAGCACGCGCAGCACGCGCAGGGCGCGCAGCACGGCGAACGGGCCGGCGCTGGGCACCAGCGCGATGCCCACCACCACCAGGTCGAACACGTTCCAGGGGTTGCGGAAGAAAGCACCACCGCGGGCGACCAGCTTCAGGCCCAGCTCGACCACGAACACGGACAGCGCCAGGCGGTCGAAGGCGTGCAGCCAGCCGCCGGCGACGGCCACCACCGCCGGCGAGGTCTCCAGCCCGAGGGTGATCGCGTTGAGGACGATCAGGGCGATCACCAGCCGCTGCACCGGCGGAGAATCCACCCACACCGCCAGCCGCGCGCGCCAGCCGCCCCCGGATTCACGGAGCATGCCGTCCATGTCCAGGCCTCAGACGTTGAAACGGAAGTGCAGCACGTCGCCCTCCTGGACCAGGTAGTCCTTGCCCTCCAGGCGCAGGCGGCCGGCCTCCCTCGCCCCGGCCTCGCCGCGGTACCTGATGAAGTCCTCGAACGAGATGGTCTCGGCGCGGATGAAGCCCTTCTCGAAGTCACTGTGGATGACGCCGGCCGCCTGCGGGGCGGTGGCGCCCTTCTTCACCGTCCAGGCGCGGACCTCCTTCACGCCGGCGGTGAAGTAGGTCTGCAGGCCCAGCAGGGCATAGGCGGCGCGGATCACCCGGTTCAGGCCCGGCTCGTCGAGGCCCAGGTCCTTCAGGAACTCGTCGCGGTCGGCGTCGTCGAGCTGACTCATCTCCTCCTCGATGGCGGCGCACACCGGCACCACCTCGGCGCCCTCGCCCGCCGCCCGCTCGCGGACGCGATCCAAGTGCGGGTTGTTCTCGAAGCCGTCCTCACGGACGTTGGCGACATACATGACCGGCTTGAGGGTGAGCAGGAACAGGTCGCGGACCAGCGCCTTGTCCTCCGCCGACAGGCCCAGTGCGCGGGCCGGCCGCCCCTGGTCCAGCCCCTCACGCAGACGGGCCAGCACCTCCTTGCGGGCGATGGCTTCCTTGTCGCCGGCCTTGGCGGCCTTCTCGGCGCGTTGCCAGGCTTTTTCCACCGACTCCAGGTCGGCCAGGGCCAGTTCGGTGTCGATGGTCTCGATGTCGGCGATCGGATCGACCCGGCCGGACACGTGCACGATGTCGGCGTGCTCGAAGCAACGCACCACGTGGGCGATGGCGTCGACCTCGCGGATATGCGCCAGGAACTTGTTGCCCAGCCCCTCCCCCCTGCTGGCGCCGGCGACCAGCCCGGCGATGTCGACGAACTCGACCGAGGTCGGGATCACCTTCTGCGGCTTGACGATCTCGGCCAGCTGGCCCAGCCGCGGATCGGGCACCGGCACCACGCCCACGTTCGGGTCGATGGTGCAGAACGGGAAGTTGGCCGCGGCGATGCCGGCCTTGGTGAGGGCGTTGAACAGGGTGGACTTGCCCACGTTGGGGAGTCCGACGATGCCGCATTTGATTCCCATCAGGGGCTCCGGGGTTCGTGATTTCGGGACCGGGGACCCGGGACCGGGGGCCCGGGCAAAAGCATGTGCAGGTTCATGGCGGGATGCATGGCGAAGGACCGCAGACCACGACACGACATGTCGCACCGCCAGACTCAGCCGCCCCGGGTCCCGGGTCCCCGGTCCCCGGCTCCGGCGGCGGTATGCAGCCGCTTCATCGCCTCGTTGAAGTCACCGGCCACCGCCAGCGGCAGCACCGCCAGGGCATCGTCCACGGCACGCAGCATCGCGGCCTCGTCGTCCTTGCCCGGGCGCCCCAGCACCCAGGGGGTGACCTTGTCCTTGTGGCCGGGATGGCCGATGCCGATGCGCAGCCGATGGAACTTGCCGTGGCCGAGGTGCTGGATGATGTCGCGCAGGCCGTTCTGGCCGCCGTGGCCACCGTCGAACTTCAGCCGCGCCGCGCCGGCGGGCAGGTCCAGTTCGTCGTGGACGACCAGGCACTCGTCGGGAGCGATCTTGAAGTAGCGCAGCGCGGCGGCGACCGACTGGCCGCTGCGGTTCATGAAGGTGGCCGGCTTGAGCAGCCAGACCGTCCGCCGGCCGATGTCGGCCTTGCCGCTTTCGCCATGCAGCTTGGCATCCAGCCCGAAGCGCACCCCGGCCTGCCCGGCCAGGGCGTCCAGAAACCAGAACCCGGCGTTGTGCCGGGTTCGGGCGTATTCGGGGCCGGGGTTGCCCAGCCCGACGATGAGGCGCAATCCAGCCATCGCGGCGAAGCCGTCCCGGCCGCCAGATGCGGCCGGGAGCGGTTCGGCTTACTTCTTCTCGGGTGCCTGCTGCTTGGTGGCCGGCACCTCGGCCGACACCTCGCCCTCGGCGGCCGGCTCGGCCTCGACGCGGGCATGCTTGGCGACCACCACCGCCACGTCGTGCTCCTTGCCGAGCTTGAGCTCAGGGATCGTCACGCCGGCCGGCAGCTTGACCTGCGACAGGTGGACGATATCGCCGACCTGAAGGTCGGACAGGTCGAGCTCGATGAACTCCGGCAGGTCCTTCGGCAGGCAGCTGACCTCGATCTCGTTGAGCTCGTGGGTGATGACCACGCCCGCCGCCTTGCCGGCCGGCGACTTCTCCTGGTTGAGGAAGTGCAGCGGCACCTTCACGCGCAGGGTCTCGTTCTCGCTCACGCGCATGAAGTCCAGGTGCATGATCTGCGCCTTGTACGGATGACGCTGCATGTCGCGCAGCAGCACCTTCTGGACCTTGCCGTCGACGTCCAGGTCGAGGATGGCCGAGTAGAACCATTCGTTCTGGCTGATATGCCACAGCGCGTTGTGCTCGAGCTGGATGCTCTGCGGCTCGGCGTGCCCGCCGTAGACGACGGCCGGCACATAACCCGCGCGACGCAGGCGGCGGCTCGCACCTTTCCCCTCGTCGCCACGGGCGGTGGCGGTGATCTTGTGTTCGGACATGAGTTTCTACCTTCGTTGAAGTGGCCTTGCGGCCGGGGCTCCCCCGCGACCAGGGGAGTGCTTGCCGGCGGACGGAACTCCGCCCGCCGGTCAATCCACGTAGAGCGAACTCACCGACTCGCCGAAGGCGATCCGGCGGATCGTCTCTGCCAGCAGCTCGGCGACGCTGAGCTGGCGGATGCGGCCGCAGGCGCGGGCCGCCTCCGACAGCGGGATGGTGTCGGTCACCACCAGCTCGTCGAGCTGCGAATTGGTCAGGTTGCTGATCGCCGCGCCCGACAGCACCGGGTGGGTGCAGTAGGCGACGACCTTGCATGCACCGTTCTCCTTCAGTGCTGCCGCCGCGGCGCAGAGCGTGCCGGCGGTGTCGACGATGTCGTCCACCAGCACGCAGGTCTTGCCGGCAACGTCGCCGATGATGTTCATCACCGTGGCGACGTTGGCCTTGGGCCGGCGCTTGTCGATGATCGCCAGCTCGGCGTCGTCCAGCCGCTTGGCGATCGCCCGGGCGCGCACCACGCCGCCGACATCGGGGCTGACCACGATCAGGTTGCCGGTGTCCTGGTTGCGCCAGATGTCGGCCAGCAGCAGGGGCGAGGCGTAGACGTTGTCGACCGGGATGTCGAAGAAGCCCTGGATCTGGTCCGCGTGCAGGTCGACGGTGAGCACGCGGTCGGTGCCGACCGCGCTGAACATCTTGGCCGCCACCTTGGCCGTGATCGGCACCCGCGCCGAGCGTGGGCGGCGATCCTGGCGGGCGTAACCGAAGTACGGCACCACCGCGGTCACCGAGGCCACGCTGGCGCGCTTGAGCGCGTCGATCAGCACCAGCAGCTCCATGAAGTTCTCGGCGGTCGGGGCGCAGGTCGGCTGGATCACGAACACTTCCTGCCGACGCACGTTCTCCTCGATCTCGACCTGGGTCTCGCCGTCGGAGAAACGGCTGACCAGGGCCTTGCCCAGGCGGATGCCGAGCTCGCGACAGACCGCCTGCGCCAGCGGGCGGTTGGCGTTGCCGGTGAAGACGAGCAGCCCGTCGTTTTTCACTGTATCCACCTGTCGCGCCCCGCAGGGCCGGTTGCCGTCGATGAGTTCCGTGCGCCGATGGCAGGGGCGGTAGGATTCGAACCTACGCATGCCGGGATCAAAACCCGGTGCCTTAACCGCTTGGCGACGCCCCTGCGTAACCCTCCGGAGCGCGCCGCGCGGCCAGCGCGTCGAGCAGCGGCGAGCGCTCCACGCCGGCCGCTAGCCAGGCGCGCAGACCCGCCGGCAGCGCCGCCAGCGCGGCTTCGGCCTGCGCCCGCGACCCGAAGGCCACGAAGCAGCCCGCGCCGGTGCCGGTCAGGCGCGCCGCGCCGAAGCGCGAAAGCGCCGACAGCGCGGCATCCACGGCCGGCTCGCGCCGACGCAGCACCGCCTCGAAGGCATTGCCGAGCTCGGCTCCGGAAACAAAGTCAGTTATTGTCGCCGGCGGCGCATCCCGCGTCAAATCAGGCGCTTGGAACAGCTCGCGGGTCGGCACCGTCACGCCCGGGTCGACGATCAGGTACCAGGCGGGCGGCAACGCGATCGGGGTCAGGCGCTCGCCCACCCCTTCGGCCCAGGCGTTCTCGCCACGGACGAACACCGGCACATCGGCGCCCAGCGCCAGGCCGATGCCGGCCAGCCGGTCCGGACCCAGCGCCGTGCCCCACAGCCAATCCAGCGCGCGCAGCGTCGTGGCCGCATCCGAGGAGCCGCCGCCGAAGCCGCCACCGGCGGGAATGCGCTTGACCACTTCGATGTCGGCGCCGAGCGTGGTGCCGCTGGCCGCCTGCAGGGCGCGGGCGGCGCGCACGGCCAGATCGGCATCCTCGCTGATGCCGGCCAGTCCGGCCAGACGGCGGATCCGTCCGTCGGCACGCACCCGCAGGCGCACCGTGTCGCCCCAGTCCAGCAGCCGGAACACCGTCTGCAGCAGGTGATAGCCATCGTCGCGGCGGCCGGTGATGCGCAGAAACAGGTTGAGCTTGGCCGGCGCCGGCCAGTCGCTCCAGCCCATGTCGCAGGCTCCGCTCATGGCCGGGCGGAGACATCCGGGGCCGGCCAGTCCCAGCGGTCGACGGTCAGCCGCACCCGTGCATCGCCGCGGCTGGCGAACACACGCAACGGGCGCGGCGGCGCGGCGGCGGCATCCCAGAGCCGGTATTCGACCCGCCAGTCGTGCTGCAGCAGCAGGGCCGGCAAGCCCTCGGGCCCGAATTCCAGCGCCGCCGCACCGGGCGCGCGCGCGCCACGCACCCAGGCGGCCAGGGCCTCGACCGGGATCAGCCAGCCGGTCGCCTCCCACAGCAGCCGCTGCGGGTCGTCGCCCTCGCGCGGACCGCCGTCCAGGCCCTCCAGCCGCACCACGCCGCCCCGGCGCAGCAGCCGCCAGCTCTGCCGCGACACCGGCGCGCTCAGGCGGATGTCGAAATCGTCGCCATCCTGGAACCAGTCGATCCGCCCGCTGCCGCCGTCGCGGCCGTCGGACACGGCGATGCGGCCGGTCAGCGCCCAGGCCGGCATCCCGGCCAGCGTCGCCTCGCGGGCCGCCTGGGCGGCCAGCAGGGCGGCGTCGGGCGCGCGCCGCGCCGGCGTCGGAGCGCAAGCGACCAGCGCCGCCGCCAGAGCGAGCGTCGCGAACGCGCGGATCACGGCAGAAAGCGCTCCAGCGTCTCGCGCAAGGCGCGGTTGTCCGGATCCAGTGCCCTGCCCTGCTCCCAGATCGCGCGGGCGGCCTCGTGTTCGCCGGTCACCCACAGCACCTCGCCGAGATGGGCGGCGATTTCGGCGTCCTGCATCATCTCGAAGGCGCGGCGCAGGTGGCGCAGCGCCTCCTCGACCCGGCCGAGCCGGTACAGCACCCAGCCCAGGCTGTCGATGATGGCCGGATTGTCGGGATCGGCCGCATAGGCGCGCTCGATGTAGCCCAGCGCCTCCTCATGGCGGTCGGTGCGGTCGGCCAAGGTGTAGCCGAGGGCGTTCAGCGTTTCGGTGTTGTCCGGGTCGAATTCGAGGATGGCGCGCAGGTCCGCCTCTGCGGCGGCGATGTCGTCGAGCCGTTCGTGGGTGAGTGCGCGGCCGTAGAGCAGGCGCGGATCGTCCTCGAAGATGGCCAGCCCGCGCCCATAGACGGCCAGCGCCTCGTGGTACTCGCCGCGGCGGGTGTGCAGCTCGGCCTCCAGCAGGTAGCTGTCGCGCACCAGTTCGCCGTCCTCGTCCTCGGACACCTGCAGCTCGCGCAGCTGGCGCACGGCGCCGTCGATGTCGCCGGCCGACTCCAGCACCAGCGCGATCCGCAACCGCGCCTGGCCGCGCGCCGGACCGGCCGGCACACTGCGATACCAGCGCAGGGCCTCGTCGCGACGCTCCAGATGTTCGGCCAGCTGACCGAGCAGCAGACGCCGCAGTGGATCGGGGCGTTCCGTGCCCGCCGCCTGGATCTCCGCATACAGGGCAGCCAACCCTTCCTTGTCGCCGGCGCGCGCGAGGTAGGCCGCGCGGGCAGCGTACAGCTGGTCGTCCTGCGGCCCGCGGGCCAGCGCCTCGGCGGCCGCGCGCGGGTCGCCGAGGCGATCGAACTCACCGGCCGCGGCCAGCCGCAGCGCGGTGTCCTCGCCGGCGTGCTGCAGGATGCGGCCGATCGCCGCCCGCGCCCCCTCGTCGTCGCCGGCCTGACGAAGCTGGCCGGCCTTGAGCAGCCAGGCGCGCGGCTCGTCCGGGAAGCGCGCCACCACCCGCTCGACCACCCGCAGCGACAGCTCGCGGTGGCCCAGCTGCTGCGCCAGACCGCCGAAGGACAGCCAGGCCTGCAGCTCGTCGGGCAGAGCATCGGCTTCGAGCAGGCGGGTCATCACGCCGTGCGCGGTGTCGGCGGCGCCGGCGGCGACCAGCGCCTGCATGGCGCGCCGCCAGCCATCGTCGCCCGGGTGACGGTAGAGCCCCCTGAGCGCCTCGAAAGCCTGGTCGGCCTGCCCCTGCCGCAATGCCAGGGTGGCGCGGGCCGCCAGCGCACCCTGCGACTGCGGGTCGAGCGCCAACCAGCGCTCCAGCGCCGCCGCGGCCAGCTCGGCGCGGTTGGCGAGCAGCGCCACCTGGGTGGCCCGCTCGGCCACTGCCACGTCCCCGGTCGCGGTGGCCGCGACGAGATAGCGCTCGGCCGCCTCCGACAGACGCCCGGCCTGCAGTGCGAACTCGCCGGCGAGAACCCCCTCCAGCACGACCCCGGGATCGGCCTTGGCCGGCGGCTGGGCGGATACCGCAAGGCAGGTCAGCAGGCTGGCCGCGAACAGCGGCAGCAAACGCTTGAATTTGCGCAAAGTCATGGCTCCGGGGGCGCCACCGGCTAGAATCCGTGCCGGACAGTCATCACTTCGGGAAGCTTACCGCATCCCTTCCTGCGCGCATGGCGCTGATCAGCCTCGGCCTCAACCATCAGACCGCCCCCCTCGCGCTGCGCGAGCGGGTGGCCTTCGCGCCGGACGCCATGCCGGACGCGCTGCGTTCGCTGCTGTCGGTGCCGGGCGTGCAGGAGGCCGCGCTGCTGTCCACCTGCAACCGCACCGAGCTCTACGCCAGCGTCGAGGACGGCGCCGAGTCGCGCGCGCTGCAATGGCTGGCCGACCATCACGCCCTCGGCCGCGACGCACTGGAAACCTACCTGTACCGGCACGTCGACGCCGAGGCCGTGCGTCATCTGTTCCGCGTCGCCACCGGACTTGACTCGCTGGTGCTCGGCGAACCGCAGATCCTCGGCCAGGTCAAGGACGCCTGGCTGGCCGCGCGCGCGGCCGGCGCCCTCAAGACGCCCCTCGACCGGCTGTTCCAGCACTGCTTCTCGGTGGCCAAGCGGGTGCGCACCGACACCCGCATCGGCGCCGCACCGGTGTCGGTGGCCTTCGCCGCCGTGCGTCTCGCCCAGCAGGTGTTCTCCGAACTCGACCAGGCCACGGTGATGCTGATCGGCGCCGGCGACACCATCGAGCTGGCCGCGCGCCATCTGGTCGATGCCAAAGCCAGGCGGCTGCTGGTCGCCAACCGCACCCTCGAGCACGCCCAGGCGCTGGCCAGCCGCTTCGGCGGCTACGCCCTGCCGCTCAGCGACCTCCCGCAGCACCTGGCCGAGGCCGACATCGTGATCTCGGCCACCGCCAGCCGCGAACCGGTCCTGCACCGGCCCCAGGTCGAACAGGCACTGGCCGCGCGCAGGCACCGGCCGATGTTCATGCTCGACCTGGCCGTGCCGCGCGACATCGAGCCGGCGGTGGCCGAACTCGGCGATGTCTACCTGTACACCGTCGACGACCTCGAACAGGTCATCGAGGAAAACCGCCGTTCGCGCCGCGAGGCCGCCGACGAAGCCGAGGCCATCATCGAACTGCAGGTCGAGCACTTCATGGCCTGGTGGCAGGGCGCCGCCCGCCAGGACACGCTCAAGAAGCTGCGTGCCCGCGGCGAACTCGTCCGCGCCGAGGTGCTGGACAAGGCCCGCCAGCAGCTCGCCCAGGGCCGCGACCCGAATGCGGTACTGGATTTCCTCGCCCATACGCTGACCAACAAGCTGCTGCACGCACCCACCAGCGCGCTGCGCCAGGCCGCCCTGTCCGGCGACCTGGACCTGTTGCGTGCCGCCGAGCGGCTGTTCGACACCCAGGACGCGACCCCGCCCGATGACGCCCAATCTCCGCCGCAAGCTTGACGCCCTCGCCGAACGCCGCGAGGAGGTCGGGCGGCTGTTGGCCGAGCCGGACGTCCTCGCCGACGGCAAGCGCTACCGCGACCTCTCGCGCGAGTACGCCCAGCTCGAGCCGCTCGCCGAAGCGCTGACGGCCTACGACCAGGCCCAGCGCGACCTCGCCGCTGCCGAGGCCATGCTGCGCGACCCGGAAATGCGCGAACTGGCCGAGGAAGAAATCCCCGTCGCCCGCGAACGGCTGGACAGGCTCGAACGCGAACTCGGCCTGCTGCTGATCCCGAAAGACCCGCGTGACGAGGCCAACCTGTTTCTCGAAATCCGCGCCGGCACCGGCGGCGACGAGGCGGCGATCTTCGCCGGCGACCTGTTCCGCATGTACGCGCGCTATGCCGAACGCCGGCGCTGGCAGGTCGAAGTGCTCTCGGCCAGCGAGGGCGAGCACGGCGGCTACAAGGAGATCATCGCCCGCATCGAGGGCCGTGGCGCCTACTCGCGGCTGAAGTTCGAGTCCGGCACCCACCGCGTGCAGCGCGTGCCGGCCACCGAGTCGCAGGGCCGCATCCACACCTCGGCGGCGACGGTGGCGATCCTGCCCGAGCTCGACGAGATCGACGAGATCGAGATCCGTGACGCCGACCTCAAGATCGACACCTTCCGCGCCTCCGGCGCCGGCGGCCAGCACGTCAACAAGACCGACTCGGCGATCCGCATCACCCACCTGCCGACCGGCATCGTGGTCGAGTGCCAGGACGAGCGCAGCCAGCACAAGAACCGCGCCCGCGCCCTGTCGCTGCTCAAGGCGCGACTGCTCGACGAGGAGCGGGCGAAGCAGACCGCCGCCCAGGCCGCCTCGCGCCGCCTGCAGGTCGGCAGCGGCGACCGCAGCCAGCGTATCCGCACCTACAACTTTCCCCAGGGCCGCATCACCGACCACCGTGTCGAAGGGCTCACGCTCTACCGTCTGCCGGAGGTGATGGAAGGCGACCTCGACGAACTGATCGACCGCCTCACCGTCGAGCACCAGGCCGACGAACTCAAACTGCTCACCGAAGCGGCCTGAGCCGCACAGGACACCCCTCATGAGCGCTACCACCGACTTCATCCCGCTCAACCTGTGCGTGCTGACCGTCTCCGACACCCGTACCGCGGACAACGACAGCTCCGGCGACTACCTCGTGGCCGCGCTGGGCGAGGCCGGCCACCGGCTGGTCGAGCGCGCGCTGCTGCCCGACGACATCTACCGATTGCGTGCGCTGGTTTCGAAATGGATCGCCGACGAGGGCGTGGACGGCGTACTGGTCACCGGCGGCACCGGCTTCACCGGCCGCGACTCCACGCCCGAGGCGCTGCTGCCGCTGCTGGACAAGCCGATGCCCGGCTTCGGCGAACTGTTCCGCGCGATCAGTGTCGACGAAATCGGCACCAGCGCACTGCAGTCGCGCGCCTTCGCCGGCGTCGCCAACGGCACCTTCGTGTTCTGCCTGCCCGGCTCGACCTCGGCCTGCCGCACCGGCTGGGAAAAACTGATCCGCGCCCAGCTCGACGCCCGCACCCGCCCCTGCAATCTCGCCGGCCTGCGCCCGCGGCTGCGCGAGCGCTGACCGTCCCGGAGGAGCCGCGCGATGAAGAAGAAGGACTACGAAGCCCACCTCGAACCGCTGCAGCTCGAACTCAATCAGCTCGCCCGCTGGCTGCAGCACACCGGCAAGCGGCTGGTCGTGCTGCTGGAGGGCCGCGACACCGCCGGCAAGGGCGGCACCATCAACGCCATCACCGCCACGCTCAATCCACGCCAGGTGCATGTGGTCGCACTGGCCAAGCCGACCGAGCGCGAGCGCGGTCAATGGTACTTCCAGCGCTATGTCGGGCATCTGCCCGCCGCCGGCGAGATCGCGCTGTTCGATCGCAGCTGGTACAACCGCGCCGGCGTGGAGCGGGTCATGGGCTTCTGCAGCGAGAGCGAGTACACGCGCTTCCTGAAGCAGGCCCCGGTATTCGAGAAGATGCTGGTCGAGGACGGCATCCTGCTGTTCAAGTACTGGCTGGCCGTGGACCAGGCCCAGCAGGAGGCGCGCTTCGCCGAGCGCGCCGCCGACCCGCTCAAGCGCTGGAAGCTCTCGCCGGTCGACCTCGCAGCGCGCGAAAAGTACCGCGAGTATGGCCAGGCGCGTGATGCGATGTTCGAGGCCACCCATACCCGTCATGCACCGTGGTACGTGGTCGACTTCAACGACCAGCGGCGCGGCCGGCTGACCCTGATTCGCCACCTGCTCGACCACCTGCCCGACCTGCGCCTGCCCGAGTCGCCGGTGACGCTGCCGCCGCTCGCGGGCAAGCCGGCGCGCGAGCGCTTCACCGGCCCGGTGAAGCCGATCCGGTCGCGGTATTGAGGCCGGGCCCCGGAAACCGCATTCGATCACGGCCGTTCCCAATGGGGTGGGGCCACGCGCAGCGAACGCACAGCGGGCATGACCCGGGCTGGCTCCGGGCGACGGAGTCCAGCGCCGCGTGCCGCGGATCGCACGCCCCTCATCCATGTGTATGACGGCTGAGGTGGCGCGCTCACCTTTGCCATCACCAGCGGCGCAGGCCAGACCACCTTCTGGCCAGATTGCAGACGCCCGCGGCTGACCATGCTGCCCGGCGCCCAGTGCTGTGGTGCGAACTCGGGTTCCACCGCTGTGGCCACCCCGACCATGGCCGGCGGTGCACCTGCGACGGGGTGCCGTCTGCGCATCGACCCGCAGCATGCGGCTGCCGGTGGCGGACCGGCGCAGGCGGCATGTCAGCCGGCCGGCGTCCCGGCGTGGCGCACCTCGGCGCAGCCTCGCCACGGCTCACCGCAAACGCATTCCGGCCCTCAGGCGGTGCGGAAGCCCTCGGTCACCTCGGCCTCGGCCGGCTCGCGGGCGACGTCCTCCACATGGGCGCGCTCGGGCCCTTTCCACAGCCAGCGCTCGAGGGCGGCGATGGCGCCGTCGTCACCGACGGCCAGCACCTCCACCCGCCCGTCGGGCAGGTTGCGCGCATACCCCTTCAGGCCCAGACGCTCGGCCTGCTCGCGGGTCGAGGCGCGGAAAAACACACCCTGCACCCGCCCGGTGACATAGAAGCGCACTGCCTGCATGGCTCGTCCTCCCTCAGCCGCGCACCGGATGGGCGGCAATGGCCTCGGCCAGCTCCGCGGACGTGACCGGCCCGAGGAACTGCCTGGCCACCGTGCCGTCCGGCGCGATCAGATAGGTCATCGGCAACCCGCGCGGCGTGTCGAAGGCCGCCGGCGGGTCGTAGACATCGACGATGGCGATCGGATAGCTGGCCGGCACCTTGCGCAGGAAGGCACGCATGTCGTCCGGCTCGATCTCCTCGTAGGCCAGGCCGATCACCGTCACGTCCTCGCGGCTGTCGTGAAAGGCGGACAGGTCCGGGATCTCCTTCAGGCAGGGTGCGCACCAGGTCGCCCAGAAATTGACCACCACCCACTGGCCGCGGTGCCCGGCGAGATCGAAGCGGCCGTGATCCAGGGTATCGATCGCCAAGGCCGGCCCCGCTCCCGCTTCGGTTCCGGCGACCGCGGCTTCGGCCACCGGCGCGGCGGTCGCATCGTCGGCCGCGCGGTCGGCACAACCGCCCAGCAGCAGGAGCATGAAAAGGGCGGAGGCAGGTCGCTGCGTCATGGGTGATCGTCCTCGATGTCTCTCAACAGACTGCCGACCGGGCGCTTGAGTTCAGCCCGCAGCGGCAGCCGCAGTTCGTCCAGCGCCGCGGCGGCGGCGCAGCCCAGCGGATCGTCGCGGCAGGGCAGGCGCGCCTCGGCCACCGGGATCCGCAGCCGGGCAGTTTCGTACAGCTCGGCCAGCGGCACCTGGTCGAGATCGCGCGCCAGCAGCCAGCCGCCGCCTTCGGCACGCCGGACGATGCCGGCACGCGCCAGATCGCCCAGCATACGCTGCATCAGATCGTCGGTCAGGCTCGGCTCCAGCCGGTGCAGGGTGTCGCTGTCCAGCACCGCGCCGCGGCGGTGCGCCTGGCGGAAGCGCCCGAGCAGACGCAGCAGCCCGAACAGTTCGTAGCCGGCCGGCAGCCGCATCGCCACCGGCTGGAAGCGGAAGGCCGAGAGCGAGGCGGCGAAGGAGGCGCCCAGCAGCACCACCACCCAGCTCAGGTAGACCCAGAGCAGGAAGATCGGGATCGCCGCCAGCGCACCGTACAGCACCTGGTAGGAAGGCACGCTGCGCAGGTACAGCGCGAAGGCGTACTTGGCCGCCTCGAACAGCGCAGTCGCCAGCGCGCCGCCGGCCAACCCGTGCCGGAAGGCGACGGTGCGGTTGGGAATCACCATGTAGGCGAGGGTGAACACGACCAGCTCGATGCCGACCGGCACCGCCCGCAGCAGGCGGTCGACGGGCTGCGGCACCGCCGCCGCACCCAGCGAGCCGGCGTAGAGATAGGAGGTGAAGGCCAGCCCGGCCACGGCCAGCAGCACGCCCAGCGTCAGCGCCGCCCAGTAGACCAGCAGGCGGGTCAGCGGCGGCCGCGCCGTCTCCACGCGCCAGATGCGGTTGAAGGTGCTCTCGATGCCGGCCAGCACCAGCGCCGCCGAGACGATCAGCGCCAGCACACCGGCCAGCGTCAGCCGGCTCGCACCCTCGGCGAAACGCAGCAGGTAATCCTCGACCGCGCGTGCCGCCTCCGGCACGAAGTGGGTGAACACGAAATCGCCGAGCTGCCCGGTCCACTGCTCGAACACCGGGGACACGGAGAGCACGCCGAAGGCCACCGCGGTCAGCGGCACCAATGCGAACACCGTGGTGTAGGCGAGCGCGCCGGCGGTCTCGAAGCAGCGGTCGTCGAGGAAGCGCTGCCAGAGGAAGCGCGCGAACGCGCGCCAACGCTCCCGGCTCTGGCGCCCCCACCAGTCGATGACCTGCTCGCGGATCGGCATCGCACAAGCCTAGCAGTCCGGGGCGGGCTGGAGCGAAGGAGCGTGGACGGCTGCACGTGGAGCCGGCACCAGAGCCAAAGCCTGAAGCCAAGTCCAAAGCACGCACGGATCCGTGCGTGCTCTGGATGTAGTGCTTCGGGTGCCGTGCTTTGCATCTCTCGCCCGGGTTTCACAGGCTGTCGGCGGCGGACGGTTGGCGGCCCGCCACCGTCCCCGTACCCTTTAGGCGATGAGCGAGATCCTGATCCTGTACTACAGCCGCGGCGGTTCGGTGGCGCAGCTGGCGCGGCACATCGCCCGCGGCGTCGAGGAAGTGCCCGGCATGCAGGCACGCCTGCGCACGGTGCCGCCGGTGGCGCCGGTGACCACCACCGCTGCGCCGCCGGTGCCAGAGGACGGCGCACCCTACGTAGAGAAGCGCGACCTGGCCGAGTGCGCCGGCCTGGCGCTCGGCAGCCCGACCCGGTTCGGCAACATGGCTGCGCCGCTCAAGCACTTCATCGACACCCTCGGCGCCGAGTGGGCCTCGGGTGTGCTGGTCGGCAAGCCGGCGGCGGTGTTCACCTCCACCGCGACCATGCACGGGGGGCAGGAATCCACCCTGCTGTCGATGATGATCCCGTTGCTGCACCACGGCATGCTGCTGGTGGGCATCCCCTTCACCGAGGCGCCGCTCAACACCACCCGCAGCGGCGGCACGCCTTACGGCGCCAGCCACGTCGCCGGCGCCGACGATGACCTGCCGCTCAGCGACGATGAAAAACACCTCGCGCGCGCGCTCGGCCGCCGCCTCGCCGAAACCGCGCGCCGCCTGGAGGGCGGCGCATGAACGCACGCCGCCTCGCACTGCTCGCGCTGCTCGCCAACCTCCTGCTGCTGCTCGCCTGGTATGGCTGGCTGGCACCGGCACGCACCTTGCCGGCCGGCTTCGTGCTCGCGGTGATGCTGGCGCCGGGCCTGCCCGCCCTCGCACTGGCTGCGCTGCGCCATCGCAAGGCGGCGTTCTGGGCCAGCCTGGGCGCATTGTTCTGGTTCAGCCATGGCGTGATGGAGGCCTGGACCGAGCCGACCGTCCGCCATCTGGCGCTGACCGAAGTCGCCCTCAGCCTGCTGATCATCGGCGGCGCCAGCTGGGACGGGCTGCGCGCCCGCTTCGCAGCCCGTTGAAGAACGCACAGCCTGTGCGTTTCAAGTCGCAATGCGAGCCCCCTTGGCTCGGCCGACAGGTTGTCCTCGACAGGCTGTTGGGCCGCAACCCGGCCTGACGCCGGCCGTATAATCCGCCCGCCCCGACTCCCGCCCACTGCCATGGATCAGCTCTGCATCGTCACCACCGGCGGCACGATCGACAAGATCTATTTCGACGACAAGTCCGATTACCAGGTCGGCGAGCCGCAGATCGGCCGCATCCTGGAGGAGCTTGGCGTCGCTTTCCGCTTCACGGTGATCCCGATCCTGCGCAAGGACTCGCTGCACATCAGCGAGGCCGACCGCCAGCTCATCAAGCAGACCATCGCCGCCCAGCCGGCGAAACACGTACTGGTGACGCACGGCACCGACACCATGGTGGACACCGCCCGCGTGCTGGCCGAGATCCCGGACAAGACCATCGTGCTCACCGGCGCCCTCAACCCGGCGCGCTTCCGCGGCTCGGACGCCGAGTTCAACATCGGCACCGCCGTCGGCGCGGTGCAGTCGCTGCCACCCGGCGTGTACATCGCCATGAACGGCCGCGTCTGGGATCCGCGCAAGGTGCGCAAGAACGTCGCCGCCAACCGTTTCGAGGCGGCCGAGTAGCATTATGCGTCCGGGTGCGCTGCTCGCCGCCGTCCTGCTGCCGGCCTGATCAGCCTGCTCACGCCTGAACCGCCCCCGGTTTCCCGGACACGCCTGAGGGCGTCATTCACGACCGCCATGCGCTGCATCAGGCCGCGGTGATCCCGACGCACCCACCTGCGCCGGGCTGCGGTGGCCGTGCCGGCCCACCATGCAGTGCTCGCTGTACACCGTCTGCCATGCCGGCAGCGCCTGGCGCAGCTGACCTGTCGGCGCGCCGCTTGGGGCGATCGAGGAAGTCAGTCACCGGCATGTCGCGGTATGCTGGCCCAGCGTTTCAACCATGCCACGCGGTAGTCGCGCGGCAGGCAACCGAGGAGAGCTGGCATGAAGGCAAACGTTGGCGGTATCGACCGCATCTTGCGTATCACCCTGGGCTCGGCCCTGATCGTGTGGGCTGCCGCGCTGGGAGGACCGGCCTGGGCCTGGATCGGCATCGTTCCTCTGCTCACCGGGGTAACCAAGTTCTGTCCGATCTATCCCATTTTCGGTATCCGCACCTGCTCGTCCGACAAGTCGTAAGCGGGCGTATCGGAGTTTGAACGCCCCTTTCGGGGCGTTGGCGGGCAGGCGTCGGCGACGTGCTCGCCGGTTGCGGCTCGCACCGGACGTGCATGCGCGGGGTTTCGGCATCGCGTCGTAGAGTTTTCGTCCTCGCTCACGCGGCTGGCAGATCGTCTCGGGCATGTGCAGGCGGTGCGCGACCTGCTGCTGCGGCTCTCTCGAAAACTTCGAGGTGTCCGCAAGCCAGGGATGGCTTGCTCGCGACCGGGCACACAACTGCCTGATCGGCGAAGGCGAGTCCGGACATGCGTGGGCTGCTCGACTCGAAAACCACCCGCCGCCAGGAGGGTGGTTTTCAAGGTTCCCGGAGTTCAGCGGCCGCGGAAGACCGGCGTGCGCTTTTCCATGAAGGCGCGCATGGCCTCGGCGAAATCCTCCGACTGCATCAGCAGGCCGTTCAGGGTGGCGGCCTCGCGGTTACCGCGATCCACGCCGGCCGCGAGGCGCGCGTTCATCACCTGCTTGATGCCGGCCACCACCAGGGGTGGATTCACGGCGATACGCGAGGCCAGCGCCAAGGCCTGGCTGCGCAGTGCCTCGGCATCCTCACACAGATGGTTGATCAGACCAATGCGCACCGCCGTCTCGGCATCGATCTCGTCGCCGGTCAGGGCCAGTTCGCGCGCCCAGCCTTCGCCGACCAGATGCGGCAGGCGGGTGCAGCCGCCCAGGTCGGGCACCATGCCCACCTTGACCTCGCGCAGGGCAAAGCGCGCGCTGCGCGCAGCCAGGCGGATGTCGCAGGCGGCAATCAGCTCGACGCCGGCGCCGATGCACCAGCCCTCGATGGCCGCGACCACAGGCAGCCTTCCCTGGGCCAGTGCATCGAAGCCGGACACCATCCGCCGCGCCAGCTGGATGATCGCAGCGCGTCCGGCGGCACCGTCCTCCAGCACGCTGCCGATCTCGGCACCCATGCCGGGCAGATCGAGGCCATAACTGAAGTGACCGCCATCGCCGCGCAGGATCAGGCAGCGCAGTTCGGCATCGGCATTGAGCGTGGCCACCGCATCCGGCAGTTCGCGCCACAGGTCCGGCCCCATGGCATTGCCTTTGCCGGGGCCGATGAGCACCAGTTCGGCCATATGCGGGGCAGGGCGGTCGATGCGGAGCGATCGGTAGTCGGACATGAGGGCCTCGTGGTCGGGGTTGCAGTCGGCACAGTGTGAGGGAACTCCGGCCTGCGGTCAGCCGCTGGCGTGCGCTACGCGGAGCTTTTGGGTGCCATCAGGCAATCGTTGTTCGCACCACCCCTCCCACATCCCCCTGCATGCGGGTCCGCACCTGTCGTTTCGCAGCAGTACGCCACCGGGCACCGTCATGCGCACGATGCAGAGCAGCCGCTCCTCGACCTCACCCTTATGGAACCCCTGATCAATTCAGAGGTCCCACCGGCCTTGGATGACCGGCTCGCGAATCAAGCACGCAAGTGCTTGATTCGCCAAAGCCGCGTCCGGACATGCGCCGGACGCGGCGTGGGCTGGCAAGCCCAGGATGGGCTTGTTCAGACACTCCTTGATCAGGGGTGCGCTCTAACCTTTGCCGGAATCTTGATTTCCTTTCCCGTCCCGGGCTTGCGTGGCGCACTGTCGCCGTTTGGCGACGACGCCAGGATGAAGCGCAGGACGTAGTCGCCCTCCGGCACGTCGCTCCCTGCGGCAACCGTTACCGCCAGATCCAGGGGCTCCAGCGCGGAAGTGGAGCCGTCAGTCCTCTGCAGAGGGGTTATCGAAACGATCCCGCGCCGGATGTCCTTCTTGTCAATGCCGCGAGCTCTGGACTCCAGCTGGGCCGGGTCAATCAGGACGATGATCTTGTCGGGGTGGGCCTCCGGGGTGGGCTCCTCTTCCTCCCGGGGTGGGTCCATCCTTTCCTCGGGCGGGGTCATGAGGACCACCCGTTCCCCCTCTATCTTGAGGGTGGCGGGCTCGTTCAGGTTCTGGATACGCACCCGCAGGGTCTGGGTCTCCAGCGGGCCCAGCTCGAGGCGCTCCACGTCCGTGCTCAGGGTGGGCTCGGCGGCCGGACTACCTACAGCAACCTTTTTGCCAGCAGGTCGTTTTGGAAGCGGCTCGCTACGCTGGGGCGACTCTAGCTGGGTATGCGAGCCATTGGCACGGGCCGGAGCGCCCTGGCTGGCCGAAGCGTCTTGACTGACACCGAATGCCAGCATCGCGACGACGCTACTCACAACAAACATTTCCTTGAAGGTATGTCGCAAACCTCTCATGTGACACCTCCTGGGAAAAACCTCCTGCGGCACAGCAGGCGCACTTCAAGTATGGAAAAAAAATTCAAACAGGAAATTCAAACGCCCTTTGCCAGCCTGGCGGGCAGACCACGGCCACGCAAGCTGCCGGCTGCCGGCGACTGCCGTGGCTTCGCGGGCACGCAGCGCGACGTGCGCGTGCTGGAGGCACGCCAAATCGCCGGTGCGCCGTGGTGGCGGATCCAGATCCTCACCCCGCATTGCCAGGCGGGCGAGGGCGTGGCGCTGGCGGGCGGCTGGATTCCCGCCCACGGCCGCGAGCGGCGGCCCAGCGTCTGGTTCCGGTCGCGCGGCTGCTGAGGCCACAGCCCGGCGCGCCCATTGGCGACACTGCAGTCGGTGAGGGAGAAGAACGGGGCCCGTCGCCGGGCCCCGTTGCTGCGGCCGGAATCGACTTGCGCCAACCTCAGTAACCGCGGACGTCGAGGAAGTCCTCGTCGTGCGGCTTGCCGCTGGTGTTGCTGAAGCCGACCGTCGATTCGGCCGTGCTCAGCAGCATCGCGCGCAGGTTCGCAAAGGCGCTGTAGTTGGCGCTCTGCGGACTGGACTTGAGCAGCAGCGCGAGTGCGCCGGCCACGTGCGGCGATGCCATCGAGGTCCCGCTCATGGTGGTGGTGCCGCCACCGGTCCTGGTGGAGAGAATGCTCACGCCCGGCGCGGCAATGGCCACCGGCGCCGAGAGCTTCACCGTCCACGACGCCGCATCGTCGCCCCAGTTGGACCAGCTCGGCCAGTTGTCGCTGCTGCTGGTCGCGCTGACGGTCACCACGGCATCGTCGTAGGCCGCCGGCACCGCCCCCGCCGCGTCGGCGCCGTCGTTGCCCGCCGCCACCGCGAACACCACGCCGCTGCGCGTGGCGTTGCAGATCGACTGGTGGTAGCTGTCCGAGCCGCTGAAGCCGGACGCCGTGCAGGTGCCGGTCTTGGAGCCCGAGCCGCCGAGGCTCATGTTGGCAATGACCGGCTTGCCGTACTTCTGCGCCTCCGCGGCGACCCAGTCCACGCCCTTGATCACGCCCGAGCGCGAGCCCGAGCCGTTCTTGTTCAGCACCTTGACCGCGTACAGATCCACGCCGGGGGCGACACCGACGACGTCGACGTCGTTGTCCAGCGCGCCGATCGTGCCGGCGACGTGGGTGCCGTGGCCCTGGTCGTCGTGCCAGGGCGCCGGGCAGCGGCCCTTGCAGGTCTCGACGGCATAGCCGCCCTTGACGTTGAGATCGCGGTGGGTCGGATCGATGCCGGTGTCGAGGACATACACCCGGATGCCGGCGGCGGTGTTCGGGTTGGTGTCGGCGCCGATGCGGCTGATGCCCCAGGGCGTGGTCTGGGTCGAGGTCGCGCTGTCGCCGCCGCCGCCGAACGGCGGGGCCGCGAGATGGACCGGCTGGTCGATCTCGACCGAAGCCACGCGCGGGTCGGCGCGCAGCACGGCCAGCCGCGCCTCGGGCACGCTGGCCGCGAAGCCGGTCAGCACCGTGCCGTAGGTGAAGCGCGCCTGCACGCCGTGACCACGCGCGACGGCGGCGGCATGGGCATGGTTCTTGGCCGCCGCTGCCGGCCCGGCATGGTCCTTCAGGCTGACGATCACATCCACGAACCGCTCATTGGCCGCGAACGCCGGGCCGATGGCGAGACCGAGAACGACCGCCGACGCCAGAATGCTCTTCTTCATTTCCACTGTGTGTCCCCAAGAATGATTGGTGTGAGGGATGTCATGACGCAGTCCCTTACCCGGGCCTGCCCGTTCCTTCGGCCCGGCCGGGTCGCATCGGCAGCGCCCCCCATGACGGCTGCCGACGCGCCCGGTATCCCGCTGACCCGCTGGGGGTCGTGACCGACCGGCCCGGACTCAGGGCCGCTTCAGCCAGAAGTCGTAGCTGCCGCTGCCCGAGTAGGACACGATCCGCCAGTAGTAGTAACCGGCGGTGCCGCTGTAGCTCAGGTACTCGTCGGAACTGCTGCTGGCCGCCCGCGCCACCCGGCTCCAGCTGCTGCCGTTCCAGCGGTACAGCTCCAGATCGAAGTCGCTGCCGGCCGGGCCCTTGAGCCAGCCCTCGTGGACGCCGGAGACGGTCGACTGGTAGTGGGTGCCGTCGGGCTGGATCTGCGAGCTGCCGCTGCCGGAGAGCGAGCCGCTGTACTTGGTGCAGCCGGTGCACGGCGCGCTGCTCGGCGGGGTGAAGCTGCCGGTCAGGCTGACGCCGGAGAAGCTGGAATAGGCCTTGACCCGGACATGCCAAGTGCCGGCCGCGGGGGTGGCGAAGCTGCAGCTCTCGTTGTTGCCCGACTTGTATGGACGGCAGTCGTAGCTGCTGTCGGTCGGTGCGCTGCCGTACTTCACGTACAGGTCGGCATCGCCGGTGCCGCCGCTGATCGCGAACTGCAGATTGGTGGCGCCGGCCGGCACCTGCATCGTGTAGTTCAGCGAGTTGCCGGTGCTCGCCGCCAATCCGGTCACCGGGACGCCGTTCTGCAGCTGGTTGTTGCCACCGCCGCCGATCGCCGCGTTGACCGCGGCCAGGGCATCGACGATGCCGGCACCGCAGCCGCCCGAACAGGCGCCCGGCAGCGGGCGCGCGGTGTCCTTGAGGATCTGCTCGACCTGGGCCGGGGTCTTGGGCGCCACGCTTTGCATCAGCGCCACGATGCCGGCCACGTGCGGCGTCGCCATCGAGGTGCCGTTGTAGGCGGCGTAGCTCTCGCTGCCCGGCGTGGTGGTGCCCGAATTGAGCGTCGACCAGATGCCCACGCCCGGCGCCGAGACGTCGATCAGGCTGCCGTAGTTGGAGAAGCTGGCGCGCGCGCCGTTGCGGTCGGTGGCCGCCACCGCGATCACGTTGTTGCAGTTGGCCGGACGGGCGTTGGACACGTTGACGTTGTCGTTGCCGGCGGCGACCACCACCACGCTGCCGCGGTTCACCGCCGAATCGATGGCGGCCTGGTAGGTCGAGCCGCAGCTGCCGCTGCCGCCCAGACTCATGTTGATCACCTCGGCCGGCGTGGCGTTGGCGGGCACGCCGCTGACGCTGCCGCCGGAGGCCCACACGATCGCGTCGGCGATGTCGGACAGCGAGCCGCCGCAGCGACCGAGCACGCGCACGTGCTGGATCTTGGCCCCGAAAGCGACGCCGGCCACGCCCTTGGCGTTGTTGGTGACCGCGCCGATGGTGCCGGCGACGTGGGTGCCGTGCCAGCTCGAGTTCTGCGCCGGGTGGGTGTAGCCGCACTCGTTGGCGCTGACCCAGTCGCCTTCGTCGCGGGGGTTGGAATCGCGTCCGTTGCCGTCGCGCGCCGTCGTCGAACTGCTGATGAAGTCGTAACCGGCGACCGTGTTGCCGTCCAGGTCGCTGTGGGCGGTGCTGCCGGTATCGAGCACGGCGACCACCACGCCGCTGCCGGTGCTGCGGTCCCAGGCCGCCGGCAGATTCACCCCGCCGGTGGCCTCGAAGTAATGCCACTGGTCGGGATAGCGGGTGTCGTTCGGCGTGAGCAGCGGACGCATGACCGCGTCCGGCTCGACGTATTCGACGTTCGGATTGCGCGCCAGCGCGCGCATCAGGGCCTCGGCGGCCTGCGGCGGCAGCTTCGAGGAGACCTCGACCAGGTCGGCCCCGATCGCCAACCGGCGCAGGTGGCCGAGTTGGAGCCCTTGTCCGCGGGCGGCGGCGGCCAGCACCCGCTCGCGTGCGCCGGCTTCGGCGTGTTCGGGGGTTCCGTCGCGGAACTTGACGATGAAACGGTCGTACGCAATGCCCTCGGCGAGGGCGTCCAGATGAATCCTCGCGCCGTCGTCGCCGGCGAAGCCGAGCGCGGAAAACGCGAACAGGGTGGCGGCCGCAAGCGACTGCAGCCGCAGGGTGCGGGTGGATTTGCGCATGTCGATGTGTGTCCCCAAAAGTGTTTGCCGTGCCGTTCGCGGCGCGCGCCGCGACGGATGCCGCTCCGGGTTCCCTCGACGCGCCCTGTCCCCTGCCCCGTGGTCCGCCCTGTCGTTATGTGAATCTGGGCCGACCCCGGCGCATGGCGCGTCCCCGGACCACTCCTCCCGATCCCGGAGGATTTGCGCGGAGCGTGGCGACGCTAGCCGGTCACGGCCCCGGCGTCAACGGGAAGGCGGACGGGAAGCACCTGATTCGCAAATGAAATTTTGTGCGTCGCAGCAAACCGGAGCGGCGCGAGCAGCTGCAAATCCCTCTCTACCCGGCGATGGTTGCACCGTGCGCCGTTTGCGGATCGTCGTGCATTGCAACATTCCGCGTTGGCACGCGGGGCCTCAGCGACGTCCGCCGATGATCTTCACCGGCCTGGGCCGGAACAGATGCAGCACCAGACCGAGCAGCAACAGCAGCGGGGCCCCGTGATGCGCGGCGCGCAACCAGACCGGCATGGCCACGATGATCCGCTCGACCAGCAGCCCCGGCGGCGCGGACGCGATCTCGTCCCAATGCGAAGCCAGCTGCCCACGCGCCCATTGCGCCGCCCTCTCCTCGCCGAGCAGCGGCACCACGTGCTTGCCCACGCCCATGTAGGTCGCGGTGAGGAAGGCGTGCCGAGCGGCGGCGCGTTCGACCTGCTCGCCGAAAGCGGGGACGCGGGCGATGCCGCCCCAGAACACCAGACAGGCGGCGAATGCCGTGAAGAAAAGCAGCCATGTCACGGGAAGCAGCCAGCGTCTCACGTCGCCCTCTCCTTCCCGCGCGACCTTCAGAACATGCCGGTTTCCAGGCGCGCGGCTTCGGACATCATGCTCTGGTTCCAGGGCGGATCGAAGACCAGCTCGACGTCCGCCTCGGCGATGGTGGGGATCAGCTCCAGCTTGCTGCGCACGTCATCGACCAGGATCTCGCCCATGCCGCAACCGGGCGCGGTCAGGGTCATCTTGACCTCGACCTTGCGGCGGCCGTCGTCGGTCCGCCCCAGCACGCATTCGTAGACCAGCCCGAGGTCCACGACGTTGATCGGGATCTCCGGGTCGAAGCAGGTGCGCAGCTGCTGCCAGACCAGATGCTCGACGTCGGCATCGGAGGCGTTCTCGGGCAACGCCGGCGCCGCCACCGGCTCCTTGCCGATGGCGTCGGCATCGCTGCCGGCGATGCGGAACAGGTTGCCCTCGACGAACACGGTGAAGCTGCCACCGAGCGCCTGGGTGATGTAGCCGACGCTGCCGGCAGGCAGGGTGACGCGCTCGCCCTGGGGAACGAGGACGGCGTCGCAGTCGCGTTCGAATTTCACCGGTTCGCTGGTGCGGTGGTAGCTCACGGCAGTTCCGCAGGGAGGGAGCACCCGCTATTTTACGGGCAAGCACCCCGCCGAGTCCGCGCATTGCCTTCCCCCCGCCTGATCTGGCCGCTGGCCACCGTCGCCACCCTCGCCGGCATCCTCGGCATCGCCGCCATCTGGACCGGGGTGGCCGTGGTCAGCGGCAAACCGGTCGGCTGGATGGCCCTGGTCGCCGCCGTCGATGCCGTGCTGCTGCTGCGGCTGGCCGGCACCCGCCCCGGCTGGCCGCGTGCCGGCGTCGCCGTGGCCGCGACCGCCGCCACCGTCGTGCTGGCGAACTGGTTCATCGTCGCCACCCAGCTCGGCCTCGCCATGGGCCTGCGCCCCCTGCCCTCGGCGCTGCGGCTCGGCCCGGACCTGGCCTGGTATCTGGCCGTCCTGGCCAACGGCGGCCTCGATCTGGCCGCGATCTTCGCGGCGCTGGCGCTGGCGGCGTGGTGGGGGCGCTGAAAGCCCCACCCGCCCTTGCAGCGGCTTCAGCCGCGACCGCAGTGGCGAGAAACGAGTGAAGAGGAGTGAGGAGTGAGAGAACGACGAGGCTGCGGCCAATCGATGCTCTCCCTCGTTTCTCACTCCTCTTGACTCACTCCTTAGGCTCTCGCGGTCGCGCTGAAGTCGCGCCTGCCGGAATGCCCGGCGGGTCAGTGCCCGCCATCCAGCGCCTTGAGCTCGGCCACCAGCCGGTTGGCCACCTCGGCGCCGTCGCCGTACAGCATCCGCGTGTTGTCGGCGTAGAACAGAGCGTTCTCGATGCCGGCGAAACCGGTGCCCTTGCCACGCTTGATGACGATGATGTTTTTCGAGCTGGCGACGTCGAGGATCGGCATGCCGTAGATCGGGCTGGACGGGTCGGTCTTGGCGACCGGGTTGACCACGTCGTTGGCGCCGATCACCAGCGACACGTCGGTGTTCGGGAATTCCGGATTGATGTCGTCCATGTCGGCGATCAGGTCGTAGGGCACGCCGGCCTCGGCCAGCAGCACGTTCATGTGCCCGGGCATGCGCCCCGCCACCGGGTGGATGGCGAACTTCACCTTCACGCCGCGCTCGATCAGCAGGCGGCTCAACTCCCAGATCTTGTGCTGGGCCTGCGCCACCGCCATGCCGTAACCGGGCACGATCACCACCCGCTCGGCGTAGGCCATCATCGCCGCCGCATCGGCGGCCTCGATCGGCTTCTGGCTGCCGGCGATTTCCTGCGCGCCGGCGCCACCGCCGCCGAAGTGGGAGAACAGCACGTTGCGGATCGGCCGGTTCATGGCGCGGGCCATGAGCTGGGTCAGCAGCAGGCCGGCCGCGCCGACCACGGTGCCGGCAATGATCAACGCCTCGTTGCCGAGCACGTAGCCCTTGAAGGCCACGGCCAGACCGGTGAAGGCGTTGTACAGCGAGATCACCACCGGCATGTCGGCGCCGCCGATCGGCAGCGTCATCAGCACGCCGAACACCAGCGCCAGCAGGAAGAAGGCGATGATCACCGGCACGTCGAGCTGGTAGAGGAGGAACCCGCCCAAGCCCAGCGCCGCCACGAACACCAGCAGATTGACGGCCTGCTGGCCGGGGAAGCGGAAGGTCCGGTCCAGGTGGCCGTCGAGCTTGGCCCAGGCGATCACCGAGCCGGAGAAGGCCACCGCACCGATCAGCGAGCCGAGTACCGCCAGCACCAGCTTGGTGGTGTCCAGGCACGCGTGCGCGGCCATCGCCTCGGCCGTACAGGCGCCTTTGAAGGTGGCCGCATTGAGCAGCGCCACCGCGCCGATGGCCGCGGCCGAACCGCCGCCCATGCCGTTGAAGATGGCGACCATCTGCGGCATGTCGGTGATCGGCACCCGCTTGCCCCACAGCCAGAACACCCCGCTGATGGCGATGGCGACCGCCATCAGGCCGAGGTTGAGCGGGTCGATGCCGGGCCCGCCCCAGGTGGCCGGCGCGAAGAAGGTGACGACGACGGCGATCACCATGCCCACGCCGGCCCAGCGGATGCCGCGCCGGGCGGTGACCGGCGAGCCCATCTGCATCAGGCCGATGATGAACAGGAAGGCGGCGACGAAATAGCTGGCCTTGGCGAGGAAGTCGAGCAGCACGGGCAGACTCATTCGGCGCCTCCCGGCTTGCGGCTGGACTTGAACATCTCCAGCATGCGCTCGGTGACCACGTAGCCGCCGACCGCGTTGCCGGCGCCCAGCAGCACGGCGACGAAGCCGATCGCGCGCTCCAGCGTGGTGTCGGCGTGCGCCAGCGCGATCATCGCGCCGACCAGCACGATGCCGTGGATGAAGTTGGAGCCGGACATCAGCGGCGTGTGCAGGATCACCGGCACCCGCGAGATGATCACGTGGCCGCAGATCGCGGCCAGCAGGAAGATGTAGAGCGCAAGGAAACCGTCCATCAGGCCGCTCCTCCTTCGATGCGCTGGCGGGTGGGCGCGTGGCGGATCACGCCGGCATGGGTGAGGCAGGTGCCGGCGACCAGGTCGTCGTCGAAATCGACGCTCAGTGCGCCGTCCCCGAGCATCAGCGCGAGGAAGTTGAACAGGTTGCGGGCGTACATCTCGCTGGCATGCAGCGCGCCCAGGCTGGCGAGGTTGAGCGGGCCGACGACGGCGACGCCACCGTGCTCGACCGTCTCGCCCGGGCGGGTGAGCTCGCAGTTGCCGCCGGTCTCGGCGGCCAGGTCGACGATCACGCTGCCCGGCTTCATGCCGGCCACCATCGCGGCGGTGACGATCTTCGGCGCCGGCCGGCCCGGCACGGCGGCGGTGGTGACGATCACGTCGACGTTCTTGAGGTGTTCGCCGAGGCGGCGCTGTTGTTCGGCGCGTTCCTCGGCGGTGAGTTCGCGGGCGTAGCCGCCCTCGCCCGCGGCGCTCACGCCGAGGTCGAGGAATTTCGCGCCCAGCGACTCGATCTGCTCGCGTGTCTCCGGCCTCACGTCGAAGCCCTCGACCTGCGCGCCGAGCCGGCGTGCGGTGGCGATGGCCTGCAGCCCCGCCACGCCGGCGCCGATCACCAGCACCCGCGACGGGCGGATGGTGCCGGCGGCGGTGGTGAGCATCGGAAAGAATCGCGGCGCCTGCTGTGCCGCGATCAGCACCGCCTTGTAGCCGGCCATGCCGGCCTGCGAACTGAGCACGTCCATGGCCTGGGCGCGGGTGGTGCGCGGCAGCAGCTCCATGGAAAAGGCACTGAGCCTGCGATCGCGCAACAACTTCACCCGCTCGTCGTCGCCATGCGGGGCGAGCAGGCCGATCACCAGCGCGCCTTCCTTCAGCGCGGCCAAGCGCTCGCGCGGCGGCGGCTGCACGCACAGCAGCACGTCGGCCGAGGCCAGCGCCGTGGCGTCATCGACGAACTCGACCTCGGGATAGGCAGCATCGGGAAAATAGGCCCTGTCCCCGGCCCCGCGTCCGAGCCGGACGGTGGCGCCGAGGCCGCGCAGCTTTTTCGCGGTCTCCGGCGTGATGGCGACGCGCCGTTCCCCTGGCGCGGACTCCTGCAGCGCAACGACTACGACCGTCATGCGTTCTCCCCGGGCAGGCACCGGCAGGACATCGCCCTGCCGGCATGGGCAAGCTCCCGGATGCTAGCACGTGGTCCGCGAGCGCAAACCCCCCGCCTTGCCTGCGGGGCCGCGACGGCGGCCAAGACCCGCACGCCACCCCCCTGCGCAGCCATGGCCATGACCGTGACCGCTCCCGCAGGGAGGGCCTGAAGGCCGCCCCGGGCCGGTTCGACCACGACGGGCCACGGGGAACGGACCGCCCCTTGCCAGGAGAGCAGGCGCGGACTCGCGCGGCGGTGACGCTCAGGCGGTGGCGCGCATCGACGACGGCTGCGGCGCCGGGGTGTGCAGGCGGCCGAGCACCTGGTGCATGGCGCGCTCGAAGGCGGTATTGACCGGCCGCACCAGCAGCCGCCGCTGCTTCATCATCGCCGCCAGCTCCTCGGCGGAGGCCACGCAGACGCGCACGCCACGGCGGTTGACGAACATCAGCCGGCCCGAGATCGGGCTCACCCAGGAGTACTTCGCCGGCTGCGGCTCGCCGTTCTCGCCGACGAACTCGACCCAGGTGCCGACGGCGAGCTGACGGATGCGCTCGGCATCGGCCGGGTCGTAGTCGAGCGCATCGCGGTTCGAGACCAGCTTGAGCAGCGTCGAGGGCTCCTCCCGGGCCGGGACCGCGGATGTCGGTACCGGCGGCGGCTCGCTGATCGCGATCGGCGCGGCTTCCTGGATGGCTTCCTCGCCGCGGGCCAGCCGGCGCAGCTCTTCGCTGAGCGCGCGCAGGCACTCGGCGGCGGCGTCGCCGGCGCAGCCGGAGGACAGCAGCACCGGCTCCAGCCCGCCACGCAGGGAAGACAGCCGGGGCAGGATGTTGACGCCCTGGGCCGCGTTGTCGAACGCGGCGATCAGCTCGTCGGCGCAATGCAGCGCACTGCGGAAAGCCGCGCTGCTCTCGCCCTCGCGCAGCAGCACGACCGCCAGGTGGTGACTCCAGTAGCGACGCAGCAGCAGATCCAGGGTCGGCGTGAGTTCGCGGTCGCCTACGCGGTCGGCCAGTTCGAGCGCGGCGCGGGCACGGGCCTGTTCCAGCCGCTCGCGGCCACGCTGCGCCTCGGCGGCGCGACGCTCGGCCGCTTCCACGCGCTTGCGGTGCTGATCGAGAAAGGCACGGAACTCCTCCTCCAGCGTCTGGAAGATCGCCAGATCCTCGTTGAACTCGGCGACCAGCCGGTCGACGACTTCCTGCACCTTGCCCAGCAGCTGCTTCTCCTGCGGCGTTTCGCCGCTGTTGCCTTCGCAGGCTTCGGCCAGCGCATTGAGCAGGCGGCGCGCGGGATGGGTCTTTTCCAGGAACATGCGGCGGTCGAGCAGCGCCACCTTGATGAAGGGCACGATCAGGCGGCCGATCAGGCTGCGTACCTGCGCGCGCAGCTCGCGCTCGTCCAGGATCACGTCGAACAGCATGCCGACCAGATCGACCGCATCTTCATCGGCCGGCGTGAGCCGGGTGGTGGCGGGGTCACAGCCGATCCGACCGGCGCTGGCGATCAGTTCGGCCTTGATCCGCTGCACCAGCGACTGGCCAGGATCCTCGATCGCCTCGCGCAGGCCGGGCGGCAGTTCGCCCTGCAGCAGGCCGAGCACGGTGAGCGTCTCGCGCGCCGAGAGCAGGCGCGCCGACGGATCCGGCGCGACCGGGGCGCCGTAATGGTTCTGGCGGTAGTTCTTGAGCAGCTCGTGCAGGGCCGAGAACAGCGCCCGCTCCTGCTCGCTGCTGACGCGCGACGCCGTGGCGTTCGCCGGTGCCGGACCGAGGCTGGCCGGCGCCGCCGCGGCGGGTGCCGACGGCTCATCCGCCGGTGTTTCGTCCGGCGCCTGCTCCGGCGCCGCATCGCGGGCCTTGACCGGCCTGAGCTGCGGCAGCACACCGGCCTCGATCAGCGTCCGATTGAGGCCGTCGTAGGCCGGCGCCAGCCCTGCCGGCAGCTCGCGCTCGCAGATCTTGAACAGGATCAGGCGCGGCGCCAGTTCGACCTCGCACGGCCGCAGTGCCACGTAGACGGCGGCGGCCAGATGTGCGCCGCCGACCGGATTGCTGTCGCCGTCGAGCTCGACATTGCCGGCCAGCCAGCCCAGCCGCTGCTCGATCTGCGCCAGCACGCCGCCGAAGTCCTTCTGCAGCGAGCCGGCCAGCATCTTGGCCGAGAGCTGCACGTCAAGGTCGTCCTCCGAGACCAGGCTCAGGCCATCGGACTGGCTGGCGTAGGCGCTTTCCGCCAGCTGCGGCTGGCGGCGCGCGAGCGCGGCGAAGGCGCCCGCCAGATGATCGCGGAACCGCTGCTCGATGCCGGCGCGCTCCCGGCGCAGCACACGCATCGCATCCATGAAAACCGGCTGATCCTGCGCCGGCACCGACTTCTGCATGAAATCGAACAGGGCATCGTCCACCCGGTCCAGTACACTGGCCAGGGCCTGGACGAGCGGGGGCAGGGACTGGCCGGCGAGCTGCGCCAGCAGATCGCGGCCGCCGCCGGTCGCAGCGGAAGCTTCGATGTCCGGGCCGTACGGATGAGGCCGGGTGTTGTCCATGGGCTTTGCCCTCGAGCGGGTTGGCCGACCGGCCGATGCTCCAGTTGGGGTGTCAGACTAGGCCGATCCCACCCACGAAAACGTGACCAATTGCGCCAATTTCCGCGCAAGAACCGAAAATACTGACCCGGAACGTCAATCCGTGACCCTGCTAGACCTGCTCCAGACCCGCCGCTCCACCCCGTCCCGCCTGCTCGGCGAGCCCGGCCCCAGCCCCGACCAGCTCGAAGCGATGCTGCGCGCCGCCGTGCGTGTCCCGGATCACGGCCGGCTGACGCCCTGGCGCTTCCTGCGCATCGCCGGCCAGGCGCGTCATGCACTCGGCGACGCCCTGGCCCGGCGCGCGCTGGAACGCGACCCGACCGCCACCGAGGCGGTGATCGAGAAAGAGCGCCAGCGCTTCTCCCACGCACCGCTGATCGTCGTGGTGATCGCCCGCCTGACGCCCGGCCACAAGGTCCCCGAGCAGGAACAGTTGCTGTCCGGCGGCGCGGTCTGCTTCGCGCTACTGCAGGCGGCGCAGGGCCTGGGCTTCGGCGCGCAGTGGCTGACCGGCTGGGCCGCCTACGACCCGGTCATCACCGGCCTGCTCGGCCTGGCCGGGCACGAGCGCGTGCTCGGCTTCATCCATATCGGCACGCCGCGCGAGGAGGCGCCCGAGCGGGTGCGCCCGGACCCGCGCGAGCTGCTCGCCGACTGGACGCCGGCATGAGCGGGCAGCCGCTGTATCTGGTCGATGCCAGCCTGTACGTGTTCCGGGCCTGGCACTCGATGCCGGACGAATTCACCGATGCCGACGGCTGGCCGATCAACGCCGTGCACGGCTTCGCGCGCTTCCTGCTGGAGCTGCTGGAGCGCGAGCGCCCGCGGCACATCGTCGTCGCCTTCGACCAAGCGCTCGAGTCGAGCTTCCGCAACACGCTCTACCCCGCTTACAAGGCCAACCGCGAACCGGCGCCCGAGGCGCTCAAGCGGCAATTCGCGCACTGCCAGGCGATGGCCCGCGCGCTCGGCCTGCCGGTGCTGGTCGATGACCGTTACGAGGCCGACGACCTGATCGGCACCGCCCTGCACGCGCTGCGCGCCCACGGCCACCGTGGCCTGATCGTCTCCGCCGACAAGGACCTCTCGCAGCTGCTGGAAGCCGGCGACGAGCAATGGGACTACGCCCGCAACCAGCGCTGGAGCCACGACGGCGTCAAGGCCCGCTACGGCGTGCACGCCCACCAGATCGCCGATTACCTCGGACTGACCGGCGATGCCGTCGACAACATCCCCGGCGTGCCCGGCATCGGCCCCAAGACCGCCGCCAGCCTGCTCGGCCACTTCGGCAGCCTCGACGCGCTGCTGCACCGGCTGGCCGAAGTGCCCTACCTGCGCCTGCGCGGCGCGGCGCAGGCCGCGGCGAGGATCGCCGCCCACCGCGAACAGGCCCTGCTGTCGCGCGAGCTGGCCACCATCGCCCGCGACGCCCCGCTGCCGGCCGACCTCGGCCGCGCCGAGCGCCGCGGCATCGACCGCGACGCGCTGGAGCCGCTGCTCGACCGCCTGCGCATCGGCCCGATGACCCGCCGCCGGATCGCGGCGCTGGCGGATCACTGAACGGCAAGAGCACGCACGGAGATTGGGAGAAAGCAGGAGGACACGGAGGATTCTTGATTGATTTCAAGCCTCCGCGTTCTCCTGTTTTCTCCTGCTCTTCTCCGTGCGTGATTTTGCTTTTCACAACGGACAGGTAGGATCGTAGCCATGGACAGCCTGCCCCCGCCCGAAACGATGTGCGAAGGCCGCTACCTGCGGCTGGTGCGGCGCGGGCGCTGGGAATACGCCGAGCGCACCAACGCCGGCTGCGCGGTGATCGTCATCGCGGTCACGCCCGAGGACAAGGTCGTCTTCGTCGAGCAATACCGCATCCCGATCGCCGCGCCGACCATCGAGATGCCGGCCGGACTGGTCGGCGACGTCGATGCCGACGACACCCTCGAAGCCGCCGCCAAGCGCGAATTGCTGGAGGAAACCGGCTGGTCCGCCGAGCGCGTCGAGGTGCTGATGTCCGGCCCGACCTCGTCGGGCATGAGCAACGAAACGGTCGCCTTCGTCCGCGCCCACGGCCTGACGCGGATGAGCGCCGGCGGCGGCGACGAGACCGAGGACATCATCGTCCACGAAGTGCCGCGCGCCGAGGCCGCCGCCTGGCTGTGCCGCAAGATGACCGAGGGCTACGCGCTCGACCCCAAGCTGTGGACCGGGCTGTGGTTCATCGACCACAACCCCGATGGCTCAAGGGCGAGGAGTGAGTAGTGGGTAGTGAGAGCGCAGCGCAGGCAATGCGTGTCTGGGCTGCTGCCCTTTTCTCACTCCTCGCTCCGCTCCACTCACGCCTGCTTCACCGGTAACCGTCGGTGGCGCGGACCAGCGCGTCGGCGATTTCCGGCTCGAAGGCGGAGTGGCCCGAGGCCGGACAGATCTCCAGCTTCGACCTGGGCCAGGCCTTGTGCAGGTCCCAGGCGTTCTGCAGGGGGCAGACCACGTCGTAGCGGCCGTGCACGATCGTGCCGGGGATGTCACGGAGGCGATGGGCGTCGCGCAACAGCTGGTCCTCGACCTCGTAAAAGCCGCCGTTGACGAAGTAGTGGCACTCGATGCGCGCGAAGGCGAGTGCGAAATGCGGATCCTCGTGCGAAGCCATGAAGCCCGGATCCTGACGCAGGAAACTGGTCGCCGCCTCCCACACCGACCAGGCGCGCGCCGCGTTCAGCCGCGTGGCCTCGTCGGGCGAGGTCAGGCGGCGGTGGTAGGCCGAGATCAGGTCGTGCCGCTCCACCGCCGGGATCGGCGCCAGGTAATGCTCCCAGGCGTCCGGGAACAGCCGTGAGGCGCCCTCCTGGTAGAACCACTCCAGCTCCCAGCGCCGCAGCATGAAGATGCCGCGCAGCACCAGTTCGGTGACGGTTTTCGGATGCGACTGCGCATAGGCCAGGGCCAGCGTGGAGCCCCAACTGCCGCCGAACACCTGCCAGCGCGCGATCCCGAGGTGCTGGCGCAATTTCTCGATGTCGGCGACCAGGTGCCAGGTGGTGTTGTCGACCAGATCGGCATGCGGCGTCGAGCGGCCCGCGCCGCGCTGGTCGAACAGCACGATGCGGTAGGCCCTGGGATCGTGGAAGCGCCGCATCTTCGCGCTGCAACCCGCCCCCGGCCCGCCGTGCAGGATCACCACCGGCTTGCCAGCCGGATTGCCGCACTGTTCGTAGTAGATCGTGTGGCGATCGTCGACCGCCAGCATGCCGCTGTCGAAGGGCTCGATCTCGGGATACAGCTCGCGCATGGGGGTCGGATTCGGCATTCGGGAAGAAGGAGGCGCAGTTTAGCAGCCCGATTCGGCGACTCGTCCTGTCGTGTCCGCGCACGAGCGCAGCCCGCCAGAAACGCAGAGAGCCGAAGCGTCGCCGCTTCGGCTCCCGTGCATTCCACGAATTGGTCGGGACGGTGAGATTCGAACTCACGACCCCCAGCACCCCATGCTGGTGCGCTACCAGGCTGCGCTACGCCCCGAAGACTTGCCGCTTCCGGCCGACGCCGGAAGGACGCGGATTATACGCGCATTCGCCCGCGCGTGGGGCGCGCCATCACCGCTTGAGGAGCTGGAGCACTTCCTCCAGCTCCATCCGCACCTGCCGCACGATCTGGGCGGACATGCTGGCCTCCGAACGGCCCGCCTCGCCTTCCAGGCGCTGGCGCGCGCCGCCGATGGTGTAGCCCTGCTCGTACAGCAGGCCACGGATCTGGCGGATCATCAGCACGTCGTGGCGCTGGTAGTAGCGCCGGTTGCCGCGCCGCTTGACCGGCTTGAGGCTGGGAAACTCCGTCTCCCAATAGCGCAGGACGTGCGGCTTGACGTCGCACAGTTCGCTGACCTCACCGATGGTGAAGTAGCGCTTCGCCGGGATCGGCGGAAGTTCGCGATTACTGCCCGGATCCAGCATAGGCTTCCACGCGCTCCTTCAGTTTCTGACCGGGACGGAAGGTGACCACCGTGCGGGCGGAGATCGGAATCTCCTCGCCGGTCTTGGGGTTGCGACCCGGACGCTGGTTCTTCCGGCGCAGGTCGAAGTTGCCGAAGCCGGACAGCTTGACCTGCTGCCCGTTCTCCAGCGCCTCGCGCAGCGCATCGAAGAACGCGTCGACGAATTCCTTGGCCTCGCGCTTGTTCAGACCCACTTCCTCGAACAGGCGTTCGGCCATCTCGGCCTTGGTCAGCGCCATGTCATCCTCTCAGTCTGGCGCCGCAGTCGCGTTCCATGGCCGCCACCGCGGCGGCCATGGCGCGGTCGGCGTCATGGTCGGTAAGCGTGCGTGAGACATCCTGCAAAATCAAGCCCATAGCGAGACTCTTTGTCCCGGCTTCGAGACCTGGGCCGACATAGCGGTCGAACACCAGCACCTCGCGCAGCTGTTCGCCCAGCGCGGCACGCAGGCTGGTTTCCAGCGCCTCCCACGGGGTGGCCTCGGGGACGACGACCGCGAGATCCCGGCGCACGGACGGAAAGCGCGACAGCGGCCGCGCCTGCGGCAGTGGCCGCGCCTGGATTGGATCGAGGTCGAGCTCGAAGCCGACCACCTCCCCGTCCAGGTCCAGCGCCTTGAGCAGGGCCGGGTGCAGGTGGCCGACCCAGCCGATGCGATGCCCGTCGCGCAGCACCTCGGCCGCACGGCCCGGATGCAGCCAGGGCTCGGACGCCGGCACGAAACGCACCCCGCCCGCACGGCCGCCGAGCGCCAGCAGGCTCTCGACCTCGCCCTTCAGGTCGTAGAAGTCGATTTCGCGACGCGCCTCGCCCCACTGCTCGGCCGCGGCCGTGCCGCAGGCCACGGCGGCGATGCGGCGGGTCTCGACCGGCGCCGCATCGCCGGCATGGAACACACGCCCCAGCTCGAACAGCCGCACCCTCGCCTGCTGGCGCGCGCGGTTGTGGCGCAACGCCTCGACCAGGCCGGGCAGCAGCGCGGTGCGCATCACGCCCAGCTCGGCACTGAGCGGATTGGCCAGCGCGACCGCGCCGGCCTGCAGTGACCAGGTGTCCAGCACGCGCTGGTCGAGGAAGGCGAAGCAGATCGCCTCCTGGAAGTCGCGCGTCGCCAGGTGCCGGCGCAGCACCCCTTCGTCAAGCCGGGTTTCGCTCGGCACCGCCAGCGGCAGTTCGCCGGCGGGTTTGCTGGTCGGAATCGCGTCGTAGCCGTGGATGCGGACGACCTCCTCGATCAGGTCTTCCTCGATGGCGATGTCGAAGCGGCGCGGCGGCGGCGTCACCGACCAGCCATCGGCGACGACCTCCACGCCCAGGCCCAGCGCGCGCAGGATGCGCTCGACCTCGGCGTCGGCCACGCTGACGCCGAGGATGCGCGCCAGCCGGGCGCGACGCAGCCGCACCGGCGCCGGCTGCGGCAGGTGCCCGGTCAGCACGGCTTCGCTGACCGGGCCGGCCCTGCCGCCGGCAATCTCCAGGATCAGCGCGGTGGCGCGCTCCAGCGCCTGGCGCGGCAGCGTCGGGTCGACGCCGCGCTCGAAACGATGCGAGGCATCGGTGTGCATGCCGAGCTTGCGGGCACGGCCGATCACCGCCGCCGGGGCGAAATGCGCGCTTTCGAGGAAGACGCGCGTCGTGCCGGCGGTGACGCGGGTATCCCAACCGCCCATCACGCCGGCCAAGGCCACCGGGCGGTCGTCGTCGGTGATCAGCAGAAAGTTCTCGTCCAGCGTCACCTCGCGCTCGTCGAGCAGCTTGAGCGTCTCGCCGGCACGGGCGCGACGCACGCCGACCGGCCCGCGCAGGGTGTCGCGGTCGAACGCGTGCAGCGGCTGGCCCAGCTCCAGCATCACGTAATTGGTGACATCCACCAACAGGCTGATCGGGCGCAGGCCGGAGCGCTTCAGGCGCTCGGTCAGCCACAGCGGCGAGACGGCGTACGGGTCGATGCCCTCGATGACCCGGCCGCAGTAGCGCGGGCAGTCGGCACCGGCATCCAGCCGCACTTCGACGCGATCGGTACTGTCGACCGCGGCCGGCGCGATGTCCAGCGGGTTCACCTGCGCGCCCAGCGCCGCCGCCACGTCGAAGGCGATGCCGCGCACCGAGAAGCAATCGGCCCGATTGGGCGTGAGCTTGAGCTCGATGGTGGCGTCGGGCAGGCCCAGGTACGTCGCCAGCGGGGCTCCCACCGGCGCATCGGCCGGCAGCTCCATCAGGCCGGAAGCGTCGGCATCGATGCCGAGCTCCTTCGCCGAGCACAGCATGCCGAACGACTCCACCCCGCGCAGCCTGGCCGCCTTGATGGCGATGCCGCCGGGCAACGTCGCGCCGATGGTGGCCAGCGGCGCCTTCAGGCCGGGACGCGCATTCGGCGCGCCGCAGACGATCTGCACCGTCCCGCCCCCGGCGTCCACCCGGCACACCTGCAGGCGGTCGGCCTCCGGGTGTTTCTCACAGGCGAGGATCTCGGCGACGACCACGCCGTCGAGGCCCTCGCCCAACGGGGTGACCTCCTCGACCTCCAGGCCGATCGCGGTCAGCCGCGCGGCGAGTTCGTCGCGCGAGGCGGCGACGGTGACGTGTTCGCGCAGCCAGCTTTCAGGAAATTTCATGTGCCGTTTCCAATCTGTCCATCGCGCATCCGCCAACACCACCCCCACTCCCGCCCTCCCCTTGAAGGGGAGGGGGCAAAGCGTGGGGCTGCCAGGCTTCCACGATTCCCGATTCCCGATTCCCGCCCTCAGGCGAACTGCCTGAGGAAGCGCACGTCGTTCTCGAAGAAGCTGCGCAGGTCATCGACACCGTAGCGCAGCATCGCGAAGCGCTCGATGCCGATGCCGAAGGCGAAGCCGCTGTAGTGCTCCGGGTCGATGCCGCAGTTGCGCAGCACGTTCGGGTGCACCATGCCGCAGCCGAGCACCTCCAGCCAACGCTCGGAGCCGTCCTCGCGGTCCCAGCGGATGTCCACCTCGGCGGAAGGCTCGGTGAACGGGAAATAGCTCGGCCGGAAACGCATCGCGAAGTCGCGCTCGAAGAAGGCGTCGACGAACTGCTTGAGCGTGCCCTTGAGGTCGGCGAAGGTGCTGGTCTGGTCGATCAGCAGGCCTTCCATCTGGTGGAACATCGGCGAGTGGGTCTGGTCCGAGTCGCTGCGGTAGACCTTGCCGATGGCGATCATGCGGAACGGCGGCTTGCGATCGCGCATGTAGCGCACCTGCACCGGCGAGGTATGGGTGCGCAGCAGGCGGCCGTCGGGGAAGTAGAAGGTGTCGTGCATCGCCCGCGCCGGGTGGTGCGGCGGGAAATTCAGCGCCTCGAAGTTGTGCCAGTCGTCCTCGATTTCCGGGCCGTCGGCCAGCTCGTAGCCCAGGCGCGAGAAGATCTCGGCGATGCGCTCGGCGGCGCGTGTCACCGGATGCAGCGTACCGGTCTGGCCGCGCCGGCCCGGCAGGGTGACGTCGATGCGTTCGGCCGCCAGGCGCGCATCGAGCGCGGCCTGCTCCAGCGCGGCGCGGCGCGTGGCGATGGCCTCGGCCAGCGCGTCCTTGGCGCGGTTGACGGCCTCGCCGGCGGCCTTGCGCCGCTCCGGCGGCAAGCTGCCGAGCTGCTTGAGCTGCCCGGTGATCGTTCCCTGCTTGCCGAGCAGCTGCACGCGCAGGGCGTCCAGCGCGTCGAGGCTGTCGGCGGCGGCGATGCCGGCCAGGGCATCGCGGGTAAGGCTGTCGAGATCGCTCATGGGCAGACCGATTCTTTCTCCAGGCCACGGCATCCTCGCGAAGGCGGGGGCGGCGTGACCGTGTGGCAGGGTCCGGAAACGAACGTGGGGAAGGACTTGCGCCCTTCCCCACGCGGGTCGACGACCGCAGCCGTCGACGACACAAAGCTTTTGTGGAAAGTCCGGCCAGGGATGGCCGGGCTTCTGCGGAAGGACCCGCGTCAGGCCGCGAGCGCGTTCTTGGCCTGCTCGGCGATCTTGCCGAACGCGGCCAGGTCGTGCACGGCGATGTCCGCCAGCGCCTTGCGGTCCAGCGTGATGTTGGCCTTCTTCAGGCCGTTCATCAGGCGGGAGTAGCTCAGACCGTGCATGCGGGCCGCCGCGTTGATGCGGACGATCCACAGGGCGCGGAACTGGCGCTTGCGCTGCTTGCGGCCGATGTAGGCGTACTGCTGCGCCTTGGTGACCGCCTGCTTGGCGACGCGGAAAACCTTGCGGCGGGCGTTGTAGTAGCCCTTCGCGAGCTTCAGGATCTTCTTGTGACGACGACGCGCCGTCACGCCACGCTTGACTCGTGCCATGGGTCAGCCCTCCTCAGAGATACGGCAGCATGCGGTCGAGACGGCCGGCGTCTTCCGCGCGCACGTGGTTCGCACCGCGC
This sequence comes from Rehaibacterium terrae, assembly GCF_014202935.1. GTDB lineage: Bacteria > Pseudomonadota > Gammaproteobacteria > Xanthomonadales > Xanthomonadaceae > Rehaibacterium > Rehaibacterium terrae. Next base: position 3,673 of record NZ_JACHHX010000022.1, on the reverse strand, counting down.
AGCTTGCGCTTACGCTCGGTGGACTTCTTGGTGAGGATGTGGCTCTTGAAGGCGTGGCCGCACTTGTACTTGCCGGAAGCGGTCTTCCGGAAGCGCTTGGCCGCCGCCCGATTGGTCTTGATCTTGGGCATGGCGATCTTCCTTAGGGTGTCTATGTCACTGGCCCGGGCGGTGGCATGCGCCACGCTTTCCGTCCTGCCCGATCCGGCTTGTAGGCCCGCCGGCCGATGCGAGGCCGCGGGCGGGTCCAAACCCCCGCCGGCCGGAGCCGGAAGGGGCCGCGCATTATGCCAGCGCAGGCAACCCCTTGCAAATGAAGGGGTTTGCCCGCCTGCGCCCCGCATTCACGGGGCGGCGCCTCATTTCTTCTTCGGGGCGATCATCATGATCATCTGACGGCCCTCCAGGCGGGGGCGCTGCTCGATGATCACCTCGTCGCCCAGGTCATCCTCGATCTTCTTCGCCATCGCCAGACCCAGCTCCTGGTGAGCCATCTCGCGACCACGGAAGCGGATGTTGACCTTGACCTTGTCGCCCTCGGCGATGAAGCGGCGCAGGTTGCGCATCTTGATCTCGTAGTCGCCCACGTCGGTGACCGGGCGGAACTTGAGCTCCTTCAGCTCGACCTGCTTCTGCTTCTTCTTGGCCGCCTGAGCCTTCTTCTGCTGCTCGAAACGGAACTTGCCGTAATCCATGATCCGGCAGACCGGCGGATCGGCGTTGGGCTGGATCTCGACCAGGTCGAGGCCCGCATCCTCCGCCATGCGCAATGCCTCGTCGCGCGAGAGCACGCCGATCATTTCGCCGTCATCGCCGATCACGCGCACGCGCGGCACGCGGATCTCGCCGTTCTTACGATTCTGCTTCTCGGTACTGATTCGCCGATCCTCCGAAGGGGAAACGCACCGGCCGCCTCAAGCGGCCGGGCCACACTCGCCACGCAGGCGGGCGATGAAGTCGTCCAGGGACATCGTCCCCAGATCCTCGCCCGACCGCGTGCGCACCGCAACAGCGCCGTGTTCCTTTTCGCGATCGCCGACCACGAGCAGATACGGCACTTTCTGCAGGGTATGTTCGCGGATTTTATAGCCGATTTTTTCGTTCCGCAAATCGCAATGGACCCGGAAACCTTGATTTGAAAGGGCTTTTCCGACCGAGCGCGCGTACTCGGCCTGGGCATCGGTGATGTTCATCACCACCGCCTGCACCGGGGCCAGCCAGGCCGGGAAGGCGCCGGCGAAGTTCTCGATCAGGATGCCGATGAAACGCTCCATCGAGCCCACGATGGCGCGGTGCAGCATGACCGGGTGACGACGCTGCGAGTGCTCGTCGACGTACTCGGCGCCGAGCCGGCCGGGCATCATGAAATCCACCTGCATGGTGCCGAGCTGCCAGGTGCGGCCGATGGCGTCCTTGAGGTGGTACTCGATCTTCGGACCGTAGAAGGCGCCCTCGCCGGGCAGTTCCTCCCAGGCCACGCCGCAGGCCGACAGCGCGGCGCGCAGGGCGTTCTCGGCCTTGTCCCAGGTGGCGTCGTCGCCGAGCCGCGACTCCGGCCGCAGGGCGATCTTGATCTCGGGCTCGCCGAAACCGAAGGTGCGGTACACCTCCAGCGCCTGCCGGTGGAAGGCCGTCACCTCGGATTCGATCTGGTCCTCGGTGCAGAAGATGTGGCCGTCGTCCTGGGTGAAGCCACGCACGCGCAGGATGCCGTGCAGCGCGCCCGAAGGCTCGTTGCGATGGCAGGAGCCGAACTCACCGTAGCGGATCGGCAGGTCGCGGTAGCTGTGCAGGCCGTGGTTGAAGATCTGCACGTGGCCCGGGCAGTTCATCGGCTTCACCGCGTAAGTCCGCTTCTCGGACTCGGTGAAGAACATGTTCTCCTGGTAATTGTCCCAGTGGCCGGAGCGCTTCCACAGGCTCACATCGAGGATCTGCGGGCAGCGCACCTCCTGATAGCCGGAGTCGCGGTACACCTTGCGCATGTACTGCTCGACCACCTGCCACACCGACCAGCCCTTGGGGTGCCAGAACACCAGCCCCGGCGCCTCCTCCTGCAGATGGAACAGCTCCAGCTGCTTGCCGAGCTTGCGGTGGTCGCGCTTCTCGGCTTCCTCCAACTGCGTGAGATAGGCCTTGAGGTCCTTCTCGTTGAGCCAGGCGGTGCCGTAGATGCGCTGCAACATCTCGTTGTTGCTGTCGCCGCGCCAGTAGGCGCCGGCCACCTTCATCAGCTTGAACGCCTTGAGCTTGTCGGTGCTGGGCACGTGCGGACCACGGCACAGGTCGATGAACTCGCCCTGCGAATACAGCGACAGCGTCTCATCGGCCGGGATCGACTCGATGATCTCGGCCTTGTAGTGCTCGCCCTTGTCGCGGAAGAACCGGATCGCCTCGTCGCGCGCCATCAGCGAGCGCCGCACCGGCAGCCCCTCGGCGGCGATCTTCTTCATCTCCGCCTCGATCTTCTGCAGGTCCTCCGGCGAGAACGGCGTCTTGCGCGCGAAGTCGTAATAGAAGCCGTTGTCCACCACCGGGCCGATGGTGACCTGGGTGTCCGGGAACAGCCGCTGCGTGGCCTGCGCCAGCAGGTGCGCGGTGGAGTGGCGGACGATCTCCAGCGCATCGGGGTGTTTGTCGGTGACGATCTCGACGCTGGCGTCGTGCTCGATGCGATGGCTGGTGTCGACCAGCCGCCCATCGACCTTGCCGGCCAGCGCGGCCTTGGCCAGGCCAGGACCGATGGAGGCGGCCAGTTCCTGCACCGTGACGGGGTGGTCGAATTCGCGGCGGCTGCCGTCGGGTAGCGTGATGACGATCATTTGCGGCGCTCCCCTCTCCGCACGCGGAGAGGCATTCAGAATCGGGGGGAAAGACTGTCGCAGGCAACAAAAAAGGGCGCCGGGCGCCCTTCGAAGTGCTCGCTGCATGCGAACGGACTGGCCCTGCGCCGTGACGTTTACCGGAGCGTGGTAGTCTTCATGTCGCACACTCGACCCGCGGTTGCCCGCCGGCCACCTTTCGCTTCGCCGCCGCGGCCCCATGCCGCAGCGCAACAACGACAAACCTATGCGCCGGCCCCCGGCCTGTCAATGGCCCCGGCCACCAACGAAAACGGCGCAGCCGGTGAGCTGCGCCGTCCCGTGGTATCGGGTGGTGGGCGGTACAGGGTTCGAACCTGTGACCCCTACCATGTCAAGGTAGTGCTCTACCGCTGAGCTAACCGCCCCCCGAGGGGCGCGAACTATAGCAGAGCCCGGGGGCGGGAAACAACGGCAGGCACTTCGGCGCCCGCGAACGCTCCGTAGGGCCCGGACATTGCGGGGGGCGGTCCAGCCGCGACCGCCGCGGCGAGAAGCGAGTGAAGAGGCGTGAGGAGTGAGAGAACGACGAGGCAGCGGCCAGTCGATGCCCTCCCTCGTCCCTCACTCCTGCTGACTGACTCCTCGGCGCTCGCGGCCACGGTTGCCGTTCCTGCAGCGTGTGGGTTGGGTACGTCGCGACCTGGCCGGCTTTTCAGGCCGGTTGTTCCGTGCGCTTGCGGGTTTGTCGCGATCTGGCCGGCGCTGCGCGCCGGAGGTTCCGTCCGCCTGCCGGCGGCCGGGTCACTTTCTCTTGCTTGCCCAAGAGAAAGTGACCAAAGAGAAGGGCACCCCAGGTGCTCGCGCCCTCC
>NZ_JACHHX010000021.1 GCF_014202935.1 Rehaibacterium terrae | reverse complement strand
CGCCCGGCGGCGGCGCCAGGTCGGTCACGGTGCGCCGTTGCGCGAGTGGCTGACGACGTTGCCGGCACTTGGATGAATTTCGCAGGGCCGACTACTTGAGCTCCAGATCTGGATCGAGAGCACGAACCACTTCGAGCATCTCGTCTGCCATCGCCAAGGTGTGCTTGCTCGCGCGAGCCTCCCAGTAGGAACGGTCGGTTACTGCTTGGACTTCTTCGTCTTCGTCCACGAGGCCCAGCCGCACCTCGTCAAGCACCTTCGAACAAATGAGGGACACGGAATCGCCGAGCCGAACCGCGCTAAGCTGAATGGCGACAAGGGGAATAGATCCGTTGAAGAGACTGATGACGTTGAGGAACCGGCTCGTAATGTCTTCGGCGACGATCACTGCCGTGTGGTCGTACTGGGGGTAACGCTTGCGTTCGATATCCCAGTACTCGATGGCGCGGATGATGTGCGCCTCGTCAGTCCTGCCCAATTGCACCTCGACTTCGTAGCGCTTGTTTGTCTCGGCGTCTTGGAGAAGAAGGTCGAGCCGTCCGGCCCGCGGTTGAAGTCGCTCCCGGTCCTTCAATACGAGGTCTCCGAGACCAAGGAGTGAAGGGTCCTCACCGATTCGGTCCTGAAGCCATCGCTCGTTCAGTTCGGGATGGTTCTTCAACCAGATCCGTTCGGGCTTCGTGTACTTCAAAGAGGTCATGCCAATCTCCGTTGCTGCTCAGGCTGCATAACGTTTGAGTTAAGCGACGCACGGCTTTTTGCGCGTCCGCTTGGACGAATAGTTATACGGCATCACTCGCCTTCCTCGCGCTCTGCGTCGATGACTCGGTACGTTGTTTTTTCCGCTGGCTTTTTGCCTGTAATTTCCTCGTATAGAACACCAAGAAATGCAGCGCCCGCACCGAATACAACCCAAAGTGGCACACCGATTGCCGTACCAAGCGCAGCTATACCCGCCCCTTGGCTACCAAACAATGCAAGCCCGATTGCGGCACCGCCAATACCTAGCCGGCCCGTCAATCCGCGGTCATCCCAGGCGAGGCGTTTTGTTTCGCGAGCAATGATCTTGACCGTAGGAACAACAACGCTACTGCTTGCCGTTAGGGTGATGGCCTGCTTGGCTTTTTGGATAGCAGGAAGGCCGGATGCTTTAAGTTCCAAGAGCCGCTCAATCCAAATGCGTAGCGCCTCCTTCTCTGCGGCGTTCGCTGTTGAGGCGATACGAACAGCAAGTTGCTTCTGCTTCTCTGGGCTTGGATCACTCATGGCACCCCCCTGCCGTATAACGCCTGAATTAAGCCGAGCCGCGAAGCGGCTTCGGCTTGAATGAATTGTTAGGGGGCGGGCTCATGCTTCTCGAAGTCCTTTGCAAATGCGGTATTGAGATCCTTCACCGCATCAACCGCCACCTTGCGTTTATGAAAGGTGCGAACCTGTTTGAAACTTAGGTTCTCCTGCTCAAGCTCAGAAGCTATGGCCTGCAAGGCGCTTAGCAAGGGAGCAAATCTCTCGCTCTCTCGGTGCAGCTTGGCAAGCTCGTCGTATGCGCGGCTGACTATCTCTGAATGCGGCGCATCAACTCCGCCGGAAAGTTTTGCTCGGATAGCATGAGGGATCTCTTTGACTATCACGGCATTTGCTGAGTGATGGAACGAAAGTGCGACTTGATAGGCATCCCAGAAGACATTGGATTGAACCAGAGTGCGAAGCCTGTGGTGAGCTGGGCGGTGAAAGTTGGAGCCCGAAAGCGGCGTGAAGCCATCGGTTAGCTGGTCTCTGTCAAATTGTTCTTCAGAGTCACGGTACTCCTTTAGCACATGTAGGCATCGAGCCCAGTTGTGACTAAACGCTCCGCTAACTGACTCAAGCTCAGCTGCGACCAAATCAACAGATTGCTCAAGGTATCGTTGCTTTACAAGCTCATATTCCTTCTGTCGAAAGTAGACCCATAAACCCACTCTCGCGACAACCAGCCCGACGGTAAGAGTGATCAGGCCGCGTATGATTTCCTGGCAAATTGTAGGCATCTTTCCGAGCCCCCTAACGCCGCGTTAAGCGGCCGCGGGTGCGAGCTGCATCAGGAAACACGATAGCCTCTCCCCGCGGTCCGCTTGAACGCATAGTTAGGTGCCATTCGCGCAGCTAAGGAAGGCGTACGTGCTCGGCTCGACCTTCCGAACGTACTGGCCTTGAGTGTAGTTCAGGATCATGCCCTGCCCAAGGAAATTGAGGCTCCAGTCGGATCCGGAGACGACGACACGGGAAACAAACGTGGCATGGGCACGCTCCCAACCACCCGTGCTTGCGTCAAGAAGAGATTGGAGCTGTGAAAACACGCTCGAGCCGGGCTGCAGAATACATTGTTCAACGTGAGCGCCGGCGCGATAGATGGACAGCTGGAGCGGCTCGGAGCTCGGCAGCTGAAATGCGATCTCCCGTGCGCACGCCGACGCCAGAAGAAGCGACAAAATGGCTGTGGATGCGCGGCAAAGCATGAAAATGGCACCTAACTACGATTCGGCCCCATTGTGGGGCGTAATCCCGACGCATAACACCGGCACCCGCCCGCCCTGCCACCAGCGCACCCCCGGCAACACCAAGCAGCAACCACCCGCCTAATGTCCTGCCCGGACGGGTCCACATCCCACAACCCCACCCACGCATCGAAGTCACGGCAGCGGTGCATCGCCACTCTCCCCGGGCTCGTGTCGGCCGGTGCGTGGAACCGGCCCGGGCGATGGTCGCGCTGTCGTGGCCGGCTGTCCAGTTTGCCGGGGGCGGCGGGGCAACCCCCTCCACAGCCCCGCCGGAGGATGGTAAAGATGCGCGACGGATTCCCCCGGACCGACCGTTCGCCGCAGCGATGCATATCCAGGCCGCCGATACCGAACTGCTGATGCGGGCCGCCGAGCCCGCCGACGACGATTTCATCCTCGGGCTGGTGCCGCGTTTCACCAGCTTCGAACTGCCGCCGGGGCGCAAGAAGCTGGTGGTGTCGGAAGGCATCCGGCGCGATCTGCTCAAGCATCTGGACGGCAGCCAGCCGGGCAGTTTCCTGTTCATCGCCGAGACCGACGACGGCGAGCCGGCGGGCTTTCTTCACCTGCAAATCGTCAACGACTTTTTCTCCGGCAAGCCCAACTGCCACATCTCCGACCTGGCGGTGGCCAACGGCTGGGACGGCAAGGGGCTGGGGCGGGCGATGCTGGATTTCGCCGAGCGCTTCGCCCGCGAGCACCGCTGTGAGCGGCTGACCTTGTCGGTGTTCGTCGGCAACGAGCGGGCACGCCGGTTCTACGAGGCCAACGGCTTCAGCACGGAAATGCTGCGAATGGCCAAGCCGCTGTGAGGCGGCTGTTCTCCCTCCCCTTCAGGGGGAGGGCCGGGGTGGGGGTGGTGTTTCGCGCCTTGCAGGCCGCGCGGGCGTTCGCTCGGGTGTTCGCGGTGATCGACCCCCCCCTTGAAGGGGAGGGCTTGAAGCGACCGGCTTGAAGAAGCGACCGCATGAAGGGGCAGGCTCGAAGCAGCGCTTCTGCCCGGACGCGCACGCTTCGACTCCGGCGCTTCCAGGGAAAGCCTGAACAAGTCCACTGGCGCTCATCATTCCCGCGAGAGCGGGACCGAGCGCAGCGATGGCATGGCCGCGAAGCGGCCGAGTCCAGTGCCTTGAGTTTTCAAAGGCTTGAAGTCGCTGGATCCCCGCTTTCGGGGGGATGACGATACTTGTTCGGGCTTTCCCTAGAATGGTGACTGCCGACGGCGCGCTGCGCCACGGCCGTGTTCCCGCCGCCATGCCGGTCCAGCTCGTCCTCGCCACGCCCAACGTCCCGGTCCGCGTCTGGACCGAGGATGTCGATCCGCAGGCGCTCGAACAGCTCAAGCGCACCGCCGCCCTGCCCTTCGTCCGCCACCACGTCGCGGCGATGCCGGACGTGCATCTGGGCATCGGCGCGACGGTGGGCTCGGTGATCGCCACCCGCGGGGCGATCGTGCCGGCGGCGGTCGGGGTGGACATCGGCTGCGGGATGATGGCGGTGCGCACGACGCTGACGGCGGCCGATCTGCCCGATACGCTCGGGCGGCTGCGCGCGCGCATCGAGGCGGCGGTGCCGGTCGGCCTGGATCAGCACGACGAGCGGCACGCGCCGGTGCAGGCCGCCAAACGACTCGACGCCGGCCTGCGCGCCATCCTCGACCGGCACCCGGCGATCGCGCCGAAGGGCAAGGAGCGATCGCGCTGGGTGCAGCAACTGGGCACGCTCGGCGGCGGCAACCACTTCATCGAGGTCTGCCTGGACGAGGACGAGCGGGTGTGGGCGATGCTGCATTCGGGCTCGCGCGGCATCGGCAACCGCATCGGCACGTACTTCATCGCCCGCGCCCGCGAGCTGGCGCAGGCGGCGGACGCGCACCTGCCCGACCGGGACCTGGCCTGGCTCGACGAGGGCAGCGCCGACTACGACGACTATCTTCACGCGGTCGGCTGGGCGCAGGACTACGCGAGCGAGAACCGTCGGCAGATGATGGCGGCAGTGCTCGACGCGATGCGCGCCGAGCTGCCGGCCTTCCGCACCGACGCGATGGCGATCGACTGCCATCACAACTACGTGGCCCGCGAACGTCATTTCGGCGAGGAGCTGCTGGTCACGCGCAAGGGCGCGATCCGCGCCGGCGCGGGCGAGCTCGGCATCATCCCCGGCTCGATGGGTGCGCGCAGCTACATCGTGCGCGGCAAGGGGCAGGCGGAGAGTTTCTGCTCCTGCGCGCACGGGGCCGGCCGGCGGATGTCGCGCAGCGAGGCCAGGCGGCGCTTCTCGCGGCAGGATCTGGCCGAGCAGACGCGCGGGGTGGAATGCCGCAAGGACGCCGGCGTGATCGACGAGATCCCGGCCGCCTACAAGGACATCGACGCGGTGATGGCCAACCAGCGCGATCTGGTCGAGGTGGTGCACACGCTGCGGCAGGTGCTGTGCGTGAAGGGGTGAGGGACTCGGGACAGCGCATCGAGGCGGCGCCACCCCGGCGCAGGCCCGTGCGGCGCGGGTCACGGGCGCGGGCCAGGCGGAGGCGGCATCGCCGCGACCCGCAAGGACGATGACTCCGCGCCACCGCCATGGCGGCGCCGGCATCGACATCCCGGCCATCCCCAACCCGCAACCGATTTGCTATATGCTCGGCTTCCGATGGGAACGCCATCGCCGCGACTGGCCTTGATCCGCTCCGGGTCCACGTATCCGGTCGGGAACGCTTCCCCCGACCCCGCCGGCAGCCCGCGCGTGCTCTCGCTCGACGCCCACGGCCGCATCCTCGACTGGATGAGCTGGCAGGACGCCACCTGCCTGTACGTGCGCGGCGCGGTGGTGTGGACGCTGGGCGAGCCGTGCATGACCGTGCACGGCGGCACCAACCGGGCCACCGGCCGGCAGAGCGTGATCGAACTGCATCCGATCGTCGCCGCGCGCGGGCACGCCCGCCCGCACATGCCCGAGCCGACCCCGGCACTGACCAATGCCGCGCTGTTCTCCCGCGACGGCTACCTGTGCCTGTACTGCGGCAACGAGTTCCACCGTCACCAGCTCACCCGCGACCATGTGGTGCCGACCTCGCGCGGCGGCCGCGACATCTGGGAAAACGTGGTGACGGCCTGCTTCCAGTGCAACTCGCGCAAGGGCGGGCGCACGCCGCAGCAGGCCGGGATGCCGCTGCTGGCGGTGCCGTACCGGCCGAGCTGGGTGGAGCACCTGATCCTCTCCAACCGCCACATCCTGGCCGACCAGATGGCCTTCCTGAAGAGCCATCTGCCCAAGCGCGCCCGCCCGCAGGCCTGAGCGCTTGCGGACGGTCACCGCGCGGGGCCGGGCGCATGCCCGAGGCCGTCGCGAAGCGGCCGGATCGGCCCGTGGCCGGTGCCGCGCCGGGGCAGATTGCGAACGGCGTCCAGCTTCCGGCAACGCAGGCTTGACACGACGTTGACGCGTCTGTGCAGCTTGGCCGACACTCGCCGGCCAGCGGCCGCCGGCGCCGCAATCCTTCGGGGGGAGGGAGGTAATGTCGAAGTACCCGCTGTGCTTCACCGGCATGGAACAGGCCGACGAAGCCACGCTGAAGATGCTGTTCGTCGATGCCAATGCCAGCCTCGGCGAACCGTTCGAGCTGACCAGCGAGGATCGGGCGCAGATCCTCGTCGTCGATCTCGGCTCCATCTACGGCCACATGACCTGGCTGCGGGCGCACAGCGCCGGCAAGACCGTGGTCGGGTTGTCCAACCGCGCCGACTCCGAGGCCGATTTCACCCTGCTGCGGCCGGTGAGCGAGTCGAGCCTCCGCGACATCCTGGCCGCCGTCGCCGCCGCGCAGACCGGCGCGGCCAACGAGCCCCTCGACGGGATCGCCGACGGCGGCACGGCGTCGGCCGCGGCCCGGGACGATGCGGACGAGCCGACGGCGTCCGCGGCGCCGATGGCAGGCACGACCGACGCGGTCGAGACCGTCGAGACCGTCGAGACCGCCGATGCCGCCGATCCGGAGACGGAGACGGATGGGTCGACGGCCATAGCCGCGCAGACGCCCGAAGCCGCCGAGCAGCCGGCGCCCGAGCCGCCGCGCGAGAAGCATCTGGTCGACTACCTGCGCGCCGGTGCCCTGCCCGGCCCGATGCGCCTGCAGCTGCCGGACGCGCCGCCGCTGGTGGTCGATCCGCGCACCGGACACTACTTCGGCCCGCCGCAGCTCAAGCCGCTGATGCCCTACTGCCGCATCGTCATCGCGCCGGAGCAGTGGGTGCCGGCCAGCGCCGAGGACGCCGCCCGCGCCGGCAGCCCGCAGCCGTGGACGCGGCTGATCTGGCTGTGCGGCCTGGTGTCCGGGGCCGGCCGCCTGGTCGATGCCGGCGATGGCGAGCGCCAGTACCGGCTGCTCAAGTGGCCCCAGATCGAACGCGAGTTCCCCCGGCACTTCCGCATCGCCACGGCGATGATGAAGGGCCCGGCGACCCTGCCGGAGATCGCCCAGGCCAGCAGCGCCACGGTCGAGGAGGTGGCCGACTTCGTCAATGCCAGCCTCGCCACCGGCTTCGCCGCGATCGAACTGCCGCCGTCCGTCGAGCCGGAAGCCCCCGCCAAGGGCGGCCTGCTGGGCCGGCTGAAGGGCCTGCGCGGCGGCTGACCGCCACTCGCCGCCCGCGTCCGTCCACCCGGCGCGGGCGGTTTTCCTTGCCCGGATCCCGGGGCTGGCCGAAAATCGTCCTTCTGCCCGAACCGGCCGCGTCCGACGCCTCCCGATGATCGACCCGCAGCGCTACCCGCGCCTCTCACGCATCGCCGTCCCTGCCGACCTGCGCCAGTTTCCGGAAGAGGAACTGCCGGCGATCGCCGGTGAGCTGCGCGCCTACCTGATCGAGACCGTCTCCCAGGTCGGCGGCCACTTCGGTGCCGGCCTGGGCGTGATCGAGCTGACCGTGGCGCTGCACTGGCTGTACCGGACGCCGGAGGACCGCCTGGTCTGGGACGTCGGCCACCAGGCCTACCCGCACAAGATCCTCACCGGCCGCCGCGACCGCATCCACACGGTCAAGCAGCGCGGCGGCGTGGCGCCCTTCCCCAAGCGCGCCGAGAGCGAGTACGACACCTTCGGCGTCGGCCACAGCTCGACCAGCATCTCGGCCGCGCTCGGCATGGCGGTGGCGCTGCAGCGCGCCGGCGACGAGCGCAAGGTGGTGGCGGTGATCGGCGACGGCGCGATGACGGCCGGCATGGCCTACGAGGCGCTCAACCACGCCGGCGGCATGGATCCGGAGCCCAACCTGCTGGTGATCCTCAATGACAACCGGATGTCGATCTCCGAGAACGTCGGCGGGCTGACCCGCATGTTCGGCCGCATGACCGCCAGCCGCACGCTCAACGCCATGCGCGAGGGCGGCAAGCGCCTGCTCGGCGACAAGCACAATCCGGCCGCGCGCTTCGTCAAGCGCTGGGAAGAACACTGGAAGGGCATGTTCGTGCCGTCCACGCTGTTCGAGGAGATGGGCTTCCACTACACCGGCCCGATCGACGGCCACGACCTGCCCGCCCTGCTGTCGGCGCTCAAGACCCTCAAGGACCTCAAGGGCCCGCAGCTGCTGCACGTCATCACCACCAAGGGCAAGGGCTACGAACTGGCCGAGGGCGACCAGATCGAATACCACGCGGTGTCGCCGTTCGATCCGGGCGTCGGCGTGGTGAAGAAGGCCGGCACGGGCCGCCCCAGCTACACCCAGGTGTTCGGCGACTGGCTGTGCGACATGGCCGCCACCGACGACAGGCTGATGGGCATCACCCCGGCGATGCGCGAAGGCTCCGGGCTGGTGCGCTTCAGCAAGGAATTCCCCGAGCGCTACTTCGACACCGCCATTGCCGAGCAGCACGCGGTGACCCTGGCCGCCGGCATGGCCTGCGAGGGCGCCAAGCCGGTGGTGGCGATCTATTCGACCTTCCTGCAGCGCGCCTACGACCAGCTGATCCATGACGTCGCCATCCAGCATCTGGATGTGCTGTTCGCCATCGACCGCGGCGGCGTGGTCGGCCCCGACGGCGCCACCCACGCCGGCAACCTCGACCTGAGCTACCTGCGCTGCGTGCCCGGGATGGTGGTAATGGCGCCGGCCGACGAGGACGAATGCCGCAAGATGCTCAGCACCGGCTATCACCACCCCGGCCCGGCCGCGGTGCGCTACCCGCGCGGCACCGGCCCCGGCGTGGCGGTGCAGCCGACGCTCGACACCCTGCCGATCGGCAAGGCGCAACTGCGCCGGGAAGGCCGCGGCCTGGCGCTGCTCGCCTTCGGCGCGGTGGTGCCGGCGGCCGAGCAGGTCGGCGCCGAGCTGGGCCTGACCGTGGTCAACATGCGCTTCGTCAAGCCGCTCGACCACGCGCTGGTGCTGGAGCTGGCCAGGACCCACGAAGGCTTCGTCACCCTCGAGGACAACGTGGTGATGGGGGGCGCCGGCAGCGGCGTGCTCGAACTGCTGGCCTGCGCGGGGATCGCCCTGCCGGTGCTGCAACTGGGCCTGCCCGACGCCTGGCAGGAGCACGGCAGCCGTGAGCAACTGCTCGCCGAAGCCGGCCTCGATGCCGCCGGCATCCGCGCCGCCATCCTGCGCCGCTGGCCGCAGTACGGCGGTGGCGAGGCCAGGACCGCTGCCGGCTGAGCCCGGCGGCGACGCCAGACGCCAGGCTCAGGGACGACGGCCGAGGGCGACGCGCTCGCGACCTTCGAGGTCGCGCGCGGTGGCCACGTCGACCAAGCCCGCCGCACGGAAAATGCTGCGCACGGCCCCGCCCTGGTCGTGGCCATGCTCGACCAGCAGCCAGCCGCCCGGCACCAGGTGCGCCGGCGCCGCGTGGGCGATCGCGCGGATGTCGTCGAGGCCATCGATGCCGGCGACCAGCGCACTGCGCGGCTCGAAGCGCAAGTCGCCTTCGCCCAGATGCGGATCGGCGGCGGCGATGTAGGGCGGGTTGCTGGCGATCAGGTCGAAGCGCTCGCCTTGCAGCGGGCCGAACCAGCGGCCCTGGCGCAGCTCGACCCGGCCAGCGCCGAGGCGCGCGATGTTGCGCCGCGCGACCTGCGCCGCCGCCGCACTCGCCTCGACCGCGACCACCCATGCCTGCGGCCGTTCGACGGCGAGCGCCAGCGCGATCGCGCCGGTGCCGGTGCCGAGATCGGCCAGCCGCAGCGGGCGGTCGTGCGGCAACCGGGCCAGTGCGAGTTCGACCAGCAGCTCGGTTTCCGGGCGCGGGATCAGCGTGGCGGCATCGACGTCCAGCTCGAACGTCCAGAACCCGCGCCGGCCGACCAGATGCGCCACCGGCTCGCCGCGTGCCCGGCGCGCGACCAGGACCTCGAAGCACGCGACCGCATCGTCATCGAGCGCATCGTCGGCGTGCGCGAACAGCCAGGCGCGGTCGCGACCGAGCGCATGTCCGAGCAGCAGCTCCGCATCCAGCCGCGCGCTGTCGCCACCGATGCGCGCGGCCGCCGCGGCCAGCGCGGCGCGCACCGTGGGCGTTGCAGGATTCGCGGCGTCGGTCATGCGTGGCTGGCGAAGGCGATGACGCCATCATAGCGCCGCGCCGGATACCGCCATCGCACTTCACCGCGACGGCTGTTCGCGATCGCGACGCAGGCCGGCCCGGGGATGCTCAGGCCGCGACGGCTTCGGCCGGCTCGGCCGCCGGCGCCGAGCTGCGGATCAGGTGATCGAAGGCGGCCAGCGCGGCGGTGGCGCCGGCGCCCATCGCGATCACGATCTGCTTGTACGGCACCGTGGTGGCGTCGCCGGCGGCAAACACGCCCGGCAGCGAGGTCTGGCCGCGCTCGTCGATGACGATCTCGCCACGCGGGGTGAGCTCGAGCGTGCCCTTGAGCCACTCGGTGTTCGGCAGCAGGCCGATCTGCACGAAGATGCCCTCGAGCGCGACCTCATGCTCCTGGCCGCTGGCGCGATCGCGGTAGCGCAATCCGGTGACGCGCTGACCATCGCCGAGCACTTCGGTGGTCTGCGCGTTCACCAGCACGCTGACGTTCGGCAGGCTGCGCAGCTTGCGCTGCAGCACGGCATCGGCGCGCAGCTTGCCGTCGAACTCGATCAGGGTGACATGACTGACGATGCCGGCCAGGTCGATGGCGGCCTCGACGCCGGAGTTGCCGCCGCCGATCACCGCCACCCGCTTGCCCTTGAACAGCGGGCCGTCGCAGTGCGGACAATAGGCCACGCCACGATTGCGGTACTGTTCCTCGCCGGGCACGTTCATCTGCCGCCAGCGCGCGCCGGTGGCGAGGATCACGCTGCGCGACTTCAGCGAAGCGCCGCTTTCCAGCTTCACCTCGATCAGCCCGTCCTCGCCGGCCGGCACCAGGCCGACCGCGCGCTGCAGGTTCATCACGTCCACGTCGTGGTCGCGCACATGCTGCTCCAGCGCGCTGGCCAGCTTCGGCCCCTCGGTGTGCCGGACCGAGATGAAATTCTCGATGCCCAGAGTGTCGAGCACCTGGCCGCCGAAACGCTCGGCGGCGACGCCGGTGCGGATGCCCTTGCGCGCGGCATAGATCGCCGCCGCCGCGCCGGCCGGGCCGCCGCCGACCACGAGCACGTCGAAAGGCGCCTTGGCGGCGATCTTCGCCGCCGCGCGCGCGGTCGCGCCGGTGTCGAGCCTGGCGAGGATCTGCGCCAGATCCATGCGCCCCTGCCCGAACGGTTCGCCGTTGAGGAATACGCTCGGCACCGCCATCACACCGCGCGCCTCGACCTCATCCTGGAACCGCGCACCATCGATGGCGACGTGGCGGATGCGCGGGTTGAGCACGCTCATCGTGTTCAGTGCCTGCACCACGTCCGGGCAGTTCTGGCAGGACAGCGAATAGTAAGTCTCGAACAGGTACTCGCCATCGAGCGCGCGCACCTGCTCGATCAGCTCGGGCTCGACCCGCGGCGGATGGCCACCGACCTGCAGCAGGGCCAGCACCAGCGAGCTGAACTCATGACCCAGCGGCAGACCGGCGAAGCGAACGCCGATGTCCGTGCCGACGCGGCCGATCGCGAAGGACGGCTTGCGCGGGTCGCTGTCGTCGCGGCGCAGGGTGATCTTGTCCGAAAGCGCGGCGATCTCGCGCAGCAGCGCGTCGAGCTCGCGCGAGGCATCGCCGTCGTCGAGCGCGGCGACCAGTTCGATCGGCTGCACGAGCCTTTCGAGGTAGGTCTTGAGCTGGGACTTGAGGGTGTCGTCGAGCATGGGGACTCCTGATGCCGTCGGCGGACGAAGACTGAAGGCAGCGGCCCGACACGGAGGGAGCGCGGGCGAACGCCGGCCGGGGCGCCGGCGGGGCCGGGCCGCTGTCTTCAGGCTTCGGGGACCGGTAAGAGACTTGGCTCGTCCTTGACGCTTCCGCGGCAGGGACGTGTGGTGTGCCGCACGGCCTGGATGGGCCGCGGCAACCGCGGCCCCGGGCGGATGCCCGGGGCCGGGTACGGATCAGAGCTTGCCGACCAGATCCAGCGACGGCGCGAGGGTCTTCTCGCCCTCCTTCCACTTGGCCGGGCAGACCTCACCCGGGTGGGCGGCAACGTACTGCGCGGCCTTGATCTTGCGCAGCAGCTCGGCGGCATCGCGGCCGATGCCGCCGGCGGTGATCTCGACGATCTGGATGCGGCCTTCCGGATCGATCACGAAGGTGCCACGGTCGGCCAGACCGGCATCCTCGATCAGCACGTCGAAGTTGCGCGACAACGTCCAGGTCGGGTCGGCGACCATCGGGAACTGCACCTTGCGGATGGTCTCGGAGGTGTCGTGCCAGGCCTTGTGGGTGAAGTGGGTGTCGGTCGAGACCGCGTAGATCTCGACGCCCAGCTTCTGGAACTCGGCATAGTGGTCGGCGAGGTCGCCCAGCTCGGTCGGGCAGACGAAGGTGAAGTCGGCCGGGTAGAAGAACACCACCGACCACTTGCCGCGCAGGTCGGCGTCACTGACGGTGACGAACTTGCCCTGATGATAGGCGGTGGCGGTGAACGGCTTGACTTCGGTGTTGATCAACGACATTCGACACTCCTGTTGAAGTGGGTTGTTGGGAAGGGTGGTGAATCAAAACGGGGGCTATCTTAGGGAGCGACTATCAATCCGTAAAGTGGATTGTATTTATCGCCAAGATAGGAATAGTCTATCAACACCGCCTGAGACCATCCTCGCACCGGCAACAGCGCAGCCAGTCCAAGTCACGAGGCCAGACCATGAATCTCCGCGACCTGCGTTATCTCGTCGCCTTGGCCGACCACCGGCACTTCGGGCGCGCCGCCGCGGCCTGCTTCGTCAGCCAGCCCACCCTCTCGACCCAGATCAAGAAGCTGGAGGAGGAGCTCGATGTCACCCTGGTCGAGCGCGCGCCGCGCCGGGTGATGCTGACCCCGGCCGGACGCGACATCGCCGAGCGCGCCCGGCGCATCCTGAGCGACGTCGAGCAGCTGCACGAGATCGCCCGTCGCACGCGCGATCCCGAGGCCGGCACGGTGCGCCTCGGCCTGTTCCCCACCCTGGGTCCCTACCTGCTGCCACACGCGGTGCCGCGGATCCGCAAGCGCTTTCCGCGGCTGGAACTGCTGCTGGTGGAAGAAAAGACCGAAACGATCCTGCGCCAGTTGCGCGAAGGCCGGCTCGACGCCGGCATCCTCGCCCTGCCGCTGCACGACGACCAGCTGCACGTCGAGCCGCTGTTCGAGGAGCCCTTCCTGCTCGCCGTGCCGGAGACGCACCCGTTCGCCCGGCGCGAATCGCTCAGCCTCAAGGACCTCGCCAACGAGAGCCTGCTGCTGCTGGAGGACGGCCACTGCCTGCGCGACCAGGCGCTGGACGTGTGCCATCTGTCCGGCGCCGAGGAGAAGACCGGCTTCCGCGCCACCAGCCTGGAAACGCTGCGGCAGATGGTGGCGGCCAACGTCGGCATCACCCTGCTGCCCACCCTGGCGATCAAGCCGCCGGTGCCGCAGTCGGAGAACATCCACCTGCTGCCGTTCCGCGATTCGCGGCCGAGCCGGCAGATCGCGATGGTCTGGCGCAAGAGTTCGGCGATGGGGGAGTTCCTGGTCAAGCTGGCCGAGGTGTTCCGCACGCTGCCGGCAGAGCTGTTCAGTATCGATCTGCCGCCCGCCCGCGCGCGCAGGCCGCGCGGCCCGGACCGGCGCGCCCGCACCGGTGCGCACTGATTGCATCCGGATGCGGCGCGGGCTACGGTAGGCGCACAAACCGACACGACGGGCGATGCGCTCCGCGCACCGCCCGTTTCACTTTGGAGCCGCCATGTCGTCCGCCCCCGCCATCATCGTCTCAAGCCGCGACCATGCGCGCCTCGACGCGCTGCTGGAGTCGCCCGCGTACAGGCACACCCCGGCCGCGCGCGCGCTGATGGAAGAGATGCTGCGCGCCGAGGTGCGCGAACCGCAGGACATGCCCGCCGACGTGGTGACCATGAACGCCACCGTCACCTGCGTGGACGAGCTCGGCGGCGAAACCCACCGGCTCACGCTGGTGTACCCGGACCAGGCCGATGCCGGCGCCGGCCGCATCTCGGTGCTCGCGCCGGTCGGCAGCGCCCTGCTCGGGCTGTCGGTGGGCCAGCGCATCGACTGGGAGACTCCCGATGGCCGCAAGCTGCGACTGCGCGTCACCGAGGTCCATCCCCCCGCGGCGCCGGCCGACGGGGCCGACCGCTGAATGCCGGATGCCGCGCCGCATCATCCATGGCGTCTATCGAAGCCATCGTCACAATCAATTTCATTCCGTCGCCGCGCGGCGCTAGGCTCGGATCGACCCGGTGCGTCCGGGCCATCCTCCAGCCATACCGCCACGAGGTGACGCCATGAACCTGAAAGGCTCCAAGACCGAGGAAAACCTCAAGTACGCCTTTGCCGGCGAGTCGCAGGCCAACCGTCGTTACCTGTATTTCGCGCAGAAGGCCGACGTCGAGGGCTACAACGACGTCGCCGCCGTGTTCCGCTCCACCGCGGAAGGTGAAACCGGCCACGCCCACGGCCATCTGGAATACCTTGAAGCCTGCGGCGATCCGGCCACCGGACTGCCCTTCGGCGATACCGCCAGCAACCTCAAGTCGGCCATCGCCGGCGAGACCCACGAGTACACCGACATGTACCCGGGCATGGCCAAGACCGCCCGCGACGAGGGTTTCGACGAAATCGCCGACTGGTTCGAGACCCTCGCCAAGGCCGAGCGCTCGCACGCCAACCGCTTCACCAAGGCGCTCAACGAGCTCACCGCCTGAGCCACCGCGCGGCGGGCCTGCACGCCCGCCGCGTGTCGTCCTCATCCCGCAGGAGCGGCCCGCTGCACGACCGCAGCCCTGGTCTGCGGTCACGGCCACCCCTGCGTCCGATTCCACGAGGAGGCATGCCATGAGCCAAGCACCGAGCGCGCCGCGCGAAGGCAGCCTGGAGGCGCCGACCCGTCATCCGCTGGACTGGCAACGCGCCGAGTTCTGGGACCCGGCCGCATTGGAGCGGGAACTCGAACGCGTCTTCGACCTGTGCCATGGCTGCCGTCGCTGCGTGAGTCTGTGCCAGGCCTTCCCGACCCTGTTCGACCTGGTGGACGCGAGCGAAACCATGGAGGTCGACGGCGTGGCCAAGTCGGACTACGCCAAGGTCGTCGAACAGTGCTACCTGTGCGACCTGTGCTACCAGACCAAGTGCCCGTACATTCCGCCGCACCCGTGGAACATCGACTTCCCGCACCTGATGCTGCGGGCCAAGGCGGTGGCCTTCCGCAAGCACGGCGCGCCGCTGTCGGCGAAGCTGCTGTCGAACACCAGGACGGTCGGCCGGCTGGCCTCGATCCCGGTCGTGGTCGAGGCGGTGAATCGGGCCAACCGCAATGCAACGGCGCGCGGGCTGGTCGAGAAGACGCTCGGCGTGCATCGCGACGCCCGCGTGCCCACCTACCACAGCCGCACCGCCGACAAGCGCGTGCCCCACGACGACGACGGCACCGACGCGACGCCGGCCGGTCCCACGCGCGGCAGGGTGGCGGTGTTCGTCACCTGCTACGGTCGCTACAACCAGCCGCAGATGGTGGAGGACCTGGTCGCCGTCTACCGGCACAACGGCATCGCGGTGAAACTGATCCGCCGCAACCAGTGCTGCGGCATGCCCAAGCTGGAGCTGGGCGACCTCGACAGCGTGGACCGCTACAAGCGGGACAACCTGCCGGCGCTGGCGGACGCCGTGCGCGCGGGTTGGGACATCGTCGCGCCGATTCCTTCCTGCGTGCTGATGTTCCGGCAGGAGATCCCGCTGATGTACCCGGACGATGCCGAGGTGCAGGCAGTCAAGGCGGCGATCTTCGACCCCTTCGAATACCTGATGCACCGTCACCAGGCCGGCCTGCTGAACACCGGCTTCAAGCAGGGGCTCGGCAAGGTGGCCTGGCAGGCGGCCTGCCACCAGCGGGTGCAGAACATCGGACCGAAGACCAGACAGGTGCTGGAGCTGGTGCCCGACACCGAGGTCGTCGCCATCGAGCGCTGTTCGGGCCACGACGGCACCTACGGCGTGAAGAAGGCCACCTATGGCTTCGCCCGCAAGATCGCCAAGCCGGTCGAGACGCGGGTGAAGCAGGCCCAGGCGCAGCACTTCACCAGCGACTGCGTGATGGCGGGCGCGCACATCGCCCACGGCCTGGGCGATGGCCGCGAGGCCGAGCATCCGATCAGTCTGCTGCGCAAGGCCTATGGCATCTGAGGCCGGGCAGGCCGCCCCCGCGCAGGCCGGGCCCACGCCGTTCGTGAACTCGCCGGGAACACCGCCATGGAAAAGCTGACCCGCTCCGACCTGTACACGCTGGAGGCCTACGCGGCCGGGCGCGCCGCGTTCCGCAACCGCGTGCTCGCGCACAAGAAGGCGCGCAGGCTGCGTCTGGGCGAGCACGTCACCCTGCTGTTCGAGGACCGGCTGACGATCCAGTACCAGATCCAGGAGATGCTGCGGATCGAGCGGATCTTCGAACCCGAGGGCATCCAGGACGAACTGGACGCCTACAACCCGCTGATCCCCGACGGCAGCAACCTCAAGGCGACGATGCTGATCGAGTTTCCCGACATCGAGCAGCGCCGGCGCGAACTGGCGCGGCTGGGCGGCATCGAGCATCGCGTGTACGCACAGGTCGACGGCCACGACCGGATCTTCGCCATCGCCGACGAGGATCTGGGCCGCAGCGAGGCCGGCAAGACCGCGGCCGTGCACTTTCTGCGCTTCGAGTTCGCGCCGGCGCAGATCATGGCGCTGCGCGCCGGCGCCGGCCTGGCCTTCGGCATCGACGACGACCGCCTGCGCCTGGAAACACGGGCCAGCGAGGACACGCGCCGGGCATTGACTGCGGATTTCTCCTGACCGCCCCGAGCCCGGCTGGCCGCGCACTCAGAACACCGCCAGGTCCTCCGGCGAGGACAGGACCACCTCCGGGCGCTTGCCGACCAGCGTCACCCGGCCGCTGACGCAGGCCGTCCTGCCGACCAGCGACTCCAGATCATGCTCGAACTTGTCGCGGTCCTGTCCCCAGACGCGGGCGGAGAACTTGTGGTGCGGAAACGCGCCGCCCATGTGCAGCAGGGTCGGCTCGCCCTGCACGTTGGGCGCGCGGCGGGCGGTGTCGACCGGACCGCACACGGTGACCTCGCGCCCCTCGTACTGGGCGGCCTTGTCGATCGGGACCTGCTGGCGGCCCTCCTGTGCGAACGCGGACACGGAGGCAAGCAGGACGACGGCGAACGGGATGCGGTGGGCGAGCGGCATGGGCGTGGACCTTGAAACCAGGGAGCGGATGACGGCGACCGTGCCCCCACACGTCGCCGCATGGCGGCGCGAGAGATTACGGCCTCCCGGGCGGGAATTTGAGCGCGGGAATGTGACCGTCCGCCGACTTTCGCATTCACGATGCGGCGACCCGGCCGAAGACCGGTCCGTGCGCCTGCCTCAGTAGCGAAGCAGCGCCCGCAGGGGAACCGTGTCCGACCAGCGCTCACGTCCCCTGAGCGCAGCCAGCTCGATCAGCACCATCGCGCCGGCCAGATCGGCGCCGACCCCTTCGACCAGTCGCCGCGAGGCGGCGAGCGTGCCGCCGGTCGCCAGCACGTCGTCCACCAGCAGCACGCGGGTGCCGCTTGCGACGGCGTCGGCATGGACTTCCAGCCGGTCGCTGCCGTACTCCAGCGCGTAGTCGGCGCCGAGCGTGCGGCCAGGCAGCTTGCCGGGCTTTCGGATCGGCACGAAACCGGCGCCGAGTTCGCGCGCCAGCGCCGCGCCGAGAATGAAGCCGCGCGCCTCGATGCCGGCCACCACCTCGATCCCGGCCGCACGCCAGGGCTCGGCCATGTGCCGGATCGCCGCGGCGAAGCCGGCACCGTGGCCGAGCAGTGGCGTGATGTCCTTGAACAGGATGCCGGGCCTGGGAAAGTCCGGCACATCGCGGATCAAGGTCTCGAAATCCATCATGGCTTGCCCGGGTTGGCCTTGAGTGTGCCGAGAAAGATACCCGCCAGCGACAGCGCCACGCCGAGCCATTCGATGGAGCGGGTGGCGCGGTCGAACAGCAGCACGTCCTGCACGAAGGCCAGCGAGGGCTGCAGCAGCAGCACCAGTCCGACCACCGAAGCCGGCAGTCGCGGCATCGCCGAGGCGATCAGCACCCAGCCCAGGCACTGGCCCACGAGACCGAGCGCGAGCAGGGCACAGAGCGAACCGGCATCGGGAATCGCGAACGAGGCGCCCTCGCCGGTCACGGCCGCCGCCAGCACCGCCGCGCACAGCAGCGAGTTCATCGCCAGCAGCTGCGGCGCCGGCAGCGTCGAGCGCTCGCGCTGGGCATGACGGAAGCTGAGCATGTAAGCCGCATAGGCCAGGCCGGTGAGCAAGCCGAACACCACGCCCAGCCGGTAGCGTGCGTCGAAGCCGCCCCAGTCGACGCCGACCAGCAGCCACAGGCCGCCGAAGGCGAGCGCCAGCCCGCCGAGGAAACGCGGGCCCAGCCGCTCGCGGTGCAGCAGCACGCCGGCCAGCGCCATGACGAACACCTGGAAGTTGGCCAGCAGCGTCGCCAGCCCTGGCCCGACCTCGTGGATGCTGCGATGCCAGAGGAACAGGTCGAGCGCGAAGAACACCGCCGGTGCCAGCATCCAGCCCCAGTCGCGCAGCGCCGCCGGCCGCCACTGCCGGGCGACGGCCAGGAAGCCGGCCAGCATCACGCCACCGAAGGCCATGCGCCAGAACGCCGACACCGTCGGCGCGACGTCGGCGTAGCGCACCAGCACACCGGTGGTGCTGATCAGCGCCGCGCCGGCAATCAGCGACCACAGCGCGCCGCGGGTCTTCGCGGTCATGCCGGCGCCCTCTCCGTCGCCGGCCGCCACACGGGCGCGCCGCCCGGGCCGGACACCGGCCGTGGCAGGGTCGAGGCATGGCTGGCGTTGCCGTGGATCGGTGGGGACATGACCGGGACACGCGCGAGGGCGGAGCGATCATCCTCGCCCCGGCCATCCGTGCGCACAAGGACTACTGCAACCAGAGCGGCCCGGGACCGGCTTCCGGATTGCTTCAGCTCGGCGCCATCTGCACCTGGTTGCGGCCGCTGCGCTTGGCCGTGTACAGCGCGCGGTCGGCGCGGTCGATCACCGGCTGCGCGGCGTGCTCGCTGGCCTGCCGGCCGGCGATGCCGATGCTCACGGTGAAACGCACCGCGTCCTCGCCCTCGCCGATGCGCAGCTCGGACACCGTCACCCGCAGCCGCTCGCCGAACTGGCGGGCCTGCTCGGCGGCACGCCCGGGCAGGACGATGATGAACTCCTCGCCGCCGTAGCGGCCGAACAGATCGTCCGGCCCGAGCATGCGGCGGATCGTCTCGGCCAGCACGCGCAGGCACTGGTCGCCCACGGTATGGCCGTGGCGGTCGTTGACCTGCTTGAAGTGGTCGAGATCGACGAACAGGATCGACAGCGGACTGTGCGCGGCATGCGCCGCCGCCATCGCCCGCGCGAGCAGGGTATCCATCGCGTGCCGGTTGTAGGCCCCGGTGAGCGAATCCAGCTCGGCCTTGCGGCGCAGCTCGCGCGCGGCGGCCGCCTCATCGGCCGCCTGCGTCGCCATCGCGGCGAACTCGGCGGCCAGGCGCAGCTCGTTGTGATCGAAGCTTTCCCAGGGCTGGCGCTCGATCAAGAGCGCGCCCCAGCCCGGCTTGTCCATCCGCAGCGGCACCACCGCGAACAGCCCGCGCTCGTGCGACGACCCCTCGCCGGGCGTCTGGCCGTCGTCCAGCAGCACCTGGACCGGATTGCGCGAACGGCACAGCCCCTTCAGCGTGCCGCCGCGGGCGCCGAGCATGCGCGAGTAGCGTTCCTTGAGGGCGATCGGCTCGGCCAGCAGCAGGTCCAGCCCGTGGTAGCCGAAGGCCAGCACCGCCGAGCCCTGTTGCGGCACCAGCGGGCGCAGCGACTCCAGCAGCCGGCGGAAAGCCAGCCACTCGATGTCGCCGTTGTCCGCCTCGCGCAACGCGGCCAGACTCTCGGCAAACCGGCGCCGCCCCTGCTCGGTCTTCAGGCTGGCGTCGGCCTGCTCCTTGGCCAGCCGGGCGCGGTCGCGCTGCTTGCGGAATTCCATCACCCGCCCGGTCAGGCCGAGCATGAGCAGGAAGACGCTCGCCACCAGCGCCAGCTGGAAACCGTACATGGTCCACACGTTCTGCGGCAGCCAGCCGTAGGACACCAGCGGCCGCGCGCAGGCGCTGACCAACAGCGCGAACCAGAGCAGCAGCATCGGCAACGCCAGCGGGCGCCCGTGGCGCAGCGCGATCGCCGAAGAGCCGATGCACAACGCCCCGGCTCCTGCCCAGGCCGCGGTCGAGCCGACCTGGATGACGTCGGCCGCCGCCAGCGGCAAGCCCAGCGACAGCGCGGCCAGCGCCAGCAGCAGCCACGGCGTCCAGCCGAGGATGGCGTCCAGGCGCGGCGCGCAGGCGCCCAGGCCGGCGAACTGGCGCGCCAGCAGGACGATGCAGGCCGCCGTCGCATGGCCGAGGGCGAACAGGCCGGGGGAGGCGGAAATGCCCAGCCAGCGCAGGCCGGGAATCGCGTACAGATGGCCGTTGACCGCCGTCAGCAGCAGCCATGCCGCCAGCGCGAACCCGACGAATTTCAGGTACAGCGGCTCGCGCATCGCCGCGAACAGCGCCAGTCCGATCAGCGCCAGCACCACCAGGCCGGCATAGATCGCGCTCAGCGCGACCGTCATCCGCCGGTCGCCGAGCCGGTAGCGCCACTCGGATTCGAGGATCGGCCGCAGGCTGACGGCAACGCGGTTGCGCACCTGCGCCAGCATCACCACCTTCCCGTCCGGCAGCGGCGGCAGCAGGAAGACGAAGCCGCTGGCCAGCAGCTCCTCCTCCGGCCCGGGCGCGAAGAAGCTGCGCGACTGGCGCCACCAGCCGCCGTCGACCGGCACATGCAGCTCGAACTCGGCCACCGGCACGCGATCGAACCAGAGCACCCGGTGCGGGTCGTGGGCGTCGGCCTGGCCGTCCAGCTCGGCCTCGATCCGGATCCAGTGCGTCCGCCCCGAACCGCCGGGCAGCAGGACCCGGCCGCCGGGCAGCGCGCGGAATTCGCCCGCCCGCCCGGCCAGCACTTCCTCCGGGCTGTAGTCCGCCTCGGTGCTCAGCAGGGCCAGCCGCAGCGGAACCGACCCCTCGGCCACGACCAGGCCGCTCCAGGCCAGCATGGCCAGCAGGAGCACGAGCCCCCAGCCCTTCGGGTCCATTTGCGGCATGCCGTTCCCCCTACGGACCAGTACAGTCTGCCCGCCGGCGGCGAAAGTGCAACCTGGAGGCGCGGCCGGGGCGGCCGCCGCGAACCGGTCGCCGGGCCGACGCCGGACCGGCCTGCCTGCACCGCACCGCGCGGCGAGGGCGCAGGGATGTGCCCCGCTTGCATGTTCAGGCCGTGAACAAACCGCCGTCCGGATCCGTGACCCCCTCGTCCGCCGCCTGCGTTTCGCCCGGACCGGGGCGGCACAGCAGCTCCGGCAGCAGGGCGCTGGCCTCGGGCCAGCGCGAGGCCGGCACGCAGACGGCGACCAGGCCGCCGACCGGCAGCTCCCCCATCGCGCCGGTGAGGAATTCCCCGCGCACCCAGGCCGGGATGCCGGCCTCTTCAAGCGCGCCACGGACCAGATGCGCGTCGATCAGGTTCTCCGCCTCGTAGACCACACGCATCGTCACTTCCTCCACCGGCCGTCCCGTCGCAGCATACGCCTTCCCGTCCGCCACGGAGCCGCCATGGACCTGCACCGCCACCTCCGGCTGATGGCCGGCTACCACCTGTGGGCCTGCCGCCGTCTCTACGCCGAAGTCGACAAACTGGCCGAGGCCGACTACTTCGCCGATGCCGGGCTGTTCTTCCGCAGCATCCACGGCACCCTCAACCACCTGCTGGTGGTCGAACACCTCTGGCGCGAGCGGCTGGAAGGCGCGCCGCGGACGATCCACAGCCTCGACCAGGAGCTGTACGCCGACCGCGATGCCCTGCGCACGGCCCTGCTCGGCTACGCCGGCCGCTGGCAGGACCATCTCGATGCCCTGGACGCCGCCGACCTCGCCAGCGACTTCGCCTATCGCAACCTGCAGGGCGATGCCTTCACGCTGCCCAGGGCCAGCGCGATCGCCCACGTCTTCAACCACGCCACCCACCACCGCGGCCAGGTCTCCGCCGCCCTGACCCGGCTCGGCGCGCAGGCGCCGGTGATGGACCTGCCCTACTACCTGCTCGAACTGCCGCGCGAGGCGCTGCGCGGCTGAACGCGGCCCCCGCTGCGTCCCGCCGACCGGCTAAACTGCGCGTTTTCAGCGCGCACCACGGCCCATGAGCGTCCCTGCCCCGACCGTCGAGAAGAACGACTTCATCCGCCAGATCGTCCGCGACGACCTGGCCTGCGGCAAGCACACCACCATCCGCACCCGCTTCCCGCCCGAGCCCAACGGCTACCTGCACATCGGCCACGCCAAGTCGATCTGCCTGAACTTCGGCATCGCCGCCGAATTCGGCGGTTGGTGCAACCTGCGTTTCGACGACACCAACCCGGCCCGGGAAGATCCCGAATACGTGGAAGCGATCAAGGAGGACGTGCGCTGGCTGGGCTTCGACTGGCACGAGCTGCGCCACGCCTCGGACTACTTCGAGGTGTTCTATCTCGCCGCCGAGAAGCTCATCCGCGACGGCCACGCCTTCGTCTGCGACCTGACGCCCGAGCAGGTGCGCGAGTACCGCGGCACCCTTACCGAACCGGGCCGCGACTCCCCCTGGCGCAATCGCAGCGTCGAGGAGAACCTCGACCTGTTCCGCCGCATGCGCGCCGGCGAGTTCGCCGACGGCAGCCGCACGCTGCGCGCGAAGATCGACATGGCCAGCGGCAACATCAACCTGCGCGACCCGGCCCTGTACCGGATCAAGAAGGTGCCGCACCAGAACACCGGCGACGCCTGGTGCATCTACCCGATGTACGACTTCGCCCACTCGCTGTCGGACGCCATCGAGGGCATCACCCACTCGCTCTGCACGCTGGAGTTCGAGGACCACCGCCCGCTGTACGACTGGTGCGTGGACAAGGTCGACCTGGTCAACCACCCCGAACTGCTGCGGCCGCTGCTCGAACGGGGCCTGCCGAACGAGGCCGCCAAGCCGCGCCAGATCGAGTTCTCCCGGCTCAACATCAACTACACGGTGATGAGCAAGCGCAAGCTGATGGCACTGGTGCAGGAAGGCTTGGTCGCCGGCTGGGACGACCCGCGCATGCCGACGATCTGCGGCCTGCGCCGGCGCGGCCTGACGCCCGCCTCGATCCGCCTGTTCGCCGACCGCATCGGCATCAGCAAGCAGAACTCGCTGATCGACTTTTCGGTGCTGGAAGGCTGCGTGCGCGAGGACCTGGACGCCACCGCGCCGCGACGCCTGGCGGTGATCGACCCGGTGAAGCTGGTGCTGACCAACCTGCCGGAGGCGCACGAGGAGTCGCTGACCTTCCCCAACCACCCCAAGGACGAATCCTTCGGCAGCCGCAGCGTGCCGTTCTCGCGCGAACTGTGGATCGAGCGCGAGGACTTCATGGAAGTGCCGCCCAAGGGCTTCCATCGCCTCGTCCCCGGCGGCGAGGTGCGGCTGCGCGGCGTGGGCATCGTGCGCTGCGACGAGGTAGTGAAGGACGGCGAGCGCATCGTCGAACTGCGCGGCACGCTCGACCCCGACACCCGTCCCGGCATGCCCGGCGCCGACCGCAAGGTCAAGGGCACCATCCACTGGGTGTCGGCGCGCCACGCCGTGGCCGCCGAGCTGCGCCTGTACGACCGCCTGTTCGCCGTGCCCGACCCGGACGACGAGCGTGAGGGCAAGACCTACCGCGACCACCTCAACCCCGACTCGATCCGCATCGTGCAGGGCTGGGTGGAGCCGGCCGCGGCCGGCGTCGAGCCGGAGACCCGTTTCCAGTTCGAGCGCCTGGGCTACTTCGTCGCCGACCGCCACGACCATGCCCCCGGCCGGCCGGTGTTCAACCGCACGGTGACCCTGCGCGACACCTGGGCCAGGCAGGGCGGCAAGGGCTGATTGGGGTACGCTCCGTCCGGTGGGTCCTGGCCCACCGGACGCAAATCGGGAGAGCACCACCGCTGTTCCAAACGAACGCGGCCAGGCCACGCGGCCGATTTCACATTTCCGGTTTCCCGGCCGGAGAGCCGCGGTCCATCCCGGGCGACAGAACGAAACGGAGGAGGCTCCCACACATGACCGCCCGTCTGCTGCCATTGCCGCTCCTGCTGCTCCTGCTGCTCCTGCTGCTGGTCGCCTGCGCGCCGTACGCCGAGACGCCGGCCGCCGACGCTCCGACACCGGCGGTCGAGCCTGGCGAGGTGGAGCCTGGCGAGGTGGACTATGCCTGCAAGGTCGACAGCGACTGCGCGGTGAAGAACGTCGGCAACTGCTGCGGCTACTACCCGGCCTGCGTGAACAGGGACAGCCCGACCTTCCCCGAGCGGGTGATGGCACGCTGCGCCGAGGAAGAGATGGCCGGCATCTGCGGCTTCCCCGAAATCGCCGGCTGCGCCTGCGTCGCGGGACGCTGCGAGAACGTCCTCGCCAC
This sequence comes from Rehaibacterium terrae, assembly GCF_014202935.1. Lineage (GTDB taxonomy): Bacteria > Pseudomonadota > Gammaproteobacteria > Xanthomonadales > Xanthomonadaceae > Rehaibacterium > Rehaibacterium terrae. The sequence goes on along the minus strand of NZ_JACHHX010000021.1, from coordinate 22,843 downwards.
ACCGCTCATCGAAGGCCAGGAGCACTGAGCGCATGCTGCACACCCAGGTCCATCTCGCCCTGCCTGCCTGGCTGCAGGAAGAGGTCGACGCCGGTCGCCGCTACCCCGACGACGAGAGCAAGGTGGCGCTGGCCGTCCACCTCTCGCGCCGCAACGTCGAGCACGGCAGCGGCGGGCCGTTCGGCGCGGCGCTGTTCGACGGCGACGGCCGGCTGCTGTCGGTCGGCGTCAACCGGGTGATCCCGCAGACCTGCTCGGTCGCCCATGCCGAGATGATGGCCTTCATGACCGCGCAGCAGGACACGCAGCAATTCCGTCTCAACGACGAGGGCAGCGGCATCGTCCGGCCGATCACCCTGGCGACCTCCTCGCAGCCGTGCTGCATGTGCTACGGGGCCAGCTTCTGGGCCGGCATCGACGCGCTGCTGATCGGCGCGCGCGCCGAGGACGTGATGGAGCTGACCGAGTTCGACGAAGGCCCGCTGCCGCTGGACTGGATCGGCGAACTGGAGAAGCGCGGCATCGCCGTGCGCCGCGACATCCTGCGCCATCCTGCCCGCGACGTGCTGCGCTACTACAGCGAGCAAGCCGGGCAGCGCTATTGAGCCGCCCGGCTCTCGCAACAACGACGTCAGCCGCGAACGCAATGCCGAAACAGCAAGGCGCCCAGGCCACGGATCTGCGCGGATGAGCACGGACAACTCGATCGACTGCTCCATCCGCACCCATCCGCGCGAATCCGCGGCTGCAACGCCGTTCGCGGCAGAAGCCGTCCCGGCATCCACCCGAGCCACCGCATGACCGGCCTGCTCTGCTACTGCCGCCCCGGCTTCGAGCCCGAACTCGCCGCCGAGTTGGGCGAACGCGCCGCCCGCGCCGGCCTGCCCGGCCATGCGCGCACCGAGCGCGGCAGCGGTTACGTGCGGTTTCTCGGCGCCGACGGCGACATGCTGGCGCCGGCGCTGCCGTTCCACGAGCTGATCTTCGCCCGCCAGAAGCTGCGCCTGCTCGCCGAACTGCGCGACCTCGACCCGCGTGACCGCATCGCACCGATCCTCGCCACGCTGCCCGAACGCCGCTGGGGCGAACTGTTCGTCGAACACCCCGACACCGACCAGGCCAAGCCGCTGGCCGGTCTCGCCCGCGCCTTCGGCAACGCGCTGCGCCCGGCGCTGCGCAAGGCCGGGCGACTGAGCGAGCGCGACAACCCGCGCATCCCGCGCCTGCATGTGTGCTTCGTCGCCGGCAACCACGCCTTCCTCGCCGAAGCCGACACCCGCGACGCCTCGCCCTGGCCACTGGGCGTGCCGCGCCTGCGCATGCATCCCGACGCGCCCTCGCGCTCGGCGCTGAAACTCGAGGAGGCCATCCTCACCCTGCTCGACGCCGACCAGCGCGAGCGGCTGCTCCGGCCTGGCATGACCGCCGCCGATCTCGGCGCCGCGCCCGGCGGCTGGACCTGGGTGCTCACCCGCCACGGCATCCACGTCACCGCCATCGACAACGGCCCACTGCGCCCGCACCTGCTCGACAGCGGACTGGTGACCCACCTGCGCGCCGACGGCTTCCACTGGAAGCCGCCGAAAGCGCTCGACTGGATGGTCTGCGACATGGTCGAGCAGCCGCGCCGCGTCGCCGCGCGCATGGCCGAATGGTTCCGCGAGGGCTGGTGCCGGCAGGCGATCTTCAACCTCAAGCTGCCGATGAAGAAACGCTGGGAAGAAACCCGGCTGTGCCTGGACCTGTTCGCCGAACAGGCCGGCCGCCCGCTGGCGATCCGCGCCCGCCAGCTCTACCACGACCGCGAGGAGATCACCGTGCTCGCGCAGCCGCGCTGAGGCCGCCGCTGCCGGTCAAATGCCTGCCGCCCGGCGGGCGAGGAGCCGCGCCAGCGGCGGCATGCGCCCGGCCAGGCCGAGCAGGTGGCCGCGCAGCAGCGTCGGCAGCAGGGCCTCGTTGGAGAACACCCGATTGATGCCGTCGAAGGCCCAGGCCGACAGCGTGTTGTCGCTGCGGCGCTCGCGCCGGTAGCGGGCGAGGCGGTGGCCGGTGCCGATGTCGTGCCGGCCCGCGCCGGCGACGATGCGGCGCAGGCAGGCGACGTCGCGCAGGCCGAGGTTGACGCCCTGCCCGGCCAGCGGGTGCACGGCGTGTGCGGCGTCGCCGGCGAGCACGACGCGGCCGGCGACGTAGTCGTCGGCCAACTGGCGGCGCAGCGGGAAGGCGACGCGCCGGGACACTTCGACCACTTCGCCCAGCGTGGCGTCGAAGGCGCGCGACAGTTCGCGGCAGAACGCCGCGTCGTCGATGGCGAGCAGGCGCGCGGCCTCGTCGTCGGGCAGCGTCCACACGATCGAGCAGCGGCCGTCGGCGCAGGGCAGGAAGGCCAGCGGGCCGGTCGGCAGGAAGCGCTGCCAGGCGGTGTCCCGGTGCGGCCGCTGGCAGCGCACGTAGGCGACCAGCCCGCGCTGGCCGTAATCGTGGCGGTCGACGGCGAGGCCGGCGAGTTCGCGCAGCTTCGAGTCGGCGCCGTCGGCGGCGACCACCAGGCGCGCCTTCAGCCGTGCGCCGCCGTGCAGTTCGAGCGTGGCGGCGTGCTCGTCCTGCTCGAGCGCGACGACGTGGTCCGGGCAATGGCGGACGATGCCGGGCTCGCGAACGATGGCCTGCCACAGCCGATCGACCAGCAGGCCGTGCTCGACGATCCAGCCGAGTTCGTCGCGACCGAGCGCCTCGGCATGGAAAGCCAGTTCGCCGCCGCCTGCCGCGTCCCACACGCGCATGTGCCGGTACGGCTGCGCGCGCGCGGCGAGCACATCGCGCCACACGCCGAGCGAGTCCAGCAGCGCGGCGTTGTCCGGCGCGAAGGCATACACGCGCAGATCGGGCGTGTCGGCGCGCCACGGCGCCGGCTCGCGCGCCTCGACCAGGGCCACCCGGCGACCGTCGCGGGCGAAGGCCAGCGCCGCGGCGGCGCCGACCACGCCGGCGCCGACCACGGCGATGTCGAACGGCTCGCGCCGGCTCATGCCGCGCCTCCCCGGGTGAGTTGCAGATCGGCGCCACGCCAGCCCATCGCGCCGCCCACCAGTGGCGCTTTCAGGCCCGGCAGGCGGTCGAGCAGCAACAGGCCGAGCGAGCGCAACACATGCATGGGGAAAGAAGGATTCGCGGTGAGCCGCGCCAGGCCATCGGAGAAGGCCAGCGTGCGCTCGCGGTCCTCACGGCGCAGTACGGGGTAACGCGCCAACCTTGCCGGCTCGCCCGGATCGCCACCATCGGCGACCAGCTCGGCCAGGGTCAGGGCGTCGCGCAGGCCCAGGTTGAAGCCCTGCGCGCCGACCGGGTGGATGGTCTGCGCGGCATTGCCGATCACCACCGCACGCGGCGCGGTGAGCCGCTCGGCCAGCACGCGGCGGACCGGATACCGGCTGCGCCGGCCCACCCGCCGCAGCCGCCCGGCGCGGCCGCCGGCACGTGCCTGCAGCAGCGCGAGGTAGTCGGCGTCGGACAGCGCGGCGACGGCCGCGGCATCCTCGTCCGCCACCCCCATGATGGCGCCGTAATGGCCGTCGGCACGCGGCAGCAGGGCGACCGGTCCGGTATCGGTGAAACGCTCCCAGGCGCGACCGTCGGGCGCGCGGTCGGCGGCGACGGTGCTGACGAACAATGTCTGTCCGTAGTCGTGCTCGATCGTGCCGATGCCGAGCGCCTCGCGGACGAAGCTGCGGGTGCCGTCGGCAGCGACCAGCAGCTTCGTTTCCACCACCTCGCGGACACCATCGCGCTCGAGCCCGACGCGCCAGCCGTCGGCGAACGCCTCCAGCGCAACCACCTTCGCCGGGCAATGACGGCGCAGCGAAGCCAGCGCTGACAGCCGCGCCTCCAGCGCATTGCCCAGCTCGCGCGCCACCACCACGCCACCGAAGGCCTCGCGGCCATACTCGGCCGCATCCAGCCGCACCGCGCCGAAGTCGCCGGCGCGGCTGACGTGGATATGCCGGATCGGCGCCGGTGGCGTGGCCAGGTGCGCCAGCACGCCCAGCGCCCGCAGCGCATTGAGGCTGGCGGCGGCCAGGGCGAGGTTGCGTTCGTCGAAGCTGGGCGGTGCCGCGCTGTGCGCGGGCACGGCCTCCACCAGCGCCACGCGCCGGCCTGCGCCGTCCAGCGCGCAGGCCAAACTGGCGCCGACCAGGCCGCCACCGACGATCAGGATGTCCACCGGCTCGCTCATGCCGCGCATGATACGCGGGGCCATGCGTCCCCTGCCCGCGCTTCCGCTAGAATCGGTGGTCCAGTCCAGCGGAAGTCCACCATGAGCCTGTCGTCCCCCACGCGCATCGGAATCTTCGCCCTGCTCGCCATCCTGATGGCGGCCACGCGCCTGCATCATTTCGGCGCGCTGCCCGATGCCTCGTGGGCGGTGTTCTTCCTGGCCGGCTTCTACCTGCGCGGCTCGCTGCGCTGGGCCTTCCCGACGCTGATGGCGCTGGCGGTGGTGGTGGATTACCTGGTCATCACCGGCCAGGGGCTGAATTTCTGGACCCACTACTGCGTGTCGCCGGCCTACTGGTTCCTGTTGCCGGCCTATCTGAGCCTGACCTTGGGCGGCGCCTGGCTCAACAAGCGCTACCACGGCCTCGGCGTGCGCGAGCTCGGCCTGCTGGCCGGCAGCGCGTTCGTGTCGATCAGCGTCTGCTACCTGATCTCCAACGGCAGCTTCTACTGGCTGAGCGAGGTGGTATCCGAGCCGAGCTTCGCCGGCTGGATGAAGAACCTTTCCGACTGGTACCTGCCCTACCTGCGCACCACCGGCCTGTACCTGGGCGTGGCCGCGGCGATCCACGCCGTGGCGGCGATGACGCTGCGTGCGCTGGGCGCGGTCGGCGAGCACCGCACCGCCAAGCACTGATCGCCACGTGGGCAACCGCCTGTCCAAGATCTACACCCGCACCGGCGACGACGGCGGGCTTGGCTCGATGTCGGAAAACGCACTTCCTGTGCGTTTTCCTCCCCGCCCGGCAAAAAACGTGGTTTTTGCCGGGCGCCGACAGGCGCCTCACGGCGCCTGCGCTCAGGCATCCCTGCCTTCGAGGTCGTGCCGTCGTGGGTAACCGCCTGTCCAAGATCTACACCCGCACCGGCGACGACGGCACGACCGGCCTGGGCGACGGTTCCCGTGTCGCCAAGGATTCGCTCCGCGTCGCCGCCTACGGCACGGTCGACGAGGCCAATTCCGCCATCGGCCTGGTGCTGGCCTGCGACCTGCCCGAGAACATCCGCACGCTGCTGACCGCGGTGCAGCACCAGCTGTTCGACCTCGGCGGCGAGCTGTGCATCCCCGGCCACGCGGCGATCCACGACGAGGACGTGGCGCGGCTGGAGCAGCACCTGGACGCACTCAATGCCGACCTGCCACCGCTCAGGGACTTCATCCTGCCCGGCGGCGGAATGGCCGCGGCGCACTGCCATCTGGCGCGCACGATCTGCCGCCGCGCCGAGCGCGAGACAGTGGCGCTGTCGCGCGCCGAACCGGTACGGCCCGAGGCGGTGCGCTACCTCAACCGGCTGTCCGATCTGCTGTTCGTGATCGCCCGCGTGCTGGCCCGCCACAGCGGTCACGGCGAAGTGCTCTGGCGGCACGAGCGGCGCAAGGGTTGAACAACCGGGACTCGAGGCTGAGCATCGAAGCTTGACCCATCCCCGCACATGCGGATTGTCGGGCTGGAGGAGTTTTCGGCTTAATGCTCCTCACGCGCTCCGAGCCAAGGGCTTCGCCATCGTGTCGTTCGCCTTCTACACCCATCCCGCCTGCCTTGCGCACGACCCCGGGGCCGGCCATCCCGAGTGCCCGGCGCGGCTGGAAGCGGTGATCGAGGCGCTGAAGGCCGCCTACCCCGATCAGCCCTGGCGCGAGGCGCCGCAAGCGCTGCGCAGCCAGCTGGCGCGCGTGCACGACGACGCGCTGATCGCCACCGTGCTCGACACGCCCCTCGATGGCACGCGGCGGCTGGATCCGGACACGGTGATGAGCGCCCATTCGCGTGAGGCCGCGCTGCGCGCCGCCGGCGCCGGCGTGGCGGCAGTGGACACTGTGTTGCGCGGCGACCTGCGCCGCGCCTTCTGCGCGGTGCGCCCACCCGGCCACCACGCCACCGCCGACACCGCAATGGGCTTCTGCCTGTTCAACGCGGCCGCGGTGGCCGCTGTCCATGCACTCGATGCGCACGGCCTGCAGCGGGTGGCGGTGGTCGATTTCGACGTCCACCACGGCAACGGCACCCAGGCGATCCTGGAGCGCGAGCCGCGTGCGATGTACGTCTCCTCGCACCAGTGGCCGCTGTACCCGGGCACCGGCGCGCGCGAGGAGCGCGGGGTCGGCAACATCGTCAACGCGCCGCTGCCGCCGCTCAGCGGCGGACGCGAGTTCCGGCGCATCTGGGCGGAACTTCTGCTGCCGGCGCTGGACGCCTTCAGGCCGCAATTGCTGCTGGTCTCGGCCGGTTTCGACGCCCACCGGCTCGACCCGCTGGCCGATCTGAATCTCGAGGCCGAGGACTACGCCTGGCTCAGCGCCAAGCTGGTGCAGCTGGCCCGTTGCCACGCCGGCGGCCGCCTGGTATCGCTGCTGGAGGGCGGTTACAGCCTGGCGGCCCTGCGCGAGAGCAGCGTGGCCCATGTCGGCGCCCTGCTGGCCGACTGAACCCGATCCAGCCCGACAGCCCGTACCGCATTGCCGCGCCACGCCCGTTTGCGGCAAGCTAGCCGCCGTTTCGCCGGATGGACCCCCGCGTGCCCAGACCGCTGCTGCTGCCGCTCGGCCTCGCCGTCACGCTCGCCTTCGGGCAGGCCGAGGCGGCCGATCCGTGGCGACTGTGTCCCAGCCCCGACATCCTGCCGCCGTTCCGCAGCGGCGACCTGCCCGCGCCCGCTGCCCGTGACCGCCTGCCGACCGAGGTCGAGGCCGACCGTTTCGACCTGTCGCAGACCGGCCGCTCCATCCTCGACGGCGACGTGCTGCTCAAGCGCGGCGACCAGTGGCTGGGCGCCGAGCGGCTGGAATTCGAGCACGAAACACAGCGCTACGTCGCCAGCGGCGGGGTCCGCTACGAGGATGAGGGCTTCCGTCTGACCGCCCGCGAGGCCCGCGGCGACCAGCGTGCCGACAGCGTCGAGCTGGACGACATCGCCTACCAGCTGGTCGCCGAGCGCGGCAACGGTCGCGCCGAGCGGGTCGAGGTCGTGGGCAACGACGCCACGCTGTTCCAGGCCACCTATTCCACCTGCGACCCGAACCAGCGGCTGTGGGAGCTGCAGGCACGACGGGTGAACGTCGACCGCGAGGAGGGACTGGCGCGCATCCACGACGCCCACCTGCGGATCGGCCGGGTGCCGGTGCTGTATCTGCCCTACCTGATCGTGCCGGTCGACGACCGCCGCCGCACCGGCGTGCTGTACCCCACCATCGGCCAGAGCGAGACCAGCGGCTGGGACATCCGCGTTCCCTACTACCTCAACCTGGCGCCGAACTACGACGCCACGCTGACCCCGCGCGCGCTCGGCAAGCGCGGCCTGATGCTGGGCGGCGAGCTCCGCTACCTCAGTGAACGGCACCGGGGCATCTTCGAGGGCGACTGGCTGCCCGACGACCGCCTCGCCGACCGCCGCCGCAGTTACCTGCGCTTGGACCACCGCACCGACCTGAGCCGGGACTGGTACGCCACCACGCACCTGCGCCAGGTCAGCGACCGCCGCTACTTCGAGGACTTCGGCGAGAACGTCGCACAGACCGCGATCAGCTTCATCGACAGCACCGCCGCGCTGTACGGCCGCGGCCGCTACTGGCGCGCCGAGCTGCTGCTGCAGGACTGGCAGATCACCGACGCCCTGCTGCCGGACGGCGCCGAGCCCTACCGGCGCCTGCCACGCGCGGTGTTCGCCTGGGAGCAGCCACTGCTGCCCTGGGCGGTGGGCGGCCTGCGCTCGGAGCTGGTCGCCTTCGACCACGCCGTGCGCGACGGCGGCCGCCGCATCGACCTCAAGCCCTACCTGCGCCTGCCGTTCGAGGGCGACGCCTGGTTCGTCCGCCCCGAGTTCGCCTGGCGCTACACCGCCTACGACCTCGACCGCCGCGACGGCGAGCGCAAACCGACCCGCAGCCTGCCGATCACCAGCCTGGACATGGGCGCCTTCTTCGAGCGCGGCACCGGGTTGTTCGGACGGCGCTACGTGCAGACCCTGGAACCGCGCCTGTACTACCTGCGCGCCCCGTTCCGCGAACAGTCGGACCTGCCGATCTTCGACACCCAGGAGCTGACCTTCGGCTACGCCCAGCTGTTCCGCGACAACCGCTTCGCCGGCGCCGACCGGCAGAGCGACGCCAACCAGGCCACCGTCGCCCTCACCACCCGCCTGATCGACGAGGGCAGCGGGCGCGAACGGCTCAGCGCCAGCGTCGGCCAGATCCGTTATTTCGACGCCCCGCGGGTGCTGCTGCCCGGCGAGTCGCCGCTCGACCGCAGCCGCTCGGCCTACGTCGTCGAGGCCGATGCCCGCCTGTCCGACCGCTGGAGCCTGGGCGCCTCACAGCAATGGGACCCGGAGCTGCACGCCACCACCTTGTCCTCGATCCGCGGCCAGTACCGCTTCGGCGAAGGTGGCGAGGCCGGCGTGGCCAACCTGGCCTACCGCTTCCGCCGCGACAGCCTGGAGCAGGCCGAGCTGTCCTTCGCCTACCCGCTGAACCTCGCCTGGCGCCTGCTCGGCCGCTGGAACTACTCGCTGCTCGACCGCACCACCATCGAAGCCTTCGGCGGCGTCGCATGGGAGAGCTGCTGCATGGCCGTGCGACTGCTCGCCCGCAACTATGTCCGCAACCGCGAGGGCGAAAAGGACACCGCCGTGTACTTCGAGATCGAACTCAAGGGCCTGGGCTCGTTCGGCCGTGACACGGACCGCCTGCTGCACAGTGGTATCCTTGGCTATTCGCGCTGACGGCCCCCGCCCGGCCTCCGCGGCCTGAGCGGCGCGCATTCGCGCACGATTCATCCGGCCCGGGCGATGCTGGCCGGCAGCGCGGAATGACCGGGCAGGCCCGGTCCGGTGGAGCCCTATCCGACAAACCACTCACTCCGCGCCGACAGGCGCCCCGGAGCAAGATCCAGATGAGACTCGTCCTCGCCCTCCTGCTCGCCGTCGCGAGCTTCGCCACCGCCCAGGCGCAATCCCTGCTGCAGCCGGTCGACCGCATCGTCGCCGTGGTGGACGAGGATGTGATCCTGCGCAGCGAGCTCGACATGGCGCTCGCCAACGTCCTGGCCCAGTTCGCCGGTCGGGAGGCGCAACTGCCGCCGCGCGAGATCCTGGAGCGGCAGGTGCTGGAACGTCTGGTGGTGACGCGCCTGCAGCTCGAGCGCGCCAACGCCTCGGGCATCCGCGTCTCCGACGCCGAACTGGAGCAGGCCATCCAGTCGATCGCGGCGCAGAACCGCATGACGCCCGCCCAGCTGCGCACCCAGCTCGCCGCCGACGGTCTCTCCTACGAGGAGTTCCGCACCCAGCTGCGCGACGAGATCGCCATCCAGCGCCTGCAGCAGCGCGTGGCGCAAAGCCGGGTCACGGTGAGCGAGACCGAGATCGACATGGCGCTCGCCGCCCAGGGCGACGGCGGCATGATCTACCGGCTGGCCAACATCCTGGTCGCCCTGCCGGAAGCCCCGACGCCCGAGCAGCTGCAGCTGGCACAGACCAAGGTCAACGGCATCAAGCAACTGATCGATCGCGGCGAGATGGACTTCGCCGCCGCCGCCATCCGCTATTCCGACAGTCCCAACGCGCTGGAGGGCGGCGACCTCGGCTGGCGCGGGCTCGACGAGATCCCGGTGCTGTTCGCCAATGTCATCCGCGAGATGAAGCCCGGCCAGACCAGCGATCCGATCCGCGGCCCCAGCGGCTACCAGCTGATCCATCTGGCCGAGGTCCGCGAACAGGGCCGCCAGACCATCACCGAGTACCGCGCCCGCCATCTGATGGTGCGCATCACCGAGCTGGTTTCGCCCGAGCAGGCGCAGCGCAAGATCGAACAGCTCCATGCCCGCCTGCTCGCCGGCGAGGATTTCGCCACGCTGGCGCGCGAGCACAGCGACGACCTCAGCACCCGCGTCCAGGGCGGCGACATGGGCTGGTTCGCGCCCGGCGCCTGGGGCACCGCGGTGACCCAGCAGGTCGAGATGCTGCAGGACGGCCAGCTCTCCCAGCCGTTCCGGACCGAGGCTGGCTGGCACCTGCTGCTGCGCGAGGGCAGCCGCGAGCAGGACGTGACCGAAGCCAACCGGCGCAACCAGGCGCGCGAAGTGATCGCCCGCCGCAAGTCGGAAGAAGAGATCGAACGCTTCATCCGCCAGCTGCGCTCGGAAGCCTTCGTCGAGCTCCGGCTGGGCACCTGAACCCGCGGAGCGCGGCGCCATGACACCGCGCCTGGCCCTGGTCCCCGGCGAGCCGGCCGGCATCGGCCCCGAACTCTGCGTCCATCTGGCCCAGCGCGCGCGCGACGCCGCGCTGGTCGCCGTCGCCGATCCTGACACCCTGCTCGCCGCCGCCGCCACGCTCGGCCTGCCGCTGACCCTGCGCGACGCCGATGCCTGCACCGGACCGGGCGAGCTGGCGATCCTCGCGCTGCCGCAAGCCACGGCGACGGTTCCCGGCCACCCCGACCCGCGCAATGCCCACGCCGTGGTCGCCGCGCTGCGCCGCGCCGGCGAAGGCTGCCTGCGCGGCGAGTTCCACGGCATGGTCACCGGCCCGGTGCACAAGGCCACCATCAATGCCAGCGGCATCGCCTACACCGGCACCACCGAACTGCTGGCCGAGCAGGCCGGCTGCGAAGTGGTGATGATGCTGGCCAATCCGGGCCTGCGGGTGGCACTGGCCACCACCCACCTGCCGTTGCGACAGGTGCCGGACGCGATCACCCGCGAAGGCCTGATCCGCACGCTGCATGTCCTGCACGATGCATTGACGCGCGACTTCGGCATTGCGCAGCCGCGGATCGCCGTGCTCGGCCTCAATCCGCACGCCGGTGAGAACGGTGTGCTCGGCCGCGAGGAGATCGAGACCATCGCGCCGGCGCTCGATGCGTTACGCGCCCAGGGCATGCATCTGCTCGGCCCGCTGCCGGCCGACACCGCCTTCCTGCCGCGCAAGCTCGCCGACGTCGATGCGGTGCTGGCGATGTACCACGATCAGGGGCTGCCGGTGCTCAAGCACAGCGGTTTCGAGCAGGCGGTCAACGTCACCCTCGGCCTGCCCTACCCGCGCGTGGCCGTCGACCACGGCACCGCGCTCGACCTGGCCGGCCAGGGCGTGGCGGACCCGTCGAGCCTGATCGCCGCCGCCACGCTCTGCGCCGACCTCGCCCGCCGCCGCCACGGCCTGGCGTCGTAGGAGCGGCCTCAGCCGCGACCCAGCGTGCGGAGGAGTGAAGCGCGAGAAAACAAAGCTGCGGCAAGCCGATGCCTCCCCTCGTTTCTCACTCCTCTTCACTCATTTCTCGCTTCGCGAGTCGCGGCTGAAGTTGCTCCTACGAAATCTAGAATTTCCAATCCTGAATCCCGATCCCGTCCATGTCCCTCGACCAGCACCGCCACAAGAAGCAGTTCGGCCAGCACTTCCTGCACGAGCGCGGCATCATCGAGCGCATCCTGCTGGCGCTGAATCCGCAGCCGGGCGAGCGCATCGTCGAGATCGGCCCCGGCGGTGGCGCGCTGACCTTCCCGCTGCTGGCACGGCACGGCCGCCTGACCGCGATCGAATTCGACCGCGACCTGATCGGCCCGCTGAGCGAGGCCGCACGCGAACACGGCGAACTGGAGATCGTCCATGCCGACGTACTCGACGTCGACCTGGGTGCGCTGGCGGGCGGCGGAAAACTCCGCCTGATCGGCAACCTGCCCTACAACATCTCCACGCCGATCCTGTTCCACTGCCTCGACCACGCCGCGGCGGTGCGCGACATGCACTTCATGCTGCAGAAGGAAGTGGTCGACCGCATGGCCGCCGCGCCCGGCTCCAAGGTCTACGGCCGGCTGAGCGTGATGCTGCAGGCCTACTGCGAGGTGACCGCGCTGTTCCGCGTGCCGCCCGGCGCATTCACGCCGCCGCCCAAGGTCGACTCGGCGGTGGTGCGGCTGGTGCCCAAGGCAGCGGAGAAGATCGGCATCGCCGACCCGGCGCTGTTCGCGCGCATCGTCCGCGATGCCTTCGGGCAGCGCCGCAAGACCTTGCGCAACGCGCTGGCGCAGATCTGCTCCGGCGAGGCCATCGCCGCCGCCGGCCTGCGCCCCGATGCACGCGCCGAGCAACTGACTGTCGCCGAATTCGCAAGCCTCGCCAACACGCTGGCCGCCCACCCGCGCCTTCCCGGCACAAAGCCGTAAAATGGCGTCATGAACGACCCGCTGTACGCCATCGACATCGCCGTCGCCACGCGCTTCCTCGACGAGCAATCGCAGCCGGCCGACGACCGCTACGTGTTCGCCTACACCATCACCATCCGCAACCGCGGCAAGCTGCCGGCGCGCCTGCTCGGCCGCCACTGGATCATCACCGACGCCAACGGCAAGGTGCAGGAAGTGCGCGGCGAGGGCGTGGTCGGCGAGCAGCCCTGGCTGCGTCCGGGCGACGACTTCCAGTACACCTCCGGCGCGGTGCTCGAAACCGCGGTGGGCACGATGCGCGGCAGCTACGAGATGCTGGCCGACGACGGCACCCGCTTCGAGGCGCCGATCCCGCCGTTCACGCTGTCCGTGCCGCGGACCCTGCACTGATGGCGACCTGGGCGATCGGCGACCTGCAGGGCTGCCACGACGCCCTGCAACGCCTGCTCGACCGGCTGCGCTTCGATCCGGCGCGCGACCGCCTCTGGTTCTGCGGCGATCTGGTCAACCGTGGCGGGCAGTCGCTGGAAACGCTGCGGCTGGTGCGCTCGCTGGCGCCGTTCAGCCAGGTGGTGCTCGGCAACCACGACCTCTCGCTGCTGGCCATCGCCCAGCGCAGCGAGGCCGACCAGCGCAAGGTCAACGCGGACCTGCAGCGCGTGCTGTTCGCCGAGGACCGCGAGCTGCTGCTGGACTGGCTGCGCCGGCAGAGGCTCATCCATGTCGATCGCGGCCTGGGCTGGGCGATGGTCCACGCCGGGCTGGCGCCGAAGTGGACGATCCGGATCGCCGAAGCGCGCGCCCGCGAGGTCGAGGAACGCCTGCACGGCGACGGCTACCGCAAGCTGCTGCGCAACATGTACGGCGACAAGCCCTCGTGGTCGCCCAAACTCACCGGCGTGGACCGCTTGCGCGCGATCATCAACGTCTTCACCCGCCTGCGCTACTGCAGCCCCGGCGGGCGCATCGCCTTCGAGGAGAAGGGCGTACCCGGCACCCAGAAGGCCGGCCTGTATCCGTGGTTCGAAGTGCCCGGTCGCGCCGAACGCGAGCTGCGCATCGTCTGCGGCCACTGGTCCACGCTCGGCCTGTTCCAGGGCCTGGGCGTGCACAGCATCGACACCGGTTGCGTCTGGGGCGGCAAGCTCACCGCGCTGCGGCTCGACAGCGAGCTGCCGGACGTGGTGCAGGTGCCCGGGCGCGAGGTGCGTGCCGAGGCCGCCGTGCGCGCCTGAGCATCGCGCGCCGGCAGCGGCCATGGCCGCGCTCGCCCCATGCCCGGACAGGTCTGGGCAGGTTCATACTGGACTTGCCCGGCCGCTGCGCGCCATCCATGGCGCGCGGCAGCACTGACTCGATCAGCGTTGCCTTACGGACGCGCGTAATCCACGAACTCGAATGCCAGCCGGTGCCTCGCATCGGCCGGGTGCGGCTCGCGCGCGATGACGCGCCACTGCGCCGCGTCGAAGTCCGGAAAGAAGGCATCGGCGCCCTCGACCACCGTGTCGACATGGGTCAGATACATCCGAGCCGCGTACGGCAGTGCCAACGCATAGACCTCGCCGCCGCCGATCACCGCCAGCTCCGGATCATCGGCGACCGCCGCCAGCGCCGCAGCGAGCGAAGCGACCGGCTCCATCCCCGCGAACGGCACCCGGCCGTGACGGGTGAGCACCAGGTTGCGCCGCCCCGGCAAGGCGCGACCGAGCGACTCGGCGGTGCGCCGGCCCATCAGCACCGGCTTGCCCAGGGTCAGTGTCTTGAAACGCTTGAGGTCGTCCGGCAAACGCCACGGCAGTGCATTGCCGCGGCCGATCGCGCGGTTGCGATCGAGCGCGGCGATCAGCACCAGCTCGGTCATACCGCCACCGGCGCCTTGATCGCCGGGTGCGGGTCGTAGCCGAGGATCTCGATGTCCTCGTAGCGGAAGTCGAACAGGTCGGTCACGTCCGGATTCAGACGCAGCTTCGGCAACGGCCTGGGCGTCCGCGCGAGCTGCTCGCGCGCCTGCTCGATGTGGTTGGTGTACAGATGCGCGTCGCCCAATGTGTGCACGAAGTCGCCCACGCCCAGTCCGCACACCTGCGCGACCATGTGCGTCAGCAGCGCGTAGCTGGCGATGTTGAACGGCACGCCCAGGAAGATGTCGCCCGAACGCTGGTAGAGCTGGCAGCTCAGCCTGCCGTCGGCGACGTAGAACTGGAACAGCGTGTGGCAGGGCATCAGCGCCATCCGGTCCAACTCGCCGACGTTCCAGGCACTGACGATCAAGCGCCGCGAATCGGGGTTGCGGCGGATCTCGTCCAGCACCCAGCGGATCTGGTCCACCGTGCGCCCGTCGGCCGTCGCCCAGGCCCGCCACTGCTTGCCGTACACCGGCCCGAGCTCACCGCGCTCGTCGGCCCACTCGTCCCAGATGCTGACCTTGTTCTCCTTCAGGTAGGCGATGTTGGTCTCGCCGCGCAGGAACCACAGCAGCTCGTGGATGATCGAGCGCAGGTGCAGCTTCTTGGTGGTGACCAGCGGGAAGCCTTCGTTCAGGTCGAAGCGCATCTGCCAGCCGAACACCGAGCGCGTGCCGGTGCCGGTGCGGTCGGCCTTGTCGGTGCCGTGTTCGAGCACGTGGCGGAGCAGTTCCAGGTATTGCCTCATCGTCTCCCGTCCCTTGTAGGCGCGGCGTCGGCCGCGACCCGAAAATCCGGTGCGCCCTGGATCCCGGCTCAGGCCGCGCCTGCCGGCCTCAACGTCGGCGCACGCCGCGACATCCCCAGCAGCACGATGCCCACGGCCACCAGCGGCAGGCTCAGCACCTGCCCCATGGTCAGCCAGCCCCAGGCCAGATAACCGATGTGCGCGTCCGGCTCACGCACGAACTCCACCGCGAAACGGAACACGCCGTAGAGCAGCGCGAACAGACCCGATACGGCGTAGCGCGGGCGCGGCTTGCGTGAGAACCAGTACAGCACCACAAACATCGCCAGGCCCTCCAGCCCAGCCTGGTAGAGCTGCGAGGGGTAGCGCGCGAACTCCTCCAGCGCGCCGGCCTGGTGCAGCTCGCGCAACGTGGGCAGGTCCAGCCGCGCCAGCTCCGGCGGCAGCGCATCGGGAAACACCACGCCGCCCTGGCCGCCGGTCGGCTTGCCCCACAGTTCGCCGCCGATGAAGTTGCCGAGCCGGCCGAAGCCGAGGCCAGGCGGCACCAGCGGCGCGACGAAATCGAGCGTGTCGAACACATGCAGGCGGCGACGCCACGACCACCACGCCACCGCCGCCATCACGCCGAGCAGGCCGCCGTGGAAGCTCATGCCGCCCTCGTGGATGCGCAGCAGCATCAGCGGGTCGCGCAGGAAATCGCCGAAGCCGTAGAACAACACGTAGCCGAGGCGTCCGCCCAGGATCACCCCGAGCATGGCGTAGAACATCAGGTCGCCCCAGCCATTGGCGTCCACGCCGGGCAACCGCCCGGCGTTCACCCGCCGCGTGCCCAGCCACCAGGCGACCAGGAAGCCGGCTACGTACATCAGGCCGTACCAGTGGATGCCGTGCGGCCAGAACGGCAGCGGGATGGCGATGGGATCGATGTCGTGCAACCAGCTCATGCGGGCGTCGTCCTGAACACGTAACCCTTGAGGTAGTCGGTTTCGGGGATGGCCGGATGTACCGGATGGTCCGGCGCCTGCGACAGCGGCTCGACCATCTGCACGAAGCGGTCGAGGTGACGCGCACCGGCCTGCACGCCCTCCATCAGCGCCGCGCGCGGCATGTGATGGCTGCACGAGCAGGTGATCAGGATGCCGTCGCGTTCGAGCACCTGCATACCCAGCTCGTTGAGGCGGCGGTAGGCCAGCGCGCCTTCCTTGAAGTCCTTCCTGCGCTTGACGAAGGCCGGCGGGTCGAGGACCACCACGTCCCAGCGCCGGCGCTCGGCGCGCGCGGCCTTGAGGAAATCGAAGGCATCTGCCTCGATCGCCTGCACGCGCGCGTCCAGCCCGTTGAGCGCGGCGTTTCGGGCGACCGCCTCGACCGCACGGCCGGACACGTCCACGCAGTCCACGCGCTCGGCACCGAAGGCGGCCGCGCGCAGGCCCCAGGCGCCGACGTAGCTGAACACGTCGAGCACGCGCTTGCCGGCGACATAGGGCGCCAACCGGTCGCGATTGGCGCGCTGGTCGAAGAACCAGCCGGTCTTCTGCCCGCCGATGACGTCGACGTCGAAGTCCAGCCCACCCTCGCGCACCCGCAGCGGGCCGGAGAATTCGCCCAGGCCGATGTCGGCGCAGGACGGCAAGCCCTCGATGGCACGGGCGCCGCTGTCGTTCTTCCAGATCAGCGCGCGCGGGGCGAGCACCCTCTCGATGGCCTCGGCGATGGCGTCCTTGAGCCGCTCGGTGCCGGCGGTGGTGGTCTGGGCGACCACGATGTCGCCGAAGCGCTCCACCACCAGGCCCGGCACGCCATCACTCTCGCCGAACAGCAGCCGGTAGAACGGCTCGGAATGCAGGCGCTCGCGCAGCGACAAGGCCACGTTGAGCCGATGCACGAACAGCGACCGGTCCAGCGCGTGGCCGCCGCGATCCACCAGCCGCGCGGCGATCAGCGTGTTCGGATTGACATAGCCGCTGCCCAGCGCCTTGCCGGCATGGTCGAGGACGACCACCGGATCGCCGGGCGCGAACGCCGTCAGCGGGCTGCGCGCCACGTCCACCTCGTTGCTGAACACCCACAGGTGGCCGGCGCGCAGGCGACGGTCCTCGCCGCGCTTGAGGTACAGCGCCGGATAATCGGGTCGACTCACGGGAATGCTTCCTGCCAAAGCGGCAGTTTAACGGCTGCCGGCGTAGGCTCAACGAACCCGACGGGAAAACGCCCATGCCCAACCGTCTCGCCGCCGAAACCAGTCCCTACCTGCGCCAGCACGCCGACAATCCGGTGGACTGGTGGCCGTGGTGCGACGAGGCGCTGGCGCTGGCGCGCAGCAGCCGGCGCCCGATCCTGCTCTCGATCGGCTACTCCTCCTGCCACTGGTGCCACGTGATGGCGCACGAGAGCTTCGAGGACGAGGCCACGGCGGCGGTGATGAACGCCCTGTTCGTCAACATCAAGGTCGACCGCGAGGAGCGGCCCGACCTCGACCGCATCTACCAGCTCGCCCACCAGGCGCTCACCCGGCGTGGCGGCGGCTGGCCGCTGACGGTGTTCCTGACGCCCGACGACCACCTGCCCTACTTCGCCGGCACCTATTTCCCGAAGACCCCGCGCTACGGCATGCCGCCGTTCGTCGAGGTACTCCGGCAGGTGCGCCAGTGGTACGACCAGCGGCGCCAGGAGGTGATGGCGCAGAACGCGGCACTGGGCGAGTTCCTGCGCGACTACGGGCGCGCGCCCGGCCATGCTGCCGCCGCGCTCGACGGTTCGCCGCTGCGCGAGGGTCTGGTGCGGCTGGAGCGCAGCTTCGACCCCGTGCACGGCGGCTTCGGGGGGGCGCCCAAGTTCCCGCACGCCGGCGACCTGGCCCTGCTGCTGGACGCCGCCGACGCCTCGCCGGACAGGGGCCGCGCCGGCCGCTGGCGCCGGATGGCCCTGCACAGCCTGCGCCGCATGGCCGAGGGTGGCATCCACGACCAGCTCGGCGGCGGCTTCTGCCGCTACAGCGTGGATGCGCAGTGGGCGATCCCGCACTTCGAGAAGATGCTCTACGACAACGCCCTGCTGCTGCCGCTGTACGCCCGCGCGGCGGCGCAGACCGGCGAAGGACGGTTCGCGGATGCCGCCGAGGGCATCGCCGACTGGCTGGAGCGCGAGATGCGCGGCCCCGACGGCGGCTACTGCGCCGCCCTGGATGCCGACAGCGAGGGCGAGGAAG
Organism: Rehaibacterium terrae; assembly: GCF_014202935.1. GTDB lineage: Bacteria > Pseudomonadota > Gammaproteobacteria > Xanthomonadales > Xanthomonadaceae > Rehaibacterium > Rehaibacterium terrae. The sequence goes on along the minus strand of NZ_JACHHX010000021.1, from coordinate 4,546 downwards.
GCCGCTTCTACCTCTGGGCCAGCAGCGAAGTGCAGGATGCCTTGTCGCCGGAGTCATGGGCGGTGGCGGCGCCACACTGGGGACTGGACGGCCCGCCGAACTTCGAGGGCCACGCCTGGCATCTCGTCGTCGCACGCCCGCTGGAGGAGGTGGCCAGCGCGCTCGGTCTCCCCGTCGACGAAGCCCGGCAACGACGCGACGCCGCCCGCGCGCGGCTGTTCGCAGAGCGCGAACGGCGCGTGCGCCCCGGCCGCGACGACAAACGGCTGACCGCCTGGAACGCCCTGCTCGCCAGCGGTTTCGCGCAGGCCGCCGCCTGGCTGGGCCACGACGCACTCGCGCAGCGGGCGCGCGATACCGTCGCCTTCCTGCGCCGCGCGCTGTGGCGCGAGGGACGCCTGTACGCGAGCTGGAACGCGGGGCAGGCACGTTTTCCCGGCTACCTCGACGACCATGCCTTCCTGCTGGAAGCCCTGCTCGATCTGCTGCGCGTCGATCCCGATCCGGCCCATCTGGACTGGGCGCTCGAGCTGGCGGAGCAACTGCTGGCGCGTTTCGAGGACCGCGCGCAGGGCGGCTTCTTCTTCACCGCCGATGACCACGAGCCGCTGATCGCCCGGCTCAAGCCGTACGCCGACGAAGCCCTGCCCAGCGGCAACGGCGTCGCCGCGCGGGCACTGCTGCGGCTGGGCCACCTCACCGCCGAGCCGCGCTGGCTCGACGCCGCCGAGCGCACGCTGCGCGCCGGCTGGGCGACGATGGGCGAGATTCCACACGGCTGCGCGACGCTGCTGTCGGCCCTGCGCGAGTTCCTGCAGCCGCCGGCGCAGGCCGTGATCCGGCTGCCGGCCGGCGACGGCCGCGCCTGGCGCGAAACCGCACGCGAACTCGGGCGGCAGGGGCTGCGCTGCGCCTTGCTGCCGGAGGATGCGCCCGTGCTGCCGCTCTACGCCGCACGCCAGGGCGGCGTCGCATATCTGTGCAGCGGAACCCGTTGCCTGCCGCCGCTGGAAACACCGGCGGCGCTGCGCGAAGCGGCCGCCGCCGAGCTCGGGGCGCGGCCGGCCGGCCCGGCTCAGGCGCCGAAGTAGCGCGGCCCCAGGATCAGGCCCCAGACCAGCAGTACGTTGAGCATCAGCACGAACACCGCCGCCGAGCCCATGTCCTTGGCGCGGCCGGCCAGCTCGTGGTGCTCGGGGCCGTAGCGTTCGATCACCGCCTCGACGGCGGAGTTGAGCAGCTCGGCGCTGATCACCAGCAGCAGGCTGCCGATCAGCAGGGCGCGCTCGATCGCGCCCTCGCCCAGGTACCAGCCCAGTGGCGCCAGCACGGCGAAGGCGTAGATCTCCAACCGGAACGAGGACTCGACCAGCCACGCCGCGCGCAGCCCCTTGAGCGACCACAGGAGCGCGCGCCACATGCCCACCGGGCCGCGTGGCGCGAAGCTGCCCTTGCCGTCGGCCATCGTCGCGCCCCCGGCGGCGTTCAGGCCGCCGGCTGCCAGGCCAGGTCCAGCTCCCTGGCGGCCTTGACGTCGTCCAGTCGGCGCACCGGCGTGGTGTAGGGCGCGCCCTTCATGCGCTCGGTGTCGTTGGCGGCGGTGTCGAGCAACTTGGCCATCACTTCCACGAACTCGTCGAGCGTCTCCTTGCTCTCGGTCTCGGTCGGCTCGATCAGCAGGCACTCGGGCACCAGCAGCGGGAAGTAGTTGGTCGGCGCGTGGATGCCGTGGTCGAGCAGCGCCTTGGAGAAGTCCAGCGCGGTGATGCCGTGGGCCTTCTTCTGCGGCGCCACGGTGACGATGAACTCGTGGCTGGCACGGCGCTCGGGATAGGCCAGTGTGAACCCCTTCTCCGCAAGCCGCTTGGCCAGATAGTTGGCGTTGAGCGTGGCGTACTCGGCGACCCGGGTCATGCCCTCGCGGCCGAGCAGGCGGGCATACACGTAGGCGCGCAGCAGCACGCCGGCGTTGCCGGCGAACGCCGACAGCCGGCCGATGCTCAGCGGCGCGTCCTTCTTGCGGACGAAATGGTAGCTGCCGTCCTCGCTCTTGCCGATCATCGGGATCGGCAGGAAGGGCTTGAGCCGCTCGCTGACGCCCACCGCGCCCGCGCCCGGACCGCCACCGCCGTGCGGCGTCGAGAAGGTCTTGTGCAGGTTCATGTGGATGGCGTCGAAGCCCATGTCGCCCGGGCGCACCTTGCCGAGGATGGCGTTGAGGTTGGCGCCGTCGTAGTACAGCAGGCCGCCGGCCTCGTGCACGAGCCGTGCGATCTCGACGATGCGGCGCTCGAACACGCCGATGGTGCTCGGGTTGGTGAGCATGATGCCGGCGGTCTTCGGGCCGAGCACCTTCTTCAGCGCCTCCAGGTCGATGTCACCGTCGTCCCGGGTCGGGATCTCGCGCACGGTGCAGCCGCACATCACCGCGGTCGCCGGGTTGGTGCCGTGGGCGGCGTCGGGGACGATGATCTCGGTGCGCTCGAGATCGCCGCGGTGCTTGTGGTAGGCCATGATCATGGCCACGCCGGCGAATTCGCCCTGCGCGCCGGCCATCGGCGCCAGCGACACGCCGCCCTTCATCCCGGTGACCGCGGCGAGGATCTCCTGCAGCTCGTACATGCAGCTCAGGAAGCCCTGCGACAGCGCGTCCGGCGCATAGGGATGGCGGCCGAGGAAGCCGTCGAGCAGCGCCATCGAATGGCACACGCGCGGGTTGTACTTCATCGTGCACGAACCCAGCGGGTAGAAGTTCGTGTCGATCGAGAAGTTCTTGCGCGACAGGTTGGTGTAATGGCGCACCGCCTGCAGCTCGGAGACTTCGGGCAGGCCGACCGGCGTATCGCGCAGCAGTTCGGCCGGCAAATCGGCGGGAATGGCGGCATCGGCGGGAAGCTGCGCGGCGGCCGTGCGGCCGGGCTGGGACTGCTCGAAGATCAGCATGGGCGGGAGGTCTGGCAGGTGGGGGGGCGTGGGCCGAAACAGCCTCGCATTTTGCCATAGCGACACGGCGGCGTCCCTGCCGCGCCTTCCCGGCCGGCATCGTTGCCGGTCCGCGTTGCGGCGCTCGCCGTCCCGGTTCGAGGGGCCCGGCATGGCCGACCGGCATCGCGCGGATCGCTCCGGTGCGTGCGCACCTCCCTTGGCCGAGCGTAGCCGGGCCGTCGCTGCCGTGAGCGACGGCCCGACGTGGTGGCGGGTCACTCCTTGAAGATCGCCGTGCCGCGTGTCCCATCCGGCTTGATCCAGCCGCGATACATGCCGGAGGTGTTGAAGGTCGCGCTGATGTTGCCCTCGCCGTCGAGCGCGATGATGCCGCCGTCGCCGCCGATCGCCGGCAGGCGCTTCATCACCACCTCTTCGGCGGCCGCCGCCAGGCTGTCGCCGCGGTACTCCATGCGCGCGCAGATGTCGTAGGCGACCATGAGGCGGATGAAGAACTCGCCGGTGCCGGTGGCCGACACGCCGCACCGTGCGCCGGCATAGGTGCCGGCGCCGATCACCGGCGTGTCGCCGACCCGGCCCCAACGCTTGTTGGTGGTGCCGCCGGTGGAAGTGGCGGTGGCGATGCGGCCCTCGCCGTCCAGCGCCACCGCGCCGACCGTGCCGTAGTGGTAACCGCGCGGCAGCGCGGCCTGTGCAGCCTCCCTCGCCTTCGCGTCCTGCAGTTGCTGCCAGCGGTGCTCGGTGCGGAAGTACGCCGGATCGACGAACTCGATGCCCACCGACTCGCCGAATTTCTCCGCGCCCTCGCCGATCAGCATGACATGACGCGACTGCTCCATCACCGCACGGGCGAGCCTGATCGGGTTCTTGGTGCGGTGGATGGCGGCCACCGCGCCGGCACGTTGCGTCGCGCCGTCCATGATCGCGGCGTCCAGCTCGTTCACGCCCTCGGCGTTGAACACCGCGCCCTTGCCGGCATTGAAGTGCGGCGAATCCTCCAGCACCACCACTGCCGCCGTCACCGCGTCCAGCGCGCTGCCGCCCGCGCGCAGCACCGCGTGCCCGGCATCGAGCGCACGATCGAGGTCGGCGCGGATTTCCGCCTCGCGTTCGGGCGTGAGCGCTTCGCGGCTCATCGTGCCGGCACCGCCGTGGATCACCAGGGCAAGCGGCTTATCGGCGGCACAGAGGATGGGACTGACGAGCAGTGACAGGACGAAGGCGGCGCTGCGCAGCATGATGGCTCTCCGGCGAGGAAAGCTCCGAGCATACCCGGCGCGCGGCGATCGATCAGCCGTTCGCCCCCGCATGGCGCCATGTATCGGCCCCGATCGGGATAGGGGCCTCGGAGAATGCCACCTCCGAGGACCCCTCCCACACCACCGGACATGCGGGTCCGCATCCGGCGGTTGGCAGGGTTGAGGTTGGCGTGTTTGAGCGCTCCCGACACGCCACCTGATTTCGCTGATCTACGAACCGCCTGAGTCGGCTTCTCGCTGCCAGTTGCCGACCCGGCTTCACCCGGTCGGCGTGAGTGGCGAGCTCCGCTTTCGCGGACATCTGAGATGCGCCTATCAGAGGCCCGAAGGGCGATACCTCC
>NZ_JACHHX010000020.1 GCF_014202935.1 Rehaibacterium terrae | reverse complement strand
CGGAGGGCGCGAGCACCTGGGGTGCCCTTCTCTTTGGTCACTTTCTCTTGGGCAAGCAAGAGAAAGTGACCCGGCCGCCGGCAGGCGGACGGAACCCCCGGCGCAACGCGCCGGCCAGTTCGCGAGGACCCCACAGGCGGGCTGAACACCCGGCGGGTAGCGCCGGTCAGGTCGCGAGACACCCACAGACGCACGAAACCCCGACAAAACACACCGGCCAGATCGCGATCAAACCACACGCCACTCCTGCAAATCCCGAGTTCCGGATCAGCCGGCGTCGCGGGTCTCGCGGTCCAAACCGTACTTGCGCAGCTTCTCGGCCAGGGTGGTGCGGCGCAGGCCGAGCATCTGGGCGGCATGCGCCACCACGCCGTCGGCACGCTGCAGGGCGGCGCGGATCAGCCCGACCTCGATCCGCGCCATGTGCTCCTTGAGGTCCAGCCCTTCCGGCGGCAGCACGTCGGCGGCAACCTGCGGCGCAGCCGGGACCGGCGCCGGGACGGCCGGGTCCGCGGCCGGGGCGGGGCGCGCCGGCGCCGCTGCTTCGGCGGCCGCGCCGGCCTCGGCCGCGACGCGGTAGCGCGCCGGCAGGTCGTTGACGCCGATGACGGCGTCCGGGTGCAGCACGGCCAGCCGCTCGATCAGGTTGGTCAGCTCGCGCACGTTGCCCGGCCAGGGATAGTGCTGCAGCACGGCGACGGTCTCGGCGGCCAGCCGTACCCGGCCACGGCCGGTGCGGGCGAGCTGGGCGGTGACCGCCTCGACCAGCGCCGGCAGGTCCTCGCGGCGCTCGCGCAGGGCCGGCATCTCGATCGGGAACACGTTGAGGCGATAGAACAGGTCCTCGCGGAACTGGCCGTCGCGGATGCGCTGTTCGAGGTTGCGGTGGGTGGCGGCGATCACCCGCACGTCGCAGTGGATGGTCTGGTTGCCGCCGACGCGCTCGAACTGGCGCTCCTGCAGCACGCGCAGCAGCTTGACCTGCATCGGCATGCTCATGTCGCCGATCTCGTCGAGCAGCAGGGTGCCGCCTTCGGCCATCTCGAAGCGCCCCTTGCGGGCGGTGAGCGCGCCGGTGAAGGCGCCCTTCTCGTGGCCGAACAGCTCGCTTTCCAGCAGGTCGGGCGGAATCGCGCCGCAGTTGATGGCGACGAACGGACCCTTGGCGCGCGGCGAGCGCTCGTGGATGGCGCGGGCGGCGACTTCCTTGCCGGTGCCGGACTCGCCCAGGATCAGCACGGTGGTGTCGAAGGCGGCGACCTGGTCGATCATCTGCCGCAGCCGCAGCGTGGCCGGGCTGCTTCCGGTCGGGCCGCTGTCGGCAGGCAGGTTGCGGCGGCGATCGTCCTCCTCCAGTTGCCGGATGCTGGCGCGGCGCAGGGCCTCGGTGAGCTGGGTGTGCTTGATCGGATAGTCGAGGTTGACGCACTGCGCCTCGTGCACGCCGAAGCGGCGGGCGCCGTCGGCGTGGTGCTCGGGCAGCAGCAGCAGCGGCGGGTGCAGCGGCTCGCGGCGCAGCCAGTCGAGGAAGGCGGCCCAGTCGCCGGCATTCTCGATCGCGCCGACCACGATCGCCAGCCAGTCGGTCGGACGGTGGCGCTGGCGGTCGATCTCGTCGGCGCCGCCGGCGATGCGCGGGTTGACGTCGATGAAGTCGAGCAGGGCGGCGATCCGCTCGGCGCGCTCCTGGTCGGCGTCGATCACCAGTACCCGCGACTCGCTCATGCCTCTTCGACCCCCGCAAGGCGACGCAGCAGCGGCATCACCTCCTGGATGTAGGACAGCTTGCTGACGAAGGCATCGGCGCCGGCACGGGCGGAATGCTCGCGGTGCTGGGCGTCGTCGAAATGGCTGGCGATCACCACGAAGGGGGGATCGTCCTGCGCCTTGATCAGCCGGCAGGCCTGCAGGCCGCCCATCTCGGGCATGGCCAGATCCATCAGCACCGCATCGGGCTTGAGCGCCTCGGCCTTCTCCACCGCCTCCAGGCCGTTGAGCGCCTGCCCCACCACCTCCAGCCAGGGCAGGTTGCGGAAGTGGCGCATGGCGGCCTTGAGGAAACCCTCGTGATCGTCGACCAGCAGCACGGTGATGCGTTGCATGACAGCCTCGGCGCGGCTCAATTCGGCGCAGCGTAGCGCACCGGCCCGCCCGGTGCGGAACGCTTGCGCTCCTTGGCGGAGGGGATGCGCAGCTGGTCGCGGTACTTGGCGACGGTACGGCGGGCGATGCGCACGCCCTGGCGGGCCAGCAGCACGGCGATGTCGTCGTCGGCCAGCGGCGCCTCGGGGTTCTCGCCGTCGATCAGCTTCTTCACCATCGCCTTGACCGCGGCGCCGGCGACGCTGGCGCCTTCCAGCCGCACGCCGAAGAAGTGCTTGAGCTCGTAGGTGCCGCGCGGGGTCTGCACGTACTTGCCGGTGGTGATGCGCGAGATGGTCGATTCGTGCATGCCGATGGCGTCGGCGATGTCCTTGAGGTTGAGCGGGACCATGGCCTCGTCGCCCTGCTCCAGGAAGGCCTGCTGGCGCTCGACGATGGCCCGGGTGGCGCGCAGCAGGGTGTCGTAGCGCATCCCCAGGCCGCGGGTCAGCCAGCGCGCCTCGTTGAGCAGGTCGCGGAACCGGCGGCTGGCGGCGTCGTCCGCCGCGCCCTCGCCGAGCAGCTGCTCGTACAGCGGATTGACCCGGATGCGCGGCGCGGTGGCCGGGTTGAGCGCGACCTGCCAGCCACGCTCACCGCGCGTCACCAGCACGTCGGGAATCACCACCGCGGCGGCCTCCAGCATGGCCGCGCCGGGACGCGGGTTCAGGCTCAGCACCAGGCGCTCGGCCTCGGCGGCCTGTTCGGGCTCCACGTCCAGCGCCTTGCCGAGCTTGACCGGGTCGTGCAGGGCGAGCAGGTCCAGATGCTCCTGCACCAGCCGGCGCGCCAGCACCCGGCCGGGCACCACGCCCGGCAACTCGTCGAGCTGCACCAGCAGGCATTCGCGCAGGTCGCGCGCGCCGACGCCGACCGGCTCGCAGCGCATCAGCTTCTGCCGCACGCGTTCCAGTTCGCCGGTGTCGGTCTGGTGTTCGGCGCGGGCGCGGGCGGCCAGTTCGTCGAAGGGGATTTCGAGATAACCGCTGTCGTCGACGTGATCGAGGATCAGCGCGGCCAGCGCCAACTCGCGCCCGGCATGGCATTCGAGCTCGAACTGCGCCAGCAGGCGCTGGCGCATGTCGCTGCTCTCGCCGGCCGGCAGCCGCTGCACGGCATCGTCGTCGAGGCTGCCGGCGCCGCTGCCGCGCGCGGCCTGCAACCATTCCAGCCCTTCCGGGGCGTCGCGCAGCTCGACCTCGCCGGCCGCCTCGGCCGCCGCCTCCGGCGTCTCGCCTTCGCCGCCTTCCTCGCGCTCCAGCAGCGGGTTGGTTTCCAGGGCGCGGCCGATCTCCTGCTCGAGCTGCAGCGCGTCGAGCTGCAGCAGCCGGATCGACTGCAGCAGCTGCGGCGTCAGGTTGAGCTGCTGGCCGAGCTGGACTTTGAGGGCGGTCTTCATCTGCTTGCCCGGAACATCGCACGGAAAACCGATCCCGGGAAGCCGCCGACGGTTCGCGCGGGGAGGATTCCCCGGCCGGTCCGGCCACTACCCTGCATCGGTACTTGCCCTTGTACCGGAAGCGACGGGATTCCGACAGCCCGGCCGGCCGTTGCTTCCGGCAGCGGCTTTCATCGTACTCCTCGGCACGACGCAGGGCGAAGCGCACCAGCGCGTGATCGTCGGCATCCGCATGGCGCAGCCCCCGGCCACCTTTCGCGATCCGACCCGACGCGATAGCGGGCCCCCGTGCGTCTGCCAACCGCCATGTGCGCGATTGCGCAATTTGCAGCTGACAGCGCGGTGCGCGCGACCACCGCACCGGACGCCCCCGCCCTGGCTGCCCGTGCGCGGGGCGGCGCCCGGCGTCCGCTCAGCGCTGGCGGCGGGCGCCGGCGATGGCGCGGCGGTGCAGGCGGAACAGGTGCCGCTCGAGCGCCGATTCCAGCGCTTCCGGCAGCGGCGAGAAACGCAGCCACAGGCGCGGCGCCGGTTCGCAGCGGTCGACCGCGATCACTTCGACCGGCAGCTCGATCGCCTGCGGCAGCCAGGACACCGGCTGCAGGCGCAGCAGGCCGGCCTGTCCCGGCGCCACCGGCGACGCGCCGGCCAGCTCGACGCCACGCCGCGACCAGCGCAGCTCGACCACCGGCAGCGGCGCGACCTCGCGGCGCACGACCAGACCGACCAGCTCGAACAGCAGATTCAGCTTGGCCTCGATGCGCTGCAGCACCGGTTCGTTGGCGCCGCGCTCATCGCCTTCCTCGCCATGACTGTCCTCGACCAGGGCGATGGCACGCAGCAGGCCCTCGGCCCGTTCCGCGGCGCGCTCGCGCGAGGCCGCGTCCAGCGCGTCGGGGACGAACTCGGCCGGCAGCGCCTCGCGGCAGGTCAGCGCATCGTCGAACAGCTCCCGCTCGGCGGCTTCGGCGCTCATGCTCATGGCTCCCCCCCGTCCCGATAGGCGCGCGCGGCGCCGTCGGCCCGACGCAGGCCGCGCAGCCGCTCGGCCGCCTCCTCGCGCCGCCGCGCGAAGTCGGCGATCAAGGCCTGTTGCGCCGCCAACAGCGCGGCCAGTTCGTCGGCCACGCCATCACGCACCGCCGCGCGCAGCGCGTGGTCGTGGCGGCGGGCCAGCGTGGCGGCCAGCGGCCAGTCCTCATCCTCGACCGCACGCCGCAGCTCGGCAAGCTCGGCCAGCAGCGGCGCCAACGCGCTCATGGGGCGGTACCGCCCGCCCCATGCGCCGCCGCCGCACCCATCTGGCGCGGAATCGCGGCCCAGGCCGATTCGATCTCGCCGAGCAGGCCCTCGACCTCGCGCAGGCGTCCGTCGTCGTTGTGTGCATTGGCCTCGACCAGACGCAGGCTGGCGTAGTCGTAGAGCGACTCGAGGCCGGCAGCGATCTCGCCGCCGGCCTCGTGGTCGAGCGACAGCCGCAGGCCGTCGACGATGGACATCGCGGCGCCGATCGCCTGCGCCTTGCCCGCGATGTCGCCACGCTCGAGGTTGAGCCGGGCCAGCCGGATGCGCTCGATGGCGCCTGCCAGCAGCATCGCGATCACGCGGTGGGGGTCGTGCTCGGCGGCGGCCGAGCTGGTCTGGCGGTACTGGTCGAGGAAGCCGCGCTTGCCGTACATGTTCGACACCGTTTACGACTCCTGTCGCGGAGGCGCGAGCCGCTGGGCCAGGAACTGGCTGGTGGAGTTGAGCTGGGCGATCAGCGTGTCCATCGCGGTGAACTGCGCCAGGTAGCGCGCACGCACCGATTCCAGGCGGCGGTCCAGCGCCTCGCGCTGGTCGGCCACGCTCTTGAGCTGCTTGTTGAGGCCGGCGCTGCGCCCGGCGAACGCGCCGTCCCTGCCGATGAAGCGGTCGACGACATCGGCCAGGCGCGCCGCCAACCCGCTGTCGCCGCCGAAGGCCTCGCGGATGCTCGCGCCGTCGCTGGCCAATGCCGCGTCGAACTTGCCGGCGTCGAAGGCGAGGGTGCCGTCGACGCGGGTGCTCAAACCGAGCCTGGAGGCCGTCAGGCCCATCTCCGCCGCCTCACCCAGCGCCTCGGACAGCGCGTTGCGCAGCTGCGAGCTGGCGCCGCGGATCAGGGCGTCGCCGGTCAGTGCCGAGGGCTCGCGGGTCTCGGCGTTGTAGCGGGTGACGCTCGCCATCGCACTGACGGCGGCGTTGTAGGCGTTGACGAAGGCCTGCACGGCGCCGCGCACCGCGCTGGCGTCGGCCGACACCGTGAAGGTGCTGATTTCGCCCGGTTCGGCCTTCTTCAGCTCGATGGTCAATCCGGGCACCGCATCGGTGATCCGGTTGCCGGTGGCCGAGCGCAACAGCCCGTCGATGCGTACCTGGGCATCGGCGGCGGGGTTGCGTTCGGTCAGCGACGTGAGCGTGCCCGGGTCGTAAACCAGCGCATCGAGGGTGGCATCGCCCTCGAGCCGGGTCACCCGGATGCGGTTGGCGGCGCCGGTTTCGGTCGCCGTGAGGCTCAGATGGACGCCATCGTCGGAGCGCACCAAGGTCGCGCCGAGCTTGGCACCGGCGGCCTTGGCCGCGGCATTGACGGCGTCGCGGATCTCGGCCGGACTGTCCTTGCCGGCGACGATCTCGACCTCGAAGGTCTTGTCGCCGACCTCGATCAGCAACCGGCCGACGCCGAGGGAAGCCTCCTCGTCGAGCGCGCCGGACACCAGCTTGTGGGCGCTGGCCAGCGAGAGCACTTCCACCTCGTAGCTGCCGAGGGGGGCGTTGCGCGCGGCGCTGACGGTGAACACATCCTCGGCGGTGGATTTCGCCGTGCGGGCGCCGAAGGCGTCCTGGTTCCTGAGCGGATCGAGCGCCTTCCTGAGCGCATCGAAGGCACTGCTGAGGCTGCCGAGGGCCGACAGCTTGGCCTTGGCGCCTGCCTCGGCGCGGTTCAGGCGCAGCGCATGCGGCGCGCGCTCGGCGGCCACCAGCTGCTGCACCAGCCCCTGGATGTCGAGACCCGAACCTACGCCCGATGCCGTCAAACCGGCCATGTCCGCTCCTGTGCGCTACACGACGATGCCGCCGGCCGATGGCCCGCGGCGGGAAAACTCCTCGGCCAGCCGCAGCGCGTCCTCGTTCGGGATCTGCCGCACGACCTCGCCGGTCCGCCCGTCGATCACCTGCACCACGACGCGTGGCGGCTCGCCGACCACGTGAAACTTGAGCTCGCTCCGGGCGAGCATCTGGTCGTAATGCGCCTGCAAGGCGCGTGCCTCGGCCTGCCCGGAGGGCACGGACGGTGCGGGTGAAACCGGGAGGGCCGGTGGGGTCGGGCCGATGTCCGCGCTCATGGCTCAGACGCTCCGGGTCAGCGCGCCGGCCGCGACCCGAGGGTCGCGGCCGGGCGGGTTGCGGGGTGGTCGATCAGCGCAGCAGGCTGAGCACGCCCTGCGGCACCTGGTTGGCCTGGGCCAGCATCGCCACGCCGGCCTGCTGCAGGATCTGCGTGCGGGTCAGCTCGGCGGTCTCGGCCGCGAAGTCGGTGTCGCGGATGCGGCTGCGCGAAGCGCTCAGGTTCTCCGAGGTGGTCTGCAGGTTGGCGATCACCGAGGTGAAGCGGTTCTGCACCGCGCCCATGTCGGCGCGGGCCGAGTTCACCGAGGTCAGGGCCGAATCCATGATCGCGATGGCCTGCTGGGCCCCGGCGAAGGTGGAGATGTCCACGTCGGCCACGAAGGTCTCGCTGGTCGGCGCGACGAACGCGGCGCTGGCGCCGGTGATTTGGAAGTCGATGGCGCTGTCGCCCGCCTGGAAGGAGCGCACGTTCACGACGCCGGCGGCACTGTCGGCCTCGGCGATGACACCGAGCTCGGCGGACTTGGCGTTGATCGCCGAAACCAGGGCGCTGACCGCCGCGGTCTGGGTGTCGGCCGCGGTGGTGCCGCTGGCGGCGACGCTGATGTCGTCCAGAGCCACGCCGTTGATGCTGATGCCGGTCAGGCTGATCGCCGTGTTCTCGTCCGCCGGCGCGGCGATGGTCACCGTACCGTCGGCGAACAGGGTGCCGCCGAGCGAGCCGGTCTGGGCGTTGGTCACGGCGTCGACCGTGATCAGCTGGCCGGCATTGGCGCCGACCTGAAAGGCCTGCCCGGTGAAGCTGCCGTCCAGCAGCTTGGTGCCGTTGAACTCGGTCTGGGTGGCGACGCGGTTGATCTCGGCGGTGAGCTGGGTGACTTCCTTCTGCAGCGCGGCGCGGTCGCTGGCGGAGTTGCTGGCGTTGGAGGACTGCACGGCCAGCTCGCGGATGCGCTGCAGGTTGTTGCTGATCTCGGCCAGCGCGCCTTCGGCGGTCTGCGCCAGCGAGATGCCGTCGTTGGCGTTGCGCACGGCCACGTTCAGGCCGCGGATCTGGGTGGTGAAGCGCTCGGAAATCGCCAGGCCCGCGGCGTCGTCCTTGGCGCTGTTGATGCGCAGGCCCGAAGACAGGCGCTGGATCGACGTGGCCAGGCTCATGCTGTTGCTGTTGAGATTGCGCTGAGCGTTCAGCGACATCACGTTGGTGTTGATGACTTGCATGGGTGCTCTCCTCGGTTGTCGGTGCCCGGCCTGGCGGTGGGCCTGCCGGTAGCCGCAGGGTTGGGGCCTTTGTGTCCGAGGCCTTGCCGCTGCTGACCAGGTTATCGGAAGGGCCGGGGGAATCTTTAGCGCCGATGTCAAGCGGCCCTTCGCGCCCCGCGACTTCCCTGTGCGGCAAGTCGATGCGATGCGACGCCGCACGCCCGGTCACCTCTCCGCCGATGCCCGGGCACGCGCTTTATCGGCATGTCGGCGGCGTCTCTGTAACGCGCTGCGACGCACACGGGCACCGCACCCTCATCTGTGTTCCATGCGGGCGAAATCCCGCTGAGCGCGTTAGCGGCGGCGCGCTGCGATTCCTGACTGCGCGAGGCGACGCACACAGGAACAACGCGCACACGAATGTGCCGCACGAATGCGCCGCACGAATGCGCCGATGGGCATGCCGCACGACGACAGCATGCCTGTGGGGGTGTCATGGCGGCGAAGCCGACACCGCAAGGCAGCGGACCGTGGTCGTGGTCGTGGTCGTGGTCGTGATCGTGGTCGCGGTGACGCGGCCACGGCGGCCATCAGCGCAGCAGGCTGAACAGCGACAGCGACTGGATGCGCGCGAAGCTCAGCTGCGCGGCTTCCAGCGTGGTCGATTCCCTGGTCAGACGGGTGATCGCCTCGGCGTAGTCGAGGTCACGCAGCGAGGACAGCGTGACGCGCGTCGCCAGCAGCTGGCCCTCGCGCTCTTCGGCGGTGCGGTCGAGCGTGGCCAGGCGCGCGCCGACACTGGCGCGGGCGTCGATCACGTGATTGCCGGCCTGCTCCAGATCCTGCAGCACGGCGTAGAAGGCGTTCTGCTGGGCGGCTTTGTTGGATGCCGGCAGGCCGGGCATCTGGATGGTGGCGATCAGGTTCTCCAGCGTCTCGAACAGCCCCTGGTTCCGCGCCGGGCCGACATCGAAGGCGTCGCCGTCGGCCGGCTCGCCGCCCAGGGTGAGCTGATAGCCGGCGAAGCGGATCGCCTCGCCCGGCACATACGGGCCGGTCGCCACCGGATTGCCGCCGCTGTCGAGCACGGTGTAGGCGCCGCCGCTGAACGCGACGCGGTAGCTGCCGCCGTCCCAGGCGCCGGGATCGGTGATGCCGTCGGACTTGATCACCGCCACGCCGGCATTGCCCGGGTCGGGCCGTGCCACCGAGTGTCCGTTGCCGTTGCGGATGCGCAGGAAGATCTCGCTGCCGGGATCGGAATCGGCGATCGACACTTCCGGGGCGATCTCGACCCGACGCTGGGTCTGGTCGCCGACGTAGTCCACCCCGCCGCTCACCCGCACGAACGGCGGTGCGCCGTCCTGCGCGCCGCCGAACAGGAAACGGCCCTGGCCATCGGACGTGTTGGCCAGCGCCAGCAGTGCGTCGTAGTGTTCCCTCAGCTCGGGCAGGAAGGCGCGGCGGTCTTCCGCCGACATCGCACCGCTGTTGGCCTGGATGGCGATCTCGCGCAGGCGGGCGATGCGATCGCCGATCGAACTTAGCGCGGTTTCGGTGAGCGACAGCCGGTGTGCCAGTTGGCTGGCATTCTCGCCATAGCGCACCCAGGCCGCCTCGGCACGGTCCAGGGCGACGGCGACGCCGGCCGCGACCGGGTCGTCCTTGGCGGTGAGCAGCCTGCTCTGGGTGGCGATCTGCTGCTGGACCTTGAACAGCGCGGCCTGGCGCGACTGCATCTGCGCGACCGCGAGGGCATGCATCATCGAGGTGGAAATGCGCGAACTCATCGCCGTACCGCCGCGAGCAGGGTCTGGAAGAGGGTGTCGGCCGTGCCGATCATCTGCGCGGCGGCCTGGTAGGCCTGCTGGTAGCGCACCAGATTGGCCGCCTCCTCGTCGAGGTTGACGCCCGACACCGCCTCGCGCTCGGCGCGCACCTGGGTGTCGATGATCTGCTGCGCGTCGCGCGCGTACTCGGCGTGGCGCGCGGCCGAGCCCACGCTGGTGGTGAGCTGGCCGAGCGCGCCGTTGAGACTGAGGTTGCCCCCGTCGAGCTGGCCGCGGCCGTCCAGCACCGCGAACAGGCGGGCGTTGCCGTTGTCGCTGGAACCGGCGCCGCGCGGCGCGATGCGGAAGCTGTCGCCGGCCACCGGCGTGCCCTCCAGCTTCAGCCGCCAACCGCCCTGGGCGATGCCGGCGTCGGGGTCGTAGGCGTGCGGCCCGACGCCGTCGATGGTGTAGCTGTTCGGGCCGGTGAAGACGATGGTGTGGCTGGCGTTGAAATCCAGGATGCCGGCGTCTTCCACCGTCAGCGACTGCACGCTCATGTTGCCGACGTTGGCGAGATCGGCGCTGGCCCGCAGCGGACTGGCGGCGGCGATCCGCGCCGGATCCTTGACCGCGATCGACAGCTGGCCGGCGGCGCCGATCGCCGGGCGCACCAGGAAGCGGTCGCCGGGGGCGGCGGTGCCGGACACCACCACCGACACGCCGTTGAACACCAGCGGGTCGCCGGCGGTGCCGCTGCCGCCGAGCGGCACGGCGCGGCCGGTGGTGCGTTCGGTGGCACTCCAGCCGGTGCCGTCGAAGGCGAGCACCACGTCCTCGCCACGATAGCCGGCGATGTCGCTCAGGCTGGCCGACAGCGCGGCGCTGCCGGCGTTGAGCGTGTGGCCGGCGGTCGTCGGCACGATCGGGGTGAAGAAGTCGCCGCCGGGCTGGCCATACAGGTCGACACCGGCGCGGTGCTGGGCATTGAAGCTGTGCGCCAGGGTCGCCGCCATCCGTCCGAGCTGGGCGGCCGCCGGATCGAGCACGTCGCGCCGGAATTCCAGCAGGCCGCCGAGCGCGCCGCCGATCGCGCCGTCGTTGAGCAGCACGCGGCCGTGCGGCGTCTCGATGGCCAGCTCCAGCCGGTCCGGGCTGAACGGGTCGGCGACCGTGCCGAGCCTGAGCGAGGTGGTGCCGACCACCATCGCCTGGCCGCTGGGGGTGAACACGTTGAGCGCGCCGTCGTCCTGCAGCACGGTGTTCACGCCCAGCCGCGCCGACAGTTCGCCGATCAGCCGCTCGCGCTGGTCGAGCAGGTCGTTCGGCGGCTGGCCGCCGGCCAGGCCGCGCTGGCGCACGATCTCCTGGTTCAGTCGCGCGATCTCGGCGCTCAGCCGGTTGGCGTCGTCGACGCCGGCCCGGAGCTTGCCGTTGAGTTCGGACTCCATGCCCTTGAACTGGGCGTCCAGGCTGCGGAAGCGCGCTGCCAGGGCTTCGCCGGCGGCCAGCAGGTTCTGCCGGGCGGCGGTCGAAGTCGGCTGCGTCGAGACCCCCTGGCCGGCATCGAAGAACTTCGACCACGGCCCGGTCAGGCCGGTGCCCTGGTCGGAAACGAGCTTGTCGACGCGGCCGGCCAGCGCCGCCAGTTCGCCCAGGCGGCCGAGTTCGGCGGCGCTGTCCAGCGAGCGGGCGAAATTGAACAGGTCGGTGACGCGACGGACGCTGTCCACCTGCACGCCGGCGCCGATGAAGCCGAAGCCGTAGGCCTGGCCGGCGCGCGCCGACAGGTCCAGCACCTGCCGGCTGTAGCCGGGCGTGTTGGCATTGGCGACGTTGTGGCTGATCGTCGACAGCGCGCGCTGGAAGGAGGTGAGGGCGGAGATGCCGTTGCTCAGCAGGGTGCTCATCGCATCAGGCCTTCGAAGGCTCGGTGATGCCGAGCTGCGCCAGCGCGCGCCTGAGGGTCGGCCCCTCGGCGATCGCGGTCAGCTTGGCGGCGTACTGCGGGTCGGTGGCGTAGCCGGCGCGCTGCAAGGACTGCGCGAAGCGGCGGCCGTCGCCGCCACTGTCGAGCGCCTCGGCGTAGCGCGGGCTGGTCTTGAGCAGGCGCACATAGTCGGCGAAGCTCTCGGCCGGCGAACGGTAGGCGCGGAACTCCGCCACCTCGCGGCGCTCGACACCGTTCTCGAACTCGCGTGTGCTGCGCGCGACCTTGTCGCCCTGCCAGCCGGTGGCCTTGATGCCGAACAGGTTGTGCGCGTCGCCGCCATCGTCGCGACGGATGCCGTGCCTGCCCCAGCCGGTTTCCAGTGCGGCCTGCGCGACCAGGGTGCGCGGGTCCACGCCCAGTTCGGCGGCGGCGCGTTGGGCGTGCGGCCAGACCCGGGCCACGAACTGCTCCGGCGTGGGCTTGCCCTCGGGCGAAGGCGGGGCGGTGCGGGCGGCGAGGCCGTCCGGCCGGGTCGGCTGCCACTGGTCGATCGGCGCCGGCGCGGTCTTCACCGGTATGCCCAGCGAGGCCAGCTCGTTGAGGATCCGGCGCGCCGCCTGCGGGCGGGAATACCCGTCCAGCGAATGGAAGCGGCTCGCCGGCGGCGTGTCGCCGGCGCTGGCCGGGGCGGCCTCGCCGCCGAGCTGGCGACGGATCATCGGCGCCAGGCCCAAGCCCTGGCCCTGGCTGATCGCCCGGGCCAGCTGCTGGTCGTAAAGGTCGCGGAAGTGCCCGGCGTCGCCGGCGAACATCGCATCGCCCAGGCTGGTCTGCCGCATCGAGGCGATCAGCATCCTGGCGAACGCGCCTTCCAGCTCGCGCGCGGCGCGGTCGATCGCGGCCGGATCGTTGCCGGCCGGGCGCGCCGGCGCCTGTGCGGCGGCGAGCCTGGCGAGTTCGGCGTTGGCGCGCACCAGATCCATGACGGCCTCAGATCACCTCCAGCTCGGCGCGCAGGGCGCCGGCGCGCTTGAGCGCTTCCAGGATCGCCACCAGGTCGCCGGGCGCGGCGCCGATCTCGTTGACCGCGCGCACGACCTCCTCCAGCGAGGCGCCGCCCAGGATGAACATGCGGCTGCCCTCGGCGGTGGCCTCGACCGCCGACTCCGGCACCGCGACCGTCTCGCCGCGACCGAACGGCGCCGGCTGGCTGACCGAGACGCTCTCGGCGATGGTCACGGTGAGCGAACTGTGCGCTACCGCGGCCGGCAGCACGCGCACGTTGCCGCCCATCACCACGGTGCCGGTGCGCGAGTTGATGACCACCTTGGCCGGACCCTCGCCGGGCCGCACCTCGAGATTCTCCAGCCGCGCCATGAAATTGATCCGCGCCCCCGGCTCGCTCGGCGCACGCACTGCCACGGTGACCGCGTCGATGGCGCGCGCGATGCCCTCGCCGAAGGCGTTCTCCAGCACCGACACCAGCCGCGCGGCGGTGGTGAAGTCGGCCTGGTGCAGGTTGAGCAGCAGCTCGCCGTCGCCGGCGAAGCTGCCAGGCAGCGCGCGTTCGACGATGGCGCCGTTGGGGATGCGGCCGGTGCTGGGCACGTTGACCGAGATCCGCGAGCCGTCGCGGCCGGACGCGCCGAAGCCGCCGACCACCAGGTTGCCCTGGGCGATCGCGTACACCTCGCCGTCGGCACCGCGCAGCGGCGTCATCAGCAGGCTGCCGCCGCGCAGGCTGCCGGCGTTGCCGATCGAGGACACGGTCACGTCGATGGTCTGGCCGGGCTTGGCGAACGGCGGCAGTTCGGCGTGGACGGCGACCGCGGCGACGTTCTTGAGCTGCGGGTTGACCCCGGGCGGAATGGTCACGCCCAGCTCGGACAGCATGGTGCGCAGGCTCTGCACCGTGAACGGCGCCTGCGAGGTCTGGTCGCCGGTGCCGTCCAGGCCCACCACCAGGCCGTAGCCGACCAGCGGGTTGCCACGCACGCCGGCCACCGAGGCCAGGTCCTTGATGCGCTCGGCGCCGGCCGGCGGCGCGAAGAGCAGTGCCAGGACCGCGAACCCTGCGGCGAGCGCCGCCGCGAGCGCGCCGATTGCCGGTTGCCGATTTCCCGTTCCCGCAGCGCTCACAGCGGCATCGCCCCCGAATTGAAGAAGCGGCTCAGCCAGCCCATCACGTTCGACTGCGCGACCGGGCCGCGACCGCCGTAGACGATGCGCGCATCGGCCACCCGGCTGGACAGGACGCTGTTGTCGGGATTGATGTCGGCCGCGCGGACGATGCCCTGGAGCTGGATCACCTCGTTGCTCTGGTTCAGCCGCAGGTGCTTCTCGCCGCGCACGACCAGGTTGCCGTTTGGCAGGCGTTCGACCACGGTCACGGTCAGGCTGCCGTCGAGGCGGTTGCTCTGCGCGCTGTCGCCCTTGCCGTTGAAGCTGCGGCCGCCGGCGACGTCGGCCTCGAGCAGATTGCGGCCGTTGGCGGTGAGCGGGGCGCCGAACAGCGACGGCGCCGAGATGCTGGCGCTGGAGTCCTTCTTCACCGCCGTGCTGGCGCTGGTGCTGGCCTGGGTGCGCTCGACCAGCAGGATGGTCAGCAGGTCGCCGGGCTGGCGCGCCTTGGTGTCCTGGAACAGCGACAGGCCGCCGCCGGCGCGGTAGATCGCGCCCTCGGTGGGGGCGGCCGGCATCGCGTAGGCGGCCGGCGTGACCGGCGCCCAGGCGCTGTCGCGGACAGCGCCGCCACCGGCGCAACCGGCGGCAAGCAGGGCGGCGAGGGCGGGAGCGAGCAGGCGCATCATGGCGGACCTCAGACCTGGTTGTTGAGGTAGGCGAGCATCTGGTCGGTGGCCGAGATCGCCTTGGCGCTCATCTCGTAGGCACGCTGGGTCTCGATCATCGACACCAGCTCCTCGACCACGTTGACGTTGGAGCCTTCCAGCGCGCCTTGGGCGAGCGTGCCGACGCCGGCCAGGCCGGGCGTGCCGGTCTGCGCCGGGCCGCTGGCGGCGGTTTCGATGTACAGGTTCTCGCCCCTGGGCTGCAGGCCGGCGGGGTTGAGGAAGTCGGTCAGCGTGAGCGTGCCGACCTGCACCGGCTGCGCCTCGCCGGCCATCTGCACGGTGACCACGCCGTCGGTGCCGATCGAGATGCTCTGCGCGCCCTCGGGGATCTGGATACCCGGCTGCACGCGGTAGCCGTTGTTGGTGACCAGCTCGCCCTGGGCATTGATCTGGAAGCTGCCGTCGCGCGTGTACGCCGGGCTGCCGTCGGGCATGACGATCTCGAAGAAGCCGCGACCGTTGATGGCGACATCGAGTGCGTTGCCGGTCTGCTGCAGGTTGCCCTGCTCGAAGAACTTGGCGGTGGAGACCACGCGCACGCCGGTGCCGGTGGCCAGGCCGGACGGCAGTTGCGTCTGCTGCGAACTGGCGCCGCCGGGCTGGCGTTCGACCTGGTACAGCAGGTCCTCGAAGCTGGCGCGGCCGCGCTTGAACGCGGTGGTGTTGACGTTGGCCAGGTTGTTGGAGATCACCGACATCCGCGTCTGCTGCGCGTCCATGCCGGTGCGTGCGATCCACAGGGCCTTGTTCATCGGTTCTGCTCCGGGCTGGTACGGGGCGGCGGGTTTCCGCCGCGCTCAGGAGGAGGTTTGCAATCGCCGTGCCACGACGCCGTCAGCCCATCCGCATCAGGCTGGTGGAGGCGCGGGCGTTGTCTTCGCCGGCCTTGAGCA
The DNA here is from genome assembly GCF_014202935.1 of Rehaibacterium terrae. Lineage (GTDB taxonomy): Bacteria > Pseudomonadota > Gammaproteobacteria > Xanthomonadales > Xanthomonadaceae > Rehaibacterium > Rehaibacterium terrae. The sequence continues at coordinate 38,120 of NZ_JACHHX010000020.1, read as the reverse complement.
GCTTGACCTGCATCTCGAACTGCCGGGACAGCTGGATCATCTGCACCAGCATCCCGGCGGTGTCCACGTTGCTGCCCTCCAGCGCGCCCGGGGTGAGCGCGCTGCCGGCCGCCGGCGGCAGCGGCTCGCCGGCGGCGCGCATCAGGCCGTCCTCGCCACGCACCAGCGCGTTCGGCGCCTCGGCGCGCACCAGCTGCATGCGGCCGATCACCGCCAGGGTGTCGGCGCCCTGTCCCTGCGGCTGGATCGAGAGCGTGCCGTCGTTGCCGATGGTGAGCCGCTCGTGCGGCGGCACCGTGATCGGGCCGTTCTCGCCCAGCACCGGATGCCCGTGCACGGTGGTGAGCATGCCGTTCGGCGACAGCCGCAGCTCGCCGGCGCGGGTGTAGGCCACACCGCCGGCGCGGTCCTGCACCGCCAGCCAGACGTTCTCGTGCAGCGCCACGTCGAGCGCGCCGCCGGTGGTCATCACTGCCCCGGCGCGGGCGTCGAAGCCGGCCTGCGCCGGCACCGCCGCCACCCGCGAGGGCAGGCCCTCGCCGGGGATGCGGAAGGCCTCGGTCGCCACGTGCGCCGCCTTGAAGCCGACGGTGTTGGCGTTGGCCAGGTTGTGCGCCACCGTCGCCTGCGCCCGCAGGCTGGCGCTGGCGCCGCTCATGGCGACGTAGAGGCTCTTGTCCATGGCTCGGGCGCTCCCGGTCAGCGGATGTTGAGAACGGTCTGGGTGACCTGGTCGTTGACGCTGATGGTCTGCGCGTTGGCCTGGAAGTTGCGCTGCGCGGTGATCATGTTGACCAGCTGCTCGGTGAGGTCGACGTTGGAGCCCTCCAGTGCGCCCGACTCGATCAGGCCGAACGAGGACGTGCCGGCGTTGCCGCGGATCGGCTGGCCGGAGGCGAAGGTCTCGCCCCAGGCGTTGTCGCCGAGCTTCTGCAGGCCCTGCGGATTGGTGAAGCTGGTCAGCGCGACCTGACCGAGCGGGATCGACTGGCCGTTGGTGTAGCGCGCGGTGACCACGCCCTCGGCCGAGACCTCGATGCCGGTCAGGCGGCCGGAGGCGGCGCCGTTCTGGCGCAGCTCGTTGACCGCGAAGCGCTCGCCGTACTGGGTCGAATCGCCGATCTCCAGGGTCAGGGTGAGGTCGGCGGCGCCGGTGCCCGGCGTGTGCGCAGGCAGGGTGATGCTGCCGGAGGCCGGCACGACCAGGGTGCCGGTCTCCGAGTACTGAAGGGTCTGTGCGCCGCCGACCGCGGTGCCGTCGATGCTGGTGTACATCTCCCATTCGTTGGCGTTGGCGGTCTTGACGAAGTACATCGTCGCCACGTGCGCCACGCCGAGCGAGTCATAGATGGTCAGCGAGGTGGTGTGGTTGTAGCTCTTGGGGTCGCCCGGATCGAACGGCGCGACCACCGGCGGCTCGGCCCTGGCCGGCAGGTTGGCGCCGATGCCGACGCTGGTGGTGGCGGTCGGCGCGCTCTCGGTGATCGACAGGCGCAGATCGACCATGCGGCCGGTGTCGAACGTGTTGGTGCCTGGAATCGGCGGGAACACCTGCAGGCGCTGGCCGGCCGGGTTCATGACGAAGCCGTTGCGGTCGGGCGCGAAGTTGCCGGCGCGGGTATAGGCCAGCATGCCCTTGTCCGACACGGTGAAGAAACCCTGCCCGGAGATCGCCAGGTCGAGGTTGTTGTTGGTGAACTCGATGTTGCCCTGGATGAACTGCTGCGACACCGAGGCCACACGCACGCCCGAGCCGGTGGCGTTGCGCGACAGGCCGAACGGCGACACCGAGAACACCTCGGCGAAATCGGTGCGCGAGCCCTTGAAGCCGGGCGTGTTGACGTTGGCGATGTTGTGCGAGGTGACGTTGAGGTCGGCGGTGGCGGCGTTGATGCCGCTCAGGGCGGTGCGGAAGCTCATGACGGACTCCTTGGGTTAACCGATCCGGCGTACCGCGGACAACGGCGCGGCGCCCAGACCCGAGAGGTTGAGGACGATGCCCTGCGAGGTCAGCGAGACGCTGTCGACACGCGCCTTGATCGAGGGCACGGCGGCCTCGGTCCTGTCGCCCGCACTGACGCGGGCGGCGATCCGGTACTCGCCGGGCGGGAACGGCTTGCCCTCGGCGTCCAGACCGTCCCAGGCGAACGGGACATAGCCGGGCCGGTTCGCATCGAGCGCGCCGCGGTGCACGACCTCGCCGGCGGCGTTGCTGATCTCGTAGGTGATGCGGCCGGCCATCGGCGCGCCGATCTCGCCCTCGATGCCGCCGCCGGTGTAGCCGAAGCGCTCGGCCACCACCATCGCGTCGTGGCCGACCAGCGAGACGGCATCGAGCGCCTGGGTGTCCATCATCGCCGCGGCCAGCCCCTGGAAGGTGCTGTTGAGCGAGTGGATGCCCTGCACCGTGGAGAACTGCGCCAACTGGGCGAGGAACTCCTGGCTGCCGAGCGGCTTGAGCGGGTCCTGGTTCTTCAGCTGCTCGGTCATCAGGCGCAGGAAGGCGGCCTGGTCGAGCTCCTTCTTCGCCGCCTGTGGCGGCGGCGGTGCGGCCAGACCGAGGTCGGCCCAGGGGTTGTGGCTGTTGACGTTGAGCATCGCGGGTCAGCCCTCAGCGGGAGGAAAGGTTGAGCGTGGCCAGTGCCAGATCCTTGGCGGTGTTGAGCATCTCCACGCTGGCCTGGTAGCTGCGCGAGGCGGAGATCAGGTTGACCATCTGCGCCACCGGGTCGATGTCCGGCGCGTACACGTAGCCATCGGCGTCGGCCTGCGGGTGGCCGGGCTCGTAGCGCTTGACCGGTGCGGCCTGCGACTCGACCACGCCGGCGACCTGCACGCCCAGCAGCGCCGGGTCGGTGCCGACCTGGAAGGTGGCGAACACCGGCTCGCGCGGCTTGTAGACCGCGTTCGGGTCGCCGCTGACGCTCTCGGCGTTGGCGAGATTGCTGGCGATGGTGCTCAGCCGGGTCGACTGCGCCTGCATCGCGGAGCCGGCCACGTCGAAGATGGGCAGGTTGGCCATGGTCACTGTCCGGTGATGGCGGTGAGCAGGGAGCGCACGCGCGAATCGAAGAAACTCAGCGAGGCGCGGTATTCGAGCGCGGCGCGGGCGAAGGCGGCATGCTCCATCTGCGCATCGACGGTGTTGCCGTCCAGGCTGGGCTGGCTCGGGGTGCGGAACACGCGCGCCGACGCGCTCGCCGCCGGCGCGCCGCCGACATGAGCCTTGGCGGTGACCTTGAGCGTGAGGGGTCCGCCCTGGCCGGTGGCCGCCCGCAGGGCGCTGGCGAAGTCCAGGTCCTGCGCCTTGTAGCCGGGCGTGTCGGCGTTGGCGAGGTTGGCCGAGATCAGGTTCAGGCGCTCGGCGCGCAGCCCGAGGGCGGCGGCGTGCACTCCGAACAGGGTTTTGGCGGCGTCCGACATGGCGGGCTCCTGGTCGACGGCTTGTCGCCGTCAACGAGGCAAACCCTGTGCCAGACCGCCCGTGCCAGGGTCCGGACGGGCCCGGACCGGCGCGATGTCCGGCTAGACGGCGAGCCGGTCGGCGACCGCGGCCAGCCGCGCCACGACACGCTCGGCGAGGTCGTCCGGGCTGTACTTGGCGACGAAGCAGTTGGCGCCGACGCGCTCGACCATGGCGTTGTTGAAGATGCCCGACAGCGAGGTGTGCAGCAGCACGTACAGGTCCGCCAGGCGGGCGTCGCGCCGGATTTCCGTCGTCAGGGTGTAGCCGTCCATCGCCGGCATCTCGATGTCGGAAATGACCATGACGTAGTGCTCGGAGGGCACCTTGCCCTGGGCGATCAGGCCCTTGAGGTGGTCCAGCGCCTGCCGGCCGTCCGGCAGCAGCACCGGGGTCAGGCCGAGCTGCTCGAGCACGCGCTGGATCTGGCTGCGCGCCACCCGCGAGTCGTCCACCACCAGCACACGCGCACCGAGCAGGCCGGGCGGGACGCTCAGCCGGCGCGAAATCTCCTGCGGCATCTCGACCAGGTCGGCCAGCACCTTCTCCACGTCCAGGATCTGGATCATCTCGCCCTGGTAGCGGGTCACCGCGGTCAGATGGGCGCTCTCGCCGGCCAGTTCCGGCGGCGGCCGGATGTCCTCCACCGCGATGTTGACGATGCGCTCCACCGCGCTCACCAGGAAGCCCTGCACCGAACGGTTGAACTCGGTCACCACCATGTAGGCGGCGCGTTCGATCGAGGATTCCGGGTGGCCGATGGCCGCGCCCAGATCGATCACCGGCACGGTGCGTCCGCGCACGTCGGCCGCACCCAGCACCTGCGCCGGCGCATGCGGCACGTGGAACAGGCCGGGGCGCTTGAGCACCTCCTGCACCTTGAACACGTTGACGCCAAAAAGCTGGCGGCCGCCGAGCCGGAACAGCAGCAGCGCCAGCCGGTTGTGGCCGGCGAGACGGGTGCGCTGGTCGATCCGGTTGAGCAGGTCCTGCGACATGCCCCGGTGATCGGCCGGGGCGGGGGGAACTTGAGCCGGGACCGGGGACCGGGGACCGGGGACCGGGGACCGGGGAAAAGCATAAAGCGTCGCCCTTGCCGCGCCATCCCAACGCTCTTCCCGGGTCCCCGGTCCCGCGTCCCGAGTCCCGGGCCCCGGCTTCCCCGGCACGCCACTTGCACGCCTGTCGCGTCCCATTCCGGAAGACGCGCCGTGAAACCGCTGCTCCCGCTCCTTCTGCTTTCGCTGCCGCTGGCCGTCGCCGCCAGCGGCTTCCAGCCGGTGGATTCGATCCGCGATGCCGCGCTGCGGACCGTGCCCGACCTGGGCGCGCCGGGCGTAGAGGCCGAGGCCGCCGTCGACGCCGCCCTGCGCCTGCCCGCCTGCCCGCAGCCGCTGGAGGCCAGGAGCGGCGGCAACGGCATCGTCGAAGTCGGCTGCGCCGCCGCCGGCTGGCGGCTGTACGTGCCGGTGCGGGTGCAGCGCAGTCGGCCGGTGCTGGTGCTGACCCGCCCGGTCGCCGCCGGCGAGCCGCTGCGCGAGGACATGTATGCGGTGGAGCTGCGCGACGTCGCCCGGCTCGGCGCCGGGGCGCTGACCGACCCCGGCCAGCTCGCCGGGCGGGTGACGCGGCGGGCGCTGGGCGCCGGCAGCCCGCTCACCGCCCAGGACCTGGTCTCGCCGCGCAGCGTGCGCCGGGGCGATGCGGTAACCTTGGTCTCGCGCCATGGCGCCGTGGAAGTCCGCGCCGCCGGGCGCGCCCTCGGCGAGGCCGGGGCCGATGAGCGGCTGAGCGTGGAGAACCTGGCCTCGCGCCGCATCGTCCAGGGCATCGTCCGCGAGAACGGCGAGGTCGAGGTGCTGCGATGAACGCCCGCCGGACACATCCTGCTAAAGATCGCCGTCCGCCGGCCGATACCCCGGCCAGAGACCTCTGAGAGGAAGCCACCATGAGCAGCAAAATCGACGGACCGGTCCCCGGCGCGCCGCGGGTGGCCTCCTCCACGCCGCCGCGCATCGACCGCGCCGGCGGCGAGCGCGGCAAGCCCGTCGCCGCGCCCGAGGCCGCCGATCGGGTCCGCCTGACCGGCGAGACCGCCAGCCTGCGCGCCATCGAGCAGAACCTGTCGACGGGCCCGGCGATGGACCTGGCCAAGGTCGCCGCGGTGAAGCACTTGCTGGATTCGGGCAGCTACCGCATCGATCCGCAGGAAATCGCCAGCCGCCTGGCCGCACTGGAGCGGGAACTGTCGCGATGAGCGCGACGGCGGACCGCCGCCTCGACGACCTGGCCGAGGCGCTCGAGGCCGAGCGCCGGGCCCTGCTCGACCACGACGTCGACGGCCTGGTCCGCGCCAACGCGGCCAAGCTCGACGCGCTGCGCGCGCTCGAAGCCGCGCCGCCGCCGGTCGCCGACCACGACCGGGTCGTCGCGCTGAGCGAGCTCAACCGGGCCAACGGCGTCCTGCTGGCGCGCCGCCGCCGCGCGGTGCACTGGGCGCTGCGCCAGCTCGGCCGCGCCGAGGCCCAGCCCGAATACGACCCGCACGGCCGCCTTGCCCGGACGCCGCAGGCGCGGAGCCTGGGCAGCGTCTGAGCGGCCGCGGAAGCGGGCGCGCTGCCGGCCGCCCGGGCGAGGGCGCGACCGAAGGACCGCGCGGGCCGCACCTGCTTGCGCCGGCTCCAGCTCGGCCCCGACGCCGGCCTGCGCTACGCTGTAGCGCATGACCGCGCCCGCTTCCGCCCCTCCCGCCACGGCGCCCGACGCACCGCAGTCGCTGGCCGGCCTGGCCGACCTGCTGGGCGATGCCGTGCTGCTGCTCGATGCCGACGGCACGCTGCGTTACGCCAACCCGGCCGCGCACGAACTCAGCCACCGGCTGGCCCCGGCCGGCGAGGTCGGCCCGGGCCACGCGGCGCAGTGGCTGCTGCGCCTGCTCCCGGACGGCGCCATCCATGAAGCCACCCAGCAGGGCCGCTGGGAATACAGCACCTCGCTGGCCACCGGCGACGGCGGCGAGACCACCCTGCGCATCGCCCTGCACGGCCGCCGCGACCTGCCGCCGGCGCAGCGCGACGGTTCCTGCTTCGCGGTGATCCGCGACATCAGCGCCGAGGTCCGTCGCGAGCGCGAGCTGCAGCGCCGCCATACCGAGCTGCAGATGGCCTACCTGCGCCTGGCCGGCACCCAGGAGCAGCTTCTGCAGTCGGAAAAGCTGGCCTCGATCGGCCAGCTCGCCGCCGGCGTCGCGCACGAGATCAACAACCCGATCGGCTACGTGCATTCCAACCTGGGCACGCTGCAGGAATACCTGCGCAACCTGATCACCCTGCTCGACGTCTACGACCGCGCCGTGCGCGGCGGCGGCCTGCCGGAGGAGACGGTGGCCGAGATCGACGAACTGCGCGCACGCTTCGACCTGGACTTCGTCACCCAGGACCTGCCCGACCTGCTGGCCGAGTCGCGCGAGGGCATCGAGCGGGTGACCAAGATCGTCCAGGACCTCAAGGACTTCTCCTACACCGGCCGCGGCGAGGCCTGGACCGAGACCGACCTGCACCGCGCGCTCGACTCCACCCTCAACATCGTCTGGAACGAGATCAAGTACAAGGCGCGGGTGGAGAAGCGCTACGGCGACCTGCCGCCGGTGGAGTGCCTGCCCTCGGAGATCAACCAGGTGTTCATGAACATCCTGGTCAACGCCGGCCAGGCGATCGTCGAGCGCGGCGTCATCACCATCGAGACCGGCCACGCCGATGGCGAGGTCTGGGTGCGCATCAGCGATACCGGCAAGGGCATCCCGGAGTCGGCGCTGCCGCGCATCTTCGATCCGTTCTTCACCACCAAGCCGGTCGGCCAGGGCACCGGCCTGGGTCTGTCGATCACCTACGGCATCGTCGCCAAGCACCACGGGCGGATCGAGGTCAGCAGCGTGCCCGGCGAGGGCACCGTCTTCCGCATCGTGCTGCCGGTCCGTCAGCCGCGCGAGGCGCCGGCCGGCGGCTGAGCGGCCCGCGGGAGCGCGGGAAAAACGCGCGGCGGGTTCGCGTCCTTGCCGCGGCGCGCGCGGCGCGCCACCGCTGCCCTCATGTCTCCGGGCGATGCGCCGCGGCGTGGGTACGGAAGGCCTCGCGGATGTGTTCGCGCAGCTCGTCGTCGTTCCAGGGCTTGGTCAGGAAGCGGTAGATCGCGCCGCGGTTGATGGCGTCGGTGACCGTGGCCAGGTCGGTGTAGCCGGACAGCACCAGGCGCACCGTGTCCGGGTACAGCTCCTTGACCCGGCCGAGGAATTCGGTGCCGCTGACCTGCGGCATGCGCTGGTCGGACAGGATCACCTGCACATGGTTGCGCGCCAGCAGGTCGTAGGCCTCGTCCACGCTGCTGGCGGTGAGCACCCGGTAGCCGTCGCGGCGGAACAGGCGCAGCAGCGCCCGCAGCACGTTCTCCTCGTCGTCGACCAGCAGCAGGGTGCGGTCGGGGCGGGTGCTGGCGAACGCGCCGGGCAGCAGGTAGCGGTGGCGCAGCAGGCGCCCGGCATCGCGGGCATCGACCGGCGCGCCGAACAGGAAGCCCTGGAACAGGTCGCAGTGGTTGCGGCGCAGGAAGCCGAGCTGGGCCTCGGTTTCCACGCCCTGCGCTACCACCGCCATGCCGAGCTGGTGGCCGAGGGCGATGACTGCGCGCGCCAGCGCCGCGCCGTCGCTCTCGGTGGAGACGTCGACGATGAAGCTGCGGTCGATCTTGAGCTTGTCGATCGGAAACTGCTTGAGGTGGCTGAGGCTGGAATAGCCGACGCCGAAATCGTCCAGTGCCAGCTGCACGCCCAGCGCCTTGAGCTCGGTCACGGTCTCCAGCAGCCGCGTCTCGCTCTCGCCGATCGCATTCTCGGTCAGCTCGATCTCCAGCATCCGCGCCGGCACCCCGCTGGCGCGCAGCGCCTCGCGCACCTCCTCGATGAAGGTCGGCCGCAGCATCTGCTGCATGGAGATGTTGACCGACACCAGGACGTCGTCGTGGCCGGCGTCCAGCCACGCGCGCAGCTGACGGCAGGCGGCGTCGAGCACCCAGCGGCCGAGCTGCACCACCAGGCCCAGCTCTTCGGCGACGCGGATGAAGCGCGACGGCGGCAGCAGGCCCAAATCCGGCGTCTGCCAGCGCACCAGCGCCTCCAGGCCGACGATCCGGCCGTTCTGCGCGTTCACCTGCGGCTGGAAATACAGCACCAGCTCGTTGCCGATGATCGCATCGCGCAGCCGGCCGCCGAGCGCCATGCGGTCGCGCAGCTCGGCGGCGTGCTCGTTGTTGAACACCTCCACGGTGTTGCGCCCGCGCCGCTTGGCGCGCGCCATCGCGATCTCGGCGCAGTTGAGCAGGTCGGTCGGCGTCGTCGCGTTGTCGGGAAATTCGGCGATGCCGATGGTGCAGGTGAAGTACAGGCTGTACGGCAGCACCGCCAGCGGCGCCTCCATGCGCCGGCGCAACTGTTCGGCGAAGGCCAGCGGATTGAACTCGCCCGGCCGGTACGCCACCACGACGATGAACTCGTCGCCGGCCAGCCGCGACAACCGGCCGAAACCGGCGACCTGCGAGCGCAGGCGCTCGGCGATCAGACGCAGGGCCTGGTCGCCGACACTGTGGCCCATGGTCTCGTTGACCGAATGGAAGCGGTCGATGTCGAGGTAGAACAGCGCCACCCGGCTGCCGCGGCCCAACGCCTCGGTCATCGCCTCGCGCAGGTAGTCCTCCTGGGCGGCGAAACGGGGCAGGCCGGTGACCGGGTCCTGGCTGGCGGCGTAGGCCAGCTCGGCCTCGTACTGGCGCCGCTGGGTGAGGTCGTTCTGCAGGCCGACCCAGTGGGTGATGCGGCCGTCGCCGTCGCGCAGCGGCGCCAGCGACAGCTGGTTCCAGAACAGCGAGCCGTCGCGGCGGTAGTTGCGCAGCACGATCTCGCATTCGCGACCCTCGCGCAGCGCCTCGCGCAGGGTGTCGAGCTCGGGCTGCTGGCGCTCCGTGCCCTGCAGGAAACGGCAGTTGCGGCCAAGCACCTCGGCGGCCGGGTAGCCGGTGATGCGCTCGAAGGCGGGATTGACGTAGACCACCGGCAGCCCGGGCCGCCCGGCATCGCAGATCACCATGCCGCTGCCGCTGGCCTCGACCGCGCGCCGCAGCAAGTCGGGCGCGACCGGCCCCGGCAAGCCCTCGTCGGCCAGCAGCGCGCGCAGGGCGTCGACGAACTGGCGCGGCCCATGCGCCTGCGCGTCCAGGCAGGCCGCCACTCCGAGCGAACGGGCGTGCCGGCTCAGCTCCGGATCGGGTTCACATGCGTACAGCACGCGCCGGCAGGCCGGCGCGCATTCGCCGGCGCGCGCCAGCCATGCCAGCGCCGCGTCGTCGCCGGCACGGACCGCCAGCACGCACAGATCGAAACCGCCGCCGGCCAGCCATGCCAGCCCCTCGGCATGATCGGTCGCGATCTCGACGCTCGCCTCCGGCCAGGCGAGCAGCCCGCGCAGACGTTCCGCCTCGGCCGCCTCGGCGGCGACCAGCAGTACCCGCGTACCGGGCGGGACGGGGCCATTCATGCCCGCCTCCGGGCAGGCGCGCGGCCATGGTGCGGGCGGCGGCAGCGGGACGGGCACGGACTATCCACCGGGCGGCTCCATCGGATCGGACGCAATGGCAGGATTGTGCGACGGAACGGTCAGTTTCGTCAGCGCCGGACCGGACAGGCAGGCACCGCGCCGGCTCTCAGTCGCCCCGGCGCAGCAGCTCGATGCGGTGCCGGGTGCCCTCCGGGCCGGTGGTGAACGCGTACTCGCCATCCAGCGCCAGTACGCGGCTGCGGATGCCGCCGAGCCCGTAGCCGCCGGACACCGGCCGGCGCGACGCGCCGACGCCGTCGTCGGTGATCTCCAGCCGCACCCGCCGGTGACGGCCATCCGGCTCGCGAACCACCTCCAGCCGCAGCGTCAGCACGCGCGCGCGGGCATGCCGGACGCAGTTGGTCACGGCCTCCTGGCAGATCCGGTAGATGGCGGTGGTGGCGTCCTCGTCCAGCGCATCGACCTCGCCGGCGAAGCTGGGGCGGTACTCCACGCCCGCATCCTCCAGCATCTCGCGCGGCGGCCCTTCCGACAGCGCCCGCTGCAGGCCGTAGGCGTCGAGCACGGCCGGCCGCAGCTGGCGCAACACCCGGCGCAGGCTGTCGTGGACGGCGCCGGCCTGGTCGCGCAGCGATTCCAGCAATACCCGCTGCTCGGGGTCGCCGGTCTGGCGCAGGCCGAGGCTGATCCGGGTCGCCAGCGCGGTCACCGCCTGGCCGAGCTCGTCGTGCAGCTCGGCGGCCAGCTCGCGCTGGCCCTGCTCCTGCAGGCGGGTGAGGCGCTGCGACATGTCGCGCAACTGGCCGGTGAGCGTCTGCAGCGAACGGTTGCTCTCGGAAAGCTCGGCATTGCGCTGCGCCAGCAGCCGGTGGCTGGCGCGCAGCGCGGTGGTCGAGGCACCGAGCATCAGCGCGCCGGCACCGATCACCGCCAGCCCGACCTGCAGCTGCAACTCGGCGGCCAGCGCCGGATCGAACACGATCGCCGCCTCGATCGCCAACCCGACCAGCGGCAGGCCGATCGCCGGCCCGATCCAGCCGTGGCGGAAGCCCAGATAGAGCAGCGGCGCGAAGGCGATGAGGTAGCCGAAGCCGGCGCCGAGCGCGGTCCGCAGCATCAGCCAGGCCATCAGCCCCAGCATCGGCATCAGCACCAGCAGCAGGTCGCCGGCCAGGCGGCGGGGCTCGGGCAGCATGAGGCCGCGCCGCGCCAGCAAAACGATCAGCGGTGCCAGCACGACCTGGCCGACGACGTCGCCGAACAGGTAGCCGAACGCGCCCAGGGCCTGATCCGGTCCGCCCTCCCCCGGCGGCAGGTACAGCGCCAGCACCGGCGACACCAGCGCCGCCGCCAGCAGACCGGCGGCGAGCAGCCGCGCCATCGCCACCGGCGTGCCCGGCACCCCGGGCGGGTTGCCGTCGCGCAGCAGGGCCACCGAGCCCGCGTACAGCATCCAGGGCAGCGCGTTCAAGGCGAGGCTGCTGGGCTCGAAGACGTTGTAGCCCATCACCGTGCCGAGCAGGCCCAGCCCGGTCCACTCCGCCAGCGCCAGCCAGATCCAGTGGCGCTGCGGCGTCACCCACAGCGCGCCCAGGCGCAGGCCGGCGGGCAGGAACCACAGCGTGCGCGACACCGACCACAGCGCCATCCACAGCGCAATGTAGGCCAGCGCCCAGGCCAGCGCCCAGGCCAGGGGCCGGAGCCAGCGGCTATGCTCTCGCCACACGCCTGCACGCTCACCGACCAAGGCCATGTTTCCCACCCCCATCGCCATCTGCGACGACCACCCCATCGTACGGGAAGGCTTCCGCCAGCTGATCGAGGCCGACGGCCGTCACCGCGTGGTGCGCGAATTCGGCAGCGTCCGCGAGGTGCTGGCGCCGGACGCGCTCGCCGGGATCGAGTTGCTGGTGCTCGACCTGTCGCTGCCCGACGGCGACGGCCTGTCGGTGCTCGATGCCCTGCACGAGCGCCATGCGAACCTGCCGGTGGTGGTGCTGACCATGCACGACGCCCCGGCCTTCGCCCGCGACGCCCTGCTGCGCGGCGCCTGCGGCTTCGTCAGCAAGCGCGCCGCGGCCGAGGAGCTGCCGGAGGCGCTGTCGGCCGCCGCCCGCCACGAGCGCTATGTCAGCCGTGCGCTGGAGAACCGCCTGGACATGTCGGCGACCCGGCAGCTGCCGACACTGACCGCGCGCGAGCACGAGGTGTTCGTGCGGCTGGCACGCGGCGAGGGGCCGCACGAGATCGCCGAGGCGCTGGGCATCGTTCTCAAGACCGTCTACGTGCACCGCGCCAGCGTGATGCAGAAGCTGGAGGCCAGGAGCGAGGTGGACCTGTACCGGATCGCCCGCTGGCACGGTTTGGTGGAATAGGGCATTGCCCCGCCGCATCGACCGCCTCCGCCTCCGGCCCGAAAAGCCCGCGCCCGGCGCCCACCGAGGGGCCGCTCGCCCCAGACAGCCCAAGGGCCTCGCGAGCGAGGCCCTTGGGTGAGAGAGAAGGCGCCATCCGTGGCGCGAGGGGGCGGGGGCCCCGGTCCTGCCGACGCCCTGCCGGGTCCACGCTCCCTCAGCGGCGTCGTGGAACAGCCTAGCCATTGCCCCGGCCGCCGCCTATTGGACAAATTCCTAGATCGGGCCGGTTTTCATCATTTTCTTCCGCCAGGCGGCGCCCGCCGGGGCCGCTCGCCTTCCTCGGCCCGGCCGCGCCCGCTATACTTGCCGATCTTTGTTCCCCTCCCGGCCCGCGCGCCGCGCAAGGTACGACCGTGCGTAATCACGACCTCACGTTCCTGAAGCATTTCTCGATGGCCATCGCCTTCCTGGTGCTGGTGACCATCGCGCTGATCTACGTCGCCAGCCGGCTGCACGGGTCCGCGCCGCGCGAGGCCAGCCCGGTGGCCGAGCAGCGCACGCTGGAGCGCATCCGCCCGGCCGGCGCGGTCTACGCCGGCGAGACCGGCGCCGCGGCGATGGCCGCCGCCGCCGAAGCCGCGCGCGCCGCGGCCGCCTCGCAGGTCGCCTTCGGTGGCAGCACCGACGGCGAGCTGATCTACACCAACGCCTGCGCGGCCTGCCACGGCAGCGGCGCCGGCGGCGCGCCGAAGCTCGAGCGCGCGGCCTGGAACGCGCGCCTCGCCCAGGGCATGGACACCCTGATCCGGCATGCCATCGAGGGCTTCCAGGGCTCGGCCGGCCTGATGCCGGCGCGCGGTGGCAATCCGGCGCTGACCGACGAGCAGGTCGAAGCCTCGGTGCGCTGGATGGTCGACCACCTGCAGTAAGCCCGGCCACGCCGAAGCCCCCGCAACGCCGCCTTCGGGCGGCGTTGCCGCATCCGCCGCCAGGAATCCGCCCATGATCCGCCGCCGCCCGCTGCCGCTCGCCGCCACGCTGTGCCTGGCCCTGCTGACCGCCTGCCAGCCGCAGGTCACCCCCCTGTCCGCGGTCCAGGGTGAGGGCCCGCGCAGCCCACTGGCCGGGCAGACGGTATCGGTCGAGGGGGTGGTCAATGCCGAGTTCGGCGCCGGCCTGGGCGGCTTCTTCCTGCAGTCGGACGAGGCCGGACTGTTCGTCGCCTGGCCGGAAGGCGTGCAGCCGGTGCCGCGGCCGGGCGACCGGGTGCGGGTGCGCGGCACGGTCGCCGAACTGGGCCAGGGCGAGGCCACCGTCACCGCGCTGATCCAGCCGCGGGTGGAAATCCTGGGCCACGGCGAGCCGCCGGCACCGCGGGTGCTGGATACCCCGCCCGCCGACTGGGAGCCTCACGAGGGCGTACTGATCCGCATCCAGGCGCCGCTCACGGTGACCGGCAACTACACCCTGCTGCGCTACGGCGAGCTGGAGGTCGCCTTCGACGGCCGCCTGTGGACGCCGACCGAGCTGGCGCCGCCCGGTTCGGAGGCCGCACGCATCGCCGCCGACAACGCCCGCCGCCGCCTGCTGCTCGACGACGGCCGCACCCTGCACTACCCGGACAGCCTGCCTTACCTGCCGCAGCCGCTCTCGCCCGAAGCGCCGCTGCGCGCCGGCAGCCTCGTCCGTGGCGCCACCGGCGTGCTCGACCACCGCTTCGGCCGCTACCGCCTGCAGCTGACCGCCTCGCTCGACATCGAGCAGGCGCCGCGCCCGGATGCGCCACGGGTCGCCGGCGCCCTGCGCATCGCCGCCTTCAACCTGGAGAACCTGTTCAACGGCGACGGTCGCGGCGGCGGCTTCCCGACCGCGCGCGGTGCCGCCACCCCCGAGGAGCACGCCCGCCAGGTGGCCAAACTGGTCGCCGCCGTGCAGGGGCTGGACCCCGACCTGGCCGCGCTCAGCGAAGTCGAAAACGACGGCGATGGCCCCGATTCGGCGCTGGCGCAGTTCGTCGATGCCCTCAACGCCGCCGGCCCGGCGCACGACTGGCGTTACATCGCCTCGGGCGAGTTCGCCGGCGGCGACGCGATCCGAGTCGCCCTGATCTACCGCGAGGGCCGGGTGACGCCGGTCGGCCGGGTCGCCGGCCTCACCGCCGCCCCGTTCGATCGCGGCAACCGACCGCCGCTGGCGGCGGCGTTCCGTCAGGGCGACGCCGCCCCCATCGTGGTGGTCGCCAACCACTTCAAGTCCAAGGGCGGCTGCCCGCCGGGGCCGGACCCGAATGCCGACCAGGGCGACGGCCAGGCCTGCTGGAATGCCCTGCGAACCCGGGCCGCGAAAGCGCTGCATGCCTGGATCGCCAGCGATCCGACGCAAACAGGCAGCGATCGTGCGGTCATCCTCGGCGACCTCAACAGCTATTCACAGGAAGACCCGCTGCGCACCCTGCGTGATCTGGGCTGGGTCGACGCCTTCGCCAACGGGCCGAGCTACAGCTACGTCTTCGCCGGCCAGGCCGGCCGGCTCGACCACGCCCTGCTCAGCCCGGCGCTGGCGCCGCGCCTGCACGGCGCCGCCAAGTGGCATATCAACGCCGACGAGCACGAAGGCTTCGGGTATCCCCGCTGCCCGGCGCTCGGCTGCGACGGGCCCTGGGCCTCGTCCGACCACGACCCCGTGCTGATCGGACTGGACCCCTGAGGGCCGGGAGCCGGGAAAAGCCTCCGGCCCCATGATCGCGGCAAGCCCGGGGGCCACCGGGCGGGTCGCCCGCCGCGCGCGTGCGCCGGCGCTGCTCGGTTACACTGCCCGGCCGTCACCCCGACCGTCCCGCCCATGAGCGCCAGCCCGGATTCCGCCCCGAGCCAGTTCCCGAGCGAGCCGACCACGTTCTTCCTGCCCGGCCCGGCCGGCCGGCTCGAAGTCGCCGTGGACCTGCCCGAGCCGGCTTGTGCCCGGCCCGCAGTGGCGATCATCTGCCACCCGCTGCCCACCGAGGGCGGCACCATGCACAACAAGGTGGTGACCATCACCGAACGCGCCCTGCGCGAACTCGGCGCCAAGACGGTGCGCTTCAACTTCCGCGGTGTCGGCGAGTCCGAAGGCGAGTTCGACAATGGCCGCGGCGAGACCCTCGACCTGCTGGCCGTGGCCGAATGGGTACGCAAGGTGCTGCCCGACCATGACCTGTGGCTGGCCGGCTTCAGCTTCGGCGCCTACATCAGCCTGCTGGCCGCCCGCCATCTGCCGGTGAAGCAGATGATCTCGATCGCCCCGCCGGCCGGGCGCTGGGACTTCGCCGCCGTGCTGCCGCCGGACTGCCCCTGGCTGGTGGTGCAGGGCGAGGACGACGACGTGGTCGATCCGCAGGACGTCTACGACTGGATCGAGTCGCTGCCGGAAAAGCCGACCCTGGTGCGCATGCCCGAGACCGGACACTTCTTCCACCGCCGCCTGATGGACCTGCGCGGGGCGATCAAGCACGCCGTCCGCAAGCACCTGCCACCCGCGAAGTGATGGCCGCGGGCGCCGCCCCTTTCCATCCCGGCCCCGGACTGCCCTCGGCGATCCATGCCGAGGGCGTCGCCGCCGGCCGCTGGCAGGCCGATCCGGCGCAACAGCCGGCGCTGGACGCACTCGACCGCATCCACCGCGAGCTGCTGGCCGCGACCCCGACCGGCCTGCTGGCGCGGCTGCGTGCCCGCCTCGCGGCGCCGCCGGCGCCGGTCACCGGCCTGTACCTGTGGGGTGGAGTGGGGCGCGGCAAGACCTTCCTGGTCGACCTGCTGTTCGACCACCTGCCGCTCGCCGCCAAGCAGCGCTGGCACTTCCACCGCTTCATGGGCGAGGTGCACGCCCGCCTGCGCGCACTGCCCGACCGCGCCGACCCGCTGGACGATGTCGCCGCCGCGCTGGCCGCCGACATGCGGCTGCTGGTGCTGGACGAGTTCTTCGTCGGCGACATCGGCGACGCGATGATCCTCGGCCGCCTGCTCGAAGCGCTGTTCGCGCGCGGCGTCACCCTGGTCACCACCTCCAACACCATGCCGGCCGAGCTGTACCGCGACGGCCTGCAGCGCGCCCGCTTCCTCCCGGCGATCCGCCTGCTCGAGCGCCACTGTCAGGTGCTCAAGCTGGAAAGCCCCACCGACTACCGCCTGCGCCAGCTCACCCGGGCCGCGGTCTATCACCAGCCGCTGGGCGAGGCGGCCGAGGCGCAGCTGGCGGCGATCTGGCAGCGGCTCACCGCGGATGTGCCGGCCGAGGCCGGCCCGCTGCGCCTCCACGGCCGCGAGCTGCCGGCCCGCGCCTTGGCCGAGGGCCTGGCCTGGTTCGACTTCGCCACCCTCTGCGAGGGGCCGCGCGCGGTGGCCGACTACATCGAGCTGGCGCGCGACTTCCACACCGTGCTGGTGTCCGGCGTGCCGCGGTTCGACTGCGACAACGACGACCCGGCACGGCGCTTCGTGCACCTGGTCGACGAGTTCTACGACCGCCACGTCAACCTGATCGTCTCCGCCGCCGCCGCGCCGACCGCGCTGTACCAGGGCCAACGCCTGCGGCACGAATTCGAGCGCACCGCCAGCCGCCTGATCGAGATGCAGAGCGCCGAGTACCTGGCGCGCGAACACCGGCCCTGAAGGGGCGGGATTGGGGATGCGGGATTCGCAGGCGGCTCCAGCCGCGACCCGGAGTGCGAAGCAGTGAGTGAAGGAGGAGTGAGAAACGAGGGAAAGCGTCGGCGCATCGAAGCGCCGCTCTTCTCTCACTCATCACGCCGCTCCACTCACGCCTGGTTTCCGGAGGTCGCGGCTGAAGCCGTCTGCCTTCGGCAGACGACTACGTCGTTCCTGCAAGGCCACCGCTACATCGCCAGCTCGCGCCACTGCCCGGGCGCCAGCCCGTCGAGCCGGTGCGGGCCGATGGCGGTGCGGATCAGCCGCAGCGTCGGCAGGCCGACCGCGGCGGTCATCCGCCGCACCTGACGGTTGCGGCCTTCGGTGAGGGTCAGCTCCAGCCAGGCGTCGGGCACGGTCTTGCGATGGCGCACCGGCGGATCGCGCGGCCACAGCCAGTCCGGCGCGGCGGCGAGGCGTGCCTGCGCCGGCCGGGTCGGTCCGTCGTTGAGCCTCACGCCGCGGCGCAGCGCGGCGAGCTGATCCGCGCCCGGCGCGCCTTCCACCTGCACCAGGTAGGTCTTGGGCCATTTGAAGCGCGGCGAGCTGATCCGCGCCTGCAGCGCGCCGTCGTCGGTGAGCAGCAGCAGGCCCTCCGAATCGTGGTCGAGGCGGCCGGCGGGGTAGACGTCGGCAGGCAGTCCGAAAGCCCCCAGCGTCGGCCGCGGCGGCGTGCCGCGGTCGGTGAACTGGCAGAGCACGCCGTAGGGCTTGTTGAAGGCGATCAGCATGGCGTCGTGGCGGGCATACCAATGCGAACGCCCCCGGAAGGGGGCGCTCGCGCTGGCGGACGGGTGCGGTTACTGCTCTGCCGGCTTGCGGAAGCGCAGCGTCATGCGGTCGGATTCGCCGATGTCCAGGTACTTCTGCGCGTCCTGCCCCTCCGGCACGCGCAGGGTCGGCGGCAGCGTCCAGACCCCGTTGGGGTGGTCCTTGCTGTCGCGCGGGTTGGCGTTGATCTCGCTGCGCTCCTCCAGCACGAAGCCGGCGGCGGTGGCGAAGGCGATCACCTGGTTCTCGCTGACATAGCCGCTGCGGTCGCCCTCGGGCACGTCCTGGTCGGCACGGTGCTCGACCACGCCGAGCACGCCGCCCGGCCGGAGCACGGCGAAGAAGCCGTCGAACATCGGCTGCGCATGGCCGCCCATCATCCAGTTGTGGACGTTGCGGAAGGTCAGCACCGCATCGGCCGAGCCGGGCTCGCCGAACACCGGCGCGGCCGGATCGACCTCGACCAGCGTGGCCTGCCCGTAGACCTCCGGCTGGGCCTCGAACTTGGCACGCAGCCGCGCGTTCTGCTCGGCGGCGTAGTCGCGGGCGCGCTCGCTGGCGGCCTTGGCCGGGTCGCTCACCGCGCCGATGTAGCGGCCCTGGTCGCGCAGCAGCGGCGCCAGGATCTCGGCGTACCAGCCGGCGCCGCCGGGCCAGATCTCGACCACGGTCATGTCCGGCCGCACGCCGAAGAACTCCAGCGTCGCCTTGGGATTGCGGTAGACATCGCGGGCGACGAACTCGGGCGTGCGCCAGGCGCCGGCGATGGCGGCATCCAGCGCCGACGGCGCGGCGGCCGGTTCGTCCGGCGCGGCCGCCGGCGCGGACTCCGTGGCGGGCGGGGCCGACTGCTGCGAGCAGGCCGCCAAGGCGAGAACGAGCGCGATAGGCAGCATCTTGCGGATCATGGGTCGGCCCTCCCGAGATGGCGTAGTCCAGGGCTCCGGAGCCTAGCACAGCGTCGCGTAAACGCCGGTTCACGCGGCCCGAGCGGCTATGCTCGCAACATGGCTGCCGGCTTCACCTTCGCCCTGCTGCTGGCCGCCGGCGCCGGCGCGACGCCATCCCAGGACTGCATCGCCGCCCACGCCGAGGCCTACCGTCGCCAGCACGCGATCCCGGCGCTGTCGCTGGCGATCGCGCGCGACGGCCACCTGCGGCATGCCAGCGCCCACGGCCACGCCGACCTGGCCGGCGACACGCCGCTGACCCCGCAACATCGCCTGCGCATCGCCAGCGTCAGCAAGCCGCTGACCGCGCTGGCGGTGCTGCGGCTGGTCGAGGACGGCGCCCTGGCCCTGGACGAGCGCGTGTTCGGCCACCGCGGCGTGCTCGGCGCGCGTCATCCGATCCCGCCCAACAACCCGCGCCTGGCGCGGGTGACGGTACGTCACCTGCTCGAACACAGCGCCGGCTTCGGCGGCTGGGACGCCGACCCGATGTTCGCCTACCCCGGCGACGACCCGGCCGAACTGGTGGACTGGGTGCTGCGCCGCTGGCCGCTGGTCGACCGCCCCGGCGCGCGCTTCCGCTACGCCAACTTCGGCTACTTCCTGCTCGGCCGCATCGTCGAGGCGCGCAGCGGGCAGGCGTACGAGGATTTCGTGCGCGAGCGCCTGCTGCGCCCCGCCGGTGCCGCGGCCATGTCCGTGGGCCGCGACGGCGAGGCCGGGCGGCAGCCCGACGAGGTGCAGTACGCCGATGCGCCGGCCAGCTACCGCTTCGTGCGCCCGGCGCGGCTGGAGGCGCACGGCGGCTGGATTGCCACCCCGGGCGAACTGCTGCGCGTGCTGGCCTACCTGCACGGCGAGACCGAAGCCGCCGCGCCGCTGCGTCCGGCGACCGTGCGCCGCATGCTGCGCGCCTCGGCGCCCGACGACCCGCAGGGCCGCCCGTCGCACTACGGCCTGGGCTGGGAAGTCACCCGCACCGGCCACGGCCACCTCGGCGCCATGCCCGGCACCCTCGCCCTGCTGTTCCGGCGCCGCGACGGCCTGGCCTATGCCGCGCTCGCCAACCGGCTGCCGCCGGACGATGTCGACGGCCGCGCCCTGCAGGCGATGCTGGAGGCGGCGGCGGCGGCCTGCCTGCGCCACTGAGCCCACGCCCATGCCCGCAGCACGGCCACGGGGCGCCGCGGCGCCTCGTGGGTGCGTGTCGTGCCAGGCCCGCGCACGCCGCCGCCGGCGCGGGCGGTCAGCCCGCCAGCGTCGCCAGCGCCGCGTTGAAGGTGGCGCTGGGGCGCATCGCCCGCGCCAGCTTGTCCCGGTCCGGCCGGTAGTAGCCGCCGATGTCCACCGGCCGGCCCTGCACGGCGGCCAGCTCGGCGACGATCCTGGCCTCGTTGGCGGCGAGCGTGGCGGCCAGTGGCGCGAAGGCCGCCTTCAGCCCGGTGTCCTCGTCCTGCGCCGCCAGCGCCTGCGCCCAGTACAGCGCCAGGTAGAAGTGGCTGCCGCGGTTGTCCAGCCCGCCGACCTTGCGCGCCGGCGCGCGGTTCTCGTCGAGGATGCGGCCGTTGGCCTGGTCCAGGGTCCGCGCCAGCACCCGGATGCGGGCATCGCCGTGGCGCTCGGCCAGGTGCTCCAGCGAGGCGGCCAGCGCCAGGAACTCGCCCAGCGAATCCCAGCGCAGGTAGTTCTCTTCCAGGAACTGCTGCACGTGCTTGGGCGCCGAGCCGCCGGCGCCGGTCTCGAACAGCCCGCCGCCGGCCATCAGCGGCACGATCGACAGCATCTTGGCGCTGGTGCCCAGCTCCAGGATCGGGAACAGGTCGGTGAGGTAGTCGCGCAGCACGTTGCCGGTGACCGAGATCGTGTCCAGGCCCTGGCGGATCCGCGCCAGCGAGAAACGCATCGCCTCCACCGGCGGCAGGATGCGCAGGTCCAGCCCGGCGGTGTCGTGCTCCTCGAGATACCGCTCGACCTTGGCGATCAGCTGCGCGTCGTGCGCGCGCTGCGGGTCCAGCCAGAACACCGCCGGCGTGTCGCTCAGCCGGGCGCGGGTGACGGCCAGCTTGACCCAGTCGCGGATCGCCGCGTCCTTGGTCTGGCACATGCGCCAGAGGTCGCCGGCCTCGACCGCATGCTCGAAGACGACCCGGCCGTCCTGGTCCACCACCCGCACGGTGCCGGCAACAGGAACCTGGAAGGTCTTGTCGTGCGAGCCGTACTCCTCGGCCTTCTGCGCCATCAGGCCCACGTTGGGCACCGAACCCATGGTCGCCGGATCGTAAGCGCCGTTCGCCTTGCAGTCATCGATCACCGCCTGGTAGATGCCGGCGTAGCAGCGGTCCGGAATCACCGCCTTGGCGTCCTGCAGCTCGCCCTTCGCGTTCCACATCCGTCCGCCGTCGCGAATCATCGCCGGCATCGAGGCATCCACGATCACGTCCGAGGGCACGTGCAGGTTGGTGATGCCTTTGTCGGAGTTGACCATCGCCAGCGCCGGGCGCCGCGCGTACTCGGCCGCGATGTCGGCCAGGATCGCCTCGCGGGTGGCCGCATCCAGCTGCGGCAGCCGCGCGTACAGATCGCCGATGCCGTTGTTCGGATCGAAGCCGACCTGTGCCAGCGCCGCGGCATGCTTGCCCAGCGTGTCGCGGTAGAAGCGGCGCACCACGACCCCGAACAGGATCGGGTCGGACACCTTCATCATCGTCGCCTTCAGGTGCAGCGAGAACAGCACGTCCTGCGCCCTGGCGTCCTCGATCTGCGCATCGACGAAGTCCGCCAGCTTGCGCGTGCTCAGCGCCGCCGCATCCACCACCTCGCCGGCCTGCACCGCCAGCTTGTCCTTCAGCACGGTGATGGTGCCGTCGCCGGCGACCAGTTCGATGCGCAGCGTGCCATCCTGCGTCAGCGTCGCCGACCGCTCGCTGCCATAGAAATCGCCCTCCGCCATGTGCGCCACGTGCGCCCGGGACCCGGACGACCACGGCGCCAGACGATGCGGATGCTTGCGCGCGTACTCCTTCACCGACTTCGGCGCGCGGCGGTCGGAATTGCCCTCACGCAGCACCGGATTGACCGCACTGCCCTTGACCCGGTCGTAGCGCGCCTTGACCTCGCGCTCGGCCTCGTCGCGCGGCTCGTCCGGATAGTCCGGCAGCGGATAGCCCTGGTCCTGCAGCTCACGGATCGCCGCCTTCAACTGCGGCACCGAGGCACTGATGTTCGGCAGCTTGATGATGTTGGCCGCCGGCGTCTTGGCCAGCGCGCCCAGCTCGGCCAGATCGTCGGCCACCGCCCTGTCGCCCAGCCGCTCCGGAAACTGCGCCAGGATCCGCCCGGCCAGCGAAATGTCGCGCGTCTCCACCGTCACCCCGGCCGCCCCCGCGAACGCCTGCACGATCGGCAGCAGCGACGCGGTGGCGAGGAACGGCGCCTCGTCGGTGAGGGTGTAGAAGATCTTCGGCGTATCGGACATGACGGGCTCGCTGAGGGAAGGCGGACGAAGCGGCCATTTTCGCGGTTTGGGTGGCGGGGGGCAAAGCGCGTGGGCAGGGCTGCGGAACGCCACGACGTGAAGGCGATGCGGGTCGAGGGCAACCTGGCGTGGCGCCGAGGCTGATCGCCAAGGTGTCCACGGACGGACACTGGTCCGGCTTCGACTTCTTCCGGGGCGGTCGCCCGCAGCCGCCATCGCGGCAGGGGCTGCGGGTGTGGGGCCGCTGATGAGTGCCTTTGCCTGCAGGCCCGCCAACACGCCCTGCGGCGCTCCCTGCGGGCTTTGGGGTGTTGGCCCAGCCGGTGGGAGGATTGCGGCCTGGCCGCTACACCGGGGGCGGCGGCCCCGGCCCGTGGAGCGAATCTAACATGGCCACGGACCGCTGCGGCTCGTCATCGACGACCGCCAGACCAACACCCGGGGTCGATACCCGTGTGTACAGGGCAGGCCTGCATGGGCCTCTACCTTTGCTGGATCTGTCGCCCCACTGCCGGCCGGCGTCAGATCCCCGGTGCTGTCTCGTCCCGTGAGACTGCACTCCGGTATGACGCGACACGTCCCGACGTCCTTGCTATCGTCCAGCCACAGGGGGAAAGCGTATGGATACGCCACGAGCCGCAGCCCAGGCCAGTCTTCTTCGCTCCGTGACGAAGCCGGAAAGCTACCCGACTTGGCCGCCACCATCGCATCCGGCCATCGCAGGGCTCCGCTGTCCTGCAGCCCTTGGCCTTCATGCCGACCGTCCGCTCCCCGGCCCCGTCGAAACCCGGGCTTGCCGGCTAAAGCATGGGCACCGCACCGATGAACTTCGACGACTTCTTTCGAACCGCCTTCGGCAAATCGGCGGATTCGGACTACGAACCCTATGGCTATCAGCGCCGGCTTGCACAGGAGCCTTGGCCCGACCTGCCCGAAGTGCCCACCGGCATGGGCAAGACCGCGGGCGTCACCCTGGCCTGGCTGTGGAAGCGGGGATGGCGGCAGGGCGGGCGCGGGAGCGCCCCGGATTCGGATACCCCGCGCCGCCTCATCTGGTGCCTGCCGATGCGTGTGCTGGTCGAGCAGGCCGAACGCAATGCCCGGGACTGGCTCCAGCGCCTCGGGATACTGGGCGAACCGGGACAGGGTCGCGTGTCGGTGCACCTGCTCATGGGTGGTTCGGAGGATGTGAAAAACGCCACCTGGGCCGAGTACCCCGAAGAGGACATGATCCTGATCGGCACCCAGGACATGCTGCTCTCACGCGCACTGATGCGCGGCTACGGCATGAGCCGCTACCAGTGGCCGGTGCATTTCGCCTGGCTGCAATAAAACGCTAATTTCTCAGCGAGGGGTTGCCTTGATGAATCTTGAGAAATTCACGAGATGGTTTAGAAGCCTCACCGGGCATGACCCCATGCCATGGCAAGAAGAGCTATACGCACGCTTCATGGGAGGAGATTTGCCTGATGCCGTTGATATCCCGACCGGCTTGGGCAAAACCACCATCATGACGATCTGGTTGATCGCGCAGGCTTGTGGCGCAAAAGTTCCAACACGGCTCGCCTACGTAGTGGATCGCCGGGCAGTGGTGGATCAGGCCACGGATGAAGCAATGAAGCTCCGAGACGGCGTCGGTGAAGACCCAGAATTGAAGAGCGCACTCGGATTACGCGAGAACCAGGCACTGCCGATCTCGACGCTGCGTGGCCAGTATGTGGACAACCGCGAATGGCTCGACGACCCGACTTCACCAGCGATCATCGTGGGTACTGTGGACATGATCGGCTCGCGCCTGCTCTTCGAGGGCTATGGCGTTTCCCGTAAGATGCGGCCGTATCACGCAGGTCTTCTGGGCGTGGATACTTTGGTCGTGCTTGACGAGGCGCATCTCGTGCCACCGTTCGAACACCTGCTGCGATCCATTGCCTCGGAACCGTCGCTACGTGGGCGCGATGAGAGCTGTCAACAGATCATTCCGCCATTCAAAGTGTTGCCGCTTTCAGCCACAGGGCGCGCGCAGGGAAAGAGTCGTTTCCAGCTGACAGAAAAAGACTTTGAGCATGAGCTCGTCAAAGAGCGATTGAGTGCGCTGAAGTCCATGACGATCATCCCATGCGTCAACGACGAGAAGTTGGAGGATGTGTTGGCCGAGCGCGCCTGGGCTCTCGCGGACGAAGGCAAGAAGGCGATGCGGGTCCTCGTCTACGCCGACAGCCGCGAGGTTGCCAGAAAGGCCAAAGTGACTGTTGAGAAGTTGGCAAAGGGCGATAAGAAACAGGGAAAGCCAGCAGTAAAGATCGAATCAGAGCTTTTCGTCGGCAGCCGCCGCGTGTTCGAGCGCGAGGCTGCTAAGCAATGGTTGAAGGAGCACGGTCTTCTCGCCGGAAGCGGGACGGTGCCTAGCGGACCGGTATTTCTTTTTGCGACGTCCGCCGGGGAGGTCGGCGTCGACCTCGACGCCGATCACATGGTGTGCGACCTCGTCGCCTGGGAGCGGATGGTCCAGCGCCTCGGACGTGTAAACCGGCGTGGTAAGGGAAAGGCACACGTCATCGTGATCCTGAAGCCGCAGCCGAAGGCAAACAAGTGGCAACAAGATGCGTTGGACAAACGAGACCGAGGAGAAGAGCTCAACAACAGCGAGCGCAAATGGGTAGAGAAGTACGAGAAGGAAAAGCTTGACTGGGAGAACCATCAGAAGCCAATCCGGCAACTCCCTAAGAATGACGATGGAGCCATCGATGCCAGCCCAGGTGCCCTGCTGGACCTCAAAATGCGTGCCGAAACCGACGAATCTTTGAGGAAAATGCTCGACGAGGCTGTAACGCCGGAGCCGCTTCGTCCCGAATTGACACGTCCACTCGTCGACGCCTGGTCCATGACGTCGCTCGAAAAGCATACCGGGCGCCCAGCCATCCAGCCCTGGTTGCGAGGCTGGATCAAGGATGATCCACCGCAAACTGCACTCGTATGGCGAAAGCACCTCCCCGTGCGCAGATCGGGCCCTGCGCCTCACAAGAAGGAAATTGAAGCCTTTTTCGAGGCCGCACCACCGCACCTGAGTGAAATTCTTGAGACTGAAACGTTCCGCGTTATTGATTGGCTTGAAAAGCGTCACGCAGAGTTGATCAAACAGAAAACGGTGCAAGCTGAGGTACCCGATGAGCATCCCCTTCGTGAGACCGATGTCGTGGCCTTCGTGCTTGACGCTGACGGCAGCTTGCGGAAGTCGTTCGTGTTCAAGGAGCTTGCTCAAATCGAAAATTTCAAGGCGGTGCTGGAGGGGGCCACGCTCATCCTCGATGCACGCATCGCGGGTTTGAAGGATGGGCTCCTCCACGACAATGCCGATGACCTGCCCCGCACGGCGGACGACGGACAGAATTGGCTCGACGAGGGAGTGGTTGGATTTCGGATACGTAGCATTGAGGCGTCCGCGACTGTGTCAGGTGATAAGGGTTGGCACCAGCGCTACCGTTTCGCATCGGCTGTGACCGAGGATGGCGAGCCAACCCGCTGGCTCATCGTCGAGAAGTGGCGGCAAATCGCAGCGACCGAAGAGGATCGCTCGACATCTCGCCCCCAGCTTTTGGACGAGCATCAGTCCTGGACCGAGGAGCGCGCCCGTCGTTTGGCCAAGGCAGCCGGTCTGGACGACGAGCTGACTGAGGTGCTTGCGCTCGCTGCGCGTCACCACGACGAAGGCAAGCGGGCGGCACGATGGCAGCGCGCCTTTCATGCACCGAAAGATGGGATCTATGCGAAGACTGAGGGTCCCATCGACTACCGTCTCCTCGACGGCTATCGCCACGAACTTGGGTCGTTGCTTCGCGTCGAAAACGACAAAGGAGTCCCAAAGCTCTCCGCAGAAAATCGCGACCTCTTGCTGCACTTGATTGTGGCACACCATGGCTTCGCGCGACCCGTGATTGGCACAACTAGCTGTGACGACGCGCCGCCCTCTGCCCTCGAGACAAAGGCAGCCGAAATCGCCATTCGATTCGCGCGCTTGCAGGACCACTGGGGCCCCTGGGGCCTTGCGTGGTGGGAAGCGCTCTTGCGCGCGGCCGACCAGCAGGCTTCACGGGACAACGAACTGCGCGCAGCTACGGGAGGCGACTAATGGCAAAGGCGTCGATTGCTGTCGATCTCTTCAACCCAGGGCAGGTCTTCGCCTGCATGGGTTTTTTGGAGGTGGCAGATGTTCTGCTCGGAGGCGCCGAGGGTGGTTTCGATTGGACCAACCAATCCGAAGTGCGCTTCCAGCTCCATGCAGGCAAAAACGAGGGCAACCCGTTCGAGGCTGTGCTCCAGTTCCTGGTCGAAGCGAAGATCGAGCGGCTGGTGCCCGAGAGTTACGCGGATCCCCCAGCCAAGAAAAGTCAAGACAAGAAGAAAGAGAAGAAAGGGAAGAAAGGGAACCAAAGTGCCGCCGACGGAAATGAAGATTCAACGGCAGACGCCCCGCTAAGACAGATCGGAACTTTTCCCGCAGGCAAAGCTGACCCTATGATCTTGCCGCTACGGTTTAGTGTTGGCAATCGCATTTTAGACGTTTCCCACTGGTGCGATGCATCCTCGCGCAACTCATTCAAGCTTTTCGCTGGCCAGCAGCGCAGTGACGCGATTAGCCGGCAGATGCTCGAGAAGATTGGCGAGCTCTGGAAGAGTCGTAGAGCGGAACTCGTAAGCAAGCCGTTTGACCTCACAGTCCCCCTCAGCGGCAGCAGTTTCAAGTTCGACGCTCGAAAATCATGGATGGCGATCGACGTGGGTTATTCACCGGACAAGCAAAAGCATCACGTGGAGGCCTCTCCCATCGTAGAGATGCTCGCTGCCATCGGCCTCGAGCACGCCCGTCCTGACGAGTACGAGACCCGTGAGGTGTGCTATGGCGTCTGGAGAGGCTACGTACCGCCAATCCTCGCGCGTCCGATACTCGGAGGTTCAAGCATGGGCATTCCGATTCGACTTTTTCGATTCACGCTCGATCTTGCTGGCAAGAACAAGAATGTCACGTTTGCAACTGAGGAGACTCAAGTATGAACGACTCAACCGATATAAAGCAGGTAACCGAGAACGATCTGGACAACTGGGCTACCATGAATGATGGCCCAGTGGCTTTGCGCCTGAAGCAGCGTCTTCTGCCGGTTGAGGAAAGCGGAATTATCTTCCCGCCGACCTATGCAGACATCGGCTACAACATCGACACCCTGTCGGATGGTACCCGTGTGGCGACCATCGACAGTGTAGGGTCGCAGGCCAACCGACTCGAGCCGATCTTCAAGTCGGAGTCGAAGGACCCCAACGACTGGCTTGTCCCCCAGATCGAGATTCTTATCCACAAGGAAGCATGCGGCGAATGCGAAAACTGCAAGAGCAATGCTGGCAATGCGAAGAAGGCTAATAAGGAGTGCAAGCAACCGCGAGAAGTGACGCGCTCGCTGCTCGATCTTGCTCACCGCGCCGCTGACGCGGTGGTCCAGTCCTCACCAGACCTGCTCAAGCTGATCGAGCCTGCTTTCAAGAGGCTCCAGCAAGGAGATGCAGGACCGTTATGCACCGTGGCTCCGACGTCACTCGTCTTCGGGGTCTGGGACTCCCGTGGCAACACGGGCGAGAAACGCCCGCGCCTTGTGCGGTCGATTATCCGCGCTTGGGACGTCGAACCGCTCCACGCGGCGGCTCAGTTCAACTCGATCTGGAAGCTGCTGGATGAGGAGCAACAAGAGGAACTCAAGAAAGAGGCGAAGGCGAAAAAGACAGATCTTTCGGAAAAAGGGCTCGCAGATGCGCCAGCGACATTTCGCAAGACCAAAGTGCAGCAGTATCGGGACGGTTTGCCGAATCCGGAGGCGCGCGTCCTCGGAGGTGTTTTAGTAAAAGGTTCGATCGAGCGCGAGGTGACAGTCAATCTCGTGGCGCTCCGCGGCCTGCGTGGCGAGAATGACCAGGAAACCACTGAAATCCGCAAGTACCTCCTCGGCCTTTCCCTAATGGCTGCTACCGCCGATATCGAACTCTACCTTCGCGAAGGTTGTTTGTTGCGCTATGCGGAGAACGGCGACGCGTGGTACGAGGTCCCTCGACGAGGCGAGCCGACACCGATCAGGCTGGATGTAGAGACGATCAAAGAATATGCGAGGGAAACAGCAGGTCCATTCCGTACGAAGTGGCCTGCCGTGTTCAACGAGAAATGGCCTAAAGGAGATGGGGAGAAATCTCAAGAAGGAGAGAAGTCGCCAGCGCTCAAGTACGAGTTCAATCTCGATGCAGCCAAGAAGCTGCTTCAGAAAAAGGTTGCGGAAGAGGAAAAGGGGAACCAGTCCGAGTAACTGCGATGAAAGCACTCGTCCTTTACATCCGTCTGCACGACGGGCGCTACCACGGCTGTGCCGACTGGCCCCCTTCGCCCGCGCGTCTCTTCCAGGCGTTGGTCGCGGGGGCTGGCCTCGGGGGTCCGCTCGCGGAGACAGAAAAAAACGCGCTCGAGTGGCTCGAAAGGCAGGACCCGCCGCTCGTAGCCGCACCGCTTGCAAGGCAGCCCAGTCGTGGCGTTTTGTTCTACATGCCAAACAACGACAGCGACGCAATCGGAGGTGATCCGCAAAGAATGGCGAAAATTCGGACCGCGACGAAGCACTTCAAACCCTGGCATTTCGACGCTGCGGTTCCCTTTCTTTACGTATGGTCTCTAACGGAGGAAGCTGACGGAGAACATGCCAAGGTGATTTGCTCGCTGGCAGAACGCCTTTACCAGTTTGGGCGTGGTATTGATATGGCATGGGCGTGGGGTGAAGTCCTTGATGATGGCGCGCTCAAAGACTTGTTTGCCAAGCACCCAGGCCACCTCTACCGTCCATCGGCTGGAAGCAGTGAGATTGAGCTTCTGGCCCCTTGCCTCGGTTCACTCAAGAGCCTCTGTCTTCGCTATGAAGCATTTGGCGACCGATTCCGATATGTGAAAGAGGGTGAGTCGGTCTGTGTGGTTTTTCGCAAACCGCCCACACCCCGATTTCGGAAGACTCCATACAACAACCCGCCTTCGCGACAGCTCTACGAGCTTCAGAGCGCCACAGGAGCCTTCGCGCCATGGCCTTTGACACGCACCACAGCTCTCGTTGCCAAGTTGCGCGATGGTGCTGTGGGCTGGTTAAAAAAGGCGTTGCCCGGGATCACCGGCGACATCGACCGTGTGCTGGTGGGTCGTAGGCCCGACGGAACTAACGATATACCACCTGAGCATCGTGTTCGGATCATCCCTTTGCCCTCCATCGGGCATTTCCATGCCGATCAGGAGATCCGGCGTGTATTGGTCGAGGTGCCACCGACTTGTCCACTGCGTGCGGATGTCGTGGCTAGGGCATTCTCCGGACTGGATGTTTTCGATCAGGAAACCGGAGAAATTCTTGCAACGTTGGTCAAGGCTGATGACGCAGGATTCTTGCGACACTATGCTCTCGAAGATGCCCTCGAAGACAACAGACTCTACCGGGTTTGGCGTACGGTCACACCTGCTGTGCTGCCTGTTGCTAGCCGCAGCTGGCAGATCGGTCGGTCGCGCATGCGGTCGCAAGTGAAGACAGGATCTGAGCGAAGAGTCGGACTGGAAAGAGCGGCAGCAGCAGTAGTTCAGGCGCTGCGTCATGCTGGGGTACGAACGAGGGTGGATGCGATCCGTCTTCAGCGGGAACCGTTTACGGCAAGCGGAGCACGGACCGAAGCATTTGCCAGCGGGACTAGGTTCGCGGAGGATCGTCTATGGCATGTAGAACTCACCTTCAAAGAGAAATTGGCTGGTCCCCTGCTTCTGGGCAATGGGCGTTTTATGGGGCTAGGCTTGATGACGCCGGTTTACTGAACAGCAGAACCAGATCAGCCTGTTGACACTATATCTTTGGAAATTACTTAGGAGTAACTGTGACTACGGGTGATCGTTTGATTGACTGGCCTAATATAGCTCCTGAAGACGGCTGTCGCGAGCTATTTCGTCGCACCCCCGACCTAGCCTGCTTGCGCGACGTGAAAGATTTGATTCTGGCTTTTCGGTGGCCAGGCAATCCAAGACCAGGCGTTGACTCAGCCGTGGAAATCTGATTTTTCCGTCGCTTCGGTTGAGCGAGGCATGGCAAGAGCGAGGACGACCCTCACAAGCGCCCGCTTCGCCCTCTACGGCAAGCCGCTGCCGCGCATCGAGGATGCCATCCGCATGGGCGAAGCCCTGCGCGCGGCCGTCATGGGCCAGGCCAAGCGCCTGCTGGGTGACGACAACATTCCGCGCGAGCTGTCGGGCCACGATCTTCCCGACGACAACCGCCACGGCCATGCCTTCTGGCTTCCGGACCCGGACGAGCGCGGCGTGATCACGCACCTTCTCGTCCATGTGCCTGGCGGCTTGAGTGCGGATGCCCTGCGCACGCTCACCGCGCTCACGACGGTCCGCTACGGCGACGACGAACGGCTGCGCGTGATGCTCGAGGGCGTCGGCGCCGGCAGCCTGTTCCGCGCACAGACGCCACTGGCTGGCGAATCCACGCTCTGGCGCAGCCTCACGCCCTATCTGCACCCCTGGCACCTGAAAAAACCGGCCATGCGCTCGCCAGAAGCCCTGCATCAGGCACTGCTCGCACAACTACGCAAGGAGTGGCATGCCCGCGGCGAAGGTCTGCCCGAGATCCTCGATTTCCGCGAACTGCCCGACTGCGATTTCAGCGGCCGCCGTCTCAAGCCCCTGCACTACCACCGCTTCCGCCGCAAGCGTGGCCTCACCCAGCCCGACACCCTCGGCCGCCTGATCGAACTGCGCTTCGCAGCGCCCGTGCGTGGCCCGCTTGCCCTGGGCTTCGGCTGCCATTACGGCCTGGGCCTGTTCGCTTCTGTCGATGCCGAATAGGGTGAGCCTGGAGAGGGCACTTGT
Organism: Rehaibacterium terrae; assembly: GCF_014202935.1. GTDB lineage: Bacteria > Pseudomonadota > Gammaproteobacteria > Xanthomonadales > Xanthomonadaceae > Rehaibacterium > Rehaibacterium terrae. The sequence goes on along the minus strand of NZ_JACHHX010000020.1, from coordinate 6,900 downwards.
CGAAACACGCTACGCCCTATGGCGGCTGATGCGCCTGGACATCAGCCACAGCCATCGCGTTCGGACCGGAGCATTACCATTCCAGCACCGAGAACGCATCTGGCAGTGCCGCCAACTGTGGTTCCGCGCAGGCAGCGGCATTTCGAGCGGCAGCGCAAAGCTGCCGGGGAGGCTTGCGCATGGAGCCCAGACAAGGCGAACTGGAACTGCCGTTTCCCGAACTTTCCGGCGACCAGCCGCCGATCCCGGTACGGATGCTCAACGAGCATGTGTACTGCCCGCGTCTGGCCTACCTGATGTGGGTGCAGGGCGAGTGGATGGAATCGGCCGACACCATCGAGGGCCGTCACCGGCACAAACGGGTGGATAAACTGGCCGGCGACCTGCCGGATGCGGAGCAGGCCGAGGCCGAACGGATCGAGATCCACGCCCGTTCGATCACCCTGTCATCGAACAAGCTCGGCCTCATCGCCAGGCTCGACCTGATCGAGGGCGAGGGCAACATCGTGACGCCGGTGGATTACAAGCGCGGCAAGCGGCCACATACCGCGCGCGGCGTGTACGACCCCGAGCGGGTGCAGCTCTGCGCCCAGGGCTTGTTGCTGCGCGAACACGGCTATGTCTGCGAGGAGGGTGCGATCTACTACGTCGAGAGCCGCGAGCGTGTGCGGGTGACGTTCGACGAGGAGCTGCTGGCACTCACCCGCAAGGCGATTGCCGAGCTGCGCGCCATGGCCGCCGGAGGACGCATTCCTCCCCCGCTCGAAGACAGCCCCAAGTGCCCGCGCTGTTCGCTGGTGACGATCTGCCTGCCCGACGAGGTTCGTTTCCTCAAGTCTCCCGAGCTGGCTCCGCGCCCGCTTGCGGTATCGCGTCACGAAGCACTTCCGCTATACATTCAGCAGCACAACGCCAAGCTCAGCAAGAAAGGCGAGGTGCTGGAGGTCAGCAAGGACCACAATGTTCTGGCCACTGCACGCATTGGCGAAACCTCGCAAGTGGTGCTGATGGGCAACGTGTACATCACGACACCGTGCCTGGCCGAGCTCATGCAGCGCGACATTCCGGTCACCTGGCACAGCTACGGCGGCTGGTTCTATGGCCATACCGTCGGCAATGGCCACAAGAACGTCGAACTGCGCACCGCGCAGTACCGCGCCAGTTTCGATGAGCGCGTCTGCCTGCGTCTGGCGCGCGGCTTCGTCGTCGCCAAGATCGCCAACCAGCGCACCATGCTGCGCCGCAACTGGAAACCGCAAGACAAGCCGGAGCGTGCGCTGGCCGACCTCAAGCGCATCCAGCAGCAGGCCGAGCGCGCCGACTCGCTGGAGACCCTGCTCGGCATCGAGGGCAATGCGGCAGCCATCTACTTCGCCCACTTCCGTGGCCTGCTGCGCGCCGCCGCCGCCGAGGACGAAGCCATTGTGCAGGCCTTCGACTTCACCCAGCGCAACCGCCGGCCGCCCACCGACCCGGTCAACGCCATGCTGTCGTTTGCCTACACCCTGCTGGTCCGCACCCTGCACGTGAGCCTGCAGGCGGTTGGGTTCGATCCGTATCGCGGTTTCTACCATCAGCCGCGATACGGCCGTCCGGCGCTGGCGCTCGACCTCATGGAGCCGTTCCGCCCCCTGCTTGCCGATTCGGTCGTGATCCAGGTGATCAACAACGGCGAAATCCATCCGAGCGACTTCGTCAGCGCCGCCGGCAGCGTCAACCTGGCGCCTGACGGCCGCAAGCGCTTCATCGCCGCCTTCGAGCGGCGCCTGTCCCACGAGGTCACCCATCCCCTGTTCGGTTACCGGCTCGACTATCGGCGCCTGCTCGAGTTGCAGGCGCGATTGCTGGGCCGGTTTCTGCTCGGTGAACTCGAGGACTATCCCAATTTCACCACCCGCTGAAGGCGGGCCGAAGTCTCAATCGGAGAGACACCGATGGACGAGCATCTGTACCTGGTCACCTACGACATCCGCGACCCCAAGCGCTGGAGGCAGGTATTCAAGCTGATGAAGGGTTTCGGTGAATGGCTGCAACTTTCCGTGTTTCAGTGCCGGCTCAGTCGCCGACGCCACGCCGAGATGCTGCAACTGCTCGATACGGCCATCGCCCCGGCGACCGACGCCCTACTCGTGATCGACCTCGGCCCTGCCGACAGGGTCAAGCCCCGGGTTGTCGCTCTGGGCGGGCGCTTCGAGCCCGTACAGCGCAGCCCGGTCATCGTATGAGCCGACCTCTTTGCCATTCCGCTATGCTCATCCCATCCGCCACCACGCTGCGAGCGCTCGAGTGGTGGCGCCAGCCCCGGCCAGCGCTCGCAGCTGGTCGCTCTTTGAAAAATGAGACAGTTACCAGCTATCGTTACGACGCTGCTCGCATATCGCTGCCGCTCAATCCGGACGTCGAAACGAGCGCTCGCAAGCCCACGCACAAGGCTTTGCTCGTCAAGGTTTTGCGGAGGGGCTGTGATCCGCGGCGAACAGCCGCGGCCTCATTGAAGCTCGCGCCGAAAAGCAAGTCACCCGACCTGCCCGAGAGCGTGATCCGCGGCGAACAGCCGCGGCCTCATTGAAGCTTCAGGGCGTCCCTGACGCCTTCTGGCGTGGTGTTGGGTGATCCGCGGCGAACAGCCGCGGCCTCATTGAAGCGTCCGCAAGGGCCGTTCCGGCTCGCTCTGCCAGAGTGGCGTGATCCGCGGCGAACAGCCGCGGCCTCATTGAAGCCTGAGGTGTGGCCCCGCCCAGCGGCGCGGCCACACCTGTGATCCGCGGCGAACAGCCGCGGCCTCATTGAAGCTGGATTTCCGACCCCGAGCAGCTCGCGATGCAGCAGGTGATCCGCGGCGAACAGCCGCGGCCTCATTGAAGCAACAGGCAACCGATTGCTTACAAAGCAATTGCTCTGTGATCCGCGGCGAACAGCCGCGGCCTCATTGAAGCCTATCGGGGATGAGTGAGGCGCCAAGGACGCACCACGGTGATCCGCGGCGAACAGCCGCGGCCTCATTGAAGCCTGCGTAATCAACCTACGACCCAAGGGGCCATGCAATGTGATCCGCGGCGAACAGCCGCGGCCTCATTGAAGCTCGAACAGAATGCCGCGATTGGTATTGTCGTACTGGTGATCCGCGGCGAACAGCCGCGGCCTCATTGAAGCGAGAAAAGCCCACGTATGCGAGCCAGCCAGAACAAGCAGGTGATCCGCGGCGAACAGCCGCGGCCTCATTGAAGCCTGGAAGGCAACGCTATCAAGTACCTGGCCCGCTGGCGGTGATCCGCGGCGAACAGCCGCGGCCTCATTGAAGCGAGGTGTCACCGAGGCGCTTAGTCGAGATAAGGTGAAGGTGATCCGCGGCGAACAGCCGCGGCCTCATTGAAGCGAGCCAGTCCACTCCCGCCTGCGGCCCCGGAAGCAAGTGATCCGCGGCGAACAGCCGCGGCCTCATTGAAGCTCACCTACTGTGCAGGACGTGAAGGACTGGCTGCGCATGTGATCCGCGGCGAACAGCCGCGGCCTCATTGAAGCTCGATGGCGGTGACAATGCCGCTCTCGCCATTCATGTGATCCGCGGCGAACAGCCGCGGCCTCATTGAAGCCAATCTTCCGGCGCGAGCTTGCGCATCCTGCCGTGTGATCCGCGGCGAACAGCCGCGGCCTCATTGAAGCCGCATTGTCGGCTTGAGCGCCACGTGCTACAGGACGAGTGATCCGCGGCGAACAGCCGCGGCCTCATTGAAGCCCGTCTTGATGCCAGTGAATTCCTGCACCTGCCCCTGTGATCCGCGGCGAACAGCCGCGGCCTCATTGAAGCCGGCTACCTGATGACAGAGGCCGAGCGTCAGGGGCGGGTGATCCGCGGCGAACAGCCGCGGCCTCATTGAAGCTTTCCGTCGAGCGCATGATCGACGATGTCATGGGCGTGATCCGCGGCGAACAGCCGCGGCCTCATTGAAGCCTCTCGAACGAGGCGATGCCGGTGGTGCTGGAGGAGGGTGATCCGCGGCGAACAGCCGCGGCCTCATTGAAGCAAGAACACCTTGGTCACCGCCGCATCCAGCGAGACGCGTGATCCGCGGCGAACAGCCGCGGCCTCATTGAAGCTCCGAGGACGACAAACGGTCGGCCTTCGTTCCAAAGGTGATCCGCGGCGAACAGCCGCGGCCTCATTGAAGCACCGGCCGGATGGGTCCATCGCGCTGCAATGGGTCGTGATCCGCGGCGAACAGCCGCGGCCTCATTGAAGCCTCAAAGTACCTTTGTGGTACACAAAGTAGCCCTCTTCTTGTGATCCGCGGCGAACAGCCGCGGCCTCATTGAAGCCAGATGTGCGCGATTCCAAAGCTGTTGCTCACCGGGTGATCCGCGGCGAACAGCCGCGGCCTCATTGAAGCCTTTAGCGTCGGGTTCGTTGAGCCTTCCACAAGGCAAGTGATCCGCGGCGAACAGCCGCGGCCTCATTGAAGCGGGTATCCGGCCGTCGGGTTCGGTGGCGATTCGCCGGTGATCCGCGGCGAACAGCCGCGGCCTCATTGAAGCTCCGTTCCGACGACACGACCCGGGATAACCTCGGTCCCGTGATCCGCGGCGAACAGCCGCGGCCTCATTGAAGCTGCCAAGGGGCGCGACTCCTTGCATACGCGCTACCGGGTGATCCGCGGCGAACAGCCGCGGCCTCATTGAAGCTTGCCCAGCTCTACGCGCGTGCACGAGAGGATCAGGCCGTGATCCGCGGCGAACAGCCGCGGCCTCATTGAAGCTCGAAGTGCAGCTCGCCCCTCAACTCGCCACGCAGCGTGATCCGCGGCGAACAGCCGCGGCCTCATTGAAGCCTGCTTTTGCCGCTCGCGGTTGCGGGCGATCCCGCCGTGATCCGCGGCGAACAGCCGCGGCCTCATTGAAGCAAGCGTGCGGCCGTGTTGTGGGGGATCGGCCGCTACCTGGTGATCCGCGGCGAACAGCCGCGGCCTCATTGAAGCTCGAAGACCGCCAGGTATCCCGTGAACGTGCCGTCGTGTGATCCGCGGCGAACAGCCGCGGCCTCATTGAAGCCTGTTCAAGCCGCGCTCGAGCGCATGTCCCATGAGTTCGTGATCCGCGGCGAACAGCCGCGGCCTCATTGAAGCGGCGGCCTCTGCGGTCCGTTCGGCGGCTTCTGCGGCGTGATCCGCGGCGAACAGCCGCGGCCTCATTGAAGCCTGGTCTCGGGCTGGAAAACCGGCCCTTGATAGACGTGATCCGCGGCGAACAGCCGCGGCCTCATTGAAGCACGCCGACAGATGCAGTGTATCGTACTGCACGACGAAGTGATCCGCGGCGAACAGCCGCGGCCTCATTGAAGCGGTCGCCAAGATTCTCGGTTTCCGCAAGCCTGTGTGTGATCCGCGGCGAACAGCCGCGGCCTCATTGAAGCGAGCGTGCGGTGTGCAAAGCCTACGCCGCCATTACCGTGATCCGCGGCGAACAGCCGCGGCCTCATTGAAGCATGATGTTGCCGCGGGTGCCCGCGCGGATGGACGACTGTGATCCGCGGCGAACAGCCGCGGCCTCATTGAAGCCGCACTACCGCGCCGCTGCAGAAAGAGACCTACCTCGTGATCCGCGGCGAACAGCCGCGGCCTCATTGAAGCCGGCGTATAGCTCACATAGCCCACAGCACGAACACCAGTGATCCGCGGCGAACAGCCGCGGCCTCATTGAAGCTGGTGCATCCAGGACATCCCATCGCGCTACAGCGCCGGTGATCCGCGGCGAACAGCCGCGGCCTCATTGAAGCCGCCGTAGGTCATAGACCCGGTGCACTGGCGAGAACCGTGATCCGCGGCGAACAGCCGCGGCCTCATTGAAGCCTCCGGGGTGGCGACCCGGAGGCGTGCCCCTGGCGGGTGATCCGCGGCGAACAGCCGCGGCCTCATTGAAGCTTGAAGGTGGTCAAGCATTTTAATCTTGACCTCTTGTGATCCGCGGCGAACAGCCGCGGCCTCATTGAAGCGGCCGGGTTCTCCGGAAATTGTTTGTCGTTCATTATGATCGGTGATCCGCGGCGAACAGCCGCGGCCTCATTGAAGCGACCTCCACGGCCCAGCCATCGACGCCCACGATGTGTGATCCGCGGCGAACAGCCGCGGCCTCATTGAAGCGAGTTTAGAACAACCCAAGATGAATATGGCCCCGTCGGTGATCCGCGGCGAACAGCCGCGGCCTCATTGAAGCGTTCGCAAGATGCAGACCATCGGCCCCAGTACTTGGTGATCCGCGGCGAACAGCCGCGGCCTCATTGAAGCGGTGTGGCTGTCGCGCAGGGCGCTAGCGACTTCGGCGTGATCCGCGGCGAACAGCCGCGGCCTCATTGAAGCCACTATGACTCGATGGAGCCAGTAACGCATCGATCCGTGATCCGCGGCGAACAGCCGCGGCCTCATTGAAGCCGGTAGAGGATCAGCGCCGATTCGATGGCCTGTCGCTGTGATCCGCGGCGAACAGCCGCGGCCTCATTGAAGCTTCGCCGCCCCCCAGGGGTGCTACATCGCCGACGCAGTGATCCGCGGCGAACAGCCGCGGCCTCATTGAAGCGCATGAGGTCGGTGCAGCATCGCCGCGAAAGCAGCCGGTGATCCGCGGCGAACAGCCGCGGCCTCATTGAAGCTGTCTGTACGTCTCTGTAAAGCCATTCCGCAGCACTAGTGTGATCCGCGGCGAACAGCCGCGGCCTCATTGAAGCGCCGGTCTCCTCGTGCCATGAACGCATGCCGATGTGCGGTGATCCGCGGCGAACAGCCGCGGCCTCATTGAAGCCGAGTGGCGCGAATTCGTCGGCCCTGCAAAATGCACGAACTCCGCAGCGGGCTTGGCTTGGCCCCCCTTGGACGACTGCGCGAATCCCCGGAAAATCACACCGTCGTTGCC
>NZ_JACHHX010000019.1 GCF_014202935.1 Rehaibacterium terrae | reverse complement strand
GCGCGGGACGCGCTTGCGGAGCGCTTGAGCAGCGAGAAATCCGCGCTGCCGACCGAGTCGGGGGCTTCGCCGGGTCGAATTTCAACAGGCTGCTAACACTTGAGTTAAGCCGCGCCACGAAGTGGCGTCGGCTTGAATGAATGGTTAGGACGCTGGCCCGCGATTGGCAGCCTTGTGCTCTCGAATTGCTGCTGGTAACAAGAGAACGCCAGCCAACACAAGTGCGATTGAGCCAATAAGAATTGCGGGGCCAAGCCAGGCAGGCGAGGTCTCTAGGACGGCACCGAAGATCCTGCCGATCACTGCGCCAACGATGCCTGCCGAAAGCGAGAGCGCAGACAGCAAAATCACCTTACGGCCTGACAAAGATTTGGGGCTCGCCATGCTGCTTCTCCTGCGACCTAACACTTGAGTTAAGCCGCGCCGCGAAGCGGCGTCGGCTTGGACGAATTGTTAGCTGTACAGCTGGTGCAGCCGCGCCGCCTTGGCTTGTGCTGCTTTGCGGATCGCCGGGCCTGCGAGGTACCGACCTACAAGCATCCAAGCGCTGATGCTGCCGATGAGTACCCAGAGAGCTGTGGTCTTGTCGGCACCGGGCGCGAAGTACAGGTAACCCGACACTCCTAAACCCGCCAGGAAGACGAGCCAGGCTACCCAGCTCCGCCGAAGTGCTCGCTGAGTTTCCTCCGCAACGATCTCGCGCGCGAGTGGCTCATTGAGCCGGTACTCCTTTGCGACAACTTCCGTAGTAACGATCTCATTCTCACGCAACACGGTGACCTCTCCCTGTACAGCTAACGCCGCGTTAAGCGGCCGCGGGCCGATAGCGTCAGGAAACACGACAGCCTCTCCCCGCGGTCCGCTTGAACGCTTAGTTAGATGTGAGTGCTACAGCCCTCTTATTGGGTGCGTTGGGAGCGAAGCCATGCGTAGTAGCTACGGAGCAAGTGATAGGCGCCTGGACTCAGGTTCTCCTGATAGGCCATCCAGAGTGTTGAGCCTGGGCTACATCCGGACTGCACGCAGTAACCCAGCGTGAATGGGCTATATGGACCACATCCACCAGAAAGTTCGCACACGAGCAGGTTAGTGGCCTGCGCCAATGACAGTTGCTGGTCCGCAAAGCCAAAGCGATCCTCGCTCAATCCGAACGCGGATGGTTTAGGAATGGCTCCGTGCTCTAGAAGGTACAGGCTCGCCTCTTGAAAAGTCAGGACATCGACCTCCCCGCGCAGTACTTCCCGCGCAAAGGACAGTGCGGCCTCTCTGCCTAGCTGGCGCTCCACTGACAATATGCTTTCAGGCGCATTGCGACTCGGTGGAAGGGCTGAGGTGTCGACCCGAAAGTCGGTGCAATAGGCGATCAAAGCCTCGACTGCCCACTCACGAGAGACATCCCTAACGGGAGCTTGCAGAGCGCCTCGCGGATCAAGCTCGGAAGTACAGAGCCCTTGCACCACGACAGCCAAGTGTGCGACGCGATAGTCGTCGAGCCCGAACGTTGCTACTGCCTGATCAAAACCTTCCGAGGCTGATGCGGCGTTGAGCAACACGCCCGCTGGTGGCTGGTCATCCTGGGCGGCGGTTGTCCCGACTCTGCTAGTGAAGGGTCTGCTTGGTGTAAGCGCACTTTCACCAAGGGGCGCGTGTTCTGCGTCTCCAGGCGAATCCGAGCTGTGATCCAAGTAGAGTGGACTCTCGGTTCCCTGAATGAAGACGATCGCGACCCCAATAAGGGTCGCGGTCATAGCGCCAAATAGCACCAGCCTCACGGGCACTTCAATGATCCTGGCAATGCATGACTGAAGGGAGCGCTCATTCCACTCCATATGTAAACCTCGGTACCGCCGTCATCGAACTCCACTCTAAAAGCTTGTCCGGCCCGGGGAACGCCGCGTCCCGTTGCGAGCCATTGGGCACGTACATAACGTCCGTCTTCCTGGGCGTGGGCTTCTCGCGTCATTGCGTCGGAGCTGCACGTTGCCGGAACAGGATTGTTAGGGTTGTTGAGTGCTTGCTGAACTGGGCGGACAGCGACACCGCTACCGTGACTGTTAGACAGCATCTGTCCGCGCCAAGCAAGCTGCAGCAAGGTGCCACCGTACGACAGACTGTGCCCGACTACAGTCGTTTGCGGCATCGTAGGAGTGCTGCAAGAGATGCTCGGGTCGTTAGAGCCTTGGCCACGACCTCGCCCATTCCCGCGTGACGGGCTCGTGTCGCCGGCGCCGTGCGGCATATAAGAGCCTCCTCCGCCGTCATCGCCACCGGTTCCCCAGAACGTGCTTTGCGAGACGTACATGTCGTCCGATAGCATCGTCTCGCTCTCAAAGTATGGGTCGTAGAAGGCGGAAACAAGTACCCAAGTGGAGCCATTCCACGCGTAAAGACCCGCGTTCTGATAGGTCGACGAGATTGAAGGTTGCTCGCTACCACTCGGGGCGACGCAAGCGTGTGCGAGATTAGAGCCTGAGAACAAAGCTACCCCTGCAAGTACCATGGTCCGTAGCACGTCATTCCTCCAGAGTGAGTTGTAGTTGTTTGTTCTTCTGCCGCAATGCGCGTAGGTACATGCCAGCGCGGCTGCGAGCTTACGGAAACGTGAAGGTTGCCGCAAGGCTCGGACTCACATCTAACACTTGAGTTAAGCCGCGCCACGAAGTGGCGTCGGCTTGAATGAATGGTTAGGACGCTGGCCCGCGATTGGCAGCCTTGTGCTCTCGAATTGCTGCTGGTAACAAGAGAACGCCAGCCAACACAAGTGCGATTGAGCCAATAAGAATTGCGGGGCCAAGCCAGGCAGGCGAGGTCTCTAGGACGGCACCGAAGATCCTGCCGATCACTGCGCCAACGATGCCTGCCGAAAGCGAGAGCGCAGACAGCAAAATCACCTTACGGCCTGACAAAGATTTGGGGCTCGCCATGCTGCTTCTCCTGCGACCTAACACCAGAGTTAAGCCGACCCGCGAAGCGGGGTCGGCTTGAACGAGTAGTTAGGTGTCAGCGCGATGCAGGGCACCAACCACACGCTCACACCGAGAAAGCAACTCAAGGAAGTCTCGCTGCTCCACATCCTGCGCAAGCTCCTCTTGAACCGATGCGAAGTCAGCTTCGCTGAAATCAATGGATGCAAGCGACGGTTGCTCACCAGCCAGGGCTTGCTCTCCTACGGAAAGGAGCCTTGCTGCCTTGCGGATCACCCGTTCCTTAAGTTCGCGGCAAGGCTCTGACTCGCCGGGAAGCCATACTTTCGTGGAATGCGCGTAGCCAGACTCTGGCTCGAATATTTCGCGAAGTGCTGCGACCGCGGCTTCAAGTTCACGCATCGCCACTCCTCCCATCCGAGGACGGGCTGCGCGAGACAGACCGCGCAACCATGAGCGTGGCGACAGGCGCAACTACTGCGACGATAACAGTCACAACTGTATACAACTCGCGTGGACCTTGATCGATCAGGATGAAGTAGTAACGAACGAGGTAAGAACATACAACCGACACAAAAAAGGCCGCAGCGATCCCGACGAGTTTCGGTCGCGGCCGGAGAACAATAAGGGTCACAATGAATGGCACAAAGGTCATGCCCACCGCTTCTCCAAGCAGCGCATACTTCCATACGGGAGGAATGTCTTGCTTGGAACCGAACATCGTCACTGCGGCGAGCGCCAGAATGGCAACGCCAAGAACAATCACGATCCTATTCATCTCTTCCCTCTGTGCTCTCGCGATATCGACACTAGCAGATTCTTCCAGAGAAGTTCCCCCGCCATGCCACCTAACGCCGCGCTTAACCGGACGGACAAAGCGTAGCTTTGTCCGTTCCGAGTTGAAGCGCATTGTTGGGCGTAACTATAGGAGATTGAAATGGCGAAAGAACTGAAATTCGATGTGTACCATCCCGGCGAAATGGGGGCTGGCATTTGGGGCTATAGCGATGCCGTGACGGTGACGGTTGAGAACGACCCTGGCGGAGAGGAAGGTGAGTTTGAGCAGTACATGCGCGAGTGCCTGGCAGAATGGTTCGATGGCGCGAAAGTGACGCCCAACTGGTTATTCGGCGTCAAAGTGACGTGTAACGCTGACGCGTAACGTCGTGTCCTCGCGCCCGCGCGTAGGAAATTTCCTACCCCAATCAGCGACATATCGCTGATCGTGACGCGTAATCCTGAGGCCTAAGATCGCCATCGGTTTTCCTTGCCTGCGAGGCGGTGATGGCACCCTACAACGGGTCGGGCGGATCGGCAATCGGGGCGGCAGCGGAGGCGGTGGCGCGGCCGCCGCGCCTGCTCGACGAGGTACGCGGGCGGATGCGCCGGCTCGGGCTCGCCAAGCGCACGGAAGAGGCCTATGTCGGCTGGATCCGGCGCTTCATCCTCGCCAACGGCAAGCGCCATCCGCGCGAGATGGGGGCGCGCGAGGTGGAGGCGTTCCTGACCAGGCTTGCGACGCGCGACAAGGTGGCGGCCTCGACGCAGAACCAGGCGCTGGCGGCGCTGCTGTTCCTCTATCGCGAGGTGCTGGGCGAGCAGTTGCCGTGGATGGAGAACATCCGCCGCGCGAAGCGGCCGGAGCGGTTGCCGGTGGTGTTGACACGGGCGGAAGTCGCGGCGCTGCTGGGCGAGTTGTCGGGGCGGGCGTGGTTGATGGCGGCGCTGCTGTACGGCAGCGGGCTGCGGCTGATGGAGTGCGTGCGGCTGCGGATCAAGGACGTGGACTGCGAGCGCCGCGAGCTGATCGTGCGCGACGGCAAGGGCGGCAAGGATCGGCGCACGATGCTGCCGGCGGCACTGGTCGAGCCGCTGCGCGCGCAGATGGCCGAGGCGCGGCGGGTGCATGCGGCGGATCTGGCGGCCGGTTTCGGCGCGGTGTGGCTGCCGGATGCGCTGGCGCGCAAGTATCCGAATGCGTCGCGCGAGCCGGGCTGGCAGTACGTGTTCCCGGCCCGGGAGCGCAGCCGGGATCCGCGCGATGGGCAGATTCGACGGCACCATGTCGATGAGCAGGCGTTGCAGCGGGCGATGAAGGCCGCGGTGCGCCGCGCCGGGCTGGCCAAGCCGGCCAGCTGTCACACGCTGCGGCATTCGTTCGCGACGCATCTGATCGAGGACGGCTACGACATCCGCACCGTGCAGGAACTGCTCGGGCACGCCGATGTGGCGACGACGCAGATCTACACCCATGTGCTCAATCGCGGCGCGGGCGCGGTGCGCAGTCCGCTCGACGGTGCGCGGCGCGGGTAGGCGCGGTTCTGCGGCGATGTGGTGACTGTGGTGGAGCGGCTGCATCGGGCCGATCGCCGCGATGGCGACCCCCGGCACCACATGCGCCGCGCTCGCGAATCCGATCGTCGGGGTTCGCAAGCTCACCCCGACCTACGCGCTGCGTGCGGGTCGGCGATGCCGGACATGACGAACGGTGTGTGTGGTCGGGGACGGCTCGGGTGGGAGCGGCCATGGCCGCGATGCGGTGGTCGCAATGTGGCCGGTGCGGTGGCCATGCCGGGTTGATCGCCGCCATGGCGGCTCCCGCAATCGCGCCGCGTGAGGGGCTTGGCGACGGAGTCGCCGTGCCGCGCTCAATCGACGAAGCTCACCGCATGCACGGGCGGCAGCCGCGCCGGGGCGGCCTGCCAGCGGTCGCCCTGGTCTTCGCTGATCCACAGGCCGCCGGTGGTGGAGCCGATGGCGAGGTGCTCGCCGCTGGCGTCGATGGCGAGGCCGTGGCGGTAGACGAGGTCGTAGGCGTGCTCCTGCGGCAGGCCCTGCATGAGCAGGTCGAAGCTTTCGCCGCCGTCGCGGGTGCGGGCGACGGCCAGGCGGCCGTCGACGGGCACGCGGCATTCGTCCTTCACGGCGGGGACGAACCAGGCGGTGTCCGGCTTGCGCGGATGCACGGCGACGGCGAAGCCGAACACCGAGGGCGGGACGTTGGCGATCTCCTGCCAGCGCTGCGCGCCGTCGGTGCTGCGGAACACGCCGCAGTGGTGCTGCACCCACAGCGCGTCGGGCGCGGCGGGGCACTGCACCATGCGGTGCACGTCCTGCACCAGCGGGTCGAACTGACGCTCGGGCGGCATGTAGGCGGCGCGCATGCCGTGCGAGGCGACCTGCCAGTGCTCGCCGCCGTCGCGGCTGATCCATGCGCCGCCGGTGGAGACGGCCACGCGCAGGGTGCGCGGGTCGCGCGGATCGACGCAGATCGAGTGGATGCCGGGGAAGTCGTAGCCGCCGCCGAACCATTCCCTGCGCTCGGGCAGGTCCCACAGGCCGCGCACCAGTTGCCAGCTGTCGCCGCGGTCGTCGGAGCGGAACAGGCCGCCGGGGATGGTGCCGGCCCACAGCCGGCCGGGTTCGTCGGCGCCGCCGCAGGCCAGCGACCACAACAGTTGCAGCGAGGCCGGCTGCGGCGGCTTGCCGTCGCCCATCACGACTTCCTCGCCTTCGGCGTAGGCCGGCACGGCGACTTCCTGCCAGCTGTCGCCGCGGTCGTCGGAGCGTTGCAGTTTGGTGCCGAAGTGGCCGAGGTCGAGCGCGGCGTACCAGGTGCCGTCGCGCGGGTCGATGTGGGCGAGGGTGACGTTGTCGCCGAGGAACCAGTGCCGGGCGACGCGCCAGCCGCCGCTGCCGCGTACCAGCGAGAACAGGCCCTTGCGGGTCGAGACGAGCAGATGGTCGGACACGGTCAACCTCCCGAGAGGGCCTGCATGACGTGGATTTCGGACTGCGCGTGCAGCGGCTGGGCGAGCCGCGCCTTGTCGCGGATGGCATGGCCGTCGACGAACACGGCGACGTGTCGGCGCACCACGCCCTGGTCGTCGAGGACGTAGCCGCGCAGTTTCGGGTGGGCGGCGAACACGCGCTCGAGCGCCTCGCCGACGGTGGCGGCCTCGATCTCGAAGGCCAACTCGCGCGTGGCGCGCGCGTCGGCCTCGCGCAGCCAGCGCGACAGTGCCGAGGCAAGCACGACCTTGGGCATGGCGACCTCCGGGCGGGGCGATGCGGTGTCCGGGCAGGGTAGCGCGGTGGCAGTGCGGGCGTCACCGCCGCCCGCCCGGGTGCGTCTGGCCGGCGCAGTTGGTTCGTGCGTTCAAGAGCTGGCCCCAGGCGCAGCCATCCCGCCTGTCCTTCGGCTTCACGCCGTTACGCACATGACGAACGGGGAGGGCGGATTTCGACCCTCGCGCGTCGAGGCGCGTGCGAACCGACGCACGGCACCGCGCTGCGCTGGTGGGCGCGGCGCGGCGGCGGTAGGCTGGCGGCGATGGCAGACAGGGAGCAGGCGCATGGGCGATCCGGGATCGGCGAAATCCATGGCGGGTGGCGACGGCACGCTGGTGATGGGCGTGCTGGCGCGGCTCGGCGGCGTGCTGATCGGGCTGTTCTCGGTGTTCGGCGCTCTGTTCGTCGGGGTGGTCACGCCGGCGATGCTGGCCGGGGCCTGCGCACTGGTGGCGGCGGTACTGCCTGCCCGGCCGCGGCGCGGCGCGACGGCGATGCTGGGGCTGGCGCTGCTCGGGCTGGCCTTCCAACTCGGCGACGTGGCGGTCTACTACCTGCGGTATGCCATCCCCGGCAACTATTACGCCTGGCCGCTTGCGGCACTTGACTTCGGCGTGCTGTGGATGCTGGCCGCGTATGCGGCGCGGATGCGCCGGCGCTGAGGGCCGCGTGGTTCAGCGGCGCGGGTCGGAGGAATCGCTGCTGACGCTGTAGGCGGCGATCCGCCATTCGCCGCCGTCGCCGCGCGTCCACACCAGCAGGTACTTGCCGGTGAAGGCGCTGCCGCCTTGCGGGCTGGCGAATTCGTTGACGACACCGCCGCCGGTATAGGCGAGGTCGCCGCCGGCGCCGATGCGCAGCAGGGTGGGCGAGGCGCGGGACTCGCGCAGGAATCCGAACAGGTGGCCGTAGAAGCGGGCGATCGCCTCGCGGCCGGCGATCGGCGGCATGCCGGCGACGTGCAGCACCGCGTCGTCGGCGAACAGCGCCAGGGTCGCATCGAGGTCGCGCGCCGAGAGCGCGGCGAAGAAGTCAGTCTGCCGCTGCAGCAGTTGCGCCTGCGCTTGGTCGGCGCGCGCCGCGTCGGCGACGGCATGCGGGCCGCGCGCGGCACAGGCGGTGGCCAGCAGCGCGAGTGCGAGAACGGTGGCGAGTGCGGCCCTCATCGACCGCTCCGCGCCAGGCCGTGCCCGCCCAGCGGCTGCGTCTCGAAGCGCTCGCCGAAGCCGGCGATCAGCGGGCGGCCCCGGGCGATGGCCTGCTGCACGGCCGGCAGCGCCAGCGAGGCGGTGTGGTGCTCGCGGCTTTCCCAGACTTCGGTGATCCACAGCGCATCGGCATCGGCGGGGTCGCGGGCGATCACGTAGCTCAGGCAGCCGGGCATGTCGGCGGTGCCTTCGAGCAGGATCGCCGCCAGCGCGTCGCGCTGGCCGGGGGTGGCCTTCATCTTGCCGATCAGTCCATGCATGCGTGGGGGCTCCTTGGGGTTGGCGTCGGGTTGACGGCCGACAGTCGAGGCAAGCGCGGCGACGGCGATCAGGAGGAAGTCGCGACGGTCGAGGCTCATGCGTGTGTCGATCGGGCCGGGACGACAGGTTGCAGGGTCATTGTCCAATACTGCCCAGTCAACTCGGCGCCGTAGCTGTGGTGTTTCTCCTCGCGCTCGAGCACGAAGCCGGCGCGCTCGTAGATGTGCCGCGCGGCGTGCAGCACACTGTTGGTCCACAGCATGATCGAGCGGTAGCCGCAGACGCGGGCGAACTGGATGCACTCGTCCACCAGCCGCTTGCCCAGCCCGAGGCCGCGCGCGTGCGGCTCGACCAGCAGCAGGCGCAGTTGGGCGGTGCTGGCGTCCTTTTCGACCAGGAACACGCAGCCGAGGAATTCGCCGTCGCGTTCGGCGATCCAGCAGCGCTCGCGGTGCGGCTTGAAGTTGTCCACGAAGTCGGCGGCGATGCGCGCCACCAGCGCCTCGAAGCGCTCGTCCCAGCCGTACTCCTGCGAATAGATCACGCCGTGACGATGGGCGATCCAGCCCATGTCGCCAGGGCAGTGACCGCGCAGGATGTAGTCGCGCGGGCGCTGTTCCGGTGCGAGGGTGGCGCGGATCGTCTGCATGGCGCCGGTGAGGCGGGCGAGGCCGGCGCCGTCGAGCGCGGCGATCAGCTCGCCGATCTTCGCGCTCGAGCGCCGGTCGAGCTGTTCGTAGACGGCGCGGCCCGCCTTGCTCAGCCGGATCAGCCGGCTGCGGCCGTCGTGCGGCGAGGCCACCCGGGCGATCAGACGGCGGCGGGCGAAGCGGGCCAGCAGGCGGCTGACGTAGCCGGGGTCGAGCGCCAGGTCGCGCGCCAGGTCGGCGGCGGTGACCTCGTCGCGGTGCGCCAGCTCGTACATCACCCGCACCTCGGTCAGCGAGTACTCGCTGGCCAGCAGGCCTTCCTCCAGCACGCCGATGACCTGGGTGTAGAAGCGGTTGAAGGCGCGGATGTCGGCGATGGCGGCGGCGCGGTCGGTGTCGGTCATGGGGCGGTGCTCCTGGCGATATGGTTGCCATAGTCAATTAAATGGTTGACTTGGTCAATCATGTGCCGGGAATCGTTGCGGCGTAAGCCGTGACCGCGAGCGCCACGGCATGAGTGAAGAGGAGTGAGAAACGAGGGAGTGCATCGACTGGCCGACAGCCTGGTCGTCCTCTGACTCCTCTTCACTCGTTTCTGGCCACTGCGGTCGCGGCCGATGCCGTGTCTGCGGGAGGGAGCGGGCCTCAGGTGCCGGTTTCGGCGTCCGGACCGGCGCCGGCGGCGGCGCGGCGCAGGCGGTCGTGCACGGCGAGCCAGCGCGGGTCGTCGGGCGGGCGCTCGACCAGCAGCCGCGCGGCGCCGCTGGCGTCGAGTTCGCGCAGGGCGGCGTAGAGGCCGTGCGCGTAGCCGTCGGGATGGGCGGGCAGGGCGAGGCCATGCGCGCCCTCGGGCACGGTGGCGAGCGCCAGCACGCGGCCGTCGCGGCCGGCGGTGGTGAGCTCGGCGCGGCTGACCAGGCGCAGCGGGGTGCGTGGGGCGTAGTGTTTCTCCAGCGTGCCGGAGGCGCGCGGCGCGTCGTCGTCGCCCTCGCCGTTCTCGCCGAGCGGGCCGATCACCGCCTCGACGGCGGCGCGGCCGATCATGCCGGGGCGCAGGATGCGTGGCCTGCGGGCGCTGAGGTCGACGATGGTGCTCTCGATGCCGACCTCGCACTCGCCACCGTCGAGCACGATCGGCACGGCGTCGCCGAATTCCTCGCGCACGTGCCCGGCGCGGGTCGGGCTGATGCGGCCGAAGCGGTTGGCCGAGGGCGCGGCCAGTCCGCCGCCGAACGATTGCAGCACGGCTTGCGCGAGTGGGTGCGCGGGCACGCGCAGACCGACCGTGTCCTGGCCGCCGGTGACCTCGTCGGGCACGCGCGGCTGGCGCTTGAGGATGAGGGTGAGCGGGCCGGGCCAGAAGCGCTGGGCCAGCTCCCAGGCGGCGTCGGGGATGTCGCGCGCCCAGGCCGGCATGGCCTCGACGTCGGGCAGATGGACGATCAGCGGGTGGTCGGCGGGCCGGCCCTTGAGGGCGAAGATCCGCCGTACCGCCTCGGGGTTGGCGGCGTCGGCGGCCAGGCCGTAGACGGTTTCGGTGGGCAGGCCGATGGCCTCGCCGCGGCGCAGGGCGGCCACGGCCTGGTCGATGTCGGCGGGGCTGGGGCGGCGGTTCGGCATGCGCCAATGCTAGAGCATCGGCGGCGGATCCGCCGCGCGTTGCGCTTCTGCAGGAGCGGCGGAAGCCGCGACCGCGAGAGCCAAGGAATGAGTGAAGAGGAGTGAGAAACGAGGGAAAGCATCGGCTGGCCGCAGCCTTGTCGTTCTCTCACTCCTCACTCCTCCTTCACTCGTTTCTCGCCACAGCGGTCGCGGCTGAAGCCGCTCCTGCAAAAGCGCGGCGGCCGGGGAGGCCGCCGCGGTGAGCGTCCGTCGCCGGGCTCAGTACACGTCGTTGACCGTGTTGTGGACGTTGAACTTGCCGGTCGGCGTGATCAGGCGCGGATCCTTGATGACGGCCTTGAGCGTGCGGGTCTTGTCGTCGACCACCACGATGGCCGAGCGCTGGTCCTTGCCGTTCCACACCGAGAACCACACCTCGTCGCCGGCCTTGTTGTACTCGGGCTGGACCACGCGCTTGGGGCCTTCGCCGAGGTCGGCCCAGTCGGCGATCGGCAGCACCTGGTAGCCCTTGCCGAGGTCGCGGATGTCGAACACGGCCACGCTCTGGGCGATCTTCTCGTCCGGATGCAGCGGCGTGTCCACCCACAGGTTGTGCGACTTGGGATGGGTCTTGACGAACAGCGAGCCGCCGCCCTGGCCCTGCAGCACTTCCACCGCCTTCCACGCATATTGCGGGTGGTTTTCCGGGTCGGTGCCGATCAGGGTGATGTTGGCGTTGCCGAGCGCCGAGGTTGCCCACACCGGGCCGTACTCGGGATGGTGGAAGTTGGCGCCGCGTCCGGGGTGCGGGATGCGCTCGACGTCGATCAGGCCGACCATCTTCTGCTCGCGCGCGTCCACCACCGCGATCTTGTCGCTCTGGTTGGCGGCGGTCAGGAAGTAGCGCTTGCTCATGTCCCAGCCACCGTCGTGCAGGTAGCGCGCGGCGTCGAGCGTGGTGACCTTGAGGTTGTCGATGTCGGAGTAGTCCACCAGCAGGATGCGGCCGGTCTCCTTGACGTTGACGATGAACTCCGGGTGCTCGTGGCTGGCGACGATCGCGGCCACGCGCGGTTCGGGGTGGTACTCCTGCGTGTCCACCGTCATGCCGCGGGTGGAGACGATCTTGATCGGCTCCAGCGTCGGGCCGTCCATCAGCACATACTGCGGCGGCCAGTAGGC
Source organism: Rehaibacterium terrae (assembly GCF_014202935.1). Lineage (GTDB taxonomy): Bacteria > Pseudomonadota > Gammaproteobacteria > Xanthomonadales > Xanthomonadaceae > Rehaibacterium > Rehaibacterium terrae. The sequence goes on along the minus strand of NZ_JACHHX010000019.1, from coordinate 45,900 downwards.
GCCGGCGATGGCGACCTTGTCCTCGTAGCCCTTGAACTTGGAGGTCTCGACCGAACGCGCCTCCAGGCCGATCTTGATCTCGGCGACGCGGTCGGGAACCTTCATCCACAGGTCGATCAGGTCGACCTTGCCGTCGCGGCCGATGGTGTAGACGTAGCGGCCCGAATGCGACAGCCGCGAGATGTGCACCGCGTAGCCGGTCTTGACGATGTTGATGATCTTCTTGCTGCGGCCGTCGATCAGTGCCACTTCACCCGAATCGCGCAGGGTGACCGAGAAGATGTCGTCGATGTCGTAATCGTTCATCTTGCGGGTCGGGCGCTGGTCGACCGGCACGATCACCTTCCAGCTCTCGCGCATTTCCTTCATGCCCCACTCCGGCGGGTTCGGCGGGGTGTGCTGCAGGAACTTCGCCATCAGTTCGATCTGCGGCGCGGTCAGCTCGCCGCCGGTACCGAAGTTGGGCATGCCCGCCGGCGAGCCGAAATTGATCAGCGCCTTGAGGTACTCGGTGCCCTTGGCCTGGGTGAGGTCGGGCGTGAGCGGCTTGCCGGTGGCGCCCTTGCGCAGCACGCCATGGCAGCCGGCGCAACGCTGGAAGAAGATGTCGGTGGCCTCGGCGAATTCGGCCTCGGTCATGTCCGGTGCGCCGGGCGTGCGGACCTGCGCGAGCGCGGCGCCGGCGATGGGCGAGGGCGCCCCCTGGTAGGCGGCCTCGGCCTGGCTGGTGCCAGGATGGGCCTGGCCCTGGGCCGGATCGGTCGGCGCGCCGGTGCCGCGGCGCACGGCGGCGACCTGCTCGGCGCTCACGGTGCGGCCATCGTTGCCCCAGCTGCCGTAGATGTAGGTGAGGATCGCCGCCACGTCGGCGTCGCCGAGATGGCTCATCGCCGGCATCACGCCGTTGTAGGTGTCGCCGTTGACCTGGATCGGACCGGACACGCCCTTGAGGACGACCTCGATCGCCTGCTCGGTGGTCATGCCGTTGAGCCGGTCGGCGCCGGCCAGCGGCGGAAAGGCACCCTTCAGGCCGGTGCCCTCGGGCTGGTGGCAGGCGGCGCAATTGGCCAGGTAGGCGGCCTTGCCGGCCTCCCCGCCGAGTTTCGGCGGGCGTTCGTTCACCACATCGTTGCCGCAGGCCGTGCCGGTCGCGAGCACTACGAGCAATGCACTGGCGAGTCTGCTGATGCGCATGGTGCTACCCCCATCGTGTGAGAAGCCTTCCCCGCGGCGCCGACGACGGCCGGGCGGGATGCGTTCAGGCTGCGCCTGCGTCACGGCCTGCGGGCTGATCCAGATCAAGTCCCGCGACGATCGTGCCCGCATGTGCGCCTGCGCCTGATCCAGGTCAGGTCCGCCGTCTCCGGTGCCCGGCGGGATGACCCGGATCAAGTTCCGGCGGGCCGCGATCGCCCAGCATGCACGCCATCCCGACCGATTCGTCACGGAGCACAGAATGGTCATCCAAACGCGCTCTCCCTCTTCCCGCGGGCTGGCCTGGGGCATCGCCCTGGCGCTGGGCCTGCCCGCCGCCGTGCTCGCCGACGATGCCGCCGTGCGGCTGGATACCATCGTGGTGGTCGCCAGCCGCGCGCCCGAGCCGCTGGCGCAGGTGCAGGCCAGCGTTGCCGTGATCGAGCGCGAGCGGATCGAGCGCGAACTGGCGCAGGACATCGCCGACCTGGTGCGCTACGTGCCCGGCGTGCGCATCGACGCCGACGCCAACCGTTTCGGCCGCCAGGGGTTCGCGATCCGCGGCCTCGGCGGCAACCGCGTGCGGGTGGAGATCGACGGCGTGCCGATTCCGGATGCCTTCGCGGTCGGCCAGTTCGCTTCGGCCGGGCGCGATCTGGTCGATCTGGAGGCGATCGAGCGGGTGGAAATCCTGCGCGGGCCCGCCTCGACCCTGTACGGCAGCGATGCCCTGGCCGGCATCGTCGCCTTCCGCACGCGCTCGCCGGAGGACCTGCTCGCGCGCGGCGACGGTGAGCGTCATCTCGGCCTGCGCGCGGCCCATGCCACGCGCGACGACAGCACCCTGCTCGGCGCGAGCTGGGCCGGCGCCTCGGCCAACGGCTGGCAGGCGATGGCGCTGGCCGCGCGGCGCGAGGGCCACGAAACCGGCAACCGCGCCTGGCGAGAACAGGACGCGCCCAACCCCGCCGACTACCGTCGCGACAGCGCGCTCGCCAAGCTCGTGCGCGACGCCGGCGACTACGGCCGCTGGACGTTCGTGCTCGACCACAGCGCCCAGCAACAGCAGACCGACGTGCGCTCGCAGCGCTTCGCGCCGGGCCGCTTCGCCACCACCTGGCGGCTGGATGCCGACGATCGCGCGCGGCGCGACCGCCTCAGTGCGCACGGCGAGTGGGAGGCGCCGCTGCCGTGGCTGGGACGGCTGGAGCTGCTCGCCTACGGCCAGCGCAGCGAGTTCCGGCAGGACAGCTTCCAGTACCGCCTGCCCGATCGCGCCACGCCGTTCGAGTCGCTGCGCTGGCGGCGCTTCGAATTCGCCCAGCGCGAGGCCGGCCTCGATCTGGTCGGCCAGTCGCGCGGCGAATTCCTCGGCGCGCGCCACTGGCAGGTGTTCGGCGTCGAGCTCGAACGCACCCGCTACAGCGGCCTGCGCGACGGCATCGAAACCAACCTCGTCAACGGCGCCACCAGCACGGTGATCCTCGGCGAGCGCTTCCCGGTGCGCGACTTCCCCGATTCGCTGGCGCATCGCGCCGCGCTGTTCTGGCAGGACGAGATCCGCTACGGCGACGTCGCGATCGTGCCGGGGCTGCGCTGGGAGCGTTACCGGCTCAAGGCCCGTCCCGACGCGATCTTCGTCGAGGATTACCCCGACATCGAAACGGTCGATGTCGGCGAGGACAGTGTCACCCCGCGCCTGGGACTGCGCTGGTCGCTGTCGCCGCGTGCCAGCCTGTTCGCGCAGTACGCGCGCGGCTTCCGCGCGCCGCCGTTCTCTGACGTCAACATCGGCCTGTTCCTGCCCAGCTTCAACTACGAGGTGCGGCCCAATCCCGATCTCCGGCCCGAGACCAGTCGCGGGCTGGAAGCCGGCCTGCGCTGGCAGGATGAGGTGGTGCAGGCGGCCTTGTCGGTGTACGAGAACCGCTACCGCGACCTGATCGAGTCGCGCGCCAACCTCGGCGTCGATCCCGCCAGCGGCGCGCTGGTGTTCCAGTCGGTGAACCGCGACCGCGCGCGCATCCGCGGCATCGAGGCCGAGGCCGGCATCGACTTCGGCGCGTGGCGCGCATCGCTCGACGGCTGGCGGCTGCGCGTCAGCGCCGCGTGGAGCCGTGGCGACGACACCGCCCGCGACGTGCCGCTCAACAGCATCGACCCGGCCAGCCTTGTGCTGGGCCTGGGTTACGACGCCCGCGACGGCCGCTGGGGCGTGGAGCTGGTCGGCACCGGCGTGCGCGCCAAGACGCGCCTGGACGAGCGCGCCGGGCCGCTGTTCGCGCCGCCCGGCCACGCCAGCTTCGACCTGCTCGGCTGGTACGCGCCGCACGAGCGCGTGCGGATCCACCTCGGCCTGTTCAACCTCGCCGACCGCCGCTACTGGGACTGGGGCAGCCTGCGCGGCATCGCCGCGAACGCGGCCAACCTCGGCTTCTACACGCGGCCGGGGCGCAGCGCTTCGCTGTCCATCGACGTGGCGTTCTAGCCCACTCCCGGATTGCGCTTCGCTGCATCGGGCGGCGCGCTTCGACGGCGGGGCGGATCGTGCGCGGAGCGCACGCTGCTCAGGCTGTCGTGCATGGGTGGCGTACAGCGCGTAGCCCGGATGCAGGCCGCAGGCCGGAATCCGGGGGGGGGGGGGGGGCGGTCACTGCCGTCGTCCCGGATCGAGCCTTGCGCCATCGTGACTGCATGGCCATGTGGCCGTGTCCCGCATCCTCGCCACGGACATTTCCCCAAGGCAGTCATGGGCGCAAGCCGCGATGACGGCGCAAGCGGATGACTCGTGTGGCCGGACCGCGAGTCGATGCCGCGCGGGTCGACGGATCGGATTGCAATTGACGCCGGTCAAGTCGGTCCGCGCCCGAAGCCCGGATACTGCATCCGTCGCGCGCGGCTCGCCGTGCGCGTCCTCCGAGCCACGGTGCCTAAGTCCTGCGTGGATACGGCGCCGCGGCCGTGGCCTTCGGGCCACCAGGGTCGGCGCGGAAACGCACCGGCCTCCCGTTCTGGAAAGGAAGAAAAATGACTTTGCTCGCCGACCGCCACGGTCGCACCTTCCCCTACCTGCGCCTGTCGCTGACCGAGGCTTGCAACTACCGTTGCAGTTACTGCCTGCCGGACGGCTGGCGCGCCGACGGCGGGCCGCGCTTCCTGGATGCCGACGAGGTGCGGCGGCTGGTGTCCGCGTTCGCCGGGCTGGGGATGTGGAAGATCCGCCTGACCGGTGGCGAGCCGAGCCTGCGCAAGGACCTGACCGCGATCATCGCCACCGTCGCCGCCACGCCGGGCGTGCGCAAGATCGCGCTGACCACCAACGGCTGCCGGCTGTCGCGCCACTTGCCGCGCTGGCGCGCGGCCGGGTTGACCGCGCTCAACGTCAGCCTCGACAGCCTCGACCGCGAACGCTTCCGCGCCATCACCGGCCGCGACCGTCACGACGACGTGCTGGCCGGCGTCGATCAGGCGCTGGCGATGGGCTTCGACGCGGTCAAGCTCAACGCCGTGCTGCTGCGCGGCATCAACGACGACGAACTGCCGCGCTGGCTCGACTGGCTGCGCGATCGGCCGCTGGCGCTGCGCTTCATCGAGCTGATGCGCACCGGCGACAACGGCGAATACTTCGAGCGCCATCACCTCGGCGCCGACGTGATCGAAGACAGGCTGCGCGCCGCCGGCTGGACGCCGTGCCCGCGCGCCCCCGATGCCGGCCCGGCGCGCGAGTATTCGCATCCTGACTACGCCGGGCGGATCGGCCTGATCGCGCCGTACTCCAAGGATTTCTGCGTCGGCTGCAACCGCCTGCGCGTCACCGCGCGCGGCGACCTGCGGCTGTGCCTGTTCGGCGACTTCGGCGTGCCGCTGCGCCCGCTGCTGCGCGAGGACGGCCAGCGCGACGAGCTCATGCAGCGCATCCGTGCGCTGCTCGGACACAAGGCCGCCGGCCATTTCCTGCACGAGGGAAAGACCGGCATCACGCCGCATCTGGCATCGGTGGGAGGTTGAGATGGACGGGACGCGCCAGCCAGTCGGTCGCTTCCGCATGGCCGACGTGCGCCACAAGCGCGCAGTGCCGCGCCGCGCGGTGGCGCGCGGCACGCTGCACCTGGGCATGGATGCCTTCGTACTGCTGGCCGCCGGCCGCTTGCCCAAGGGCGACGCGCTGGCGCTGGCCGAGGTGGCCGGCGTCAACGGCGCCAAGCAGGCGGCGTGGCTGCTGCCGTTGTGCCATCCGCTGCCGCTGGAGCTGGTGCGGGTTCACTGCGAACTTGATGCCACCGGCCCGGCCGTGCACGTGTATTGCGAGGTCGCGGTCGAGGCCAGGACCGGGGTCGAGATGGAGGCGCTGGCCGGCGTCAGTGCCGCGCTGCTGACGCTGTACGACCTGATCAAGCCGGTCGATCCGGCGCTGGCGCTGGGCGAGACGCGCCTGCTGTTCAAGGAGGGCGGCAAGTCCGGTCTGTGGCGGCATCCGGCCGGGATGACCGCGGATGAGGAAGCGCGCTTCAAGCCGCGTGCTGCCGCGCGGCTGGACGGCAAGCGCGCCGCGGTCGCCACGCTCAGCGACCGCGCCCATGCCGGGCAGTACGACGACCGCTCCGGCCCGCTGCTGGTCGCGGCGCTGGCCGGACTCGGTGCGGACGTCCTCGCCCGCGAGGTGCTGCCCGACGATGGTGCGGTGCTGCAGGCGCGACTGCGGGCGTGGATCGACGACGGCATCGACCTGGTGCTGTGCACCGGCGGCACCGGCCTGGGGGCGCGCGACATCACTCCCGAGGCGCTGGCCGCGCTCGGTGGCCGCACGATCGACGGACTGGGCGACTTGTTCCGCGACGCCAGCGCCGCATACACGCCGCTGGCCTGGCTGAGCCGCGCCACGGCAGTGCTGTGCCGGCGCACCCTGATCCTTGCGCTGCCGGGCAGTCCGAAGGCGGTGCGCGAGGGCATGGAGATCCTCGCCCCGATCCTTCCCCATGCGCTGGCGATGATCGCCGGCGAGGAGCATCCCGCATGATCGCCGTCGATGAAGCCATCGCCCGGATCGTCGCACGCAGCCGCACGCTGGCCGTGGAGACGGTGCCGGCCGGCCAGGCGCTCGGTCGCGTGCTGGCCGCAGACGTGCTGGCCGACGTCGCCCTGCCGCCGTTCGACAACGCCGCGATGGATGGCTTCGCGCTCGCCTGCGGCGGTGGGGTGCTGGCGGCCGGGCGCGAGTTCGAGGTGGTCGGCGTGCGTGCGGCCGGCGATGCACGGATTGCGTGCGGCGACGTGTGCCGGATCATGACCGGCGCGGCACTGCCGGCCGGCCTGGATGCGGTGGTTCCGGTCGAGCAGGTCGAGGTGCTGGCGCGCGATCCGGACGGCGCGCCGGTGCGCATCCGCCTGAACGAGGCGGTGTCACCGGGCCAGCACGTGCGCCGCGCCGGCGAGGACGTGACGCCCGGCGCCCGCGTGCTGTCCGCCGGCACCCGCATCGGCGCGGTCGAGCGCCTGGCGCTGGCCGCGCTCGGCGTCGGCGTGGTCGGCGTGCGCCGGCGCCCGCGGGTGATGGTGATCAGCACCGGGCGCGAGCTGGTCGACGATCCGGCGCAGCCGCTGGCGCCCGGCCGCATCCGCAACGCCAACGGGCCGTATCTGGCCGCGGCGCTGGCGCAGTCCGGTGCGGAGCTGGTGGGCCAGGTCACCATCCTGGACGACCCCGGGCACTATCTGGCGACCCTGCAGGCGGGCATGGCGACCGGTTGCGATGTGGTGATCAGCACCGGCGCGGTGTCGATGGGCGAGTTCGACTTCGTGCCCGACGCGCTGGCGCGGATCGGCGCCGAGCCGGTGTTCCACAAGGTGGCCATGCGGCCGGGCAAGCCGCTGCTGTTCGCGGTGCTGCCCGGCGGCGCGCTGTACTTCGGCCTGCCGGGCAATCCGGTGTCGGCGGCGGTGGGCCTGCGCTTCTTCGTCGAGCCGGCCTTGCGCGCCATGCTCGGCCGCCCGCGCGAACGACCGCTGCGCGTCCCGCTCGCCAACGCAGTGCGCAAGAAGCCCGGCTTCCGCCTGTTCCAGAAAGCCGCGCTGCGGATCGACCGCGACGGCCGCGCCGGCGTGACGCTGCTGCCCGGACAGGAATCCTTCCGCATCCGCCCGCTGCTCGACGCCAACGCCTGGGCGGTGCTGCCCGAGGACGCCGACCTGCTTCCCGCCGGTACGCCGGTGGAGGTCTTCGGCCTGCAGCCGGACACGCTCATCCCTTACGGAGACGACTGACATGAAAATCGACCTGCGCCTGTTCGGCGCTTTCCGCGACCTCGACCCGTCCGGCGTCGTACGGCTGGACGTGGCCGACGACGCCACCGTCGCCAGCGTGCGCGAGGCCTTCGCCGCGTTCGGGCTGCGTGCCTGGGGCGAGCGGTTCCAGCCCGGCCTGCTGGCGGTGTCGGCCTTCGCCAGCGAGCGCGAGGTGCTGCACGACCGCACGCCGGTCGCCGGGCTCGGCGAGCTGGCGGTGCTGCCACCGGTGAGCGGGGGCTGAGCATGCACGCCGACATCGTGTGGCGAGAACTGGACGTGCGCGACATCGCGCGGGAGCCGCTGGATGCGGCCGCCGCGCTGGACTTCGTCTCCGATCCCGCCTTCGGCGGCATCGCGATGTTCGTCGGCCGCGTGCGCGACCTCAACCACGGCCGCGCCGTGACCGGCGTCAGCTACGACATCTTCGCGCCGCTGGCGCTGGCCACCTTCGCGGCGATCTGCGAGGAGGCGCGCGCCAAGTGGGGGCCGCGCCTCCGCGTGCACGTCAGCCACGCCCATGGCCGGCTCGACATCGGCGACATCGCCGTGGTGGTCGCCGTCGGCACGCCGCATCGCGACGAGGCCTTCCAGGCCTGCCGGCACGTCATCGAGGCGGTGAAACACCGCGCGCCAATCTGGAAGCGCGAGCACTACGCCGACGGCGACAGCGTGTGGAGCCAGGGCTGTTCGCTGTGCGGGCGCGACGAGGCGGAGGCGACGGCATGAAGGTCCAGCTCGCCGACGGCAAGATCCGCCTGCGGCTGGACGAGGCCGAATTCGCGCGGCTGCTGGACGGCGCCTCGGTGTGCTGCCGCACGCCGCTGCCCGGTGCCGCCTGGGTGATCCGCGCCGATGCCGTCGATGGCGAGTGCTTCGCCGTCGAAGGCATGCCCGAATCGCTGGCCGTGCTGCTGCCGCGCGCGGTCCTGCTCGATTACCGGGAGCGGCTGCCATGCCGTGACGGCGTGGCCGGCGAGGTCGAAGTCGCCGCCGGGCAGCGGCTGAATATCGATTTCGAGGTGGACGTGCGCGACAGCGTGCGCGTGCGCGGCGCGCGGCGGCGGAGCGTGGAGTAGGGCACCCGGCGCGACGCAGCGGCCGCCGGCGCGCCGATGGCCGTCATCCCGGCTTTCGCCGGAACGACGAGTCTGTGATGCTCTTGCGCGATTCCCGATTCCCGATTCCCGATTCCCGGACCATGCGCCTGCTGTTGCTGCTGCTTTGCCTCGCCACGCCGGTTTCCGCGCAGACGCGGCCGCTGACGGTCGCCGCCGCCTCCGACCTGCGCCATGCGATGCAGGCGTTGCAGGTAGAGTACGCGCAGCGGCATCCGGACGAGCGGGTGCGCGTGGTCTACGGTTCGTCCGGCAAGTTCTCGGCGCAGATCGAGCACGGCGCGCCGTTCGACCTGTTCTTCTCCGCCGACGAGGCCTATCCGCAGCGTCTGCACGCGCGCGGTCACGCCGCCGGGGCGCCGCGCCGCTATGCGCTCGGGCGGCTGGTGGTGTGGGTGAGTGGCGACGACGCACCGCCGGCGTTGGCCGACCTTGCCGCACCGCGCTACGCGCGTATCGCCATCGCCAACCCGCTGCACGCCCCCTACGGCCAGCGCGCGGAGGAGGCGCTGCACCGCGCCGGACTGGCCACACTGCGACCACGGCTGGTGTTCGGCGAGAACGTCAGCCAGGCGGCGCAGATGGTACAGAGCGGCGCGGCCGACGCCGGCATCGTCGCGCTGGCGCTGATGTTCGGCGACGAATTGCGCGGACGCGGTGGCTACACGCTGGTCGAAGAATCGCTGCACGCGCCGCTGTGGCAGGCCTTCATCGTCACCCGCCGCGCCGCCGGCGACGCGCGTGCGGCGCGCTTTGCCGACTTCGTGCTGTCGGACGCGGGCCGTGCGGTGCTGGCGGCCCATGGCTTCGTGCTGCCGGACCGGGAGGATTGAGCACCATGCTGGCCCCACAGGACTGGCAGGCGATCGGCGTCACCCTGCGCCTGTGCCTGTGGACGACCGTCATCCTGCTGTTGCTCGGCACGCCGCTGGCGTGGTGGCTGGCGCACACGCGCAGCCGTTTCCGCGCCGCGGTGGAGGCGCTGGTGGCGCTGCCGCTGGTGCTGCCGCCGACCGTGCTCGGCTTCTACCTGCTGGTGGCGCTGGGGCCGCGCGGACCGGTCGGCGGTCTGCTGGAAACGCTCGGCGGCACGCATCTGGCCTTCAGCTTCAGCGGCATCCTGATCGGCTCGGTGCTGTACTCCCTGCCGTTCGCGGTGCAGCCTTTGCAGGACGGTTTCCGCGCCATCGGCCGGCAGCCGCTGGAGGTCGCCGCCACGCTCGGCGCCGGGCCGCTCGACCGCTTCTTCACCGTCGCCCTGCCGCTGGCGCGCGGCAGCGTGCTCACCGCGGCCACGCTCGCCTTCGCGCACACGATGGGCGAGTTCGGCGTGGTGCTGATGATCGGCGGCAGCATTCCCGGCGAGACCCAGGTGCTGTCGATCGCCATCTACGACGCCGCCGAGGCGCTCGACTATCGCCGCGCGCACATCCTGTCGGCGCTGCTGCTGGCGCTGTCGTTCGTCATCCTGTGGCTGGTGTTCGCGCGCCGCCGCCGCGTCGCCACGGTGGGCGCATGAGCCTGTCGGCGCGCATCGGGCATCGTGTCGGCGCGTTCACGCTGGCGGTGGACTTCGACCTGCCGGGCAGCGGCGTGACCGCGCTGTTCGGCCCGTCCGGCTGCGGCAAGACGCTCACCCTGCGCTGCCTGGCCGGCCTGGAACGGCCGCGGCGGGCGCGGATCGAATGGAACGGCGAGCTGTGGCAGGACGACGCCTTCCACCTGCCGCCGCACCGTCGCCGGGTCGGACTGGTGCCGCAGGAGCCGACGCTGTTCGCGCACCTGGACGTGCGCGGCAACCTCGCCTATGCGCTGTCGCGCTGCGCATCGCCCGCGCTCGGGCTGGACGAGGCGGCGCGGCTGGTCGGCATCGCCGATCTGCTCGACCGCCGCACCGACGCGCTCTCCGGCGGCCAGCGCCAGCGCGTCGCCATCGCCCGCGCGCTGCTCTCCCATCCGCGCCTGCTGCTGCTCGACGAACCGCTGTCGGCGCTCGACGACCCGGCCCGTCGCGGCATCGCGCTCGATCTGCGTCGGCTCGCGCGCGATCTCGGCCTGCCGATGATCCTGGTCAGCCACTCGGCCACCGAGGTCGAGCGCCTCGCCGACCGCGTCGTGCTGATGCGCGATGGGCGCAACGACGCGCCGCGCAGCCTGGCCGAGGCCGTGGCCGACCCCGATTCGCCACTGCATGCCGGGGCCGGGCCGGCCAGTGTGCTCGACGGCGTGCCGGCGGGCATCGAGGACGGCCTGCTCGCGGTCGCGCTCGGTGCGGATCGGCTGTGGCTGCCCTGGCACGGCGCCGCGCCACCGGCATCGCTGCGGTTGCGGATCATGGCCCGCGACGTCGCGCTCGGCCTGGCGCCGGCGCGCGATCTGAGCGTGCTCAACATCCTGCCGGTGACGATCGAATCGATGCACGACGGCGCCGACGCCACCGTGCTGGTCGCCTGTCGCAGCGGCAGCGGTGCGCGCCTGTTCGCCAGCATCACCCGCCGCGCCGCGACCATGCTGGGACTGGCGCCGGGCATGCGGGTGCATGCGCACCTCAAGGCGGTGGCCCTGCTCGATTGACTGCGGGGGGCAGACGCCGCCGGCCCGCAGGATCCCGGGCCGGCGTCCATGCAGCGGCCCGGGACAGTCCTCAGGTATGCCCGCGGTTCAGCAGGGATTCGCCGCCCCGCGGCGCGCGTACATCCACCAGTTCAAGGCCACATTGAAGGCGAAGAACGCGGCGAGGCCGTAGAAGATCGGCGTGGCCTTGCCAAAGCTCTCGAAGCTCCAGGCGAACAGCATGCCGAACAGGAACGGTCCGTAGGCCGCGATCGCCGCGGTGAACCCGATCACGCCACCGCCCCGGCGGGGATCGAACAGCATCGGCATCTGCTTGAAGGTGGAGGCATTGCCGACCCCGGCGAAGAAGAACAGGGCCAGCATGGCGGCGACGAACAGCGGGAAGCTGTCGAGCGACGTCGGCTGCGTGGTCAAGGCCACCAGCACGGCGCAGACGACCATGCCGAGCCCGGCCCAGTGGGTGACCCGGGCGCCGCCGAACTTGTCGCTGATCGGACCGGCGATGACCCGCGAGATCGAACCCACCAGCGGGCCGTAGAACGCCCAGGTGAGCGGGTCGGGCGCGCCCTCGAAACCGCCATAGACCTGGCGGATCAGCAGCGGGAACGTGGCTGCCAGGCCGGAGAAGCCACCGAAGGTCATGATGTAGAGCGAAGTCATCGACCAGGTGTGCCTGGAACCGAAGATGTCGAGCTGCTCGCGGAAATTGGCCTTGATCGGCACCGACTTCAGCATCAGCCAGGCGGTGATGCCGAACACGGCCACGAACGGGATCAGCACGGCCGGGGCGTTCTGCAGCCAGATCTGGCTCTCGACGCCGTTGCGCACCATGGTCTGGCTTTCGCCGAGGAACGCCGCGCCGCCAAGCAGGGCGAAGCCGATCACCCATGGGGTGACGAACTGCACGATCGACACGCCGAGATTGCCGATGCCGGCCTGGATGGCCAGCGCCGTGCCCTGCAGACGCTTGGGGAAGAACAGGCTGGTGGAAGGCATGAAGCTGGAGAAGTTGCCGCCTCCCAGGCCGGCCAGGAAGGCCAGCAGCATCAGCGCCCAGTAGGGTGTCGTCGGATCCTGTACGGCATAGAACCAGCCCACCAGCGGAATCAGCAGCGACAGGGTGGACAGGCTGACCACGTGCCGGGTGCCATAGATCGGGGTCAGGAACATGTGCACCAGGCGCAAGCTGCCACCGGCCAGACCCGGCATGGCAGCCAGCCAGAACAGCTGGCTGGGGGTGAACTGGAAGCCGATCTGCGGCAGCCGCACCACCAGCGCCGATACCAGGAACCAGGCCATGAAGGCCATGGTCAGGTTGAGCGTGGTGATGACCAGGGTCTTCCAGGCCAGCGCCGACCCGCCGTTGGCCCAGAACTGCGGGTTTTCCGGCTCCCAGCGTTCCAGCCAGGTGCCATGGGCCGTGGGTCCGGCCTTGTCATGGGTGGACATGAGTGCTCCTTCAGGGGTTGGATTTCAGGGGCAAGGCCGACTCGGTCGGGATTCCGGGCGCCGTCAGCTGCTCGAGGGCGGCACGCAACTCCTCCAGGCTGCGGAAGCGTGCGTTGAGTTGGTAGCCATCACCGCGTTCGGTCAGCTCGACCTTGCCTGGCAGCAGTCGGGCCAGGACGTCCTCGGCCTCCTTGCGCTGCCGCGCCTCCAGGGCAATGGCATGGTCGACCGAAGAGATGACGTACTCGTCACCGAACCCGCCCTCCGGCTCCTTCAGCCAGAAGTAGCAGGCCAGCCAGCTCAGGAAGGCGCCGGCGGCGATGATGAAGAAGAACTGCTGCGGGGTGACGAACATCAGCACGAACAGGTAGAACACCGCGCCCACGTTGCCGTAGGCGCCGGCCATGCCGGAGATCTGTCCGGTCAGGCGGCGTTTGATCGAGGGAACGATGCCGAAGGTGGCGCCTTCGGCCCCTTGGACGAAGAACGAGCACAGGATGGTGATCGCGATCGCCACGATCAGCGGCCAGCTGGAATCGAGCAGCCCCATCAGCGCAAAGCCGATGGCAATGCCGAGCATGTAGGCCATCATCACGAAGCGACGGTTGCCGAAGCGGTCCGACACCAGACCACCCATCGGCCGGGCGAACAGGTTGACGAAGGCGAAGGCCGAGGCGATCAGGCCGGCCGCCACGGCCGACAGTCCCCAGGTCTCCTGGAAGAACATCGGCAGCATCGAGACCACCGCCAGTTCGGCCCCAAAATTGGCGAAGTAAGTGGTGTTGAGGGCGGCGACCGACTTGAACGGATACCTGTCGTCCTCCGGGACGCCCCGGCGCAGGATCGGTACGTTGACCCGCAGCGCCTGGACGATCTGGTACAGCACCGCCACCGCGATGGCGAAGTAGCAGATCGCCGCGGTCAGGCCGTCGATGTAGCCCATCAACTGCACGCGATAGACCAGGATCGACAGGATGCCGGTCATCGGCACGATGAACAGGCACAGCAGGACCAGGTCCTTCCAGCTGGAAACCTCCAGCGCCGAGGCCTTGCGCGGCTTGCGGTGGGAGTCGGGACGGGGGCCGTCGGTGATTGCAAACCAATAGATCACGCCATACACCGCGATCACCACACCGGACGTGGCGATGGCCCAGCGCCAGCCATCGTCGCCACCGAACAGGTGCAGGGCGATGGTGGGCAGTGTCATGGCCGCGGCGGCCGAGCCGAAATTGCCCCAGCCGGCGGCGAAGCCTTCGGCAAAGCCGATGCTGCGCGGCGGGAACCACAGCGCCACCATGTGGATGGTGACCACGAACGAAGCACCGATCGAGCTCAGCACCAGGCGCGCCACGAACATCTGCGTCTTGGTCTCGCCGAAGGCGAAGGCCAGGGTCGGCAGCGCCATCAGCACCATCAGCACCGAGAACACCCGCCGTGGGCCGAACCGGTCCAGCGCCATGCCGACCAGAATCCGGGCCGGGATGGTGAGGGCAACGTTGGCAATGGCGAACAGCTTGAGGTCGTCGCGGCTCAGCCAGTCGACCGAGGCCAGCATCGAGGTGGCCAGCGGCGCCATGTTGAACCAGACGTAAAAGCACATGAAGAAGGCGATCCAGGTCAGGTGCAATGCCCGGATCTCCGGAGTTCTGAAGCGGAACAGGTCGCTGACTTGCATGGTCAACCTCTCGTCAGGGGCGCGCGGTGCCGATACCGCGGGCCCGGTATCGGGCCGGGTCAGGCGTCTTCGTCGTGGGTCGGCACGATCAGCAGCGGGCATTGCGCACGCCGCGCCAGGAACGCACTGACCGCCCCGAAAGTCATGTGGTTGAACTCCTCGACCAGCGCATTGAGCCGGCGGGAGACGAAGTTGCCGTCGGGCTTGTGGGAGTGGCGGGTCAGAACCAGCAAGTCCGGCTTGCGCTCGTCGGTGGCGCGCAAGATCATCTTGCGTGCATCCCCCTCGGCGATCAGCACCTTGACCGGAAAGCCGGCCGCCGAGAGCTCCTCGGCAGCCCGCTCGACACCGGCTTTCTGCTCCTGGTACTGCGCGCTGAACAACTCGTCCTCGACACCGGTCGCACTGCCTGGCTCCTCGATCACCGAGATCAGGGTCAGCGACGGCTTGAGCGGAGCGAACATCCGCTTGACCAGATCCACTGCGATGCGCGAATTGCGGGAGTGGTCGTAGGCGATCATGATTTCCATGGCACGCTCTCCAGGATTCAGTAGCGGTACTCGACACTGAGCCAGAGCTTGCGCACATCGCTGCCGAAGCCGTCGCTGCGGTAGTCGGCATACTTGGCGATGGCGTTCCATCCCTTGGCGAAAGGCCAGCTCAGCTGGACGTCGAGCTCATCGCCGTAATCAGCGCCGCCCCGGGCGGCCTCGAAGCGGTGCATGGCGATCAGATAGCGCATCGGTCCGAGCGGCCCATCGAATTTCAGGTGCAGATCCGACAGCCCGTCGGCCGGCGTCACCAGGAAGCGGTCTGCCCAGCCGTTGAAAGCGTGCGCGGTGGCCAGCGGGGTCTGGAATGCGCGGCGTCCGTTGCTGCCGAGCTGCTCATGCCCAAGACGCAGGCCGTGACCGGACAGGCGCAGGCCGAGTTCGAGCTGGTGATAGCCGACCGAGCCGTGTGCTGGCGCATCGCGCCAGCCGCGCTGCCGTGCGTACTCGCCGCCATACCACCATTCACGGCTGTCACCCCACGAGAAGCTGCGTTGGTGGCGCAAGCCGAGGCTGCGACTGGAGCTGGCCGGCAGGTCCTGGTTTTCGATCAGGTAGGCATAGCCGGTGAAGCTTCCCAGAGCGCCCTTCCAGCCCAGGTTGAGCAGGTGTGCATCCAGCTCGTGCTCGGCCAACAGCCGGTTGGGATGCTGGTTGCCGAACACCCGGTGGACCTTGTCCAGCCAGGCGTACTGCACGGTGACGTCGGGATTGACCTGATGACGGATGCTGATCGCATCGAAGGTCTGTTCGTTCTGGCGCCAGCCGACATTGCCGATGAAGCGCTGGTTGTCATAGCCAAGGCGCTGACGGCCAACCTGTACCAGCGTGCCGCCACCCGAATCCCAGCCGAGATAGGCCTGGTTCCACTCGCTGCCCTCGGGATCGGCCACCACCGGATAGCCGCTGCGGCCATTGGCGGTGGAGTTGTAGGCATTGTCGAGTGCCCGCACGTCCTCGGCCTCGACCAGGACGAAAAAGCCATTGACCGTGCCGCTGCGCCAGCCAAGACGGGTACGCAGTGTCAGTGCGCTGGCATCACGGGGGAAGGCGGCATCCTCGACGATCTCCGCGCGTAAACGCAGGTCGAGCAGCGGCTTGCCGTCCTCGAACAGCGGATTGGCCGAGGCAACCGATGGCAGGCCAAGCAACAGGCCGAGCGTCAGCGCGAGTGGACCTGGGCGCGTTTGGGTGGACATGGACATGGTCATGGTCCTTGCTTGAGGGAGATGCACTGCGGCCGATTGTTGGCCTGCGCTCAACGACTGGCATTGATCCCAGTCAACTGCGGGCATGCCGCCCGCTGTGCTCCCCATGTCCGGACCCCGGTCCCGTGCAGGACTGGCGCTGGAGTTGATCCATATCAATGGCGCGGCGGAAGTCGCTGACTAGACTGCCGCCACGTGAGCGTACCGCCGGAGCCACCGACCCCATGAGCCACTTCCTCGACCGTCTTACCTTCTTCAAGCGTGCCGACGAGACGTTCGCCGGCGGCCACGGCGTCACCCGCAGCGACGATCGCAGTTGGGAGGACGGCTACCGTGCCCGCTGGCAGTACGACAAGATCGTGCGCTCCACCCACGGCGTGAACTGCACCGGTTCGTGCAGCTGGAAGGTCTACGTCAAGAACGGCCTGGTCACCTGGGAAACCCAGCAGACCGACTACCCGCGCACCCGCCCGGACCTGCCCAACCACGAGCCGCGCGGCTGTCCGCGCGGTGCCAGCTATTCGTGGTACCTGTACAGCGCCAACCGGGTGAAGTACCCGCTGATGCGCGGCGCGCTGCTGCGGCTGTGGCGGCAGGCGCGCAAGAGCATGTCGCCGGTCGATGCCTGGGCCAGCATCGTCGAGGATGCGGAGAAAGCCAGGAGCTACAAGTCCAGGCGCGGCCTGGGCGGCTTCGTCCGCGTGCGCTGGGAGGAGGCCAACGAGCTGATTGCCGCGGCCAACCTCTACACGGTGAAGAAGTACGGCCCCGACCGGGTGATCGGCTTCTCGCCGATCCCGGCGATGTCGATGGTCAGCTACGCCGCCGGCGCGCGCTACCTGTCACTGCTGGGCGGCGCCTGCCTGTCGTTCTACGACTGGTACTGCGACCTGCCGCCGTCCAGCCCGCAGGTCTGGGGTGAGCAGACCGACGTTCCCGAATCGGCCGACTGGTACAACTCCAAGTACATCATCGCCTGGGGTTCCAACGTCCCGCAGACGCGCACGCCGGACGCGCACTTCTTCGTCGAGGCGCGCTACAACGGCACCAAGACGGTGGCGATCACCCCGGACTATTCCGAGGTCGCCAAGCTCACCGACGAGTGGCTGCATCCCAAGCAGGGCACCGACGCGGCGCTGGCCTTCGCCTTCGGCCATGTGATCCTGCGCGAGTTCCACCTCGACAACCCCTCGCCGTACTTCCAGGACTACTGCCGTCAGTATTCGGACATGCCGATGCTGGTGCGGCTGGACCGGCGCGACGACGGCCGGCTGGTGGCGGGGCGCTACCTGCGCGCAGCCGATCTGGACGGCGCGCTGGGCGAGGGCAACAACCCGGAGTGGAAGACGCTCGGCCTGGACGAGATCAGCGGCGAGCTGGTGGTGCCGACCGGCTCGATCGGATTCCGCTGGGGCGAGCAGGGCAAGTGGAACATCGAGCAGCGTGACAGCCGTGGCCGCGACACCCGCCTGCGGCTGAGCCTCAATGGCGTGCATGACGAGGTGGTCGAGGTCGGCTTTCCTTACTTCGGCGGCATCGAGCACGAGAAGTGGACCGCCAGCAAGTTCGAGGACGTGCTGAACAAGCGCGTGCCGGTCCGCCGCCTGCGCCTGGCCGACGGCAGCGAAGCGCTGGTTGCCACCGTCTACGATCTGTTGCTGGCGCAGTACGGCGTCGATGCCGGTTTCGGCGGCAAGTACGTCACCCGTGACTACGACGCCGATGTGCCCGGCACGCCGGCCTGGCAGGAGAAGATCACCGGCGTGCCGCGTGCGCAGGTGATCCGGATCGCCCGCGAGTTCGCCCGCAACGCCGACAAGACCCGCGGCCGCAGCATGATCATCGTCGGCGCGGCGATGAACCACTGGTTCCACAACGACATGAACTATCGCGGGCTGATCAACATGCTCGTGATGTGCGGTTGCGTCGGCCAGTCCGGCGGCGGCTGGGCGCACTACGTCGGCCAGGAGAAGCTGCGCCCGCAGTCGGGCTGGCTGCCGCTGGCCTTTGCCCTGGACTGGAGCCGGCCGCCGCGGCAGATGAACGGCACCAGCTTCTGGTACTTCAATTCCGACCAGTGGCGCTACGAGAAACTGGAGGTCGGCGAAATCCTCTCGCCGCTGGCCGATCCGAAGAAGTACACGGGCCATCTGGTCGACTTCAACCTGCGCGCGGTGCGCATGGGCTGGCTGCCGAGCGCGCCACAGCTGAACCGCAACCCGCTCGGCCTGGTGCGCGAGGCGGAAAGCCAGGGCGCCGATCCGGTGCAGTACGCGGTTTCGCAGTTCAAGTCCGGTGCGCTCGACTTCGCCTTCGCCGACCCGGATGCGCCGGAGAACTTCCCGCGCAATCTGTTCATCTGGCGCTCGAACCTGCTCGGCTCCTCGGGCAAGGGCCACGAGTACATGCTCAAGCACCTGCTCGGCACCCGCCACGGCCTGCAGGGCAAGGACCTGGGTGAGCGCGGCAAGACGCCGCCGGAAGAGGTCAAATGGCGTGACGAGGCGCCGGAAGGCAAGCTCGACCTGCTGGTCACGCTCGACTTCCGCATGTGCACCACCGCGCTGTACTCCGACGTGGTGCTGCCGACCGCGACCTGGTACGAGAAGAACGACCTCAACACCTCCGACATGCACCCGTTCATCCACCCGCTGTCAAAGGCGGTGGATCCGGCGTGGGAGGCGCGCAGCGACTGGGACATCTTCAAGGGCATCGCCCGCACCGTCAGCGAACTGGCACCCGGCGTGCTTGGCGTCGAGAAGGACCTGGTGCTGGTGCCGATCCTGCACGACACCCCGGGCGAGCTGGCCATGCCCGAGGTGAAGGACTGGAAGAAGGGCGAGTGCGAGCCGATCCCCGGCAAGACCATGCCGGGCATGGTCGTGGTCGAGCGCGACTACCCGAACCTGTACAAGAAATTCACCTCCCTGGGCCCCCTGCTCGACAAGCTCGGCAACTGGGGCAAGGGGCTGACCTGGGATACCCGGGAAGAGGTCGAGTTCCTCGGCAAACTGAACTACACCGTGACCGAGGAAGGCATCAGCCAGGGTCGCCCGAGGATCGAGTCGGCGATCGACGCCGCCGAGGTGATCCTGCACCTTGCGCCGGAGACCAATGGCCATGTCGCGGTGAAGGCCTGGGCTGCACTCGAGAAGGCCACGGGTCGGCGTCATACCCACCTTGCGGAGGGCAAGGAACATGAGGCCATCCGCTTCCGCGACGTGCAGGCGCAGCCGCGCAAGATCATCAGCTCGCCGGTGTGGTCGGGTCTGGAGGACGAGCACGTCAGCTACAACGCCGGCTACACCAACGTCCACGAGCTGATCCCGTGGCGCACGCTCACCGGGCGTCAGCAGTTCTACCAGGATCACGAGTGGATGCTGGCCTTCGGCGAGGGCTTCATGCAGTACCGGCCGCCGGTGAACACCAAGACCATCGCGCCGATCCTCGGCAAGAAGCCGAATGGCAACAGGGAGATCGTCCTGAACTGGATCACCCCGCACCAGAAGTGGGGCATCCACAGCACCTACAGCGACAACCTGATCATGCAGACGCTCTCGCGCGGCGGTCCGATCGTGTGGCTGAGCGAGGACGACGCCAGGGCGGCTGGCATCGAGGACAACGACTGGATCGAGCTCTACAACGTCAATGGCGCCATCGCGGCACGCGCGGTGGTGAGCCAGCGCGTGATGCCCGGCATGGCGATGATGTACCACGCACAGGAAAAGATCATCAACACGCCCGGCAGCGAGGTCACCGGCACCCGCGGCGGCATCCACAACTCGGTGACGCGCGCGGTGGTCAAGCCGACCCACATGATCGGTGGCTACGCGCAGCTCAGCTACGGTTTCAACTACTACGGCACGACCGGCACGAACCGCGACGAGTTCGTGATCGTGCGCAAGATGAACAAGATCGACTGGCTGGACGGCGAACCGGTGCCGGCCAACGAGGAGGCTGCCTGATGAAAGTCCGCGCGCAAATCGCGATGGTCCTCAACCTGGACAAGTGCATCGGGTGCCATACCTGCTCGATCACCTGCAAGAACGTCTGGACCTCGCGCGAGGGCGTCGAGTACGCCTGGTTCAACAACGTCGAGACCAAGCCCGGCATCGGTTATCCCAAGGAGTGGGAGAACCAGGACAAGTGGAACGGCGGCTGGGTACGTGACGCCTCCGGCAGGCTGCAGCTCAAGGCCGGCGGGCGCTTCCGCATGCTGGCCAAGATCTTCGCCAATCCCGACCTGCCGCAGATCGACGACTACTACGAGCCGTTCGACTTCGACTACCAGCACCTGCACGAGGCGCCCGAGGGACAGCACCAGCCGACTGCACGGCCGCGTTCGCTGGTGTCCGGCGAGCGCATGCAGAAGATCCACTGGGGTCCGAACTGGGAGGAGATCCTCGGTACCGAGTTCGCCAAGCGCAGCAAGGACAAGAACTTCGACCAGGTGCAGCGCGAGATCTACGGCACCTTCGAGCGCACCTTCATGATGTACCTGCCGCGCCTGTGCGAGCACTGCCTCAACCCGGCGTGCGTGGCCTCGTGCCCGAGCGGCGCGATCTACAAGCGCGAGGAGGACGGCATCGTCCTGATCGACCAGGACAAGTGCCGCGGCTGGCGCATGTGCGTCTCCGGCTGCCCGTACAAGAAGATCTACTACAACTGGAAGACCGGCAAATCCGAGAAGTGCATCTTCTGCTACCCGCGCATCGAGATGGGCGAGCCGACGGTGTGCTCGGAGACCTGCGTGGGCCGCATCCGCTACCTCGGTGTGATGCTCTACGACGCCGACCGCATCGCCGATGCGGCGGCGGTGGCGAACGAGAAGGACCTGTACCCGGCGCACCTGGACATCTTCCTCGACCCGAACGACCCGGTGGTGATCGCGGCCGCCCGCGCCGAGGGCATCCCCGACAGTTGGCTGGAGGCGGCCAAGGCCTCGCCGGTGTACAAGCTGGCGATCGACTGGAAGCTGGCGCTGCCGCTGCATCCGGAATACCGCACGTTGCCGATGGTGTGGTACGTGCCGCCGCTGTCGCCGATCCAGTCGGCCGCCGATGCCGGCCGGATCGGCATGAACGGCGAGATCCCGGACGTGGCCTCGCTGCGCATCCCGGTGCGCTACCTCGCCAACCTGCTCACCGCGGGCGACGAGGCGCCGGTGATCCGCGCGCTCGAGCGCATGCTCGCCATGCGCGCCTGGCGCCGCGCCATGCACGTGGACGGCGTCGAGGACACCGAGGTGCTGCGCCAGGTCGGCTTGAGCGTGGCGCAGGCCGAGGAGATGTACCGCTACCTGGCCATCGCCAACTACGAGGACCGCTTCGTGGTGCCCAGTGCGCATCGCGAGTACGCCGGCGATGCCTTCGGCGAGCGTGGCGGCTGTGGCTTCTCGTTCGGCAACGGCTGCAGCGGCTCGACGCCGGAGGTGCTGTTCGGCGGCAAGAAACAGACCGTCTACCAGGTGCCGCCGAACCGCCAGGCAGCCGAGCGGGAGATCGCATGAACGCGCTCAAGCTGATCTCGGTGCTGCTCGACTACCCGCGCGACGAGCTGTGGCAGCACGGCGACGCGCTGATGGCGGCCTGCGGCGACGCGGGCCTGCCGGCGGCGCGGACCACGCAGTTGCTGGAGTTCATCGCCGACCTGCTCGCCCGCGATCCGATCGAGGCCCAGGAGCGCTGGCTGTCGCTGTTCGACCGCGGCCGTTCGATGAGCCTGCTGCTGTTCGAGCACATCCATGGCGAATCGCGCGACCGCGGCCAGGCGATGGTCGACCTGATGGAGACCTACCGCGCCAACGGTTTCGAGATCGCCGTGCGCGAGCTGCCCGACTACCTGCCGCTGCTGCTGGAGTACCTGTCGACGCGGCCCGATGAGGAGGCGCGCGAGTGGCTTTCGCACGTCGCCCACATCCTCGAGCTGCTGGCCGCACGCGCGGCCGGGCGCGACGGCGCCTACGCGCCGTTGTTCGAGATGCTGGTCGAGTACTCCGGGCGGCCGGTCGAACTCGGGCCGATGCGCCAGCGCGTCGCCCGCGAAGTCCGCGACGACACGCCGGCGGCGATCGACGCGGTCTGGGAGGAGGAGGCCGTGCGCTTCACTGCCGAGGCCCCCGACAGGGATTGCGAACCCGCGCCGCGGCGACTGCCCGGCGCGGCGATGACCGTTTCCAGGTGAACACCATGCACTACCTCGACCAGTTCTTCTTCCAGCTCTATCCCTACATCGCCCTGGCGGTGTTCCTCATCGGCAGCTGGGTCCGTTTCGACCGCGATGCCTACACCTGGCGCACCGGCTCGAGCCAGCTGCTGTCCGACCGCTGGCTGTTCTGGGGCAGCAACCTGTTCCACATCGGCGTGATCGCCATCCTGCTCGGCCATTTCGTCGGCCTGTTGACGCCGGAGTGGGCCTACAAGCCGTTCATCAGCTCCGGCACCAAGCAGTTGCTGGCGATGGCGGTGGGCGGCTTCTTCGGCGCGCTGTGCCTGATCGGGCTGTCGATGCTGATCATTCGCCGGCTGACCCAGCCGCGTGTGCGGGTCAACACCGCCGGACGCGACTGGCTGGTGCTGTGGCTGCTGCTCGCACAGCTGCTGCTCGGCCTGTTCAGCATCGTCGTCTCGGCCGACCACCTGGACGGCGCGGTGATGGTGCAGCTCGGCCACTGGGCGCAGCACATCGTGACCTTCCGCTGGGGCGCCGCCGATTTCGTCGCCGACGTGCACTGGGTCTACAAAGCCCACATCGCCCTCGGCATGACCTTGTTCCTGATCTTCCCGTTCACCCGCCTGGTGCACATCTGGAGCGTGCCGCTGGGTTACCTGCGCCGGCCCTGGCAGGTGGTGCGCCGCCGTGGCGCCACGCTGCGCTACGCGGGCAAGTGACATGAGCCGCACGATGCCGAGCCGCACGATCCCGATCGTGATGGATGCGGGCGCGCTGTCGGAGGCGGCGAAGAGCCGCACCGACGCGCACGACCATGCCGGCGATCCGGGTCAGCCATTGCCGGGGCCGGCACCGGTCAACCTGTGGGTCGGCGATACCGCGATCAGCGAGGCCGAGATTGCCCGCGAAATGCAGTATCACCCGGCCCGTACCCCGCAGCAGGCCCGTGCCGAAGCCGCACGCGCGCTGGTGGTGCGCGAGCTGCTGCGGCGGGAGATCGCCCGTGCCGGGTTGGCGGGCCGGGTCGAGCCGGTCGCTGGGGAGACCCGCGAGGAGGCCGAGATCCGTGCCCTGCTCGACGCCGAAGTGGCGCCGCGCACGCCCGACGAGGCGGCCTGCCGGCGTTGGTACGCGAGCAACCGCGAGCGCATGCACGCGCCGGACCGGCTGCGGCTGAGCCACATCCTGCTGGCCGCCGCGCCGGACGACGTCGATGCGCGCCTGGCCGCGCGCGAGCTGGGTGAGCGGCTGATCGCGGAGCTCGGCGAGCACCCAGAGCGTTTCGCCGAGTACGCGATGCGCTTTTCGGCCTGCCCGTCGAAGGACGCCGGCGGCGACCTGGGCTGGATCACGCGCGGCCAGACCACGCCCGAGTTCGAGCGGCAGGTGTTCATGCTGCGCGAGGGCCTGGCCGGACTGACCGTGGAGTCGCGCTACGGCCATCACGTGGTCCGCTTCGAGGCCATCGAGCGCGGCCGGCCGCTGACCTTCGAGGAGGCGCACCCGCGCATCGCGCAGTACCTGGAGCTGCAGCTCCGGCAGAACGCGCTGCACGAGTACCTGATGCATCTTCGCGCCGACCACGAGGTGCGCGGCCTCGACGAGATCGAGGCGCAGGCGGCGTAGCAATCCAAGGCCCCTCTCCCAGAGGGAGTGGGCGGACAAGAGCGAACCCCCTCTCCCCGTTCGCTGGAGAGGGGCGGCGCCTGCTCGCCCTTCCCGGCGGCAGAAGCGGGCAGCCAGGGACTCTTGCTGCCGCCAATGCCGTCATGCACGGTCTGGCGAGACAGCGTCCGAAGCCGTGCCTGGCAAGCAAGGTAACCCGGGCGCCGGCAGGCGCACGCAACGCTCGGGCCGGAAGGGTCGGCCAGATTGCGCGAAACCAGCTCACAGGCCTGCCAAACGCCAACGCAGGTGCCGGCAGGATCGCGACGGGCTCCAGCGCACCCATGCAAGCCCAAGCGAACCTCTGATCGATTCAGAGGTTCCGCCGGCCAGGGGTGGCTGGCCCGCGAATCAAGCACGCGAATGCCTGATTCATCGAAGCCGCGTCCGGACACGCGCCGGATGCGGCGTGGGCTGGCAAGTCCAGGATGGACTTGTTCAGGCCTTCCCATGCGACGGGTTGATCCAGGTCAGGGCGCGCTTGCCGGCAACCGGGTGTGATAGCGCGAGTGCCTTCACCTTCACCGCTGACCACCACCGCGCCCCATGGACGAGATCAAGCTCGACCTGCGCCATCTGCCGGCGCCCGAGCCGCTGATCCGCATCCTCGAAGCGCTCGAAGCGCTCGCCCCGGGACAGAGTCTGCGCGCGATCACGCCGTGTCGTCAGCCGCTGCCGCTGCTGGAGATCCTCGATGCGCGCGCCTGCGTGTACGACCTGCTCGACGCCGAAGGCGGCGGCGGGCAGATCCGCATCCGGCACCGCGATGACGGCGCTGGCGATTGAACGCGCGCCGCCGCCGACGCGGCCGCTGCGCTTCCTGCTGACCGCGCCGCTGTGGGGTGCGCTGGCGGGTGGCCTGCTGCTCGCGCATGGCGAGGCCGCGCTGCTCAGTCGCTGGTCGCCGGTCACGGTCGCGCTGGTGCATGCGTTCACGCTCGGCGTGCTCGGCAACGCCATGCTCGGCAGCTTGCTGCAGTTTCTGCCGGTGGTGGCGGGCGTCCGCATCGCCGGGGCGCGCTTCGCGCCCGCGCTGCACGCGCTGTACAACCTCGGCGTGGCGGCGCTGGTGGCCGGACTGGCCAGTGGCCAGCGGGTGATCCTGTTGCCCGCCGCGGCGCTGCTGGCCGCCACTCTGGGCGGCTTCGCGCTGGCGGCGCTGGCCGGTTTCCGCGCCCGGGCGGAGTTGCGGCTGGTGCGCGCCGGCATCGTGGCGGCGCTGTTGTTCCTGCTGGCGACCGTGACGATCGGGGTCGCGCTGGCCGGAACGCTGGCCGGGCAGTGGGCGGTCGCGCTGGCACGCTGGACCGACATCCATGCCGCCTTCGGCGTGCTCGGCTGGGTATTGCTGCTCACCGCCAGCGTCGGCAGCGTGACCATGCCGATGCTGCAAGGCACGGCGCCGGTGCCGCGCGCCGCCTTCGCGGCCTGGCTGCTGGTGATGGTGCTGGCGTTGATCGCCGGTGCCGCGCTGCGCGCGCTCGAGCTCGGCGGCCCGGCGGCACCGCTGGTGGCGATGGCGCCGGTGTTGCCGTTCGCGCTGGCCGCGCTCGGTCTGCAGGCGCGGGCGCCGTACCGGCGCAACCCGACGCTGCTGCGTTTCTGGAGCACCGGTCTGTGCGCCCTGGCCGCGGCAGCCCTGCTGCTGGTCGCCGCGCCGGTGTTGCCGGGGCCGCGGCTGGCGATGCTGATCGGCGCGCTGGTCGTCGCCATCGCGCTGCCCTGGCTGGTGCTGGGCATGCTGCTGGAGATCGTCGCCTTCCTCGGCTGGATCAGGCTGCACCGCGAATGCGGCCGCGGCATGCGCCTGCCCGGCGTGCACGCGCTGCTGCCCGAGCGCGACAAGGCGCGCGTGCTCGTGCTGCACGGGCTGGCCGGATCGCTGCTGCTGGCGGCGGTGCTGTGGCCGCGGCCGTGGCTGGCGGCGCTGACCGGGCTGGCCCTGACGCTGGCCTACGCGGCGACCTGGCTCGTCCTGCTCGGCGTGCGCCGACGCGCCGATCGCTTCCTCGTTGTCGTCCGGAGTGCGCGATGAAACCGAAACTCCCGCTCGTCTATGCCTGTTCGGGTTGTTCCAGCGCCGCGCAGATGGCCAACCAGCTGGCGCTGTGGCTGGATCGCGCCGGTGAGGCCGAGATGTCCTGCATCGCCGGCGTCGGCGGCGGCGTGGCCGGGCTGGTGCGCACGGCGCGCGCGGGCCGGCCGATCCTGGCCCTGGACGGCTGCGTGCTGCATTGCGTGGCGGCCTGCCTGGCGCGTGCGGGCGTCGTCGCCGACCGCCACCTCACGCTTTCCGACTTCGGCGTGAAGAAGCGCAGGCACGCCGACTTCGATGCCGCCGAGGCTCGCGCGGTGTATGAGCGCGCGGCGCTGCCGTCGGCGCGGGCTTTGCGCGCAGGCGCGCGCGCCGGTGCCGAGCCTGCCGATGCGCCCTGAGCACGTCGCGCTCGCCCGGGTACGGGCGCTGATCGACCGTGCCGACGATGCGCTGCTGCTGCTCTTCGCCGCCCGGCGCGGGTTGGTGCGCGCTGCCGCCCGGCTCAAGCGCGAGGCCGGTCTGCCGGCGCGCGACCCCGCGCGCGAGGCACACGTGCATGCGCGCGCGCAGGCGCTCGGCGCGCGGCTGGCACTGTCGCCCGACAGCGTGCGCGGGCTGGTCGAGCTGCTGATCGCCGACGGCTGCCGCCTGCAGGGCCTGGGAAGTGATCTGGATCAAGGCGCGTCCATGCCGGTCTCGCGCACCATCCTCGCTTCGAGGGCCCCTCCGCCAGCATTCGACTTCGTGCCACTGCCGTCTCCCCACGCCCGCCTCCCGTCCACCGTCCTGCCGCGGTGGCTGCCGCCGCCCGCGCGGCTGGCACCCGCGCTGCAGCTGTTCCCCTACCGGCTGCAGTGCCGACTGCTGGAAGCGGTGATGCAGCGTGTGCTGGCCGGTCCGCTGGCGGAGGGTGCCCTCGACTTTCTTCGCGGGCGTCGGCTCGGCATCGAAGTATCCGACTTGCAGCTGCGCTGGGTGGTGAGTCTGCACGACGGCCGCCTGCACACTTGCGCACGCGGCGAGGAGGCCGAGGCCACCGTGCGCGGTTCGGCCACCGACCTGCTGCTGCTCGCCAGCCGGCTGGAGGACGCCGACACGCTGTTCTTCCAGCGCCGGCTGGTGCTGACCGGCGACACCGAACTGGGCCTGACCACGCGCAACACGCTCGACCGGCTGCCGTGGGAACGCGTGCCGCTGGGACTGCGCATCGCGCTCAACCGGCTCGCCCGCTTCGCCCGCGCCGCGCGCGCGGCGCACCGCGGCGAAGCGCCGCCGGCGTGATGCCCGCGCGGCCGGGGAACGACGGCATGACGGCCATGCCATGCACATCGCCGCGCACATCGCCGCGCACGCGCCCCCGTCTGCGCGGATGGGGCTGGATGACGACCGGTGCCGGGTTGCCGACGCGCCGCTGCGCGGGCTTTCGCGCGGCGACCCGCGCCATTCCGGGCACCCCGGCTGGCCGGCGGGTGAACCGGCCTGCCGGATCCCGTGCGCGGCCGGCGACGCGGCACCCGCCACCGCCGTAGGATAGGCGCCCCCGCGCGGCCCGCCGCGTCCGCCCGCCTGCCGTGATCCACACCACGCCGCCTGCATGAACCGCCCTCCCTGCCCGTCATCCTCTGTCCACCGTGGCCGCGGTGGCGCGTCATGAGCCTGTCCGGCGCACCATTGGTGGTGGTCGGCGCCGGTGTGGCCGGTCTGTCGGTGGCGCTGGCGGCGGCGCCGCGGCGGGTGCTGCTGCTCAGCCGCGGCCATGGCGGCCTGGACGGCTCGAGCGCGCTGGCGCAGGGCGGCATCGCCGCCGCGCTGGGGCCGGACGATTCACCGGCCCTGCACGCCGCCGACACCCTCGCGGCGGGTGCCCACCACAACGCGCGCGAAGCGGTACACCTGCTTACCGCGCAGGCGCCGGCGGCGATCGCCTGGCTGGCGCGGCAGGGCGTGCCGTTCGACCGCGAGCACGGCGGCTGGGCGCTGGGCCGCGAGGGCGGCCACGGGCATGCGCGCATCCTGCATGCCGGCGGCGACGCCAGCGGCCGTGCGCTGGTGCTCGCGCTGGCGGCGGCGGTGCGCCGTGCCGGTCATGTCGAATGGCGCGAGGGCGTGGAGGTCGAGGCGCTGCTGCTGCGTGACGGCCACGTTGCCGGCGTGCGTGTCCGCGCGGACGATGGCACGGACGCGCTGGTCGAAGCCTCGGCGGTCGTGCTCGCCAGCGGCGGGCTGGGCGCGCTGTTCGCCGCCACCACCAACCCGGCCACGGTCGATGGCGCCGGGCTGGCGCTGGCGCTGGCGGCCGGCGCGCGGGCACGCGACATCGAGTTCGTGCAGTTCCATCCCACGGCACTGGCGGCGGACGAGACGGCCTGCCGGCTGCCGCTGGTCACCGAGGCCCTGCGTGGCGCCGGCGCGGTGCTGCGCGACCGTGACGGTCGCCCGCTGATGCGCGGCGTGCATCCGCAGGGCGACCTGGCGCCGCGCGACATCGTCTCGCGGCGTGTCTGGCAGGCGCGGCATACCGGCGCGGGCGCCTTCCTGCACGCGCAGCATCTGGGTGATGGTTTCGCGGCGCAGTTTCCGACGGTGTTCGCCGCCTGCATGGCACACGGCATCGATCCGCGTCGCGAGCCGATTCCGGTGACACCGGCGGCGCATTTCCACATGGGCGGCGTCGCGGTGGACCTCGACGGCCGCAGCAGCCTGCCCGGCCTGTACGCGGTGGGCGAGGTGGCCTGCTCGGGTGTGCACGGCGCCAACCGGCTGGCCAGCAATTCGCTGCTGGAGGGTGTGGTGTTCGGTCGTCGCGTCGGTGCCCGGCTGGGGGCGGCGCTGCCGTCGGCGCCGGCGCGTGGCCCTTGGCGCGAGGTCGCACGCGCACCGGCTGCCGCGCCGGCCGCGCTGGCGCGGCTGCGCCGGCTGTTCTGGGAAAGCGCCGGACCGCTGCGCGACGGCGCCGGGCTGCGTGCCGCGTTGGCGCAGTTGCGGGACGACGAAGAGCTGCGCGCGAGCTGGCAGGGCGCGCTCGCCGGCGAGCTGCTGACCGCCGCGTTGGCGCGTACCGCCAGCCTCGGCGCGCACTTCCGCTGCGATGCCGACGACATGCGCGCGGCGACGGCCTGACACGCGCCTCCCAGTCCCGCAAGGCATCCGATCGCGGCCATGGCCGCTCCCGGAGAGCGCCGGCCGCGCTTGCAGGGCAAGGACGGGAACAGCCAAGGCAGGCACGGAGGGCACGGAGGGCACGGAGGGCACGGAGAAAAACGGAGAACGTCGGGAGAAAGTCGATTCCTCTCCGCTGTCTCCGCTCTTCTCCGCTCACTCCGTGCGTGCTGTTGCTTTTCTGCGGCATCCCGCCGGCGTCTGCGCGCTACGCGCCGGCCATGCCCGGCTCGCCGCGCCAGTAGCCGTTGTCCGCGCCCAGCCGTGGCGGCGGGGTCGGGCTGTCGAGGGCGAGGCGGAAGCGTTCGACCACCTCGGCCATGCCCTCGGCCTGCGGGTACAGTCGCAGCAGATCGATGCCGGTGGCGCGCAGCTCCGGCAGTTCGGGGCCGAGGTCGCAGATGGCGTGGCCCTGCACCTGGATGCCGTTGATGGTGAGGAAGGGCCGGCCCTCGCGGGTGGCCAGCGGCAGACCGTCGGGGTAGTCGATGCAGCGGAAGCCGCAGTCGTCCTTGCCGATGTCATGGGCGCGGGCGGTGAAGCAGCGCGCCGAGTACGCCAACGGCAGCCGGCCCCAGGCGATGATTTCCAGTTCGGGCAGGGTCTCGCCCTCGCTCAATACGGCCTCGTGCAGGTCGGCGATCAGCGCGTGGCCCTGCTCGACGCCGAGCACCAGCCGGCACAGGCCGTCCTCGCGCAGCAGGCGCAGGGCGTGGTGGTTGTAGACATTGAGCGTCGGCCCACCGACGAAGGCGACGCCCTGTTCACGGCACAGCTGCACCGCCGACATGTCGTTGGCCTCGACCAGGAAACGGCCGTTGCCGACCAGCCGGCGCAAGGCGCCGAGTTCGGATTCGGCTTCCAGCAGCGACAGCGTGGACAACACGATCCGCTTGCCGCTTGCCGCCAGCTCCTCGGCCAGCGCCAGCCACTCGCGGGTGCGCAGTTCGCGGCGCTTGCTGCAGACGGTTTCGCCCAGGTAGATCGTGTCGACCGGCCAGGTCGCGGCCTCGCGGTAGAAGGCGAGTACGCGCTGGCGCGGCCAGAAGTACTGCAGGGGGCCCAGGGTGAGTTTCATCTTGCGTGGCTCGTGACGGTGGGGCGGTGGGCTCACCTCTCCCACGGGAGGGGCTCAATGCCAGGCACGGTGGTAGGGGCCGAGCGTGGTCTGGTGGCCTTCTGCGTGTGCGGCGAGGGCCTGCTGCCACTGTGGCTGCACGGTCCATGCCTCGGGCGCGGCGGCGTGGCGGTCGAGCGCTTCACGCCAGACTCTGGCCACCGTGCCGATGTAGGCGGCGCCGCGCTGGCGGCCCTCGATCTTCAGCGCCGCCACGCCGGCCTGCGCCAGGCGCGGGATCAGCTCCAGCGTATTGAGGCTGGTCGGCTCCTCCAGCGCGTGGAAGACTTCGCCGCCGACCGCGAAGCGACCCTTGCAGACGGTCGGATAGCCGGCCGGCTCGCCTTCGGCGAAGCGGTCGATCAGCACGCCGTTCAGGCGCACGCTGCGCTCGCCGCCGGGCAACTCGTCCCAGCGCACGAAGCGCGCCGGTGAGCACACGCCGTGGCGGTTGGGCGAGGCGCCGGTGACGTAGCTGGAGAGCTGGCAGCGGCCCTCGACCATGATGCACAGGCTGCCGAAGGCGAACACTTCCAGCGGCACCGGCGCGGCGGCGCACAGACGCTCGACCTGCTGCACCGACAGCACCCGCGGCAGCACCGCGCGGGCGATGCCGAAGCGCTCGTGGTACCAGCGCAGCGCCGCCTGGGTGGTGGCCGAGCCCTGCACCGACAGATGCCGCGGCAGCAGCGGGTGGCGACGCGCGGCATAGTCGAGCACGCCGATCTCGGCGGCGATGATGGCGTCGGCGCCGAGGCCGGCGGCGCGATCCACCGCCGCCGCCCAGTCGCCGAAGCGGGCGCTGTCCGGATAGGTGTTGAGCGCGATGTAGACCTTGCGCCCGCGCGCGTGGGCGTACTCGATCCCGGCGCGCAGTTCGTCCTCGCTGAAATTCAGCCCGGGAAAGGCGCGGGCATTGGTCTGATCACGGAAGCCGACATAGACGGCATCGGCGCCGCCGTCCACGGCGGCCTGGAGGGCGGGCAGGTTGCCGGCGGGACAGACCAGTTGCATGAGTCATGGGGTGCGCAGACAGGTGCGCCATATCCTGCCCGCCGGTGCAGCGCCTGACCTTGACCGGGATCAGCCCGGTCGCGGATCGGGCAGGTCTGCGATGGCTGAACGGGGCCGTGAATCCTTACAATCGTCCGCATGTCGGCCGTCAGCCAGGCTGGCGGAAGGGACGCCACAAACCGGGGGCCGGGCATGCGCGTGATGATCGTCGATCCCGACCGCTGGCTGGCCCAGCTGTTGCGTCAGCTGGCCGAAAGCCTGCGCGAGGATGTGAAGGTGGAGGTCTTTGCCAGCGGGGAAGCGGCTGAGCGGGCCTGGCGCCGGCAGCCGCCGCAACTGCTGATTTGCGGCTGGCAGCTGGCCGACATGGACGGTCTGTCGCTGATTGCAAGGCTGCGTCAGTCTGGGGCCCCGGTCCCGGTGCTCCTGCTGGGCGAGCGCGGCGATCGCGCCAGTGTGCTTGCCGCGCGCCGGCTTGCCGTGGATGCCTTCGTGGTGAAACCGTTCCGGGTGCCGAGGCTGGTCGAGGTGCTGCGCCAGCTGCTGGGGTCGGCAGCCCACGAGCCGCCGGCTGCCGCCGGGCCGCAGGATCCGGCCGCCGCTGGCGGTTTCCTCGGCTACCTGGCCGGACTCGGCGACGCTGCCCTGGATCTGCCGTTGCTGCGCGACCTGCGCGCCGGCCTGGATGACCTGGACCGTGAGCCGCCACCGGGCGTGCCGGAACTGGTGCAGCGCTGGGGTCATGATCCGGCACTGGTCGCCCGCCTGATCGCGGTTTCCAACAACAGTTGGTACAACCCCAATGGCGTAGTCTGCACGACGCTGGCGGAGGCGATCATCCGGCTGGGCTGGCTCAACTGCATCAACATTGCCGCCAGCATGACCCTGCGTCGTGCCAGCGAACTGCAGGATCCGCTGCTGGCGGCGCGTGCGGCTGCCGAGCTGGAACGGTGCGAGCGCGTCGGCGAGCACGCCGAGCGTCTGGCCCGGCAATGTGGCGCCGACCCTTCGCCTTGCCACACCGCCGCCCTGCTGCACCGGCTGGGTGAGCTGTGCGTGCTGTTCCATGCCCAGGCCTGGAAGAACCGCGAGGGTGAGTGCGACGAGAGCCTGCTCGATCGCGCGCTGGCGCAGTACGCCCGGCCTTTCGCCGAACGCCTGAAGTCGCACTGGGGGCTGCCGATGGCGCTGCGGGAGCTGATCGCGGCCATCTACGGTTTCGGCGACATGAGCATCGGCAAGCGCGAGAAGTACGTCATGCGTCTGGCCGGCGGGCTGGTCCACGGAGGCATGAGTGAGGAGGAGGAGGCGCGGCTGCGCCGGCTGGCCGGCCTGCCGCCAGCGGCGCGGCGGGTGGCGGAGGCCGCGGTCGTGGCGCCCCTGGCCGGTTCCGCCAGCCCCGAGCCGCAGGATGCCGGCCCGGCCGCCACCACCGCTGCGCAGGCTGAGGACGGGCTTGCGCCCGGATCCGGCCAGGCCGTGGAGCAGGCCGTGGAGCAAGCCACCGCCGCCGATTCTCCTGAGCGGGAGGGGGAGTGAACCCTCCGTCGAAGCCACCCCTGTCTGGCCCGTGATCCCTGGCCGCCCGGCCATGCCCGGGCGGTGCGCCGTGGATGGTCCGGCGCGGGGATTGCACATACTGCAGGCGGTCCATCCCCGGCGCTGGCCGGCGCCATCGCGGCAGCGGGTGATCAGTGGGCAGGTGGCACCACGCCGGCGGAGCCAGCCGGCGGCGCCCGCTGCATCACCTTGTGCATGGGCCGCGCATGCGCCGGCGGGGAGCATCAGGACGCTGCGCCGAACACCCGCGCCCACAACGCCTCGACGCGTCGCTCGACCTCGGCGTCGGGCACGATCGGCCGGCTCCATGCGCGCGTGGTTTCGCCAGGCAGCTTGCGGGTGGCGTCGAGGCCGAGCTTGGAGCCGAGGTTGGGCACCGGCGAGGCGAAGTCGAGGTAGTCGATCGGCGTGTTCTCGACCAGCAGGCTGTCGCGCGCCGGGTCCACGCGGGTGGACACCGCCCAGATCACCTGCGCCCAGTCGCGCACGTCGATGTCCTCGTCGGTGACGATGACGAACTTGGTGTAGGTGAACTGGCGCAGGTACGACCAGATTCCCATCATCACCCGCCGCGCGTGGCCGGGGTACTGCTTGCGGATGCTGACCACGGCGATGCGGTACGAGCACGCTTCCGGCGGCAGGAAGAAGTCGACGATCTCGGGGAAGATGCGGCGCAGGATGGGCACGAACACGTCGTTGAGCGCCATCGCCAGCACCGAGGGCTCGTCGTGGGGGGCTCGGCCCATGTAGCTGCCGTGGTAGATGGCGTCCCGGCGCAGGCGCAGGCGCTCGACGGTGAACACCGGGAAGGTGCCCTGGGCGTTGTAGTAGCCGGTGTGGTCGCCGAACGGGCCTTCCAGCGCGGTGTCGCCGGGGTGGATGAAGCCTTCGAGCAGGATCTCGGCGCCGGCCGGCGCGTCCAGCCCGGTCAGTCCGCTGCGCCACACGCGGGTGCGCTCGCCACGCAGCAGGCCGGCGAATTCGTATTCGGAGAGCGTGTCCGGCACCGGCGCGACGGCGGCCAGCAGCGTGGCCGGGTCGGCGCCGATGGCGACCAGCACCGGGAAGGGTCGGTCCGGGTGCGCGGCGCACCAGTCGGCATGATCGAGCGCGCCGCCGCGATGCGGCAGCCAGCGCATGATCACGCGGTTGGGCGCGATCAGCTGCTGGCGGTAGATCGCCACGTTCTGCCGCTTCTGCCGGGTGCCGCGGGTGATCACCAGGCCGAAGGTGATCAGGCGGCCGGCATCTTCCGGCCAGCAGCGCTGGATCGGCAGCGTGGACAGGTCGATGTCCCCGCCTTCGAGCACGATCTCGGAAAACGCCGCCTCGCCGACGCGGCGCGGCGCGACATGGGCGAGCTGGGCCAGCTCCGGCCAGACCTCGAGCGCGTCGCGCAGGCTCGACGGCCAGCGCGGTTCCTTGATCGCGGCGAGCAGTTCGCCGAGCTCCTTCAGCGAGGCCAGCGGACGGCCGCCGAGCGCGGCTTCGATGCGGTCGCGGTGGCCGAACAGGTTGCCGAGCATCGGGTGCGTGGAGCCGACGATGCGCTCGAACAGCAGCGCCGGCCCGCCGGCGCGCAGGCTGCGCTGGCAGAAGGCGGTGCTTTCCAGGTCCGGATCGACCGGCTCGGCGACGCGCGCCAGCCGGCCGCTGGCCTCCAGGTGGCGCAGGAAGGCGCGCAGGTCGGGGAAGCCCATCACCGCTCAGGCCACGTCGCTATGGATGGCGCCCGCTGCCGGCCGGTCCGCGGTGAGCGCGCGCAGGCGGCGTTCGAGGTGCTCGAAGTAACGCTCGATGTAGCTGATGCCGTTCTCGCTGTCGATCAGGAACGGATTCATCAGCGTGTGGCGCAGGATCACCAGCCGGTCGGCGTCGTCGCGGTCCTCGTCGAGGCTGGCCGGGTCCAGATCCAGCTCGCCCAGCACGCGCAGTGTGTCTTCCGGCCCCAGTGCCTCCGGGCGCAGGGTGGTGATCGAACCGTAGAACTCGCGCTGCGGCCAATGCTCGCCCGGGTCGGCGCGCATCTCGGCGTACAGCCCGCGCACGAAGGCATTCATGGCCGCCACGTCGCGGTTGCCGGCCGGGTTGATGGCCAGGCACACCAGATTGCTGTCGGGCACGAAGGGCACGCGCAGCCGCACCCGGTCGGCCAGCGTTTCGGCCAGCCTCTGGGCGCGCTGATAGAACAGCTCGGCGGTGCGGATGGTCTGCTGAGGCAGACGGCCGAAGTGCCTGTGATCCAGCGGCAGCACGCGATGGGTGACATACACCGCCGCCGCCGCCGCGCCCGGCTTGGAGCCCTCCGGGATGTAGCGGCCGAGGTGGCGGTAGCGGGCGAAGTAGTCTTCCGGTTCGCCCGGATCGAACACGTAGTCGGCGTCCTCGGCCAGCAGCGTCGCGGCGCGCTGGTCGCGGCACAGGAAGGCGCCGGCGCCGTAGGGGATGTAGCCGAGCTTGTGTGGATCGACGGTGATCGAGTCGGCCTGGCCGAGCGCGGCGAAGGCCGCGTAAACCTCCGGGCTCGGGAAGAACTCGAATTGCGATCGCACGTCCTCGTGCGCGCGCAGCGTGCCGTCCGGCTCGCGGAACAGGGTGGCGAGGTAGCCGCCCCAGGCGGCGTCCACGTGCACCGAAAAGCCCAGCCCCTCGGCGGCGAAGCGCTCGCGCGCCGACACCAGCCCGTCGATCGGATCGAGCGTGCCGAACTCGGTGGTGCCGAGCACGCCCACCGCGAGCAGCACCGGCTGGCGCTCGATGGCGCAGCGCCGCAGCATGCCCTCCAGCGCCTCCACGTCCAGCCGCATGCCGCGCTCGGGGATGAGCTGCAGTTGCGCGCGGCCCAGGCCGAGCAGCTTCATGCCCTTGCTCCACGAGTAGTGCGCGGTGACCGGCGCCAGCACCACCGG
This sequence comes from Rehaibacterium terrae, assembly GCF_014202935.1. Lineage (GTDB taxonomy): Bacteria > Pseudomonadota > Gammaproteobacteria > Xanthomonadales > Xanthomonadaceae > Rehaibacterium > Rehaibacterium terrae. Next base: position 10,216 of record NZ_JACHHX010000019.1, on the reverse strand, counting down.
CGCCTTGAGCTGCGGGTGCGCGGCGAGGAAGCCGGCCAGGCCCAGGTGCTCGATGCGCGCCTGTTCCAGCCGCTGCCGCCAGCGCCGGCGCGGTCCGGGCGGCAGCGCCGCCAGCCACTGTTGCCAGCGTTGCAGCAGTTCGATGGCATCGCCCGGACGCAGGTTGAAGGCGGCCCAGTCGTCGCCGGGCAGATCCAGCCCGGGCGGCATGATCGCGCGCAGCGCCACCGGGAAGGCCTTGAGCGCCAGCGCCAGCCGCAATGCCTGGTAGTTGGCGGTGGTGCCGCCGGAGGTGAGGTGGCCGAAGGCGCAATCCGGCCGCGCCGGATCGTCGACGTAACCGAGCATGCGCGCCAGTTGCAGCGCCGCGCGCAGCTCCAGGTCTACCGTCACCGGCGCGGCGTCGCCGCTGACGTTGTTGGGGTTGTAGGGCAGGGTGAGGATCTGCGCCGCCAACCCGGGGATCAGCAGGTCGGACACCATGTGGCCGATGTAACGCGGGCTGTGGAACGGCACCGAGCGCTTGAGCGCCGCCGACAGCGAATGCAGCTCGCGCCGCAGCCGCGCCTCGAACTCGCGGAACGCCGGCTGGTTGGCCGCGTCGGTGGGGATGGCCGGCGGATCCTCGGGATGGACGTTGCGGCGCCAGTACACGTGGTCGCGCAGGAACTCGACCACGAGTTTTTCCAGCAGCGCGTCGTTCTCGCCGTAGGGACCGAGGAAGCAGGGATGGAGTGCGGGATCGCTCACGAAAGCAGCCCTTGCAGGAATCCGAGGGGATGGTGGGCGCGCGCCACCGAGTACATGAAGCCGAACGCCGCCAGCGCCACGGCCAGGCACAGCGCGCGGCCGGCGCGCGTGCGCGCACGCTTGAGCGCCAGCACGCCGAGCACGATGTAGGCGACCAGCAGCAGGAGCTTGACGACCAGCCAGCCGGTGGCGAACGGGTTGAGCCGCAGCACCACCAGCAGCATCAGCGCGGCGGTGAGCAGCGCGGTGTCGATGGTGTAGCTGAGGTAGCGCACCGGCGCGGCCAGCGGCCAGCGCATCCCGGCCAGCGCCGCCGTGCCGCGCAGCGCGAACAGCCCGCCGCTGAGCAGCACCAGCCCGATGTGCGCGTGCTTGATCTGGAGGTAGTACTCGATCATTCGATGTCCCTGTCTCGTTCACTCTGCAGCAGCGGCTTCAGCCGCGACCACGAGAAGCGAGAAGCGAGAAACGAGTAAAGAGGAGTGAGAAACGAGGGAAAGCGTCGGTTCGCCGAAGCGCTGCTCTTCTCTCACTTCTCACTCCTCTTCACTCGTTCCTGCTCTGCCGCTTTCAGCCCGCCTTGCCGTCGGTGCGCGGGCTCAGGTAGATGCCCAGCGAGCGCAGCACCCACGGCGCGAACGCCAGCAGCCAGCCGGCCGCGGCCAGCGCCTGCCAGGCGCCGTAGTCGGGCAGGACCTCGCCCACGATCCGCATCAGCGCCAGTACCTGTACCGCTGCGAAGGCGAACCACGCCGTTGCCGGCATTTCCAGCGGCCGGCCCGAGTGGCCCTGGGTCACCCGCGTCACCATCGCCACCAGCAGGCTGCCGAAGAAGCCCACCGCCAGCGCGTGCACCGGCGCCCGGCCGAGCGCGAACTCGCCGCTCGCCAGAAACCACAGGCTTTGCGCCGAATACAGCAGCATCGCCAGCGGCAGCCAGGCGAAGCCGATGAACAGCACCCGCAGCAGCCCCGGCATCGGCGCGCGCGGCCACCAGCGCCACAGCAGCGTGGCGGCCAGCGCCGCCAGCGGCAGGTCGGCCAGCCACAGCCAGGCGTAGCCGTGCGCCAGCTCCAGCGCCAGATGCAGCAGCGCCAGCGCCCAGAACGCGCCGAGCATCCACATCGGCCTGAAGCTGCGGTAGCCCGGCAGCACGCAGCCGGCGAAGAACGGCAGCATCCGGTGGCAGACGGTGAAATAGATCGGCAGAAGCAGGCCGAGCATGCCGAGCTTGAACGACGCGAACACCCAGCGCGCCTCCGCGCCATGCAGCCAGCCGGCGAACAGCATCAGCCCGACCAGGCCAAGCCCCAGTGCCGCGAACGCGCTCAGCGCGTGCCAGGTGCGGCCGTTCTCGCGCCACAACACGCCGAACAGGAAGCACATCCCGGCGACCCAGCCGGCCAGCGTGAACACCACGCCCACATGCAGCAGGTGCGGATGGCCCCACAGCCCGGCCAGCGTCAGCAACTGGCCGCCGAACAGCCCCAACCCGACCGGCACGTAATGCCAGCGGGTCAGCGCCGGCAGCCCCATCCAGCGCGGGAACACGGTCAGCAGGAAGCCGAAGATGAACGGCGTGAGCACCTGGTAGGTCATCACGAAGGCGTGCCCCCAGCCGGCCGGAATGGGCGGCTGCGGCATCGGCAGCACCTGCCAGCGTGCCGCCGCCAGCCACAACGCCCACCAGCCCATCGCCAGCAGCACGTTGGCCGCGCCGACGAAGAACAGCAGCCGGTGCGGCGCGGCCGCCAGCAGGCGCGGGGAGAAGGGCAGGGAGTAGGCCATGGTGTTCATGGCGACAGTGTGGGCGCGGTCCGGTCGCTCGGCCTTGACCCAGGTCAGACCAGGCTGGGGAATGGGAATCGTTTCCACCCATGAAGCATGGATCCGGCTGCAGGCGGGACCGTCCTGTGGCAGCGGCCAGGGCCACCGCCACGCCTGATTGGGATTGGGCGGCGCACGGTGCTTTACCCGCCGCGGGGTGCGGCGGATGATGGCGTCCCTTTCCCCTCGCGAGGCGGAAGACGATGACGGATTTCGGGCTGTTGCTGGCGACGGCGGCGCAGGCGCTGGAGCGCGCCTATGCACCGTATTCGCAGCTGCGCGTCGGCGCGGCGGTGTTGACCGAGGCCGGTGGGGTGTATTCGGGCTGCAATGTGGAGAACGCGGCGTTTCCGATCGGCGGTTGTGCCGAGCATCACGCCATCGCGGCGGCGGTGCGTGCGGAGGGGCCGGGGATGCGGCTGCGCGCGGTGGCGATCAGCGCGCGCGACGTGCACGACGCGGCGGTGGCGATCCCGCCCTGCGGCGCGTGCCGGCAACTGATCCGCGAGTTCGGTAGCGAGGTCGAGGTGGCCTTTCTCGGCCGCGACGGCGAGGTGCTGCGGTTCGGGATCGAGGAACTGCTGCCGCAGTCGTTCGCGCTGGACGCGGTGCGCTGACGGCCGCGCGTCTTCAGCCGGACGGCGACCGCGTCGGCACGGCCGCGACGCCGGCCGTCGCCGGCCGCAGCGCGTCGAGGGCGAGCCGGATCATCCGGTCGAGGCCGCGCTGGCGCTGTTCGGGGCTCATCGCGCCGCCGTGGCGCAGGTGGTCGGCGACGGTGAGCAGGGTCGCGGCCTGCACGCCGTGCTCGGCGGCGACGCCGTAGAGGCCGGCGGCCTCCATCTCGATGCCGAGGATGCCCATGCGTTCGAGATGGTCGAGCAGGGCCGGTTCGTCGGCGTGGAAAAGATCGGTGGAGAAGATCGGCCCGACGTGCAGCGCGACGCCCCGCGCTTCGGCCGTGGCCGCGATGTCGCGCAGCAGCGGCCAACTGGCGGCGGCGGCGTGGTCCAGGCCGCGGAAGCGCAGGCGGTTGATGTTGGAGTCGGTGCTGGCGGCCAGGCCGAGCACGAGGTCGCCCAGGGCGACGTCGCCGCGCACCGCGCCGCAGGTGCCCACGCGCAGCAGGCGGCGCACGCCGAAGTGCGCGATCAGTTCGGTGGCGTAGATGCAGCACGAGGGGATGCCCATGCCGCTGCCCATCACCGAGATCGGCTGGCCGTTCCAGGTGCCGGTGTAGCCGAGCATGCCGCGCACGTCGGTGACCAGGGTGGCGTCTTCGAGGAAGCGCTCGGCGATGTGGCGGGCGCGCAGCGGGTCGCCCGGGAGCAGCACGGTGTCGGCGAAGTCGCCCGGCCGGGCGGCGATGTGCGGGGTGGTCACAGGAAGCAGTCTCCATGTGGCAGCGGCGGCAGGCCGAAGTGCCGCGCCAGGCTCTGGCCGATGTCGGCGAAGCTGTCGCGGCCGCCGATCGGGCCGGGCGCGAGGCCGGGGCCGAAGGCGAGGATGGGGATGTGTTCGCGGGTGTGGTCGCTGCCGGGCCAGGTGGGGTCGTTGCCGTGGTCGGCGGTCAGCACCAGCAGGTCGCCGGGGGCGAGCGCGTCGAGCAGCGGCGGCAGCATGGCGTCGAAGCGTTCCAGCGCATCGGCGTAGCCGGCCACGTCGCGGCGGTGGCCGTAGTCCTGGTCGAAGTCGACCAGGTTGGTGAACACCAGGCTCTGGTCCACGCAGGCGATGAAGGCCTCGCGGGTGGCCGCCATCAGCGCCGGCAGGCCATGCGCCTTGACCGCGCGGGTGATGCCGCGGCCGGCGAAGATGTCGGGGATCTTGCCGATGCCGACGACCTCGCCGCCCGCCTCGGCGAGCCGGTCGAGCAGGGTGGGTGCGGTGGGCGGCATGGCCCAGTCGCGGCGGTTCGGGGTGCGTTTGAAATCGTCGGCGTGGCTGCCGGTGAAGGGGCGGGCGATGACGCGCCCGATGCGGTAGTCGTCGGCGAGCCGGCGCGCCTGCCGGCACAGGCGGTACAGGCGTTCCAGCCCGAAGGCCTCCTCGTGCGCGGCGATCTGCAGCACCGAGTCGGCCGAGGTGTAGATGATCGGCCGGCCGCTGCGGATGTGCTCGTCACCGAGTCGGCGCAGGATCTCGGTGCCGGAGGCGTGACAGTTGCCGAGAAAGCCGGGCAGGCCGGCGGCGTCACCGAGCGCGTCGAGCAGGTCGTGCGGCATGCTGTGTTCGGGCTCGCGGAAGTAGCCCCACTCGAAATCCACCGGCAGGCCGGCCATCTCCCAGTGACCGGAGACGGTGTCCTTGCCGGTGGAGCGTTCGCGCGCGAAGCCCCAGCGCGCAAGCGGTTCGCCCTCGGGCACGAGGCCGGCACGCGCGCGGCCGGTGACGCGGGCCGCGGCATGCGCCAGCCCCAGCCGGCACAGGTTGGGAATCGTCAGCGCGCGGCCGCGCCCGCCTTCGGCGAGCGGACGTGCGCACCAGTCGGCGATGTGGCCGAGCGTGTCGGCGCCGGCGTCGCCGTAACGGTCGGCGTCGGGCAGGGCACCGATGCCGAGCGAGTCGAGCACGAGCAGGATGGCGCGAGTCATGCGGTGGCCGTTCGGGTCGGGGTCTCGGCCGTGGCCAGTCGGCCATGGATCAGCGGTGGCGCCTCGCCGTGGTCGGCGAGACGGAAGGCGGCGCGCAGTCGCTGCGCGGCCTGTGGCAGTGCGTCGGCATCGGCGGCATGCACCCAGGCCAGCGGCGCGTCGCGACCGACGCGGGTGCCGATGGCGGCGATCCGCGCCAGCCCGACGCGCGGGTCGATGCGCGCGCCGGCGCGGCTGCGGCCGCCGCCCAGCGCCACCACGGTCAGGCCGAGCGCGCGGGCATCGATGGCGGCGACCACGCCCTCCTGGAGCGGGAACACCGGCGCGATGCAGGGCGCGTCGGCGAGGTGGGCGTCCTCGCGTTCGAGCAGGTCGCGCGGGCCGCCGAGCAGGGCGACCATGCGGGCGAAGCGCTCGGCGGCGCGGCCGCTGGACAGCGCGTCGCGCAGCCGGCGTTCGGCATCGGCGCGGTCGCTGGCGAGCCGGCCCTGCAACAGCATCTCGACGCCGAGCGCGAGGGTGACGGCGAGCAGCCGCGGTTCGGCCCGTTCGCCGCGCAGGAGGCGCAGCACCAGTCGCAGTTCCAGCGCATTGCCGACCGCGGTCGCGAGCGGCTGGCTCATGTCGGTGAGCAGGGCGCTGGCCGGCAGGCCGGCGGCGCGGGCGACGGCGACCAGCCGGTCGGCGAGCGCGCGCGCCTGCGCCCGGTCGGGCAGGGTCGCGCCGCTGCCGGCTTTCACGTCCAGCACCAGGGCGTCAGGCGAGGCGGCGAGCTTCTTCGACAGGATCGAGGCGACGATCAGCGGCGTCGATTCGACCGTGGCGGTGACGTCGCGGATCGCATACAGGCGACGGTCGGCGGGCGCGAGGTCGGCGCTGGCACCGACGATGGCCACGCCGGCCTCGCGCACCACCCGGCACAGCCGCTCGTTCGACGGCGCGGTGTCGTAGCCGGGGATGGCTTCGAGCTTGTCCAGCGTGCCGCCGGTGTGGCCCAGCCCGCGCCCGGACAGCATCGGCACGTGGCCGCCGCAGGCCGCGACCAGCGGACCGAGCAGCAGGCTGGTGCAGTCGCCGACGCCGCCGGTGGAGTGCTTGTCGAGCACCGGCCCGTGCAGGCCGGCGTCGCGCCAGTCCAGGCGCGCGCCGCTGTCGCGCATCGCCAGGGTCAGCGCGAGGGTCTCGTCGTCGTCCATGCCGCGCAGGCACACCGCCATCGCGAAGGCGCCGACCTGGGCGTCGCACAGGCGGCCGTCGGCGATCCCGGCGACGAGGCTGCGGATCTCGGCCTCGCCCAGCGCGAGCCCATCGCGCTTGCGGCGCAGCAGCTCCTGCGGCAGCGGCATGGCCATGGCGGCGTCAGTAGGTGACGGTCGTCGATGTCCGGGTGCCGCCGAGCGTGCCCAGCACATCGCCGAGCAGGGCGCTGGCGCCGAGCCGGAAGCGCGCCGGCGTGGCCCACTCGGGGCCGAGGATGGCGTCCGCGAGCGCGAAATACTGCGCGGCCTCGTCGAGCGTGCGGATACCGCCGGCGGCCTTGAAGCCGCAGCGGCCGCCGCTGTCACGGATCGTTTCCAGCATGATCCGCGCGGCGGACGGCGTGGCGTTGACCGGCACCTTGCCGGTGGAGGTCTTGATGAAGTCGGCGCCGCCGGCGATCGCCAGCCCGCTGGCGCGCGCGATCAGGCCATCGTCGTCCAGCTCGCCGGTTTCCAGGATGACCTTCAGCGTGCGTTCGCCGCAGGCGTCGCGGCAGGCGCGCACGAAGCGCGCCGCGGCGGCATGGTGGCCGGCGCGGAACGATCGCCAGGGCAGCACCGCGTCGATCTCGTCGGCGCCGGCGCCGAGCGCACGGCGGATCTCGCGCACCGCGCGGCCGCTGTCGTCGGCACCGTCGGGGAAGTTCACCACCGTGGCGACGCGCACGCCGGTCAGGCCATGCCGCGCCAGTGCGGCGCGCGCGGTGGCGACGAATTCCGGATACACGCAGACGGCGGCGGGACGACCCCAGGGCGTGTCGGCGGAAGCGCAGAGCGCCTCGATGCGCTCCGGGGTGTCGCTGTCGTCGAGGCGGGTCAGGTCCAGCGCGGCGAGGGCGCGCCGGGCGAGGGCGGTGCGGTCGGTCATGGCAGGCATGAGGGATGGGACACCACCATCATCGGCGCGCTGACGCGGGCGCGTACTGATCCGGATCAAGTGCCGGCCGGACGAAAAGAACGGGGCGGCCGGAGCCGCCCCAAGCGAAGCAAACACCCAGGGGGACGATCAGTGTTCGGCCGGCAGCGCGTCCTTGACCGGCAGCGGCGCCTTGCGCGGGGCCACCCACAGCCGCAGCACGAACCAGCCCAGCGCGACCGCGCCGACGCTGAAGATGACATCGCCCGGCACGCGCAGCCACACCAGCAGCTGGATGATCGGCTGCTGCATCAGATGCTCGGAGCGGGCGTACCAGTAGCCGTGCTCGATGGCGGCGACGAGCTGGATGATGCCCATCGGCAGCAGGGTCATCAGGGCCATGCCGATCAGGCCGATGTTCAGTGCCCAGAACGCGGTCTTCAGCGCGCCCTCGTTCCATTGCACGTGCGGCTTCATGCCGCGCAGGCAGAACAGCATCAGGCCGATGCCGAGGAAGCCATACACGCCGAACAGCGCCGTGTGCCCGTGCAGCGGGGTGAGGTTGAGACCCTGCATGAAGTACAGCGGCAGCGGCGGATTGATCAGGAAGCCGAACAGACCGGCGCCGACCAGGTTCCAGAACGCGACCGCCACGAAGAACAGGATCGGCCACTTGTAGCGCTCCATCCACGGCGTGGCGCGGCTGAGCTTGAAGGTGTGATAGGCCTCGAAGCCGATGAAGGCCAGCGGCACCACTTCCAGCGCCGAGAAGCTGGCGCCGAGCGCGATCACCGCCGTCGGCGTGCCGGTGAAATACAGATGGTGCAGGGTGCCGAGCACGCCGCCGGCCATGAACACGATGGTGGCGAACAGCACCGCGGCGGTGGCGGTGCCGGCCCGCACCAGTCCGAGCTTGGCGAACAGGAAGGCGATCACCGCGGTGGCGAAGACCTCGAAGAAGCCCTCCACCCACAGGTGCACCACCCACCAGCGCCAGTACTCGACCATCGACAGGTGGGTGTGCTCGCCGTACATCAGGCCGGCGCCGTAGAACAGGCCGATGCAGACCGTGGAGAGGAACAGCAGCAGGGTGATCGACTTGTGCTCGCCGCCCCGGCGGATCGCCGGCACCAGGGTGCGGCCCACCAGGAACAGCCACAGGCCGAGCCCGATGAACAGGAACCACTGCCAGAAGCGGCCGATGTCGACGTACTCCCAGCCCTGGTGGCCGAACCAGAAGTTGTGCTCCAGGCCGAGCTTCTGCATCACCGCGAACCATTGGCCGGCGAAGGCGCCGACCACGATGATCAGCAGGCAGACGAACAGCACGTTCACGCCCAGGCGCTGGAACTTCGGTTCGTGGCCGGAGATCGCCGGGCCGATGTACAGGCCCATGCCCAGCCAGGCGGTGGCGATCCACAGGATGGCCAGCTGGGTGTGCCAGCTGCGGGTCAGCGAGTAGGGCAGGATCTCGGACAGGGCGATGCCGTAGAAGTCGTGGCCCTCGACCTGGTAGTGCGCGGTCAGTGCGCCGAGCAGGATCTGGGTCAGGAACAGCGCGATCACCACCCAGAAGTATTTCTGCGTGGCCTTCATCGAAGGCGTGACCACGATCGCCGCCAGCGGATCGCTCGCCGGCAGCTTGTCGGGATGCTCCTCGCGCTGGGTGGCGTAGTACCAGCCGAGCAGGCCGACGCCGGCGAGCAGGAACAGCACGCTGAACACCGTCCACAGCAGCAGGTGCGGCGGCGGCGTGTTGCCGACCAGCGGCTCGTGCGGCCAGTTGGCCGTGTAGGTGATGGTCTTGCCGGGGCGTTCGGTGACCGCCGCCCAGGCACTCCACCAGATGAAGGCGGTGAGCGCCTGTGCGCGCTCGGGGTCGGCGACGGTGCCGTTCTTCATCGCGTAGGCACGGCGCAGATCGACGAAGTCGGGGTCGTTGCCGAACAGCCGCACGTAATGGTCGGCGACCGTGGCGATGGCTTGTGCGCGCTGGGGATCGATCACCACCACGTCGCGCTCGGCGTCGTAGGTGTTGGCGCGGATCAGCGGTTGCAGGCGGGCCTGCTCGGCGGCCTGCAGGGCTGGCTCCAGCTCGCTCCAGCGCTGGCCGGACACGGCCTGCGTGCGCAGGTCGAGCCAGGCCTCGGCCTCGCGGTGCAGCCAGTCGGCGGTCCAGTCGGGGGCGACGTAGCTGCCGTGGCCCCAGATCGAGCCGAGCTGGTGGCCGCCGATGCTCTGCCAGACCTGGCGGCCGCGCTCGATGTCGGCGCGGGTGAAGACGGTTTCGCCTTCGCTGGTGATCACCGCCGAGGGCAATGGCGGCATCTGCCGGTGGATCTCGTTGCCGACCCAGAGCAGGACGGCGAAGGACGCGGCCAGCAGTACCGCCAGGCCCGTCCACAGCTTGCGTGTTGCACTCATGGCGACGGTTCTCCCGATGGGAATCGACACGAATGCTCGACCTGCCAGGAAGGGGCTTCCCTGACGCAGGTCAAGGCGCGTCGGGCGTCGGGGGGGCGATGGCGGCCGGTTGACGCAGGTCAAGCCAGATGCAGGAACCGCCGCCGGACTGTCGCGGGAACGACGTGGTCGTTTGCCGGGGCTGACGGTGTGAGCCGCGACCGGTGGCCTGTGTGGTTGTCCGTTCGCGGCTGAAGCTGCGCCTTGCAGCGTGTGGTTTGATCGCGAACTGGCCGGCGCGTTGCGCCGGGTGTTCCGTGCGCTTGCGGGTTTCTCGCGAACTGGCCGGCCTTTCAGGCCGGATGTTCCGTCCGCCTGCCGGCGGCCGGGTTACTTTTCTTTGCTTGCCCGACGCGGCTTCGGACGGTGCCCCGCGAGCACACATCCCTGTGGCGCCCGCCGGCCAGCACATCCATGTGCTGGCGCTCGCCGGGGCGAAGCCGTGCTTCGCCTGATCCGGCTCGCCC
>NZ_JACHHX010000018.1 GCF_014202935.1 Rehaibacterium terrae | reverse complement strand
ACGACGGTGTGATTTTCCGGGGATTCGCGCAGTCGTCCAAGGGGGGCCAAGCCAAGCCCGCTGCGGAGTTCGTGCATTTTGCAGGGCCGACTACATATCCGCGCAAATCCGTGGCTGAAGCTGGTCGCGGCTTCCGCCGTTGCTGCCGTGGGACTGGTGCGCCGCTCAGGACTTCTTCTTCGGCCGCTGCCAGCCGGGAATCGTCACCTGCCTGGCGCGGGCCACGGTGAGCTGGCCCGCGGGCGCGTCCTTGCCGATCACCGAGCCGGCGCCAATGGTGGCATCCGCACCGATCGTCACCGGTGCCACCAGCGCGCTGTTGGAACCGATGAACGCGCCATCGCCGATCGTCGTGGTCGACTTGTTCACGCCGTCGTAATTGCAGGTGATGGTGCCGGCGCCGATGTTCACCCGCGCGCCGATCCGCGCGTCGCCGAGGTAGCTCAGGTGGTTGGCCTTGCTGCCCTCGCCCAGCCGCGCCTGCTTGGTCTCGACGAAGTTGCCGATGTGCACGCCGCTGGCCAGCTCGGTGCCAGGCCGCAGCCGCGCGAACGGGCCGATGGTGCAGGGGCCGTGCGTCACCACGCCGTCGAGGTCGCAATGCGCCTGCACCACGGTGCCGGCAGCGAGACGGGCGTTCCTGATACGGGTGAACGGGCCGATGCGCACGCCGTCGCCGAGCAGCACCTCGCCTTCCAGGATCACGTCGACGTCGATCTCGACATCGCGCCCGGCCTGCACGCGGCCGCGCAGGTCGAAGCGTGCCGGGTCGGCGAAGCGCACGCCCTCGTCGCACAGCGCGCGGGCGGCACGACGCTGGTAATGGCGCTCAAGGATGGCAAGCTGCCACGGGTCGTTGGCACCCTCGGTCTCGACCGGATCGGCGCAGGGGATCGCCGCGGCCGGGCGCCCTGCCGCCGCCGCCAATGCGAAAACATCGGTGAGGTAGTACTCGCCCTGGGCGTTGTCGTTGCGCACCGCCGCCAGCCAGCGCTTCAGCCACGCCGCGTCGGCGCAGACGATGCCGGTGTTGATGGTGCGGATGGCACGCTGCGCTTCGTTCGCGTCCTTGTGCTCGACGATGGCGGCGACATGCCCGGTGGCGTCGAACACGACACGGCCGTAACCGGTGGGATCGGCTGGCTCGGCGGTGAGCACGGCCAACGGCTCGCTGACGGCCAGCAGCGCCCGCAGTGTCTCGGGACGGATCAACGGGACATCGCCGTACAGCACCAGCACGCGCGCGTCGTCGGGCACGGCCGGCAATGCCTGCTGAACGGCGTGGCCGGTACCGAGCCGGCTCACCTGCTCGGTCCAATGCAGGTCGGGCTGCGTCGCGAAGGCCTCGCGCACCTGCGCGCCACCGTGGCCGAAGACGACATGGATGCCGGCCGGCGACAGCGCCCGCGCGGCATCGATCACGTGCGCCAGCATCGGGCGACCGGCGACCGGCTGCAGCACCTTGGGCAACGCCGACTTCATCCGTTTGCCCTCGCCGGCGGCGAGGATGACGACATGCAGCGCTGCGCTCATGGTGTCCTCCCTGTCATGGCCGGGAATTGTAAGGCCATGCGCGCCGGCGTGAGCCAGGCAGTAGGATGCGCCTTCCCCATCACGTCTTCCGCCGCATGAAGCGACTCATCCGCCAGGGCACCGGCTTTCTGGTCGTCGGACTGGTGCAGCTCGCCATCGACTGGGCGCTGTTCGTCATCCTGACCGCCGCCGGCATGGCCGTGGTGCCGGCCAACCTGCTGGCGCGGGTGAGCGCGGCCTGCCTGGGCTTCTGGCTCAACGGCCGCTACACCTTCGCCGAGCACGGACGAGCGCGCCTGGGCCGGCAGCGCTTCGCACGTTTCGCGCTGGCCTGGATCGCGCTCACCGCGGCGAGCACGCTCGGCATGGAAGCGGTGGCCCGCCTGCTCGGCCTGCACTGGGCATGGCTGGCCAAACCGGTCGTGGACGGCGGGCTGGCGGTGCTCAGCTTCGTGCTGCTGCGGCAGTGGGTGTACCGCTGAGCACGGAACGGCGAACGCCGGCACGAGGCCGGCGTTCGAGGTCGACGCGGAAACGCGGACTCAGTGCTTGAGGTTGCGGCGCAACCGCTCCAGCGCCTGCAGCTGGGCGATGGCCTCGGCCAGCTTGGCCTGCGCCTCGGCGATCTCCATCGCGTCGGTACGGTTGGCCAGCGCCTTCTCGGCTTCTTCCTTGGCCTTCGCCGCCGCGGCCTCGTCCAGATCCTTGGCGCGGATGGCGGTGTCGGTCAGCACCGTCACCACCTGCGGCTGCACTTCCAGGATGCCGCCGGAGACGTAGAAGAACTGCTCCTCCCCGCCAGGCAGGATGACGCGCACCTGGCCCGGCTTGAGGCGGGTGATCAGCGGCGCGTGGCGCGGCGCGATGCCGAGCTCGCCCATTTCGCCGGTCGCGACGACCATCTCGACCACGCCGGAGAAGATCTCGGCCTCGGCACTGACGATGTCGCAACGGATGGTGGTTGCCATGTCTAAAACCTCGGTAACCGGAAACCGGCCGCCCGCTGCGTGGGCTGAACCGGAAACCTGAAAAGCCATGAGCCTACCGGTTGCCGGTTACCGGCTACCGGTTACCGGCTCTCAAGCAGCCACGCCCATCTTCTTGGCGTTCTCGAACACCTCGTCGATGCCACCGACCATGTAGAAGGCCTGCTCGGGCAGGTGGTCGCACTCGCCGTCGACGATCATCTTGAAGCCGCGGATGGTTTCCTTCAGCGGCACGTACTTGCCAGGCGAGCCGGTGAACACCTCGGCGACGAAGAACGGCTGCGAGAAGAAGCGCTCGACCTTGCGGGCGCGCGAGACGACCAGCTTGTCCTCTTCACTCAGCTCGTCCATGCCCAGGATCGCGATGATGTCCTTGAGCTCCTTGTAGCGCTGCAGGGTCGCCTGCACCCGGCGCGCGGTCTCGTAGTGCTCCACGCCGATCACGTTCGGATCGAGCTGGCGGCTGGTCGAATCCAGCGGATCGACCGCCGGATAGATGCCGAGCGCGGCGATCTGGCGCGACAGCACCACGGTGGCGTCGAGGTGGGCGAACGTGGTCGCCGGCGACGGGTCGGTGAGGTCGTCGGCCGGCACGTACACGGCCTGGATCGAGGTGATCGAGCCGGTCTTGGTCGAGGTGATGCGCTCCTGCAGCACACCCATTTCCTCGGCCAGGGTCGGCTGGTAGCCCACCGCCGACGGCATGCGGCCGAGCAGCGCGGACACCTCGGTGCCGGCCAGGGTGTAGCGGTAGATGTTGTCGATGAACAGCAGCACGTCGCGACCTTCGTCGCGGAACTTCTCGGCGATGGTCAGGCCGGTCAGCGCCACGCGCAGACGGTTGCCCGGCGGCTCGTTCATCTGGCCATACACCAGGGCGACCTTGTCCAGGACGTTGGAGTCCTTCATCTCGTGGTAGAAGTCGTTGCCCTCGCGGGTACGCTCGCCCACGCCGGCGAACACCGAATAACCGCTGTGCTCGATGGCGATGTTGCGGATCAGCTCCATCATGTTGACGGTCTTGCCGACGCCGGCGCCGCCGAACAGGCCGACCTTGCCGCCCTTGGCGAACGGACAGATCAGGTCGATGACCTTGATGCCGGTCTCGAGCAGCTCGTTGGAGCCCGCCTGCTCGGCGAAGCTCGGGGCCGGACGGTGGATGACCCAGTGGTCCTCGGCGTTGACCGGGCCGGCCTCGTCGATCGGGTTGCCCAGCACGTCCATGATTCGGCCCAGGGTGGCCTTGCCGACCGGCACCTTGATCGCCTCGCCGGTGTTCCTGGCCACCAGGCCGCGCTTGAGGCCCTCGGTGGAGCCGAGCGCGATGGTGCGGACGATGCCGTCGCCGAGCTGCTGCTGGACTTCCAGCGTGATCTCGGTGCCCTCGACCTTCAGCGCGTCGTACACCTTCGGCACGTGCTCGCGCGGGAATTCGACGTCGACGACCGCGCCGATGATCTGAACGATCTTGCCCTGGCTCATTTTTCGATCCTCTAGATCTTGCAATATTCAGCTTCGCGGGACGGCACGCGCCGCCGCCGCATCGATTGGGTCACACCGCGGCCGCGCCGCCCACGATCTCGGAGATTTCCTGCGTGATCGCCGCCTGGCGGGCCTTGTTGTAGACCAGATTCAGCGTGTCGATCAGCTTGCTGGCGTTGTCCGAGGCGGACTTCATCGCGACCATGCGCGCGGCATGCTCGGAGGCGACGTTCTCCAGCACCGCCTGGTACACCAGCGACTCAATGTAGCGGGTCAGCACGTGGCCGAGCACGTGTTCGGCGTTCGGCTCGTAGATGTAGTCCCAGTCGTGCGGCGTATCCAGCGACTCCGACGGCGGCAGCGGCAGCAACTGGTCGGTGCGCGGCTTCTGCGCCATCGTGTTGATGAAGTCGTTGTAGCAGAGGAACACGCGGTCGATGCGGCCGGCCTCGTAGGCGTCCAGCATCACCTTGATGATGCCGATCAGCTGTGCGACCTCGGGCTTCTCGCCCAGGTGCGTGACCGAGCCGAGCATGTTGACCTTCAGGCGGCGGAAGAACACCGTCGCCTTCTGGCCGATGCAGACCACGTCGACTTCCACGCCCTTGGTCTGCCACTCGCGGATCTCGGCGAGCAGGCGGCGGAACAGGTTGGAGTTGAGGCCGCCGCACAGGCCGCGATCGGTCGACACCACCACATAGCCGACGCGCTTGACCTCGGCGCGCTCGGCCATGAACGGATGCACATAGTCGGTGTTGGCCTTGGCGATGTGGCCGATCACCTGGCGCATCAGGCGCGCGTACGGACGCGACGCCTTCATCCGGTCCTGCGCCTTCCGGATCTTCGACGCCGAGACCATCTCGAGCGCACGCGTCACCTTGCGGGTGTTCTGCACCGACTTGATCTTGGTCTTGATTTCGCGGCCGCCTGCCATTGGACTATCCCAGATCTGGTTCATTTTCTAGGGAAGGTCTGAACAAGTCCATCTTGGACTTGCCAACCCGCGCCGCGTCCGGCGCATGTCCGGACGCGGCTTAGACGAATCAGGCACTTGCGTGCTTGATTCGCGAGCCAGCCACCCTGGCCGGCGGAACCTCTGAATTGATCAGGGGTTCCTAAGGTTACCATCCAGCAACTGTCCGCCGGGCGGCGATTGTTCAGCTAGCTAGCAAGTACAGGCTTGGCTAGTTAGTCAACACACCTGAGTCGAGTGATGGAACGTGACCCATTGGTAGCCGACAAGGACAGTCGTCCAGTAACCCGGATCACCCGGAACATTCGAGGAAATGTAATACGATTCGTAGATCGGCTGGAGCGACTGATAGCTTCCACCACCACACCCGCCGGTCCCAACGTCGCCGCCCATAGCGAAGTTCGGCCTCGGAAACTCCGCCACGGACGACAGACTGTTCAAGCCGCTCATAACGCTCTGCAGGACATAGGATGCGCATGTCGAGTTAGAGCAAATCGTAATGGAGTCTCCATTCCGCCAACGACTGATTTCAAGATTCGCAATCGACCAGATGAAATTTACGGAATCAATATCAATAAGCGGGCGACCAAGTCCGCACGCCCAACCGCTCCCAGTACAATCGTGCATCCCCCAATCTGTGGCATTGACCGAGAGCGGCGCACAAAGCAACAGCAGGTAAGCAGCTTTCCTTTGGGCCGAGTTCACTACGCCTCCATTCTTGGTTTATTGATGGTCTTCTTGCTTGATCGTAGCGAGTGCAATCGCTCACCATGCTTGCTGCATCTCGCAGCAATCCCAATGTCACCGACAGCATAACGATATAAACGCGTCGGCTCGTCGCTGTGCTTCTGCGAGCTCGGACGGGGAAAGGTCTTGACTGATCCGATCCAACATCGTTGAGTACCCCGGGCTGCCTACAAGCTCACGCATCGCAGTGGTATAGACATAGGCGTTTACCGGATCAGGCCGCACCAGCCCCCCATCCGCGTATTTATTGGCTAGCGAACCAATCGCGTCGACGTTGCCCGCGGCAGCCGCATCATGAAGATGACGAACCGCTTCGTCGCGCAGCATCGCAAGCCTTTCGGCCTCCGCGACAGCCAAGCCAGGATTGTCAAACTCTGCCAAAGCGAACTTGTAGAAGTTCGCCTTTGCTACTACATGACCTTGGCGAGCGGCGAGCTTCAACCATTCTATCCTTTGAGCCAAAACCTCATCCGACATGCTCTGGCACTTTGCATGGGCAGCTTCGATCCCTTTGGCTGCGTGAGTAATCGCTTCGTCGGTGCCAGCTTGCTCCGCAAACCGCTCAAGATGGCGGGCACGCTCGGACGATAGCGAGCACTCCAGCAGGTCCTCGAACAATTGATATGCAGCAGACGAGTTGCCTTGCTCAGCCAAAGATCGCAGGTCTGGGTACGACTCCGCGATCGAGTTACGTGTTTGCACGATTGAGGTCACGGCGCGCTGATCATTGTGCTGGGGAGTTGCCCCGGCACGCCCGAGTGCTGGAACTTGCTTTGCGCCGCCCGGCTCAGCCGCAGTCCGTAGTGTATTTCGGTGCACTCGGTCTGATTCACTAGTGGCCCAGTGGAAGGCAATCAACGCGGCCAGCCCCATCGAAATGCCGGCCGCAAACATAAGCATTCTCTTTCGAGCCATTGGTCGTCCTCAAACAAAAAAGCTGGAACTACCAAGTCTGCTTGAACTCTTCGATGCCCTTCTTGAAGCCGGCCTCGATGTCCTTGTTCCAGTCGCCGCTGGCGTTGACCTGCTCGATCAGCTCGCCATAGTTGTTGGCGAAATGGGCGTGCAGGCCGGCCTCGAAGGCGCCGATCCTGGCCACCGGCACGTCGTCAAGGTAGCCCTCGTTGACGGCGTACAGCGACAGCGCCATCTGCGCAATCGACATCGGGGCGTACTGTTTCTGCTTCATCAGCTCGGTGACGCGCTGGCCGCGCTCGAGCTGCTTGCGGGTGGCCTCGTCCAGGTCGGAGGCGAACTGGGCGAAGGCCGCCAGCTCGCGGAACTGCGCGAGCGCCAGGCGCACGCCGCCGCCGAGCTTCTTGATGATCTTGGTCTGCGCGGCGCCGCCGACGCGCGACACCGAGATGCCGGCGTTCACCGCCGGGCGGATGCCGGCATTGAACAGGTCGGTTTCCAGGAAGATCTGGCCGTCGGTGATCGAGATCACGTTGGTCGGCACGAACGCGGACACGTCGCCGGCCTGGGTCTCGATGATCGGCAGTGCGGTCAGCGAGCCGGTCTTGCCCTTGACGGCGCCGTTGGTGAACTTCTCGACGTAGGCCTCGTTGACGCGCGCGGCGCGCTCGAGCAGGCGCGAGTGCAGGTAGAACACGTCGCCAGGGTACGCCTCGCGGCCCGGCGGGCGGCGCAGCAGCAGGGAAATCTGGCGGTAGGCGACGGCCTGCTTGGAGAGGTCGTCGTAGACGATCAGCGCGTCCTCGCCGCGGTCGCGGAAGTACTCGCCCATCGCACAGCCGGCGTAGGGCGCGATGTACTGCATCGCGGCCGACTCGGACGCGGTGGCGGCGACCACGATGGTATGCGCCAGCGCGCCGTGCTCTTCCAGCTTGCGCACGACGTTGGCGATCGAGCTGGCCTTCTGGCCGACCGCCACGTAGATGCACTTAACGCCGGTGCCCTTCTGGTTGATGATCGCGTCGATCGCCAGCGCGGTCTTGCCGGTCTGGCGGTCGCCGATGATCAGCTCGCGCTGGCCGCGGCCGACCGGAATCATCGCGTCGACCGACTTGTAGCCGGTCTGCACAGGCTGATCGACCGACTTGCGCCAGATCACGCCAGGGGCGACCTTCTCGATCGGCGAGCTGACCTTGGCCTCGATCGGGCCCTTGCCGTCGATCGGGTTGCCCAGCGCGTCGACGACGCGGCCGAGCAGCTCGGGGCCGGTCGGCACTTCCAGGATGCGGCCGGTGGTCTTGGCGGTGTCGCCCTCGCGCAGGTGCTCGTAGTCGCCGAGCACCACGGCGCCGACCGAGTCGCGCTCCAGGTTCAGCGCCAGGGCGAAGGTGTCGCCGGGCAGCTCGATCATCTCGCCCTGCATCACGTCGGCCAGACCATGGATGCGCACGATGCCGTCGGAGACGGAGGTCACCGTGCCCTCGTTGCGGGCCTCGGCGGCGAGCTTGACCTGCTCGATGCGGGTCTTGATCAGTTCGCTGATTTCGGACGGGTTGAGCTGGGTCTGCATGGGATTTTTCCCTGATTGCCCGGCGCCGGGGCCGGGGCTTGGCTGAAAGAAATCGTCAGTGGGCGAGCGCGGACTGCAGGCGCGCCAGCTTGGTACGCAGCGAGCCGTCGATCACCACCTCGCCGGCGTCGATCACCGCGCCGCCGATCAGCGCCGGATCGACCGCCGTGGTCAGCTCGACCTCACGACCGAAGCGCTGCTTCAGCGAGGCCTTGAGCTTGTCCAGCGCGGCAGCATCGAGCGCCGTGGCGGAGGTGACCCTGGCCTTGACCACGCGCTCGGCCTCGGCGCGCAACTGTTCGTACAGCGCGGCGATCTCGGGCAGCAGCGGCAGGCGGCGGTTTTCGGCCAGCGTGGCCAGGAAACGGCGGAACACCGGATCGACCTCGCCCGGCGGGCTGATCAGATCGACCAGGGCCTCGTGCGCGAGCTTGGGGTGGCCCAGCAGCGCCGCAACGCGTGCATCGGACACCGCCTGGGCGGCGAAGCCCAGCGCCTGCGACCAGGCCGGCAGCCCGCCGTGGTCGCGCGCCAGCGCGAAGGCCGCGCGGGCATACGGACGGGCGAGGGTGATGGCGTGGCTCATGTCAGTTCGCTCTCATCTCAGAGCTGGGTCGCCAGCTCGTCGAGCAGCGCCTTGTGGGCGTTGGCGTCGATCTCGCGACGGAGCAGCTTCTCGGCGCCGGCCACGGCGAGCACGGCGACCTGCTGGCGCAGTTCTTCCTTGGCGCGGAACACGGCGGCAGCGATCTCGGCTTCGGCCGCCGCCTTCTGGCGGTTGGCCTCGGCGATGGCGTCTTCCTTCGCCTTGTCGATGATCTGGTTGGCGCGCTGGTGGGCCTGTTCGATGATCTCGTTGGCCTTGCCGCGCGCCTCGCGGAGCACCGCGTCGACCTTCTCCTGCGCCTGGGCCAAGTCCTTCTGGCTGCGCTCGGCCGCCGCCAGGCCCTCGGCGATCTTCTTCTGACGCTCCTCGATGGCATTGAGCAGCGGCGGCCAGATCCGGGTCGCGATGATCCAGATCAGCGCGGCGAAGGCCAGAGCCTGGGCGAAGAGGGTGAGGTTGATGTTCATGGGGTTCGCTCAGCCAGGTGTGACGGGCATGGGCGCGAATGCGCCCCGTGCTTCATCCGATGGTGCGGACCGGCCGCACGGCCGGCCCGCACCCGACCAGGTTCAGCCCAGGCGCTCGGCGATCGCGGTGGCCAGCGGGTTCGCGAAGGCGAACATCAGGCCGACGGCGACGGTGATGATGAAGGCCGCGTCGATCAGGCCGGCGGTGATGAACATGCGGACCTGCAGCACCGGGATCAGTTCCGGCTGACGGGCAGCGGACTCCAGGAACTTGCCGGCCATCAGGGCCATACCGAGACCGGCGCCCAGCGCGGCGAGGCCGATCATGATGCCGATGGCCAGCGCGGTCGAGGCCTGGACGTTGGCGAGGATGGACAGAATGGCTTCCATGGTTTTTCTCCGGAACGGATGTCTGAGGGTTGAACGAAAGGGTCAGTGATGCTCTTCCATGAGGCTCAGGTAGACGATCGAGAGCATCATGAAGATGAAGGCCTGCAGCGGGATGACGAGCAGGTGGAACAGCATCCAGCCGAGGCCGAAGGCGCCGCCGGCCAGCGCACCGAAGATGCCGGCGCCGCCGAGCATCCAGATGAGCAGGAACACGATCTCGCCGCCGTACATGTTTCCGAACAGTCGCATCGCCAGCGACACCGGCTTGCTCAGCAGCTCGACGAAGTTGAGCAGCAGGTTGGCCGGAAACATCCACTTGCCGAACGGCGCGGTGAACAGCTCATGGATGAAGCCGCCCAGCCCCTTGGCGCGCAGCGCGAAGAAGATCATCAGGAAGAACACGCTGATCGACATGCCGAGCGTGGCATTGACGTCGGCGGTCGGCACCGGCTTCCAGTAGTGCACGCCGACCCACTCCAGCGGCTTGGCGATGAAGTCGGCCGGAACCAGCTTCAGGCCGTTCATCAGCAGGATCCAGCAGAACAGGGTGATCGCGATCGGCGTCACCAGTTTGCTGCTGCCGTGGTAGGCGTCCTTGGCCTGCTTGTCGATGAACTCGAGCACGATCTCGACGAAGGCCTGCCACTTGCCCGGCACGCCGGCGGTGGCCTTGCGGGTGGCCAGCCAGAACAGGAACACCATCACCAGGCCGAGCAGCACCGCGGTGATCAGGGTGTCCAGATGCAGCGTCCAGAAACCGCCCTCGCCGACCTTGAAGGTCAGGTTCTGCAGGTGGTGCTGGATATAACCGGTGGGAGTCAGTTCCGCCTCGCCCGCCATGTGTGCCGAACCCCGAAAGTCAGTCAATTCCGTCTGGCGGCCGCCAGCACGAAGGCCAGCTCAGCCGCGAGCAGCCCCGCCAGCAGCGGCAGCGGCGGCAATCGCCACAGCGCCAGCCCCAGCAGCAGCCCGAGCAGCACGACCAGCCACTTGATCAGCAGTCCGCCGACCAGCCGCCAGAGCGCATCGCCCGCCGCCGGCGCCGCGCGCGAAAATCCGCGCCAGCCCGCCACGGCCGTCCCCGCCGCCATCACGCCACCACCGAGCGCCGCCGCCAGCGCCGCCGGCGCCGACCAGGGCCAGAACAGCAGCCCGAGACCCGCCGCGACCGCCAGCTGGGCCAACACACAACGCCGGGTCAGGCGCTTGCCTGCGGCCATCGGTGCGTGCACGGGCCTGTCCGGATGCTCGGTGGATTGATTTGCGACCAGAAACGGCCAGTCAAGACGCAAAAGTATAGCAGTGGCTCCGGAAGCGGGACAACACGGCCGTCCGCCACGGTGACCGCCCCATATGATAGTCAACATCGATTGAAACTTGCGAAACGATCGACTTTACGGCGGGCCCAGCATCGCCAAGAATGGAAACCATTCCGGATAACGGAGCGTCGTCATGGCAAAGACACTGTCCTTCACCGCCGTGCACATGACCATCGCCTTCGCCGTCGGCTACGCGATGACCGGCAGCGCCTGGGTCGGAGGCGCGCTCGCGCTGGTCGAGCCGCTGTGCAACGCCGTGGCCTATCACTTCCACGAGCGGCTGTGGAAGCGGATCGAGTCGCGTCGCCGTGCAGCCTCAAGCCCTCGCACCCTGCTCAACGCCTGACACCGCACGCACGCTTGCGGAAAAGGCAAAGGACGGAAGCCGGCCCGCGCCGCCATGCGCCCGCCCTCGCCCACCCGCCTGCGCGGGGTCACTTCTTCTTCGGGATGTACAGGTCGGTGATGGTGCCTTCGTAAGCCTCGGCCGCCATGCCCACCGATTCGCTCAGCGTCGGATGCGGGTGGATGGTGTGGCCGATGTCGCCGGCCTCGCAGCCCATCTCGATCGCCAGCGCAACCTCGGCGATCAGGTCGCCGGCATGCGGGCCGACGATGCCGGCGCCGATCACGCGGTGCGTGGCCTCGTCGAAGATCAGCTTGGTGAAGCCTTCGGTGCGGCCCAGGCCGATGGCGCGGCCGGAGGCGGCCCACGGGAACTTGCCGACGCCGACCTGGAGCCCCTTGGCCTTCGCCTCGGTTTCGGTCACGCCGACCCAGGCGATCTCCGGGTCGGTGTAGGCCACCGACGGGATCACCCGCGCCACCCACTCGCGCTTCTCGCCGGCGGCGACTTCGGCCGCGAGCTTGCCCTCGTGGGTGGCCTTGTGCGCCAGCATCGGCTGCCCCACCAGGTCGCCGATGGCGAAGATGTGCGGCACGTTGGTGCGCATCTGCCGGTCGACCGGGATGAAGCCGCGCTCGGTCACCTGCACGCCGGCCTTGTCGGCGTCGAGCTTGCCGCCGTTCGGCGCGCGCCCCACCGACACCAGCACGCGGTCGAACCACTGCGCCTGCGGCGCGTTCTCGCCTTCGAAGGACACCTCGATGCCCTTCTTGCCGGCCCGCGCCCCGGCGGTCCTGACCTTGAGATGGACGGCCACGCCCTGCTTCTTGAGGCGGTCGGCCAGCGGCTTGACCAGATCCGGATCGGCGCCCGGCATCAGCTGATCCATCAGCTCGACCACGGTGACCTCGCTGCCGAGTGCGCGGTACACCGTCGCCATCTCCAGACCGATGATGCCGCCGCCGACCACGAGCAGCTTCTTCGGGATCTCGGCCAGCGTCAGCGCGTCTGTCGAATCCATCACCCGCGGGTCGTCCCACGGGAAGCCGGGCAGCTTCACCGGCTGCGAGCCGGCGGCGATGATGCAGTGCGCGAAGCGCACCAGCCTGGTGCCGTCCTCGCCGACCACCTCGACCTCGTGCGGCGAGACGAACTTGCCGATGCCCTGCAGCACGCGCACCCTACGCTGCCTGGCCATGCCGGCCAGACCCTTGGTGAGCTGGCCGACCACCTTGTCCTTGTAGACGCGCAGCGCGTCGAGTTCGATCTTCGGCGCGCCGAAGCTCACGCCGTACTCGCTGGCATGCGCCGCCTCGTCGATCACGGCGGCGGCGTGCAGCAGCGCCTTGGACGGGATGCAGCCGACGTTGAGGCAGACGCCGCCCAGGCTCGGATAGCGCTCGACCAGCACCGTGTCCTGCCCGAGGTCGGCCGAGCGGAACGCGGCGGTGTAGCCGCCGGGGCCGGCGCCGAGCACCAGCACCTGGCATTCGATATCGGCCTGGCGACCGGAGGTCGCCGCGGCCTGCGGCGCGGGCGCGTGGGCCGGCTCGGCGGCGGGAGGCGCCGCTTCGGGCGCATCCGCCCTCGTGGCCGCCGGCCGGGCCGCTTCGCCTTCGGCGTCGAGCACCGCCACCACCGTGCCCTCGGAAACGGTGTCGCCGACCTTGACCTTGAGCTCCTTGACGACACCGGCCGCCGGCGCGGGCACTTCCATCGTGGCCTTGTCCGACTCCAGCGTCAGCAGCCCCTGGTCCTTGGCCACGGTATCGCCCGGCTGCACCAGCAGCTCGATCACCGGCACGTCGCTGTAGCCGCCGATGTCCGGCACCCTGACTTCGATGCGCTGCGCCATGCGCGTCTCCCTGCGGAAAAGATCCTGGATTCTACCGGAGCGCGCCGGCACCGCCCGCCCGGGCATGACCTTCGGCCCATGCCATCCACTGATTTAGTGTTATAGTTTAATACAACACTAAACAACGACTCGCAGAGGAGCCCCGCCATGTACCGGATGCAGCTCTACCGCGGCCTCGTCGCCCTCGCCTTCCTCACCCTGTGGCTGCTGGCCTGGGGCGTGGCCCACCTGGCCGGCCGCACACTCGGCTGACGCATGCCATCGCCTCATCCGCCACGCCGCTTCCAGCTGTATTGGTACAGGTCGTGGCGGCGGTCCTTGAGGTTCTGCACCGTGCCTTCGTTGCGCGCCACGGCTAGATCCTTCAGGCGCAGGTCGGCGAAGGCCACCTGCTCGACATTGGGCGTGGTGTCGGCGGCGACGCCGTCGCGGGCGAAGGGAAAGTCGCAGGGCGTCAGGATGCAGCTCTGGGCGTACTGGATGTCGAAGTTGTTCACGCCCGGCAGGTTGCCGACGTTGCCCGAGAGCACGACGTAGCACTGGTTCTCGATCGCCCGCGCGTGACAGGAATAGCGCACCCGCAGATAGCCTTCGCGGGTGTCGGTGCAGAACGGCACGAACAGGATCAGCGCGCCCTGGTCGATCAGGTGCCGCGCCAGCTCGGGGAACTCGCTGTCGTAGCAGATCATCACCCCGACCGGCCCGCAGTCGGTCATGATCGCCCGCGCGCTGTCGCCGCCCTTGATGCCCCACCACTTGCGCTCGTTCGGCGTGACGTGGACCTTCTCCTGCTCGTGCAGCGAACCGTCGCGCAGGGCGACGTAACAGATGTTGCGGATGTCGCCATCGGCGACCGCGGTCGGGTGCGAGCCGCCGATGATGTTGGCGTTGTATTTCACCGCCAGCGACGCGAGCAGCTCGCGGTAACGGGCGGTGTAGCCGGTCAGCGCCACCAGCGAATCGTGCGGCGACAGCGGCTCGTTCTCGATCGACAGCAGCTGCAGGGTGATCAGCTCGGGAAACACCACGAAGTCGGCACGGTAGTCCGAGGCGACCTCGACGAAGAACTCGACCTGCGTGGCGAACTCCTCGAAACTCTTCACCCGCCGCTGCTGGTACTGGATGGTCGCCACCCGCACCGTCTCGCGCATGCGGCCTTCGCGCTGGGCGGCGGCCACCCGCGGATTCGGATCGAAGCGCGGATTGCGCCAGACCAGATGTGCGGCGTGGCCGAGCGACTCGCGGTCGGTCGGCAGGTAGTCGCGCAGCACACCGATCGGCTCGAAGCCGTTGCCGAGCTGGAAGCTGAGCGCGCGGTCACGAACCCGCCCGGCCTTCACGTCCTCGACATAGGCAGCCGGGTCGCCGTGGTAGCGCTTGCGGCGCGACAGCCCGGGCAGGCGGCCGCCGAACACGATGCCCTTGAGCCTGAGGTCGCTGCACAGACGCTTGCGCGCCTCGTACAGCCGCCGACCGATGCGCATGCCGCGGTACTCGGGATCGACGCAGACCTCCATGCCGTACAGCCAGTCGCCGGATGGATCATGGCGCGAGCCATAGCCGTTGCCGGTGATCTCGCGCCAGCGGTGCGGCGACAGCGCCAGCGCTTCGCCGATGCGGAAGGTGGCGCAATAGCCGACGATGCGGCCGTCGTAGACGGCGACGAACTGCCCTTCCGGAAAATGCGCCAGGTGGCCGGCGACCATCTCGGGCGTGTAACCCCACTCGGGCGAATAGGCGCGCTCGGTCAGCGCGACCACGGCGGCGACATCGGCCGGCGTGGCGCGGCGCACGACGAGTTTTGGTTTGCTGTCGTTGACTTGGCTCATGCACGTCCTCCTGCGGATCCGTGTGGGGCCCTACCGAAACACAGCGCCGGTCAAGCCGGCGCGATGCGCTCCATGCCCGCAGGAACGCCGTGAGCCGCCACCGGCAGCGCGGCGGGCCTCCGCTCGCGGCTCACGCCGCTCCTGTCGCGCGATGGCGCCGCTCAGAGCAGCAACCGGCGCAGGTCACCCAGCACCTGTGCCAGGTAGCTGGTGAAGCGCGCGGCGTCGGCGCCGTCGATCACGCGGTGGTCGTAGGACAGCGACAGCGGCAGCATCAGCCGCGGCACGAATTCCTTGCCGTTCCAGACCGGCTTCATGCTGCTGCGCGAAACGCCGAGGATGGCGACTTCCGGCGCGTTGACGATCGGGGTGAAGGCGGTGCCGCCGATGCCGCCCAGCGAGCTGATCGAGAAGCAGCCACCGGACATCTCGGCCGGACCGAGCTTCTTCTCGCGCGCCTTCTTCGAGATCTCGCCCAGCTCCGTCGACAGCTCCAGCAGGCCCTTGCGGTCGCAGTCGCGGATCACCGGCACCACCAGGCCGTCGGGCGTGTCCACCGCGATGCCGATGTGGAAATACTTCTTCAGCACCAGGTTCTCGCCGGACTCGTCCAGCGAGGCATTGAACTGCGGGAACTTCCTGAGCGCGGCCACGGCCGCCTTGATCAGGAACACCAGCGGGGTGATCTTGGTGTCCTTGTTCTCCTCGCCCAGGCGCTTGCGGAAGGCTTCCATCTCGGTGATGTCGGCCTCGTCGTGCTGGGTGACGTGCGGGATCATCGCCCAGTTGCGAGCCAGGTTGGCGCCGGAAATCTTCTTGATCCGCGACAGCGGCCGGGTTTCGATCTCGCCGAACCTGGCGAAGTCCACCTTCGGCCACGGCAGCAGGTCGAGCCCGCCGCCGCCCGCGGCGGCGGCCGGACGCGCAGCGCCGCTCATCACCGACTTCACGTAGGCCTGCACGTCCTCCTTGCCGATCCGGCCGCCACGCCCGCTGCCGCGCACCTGCGACAGGTCCACGCCCAGCTCGCGGGCGAACACGCGCACCGCCGGGCTGGCATAGGGGACTTCGCCGGGCAGGATGCTCTCGGCACCGAAGGCCACCGGCGGTGTGCGCGCCTCACCGGCAGCGGCCGGACGCGCCTGCGCCGGGCCGGCGGCGGCTTCCGCCTTCGGCTCGGACCTCGGCTCGGACCTCGGCTCGGGCTTCGGCTCGGGCTCCGGCTCGGGCTTCGCTCCGGACTTGTGCCCGGGCATCGGCGCGGGTGCGGCGGGCTCCGTCTTCGCGGGCGCGCCGACGCCCTCGCCGGCCACCTCGATCAGCGCCACCACGGCGCCCTCGGACACGGTATCGCCCACCTTGATCTTCAGTTCCCTGATCACCCCGGCGAACGGCGCCGGCACTTCCATCGTCGCCTTGTCGGATTCCAGCGTGGCCAGACCCTGGTCCCTGGCGACGGTGTCGCCCACCGCGACCAGCAGCTCGATCACCGGCACGTCCGAATAACCGCCGATGTCCGGCACCCGAGCTTCCCTGATTTCGGCCATGTGCGTTCTCCCGAGGATGGTTCCGATGGACGGAAAGGGGCCATTGTCGCCGCGCCGGCGTGCGCCGCCAACCGTACCCGTCCATGCGGCCCGCCGCGAGGCGAAAAAAATCCCCGCCGGCAAACACCGGCGGGGTGGGGAGCGCAATCCCGCAGCGGGCGTGCAACCGCTGCGGGAGGTGTGCGGAACTCAGCGTGTCCGCCCGTCCATGCGCAGAAGCTGCAGGGCACGCCCATCGGCATGCCGGTATTCCAGGCTCGCGCCGAGCTCGGCCAGTCGGGCGAAGCGCGGGCACAGCCCCTCGGCGCGCGCTTCCAGGGCGCGCGCCCCGGTCTCGACCCGGGTTTCGATCTCGCGCTCCAGTCGGGCGGCGCGCGCCTCGATCTCCGATATCCCGGCCCGGTCGCCGGACAGGGCGGCCGTGATCGCGCTCGACACGACGTTGCCGACGACCAAGGGCACGACCTCGCCGACCAGTTGCTCGACGGTGCGCGCCACGAACCGCTCGTCGAAGTGCGCAGTGCTGTCGGCCGTGCGGACCCGGGTGACGAGGTCGGCGCGGGCGTGCTCCAGCCGCGCATGCGCCGGGGCGCTGTCGTCGCTGAAGCTGCGCACCACTTCGGTCAGTGCGGCGAAGGCGATCTCCACCGCATCCAGGGCGATCGCCTTGACCTCCGGCACCAGCGCGCGGACCTCGCTCTCGAACGCCGCGATCCGGCGCACATCGGCCGGATCGAGCGCGACCTCGCGACCGTCCACGATCAGCCGCCCGCCGCGCATCAGCACACTGGCCGGCACACCCTGCGGGCGGGTGAACTCCAGCTCCTGCGCACCGATGCGCAGGTCGTAATCGCTGTCGACGTCACAGCCGCGCACCCCGGCCTGGGCGCCTGCGGCGGACAGGATCGACACCAGCATGAGAACGAGACGGTACATGGGACCTCCGGGCGGCGATATCCGGTATGGACGCAAGCATGGGGGCAAATGGTTGCAGTCGACCTGTGCCTTTGGGTGGGGTGACTTCCGTCCCGGCTCCGTCACGGCCGCGTCGACGCGCCCTTGAGCGGTCACCGCGCATAATCGATCGGCGCGCGCCCCTTGCCCGGCGCGATGGGAGAACGTCATGTCGACTGCTTTGCGGCCACTCGCCGCCACCCTGCTCGCCACCGGCCTGCTCGCGCTCGCGCCGGCCGCCACGGCCGCCGACTTCGCGATCCGCATCGGCGGCCACAGCGTCAATCCCAAGTCCGACAACGGCACCCTGGCCGGGCTGCCGGCACGGGTCGGCAACCAAACCGCCCTGACCGGCGGCATTTCCTGGCACCTGGATCGCCACTGGTTCACCGACCTGTGGCTCGGGCTGGACAAGTTCGGGCACGAGGTGCGCCTGGATGGCGCCGGCACGGTGGCCACCGTCGAGCATCGTCCGATCGCCCTGGGCATCAACTATCGGGCCGGTATCGGCGCGTTCCGTCCGTTCGTCGGGCTCGGCTACGGCTGGGTGCGGGTATCGGGCGAACGCGCCTTCGGCATCCTCACCGGCAGCCGGGTCGAAGCCGGCAACGCCAGCGGCATCACCTACGTGGTCGGCGCCGACATCCATCTCGGCGAGGCGTGGTTCCTGCGCGCCGATGCGCGCCGGCTCGACTTCGACACCCGGGTGCGCGTCGACGGCGCCGACGTCGGCACCGCCAATGTCGACCCCTGGGTGTACGGACTGAGCGTGGGCGTGCGTTTCTGAATGCCCGCCGCGGCCGTCCGCCCCGCGGCGGACGGTCAGTCGGCCGCCACCACCCGGTTGCGACCGGCGCGCTTGGCCTCGATCATCGCCAGATCGGCGCGGTGCATCAGATCGTCGAGCGACTCGACCCGATCCCAGGCCGCCAGCCCGCCGCTGAGGGTGATCCTGACCGCGGCGTTGGCCTCGGAGACGCGCAGGCGGATGCGCTCGGCCACCGCCAGCGCCTGCTCGATCGACGCGCCCGGCAACATCACCACGAACTCCTCGCCACCCAGCCGCGCCACCAGGTCCTGTTCGCGCAGCGTGCTGCGGATCGCCAGCGCGGCGCGCTCCAGGACCTCGTCGCCGGTGGCGTGACCGTAGCGGTCGTTGACCTGCTTGAAATGGTCCAGGTCGAGGTAGAGCATCACCAGCGGCAGCGCCGACTGCCGTGCCACGTCCATCAGCTGCTCGGCACGCGATCCCCAGCCGGCGCGGTTGAGCACGCCGGTGAGCGCGTCGGAATCGGCGCGCCGGAGCAGTTCCCGGCGCAGCCGGTAATCGCGGATCGACAGGCCCTGGCTGAGCCGGAACAGCAGATAGGCGACGCAGGCCGCGACGCTCAGGTAGGACACGTAATCCAGCCAGGTCGGCCCCGGCGCCGCGATCAGCCAGAGCATGGCGAGCGGCGGCAGCAGCAGGGCCACGGTGCCGGCGACGAACAGGCGCGGCCGCGGCCAGAGCGGCCCGAAGGCGACCACCAGCATGCTCAACCCGGCCAGCGCATGCATCACCCAGCCGTTGGGGCTCAGCGCCGCCGTGGCGCAGATGCCGGTCGCGAACAGGCCCAGGTAGGCCACGCCCAGCCACAGCGCCGCCTCGCCGCGAAAGCGCCGCGCCAGCAGCGCCAACAGCAGCAGACCCGCCGCGAAGCCGCCGCGCATCAGCAGCACCGGCCCGGCCCGGTCGCCGTAGATCGCGATCTCGCGCAGGCCGAAGGCGAGGAAGATCACCACGCCGGCCAGCAGCAGGGCGCGGTAGGGGCGCTCGTAGGTCGCCACCAGTTCGGTGACCAGGCCCTCGTACTCGTCGCGCGCGACGGCTTCCGGCTTCGGCGAAGCGGTCATGGATGGATGGGCGGCCGGGACATCGGCATCGTTAGCGGTCGCGGGCCGAAAAAATGTTCTTCAGGGCGCCCCGCTTTGCCGACACAGGGTTATCGCCCATTCAGCCTCGAACGGCGGCACGCTGCATTCGATCACGTCGTCCGGGGCGATCCGCAGGGTGGCGCCGACCACCTGCGCGCGCACCGGCCAGCGCGCGGCCTCCCGGTCGACCAGCACCGCCGCGTACACCGCCTCGGCATGGCGGCCGCGCAGGTACTCGAACACCCGCATCAGCGAGTGCCCCTGGTAGAGCACATCGTCCACCACCAGCAGCACCCGCCCGGAGAAATCGGCGGCAGCCTGCTCGGGCGTGGCGTCCAGACGGGTTTCCGGATGCAGCAGCCGCAGGTCGTCGCTGTAGCGCTTGACATGCAGGTCGGTGCGCTGGATGTCGAGCGCGGGGTCCAGCGCGTGCAGCCGCTGCGCCAGCCGCTCGGCCAGCGGCGCACCGCGCCGCAGCACGCCGACCAGGGTCAGCGGCCGCCCGGCCAGCAGCCCGTAGGCCTGCCGCGCCATGCCCTCGATCAGCACATCGACGCCGGCCGCGTCGTAGAGGCGAAACCGCGATTGCGTCATGCCGTCTCCTGCTCCGTCGGTGGGGTGGCTTGTCCTGCCGCAAGGATGGCTTGCAGGCGCACGGCGAGCCGGGCCTGTCTGCGGTCCAGTTCGGCGTCCACCAGCGCGGCGAGCGGGCCGCAACCGGCAAGGCCAAACGGCGCGCGGTCGCTGCAGCGTGCACGCAACAGCTGCAGGTCCTGCAACCATCCGAGTGCGGCGGCCAGATGGCGGTCGGGCGGTGCGCCGATCATGCCGCCGTGACCGGTCCGGCGCAGCGCCGTGGCCTGCTGCGCCAGTCGTCGCAGTCGCCGTCGCAGCCGGTGCCAGTCGGCCGGCTTGCCGCGCCGCAGTGCGCGCGCCGCCGCCCTGCCGACACGCCCCCGGCTGCGCGCCAGTCCGGCCTGTACGGCATCGGCATCGAGCGCCCGCCACTCCAGGGCCGGCAGCGCGGCCAGCAGCACCCGCAGCCGCGCGCGCCGTCCGCCCAGCGCCGGGTCGGCGGCCAAGGTGTCGCGCAGGGTTTTGGCCCGCAACGCGGCCGCCTGTCGCCGCGCGCGGCGCAGATGCGCCGCCATCGCTTCACTGCGGGTCCGCGACCGCAGGTGATCCAGTGTTTCCACCAGCGCCTGGGCGTCGCGCTCGGCCGACAGGCTGCGGCAGATCCGCCGCAGCTCGCGGTCCAGCAGCGGCATGCCCGGTCCGAGCCGCTCGCCGCCCAGCGCGAGCACGGCACGCACCCGCCGCAGCGACTTGCGCCCCTGATGAACACCGGCATGCACACGCCCGCCGCGCCAGCCGAAGCAGTCGATGGCGCGGCGCAGCTCGGCCTGCGCGTAGTCGCACAAGGCATCGCCAAGTGGCGGTGGCGGATCGGCAGGCTGGGCCATGAGCGGCGCGAATGATCCCGGGAGCCGACTGGCTGTGTCCAGGGCAGCCTAAAGGCTCAGCGGCCGTCACGGCATGATCCGGATCAACCCCAGGCCACCGCGTGCCCCGCTCAACGCTGGTCGCGCTTGCCCTGGTTGCGTCGTCCCTGCGCGCTGACATGGCCGAGGATGGCGCGGTTGCCGGCTTCCTGGAAATGACGCTGCCGGGCGACCGCGGCCGCCTGCGCATCGACGAAACCGGTCTTCGTCGGCCGGTGACGCGACTCCGGCCGGTTCGCCGGAATCCGGCCGCGCGTCGCCTCCACGCGCGCCGCCGCCTGTTCGATCTCCGCGCGCGCGCCGCGCACGGCCGGACCACCCGGCAGCGTGGCGCGTCGTGCCGCCGCCTGCGTCATCTGCTGCTGGCGCGCCTCGAAACGCGCCAGTACCTCGCCGAACAGCTTGGCCTTCTGCCACGTGCGCTGGTTGGCGTTGCCGCTGCGCCCCTGCTTGCTGCCGCTGCGCTCGCGGCTGCCGAGGCGCTGACGGCGGTAGGTGTCGGTGTATTTGTCGCGCAGCTTGCGGGCACGCGCTGTCAGCGCGCGCAACTGCGCGGCGGTGTGGCCGGCGAGCGCCTCGCGCCGGCTGGCATCGAACAAGGCCAGTTCGGCGTCGGAACACAGTGTCCTGGCGTGACTGCGGTTGTAGGCCATCTCGTCCTCCTCGTGGCGGGATAAGGTGACAAGCCGCCCTGCGACTGTGCCTGTCACGCCACCCTACGCCGCGCGCCGTTAAGCCAGTGCGACGTGGGCTTGATGGCGGCATCGTCCGGCGCCATCTCCGCTCCTGTCATCCCGAGGAGAACGCCATGCACACCGTCCTGATCACCGGCGCCAACCGTGGCATCGGCCTGGCCCTCGCCCAGCAGTACAGCGCCCGCGGCGACCGCGTCATCGCCGTCTGCCGCCGCGCCAGCCCTGCGCTCGACGCCACCGGCGCGCAGGTCGAGAGCGGCATCGACGTCACCGACGACGCCGCCCTGGCCGCGCTCGCTCGCCGCCTCGGCGACACCCGCATCGACACGCTGGTGCTCAACGCCGGCATCCTGGCGAAGGAGTCGCTGGGCGAGATCGACGCCGCCGGCTTCGACAGCCTCCGCCGCCAGTTCGAGGTCAACGCGCTCGGCCCGCTTAAAGTCGCACAGGTGCTGCTGGGCCACCTCGCCGACGGCGCCAGGATCGGCATCGTCACCAGCCGCATGGGCTCGATCGCCGACAACGGCTCGGGCGGCTACTACGGCTACCGCGCCTCGAAGGCGGCGGTGAACGCCATCGGCAAGTCGCTGGCCGTGGACCTGAAGCCGCGCGGCATCGCCGTGTTCCTGCTGCACCCGGGCTACGTCGCCACCGACATGGTCGGCGGCCGGGGCGACCTCACGCCGGAGCAGGCGGCCAGGCAGCTCATCGAGCGCCTGGACACCCTCACGCTGGAGCAGACCGGCACCTTCTGGCACGGCAACGGCACCCCGCTGCCGTGGTGAAACCCGCCGCAGAATCGGCTTCGGCCACGCCACGGAAGCCATGAACGAACAAGGGCCGGCAAGGCCGGCCCTTCGCGCATCGCTCCAGCCGCCGCGCTCAGTCGTCGCCGCCGAGCAGGGCGAACAGGTTGAGCAGGTGGGTGAACAGCACCGTGATGCTGGCGAACAGCGACACCACGATGAACACCGGGTTGGCGTTGCCGTCGTGGATCAGCCGGCTGGTGTCGTACAGGATCAGGCCGCACATCAGCATCACCGCCACCGCCGAGATCACCAGCGACAGCAGCGGCATGGCCAGGAAGATGTTCGCCACGATCGCCAGCAGCACCACGATCAGGCCGGCGAACAGGAAACCGCCCATGAAGCTGAAGTCCTTGCGCGAGGTCACCGCGTAGGCCGACAGCGCCGCGAACAGCACCGTCGTGGTCGCCAGCGCGTTGAACACGATGCCGGGGCCGCCCGGCAGGCGCAGGTAGGCGCCGACCAGCGGGCTGAGCAGGAAGCCGACCACGCCGGCCCAGGCGAAGGTCATCCAGATCGCGGCCTGCCCGTCCCTGGCGCGCTGGATGGCGAACGGGCCGCCGATGAACGCCACCATGAACAGCACCCACATGCCGATGCTCCAGCCGATGTTCATCAGCAGGCCGGCGCCGGCACCGACGGTGGCCACGCCCAGCACCAGGCTGAGCAGGAGGTAGGTGTTGCGGACGACGCGGTTGAGGCGTTCGCCCTGCAGCGCGCCCTGGGCGACGGCGTAGTGTTCGGTCATCGGGATTCCTCCGTGGGGGATCGTCAGGCAACCCCGGCAGTGTCCCCGCCATTGGCCGGCGAATCAACCGCCGGCTTGGCCGCGGCACGCGCGCGCACTACCCTGCGCGCTGCCGTCCGGGAATCGGGGTCGCATGTTCCGCACGCCACGCCCACGCTTCGCCCACCGTCTGTGGCTGCTGCTGGCGCTCACGCTGGCGCTGCTGTGGGCGCATTCGCCGTTCACGCCCTGGGCGGGCAGCCGCGCGCCGATGTGGGCGCTGTACGACGGCCTGTTCTACGCCCGCTACGTGCTGCTGTTCTGGTGGGCCTTCGAGGCGCTGCGGGTGCTGTTCCGGCAGGTGCGCCGCGAGGCGCGGCGCTCGCGCGGGCTGGCCGAAGCGCTGCTGCTGGCGCTGATCGCCGCACTGGCGCTGGCCGGCGGCCGCGCTTACGACAGCGATGCCGGCCTGCGTCTGCTGCTGCGCGCCAGCCTGTCGGCGCTGGACGCCGAGGCCGCCGCGCACGCCACCGACGACGACCGCCGCCATCGCGTCGGCGCCTTCCTCATCGACAGCCGCCGCCACCCCTGTGACGCCGCCCAGCCCTGGCTGTGGCTGGGCCGACCGTTCGGCGCCGGCACCGGCATCAACCAGGCGCTGGTCCGGGTCGAGGCCGGCGCACCGCTCACGCCGTATGCCGAGGCGTTCCGCTTCCGCCACCTGCACGCCGGCTGGTGGCTCGCCTACCAGGACGCGCACGAATACCTCACCGGCTGGCATGCCGACCAGGCTGCCGGCACGGTGCCAGCCTGCCGGCCCGGCGTCGTGATCGCCCGCCACGGGGAGGGTCGCGGATTCATCGCCGAAGGCCGGCGCAAGCTCGCCACCCGGCCGCTGAGCGATGGCCGCCGGCAGGCGCCCTGACGGCAGAGTCGGTGGCGCAGGCTCAGGCCGGCGTTCGCGGCAATGCGGCGTCGGTTTCGCCGAGCACCGCCCCCTCCGGCCCGAAGCGGCGTTCGACGAAGCGGATGCTATCCGCGCCGGCCAGCACCACCGTGCTGCAGCGCGTGCCGTAGTCGCGGCCGACGATGAACGGCGGCGAGAGGAAGCGTTCCAGCTCCAGGCCGACGCCGGTATCCGGCAATGCCGCGTCGGGCGCCGGCTGGGTGTCGGCCAGCGCGGCGAACAGCGGCGCCGGGTCGGGCGCATCGGCGAGCGAAGCCGGCGAATCCAGCCAGGCCGACAGCCCGGCCACCGCCCGGCTGGCCTTGGGCCAGGGGGCGTCGAACGGGCCGTTCGACATCGCATGCCGGCCGGGCGCGACCTCGCTCATGGAAAAGCGCGGATGATTGGTCGCCAGCCACAGCGCCGTGCCGTCCCACAGCAGCAGGTTGAAGCGGCCGTAGTCGCCGGCCCGGGATGCCAGCGCCTCCAGATGAACCGGCGCGGGCGAACGGTCCCGCACGAACGCCGCCACCAGTTCGCCGCGCGAGCGCGGCGCCGGCGACGGCGGCCCGGCGCGCACATTGGTCACCGCCGCCAGCCGCCCGCGCGTCGAGGCAAGCAGCCAGCTGCCACCCGCTTTCAGATCGCGCCCGCCGTACACGCCGGGCGCGTCGGCATGGAACGCCGCCGCCGCGCTCGGTCGCGCGTGGTACTCGTCGCGGTTGGCGATCAGCGCCAGCGGCCAGCGCGGATGCGCGCGCCAGGAGAAGGCGATCAGGCACATGCGGGGCACATCCTCCGCTCGACTGCGCCGCGTGTCCGTAGCGGCGCCGCCGTTACCGGGCGTCCTTGTAGACCTCGCCGCCCTTCATCACGAAGCGCACGTCCTCCAGCACCGTCACGTCGGCCAGCGGGTCGCCGGCGACGGCGATCAGGTCGGCGTGGAAGCCGGGCTTGAGCTGGCCGATCTGGCCATCGAGGCCGAACAGCCTCGCGTTGACGACGGTGGCGGCGCGGATCGCCTCGATCGGCGTCATGCCGAAGCGCACCATGCGCGAGAACTGCCGCGCGTTCTGCCCGTGCGGGTAGACGCCGGCATCGGTGCCGAAGCCGAGCGTGGCACCGGCGGCGTGGGCCTTGCGGAAGTTCTCGCGCTGGGTGGCGCCGACGCGGCGCTCCTTCTCCAGCGACTCGGGCAGGATGCCGGCCTTCTCGCCTTCGCCGAGGATGTACTCGGTGTTGTAGATGTCGAACACCAGCACCGTGCCGCGTTGCCTGGCCAGGCGGATGCCCTCGTCGTCGATGAAGCTGGCATGCTCGATCGAATCGACGCCGGCGAGGATGGCGTTGCGGATGCCGGTGGCGCCATGGGCATGCGAGGTCACCTTGCGGCCATGGCTGTGCGCCTCCTCGACCAGCGCGGTCAGCTCTTCCAGCGAGTACTGCGGCGCGCCGACCTCGGTGCCGCGGGAGAGTACGCCGCCGGTCGAGCAGGTCTTGATGAAGTCGGCGCCAAACTTCACGTTCTGGCGCACCTTCTGCCGTACCGCCCACGGGCCGTCCGCGACGCCCTCGCCACTGTGGCGGTACTCGTAGGGCAGCAGGTTGTTGTCGCCGCAGTGCCCGCCGGTGATGCCGATGGCGATGCCGGCGGCCAGCACGCGCGGCCCGACCGCGTCGCCGCGGGCGATGGCCTCGCGCAGGGCGACGTCGGCGTAGCCCGGCGCGCCCGGCACGCGCACGGTGGTGAAGCCGGCCTCCAGGGTGAGGCGGGCGTTCTTCGCCCCGGTCAGCGTGGCCTGCGGCAGCGAGATGCCGAGGCGGCGGTAGCCGTGCACGTCGGCATCGGTGAACAGGTGGACGTGGGCATCGCTCAACCCGGGCAGCACGGTGTGGCCGGCCAGGTCGTGCACGCGCGCGCCCGCGGGCGCCGGCAATGCGGCGGCGGCGTCGACGCGGACGATGCGGCCGTCCTCGATCAGCAGCGCGCGGTCGGGCAGCAGACGGCCGGACTCGACGTCGAGCAGCTGCCCGGCCCTCACGTAAACGGTTTCGGCGGCGGCGGGCAGGGCGAGCGCGAACAGGGCGGCGCAGGCCAGTCGGGCAATCGGTCGCATGGAGTCCTCCGGGAAAGCGTCGAATGTACCGCTTCGCGGGCGGGGCTGCGGCACGCACAGCCGGCCCGTGCCTGCCCGCCCCGCTGCGTGGCCGGCCGACCCAGCGGCTCGAATGTCGGGCGGCGGCTAGAACCCCGCGCCCGGCTGCGCCAGGTAGGTCTCTTCGTCCGGTGTGTTCGTGCGCCCGAGCACGGCGTTGCGGTGCGGGAAGCGCCCGAAGCGCGCGATCACCTCGCGATGCCGCACGGCATAGTCGAGGAAGCTCTCGTAGTGCGACCGCAGCGCCTCCGGCGCCTCGTCGCGCAGCGCCGCGAACAGTGCCACGCTGCAGTCCTGCAGCGACAGGTTCTCGGCATGCTCCAGCGGCAGGTAGAAGAACACCCGCTGCGGGCGGCTCAACTGGCGGTCATGGCCCAGCCGCAGCCCCTCCAGGCACAGCGCCTGCGCCAGCGCGTCGGCGGCGAAGGCCGCGCCGTTGCCGCGGTGCAGGTTGCGGCCGAACTGGTCGATCAGGATCAACAGCGCCAGCCGGCCGTGCGCCTCGCCCGCCCAGTACGACAGCTCGCCGCGCCGCGCCGCCTCCACCCAGGCGCCGAAACGCGCGCCGATCTCGCGGTCCAGCGCCTCGCCCCCGTTGAACCAGCGCGGCCGCCCCTGCGCGATCGTCCCGCCCTCGTCACCACTGTCGCCGAACCAGAACCGCAGCACGTCGTCCGGACCGATCATCCTTTCGCCTCCTCGCGCGGCGCCAGCGTGCCGAACAGCCGGTCGCCGATCGGATAGGTGATGTTGAAATTGACCCGCGTCATCCGCGCCGGGTCGTGATGGATGCGATGCAGCCGCTGCAAACGGCGCAGCCACCGGTTGCGTGCCGGCCACGACCCGGCCGGCGCGTGCCAGGCCAGATGCAGCAGCTCGTAGTTGAGGTAATAGGCGAGCGCGGTGGCGAGGAACAGCCAGGCCACGTTGGGCGAGGCCGCCCAGGCCAGCAGCAGCCACACCGGCAGGCCGAAGGCGCCGAAGAAGAAGATCACCAGCAGCGGCGGAAACAGCACCGCCCGCAGGTCACGCATCCCCTCCAGCGGCATCGCCTCGTGGGTGAAGAAGCGGTGGTGCTGGCCGGCGTGACGGCGATAAATCAGCCCGAGGCCGCGAAACGGCCGGTGCATCGGGTAGCGGTGACCGAAATACTCGGCCAGGTTGGCGTAGAGGAAGGTCAGCGGCACCGTCAGCCATTCCAGCGGGCGCACGTCCTGCAACTGCCACAGGCAGGCGAACAGCGCGAACGCACCGCCGCCGAAGGTGAACAGCGCATGCAGCCCGCCGCGATAGCCGCGCGGGATCTGGGTGGCCCGGTACTCGGCGCGGTAGCGCCGCACCGCCTCGGGGAGGGGGAGATCAGCCATGTTCGCCATGCCCCGAGTCTAGCCAAAGGCCGCGACCGCCGCGCCATGCGCGACCAGCCGCACGGATTCCGCATCGGCCCGACCGGCTTTGACTTCGATCAAGGAGCCCGCACGCCGCGATCGGGAACATGCCGCGGCCCGGCGAAATGCAGCGCAACGACCGAAGACGTACCCATGACATCCGAGCTGTTCCTCTCCGGCACGGAGGTCGCGCTCGAAGACGATGCGATGCTGGTGTCGCGCGTCGACGGCGACGGCGTCATCACCCATGCCAACCGCGAGTTCCTGCGTTTCAACGGCTATGACCGGGAGGAACTGATCGGCACCGAACACCGCCTGATCCACCACCCGGACATGCCGCGCGAGGTGATCGAGGATTTCCAGCGCACGCTGCGCGCCGGCAAGCCCTGGGTCGGGCTGGTGAAGAACCGCACCAGGGCCGGCCACCATTACTGGACGCAGACGCAGGTCGCACCCCTGTTCGAGGACGGGCGCGCGGCCGGTTTCCTGTCGATGCAGCGCAAGCCCGCGCCGGCCGACGTGGCGGCAGCCGAACGCGCCTACGCGGCATTGCGCGAAGGACGTGCCGGCGACCTGCGGCTGCACCAGGGCGCGATCGTGCGCGAGGGCTGGCTGCACCGGATCAACCCGCTGTGGCGGCTGTCGCTGGGCGTGCGCCTGATGCTGTTCGGCGCATTCGGCGGCGGCTTCGCCGTGCTGCTGATGCTGCTCGCCGGATGGGGCGTGCCGGCCGCCGCGCTGTGGACGCTGATCGCCATCGGCACCGCGTTCGGCATCTACAGCGGCTGGTGGCTGACCGGCGACGTGGTCGGGCGGCTGGACAAGGCCGTGGCGGCGTTCGACCGGATCGCCGCCGGCCACTACCACGACCCGATCGACATCGCGCGCGACGACGAGGTCGGCCGCGTGCTGCTGGGCCTGAAGACGATGCAGATCCGGCTCGGCTTCGAGGTGCAGGAAGCGCACCGCCGTGCCGACGAGATGGCGCGCATCCGCATGGGCCTGGACGTGGCCGCCACCAGCGTGATGATCGCCGACGCCGAACGGCGGGTGATCTACGCCAACCGGGCGCTGGAGCGCATGTTCGCCCGCGCCGAGACCGACATCCGCACGGCGCTGCCGGCCTTCCGCGCCGACCGCATTCTCGGCGGCGAGCTGGGCGGCTTGCACCCGGATCTCGCGCCCGGGAGCGACGCCCTGCGCGACCTGCGCGCGCCGCGCCATGCCACCCTGCGCATCGGCGGCCGGGTGTTCGACCTGGCGATCAACCCGGTCTCGGGCGAGCAGGGCGAGCCGCTGGGCCTGGTGGTCGAGTGGAAGGACCGCACCGAGGAGGTGCGGGTCGAGGAGGAGATCGGCGCCGCCATGCGCGCCGCCGCCATCGGCGATTACTCGCGCAGCGTCCCGCTGGAGGGCAAGGAAGGCTTCGTGCGGGTGCTGGCGGAGAACCTCAACGCCAGCCTGTCGGCGCTGTCCGAGGGCATGGGCGAGCTCGACCGCATCCTGGCCGCGCTGGCGCGGGGCGACCTCGGCCAGCGCATCGGCCGCGCGTTCCAGGGCCGGCTGGGCGAGATGACCCGCAACGCCAACGCCACCGTCGAGCAACTGGCCGCGATGGTGCGCGAGATCCAGTCCACGGCCGAGTCCATCCGCGGTGGCGCCCGGGAGATTGCCGCCGGCAACGCCGACCTGTCGGCGCGCACCGAGCAGCAGGCCGCCGCGCTGGAGGAGGCCGCCTCGTCGCTGGAGCAGCTCACCGACACCGTGCGCCGCAATGCCGACAACGCCACCCACGCCCAGCGGCTGGCCGGCGAATCGGCACAGATCGCGCGCGACGGCAACGAGGTGGTGGCGCGAGTGGTGGAGACGATGGGCCGGATCAGAGCCTCCTCGCGCCGGGTCGAGGAAACCATCGCGGTTATCGAAGGCATCGCCTTCCAGACCAACATCCTCGCCCTCAACGCGGCGGTCGAGGCCGCCCGTGCCGGCGAGCAGGGCCGCGGCTTCGCCGTGGTGGCGTCGGAGGTGCGCGCGCTCGCACAGCGCGCCGCCGAGGCCGCCAAGGACATCGCCGCGACCATCACCGACGCCTCGACCCAGGTCGATCATGGCGCCCGCCTGGTCGGCGACGCCGGCGACACCATGTCGCGCATCCTCGCCGCGGCGCAGCGGGTGAACGGCATCGTCGGCGACATCTCCGCGGCCTCGCTGGAGCAGACCGCCGGCATCGAGCAGGTCAACTACACCGTCGCGCACATGGACCAGACCACGCAGCGCAACGCCGCGCTGGTCGAGGAAGCCTCGGCGGCGGCCGACAGCCTGGCCGGACAGGCCGACCGGCTGGCGACGCTGGTGCGCGGCTTCAAACTGTAGAAGCGCGGGCAGCGGGAGCGGCCATGGCCGCGATCGTTTTAGCGCGCGGCCACGGATCGCGTCCATGGCCGCTGCCGGCACCATGGACGGACGCCTGCGGGTGCGACGCCCGCAACGGCCACCGCATCCACGCCGGATTGCGGCGCCGCCGCCGACGCGCCATGCTCGCGACCCGCTCCCGAGGACGACGACGATGCGGCTGTCCGCGCTCTACATCCATCCGGTCAAGTCCTGCGCCAGCCTCGCGCTCGACGAGGCCGAGGTGCGGCCGCGCGGACTGGCCCACGACCGCCGCTGGCTGATCGTCGACGCGACCGGCCGCTTCCTCACCGGGCGGCAACTGCCGGCGCTGGTGCGGCTGCGGGCGACGCCCCGGGCCGACGGGCTGACGCTGGACGCGCCGGACATGCCCACGCTCCACGTGCCGCACCCGCCCGCCGATGCGCCGCGCGTGCAGGTGCAGGTGTGGAAGGACAGCGTCGATGCCGCCCTCGCCGACGCGGCGGCCGCGCACTGGCTGACGCAATGGCTGGGGCGGCCGGTGCGGCTGGTGCACATGGATCCCGGCGCGCGGCGCCCGGTGCGGCCGGATCTTTCCCGGCCCGGCGACCTGGTCAGCTTCGCCGATTCCTTCCCGCTGCTGGCGCTCTCGCAGTCGGCGCTCGACCAGCTCAACGCGAAGCTCGCCACGCCGGTGCCGATCACCCGATTCCGTCCCAATCTGGTCATCGACGGCTGCGGGCCGCACGCCGAGGACGGCTGGAGGCGGATCCGCATCGGCGCGGTCGAGTTCGACGTCAGCCGCCAGTGCGTGCGCTGCGTGTTCACCACGGTGGACACCGAGCGTGGCGCGCCCGATCCCTCCGGCGAGCCGCTGAACACGCTCAAGGGCTACCGCCGCGGCGACTCCGGCGTCACCTTCGGCGTGCACCTGATCGCCCGCGGCGGCGGCACGCTGCGGGTCGGCGACGCGGTGACTGTGCTCGCCTGAGCCGGCCCCGGCAAGGACGGCGGCGAGCGCCGGCTGCGCTTCGACTTCTACCAGCCCTGCGCTCCAGCGCCCAGGCAACGACACCCACGTGCAACCGCCGCCTGCCCGATGGGGCGGTGAGCGGGTTGTTCACACCCCGGGATGCGCACGCGAAGTCGTGATCGCAGCCACACTTGGCGGCTGCCGGCCGCGCATCGGCTTTCCGAAGCTTGACCCGTGTCATAACCCGTGCCGATGGGCCGGCATAGCCTGAGCTCCGACCACCACCGGCCGCCCCCGCCCGCAGCACGCATGAAGCGCACCTGGATCCTCGTCGCCAACCGCACGCACGCCCGCCTGTTTATGGGCTGCGAGGGTGACGACGCCGTGGCCGAACTCGATGCCTTCGTCAACCCCGGCGCGGCGCAGATGCCCTGCCCGAGGCACGCACCTGGCACTGTGCATCCGCAGACCGAGGCCAGGTTTGCGCGGCGCTTCGCACTGATGCTCGACGCGGTGCTCGACCAGGGCCGCGTCGAGCGCCGCTACGACCGCCTGCTGCTGGCCGCGCCCACGCCCTTCCTCGACGTGCTGCGCGACAGCCTGAGCACGCCGGTGCGACGCAAGCTGGTCGGCGAGTGCGACAGCGACCTGATCACCCTCACCCCGCCGGAAATCGCCGCCCGTCTGTGTCCGCGGCTCAAGGCGATCGCCTGAGCCCACGCACACGGGACAGCGCGCGCCACGCGCCGGCGGCATGGTGCAGCCGCCGCTGTCCGGTCGAGCGCCGGGGATCGGGGATCGGGGATCGGGAAAGCTTCGGTGCAGCCGTGTCCCGGCGCTGACCTCTTGCCCGCCCCGATCACGGTCGCGGGCACACCCCTCCCCGAAACCTTTCGTCCCTTGGCCGCCGCCAGCACCGGGGGGCGTTGTCCCGACCATGGCGGCACGCTGCCGCATCGCGCCGCCCGGAGACGCCGCGCCACCGGAGTCCACGCACCGGGTCAGCCATGGTCGATCTTCCCAACACCGCGCAACCGTTGCCTTCCGGCGACGAGGCCGCGCGTCTGCGCCAGGTGCTCGCCGCGCTCACCGACCTGTGCGAACTGCAGTCCTCGGCCGAAATCCTGATGGAGGCGGTTGTGCGCACCGCCCAGACCCTGACCGGCGCCAGCGGTGCGGCGGTCGAGATCGTGCAGGGCGAGACGATGG
This sequence comes from Rehaibacterium terrae, assembly GCF_014202935.1. Classification (GTDB taxonomy): domain Bacteria; phylum Pseudomonadota; class Gammaproteobacteria; order Xanthomonadales; family Xanthomonadaceae; genus Rehaibacterium; species Rehaibacterium terrae. The sequence goes on along the minus strand of NZ_JACHHX010000018.1, from coordinate 30,296 downwards.
TCTATGCCACCGCCTGCGGCACGCTGGCCAGCTTCAAGGGCCTGCGCCTGCCGCGCACCGGCAGTCTGTCGGGACTGTGCGTGAGCAGCCGGTTGCCGCAATCCAGCCGCGACACCGAGCACGACCCGCGCGTCGACCGCGAGGCCGCCCGCCGCACCGGCCTGCGCGCGATGCTGCTGGCGCCGCTGCTGCACGGTCCGCAGGTGCTGGGCGCGCTGAAGGTCGGCGCCGACCGCCCGGACACCTTCGACGCCCAGGACGCGCAGACCCTGCGTCTGCTCGCCGGCGTGATCGGCGGCGTGCTCGGCAAGCAGCTGCTGGTCGACGAGAACCGTCGCCTGCTGCACGAGCTGGCCGAGGCGGTGGCCGACGCCCACGCCGCCGCCGGCAAGCTGCGCACCGTCATCGACGCCTCGCCGCTGGCGATCACCGTGCACGATCTGCGCGGCCGGGTCCTGGAGTGGAACCCGGCGGCCGAGCGGCTGTTCGGCTGGCGTGCCGACGAGGTGATCGGCCACCGGCCGCCGCTGGAGTCCTTCGCCGAGCGGCGCCGCTTCGTGCGGACGATGCGACGGGTGATCGCCGAGGGCAACGTCGCGGTCGGCGAGACACGCCGTCCCTGTCGCGACGGCCACTGGATCGACGTGCGGGTGAACGCCGCCGCGCTGCGCAATGCCGAGGGCCGCGTGGTCGGGGTGGTCCGCACCCACGAGGACATCGGCGCGCTCAAGGAGCAGCAGGCGCGGCTGCAGGCGGTGGCCGACCGCAACCGGCGGATCGTCGAGCGGTCCATCGACGCCTTCGTCGAGATCGACCAGGACTCGACCGTCACCGAATGGAATTCGCGCGCCGAGCTGCTGTTCGGCTGGTCGCGCGAGGAAGCGCTCGGGCGGCGGCTCGACGAACTGGTCATCCCGGACGAGCTGCGCGACCGCTACCGCGAGAACATGCGGTGCTACCTCGCCACCGGCGAGAGCCCGGTGATCGGCCGCCGCGTGGAGATGGAAGCGGTACGCCGCGACGGCAGCCGGTTGACCGTCGAGGTGCTGATCAACGCCTACCGGATCGGCGACCGCCACCTCTTCGATGCCTTCCTGCACGACGTTTCCGAGCGCCGCCGCGAGTACGAGCACCTGCGTCGGCGCGCCCTGTACGACCCGCTGACCAACCTGCCCAACCGCTACCTGTTCCGCGACAACCTGCAACGCGCGCTGCTGCTCGCCGGCGACACGCCGGACCGGCTCGCCGTGGCCTTCATCGACATCGACGACTTCAAGAGCATCAACGACCGTTACGGCCACGACGTCGGCGACGAAGTGCTCTGCACCACCGCCAGCCGGCTGCGCGAGACGGTGCGCCCGCGCGACACCGTGGCGCGGCTGGCCGGCGACGAGTTCGTGATCCTGCTCGAGGGACTCGACTCGGCCAGGATCCACGCGGCGCGCATCGCCGAGAAAGTGCTCGCGGCCTTCGCCGCACCCTGCCGCATCGGCGGCCATGAACTGTCGATCGTGCTGAGCATCGGCGTGGCCGTGCACGGCGACGTGCGGGATTCACTGGAAACCCTGCTCAGGCGCGCCGACCAGGCCATGTACGCCGCCAAGCAGGCCGGCGGCGGCTATCGCATCGCCATGCGCTGATCGCGGGCCGCCCAGCGGCCGCCCGTCCCTGCGGGCCGCGGATTTTTCGCGGCGCCGCGGTGCTACGCGCGCAGCCTGTACTGCTCGGTGCTCGTCCGGTCGTTCGACGTCGGCGGCTGGGACGAGGCCGCGCCAGCATCGCGTGCCGGCATCGGCAACCGGAAGTTTGCCAAGCCGCTGCGCCTGGCGAACAATCGCGCGGTCCCCGTTGCGCCCGCCGGACCGCCGGGAGTCGTCGCCATGACCTCGCCGCACGCCGCCTTCGCACAACGCCTGCAACTGGCCCTCGACCTGGCCGGGATCGAGAAAGGCCGCGGCCGCACGGCGCGCCTGGCCGCGCTCTACGGCGTCTCCCGCGAGACCGCGCGCAAATGGCTCGGCGGCCTGTCGTTGCCGGAGCTGGAGCGGATGATCGACATGGCCACCCGCTTCGGGGTGGCGCTGGAATGGCTGGCGACCGGCCGCGGCGCGCCCGCCCCGGGCGCACACATCGACGAGCCGCACGCGCTGTACAGCGTGCAGGACCGCGACGAGGCGCGTCTGCTCGGCCTGATCCGGCGCCTGCCGCGCCAGCAGCGGATGGCGCTGCTGACCCTGCTCGACCGCGACTGACGCCTACTCCGCGACCTGTTCGCCCGAGCCGCCGGCCTCGGCCGGCAGGTCGCGGTACTTCGGCAGGCCGTCGCGGATCGGCAGCACCGTCTCGCGGTAGTGCACGTGCACCGCCGGCTTGAACGGGAACCCCTCCAGCACCGCGGCATAGACGTCGGTCAGCCCCATGCCCGGGTGCTCGGTGAGCACGTGGCCGCCACAGCGGCGGCACCATTTGCGCAGGCTGCGCACCGCCAGCGTGTTGCCGACGGTGGCGAGGAGGCTGTGGTTCTTGCCGGCACGGGGGTTTTCCTCCGCGTGGAGGATGGAGCCACATCGCACCGGCTCGCAGAGGCAGAACGCGGTTGCGCCGACCGTCCGGCCCAGTACGGATTTATCCTTGTCCACGCACCTGCCCGGCAGGAGCCTCGCCATGACCCGCCCGCGCCACCTGTTCCGCCTTCCGCTGCTGCTGCCGCTGGCGGCCGCGGCACAGTCCGGCCCCGCGTTGCAGGCGCATTACCGCGACCTGTCCGGCACCGCCTTCGGCGACGCCCGACTGCACGGTCGCGAGCACGGCCTGCGCCTGCGGACCGGCGAGTTGACGCTGGGCGGCGGCCGGTTCGTGCCGGCGCTCGACTATGCCTACACCCGCTACGAATACACCGGCCTGCCCTCGCGCAACCGCGACCTGCACCGGCTGGCACTGGACCTGGCCTGGACGCGCCACGACGCGGGCGTGCTGCACGTCGCGCTCACGCCCGTGGTCGCGACGTCTTCCAACGTGTTCAAGGACCTGTTCGCGCGCGGCAGCGGTCGCGACCTCGACCTGCACGCGCGGCTGTGGCTCGCGCAGCCACCCGCGGCCGACGGCATCGGCTGGCGCGCGGGCCTGTTCCGCGACGACGCCTTCGGCCGCCCGCGCGTGTACCCGCAAGTCAGCGCGCTGTGGCGGCGCGACGACGTCCGCGCCGAACTGGGCTGGCCCACCGCACGGATCGACTGGGCGCCGGCCGCACGCTGGGCCATCGGCGCGCGCCTCGCGCCTGCTGGCCGCCGCTGGCACGTGGTCAGCGACGAACGCGACGGCGCCCGCTTCCATTACCGGCAGGAAGCCTGGCGGGCCGCGCTCATGGCGGACTGGATGCCGGCCGCGCGCTGGCGGCTGTCGCTGCAGGGCGGCGTCGAATTCGAGCGTCGCCACCGCTTCGAGGACGACACCGGCGCGCCGGTCGACCGCCGGCCCGGCGATGCGCGCTTCGTCGAACTGGCGCTGCGCTACGGACTCGACTGATGCGACTCAGGGATGCTCCGCCTCGACATGCACCCGCTCGCGGTGCAGCAGGTACAGGCCGCTGAGCACGATGATCGCCGCGCCCAGCCAGGTGACGCCGTCCGGCAGCACGCCCCACAGCGCCAGATCCAGCCCCAGCCCCCAGGCCAGCGCGGTGTATTCGAACGGCGCGATCACCGACGCCTCGCCGTGGCGGAACGCCTCGGTGATCGCGTACTGCCCGAGCGCCCCGGCCAGCCCGATGCCGGCGATGATCCCGACATGCGCCGCCTGCAGCGGCACCCAGCCGGGCGCCGCCAGCGCGCCGGCGCCGAGGGTGAGCAGCGTGAGCATCCAGAACACCATGCTCTGCGTGCTGTCGGTGCGCGCCAGCACGCGCACGGTGATCGCCGAGGCCGCGTAGCCGGCCGCCGCGCCCAGCACCGCCAGCCCGGCGAGGGTGAACATGCCCTCGCCGGTCGGCCGCAGCACCACCAGCACGCCGAGCAGGCCGACCGCGATCGCCGTCCAGCGCCGCGGCCCGACGTACTCGCCCAGCACCGGCACCGACAGCGCGGTGATCATCAGCGGCGCCACGAAGAACAGCGTGTACACGGTGGACAGCGGCAGCGTGCGCAGCGCGTGGATGAAGCACACCATCATCGTCACCGCCAGCACGCCGCGCAGCAGGTGCAGGCCCCAGCGCACCTTCCACAGCGTGGCGAAGCCGCCGCGCAGGCCGATCCACAGCAGCACGAACGGCAACGACGCCGCCCCGCGCAGCGCCGCCACCTGCAGTGGCGGGTAATGCGGCGAGAGCAGCTTCAGGCCGGCGTCCATCAGCGAGAACAGGCCGACGGCGGCGAGCATGGCGAGGATGCCGGCGAGATTGGGGTTGCGCGACATGGCGGCGGACGGGGAATGCGGAGCGCGAAGCCTACACCCGGACGCCAGCGGACGATCCGGCCGGCTGCAGCGACAGTGAAACCCGGCGGCCTGCGCCGCGCCCCGCCGCGACGGATGCATCGTCTGCCGGCGCGGCGGAAATCACGAACGGGTGCCTGCGCGGTTCCCGGGTCGCGGCTCGCCACCGTCCCTCTGCTAGCCTTGGCGCTCCACGACCCGCAGGCCGCCGCCATGAGACACGCCCGCCTCGCCCTGCTCGCCCTCGCGCTCGCCGGCGGCCACGCCGTCGCCGCCGAAGTCGCCGTGATCCGTGCCGACCGCGTGATCGTCGATGCCGCCGCCGCGCCGCTGGGACCGAGCACGCTGGTGGTCCGCGACGGCCGCATCCAGGCGCTGCTGCCCGGCCTCGCCGCACAGCCGCCCCTGGACGAAGGCGACACCGTCCGCGAGTTCGATCTGCGCGGCAAGACCGTGCTGCCGGGCCTGATCGACAGCCATGTCCACCTCACCCTCGATCCGGGCAGCCCGTGGTGGCGGCAGGCCGTGACCACGCCCGAGTTCGCCGCCGCGGTCGGCATGAAGAACGCCGCCGTGACGGTGCGTGCCGGCTTCACCACCGTGCGCGACCTCGGCTCGCCAGGCCGCGCAGGGCAGGCGGTGCGCGACGCCGTCGCCGCCGGACTGGCGCCCGGCCCGCGCATCCTGGTCGCCGGGCCGATGATCTCGATCGTCGGCGGCCATGGCGACGCCACCGGCTTCCGCCCGGAAGTCACCGAGGCGATCCAGGGCCATGTCTGCACCGGGGCCACCGAATGCGCCCGGCGCGTGCGCGAGTCGGCGCGCGCCGGCGTCGACGTGATCAAGTTCGCCGCCACCGGCGGCGTGCTGTCGCAGCAGGACCGCGGCCTCGGCCAGCACTTCACCGACGAGGAGATGCGCGCGATCGTGGATACCGCCCGCTCGCTCGGCCTGAAGGTGGCCGCGCACGCGCACGGCGCGCGCGGCGTCGAGGCAGCGGCGCGCGCCGGGGTGGACTCGGTCGATCACGGCACCTTCGTCGATGACGACGCGATCCGGGCGATGAAGGCGCACGGCACCTACCTGGTGCCGACGCTGTCGCCTACCATCGCCTACCGCGAGCATGTCGGCACCGGCCGCTACACGCCGGTGGTCGAGGCCAAGATCCGCATTCGTCTGGAAGCCACCGGCCGCAACATCCGCGCCGCCCGGCAGGCCGGCATCCCGATCGCCTTCGGCACCGACGCCGGCGTGTCCGACCACGGCCGCAACGCCGAGGAGTTCCCGCTGATGCTGGAATACGGCGGGCTGACCGCCCGGGAAGCGCTCGTCGCCGCCACCCGCAACGCCGCCGAGCTGCTCGGCGTGGCGGCGGAAACCGGCACGCTGGAGCCCGGCAAGGCCGCCGACATCATCGCCGTCGACGGCGATCCGCTGGACGACATCACCGCCCTGCAACGGGTGCGTTTCGTGATGGCGGACGGGCGCATCGTCCGCGCGGACTGAACGCCCCGGCTGGCCGGAGACGGCCGCCTCGCGCTACGACGACGGCGGCGACGCGAACACGCGGGCGATGTCGTCGGCATCGAGCACCCGCCACTCGCCGGGCGCGAGGCCGTCCAGCGTCAAGCCGCCGACGGCGACACGATGCAGGGTCTCGACGTGGTTGCCGGTCGCCGCGAACATCCGCCGCACCTGGTGGTAGCGGCCTTCGGTGAGGGTGAGCCGCACATGGCGCGGGCCGAGCACATCGAGCGTGGCCGGCGCCAGCGGCGTCTTCTCGCCTTCGAGCAGCAGGGTGCCGGCGGCGAACAGCGCGCCCTCGTCGCCACGCAGGTCGGCGGCGAGGGTGGCTTCGTACACCTTCGCCACCTGCGCGCGCGGCGAGATGATCCGGTGCAGCAGTTGGCCATCGTCGGTGAGCAGCAGCAGGCCGGAAGTGTCGCGGTCGAGCCGCCCGACCGTGGACAGCACCGGACGGCGCAGACGGAAGCGCGGCGGCAGCAGGTCGTACACCAGCCGGCCCTGGTCCCTGGTGGAACAGGTGACGCCGACCGGCTTGTGCAGCGCGATCGTCACGCCCGGCGCCGGGTCGAGCGGCTCGCCATCGATGCGCACGGCCGCGTGCGGCACCTGGTCGTCGGCGTACAGCACCTCGCCGTCGGCATCGGTGACGCGGCCCGCGCGGAACAGCGCGGCGACTTCCTTGCGGCTGCCGTAGCCGAGGTTGGCGATCAGCTTCAGGAGCTTCATGCCTTCAGCGCCTCGATCACCTTGAAACCATCGCGCTCGGCGACCACGCGCGCCGACGCGAAGCCCTCCCGCAGCGCGGATTCGTAAGGCAGGTGGCGATTGGCCACCAGCCACAGCCGGCCACCGGGCCGCAGCGCGGCGGCGGCGGCGCGGATGAAGTCCTGCCCGATGCGCGGCTCGTCGGCGCGGCCCTGGTGGAACGGCGGGTTGCTGACGATGAAGTCGTAGCGCGCCGGCAAGCCGGCGCGCACGTCGTGCCAGTGGAAGCCGACCGGCACCCGCGCCTCGGCGAGGTTGCGCCGCGCCAGCTCGAGCGCGCGCGCCTGCGCTTCGTAGAGATCGATCGCCGTCACCCGCGGACAACGCGCCAGCACCTCGGCCGCCAGCCAGCCCCAACCGGCGCCGAGATCGGCGCCGCGCCCGGCCAGTTCGTCGGGCAACCGTGCCGCCAGCAGCGCCGAGGCGGCATCGACGCGATCCCAGGCGAACAGGCCGGGACGACTGACGAAACGGCCATCGAGGATCGGCCGCGGCGCATCCAGCGCGCGCCACTGCGCGTGCAGCGCGGCGTCGAGCGCGTCGGCGCGCGTCCAGTAGACGCGGCATTTGTGCTTGCTGAGATTGCCGGCGAGGCCAGCGAGCCGATCGAGATCGTCCTCGCCGGAACGCGCACCCTCCAGGTTCGATTGGCAGGCGACCAGCACGCCGCCGGGTTCGAGATGGTCGAGCGCGCGGGCCAGCAGTGCGCGCGCTTCGTCGCGCTGGCGCGGCGGCAGCGCCAGCACCAGCGGAAAACGCCCCCCGGCCTGCGCCACCACCGCTAGCCCGGTCCGCGCGAGCGCATCGGCGAACGGCTTGAAGCCCTGCTCGCAGACCAGCCCGGCCAGCGGAAAGCGGCGCAGCGCCCAGCCGTCGCGCGCGTGCAGGAACAGCACGCGGCCATCGGCCGGCCAGCGCAGCATGCCGTCGGCGAACGGCAGCAGCAGGGTGTCGAGGGCGGGATCGTCGTGCGCGGACACACCACGGCCTTCAGATGGCGGGGCCGCGATTCTACCGCCGCGCGTCGCGCGCATTGCCCGCGCATCGCCACACCACCGAGAGCAGCCAGCCGATCACCTGCGTGGCCAGGCTGAAGTCCAGCAGGCCGGCCAATGCGATCCGCTTCATGAGTCCCCGCCCCCGATCGTTCGAACCAGGATGGGTTCGAACCCGCGCCGAGTCCACGGCAACGCGGTGGGCCGTTCAGCGCGGCAGCGATTCCCCGGTCAGCACCGTCCGCAGCTCGCGCAGCTTGGCCTTGGCGCGGCGCGCATTGTCCGGGCCGATCCGCAGCAGGATCTTGTGGCCGGACGACAGCGACTCCAGCGCCGGGTCGGCGAAGGCCCAGCCGCCCTTCTCCGGCACCAGCGCCAGCGGGGCGTCGATCTCCGGTGCCGCCAGCAGGTGGTCGATCACCTCGACCAGGCGGTCGTTGAAGTGCGCGCCCGGATAGCCCAGCTCGCGGTAGGCCTGCTGGAACAGCGGATAGAAGCGCACGTACAGGGCCACCGCGCGCTCGCTGTCCACGGCCTCGGCGACGCTGAGGTGGCGCGCGTAACGCTCGGCATTGGCCGGGTCGAGCACGACCCGGCCGTCGGCCTCCTCGCGCACCCGCAGCGTACCGGGCGCCGGTTTCACCGGCCGCAGCGGCAGCGCCAGTTTCTGCCGCGGCAGGTTGTCGACGGTGGCGACGAAGCGCTGCACCAGGTACTGCGGGATCCACAGCGGATCGCCGTCGTCGGCCAGCGCCTGCAGGGCCTCGATCACCGCGGCGTCGCTCTCCGTCAGCGGCGGCAGTGTCTCGGGCGATTCCGGTTCGGCATCCACCTGCGCCTGCCCGATCGGATGGCGCTCGCCGGTCTCCGCCTCGACCACGGGATCGGCCGGCGGTGCCGGCGGCAGGACCACCGGCGCCTCACCCTGGCGCGCGAACCACACCCCGACCGTGATCGCCGCCGCCACCGCCGCGACGCCGACCGCTCGCTGCCAGACCGGACGCTGCTTCCTGACCATGAGCCTCGCTCGCACCGAAGACGTGGGGGGAGGGGTGTGACTCGCCGCGGGCGGATTCGTTCCATCCACGGCGACCCGGGACGACCCGCAACGACGATAGCGCAGGCCGGCGGCGGGCGGCGCGACGGCCGCGGTCGCCGGATGTGCGGCGTTCAGGCCGCTGCGAGGCAGGCCCGCTTCAGCGCCAGCCGGCCGCGCGCGCCGCCCGCTCGGCGGCGGCGTCGAGCGGCTCGCCGGCGATGCGTGCGTCGATCTCGCCCAGCACCGCCGGCGGCAGCGGGGCCGAGGCCAGACGCAACTCGCCGCCGGCGGCCGGCTCGGCTTCGCTCAGCACCGGCACCCGCCAGCCATCCTCCTGGCGGCAGGCCAGGCCGGCCAGCGGCTGCGGCCGCTGCAGCACGAAGCTGCGACAGTAGCCGCCGTCGCCGGTGCGGAAGCTCAGACCCAAGGCGATGCGATCGGTGCTGTCGCCACTGAGCCGGGTATCCAGCGCCTGCGCCAGCTCGCCGCGGGCGAGCAGGCGGCCGTCCGGCGCGGTGGCCAGCAGGTCGTCATCGTGCAGCGGCAGCCACTGCGCCAGCACCAGGCCGAGCACCAGCGCGGCGGCCAGCGCCGCCCATTCCGGCAGCGACCAGCGCCGCGGGCGATCGCGGCGCGCGGCAACGGCGTGCAGATCGACCACCTGCGCTGCGCACGATGTCGTTGCACCACGCGCCGCGGCCAGCAGCCGCTCGGGCACCGGCTGATCGAGCACCGGATCGAAGGCCGCGCGCAAGCGTTCGCGCAGCCGGCGCTGGCGCGCGACGGCGGCGGCGAGCGCGGGATCGGCGGCGATCGCCGCCTCCACCTGGGCTGCCTGCGCGGCGTCGAGCTCGCCGTCGACGTAGGCCATCAGTCGTTCGTCGGAAATCCTCATCCGTCCCCCTCGCCGAGCATGCGCTGCAGCGCCTCGCGACCGCGCGCCAGCCGGCTGGTCAGGGTGCCGATCGGGATGCCGAGTGCATCGGCCGCCTCCCGATACGACAGTCCCTCGATCAGCACCAGCGCCACCGCCATGCGCTGCTCCTCCGGCAGCGCCGCCAGTGCGGCCTCCACCGACATCGCCACCATCCGGGCCTCGACCGGCGCGGTGCCGACCTGGCCGCCCTCGTCCTCCGGAGCGAACAGCTGCCGGCTGCGCGTACGCGCCCGCAGCTCGTCCACCCAGGCGTTCTTCATGATCCCGAACACCCACGGCGCCAACTCGCGGTCCGCCCGCCATTGCGACGCCCGCGCCAGCGCCCGCTCGACCGCGACCTGGACCAGGTCGTCGGCGTCGTGCGGATCGCCTGCGATCGAGCGCGCGAAGCGGCGCATGCGCGGCAGCAGCTCGCACAGCTGTTCATGCATGTGACTGGCGGAGTCCGGAACCGTCATCGCTGTCTACGTTCCTGCGGGGCACTTTCTTCCCTGAACCGGAACCGTCTTTTCGTGACCCGACCGGCTCGGCGCACGGGGCCCGGATGCTAGCATCGGCCGGCATGCCCCGATGCGGGGGAAATCCCCCATTGGCGTGCCCCGACCCGGCGTCGACACTGTCCGCAGCGCGAGGTCCCGGAAACGATGATGCGCCTGCACCGATGGCCGACGATTGCGCTCATGCTGGGCGTCGCGCTCGCGACGTCGGGCGCGTCGGCGCAACCGCCGGCAGCCGCGCCCCGGCCAGCACTGGCCGCCGATCCGCTGCGCCCGGCGATGGCCGGCGCGCGGCTGCCGGTCGATGCCGCGCAGCCGGCGTCCGACGTCGCCCGCACGCTCCCCGCGCAGGCACTGCGCCCGTTGCCCGCGCAGGCCCGCGTCGCCGTGCGGAGCGTGCCGGGTCTGGTGCAGCAGGTGGATCTGCGCAGTTATGTGCGCATGCATCGCGACGTGCTCGACCTCGACCGTCACGGCGCGCCGATCGTGCGCAGCGAGATCCTCGCCATCGACCCTTCGCCGGCCGCGCTGGAACGCGCCCGTGCCGCCGGTTTCGCCGTCACCGGCACGCGCGAGCTGGGCGCGCTCGGCCTGCGGGTCGCCGTGCTCCACGCCCGCCCCGGGCAGGGCACGCGCGCCGCGCTGCGGCAGCTGCAGCGGCTCGACCGCGACGGCGAGTACGTCTTCAACCACCTGTATTTCGGCTCGTCCGCGCCGGTGGCCATCCCCGCAACGAGTGCGCCGAGCGCGCCCGGCGCCGCCGGCACGCCGCTGCGCATCGGCCTGGTCGACAGCGGCGTGGACCGCACGCACCCGGCGCTGGCCGGGGTGCGCATCGAGCCCTGGGGCTGCGACGGGGACTCCCGGCCGGACCGCCACGGCACCGCGGTGGCCTCGTTGCTGGCCGGCGGCGACCGCGACGCCACGCCGACCGTGCTGTACGCCGCCGACATCTACTGCGGCCGGCCGACCGGCGGCGCGGTCAGCGCGCTGGTCGAAGCGATGGCCTGGCTGGCGGATGAGCGGGTGGCGGTGATCAACCTCAGCCTGGTCGGCCCGGACAACGCGCTGCTGGCGCGCGCCACCCGTGCGCTGGCCGGGCGCGGCCACGTGCTGGTGGCCGCGGTCGGCAACGACGGTCCGACCGCGCCGCCGCTGTTCCCGGCCGCCTATCCGGAGGTCATCGGCGTGACCGCCGTCGATGCCCGCCAGCGCGCACTGCCCGAGGCGGTGCGCGGCCCGCAGGTGGACTTCGCCGCACCCGGCGCGGCGCTGCGCGCGGCCCGCCCGGGCGGCGACTGGGCGACGGTGCGCGGCACCTCGTTCGCCGCGCCGCTGGTCGCACGCGCCGCTGCGCGCCACGCCGCCGCCCCGGGCGAGGGGCTGGTCGAACATGTGCGCACGCAGCTGGCGGCGCAGGCGATCGACCTCGGCGAGCGTGGCCGCGATCCCGTGTTCGGCCACGGCCTGATCGGCGCCGAGGCCGCGCTCGCGTTGACCGAGGCCGGCCGCTGAACGAATCCGGGGCGCGCGGGAAGAAAACCCCGCCCCGGTTCGTAGTCCCTGATGCGAGCCGCGGATCGCCCGCGGCCTTCATGGAGGCACGATCATGAATCCGAAGCAATTTCTGGCTGCCGCCACGTTCGGCGCCCTGTGCGCCCTCTTCGCCGCGACCGCGCCGGCGCAGGCCCAGGAGGTCGAGGGCGACAGCGAGGCCGCCGCCCATGCCGCGGTGCCGACCCAGCGCATCGCCGAACGCCATGCGCACCTGCTGGACGACGACATCGAGGCGGCCACCGCGCTGGTCGAGCGGCTGCGCAGCGGCGGCGAATCCGGCGAGGCGATGGGCTATGGCGAGATCGACATCACGCTCGGTCTGGCCGGCGCCATGATCGAATCCGGCAGCGCCGCCGATCTCGATGCGGCACTGGACAGCCTGCTGCAGATGCGCGCCGACGGCATGGGCTGGGGCGAGATCGCCCAGGAACTGGGCTTCAACCTCGGCCAGATCGTCAGCGCGGCCAACCGGGGCAGCACCGGCGCGCAAGGCCAGGCCGGCCTGGACATCGCTGCCGAGGCGCGCGGCACTGCCGGCGGTGGCGCCGGCGCCACGACCGCTGCCGACGCGCGGGTGCGCGGCGAGCTGGGCCGCGGCGTGGCCGCGGAAGCGCGCGGCAACGCCCGTATCGAGGCCGGCACCCGTCCGGTCACGCCGGCACGCCCGGAGAATGTCGGTCGCCCGGTCCTGCCCGAGCGCCCGCTGATGCCGGAGCGGCCGACCCGGCCGGAACGTCCCGACCGTCCCCAGCGCGGCGGCCGCTGACCGCCACGCCGTCCCCGACAGCAGGCGGGCACCCGGGGGTGCCCGCCTTTGCGTCATCCCGACACCGAAAAGGAGATCCGATGATCCGTCCCAGCCTGATCTGCGCGGCCCTGCTCGCGGCCGGCCTCACCCATGCCGCCGACGGCCTGAGCGTCGGCGCCGGTCTCAACTACAGCACCGGCGACTACGGCAGCGACACCACCACCGAGATCTTCTCGGTGCCGATCACCGCGCGCCTGGACAGCGGCAACTGGAGCTTCCGCGCCAGCCTGCCCTGGCTGCGCGTCAGCGGTGATCCGAACGTGCTGCCCGGGGTCGGCCTGGTCCCGAACCTCAATCCGGTCGGCCGCGGCCGTCTCCCGGTGATCGGCGGGCCGCCGCCGGCCGGCCAGGACACGCCGGAGCGCGGCACCGCCTCCGGCATCGGCGACCTGACGCTGGCCGCGACCTGGTCGATGCCGACCGGCACCGCGCTGGGCGTGGACTTTTCCGTCAACGCCAAGATCGCCACCGCCGACGAAGACAAGGGCCTGGGCACCGGCGCCAACGACTACGGCGTGGCGGTGGACCTGTACCGCGACTTCGACGGCACCCTGCTGTTCGGCGGCCTCGGCTACACCCGTCTCGGCTCCTCGCGCTTCATCGACGTCGACGACGTGCTCGGCGGCAACCTCGGCATCGGCCGGCGCATCGGCAGCGGCCAGCTCGGCCTGATGTACGACTACCGCGAAGCCGCCAGCAGCGGCTTCGACGCGCGCCGGGACCTGATGGCGTTCTTCAACGCGCCGGCCGGCGCCGCCGGCAAGCTGCAGGTGTACCTGAGCAAGGGCCTGTCCGACGGCAGCCCGGACTGGGGCGCCGGACTGAGCCTCACCCGCAGTTTCTGATCCCGCCCCGCCCGGCGGGCACCCGTCCGCCGGGCCTCTCCTCGCGCCACCCGCCGGCCGAACGCTCCGCGGGCGCGCCGGCTGCACCGCGCACACGCCGCGGCCACGCCGCTGAATCGCTCCCGAACCGCCGCCCGCGGCCATGGAAGAAGCCACCGCAGCGCCTCGTAGTTCCCAGTGAGAGCCGCAGGTGGGCTGCGGCAGACAAGGAGATCCCCATGAGCAAGCAACCCCTGCTGACCACTGCCATCTTCGCCGCCCTGTTCGCCTTCGGGCCGCAGGCCCAGGCGCAGTTGCTCCAGGGTGGCGGCGCGGTCGGTGCCGGCGGCCGTCTGGTCGGCGGCGTGACCGGGGCGCCCGCTGCACTGACCGGCGACGTCGCCGGCCGTGTCGGCGGTACACTGGACGGACGCGCCGGCACGCTTCCACGCGTCGATCCGGCGGATCCGCGCGCCAGCCGTCGCGTCCACGGCACCGCCCGTGGCGCGCTCGACGCCGCTGGCGAGCTGCGCGGCGTCGCCGGGACGGCCGCAGCCGGTGCGTCGGAGGCGGCCATCGGCGGCGAGGTCGCCGGCCGGGCGATCGCCGGCGCCGCCGGACAGGTCGATGCCGAGCGCGCTGCGCTGGCGCTGGAGCATGCGGCCGAGACCGTCGCCGCGGCGACCGGTCGCGCCGAGGCCGGCCACGCGGCCGCGGACCTGAGCGCTGCCGCCGCCGCGCAGGCGGAAAGCGCCGTACAGGCAGGCAGCGAGGTCGAGCGCCGTGGCCGCGGCCCGATCTCGCGCCTGTTCCGGCGCGGCGGCGAGGCCGCCACGCAGGCCGGCGCACAGGCGGAAACGCTGACCGGGCACGGCCAGGCGGCGCTCGCCACGGCCGCCCGCGGTGCGGTCGAGGGTTCGGCCGCCACCGGCACCACCGCGACGACCGCGGCACGCGGCGCCAGCGGACTGGCTGGTGAACTCGCCGGCACGGTGTCCGGCCGCACCGCGGGTGAGGGGCAGGGCGACCTGGGCGGCCGCCGCGACGGACTGGCACTCGACGGCGCCAGCGCGTTGAGCGGCCAGGCGCTGGGCGAGCTGCGCATGACGGGCGGCGAACGCCGCGACGGCGGCGAGGACGCCGCCCCGGAATCGGGCGAGGCCAGGCCGGCCCCGTCCCGTCGCGGCGGGCTGAGCGCCCACGCCGAGGCGGACGCCAGCGCCCGCGGCGAGGCCGACCTGCGCGCCTCGCGCGACGGCCGCGCCGCGGCCCGCGCCGAGGTCGATGCGTCCGCGCGCACCGAGGCTTCGCTGCGCGGTCGTCGCGGCGACTGAGCCGAGCGGCAGCCGTCGCGGCGGTGCCGGGATGACCGCCGCGGCGGCATCACGCGAAGGGGCGGCCCATGGGTCGCCCCTTCGCGCATCCGCTCCCTCGACGCTGCCTCACACCGTCAGCGGGTTGGGCTTGTCCGCATCGATGCCGTACAGCCGGATCGCGCGGGCGGCGTCGCGGGCGCTGAACTTGCCTTCCTTCGCCAGGGCCTCGATGGCGGCCTGGGCGATGTAGTACCGGTCCACCTCGAAGAAGCGCCGCAGGTTGGCACGGGTGTCGGAACGGCCGAAGCCGTCGGTGCCGAGCACGGTGTAGCGCATCGGCACGAAGGCGCGGATCTGGTCGGCGAAGGCGCGCACGTAGTCGGTGGCGGCGATGGCCGGGCCCTCGCGACCTTCCAGGCACTGGGTCACATAGGCCTTGCGCGGGGTCTTGGCCTCGGGGTGCAGCCGGTTCCAGCGCTCGGCGTCGAAGCCGTCGCGGCGCAGCTCGGTGAAGCTGGGGCAGGACCAGATGTCGGCGGCCACGCCGAAGTCCTTCTCCAGCAGCTCGGCGGCGGCGATGGCCTCGCGCAGGATGGTGCCCGAGCCGAGCAACTGCACACACGGCTGCCTGCTCTTGCTCCTCCCCGAGCCCCGGGTCCCGACCCCCGAGTCCCGCAACAGGTACATGCCCTTGATGATTCCCTCTTCCGCGCCCTCCGGCATGTCCGGGTGCGCGTAGTTCTCATTCATCAGGGTGAGGTACCAGTACTCGTCGATCTGCTCGCCGAGCATGCGCTGCATGCCGCGCTGCAGGATCACCGCCACCTCGTAGGCGAAGGTCGGGTCGTAGGCGCGGCAGTTGGGGATGGCTCCGGCCAGCAGGTGGCTGTGGCCGTCCTCGTGCTGCAGGCCTTCGCCGTTGAGGGTGGTGCGGCCGGCAGTGGCGCCGAGCAGAAAACCGCGCGCGCGCATGTCGGCGGCCTGCCAGGCCGAATCGCCGATGCGCTGGAAGCCGAACATCGAGTAGTAAATGTAGAACGGCAGCATCGGCAGGTTGTTGGTGCTGTAGCTGGTGGCAGCGGCCATCCAGCTGGCGAAGGCGCCGGCCTCGGTGATGCCCTCCTCCAACACCTGGCCGGCCTGATCCTCGCGGTAGTACATGAGCTGGTCGCGGTCGACCGGTTTGTACTTCTGGCCGAACGGGGAGTAGATGCCGATCTGGCGGAACAGCCCTTCCATGCCGAAAGTGCGCGCCTCGTCGGCGACGATCGGCACACAGCGCGGGCCGACCTGCTTGTCGCGCAGGATGATGTTCAGCGCCTGCACGAAGGCCATGGTGGTGCTGATCTCGCGCTCGCCGCTGGACTTGAGCAGGCGCTCGAACTTGTCGAGCGAGGGCACTTGCAGCGATTCGTCGGCCTTGCGCCGGCGCTGCGGCAGGTAGCCGCCCAGCGCGGCGCGGCGCGCCTTGAGGTATTTGACCTCCTCGGAGTCCTCGCCCGGATGGTAGAACGGCACCTCGCCGAGCCGCTCATCCGGGATCGGGATGTTGAAGCGGTCGCGGAAGGCGCGCACGGCCTCGTCGTCCAGCTTCTTGGTCTGGTGGGTCGGGTTGAGCGACTCGCCAGCCTTGCCCATGCCGTAGCCCTTGACCGTCTTGGCCAGGATCACGGTCGGCATGCCGGTGGTACGGACGGCTGCGTGATAGGCGGCGTAGACCTTGTGCGGATCGTGGCCGCCGCGGTTGAGGCGCCAGATGTCCTCGTCGGACAGGTTGGCCACCATGGCGGCGGTCTCCGGATACTTTCCGAAGAAGTGCTCGCGCGTGTAGGCGCCGCCAAAGGCCTTGCAGTTCTGGTACTCGCCGTCGACGGTCTCCATCATCAGCTTGCGCAGCACGCCCTTGTGATCGCGCGCCAGCAGCGGATCCCAGTAGCTGCCCCAGATCAGCTTGATCACGTTCCAGCCGGCGCCGCGGAACACGCCTTCCAGCTCCTGGATGATCTTGCCGTTGCCGCGCACCGGGCCGTCCAGGCGCTGCAGGTTGCAGTTGACGACGAAGATCAGGTTGTCCAGCCCCTCGCGGCCGGCCAGCGAGATCGCGCCCAGGCTCTCGGGCTCGTCGGTTTCGCCGTCACCGAGGAAGCACCACACCTTGCGGTCGGTCCTGGGCATCAGGCCGCGCGCCTCCAGGTACTTCCAGAAGCGTGCCTGGTAGATCGCGCCGATCGGTCCCAGCCCCATCGACACGGTCGGGAACTGCCAGAAGTCCGGCATCAGCCACGGGTGCGGGTAGGAGCTGATGCCACGGCCGTCGACTTCCATGCGGAAGTGGTCGAGCTGGTCTTCGGTCAACCGGCCTTCGAGGAAGGCGCGGGCGTAGATGCCGGGGCTGGAGTGGCCCTGGATGCCGATCAGATCGCCCGGATGGTCGGCACTGGGCGCGCGCCAGAAATGGTTGAAGCCGACGTCGTAGAGCGTCGCCGAGGAGGCGAAGCTGGCGATGTGGCCACCCAGCTCGCCGGGCTTGCGGTTGGCCCGCACCACCATCGCCATCGCATTCCAGCGGATGATCGAGCGGATGCGCCACTCCAGTGCGGCGTCACCGGGACTCCTGGCCTCGCGCTCCGGGGGAATGGTGTTGATGTAGTCGGTGGTCAGCGAGAACGGCAGGTTGCCGCCGGCACGGCGGGTTTCCTCGATCGCCCGGTCGAGCAGGAAGTGGGCGCGCTCGGGCCCGTCGTGGGCGATGACCGCGCGCACCGCCTCGACCCATTCGCGGGTCTCGGTCGGATCGCAGTCCTGTTCGAGGGCGTCGTTGAGCCAGTTCATTGCTTGTCTCCGCGGACCGCGGGCGGCCCGTGTCTTGATCGTTGTCGTGGGTGATCCGGCGGCCGCGCGGCCAAGGCGTCGAGTTTAGCGTATGGCCGCGGCCGCCGAGGCGGTACGGGGAGGTACGGCGCGGCGGAGATGACGTGCATCGAGCAGCCACTGTGGCGGCGGCGAGCCGCTTCGGCGAGCAGGCCGGTGTCCAGGGCGCCGGTCCCGGCCTGGTGCCCGCGGGCGCGGGGCAAGGCCTTGCGATCGCCAGCGAGGCCGCCGCTCGCGGCTTGCACCGCTCCTTCAGGTGCGCGCTCAATCCTCGCGGGTGACGCGCAGCACCTCTTCCACCGATGTCGCCCCGGCGCAGACCTTGGCCCAGCCGTCGGCGAGCAGCGAGGGCGTGCGCCGGCGCGCCTGCGCGAGCAGGTCGGCCTCGCTGGCGTTGTCGTGGATCAGGCGGCGCATCGCCTCGTCCACCAGCACCAGTTCGTACAGGCCGCAGCGGCCCCGGTACGGGCGCGCGGCGTCGGGGTGCGGGCGGCGGAAGCGCAGTTCGGGCGACCATGCGCCGCCGAGCGCGGCGCATTCGGCCTGGCTGGGGGCGTACACCTCCGACTGCGCCGGGTCGAGCACACGCACCAGACGCTGCGCCAGCACGCCGATCAGCGAAGAGGCGAGCAGGAACGGTTCCACACCCATGTCGCGCAGGCGGGTCACCGCGCCGACGGCGGAGTTGGTGTGCAGGGTGGAGAGCACCAGATGGCCGGTGAGGCTGGCCTGCACGGCGATCTGCGCGGTCTCCAGGTCGCGGATCTCGCCGACCATCACCACGTCCGGATCCTGGCGCAGGATGGCGCGCAGGCCGCGGGCGAAGGTCATGTCCACCTTCGGGTTGACCTGGGTCTGGCCGATGCCGTCGAGGTGGTACTCGATCGGATCCTCGACGGTGAGGATGTTGCGGCTGCCGTCGTTGAGCCGCTGCAGCGCGGCGTACAGGGTGGTGGTCTTGCCCGAGCCGGTCGGGCCGGTGACCAGCAGGATGCCGTGCGGGCGGTGGATCAGCGCGTCGACCTGATCGCGCAGCGCGGCCGGCATGCCGAGCGCGTCGAGGTCGAGCCGGCCGGCCTGTTTGTCGAGCAGGCGCAGCACCACGCGCTCGCTGCCGCTGCCGCCGCCGACCGGAATGGTGCTCACGCGCACGTCCACCGGGCGGCCGGCGATGCGCAGGGCGATGCGGCCGTCCTGCGGCAGGCGGCGCTCGGCGATGTCCAGCCGCGCCATCACCTTGATGCGCGAGACCACCGCCGGCGCGACGGCCTTCTGCGGGCTGAGCACTTCGCGCAGCACGCCGTCGACACGGAAGCGCACCACCAGCCGGCTCTCGAACGGCTCGATGTGGATGTCGGATGCGCCCTGCCGCACCGCCTCGGTGAGCAGGGCGTTGATCAGGCGGATGATCGGCGCGTCGTCCTCGCTCTCCAGCAGGTCCTGCGGCTCGGGCAGGCTGTCGGCGAGCGCGGCGAGGTCGGCCTCGCCGAGGTCGGCCGCCGCGGCGGCGGTCGCGCCTTCGCCGCCCTCGCCGTAGAGCGCGCGCAGCAGGCGCTCGAAGCCGGCCTCGTCGTGCGGCTCCAGCAGCAATGGCGCGGCGCACAGGCGGCGCAGCTCGGCGAACACCTCGGGGGCGACCCCGGGGCGGTGGGCGATCACCGCGCGGCCGTCGCGCCAGCCGGTCACGGTGGCGCCGTGCCGGCGCGCGAAGCCGTATGGCGGGCGCGGCGGCAGGGGGTCACTCACGCGGCGGCTCCACCGGCGGCGGCTGGCGGAACAGGTCCTGCGGCAGCTCCGGCAGCAGCGGCTGCTCGCCGCCGCGCACGCGGCCTTCGAAGCGCTGCCGCATCTGCAGCTGCTCGGCGCGCAGGAAATTGTATTTCTCGCTCGACACCGCCGCCTCGGCGGCGGCGTCGCGCAGGATCACCGGGCGCAGGAAGATCATCAGATTGCGCTTGCTGCGGCTGCTGGCGCGCGACTTGAACAGGTTGCCGAGGCCGGGGATGCGGCTCAGGCCCGGCACGCCACGCACGCTCTCGCCGACTTCCTCGGAGGTCAGCCCGCCGAGCACCAGGAAGCCGCCGTCCGGCACCAGCACCGAGGTGCGGATCTCGCGCTTGTTGGTGATCAGGTCGACCGCGCCGGCCGCGCGCGGCGCCAGCGTGGACACCTCCTGCGAGATGTCCAGCCGCACCGCGTCGCCCTCGTTGACGTGCGGGGTGACGCGCAGGATCAGGCCGACGTCCTTGCGCTCGATGGTCTGGAACGGGTTCTGCGGCAGGCTGCCGCCGGTGCCGGTGTTGGTGTACTGGCCGGTGACGAAGGGCACCTCCTGGGCGACCTTGAACTCGGCCTCCTGGTGGTCGAGCGTGATCACGCTGGGCCGAGACAGGATGTTGGAGCGACCGTCGCCGCGCAGCGCCTTGACCAGCGCGCCGATCTGGAAGACGGTCACCTCCTCGCCGTTCTCGCCGATCGGCAACGTGATGCGGCCGCCGAGGTACCCCAGCCGCAGACCCTCGCCGCCGACCGCGTTGAGCGGATTGGTCAGGCCGCTGACGATGCCGCCGCCTCCGCTGCCGTCGGGAAAGTTGGTGCCGCCGATCACGCCCTTGTCGTCGCCGGTGTCCAGACTGGTGCTCTGCCACTGCACACCCAGCTCGTCGGCGATGTCGTCGCTGACCTCGGCGATCACCGCCTCGACCAGCACCTGCGCGCGACGCACGTCGAGCGCGCGCACCACCGCGGCCAGCTCGCGGTAGACCGCCGGCGCGGCGGTGACCACCAGCGCGTTGGTTTCCTCGTGCGCCTGGATGGTGGCCGGCCGGGCGCCGTCGCCGCCGACGGGGGTGCCGGTGAGCGTGGCGGCCACGCCTTCGAGCACCGGCACCAGGTCGGCCGCGCGGGCATTGCGCAGGTAGATCACCTGGGTGCTGTCGCCTTCGCTCAAGGGCGTGTCCAGATGGGCGATCAGCGTGCGCAGCCGCAGCCGCGCCGCGCGGTCGCCGGACAGCAGCACCGAGTTGCTGCGCGCGTCGGCCACCAGCCGGCCGCCGCCGCCGGGCAGGCCCGGCACCGCCTGCGGTTCGAGCTGCGCCAGCGTGCGCGCGATCTCGGCGGCGTTGGCGTGGCGCAGCGGGATGACCTCGACTTCGGTGTCGGCGGCAGTGTCGATGCGCTGGACGATGCGCGCCAACCGCTCGACGTTGCCGGCGCGGTCGGTGATCACCAGCGTGCTGCCCTGCGCGACCAGCTGCGCGCTCGGCGGCATCAGCGGGCGCAACAGCGCGGCCAGCTCCTGCGCCGGCACCTGGCGCACCTCGACCACCCGCGTCACCAGCGCGTCGTGACTGGCGGCCGCGCTCAGCGGCACGCCACCGTCGGTGGCGGCCACGCCCTCGGGCACCACCTTCCACATGCCGCCGGCGGGGACCACCGCGTAGCCGTGCACCTTCAGCACCGACTCGAAGGTGCGCCAGATCGCGTCGGCGTCCATCGGCGTGGCGGAGATCACCGTCACCTTGCCCTCGACGCGCGGATCGACGATGAAGCTGCGGCCGGTGATCTCGCTCACCGTCTGGATCAGCACGCCGATGTCGGCGGCGCTGAGGTTGAGCGTGTGCCGGCTGTCGCCGGTGGCGGGCGCGGCGCCCGGCACGATCGGCGCGACGGTCTGCGCGTGGGCGGGCAGGGCCAGCGCGAGGGAAACGGCGAGCAGCAGCGCGGAGAGTCTTGGCATCGTTTTCATTCTCGTTACAGGCCGAGCGTGACCTGGCGTTCGGAGCCGCCGCGGCGGACGGTGAGGACGACCGGGCCGCCGGCGCGCAGCACGTTCTGCAGCGCGTCGCGGCGTTCGGGGTCGTCGAGCGGGATGCCGTTGACGGCGGTGACGATGTCCTCGCCGTCGAGGCCGAAGCGCGCCAGCAGCGCCGGGTCGCGCACGCCCAGGCGCACGCCGACCAAGCGGCCGTTCTCGACCACCGGCAGCACGTTGGCACCCTCGGCCAGCGCGGCCAGCTCCGGCGCGCGCGCGGCGCGGTCGGTGGCCAGGTCGGGCGCGCCGAAGCTCAGCGGGCCGGTGAGGTAGCCGCCGCCGGGATCGACCGGCGCGGCCGGCGTCGGATCGCGCGGCGGCGGCGTCGCCGTGCCCTCGCGCGGCAGGGAGAGCATCTCGCGGCGACCCTCGCGACGCAGGATGACGTGCTCGGCATGCACCTCGTCGAGGATCGCGCCATCGGGCAGGCGCTCGCCGACGCGATAGGCGCGCTCGCGGCCCGCGGCTTCGGCGATGAAGGCCAGCCCGTTGGCCGGATCGGGTGAAGCGAAGGTGCCGCGCAGCAGCAGCCGCGACTGGCTGGCCGGCGCCGCCACCGGCGCCACCCCGCCCTGCCCGAACAGATGGAAGCCGGCCAACGGCGCGCGCTCGGCCGCCGGCGCCATGCCCGGCGCGGCGGACGGCGCGACCGGAATCTGCGGCCCGGCCACCAGCAACCACAGCAGCCGCGCCGCCAGTACCGCGCACAGCGCACCCAAGGCCAGCGTCGCCGCGCGCGCGGGCACGGGCGAGACGAAGAGCGAATGGAGGCGGTCGGCGAGCGCGGTCATGCGCGGCAACGGGTTCCCCTGGGCCGCGTCAATTTAGCAGAGCCGGGAGCCGGCACCCGGCCTCAGTGCTGCCGCGGCGGCCGCTTGATCAGCGCGGCCAGGCCCCGCCTGATGCGGGCCAGCAGCGAGGGCTTGCCGCCTTCGCCGCCTTCGCCGCCTTCCGGCGCCGGCTTGGGCTTGTGCTTGGGCTTGTCCTTGTTGGGACGGAACTCGCCCTTGCCGCGCCCCTCGTCCTTGCCGCTGCGCGGACGGCCGGCGGTCGCCGTGGCCGGCGCGGCGGCATCGCCGCCCTGGCCACGCCCGCGGCCGCCACGGCGGCGGCGGCGCTTGCGCGGCGCGCCTTCGCCACCGCCCACCGCGCCCGCCTCGGCTGGCGCCGGCGCATCGAGGCCGGGAATCGCCTGCTGTGCCGGTGCCTCGGGCTCGGCTTTCGGTTCGGCTTTCGGCTCGGCCGGTCGGCGCTCGCGGCGCGGGCCTTCGCGGCGGCCGCCGGCACGTTCGCCACGTTCGCTGCGTCCGCGACCACGACCGCGACCACCGCCACCGCGGCGCTCCTCGTCCGCCGCGGCCTGCTCGCGCGCCTCGCGGAAGATCTGGCCGACGCTCTCGGCCTCCTCGCTGTCCTCGCCCTCACCCTCCACCACCGGGCGCGGGGCGCGCGGCAGTGCGGTCAGCAGGTCCGGCGTCACCGGCTCGACCGGGATCTTCTGCCCGATGTAGGCCTCGATGTCCGGCAGGCTCATCGCGTAGCGCTCGCAGGCGAAGCTGATCGCGTCGCCCTCGGCGCCCAGGCGGGCGGTACGGCCGATGCGGTGGACGTAGTCCTCGGCGTCGAACGGCAGGTCGTAATTGAAGACGTGGCTGACGCCGTCGATGTGCAGGCCGCGCGCGGCCACGTCGGTGGCGACCAGTATCTCCAGCTGGCCGGCCTGGAACTTCCGGAGCAGCGACTCGCGCTTCTTCTGCGGCACGTCGCCGGAGAGCACGCCGACGCGGTAGCCGGCCTTCTCCAGCGCGCGGGCGACGCGCTCGACGAAGGCCTTGGTGTTGACGAACACCATCGTGCGCGCGCCTTCCGAGCGCGACAGCAGGCCCAGCAGCAGCGGCAGCTTTTCCTCGTCGGCCGGGAAGTACATGCGCTGACGCACGCGCGCGGCGGTGACCGTCTCGGCCTCCACCACCAGCTTCTCCGGCTCGTTCATGTGCTCGTAGGCCAGCTCCAGCACGCGGTGGCTGAGCGTGGCCGAGAACAGCAGGGTCTGGCGCTCGGTGCGCACCGGCATCCGCCGCAGCAGGAAGCGGATGTCCTTGATGAAGCCGAGGTCGAACATGCGGTCGGCCTCGTCCAGCACGCACACCTCGCAGGCGTGCAGCGAGACGACCTTGTGCTGCTTGACGTAGTCGATCAGCCGGCCCGGGGTGGCGATGATGACGTCCACGCCCGCCTGCAGCAGCGCGCGCTGCTTGTCGTAGTCGACACCGCCGTACACCAGCGCGAAGCGCAGGCCGAGGTCGGCGGCGAACTTGACCGCGTCCTTGTGGATCTGGATGGCCAGCTCGCGGGTGGGCGCGAGGATCAGCGCGCGCGGATCCTCCGGCTTGCGCTCGGCCAGCGCCGGACGGGTCAGCAGGCGGTTCACCACCGCGATCAGGAAGGCCAGGGTCTTGCCGGTGCCGGTCTGGGCCTGGCCGGCGACGTCGCGCCCCGACAGGGCCACCGGGAGAGTCAGTGCCTGGATCGGCGTGCAACGGGAAAAGCCGGCGCGTTCCAGGCCCGCCAGCAGCGCGGGATGAAGGTCGAAATTGGAGAATGCGATATCGGTGAGCGGCTTGTCGGTCATGTCTGCTTCGGTCGTGGCGCGGTGGCTTCGCGCTTGCGCCCCCGGCGCGTCGACCGCAAACTTCGGCCGGACATCGTGTTCAGGGCGGGCTGATTGATTCGTTCGGTCGTCGCCCCCAGTTTACCGCAGCGAAGGCCTTCTCCGGCCGTACTTCCCAGGAGTTTTCCCGTGAGCGACAAGGTTCTGCACGTCGGCGACGCCGATTTCGAAGCCCAGGTGCTCAAGTCCCCCGAGCCGGTGCTGGTCGATTTCTGGGCCGAGTGGTGCGGCCCCTGCAAGATGATCTCGCCGATCGTCGACGAGCTGGCCGAGCACTATGCCGGCAAGGTCAAGGTGGTCAAGCTCAACGTCGACCAGAACCCGGGCACCATGCGCCAGTACGCCGTGCGCGGCATCCCCACGCTCATGCTGTTCAAGGACGGCAAGGTCCATTCGACCCAGGTCGGCGCGGTGGGCAAGGCCCAGCTCGCCGCCTTCATCGACAAGGCGCTCTGAGGGACCGGGGGAACCGTCATCCCGGCACAGGCCGGAATGACGGCTCGCCACGCCGCCATCCGGCCCCACCCGGGCCTGAACGCCTCGCCGGGCGTCGCTTGCCGGCGCCCCCGGCTCGGTGTTAGCTTCATGACCGCGCAGGCGCCGGACGGCGCCCCATCTCTTCTTCCGCAACACTCCCTTCCTCTTCACGCTCGCACACCGCGAGGTGCACTCCGTGTCCGATCCCTCCCCGTCTGACAGCCAGACCGACAACGGCGAGGCCGCCAAGCGCGCGTCCGCCGGCAACGAAGCCGCGGCCGAGAAGCCGACGCCCGCCACCGACAGCAACCCACCCCAGGCCAACCAGGCCAACCAGACCGGCCAGACCGGCCAAGGCGAAGGCGGCGACGCCGGCAGCAGCGAAGGCGAGCCACGCGAGGGCCGCCGCTCCCGCCGCGACCGTTTCCGCGACCGCCGCAACCGTGACCGCGACCGCAATCGCCAGGGCGGCCAGGGTGGCGGCGATGACGACGGCGACGAGCGTTCCGAGCCGCAGCGGCCGATGCCGGTGCTGCCGCCGGACTTCCCCAGCTATTCGCTGGCCGACCTCAAGCGCATGCCGGCGCACAAGCTGCTGGACATCGCCGAGCAGCTCGGCATCGGCGAGGGCGTGGCCCGCCTGCGCAAGCAGGACGTGATCTTCAACCTGCTCAAGGTGCTCACCCGCCATGCCGATGGCGTGGCCGCCGACGGCGTGCTGGAGATCCTGCCGGACGGCTTCGGCTTCCTGCGCTCGGCCGATGCCAGCTACCTGGCCGGTCCCGACGACGTCTACATCTCGCCCAGCCAGATCCGCCGCTTCAACCTGCGCACCGGCGACGAGCTGGCCGGCCGCATCCGCAGCCCGAAGGACGGCGAGCGCTACTTCGCGCTGCACAAGGTCGACACCATCAACGGCGAGCCGCCGGAGGCGTCGAAGAACAAGGTCCTGTTCGAGAACCTCACCCCGCTGTTCCCGCGCGAGCGCTTCAAGCTCGAGCGCGGCAACGGTTCGACCGAGGACATCACCGGCCGCATCCTCGACCTGATGGCCCCGATCGGCAAGGGCCAGCGCGGCCTGATCGTCTCCCCGCCCAAGGCGGGCAAGACGATGCTGATGCAGAACGTCGCCCAGGCGATCGTCAACAACCACCCCGAGGTGCACCTGATCGTGCTGCTCATCGACGAGCGGCCCGAGGAAGTCACCGAAATGCAGCGCACCGTGCGTGGCGAGGTGATCTCCTCGACCTTCGACGAGCCGGCCGCGCGCCACGTGCAGGTCGCCGAGATGGTGATCGAGCGCGCCAAGCGCCTGGTCGAGCACAAGAAGGACGTGGTGATCCTGCTCGACTCGATCACCCGCCTGGCGCGCGCCTACAACACCGTGGTGCCGAGCTCGGGCAAGGTGCTCACCGGTGGCGTGGACGCCAACGCCCTGCACCGCCCCAAGCGGTTCTTCGGCGCCGCGCGCAAGGCCGAGGAAGGCGGCTCGCTGACCATCCTGGCCACCGCGCTGGTCGAGACCGGCTCGAAGATGGACGAGGTGATCTACGAGGAGTTCAAGGGCACCGGCAACATGGAGGTGCACCTGGACCGCCGCATCGCCGAGAAGCGCGTCTACCCGGCGATCAACATCAACCGCTCCGGTACCCGCCGCGAGGAGCTGCTGATCGAGCCGGACTTCCTGCAGAAGATCTGGATCCTGCGCAAGCTGCTGCATCCGATGGACGAGCTGGCGGCGATCGAGTTCCTGCTCGACAAGATGAAGAACACCAAGACCAACGACGAGTTCTTCAACTTCATGAAGCGCGGCTGATCCGGCCGGCTCCACGAACGACAAACGCCGGCGAAAGCCGGCGTTTTCGTTGCGGCGGCCGCGCGGCGCGGCGGCGGGCCGCCGCTATTCGCGCGGCGGCTCGCGCAGGAAGCGGGCCAGACTGACCTGGCCGCGGGCCGGTTCGAACTCGGCGGCGACATCGACGAAGCCGCGCAGCACGGCGATATCGTGCGGGGTACGGTTGAGGGTGTCGCGCAGGCCAGGATCGGCGCCGGCACGCAGCAGACGCCGCACGACACGGCGCAGACCGTGCAGGCAGGCCAGGTGCAGCGGGCCGAACCCACGCCGCTCCTGCACGTCGAGGGCGACGTTCTCGGCCAGCAGGCGCTCCAGCGCGGCCAGCACGGTGTCCTCGTCGCAGCTGCTGCCCGGCTCGGCGCGTGCGCCCAGCACCAGCAGCAGCGGCGTCAGGCCGCCCTGGGCCGGGGCGTCGGCGCCGGCGCCGGCGCGCAGCAGCAGGTCGAACAGGCGCACGACGCGGTCGCGGTCGCGCGACTGGAAGGCCTGGATCGCCGCGCAGTGCAGCGCACCATGGCCCTGCCCGTCCTGCGCGGCGATGTCCGCGCCGCCGGCGAGCAGGCGCCGGCACATGTCGTCCAGGCCGAGCGCGGCGGCGACCATCAACGGGGTGATGCCGCCGGGCAGGGCCTGGTCGACCGCCGCGCCGGCGACCAGCAGGCGCTCGACGATCTGCGGATGACGCATGCTCACCGCCGCCGACAGCGGCGTGGCGCCAGTGCATGCCGACAGCGCGACGTCGGCGCCGCGTGCCAGCAACAGCTCGACCAGCGCCGCGTGACCGCCGCCGGCGGCACGCAGCAGGGCGCTGCAACCCTGCACGTCGACCGCATCGATCGGCAGCCCGAGTTCGAGCAGGCGCTCGACCGCGTCGCGATCGCCGACCATGGCGGCGGCCGGCAGGTCGGCCGGCTGCAACGGGCGGCCGGGCAGGCGCCATTGCCGCCATTCCAGCCAGTGCGCCAGTTCGCGGCGGCCGCTGGCCAGGGCCAGCCCGAGCGGGGTCTGTCCGTCCGGACTGCGCGCCTCCGGCGAGGCGCCGTGGCGCACCAGCGCCTTCACCAGCGCCGCGTCGCCACGCGCACAGGCCAGGTGCAGCGGCGAGAGGCCGCGGGCATCGCGCTGGTTGGGGTCGGCGCCGGTCGCCAGCAGGGCCAGCGCCAGCCGCGACCAACCCAACCGCAGCGCCAGCGCCAGCGGCGGATCGCCGGCCGGGTTCTTGCCGAAGGGGTCGGCGCCACGGGCAAGCAGATCGAGCGCCAGCGCCTCGTGCTCGCCGGCATGGGATCGGTCACCGGCGCAGGCGGCCAGGAACCGCGCCAGGCCACCGCGCCCGCCGATGCCGACGCCGCGCGCCAGCAGGCGGCGCAACGCCGGCGCGGCGTGGCGGCCACGCGCCAGCAGGCGGAAGGCGACGCCGTCGCCGCCGCCGGGCAGCGGCCGCTCGGGATCGACGCCGTGCCGCAGCAGCCAGTCGAACAGATCCAGGTCGCATTCGTCGGCGAAGACCGGCAGCAGCGCACTCGCCGCCTCGGGCGGCGCCAGCGGCAGCATCCGCGCGGCCTCGTCGAAACGGCGTGCGATCAGCGCGTCGCGCAACAGCGATTCGGGCGACTGCTCGGGCTCGTCCAGCGCGTCCTCGCTCTCGTCGAGCAGGCTGGACGGCAGCGGATGCAGCGGATCGAGCGCGCGCACCAACCGCCAGCGGCCGGCCGCCACCGCCAGATCCAGCGGACGCCGCCCGTCGCGGTCGCGCTGCCCGGGATCGACGCCGAGCCGCAGCAGCAGCGGCACGATCTCCGGATCGGCCTGGCGTGCCTGCATCAGCAATGCCAGCGCGTTGCGGCCGGCGGCATCGACGGCGCCGGGGTCGGGCTGGGTCGGGATCAACACCCGCAGCGCGGCCAGGCTGCCTGCGGCGCTGGCGGCGAGCAGCGGGGTGAATCCCTCGTCGTCGTGGGCGTTGCGGTCGGCGCCGGCGGCGAGCAGGGCGGCGACGATCTCGGCGTTGTCGGCGCGGCAGGCGACCAGCAGCGCGGTCCGGCCGCGCTGGTCACGGGCGTCGACACGCGCCTTGTGCCTGAGCAGCAGATTGACGCCGGCCGGGTCGTCGTCGCCGCCGGCCGCCGCCAGCAGCACCGGCTGGCCGCCGGCCGGCTCGTTGTGCGCGCCACGCTCGATCAGGAACTTCGCCAGCCGCCAGTTGCCGGCGGCGCAGGCCACGCCCAGCGGACTCAGGCCCTCGTGGTTGACCGCATCGAGCGCGGCGCCGGCATCCAGCAGCAGCGCCGCCACGCCCGGATCGGTGCTGCGCGCGGCATGGTGCAGCGGGGTGTTGCCGTCGGCATCGACCACGCGCGGATCGGCGCCGTTGGCGAGCAGGGTCATCACCGCCTCGACCCGGCCGTGCCAGCTGTCGCGGGTGGCGGCCAGCAGCGGAGTCAAACCGGCGTGGGCCAGATTGAGATCGACGCCGGCGGCGATCAGTGCGCGCAGCAGGCGCAGGTCGACGTGCACCGCGGCCAGCATCGCCAGCGTGCGCTGGTCGCGGCCCCCCGGCGGCGGCAGCGCGTGCGGGTCGGCGCCGGCCTCGAGCAGATCCAGCGCCTGCTCGATCCGGCCCAGGCGGGCGGCCAGGTACAGGCGCGACTCCAGCGACAGTCCGGCATCGGCTTCATCCTCGACCACCGCCATCGTCTCGCCACCGT
Organism: Rehaibacterium terrae; assembly: GCF_014202935.1. Classification (GTDB taxonomy): domain Bacteria; phylum Pseudomonadota; class Gammaproteobacteria; order Xanthomonadales; family Xanthomonadaceae; genus Rehaibacterium; species Rehaibacterium terrae. The sequence continues at coordinate 1,207 of NZ_JACHHX010000018.1, read as the reverse complement.
AGGCGCGTGCCGTGGTGACCGGCAGGAGCCCGACCGTCTCCGCGACCTCCGGCGGCTCGCCCAGCCAGGCGGCCAGCAGCGGCATGGTCGCGACCGCGACGATGCCGGCCGGCAGCAGCCAGTCGCGCGCTGCACCCTCGACCAGCCCGGGCCAGGCCAGCAGCAGCACCGGCAGCAGTGCGCCCGCCAGCGCCAGCGCCACCCCGAAACCGCGCCATGCCAGACCGGCGCCGTGCCGCGCCGCGACACGCAGCTCGGCCAGGCTGCCACCCGTGCGCAGGGCCCGGCCGGTGGCCGGCCAGGTGCGCCAGAACGCGAACAGGCCGAGGCCGCACGCGGCGCCGAGCGCGAGGACCCCGCCCAGCGACGGCGCCTGCTGCAAGCGCTGCAGCGGCCAGGCCAGCAACAGTGCGAACGACAGCAGGGCCGCCGTCCACAGCAGCCCCAACACGACCGCGTCGCGCAGCAGCTCCCCCGGTGTGCGCGTGCCCAGCCACCAGCCGGCGGCCAGTCCGAACGGCACCCAGGCCAGCCACAGGCCGGCCAGCGCCGCCGGATGCGCCAGGAACAGGGGCAGGGCCGCCAGCGCCAGGCCGACCGCGGAAGCGATCAAGGCTGCCCCGACGCGGGTGTCGCCGCGGTCAGGCATCGGCGCGTGTGTGCTCGTCCGGCGGGAACTGGATATGGAAGCCGCGATCGGCGAGGTTGGCCCGCACGATGGCCGGGTCCTCCTTCGCCAGCCGCCGCTCTGGCGACAGCGTCACCTCCAGCACATAGCTGAGCGCGCCCAACCGCTCGCGCAACGGCGCGGGCAGCAGGTCGAAATTCTCCCGCTCGCGCAGGTAGACGTAGGTGTCGGCCTTGCGTTGGCTCTTGTAGACGTAGGCGTGCATGGGCTGGGGCAGCGTGGATGACGTCGACAAGGATACCGGCTGGGCGGGGGCGGCGGTGATGGTTCTTCGGCCAAGGCTTGGGCTGGCCGGTCTTCAGGGCACCCCGGACTCACGCCGCTCCTGCCGCGTGTGGGTTGGTTTCTCGCGACCGTGCCGGCGCTGCGCGCCGGGGGTTCAGCCCGCCTGTGGGGTCCTCCTCGCGAACTGGCCGGCCCTTCGGGCCGGGTGTTCCGTCCGCCTGCCGGCGGCCGGGTCACTTTCTCTTGCTTGCCCAAGAGAAAGTGACCAAAGAGAAGGGCACCCCAGGTGCTCGC
>NZ_JACHHX010000017.1 GCF_014202935.1 Rehaibacterium terrae | reverse complement strand
GCACATGGATGTGCTGGCCGGCGGGCGCCACAGGGATGTGTGCTCGCGAGGCACCGTCCGAAGCCGCGTTGGGCAAGCAAAGAAAAGTAACCCGGCCGCCGGCAGGCGGACGGAACCCCCGGCCCGAAGGGCCGGCACGAGCGCGAGAAACCAACCCACACGCTGCAGGACCGGCTTCAGCCGCGACCGGAATGCCACGAAGCAACCGGTCGCAGCTGAAGCCGCTCCCACGAATTCCGAGTTCCGGGTCGCAGCCTCAACGCGTGCTGGCGGCACCCACCGAGGGGCTGGTGACCGAGCCGCCGGTGGAAGCGGTGGCCGCCGGGATGCTCAGGCGCTGGCCGATCCTGACCACATCGCCCTGCAGCCGGTTGGCGCTGCGCAACTGCGCCACGGTGACGCCATGGCGGGCGGCGATCGACGACAGCGTGTCTCCGCGCGCGACGATGTGTTCGCGAATGCCGCCGCGGTGGTGGTCGGCGTTGGCGGCGATCCAGGTTCCCGGCGGCGGCTGGGCATGGAAATAGTCGCGCACGCCGTCACGGATCGCCTCGGCGAGGCGGCGGCGATAGACCGGGTCGTTGAGCTTCCTCTCTTCGCCCGGATTGCTGATGAAGGCGGTCTCGATCAGCATCGAGGGCACGTCCGGCGAACGCAGCACGACGAAGTTGGCGCGCTCGACCTGCGGCTTGTGGGTCTTGCCGACGCGCTTGAGCGCATTGAGCACGTTGTTGGCCACGTCCTCGGAGGCCTTCATGGTGGCGCTCTGCGAGAGGTCGAGCAGCACCGCGGCGAGGGTGTTGTCCTTGTCGTCGAGCTTGACGCCACCGACCAGGTCGGCCGCGTTCTCGCGGTCGGCCAGCCAGCGCGCCGCCTCGGAAGAGGCACCGTGCCGCGAGAGCACGAACACGCTGGCGCCGGCCGCGGTGGGCTTGTGGAAGGCGTCGGCATGGATCGAGATGAACAGGTCGGCGCGCGCTTCGCGCGCCTTGCGATAGCGTTGCTGCAGCGGGATGAAGTAGTCGCCGGTGCGGATCAGCACGGCCTTCATGCCGGGCTCGGCGTCGATCTTGTTCGCCAGCTCGCGCGAGACCGCCAGGGTGATGTTCTTCTCCCAGGTGCCGGCAGGGCCACGCGCGCCGGGATCCCTGCCGCCGTGACCGGCATCGATGGCGATGATCAGGTCGCGCTGCTGGCCCTGGACGATGTCCTCGACCGTGCGCGGCTTGCCGCTCGCGACCTGGCTGGCGCGCTGGCCGGGAGCAGCCGCCCCGTGCAGTTCGACCACCAGCCGATGGCCGCCGCCCTGCCCGGGCGGGATCAGGTAGGAACGCGGCTGCACTCCCTCGACCAGATCGAGGACGACCCGCAACTGGCCCGGCTCGGGCTTGCCGGTGCGCACGCCGAGGACCACACCGGTTGCCGGGCCGGGCGTGAAGCCGGCCCCGAGCTCGGCCCCCCTGAGGTCGAGTACCAGCCGGTGCGGATTGTCCAGCGTGAAGATCTTGTAATCGGGCTGCCGGGCGAGGGTGAGCTCGACGCGGGTATGGTCGCCGGCTTCCAGCAGGCCGAGGGCGCGCAACTCGCCTGCGGCCCACGCGCGATCGGGCGTGCCCAGGCCCAGCATCGAGGCAAGCGTGAGGGTCAGCCAGAGGGCGAAATACCGGCGCATGGCGCGATTGAAACGCAAGCCGCAGCCGTTTGCAACACTTTTCCCTTACGAATCCGCGACCTGTGAGTACTTTCTCGGATCGCGTTCAGGAGATGACGCTATCTGGACAAATTCTCGCCAACCGCCCCAGCCAGTCCCGCCCGACCGGACTGCCGGCATCGGCCTCGCAGCGCCGCCCTTCACCCGCCACGGTCAGTCGCAGGCGCAGATCGGCCGGCGGCAGGCCCGCCCCGCCCCGCTGCGGCCATTCGATCAGCCAGAGCACGGCCTCGTCGGCCAGCGCGTCCAGCGCGAGATACTCCAGCTCGCCGGGGTCGGCGATCCGGTACAGATCCAGATGCAGCGCCTCGCCGCCGGGCACCGGGTAGCGTTCGACCAGGGTGTAGGTCGGACTGCGCACCGGCCCGGTCACGCCCAGCGCCCGCAGCAGGGCGCGCGCCAGGCTGGACTTGCCGCTACCCAGCTCGCCTTCCAGATACACCACCGCGCGCGGCGGCCGGGTCTGCGCCAGCCATGCGCCGAGCGCATCGGTGGCGTCGGGATCGGGCAATGCGAGGGACAACGGATCAGTCATGCGGATTGGCCAAGCGGCGCAGCGGCGCGAACAGGTCGGAAGGCAACAGGCCACGCTCGCCGCCTTCGCGCGCGGCGGCATCGCCCGCGGCCGCGTGCAGCAAGGCGCCCGCGCAGGCCGCGTCGAAGGCGGACAGGCCCTGCGCCAGCAGCGCGGCGATCGTCCCGGTCAGCACATCGCCCATGCCGCCGCTGGCCATGCCGGGATTGCCGGCCGCAATCACGCACGGGACCTCCTCGGGCGCGGCGACCACCGTGCCAGCCCCCTTGAGCACGACGACCGCACCGTACTGCGCGGCCAGGGCCTCGGCCGCAGCGAAGCGGTCGCGCTGGATCTCGCCAGGGGCGGCATCGAGCAGCCGCGCCGCCTCGCCCGGATGCGGCGTGAGCACACAGCCGGCGGGCAATGCCCAGGTTTGTTGTCCTGCAAGCAGATTGAGCGCATCGGCATCCAGCACCGCCGGCTTGCCGCTGCGCAACGCAGCCGTCCACAGCGACCAGCCCCAATCGCCCAGACCGAGCCCGGGGCCCAGCGCGAGCACGCTCGCGCGTTCCAGCAGCGGTGTGAAATCGCCGGCATCCTCGATGCTGCGTGTCATTGCCTCCGGGCGTGCCGCCAGGATCGCAGCCACATGCTCCGCGCGCGTCGCCACGCTGACCAGTCCGGCGCCGGCGCGCAGGGCCGCTTCGGCACACAGCCGCACGGCCCCGCCCAGGCCCAGGTCGCCGCCCACGCACAGCACATGGCCGTAGCGCCCCTTGTGGCTGTCGCGCGCACGCCGAGGCAGCCAGCGCTGCAGCGCCGCCGGGCGCAATAGACGGGCCGCCGGCGGCGTACCTTCGAAGGCGGCCGGGGGCAACGCCAGCGGATCGAGCACCACCTCGCCGACATGATCGAGGGCGGCTCCGGTGTGCAATCCGCGCTTGGCGGCGATGAAACAGAGTGTCGAGGTCGCCCGCACTGCCGCTCCCGGCACGTGGCCACGGTCGGCATCCACGCCCGAGGGCGTGTCCAGCGCCAGCACCGGCACAGCGGCGGCGTTGATCGCCTCGATGAGTTCTCGTGCGGCGCCTTCCGGCGCCCGCGTCAGTCCGATCCCGAACAGCGCATCGACCCACAGATCGACCTCGGGCAGCCCGGCCTCGAACACCTGGGTCCGGCCACCGGCCGCCTGCCACTCGGCCGCCGCCTGCCTGGCCTCGGCCGTGCGTGGCGGCTGGAGTGCGACCAGCTCCACGCGACAGCCGCCCTCGCGCGCCAGCCGCGCCAGCACGTAGCCGTCGCCGCCGTTGTTGCCCGGCCCGCAGGCCACGCCGATGCGGCGCGCCTGCGGCCAGCGCTCACGCAGCAGCCGCCACGCCGCGGCACCGGCGCGCGACATCAGCTCGAAAGCGGGAACCCCCAAACGCTCGATCGCGCGCCGGTCGATGGCGCGCGCGTCCTGGGCGCGATACAGCGGCAGGGTGGCGGGCATGGGCGGATTCTAGCGAGCCGAAACCCGGGTTGGGGCGGAGCCTGCATCGAGATTGTCCTCGGCGATGCCCCGTCGTCCCTGCGCAGACGGCGCCGCTGGCCCGGCGCAACGCCCGGTCGCCGCTACAATCCCCACATGCAGCCTGCTCTCGACTACACCGCGCTGGCCTCGCAGATCAAGGCCTGGGGCCGCGAGCTCGGCTTCCAGCAGGTCGGCATCGCCGGCGTGGACCTGGGCGAGGACGAACGCCACCTGCTCGACTGGCTGGCAAAGGGTCAGCACGGCGAGATGGACTACATGGCCCGCCACGGCACCAAGCGCTCGCGTCCGGCCGAGCTGCAGCCGGGCACGCTGCGGGTGATCTCGGTGCGGATGGATTACGGCACCGCCGATGCCGATGCCGCCTGGGAAACCATCGCATCGCCGGAGCGCGCCTATGTGGCCCGTTATGCGCTCGGCCGCGACTACCACAAACTGCTGCGCGCCCGGCTGCAAAAGCTCGCCGATCGCATCGAGGCAACCATCGGTCCGTTCGGTTACCGCGCCTTCGTCGACTCCGCGCCCGTGCTCGAGCGCGCGCTGGCACGCAATGCCGGACTGGGCTGGATCGGCAAGCACTCCTGCCTGATCGACAAGCACAGCGGCAGCTGGTTCTTCCTCGGCGAGCTGTACACCGACCTGCCGCTGCCGATGGACACGCCGGCCAGCGCCCACTGCGGCACCTGCACGCGCTGCATCGAGGTCTGCCCGACCCGGGCCATCGTCGCGCCCTACCGGGTCGACGCGCGACGCTGCATCAGCTACCTCACCATCGAGCTGAAGGGCCCGATCCCGGAGGAATTCCGCACCGCCATCGGCAACCGCATCTTCGGCTGCGACGACTGCCAGCTGGTCTGCCCCTGGAACAAGTTCGCCAAGCGTACCGACGAACCGGACTTCCGCACGCGCAACGACCTGGACCGCGCCACGCTGGTCGAGCTGTTCGCCTGGAGCGAGGAAGAATTCCTCCAGCGCACCGAAGGCTCGGCGATCCGCCGCACCGGCTACGAGGGCTGGCTGCGCAACATCGCCGTGGCATTGGGCAATGCGCCAAGCACGCCGGACATCATCGCGGCGCTGCGCGCGCGGCGCGAGCACCCCTCCGCGCTGGTACGCGAACACGTCGCCTGGGCACTGCGACGGCATGAGGAGCGCGCGGCGGCCGCGACGAAGTGACACGGGCAACCACCAGCGGCCAAGCGAAGCACTACCTCGCAACGCTCCGGACCGGCGCCCATCCGCCCCGATCCGTGACCGGCCTCGCCTCAGCCCCGCGCCCTGATCTCCGCCAGCAGCGTGCGCGTCACCGGGTCGATCACGCCGGCGTCGCTCCCGTCGCGCACGGCCGGCAGCAGGTCGCCGGCGATCTTCTTGCCCAGCTCCACGCCCCACTGGTCGAAGGCATTGATATCCCACAGCACCGACTGCACGTAGACGCTGTGCTCGTAGAGCGCGAGCAGCGCCCCCAGCGCCTGTGGCGTGAGCGCGTCGAGCAGCAGGAAGGTGGACGGCCGGTTGCCCGGGTGTCGCCGCTGCGGATCGGCGGCAGCGTAACCGTTGGCCAGCGCTTCGGCCTGCGCGAGCAGGTTGGCGAGCAGTGCGTGGTGGTTGTCGGTGTAGCCATGCGCCGGGCGCACCACGCCGATGAAATCGGCCGGCACGGTGTCGCTGCCCTGGTGCAGGGCCTGGAAGAAACTGTGCTGGCTGCTGGTGCCCACCCCGCCCCACAGCACCGGCGCGGTGGCGCAGTCCACCGGCTCCCCCCGTGGCGTGACCGACTTGCCCAGCGACTCCATCACCAGCTGCTGCAGGTAGGCCGGCAGCAGCGCCAGCCGCTCGTCGTAGGGCAGGATGGCGTGGCTGTCGAGGCCGAGGCCGTTGCGGTTCCACACCGCGACCAGCGCGTGCCAGACCGCGAGGTTGCATTCGACCGGTGCCCCCAACACATGGGCATCCATTTCCGCGGCGCCGGCCAGCAACTCATCGAAACGCGCCATGCCGACCGCCAGCGCGATCGCGAAGCCAACCGCCGACCACAGCGAGAAACGCCCGCCGACCCAGTCCCACATCGGCAGGATGCGCCCGGTGTCGACGCCGAAGGCTTTGGCCCCGGGCACGTTGGCGCTGACCGCGTACAGCCGCTCGCCGCCGCCCAGCCAGTCGCGCAGGATCGCGCCGTTGAGCAGGGTCTCCTGGGTGCCGAAGCTCTTGGAGACCAGGATCGCCGCCGTGCGCGCCGGGTCGAGCCCGCGCAGCAGGTGCTGCGCCGCGCTGCCATCGACATTGGCGAGGAAATGGACCCGGAAGCGGCCGCTGTGGAAATCGCGCAGCGCATCGACTGCGAGCCGCGGCCCGAGGTCGGAGCCGCCGATGCCGACGTTGACGATGTCGGTGACATCCGACGCGGCCAGCGCGGCGACCAGCCCGTCCATTTGCGCCCGCGCCTCACCGGCCAGCCGGTGCGCATCGCGGGCGACGGCGCTCGCGCCGAGGCTGGAACGCAGCGCCGTGTGCAGCGCCGGCCGGCGCTCGGAGGCATTGACCTCGGCACCGTCGAACAGGGCGCGGATCGCTGCCGGCACGCCGGCATCGCCGGCCAGGCCGAACAGCGCCTGCCAGGCATCCGCGTCGAGCCGGTGCCGGGCGAAGTTGGCGTACAGCGGGCCGACCCGCAGCGCCCGCCCGGCCGCACGGACCGGATCCTCGGCGACCAGCTCCGGGATCCTGCGATCGACCAGGCGCGCCGCGTGGGCGCCGAGTACATCCATCCGGGGCGTGCTGCGCATCCCTGCCTCCCCCCCGGGCCGGCCGGCTACGCGGCCTGCGCGGGAATGCTGTCGTTGGTGTGGGTGAGCCGGTTCTGCCGATCGACATAGACCAGCTTCGGCTTGAACTCGGCCATCTTCGCCTCGTCGAGCATGCCGTAGGCGCAGATGATCACCAGGTCGCCCGGGCTGGCCTTGTGCGCGGCCGCGCCGTTGACCGAGATGATGCCGCTGCCCTCCTCCGCCCGGATGGCGTAGGTGACGAAGCGCTCGCCGTTGTTGATGTTGTAGATGTGCACCTGCTCGTACTCGCGGATGCCGGACAGGTCGAGCAGGCGGCCGTCGATGGCGCAGGAGCCCTCGTAATGCAGCTCGGCGTGGGTCACGCTGGCACGATGGATCTTGGCCTTGAGCACCGTCAGTTGCATGGGAATGTGGCTCCGGGGGCAGGCCGATAGTTTAGGGAAGCGGGTTTGCGCGGTGCAACAAAGGACGGGGCCGGGGACCGGGGAAGGTGCGTCAAGCCCTCGTCATCCAGCGCCAGCGGAGAAGGACAAGCGCCGCCTTCCGGCGAGAGGTGGCCTCAATGTGGCTCCGGGCTGTCCGTCTCCGGGCCCGGGTCCTGGGGCCCGTCCTCCACATCCACGTTGTCGATCAGCCGCGTCCGCCCCAGGCGGGCCGCCACCAGTGCGATCAGGCCGGGCTCGTCGCCGCGAACCGGGACCGTGAGATCGGCGCGCCGCACCACCGCGTAATCGACCTCGAAGCCGGCGGCGCGCAGCTGGTTGGCCGCCTTGGCCTCGACCTCGTCGAGCGGACGGCCGCTGCGCAGCTTCTCGCGCATCAGCTGCAGCACGGCATGGATCCGCGCGGCGGTAGCGCGTTCGTCCGGTGAGAGGTACTGGTTGCGCGAGCTCATCGCCAGGCCGTCGGCCTCGCGCCGGGTCGGGCCTTCGACGATCCGGACGGGAAAGGCCAGATCGCGCACCAGGTGACGGATCACCTGCAGCTGCTGGTAATCCTTGCGGCCGAACACCGCCACGTCCGGCTGCACCAGGTTGAACAGCCGCGCCACCACGGTGGCCACGCCGTCGAAATGGCCGGGGCGATGCGCGCCTTCGAGCACGTCGGTGATGCCAGGCACATGGATCGTCACCGCGCCAGTCACGCCGAAGGGGTACATCGTCTCCACCGTCGGCAGGAACAGCGCATCGCAACCGTGCGCGGCCAAGCCCTCGGCGTCGGCCACGGGCGTGCGCGGATAGCGCGAGAAATCCTCGTTCGGCCCGAACTGGGTCGGATTGACGAACACGCTCGCCACCACCCTGTCGGCATGGCGACGCGCCAGCTCGACCAGCGAGTAATGCCCGGCGTGCAGATTGCCCATGGTCGGCACGAAGCCGACGCGCAGGCCGGCGCGCTTCCACTCGCTGACTTGCGCGCGCAGCGCGACGGATTCGACGAAGGTCTGCATGGGCGGGTCAGTAGCCGTGTTCGGGGCCCGGGAAGCGACCTTCGCGCACCGCGGCGGCGTAGCCCTCGACCGCGCCGCGCACCGAGCCGCCCTCGGCCAGGAAGTCCTTGACGAAACGCGGCCGGCGGCCGCCGCTCACGCCGAGCAGGTCGTGCAGCACCAGGATCTGGCCGTCGCAGTCGGGGCCGGCGCCGATGCCGATGGTGGGAATGGCCAGGTCGCGTGTGATGTCGGCGGCGAGCGCGGACGGCACGCATTCGAGCACCAGCAGCGCCGCGCCGGCCTCGGCCACGGCGCGGGCCTCGGCGCGCAGCCGTTCGGCGGCGGCGACCTCGCGGCCCTGCACCTTGTAGCCGCCCAGGCGCAGTACCGATTGCGGCGTCAGGCCCAGGTGCGCGCAGACCGGGATCTCGCGCTCGCTGAGGAAACGGATCACGTCGAGCTTGGGCCCGGCGCCCTCCAGCTTGACCATCGCCGCGCCGGCCTGCAGCAAGGCCACCGAGGCGTCGAGGGCACGCTCCGGCGTGGCATCGCTCTGGAACGGCAGATCGGCGACGAGCAGCGCGGTGCGCAGGCCGCGCGCCACGCAGGCGGTGTGATAGGCGATATCGGAGACCGTCACCGGCAGCGTGCTGGCATGGCCCTGCACCACCATGCCGAGCGAGTCACCGACCAGCACCAGATCGACGCCGGCGGCATCGAGCACGGCGGCGAAGCCGGCATCGTAGGCGGTGAGCGCGACGATCCGGCGGCCCTCCTCCTTCATCCGCCGCAGCTGCGGCACGGTGATCGGGGTGCGGCGCGGGGATTCGCTGTCTCCGGCGTACATGGGGGCGGGCTCGCGGAAGGGACCGTTACGGTAGCGCCTCGATGCCGGCGGCATCCACCCCGGCCAGCAGATCGGCGACCCGGCCATGCCCGGGCACGACCACGTCGGCGGCGATCCCGGCCAGCGGCACCAGCACGAAGGCGCGTTCGTGCAGGTGCGGATGGGGGACGCGCAGGCCGGGGCGGTCGATCACCTCGGCGCCATACAGCAGCAGGTCGAGATCGAGCGCGCGCGGCCCCCAGCGTCGCGCATCCGGCGCCGTGCGATCACGGCCGGCGGCGCGCTCGATGTCGAGCAGTGCCGCCAGCAACGTCGCGGGCGCGAGCACGGTGTCGACGCCGGCCGCCGCGTTCACGAATGGCGGCTGGTCGGTCATGCCCCAGGCGGGAGTGCGATACAAGCGTGAGGCCGCGACCAGACGGGTGCCCGGCAGCGCGGCCAGCGCATCCAGTGCGCCACGCAGCGTGGCCGGCACGTCGCCGAGATTGCCGCCCAGTCCGATCCAGGCCCGAACCGGCGTCGCGCTCATTCGCCCTTGTCCGGCGCCGCAGCGGCGGATTTGCGGCGACGGCGGCGGCGCTTCCTCTTCGTCGCGGAGGCCTCGCCGGCATTTCCGTCCGCATCGGCGGCAGCGGTCGCGGCCGACGATTTCGAGCCGCGCCGCGGCGGCCCCAGCCGGTCGGCGAGCTGTTCGGGCGGCAGTCCCTGCGCCTCGCGCCAGAAGGCGACCTCATCGGCCAGTTCGGGCGACTCGATGCAGCGCAGTTCGAGGAAGTCGTAGGCGGCGCGGAAGCGCGGATGCGCCAGCAGCCGGAACACCCGCTTGCGCTGGCGCAGCGGGAAGCGCGACTGCAACAGCCAGATCTCCTCCATCGGCGTGGAGAAGCGCCGCGGCAGGGCGATGCGCTGCGCCTGGTGCAGGGTGACGCGGTCGGCGGCGCGCTGCTGCGCCGCCAGCAGCTCCATGCCCTGGCCGCGCAGCGTCTCGAGTTCGCGCCGGTAGGCCGGCCACAGCAGCGCGGCGAACAGGAAGGCCGGCGTCACCGGCTTGTCCTCGGCGATGCGACGGTCGGTGTTGCGCATCGCCTGCAGCAGCATCTCGCGCGAGCGGCCGCCGTCGGCAGCGGCCAATGCCGTGGCCGTTTCCGGGAACAGCACCGGCAGCAGGCCGTGCCCCTCCAGCCCGAGGAAGCTCTGTTCGGCATGGCCGGCGAGGAACAGCTTGAGGCATTCGTCGAACAGCCGCGCCGGCGGCGCGTCGACCACCAGCGGCGCCAGCCGCGGGATCGGATCGGCCGATGCGGCGTCGATCTCGAAGCCGAGCTTGGCCGCCAGCCGCACCGCGCGCAGCATGCGTACCGGATCCTCGCGGTAGCGCGCCTCGGGATCGCCGATCAGCCGCAACCGCCGCTGCGCCACGTCCTCGAAACCGCCGACGTAGTCGCGTACCGAGAAATCCTCGATAGCGTAGTACAGCGCGTTGGCGGTGAAGTCGCGGCGGACCGCGTCCTCCTCGATGGTGCCGTAGACGTTGTCGCGGACGAGACGGCCGTTCTCCAGCTCGCGGTCACCGCTGCCGTCGTCGCTGTTGGCACGGAAAGTCGCGACCTCGACGATCTCGCGACCGAAGATGACATGCGCGAGGCGGAAACGGCGACCGATCAGCCGGCAGTTGCGGAACAGGTGCTTGACCTGCTCGGGCGTGGCGTCGGTGGCGACGTCGAAGTCCTTGGGCTGGATGCCGATCAGCAGGTCGCGAACCGCACCGCCCACCAGATAGGCGCCGAAACCGGCATCCTTGAGGCGGTAGAGCACGCGCAGGGCGTTGGGGCTGATCGCCTTGCGCGAGATGTTGTGCTGATCGCGCGGGTGGATGCGCAATTCGGTGTTTTGCACGGACAGTTCCGTCAAGAGCGCGGCGCGGCCGCGGCGTTTCCTTTCGCGATGGCGGGCGTGGGCTGGCCGCGCGCGCAACTCGCTCGCCCAGGGGCCATTGCCAAGAGCCCGAAGCCTTCCTATACTACGCGCTTTCCGCTTGCCACCCAAGCGCAACGCTGCTCCCTTCGTCTAGCGGTCCAGGACATCGCCCTCTCAAGGCGGGAACAGGGGTTCGAGTCCCCTAGGGAGCGCCACCTTCCGAAAGCCCGGCCATGCCGGGCTTTCCGCTTTGCTGACCCCGATCATCCACAGCCGCACCCAGGCGGCTAGAATTCTCGGCCTGTCCGCACGCAGCAGGAACCAGCCATGCCCTTCGTCGTCACCGAGAACTGCATCCGCTGCAAGTACACCGACTGCGTCGAGGTGTGCCCAGTGGACTGCTTCCACGAAGGCCCGAACTTTCTGGTGATCGACCCGGTGGAGTGCATCGACTGCACGCTCTGCGAGCCGGAGTGCCCGGCCAATGCGATCTTCCCGGAGGACGACGTGCCGGCCGGCCAGGAGCACTTCATCCAGCTCAACGCCGAGCTGTCGCAGGTCTGGCCGGTCATCACCACCCGCAAGGATCCCCCGGCCGACGCCGCCGAGTGGGACGGCAAGCCGGACAAGCTGCAGTTCCTGGAGCGCTGACCCGGGACTCTGGAAAGGGCGGCACGGAGTCGACGTTCCGGCAACAGTGGCGCCACACGCGGGAGCACGCCGCAAGACCGCGGGATCAGCGGGCACCCCGGATCGCGCTTGGCTCCATCCGGGCTGCATTGCCGCGCTTTCCCGGCCCCCGGCCCTTCGATACACGAAGGGCAGCCCATGGGCTGCCCTTCGTCGATGCCGGATTGAACCCGCGATCAGCCGATGCGCTGCCTGAGCAGCCCCAGCAACTGCGCCGCCGGACCGGACGAAAGCGGCTGGCCGTCGGCGCCGACCGCGAGCACGCGGGTCGCCTCGCCGTCGGCCTGCGCCCGCACCAGGAACGACTGCCCCTGGTACTGCACCTCGTAGCTGCCGATCAGCTGCGCGCGATTGACGATGGTCACGCCGTCGATGCGCTCCAGCGCCAGGCCGATGCGGCGCCACACGCTGTCGGCGCTGTCGGCGACGGTGAAGCCCGATGCCGCCTGCACGGCCTGCGCGGCCGGTGCCGCGGCGCGTACCTCAGGCACCTGCATGGCCGGATCGGTACGCGGCAGGGTCAGGTCGGGCGGCACTTCCAGCGGACGGCTCTCGGGACTCAGCTCGTAGTCGGACTTGCCGCGAAACCAGCTGCAGCCGCTGCTGCCGGCCACGGCGACCGCCAAGGCGACCATCAACAGTTTGCGCGGGGTGGCGGGAACGAGGGACATGCGTTTCTCCTGTTGTCGCGCGGTACTCAGCCGCGCGCTTGCTGTTCGAGTTGGTCGGCCAGCGCCAGCATCGCCTCGGCTTCGGCCGCGTAAGCAGCGGAGAGCGGCAGCAGGGGCAGGCGCAGACCGTGGCCGACGCCGCGACGCGCCAGCAGCGCCTTGACCGGAATCGGATTGGGTTCGATGGCGAGGAAACGGTACAGCGGCGCCAGCCTGGCATCCAGACTGCCGGCTGAACCGGCCTCGCCGGCGCGCGCCAGATCGCACAGGCGACGGAACGTCGCCGGCACCACGTTCGAGGCCACCGAAATCACGCCGTCGGCGCCGGCAAGCATGGCCCGCACGCAGGTCGGGTCGTCGCCGCTGAGCACGGCGAACCCCTGCGAACGCAGCGCCAGCAGCGCGGCCATGCGCTCGGGCTCGGCGCGCGCCTCCTTGATGGCGACGATGTTGGGGTGGCCGCACAGGCGGGCGACCGTCTCCGGCAGCAGATCGCCGCCAGTGCGCGGCGGCACGTTGTAGAGCACCACCGGCAACCCGCCCTGGTCGGCGATCGCGTTGTAGTGCGCAACCAGCCCCTCCTGGGTCGGCCGCACGTAGGGCGGCGTCACCACCAGTGCGGCGTCGGCGCCCAGCTCGGCAGCGCGCCGGGTCAGGCGGATGGTCTTGGCGGTGTTCGACAGGCCGGTGCCGGCCAGCACCGGGATGCGGCCGGCAGCGAGCGCGACGGCGGATTCGAGCAGGCGGGCATACTCGTCGTCCTCCAGCGCCGACGCCTCGCCGGTGGAACCGGCGACGACGATGGCCTGGGTGCCGGCCGTGATCTGTGACTCGACCAGACGCCGCCATGCGTCGATATCGAGCCGTCCGGCGGCGTCGAACGGCGTCGCCAGCGCGGTGATGCTGCCGTGGATGCGCAAGGTGCCAAGGCCTTGTTGAAGTGGCGGCGATGGTACTTGGGATGCGCCGGACAAGTCCACATATCGGCCGCGGCCGGCGCACGGCTCGCCTTGCGGCACGCAAGCGTGGGCAAGTATCCTGCCGCCGTATCCGCGCGCTACCGCGCGGCCCGGATGGCCCGCCCGTCGATGCCGGCCGCCCACGCGTCATTTCTTTCCGGAATTCCGCCTTGAGCGACCAGCCTCCCCGCCCCAGCCCCAACGAAAACCACCTGCTGATCAGCGCCTACGCGACGCACCCGGAGTCTCCGCTGCTGGCGGTGACCCGCCGCATCGCCGACAGCGGCTGCAATCTGGTCGACGCGCGCCTGTCCACCGTCGGCCGCGACGTCTCGGTGACCGCGCTGGCGGTCGGGCCGTGGGACGCGGTGGCCAAGCTGGAGGCCATGCTCGGCCGTCTCGAACGCGAGGAAGGCTACCGGCTGGTGTGGTACCGCACCGGCCCCAAGCCCCTGCAGAGCGACCTGCTGCCCTACGTGATCGAAGTCATCGCCGCCGACAAGCCGGGCATCCTGTTCCAGCTCGCCGACTTCTTCGACCGGCAGGGCATCACCATCGAGAACCTGCACTGCTCGCGCTACCGCGCGATGCAGACCGGCGCGGAAATGTTCTCGGCGCAGATCACCGTCGGCATCCCCGCCAGCATGCACATCGCCGCGTTGCGCGACGATTTCCTGGAATTCTGCGACCACCTCAACCTCGACGCGATCATGGACCCGATGAAGTTCTGATCGCCGGCGCTTGCCCTTTCACGGGCACGTGCTAGAAAGGAGCCAGGACAGGCCACCGCCCGGAAGTGACGATGTCGGACATCGGCGACCGCGTACCCGATCTGGAATTCACCCTCGGCGACGGCCGCCGGGCCCGCTTCGGCGACTACGCCGGCAAATGGCTGGTGCTGTACTTCTACCCCAAGGACAACACCCCCGGCTGTACCCGCGAGGGCGTCGACTTCCGCGACCTGCATGCCGGCTTCGAGCGTGCCGGTGCCGTCATCCTGGGCTGCTCGCGCGACTCGCAGAAGTCGCACCAGAACTTCTGCGCCAAGTACGAATTCCCCTTCGACCTGATCGCCGACACCGACGCGTCGGTGTGCAACGCCTTCGGCGTCATCAAGGAAAAGAACATGTACGGCCGCAAGGTGCTGGGCATCGAGCGCAGTACCTTCCTGATCGACCCGACCGGCGTCATCCGCGAGGTCTGGCGGCCGGTGAAGGTGCCCGGCCATGCGCAGGCCGTCCTCGACGCACTGAAGACGCTCAAGACCGCCAAGTGACCCCACCCCGCTCCCACCCAGGCTGCCGGACCGCGATGCGGGCACCGGCGGTTTCGCGCTGCACGAATGCCAGGAAGCCACGATGACCAGAAGCAAGCGCATCTACGTCCTCGACACCAACGTGCTGATGCACGACCCGACTGCGCTGTTCAAGTTCGAGGAGCACGACGTCTTCCTGCCGATGATGGTGCTCGAAGAGCTCGACGCCGCGAAGAAGGGCAATTCCGAAGCCAGCCGCAATGCCCGCCAGGTCAGCCGTTTCCTCAATGAACTGATCGAATCGCACGGCGGCGCACCGATCGAAAACGGCCTCACCCTGGTCCGCCCGCAGGCACTGCAACTGCGCAACGGCGGCAAGATCGGCCGCCTGCACTTCCAGACCAGGCCGGTCGATATCAGCCAGAAGTTCGGCACGGTGATGCCGGACAACCAGATCCTCGGCGCCATCCTCGCCCTGCGTGAGGAGAACCCGGGCGTGCCGGTGGTGCTGGTGTCCAAGGACATCAATCTGCGCATCAAGGCCTCGATCTGCAGTGTGCCGGCCGAGGACTACGAGAACGACCGCGCGCTGGACGACTTCAGCCTGCTGTACACCGGCAGCACCGAGCTGCCCGCGGATTTCTGGGATCGTCACGAGGCCGAGCTGCGCAGCTGGACCGACAAGGGGCGCACCTACTATGAGCTGAAGCTGACCGGCGACGAGCAGTGGCAGCCCAACCAATTCCTCTACCTGCCCGGCGACGAAGAGGTCGAGCTCAAGGTGATCAGGACCGACGGCGAGCGCGCCGTGCTGCAGATCATCGACGACTACCGCCACCAGCAGCACGCCGTCTGGGGCGTGCTGGCGCGCAACCGCGAGCAGAACTTCGCGCTCAACGCGCTGATGGACCCGGACATCGACTTCGTCACCCTGCTCGGCACTGCGGGAACCGGCAAGACCCTGCTGGCGCTCGCTGCCGGCCTGGCCCAGACCATGGACCAGCAGCGCTACCGCGAAATCATCATGACCCGCGCCACGGTCAGCGTCGGCGAGGATATCGGCTTCCTGCCCGGCACCGAGGAGGAGAAGATGACGCCGTGGATGGGCGCACTCACCGACAACCTCGAAGTGCTCACCCACAATCAGGAGGGCGGCGCCTGGGGCCGCGCGGCGACCAACGATCTGCTCGCGAGCCGGATCAAGATCCGCTCCATGAACTTCATGCGCGGACGCACCTTCCTGAGCCGCTGGCTGATCGTCGACGAGGCGCAGAACCTCACCCCGAAGCAACTCAAGACCCTGATCACCCGCGCCGGCCCCGGCACCAAGATCGTGTGTCTGGGCAACGTCGAACAGATCGACACCCCCTACCTCACCGAAACGACCTCCGGCTTGACCTACGCAGTGGACCGCTTCAAGAGCTGGCATCACAGCGCCCACGTCACCCTGCGTCGCGGCGAGCGCTCGCGGCTGGCCGATTTCGCTTCCGAGGTGCTTTGAGGCGCGCACCGGGAATCGGGAAAACGTCGGGCGGTTGCCGCGCCGGTGGAGGCCAGGCCCCTCTCCCGCCGTGAAGCCAGGGTGGTGTGAGGGTCCAGCCAGACCTTGCAGGCTCGCGTCGAACGGCCCGTGTCCACCGCCTGATCCGTGCGACAACCGTTTCGCCGGCACCATGCCAGCGAAGCCTTCCCCCGCTCAGACGCCGGCCACCTCTGCCGCCAGCGGTTGGCCGGCCAAGGTTTCCGCCAGCGTGCGCGCAGCGTCGAAGCCTTCGGCGAAATGCAGCCAGTGTCCGTCAGCCTGCAGGCCCATCTGCGCCAACACCTCGCGTGGCTGCGGCTGCAGGCCGGACAGGATCAGCACCGTGCCCTGCCGACGGCAACGCTCGGCCAGCTTGGCCAGCGCGTGCACGCCGCTGGCATCGATGAACGGCACCAGCCGCGTGCGCAGGATGAAGACGCGCGGCGGCTTGAAGAACTGATCCAGCACCTCGTCGAGCCGGTTGGCTGCGGCGAAGAACAGCGGCCCGGAAACCTGGAACACTTCCACGCCTGGCGGCAGGGCGTCGCGCTGGCTCGGCAACGGGTCGCCGCGCGGATCGAGCAGATCGTCATCGGACACCCGCACCCCCGCGCCGATCTCCACCGTCGCGGACATCCGGTGCATGAACACGAAGGCCGCCACGACCATGCCGACCTCGATGGCGATGGTCAGGTCCACCAGCACGGTGAGCACGAACGTCAGCAGCAGCACCAGCCGGTCGCCCCACGGCGCCGAGAGTGTGTGGCGGAAGTGGCGATGCTCACTCATGTTCCAGGCCACCACCACCAGCACGCCAGCCAGCGCCGGCAGCGGCACGTAGCGCATCCAGTCGGCCAGCAGCAGCATGAACAGCAGGATGAACAGCGCGTGCAGCATGCCGCTGACCGGGGTGCGTCCACCGGCGCGGACGTTGGTCGCCGTGCGGGCGATGGCGCCGGTCGCCGGCAAGCCGCCGACGAGGGCCGAGCCGGCATTGGCGATGCCCTGCGCGATCAATTCGGTATTGGAACGATGCCGCCCGCCGGCCATGCCGTCGGCGACGACCGCCGACAGCAGCGATTCGACACCGGCGAGAAAGGCGATCGTGAAGGCGCTGGGCAGCAACTCGATCAGCCGCGCCCACGACACCTCGGGCAGACTCAGGGACGGCATCGCCAACGGAATCTCGCCGAAGCGCGAGCCGATCGTCTCCACCGGCAGCCCGAACGCGGCCACCAGCACCGAGGCCGCCAGCACCGCCACCAGAAAGCCGGGAGCAGTCGGGGCGATCCGGCGCAGACCGACGATCAGGCCGATACAGGCCAGCGCCAGGCCCAGGGCCCAGGGATTGAAGCTGCCCAGGTGGGCATACAGGGTCGCCAGCACCGGCAGGAACTCGCCCGGCATGCGCTCGACCTGCAGGCCGAGCAGCTCCCTGAGCTGGCTGGTGAAGATGATCACTGCGATGCCGGCGGTGAAACCGGTGATCAGCGGCTGCGGCATGTAGCGCAGCAGCGCCCCCAGCCGCAGCAGCCCGGCCAGCACCAACATCGCACTGGCCATCAGCGTCGCCAGCAGCAGACCGTCATAGCCGTGGCGCGAGATGATCAGGTACACCACCGGGATGAAAGCGCCGGTCGGCCCTCCGATCTGGAACCGTGAGCCGCCCAGGGCAGAGATCAGGAATCCGGCGACCACGGCCGTGAGCAGCCCCTTCTCGGGGGTGGTGCCGCTGGCGATCGCCAGCGCCATCGCCAGCGGCAGGGCGACGATCGCCACCGTCAGGCCCGCGACTGCGTCACGACGCAGATCGCTCCAGCCGTAACCGGCGCGCAGCGCCGTCACCAGCTTGGGCAGGAACAGCGGCGGCCGCTGGATGGCCATCAACGCGGCGCCTTCAGCCTGACGCCACGGCCGCGACCGATGCTCGGCTGTGCCTCGCCGATCAGTTCGATACCGGCCGCATCCAGCGCTTGGACGATCCGGGTCATCGTGTCGAGCGTGCCGCGCACGCGGTCACCCGACGCCTCCATCCGCTGCACGGTCGCCAGCGAAACCCCGGCCAGTTCGGCCAGCCGACGTTGGTCGATATCCAGCAATGCCCGCGCCGCGCGCAGTTGCGAGCCACTGATCACCGGCCGTACCCCATTATGATCTTGAAAGTGTCCATTCTGATGTAAAAAACATCGATACTGAGTGTAAAACTAGCCCAACGCCCCTTGCGCTGCAAGCCGACCCGGCGGCCCGCCGCCCGACTACAATCCGCCGATGCCCACCGACACCCGCCCCGTCTCCGCCCTGACCATCGCCGGCTCCGATTCCGGCGGCGGCGCCGGCATCCAGGCCGACCTGCGCAGCTTCGCCGCCCACGGCGTGCACGGGCTGTCCGCGCTGGCCGCGCTGACCGCGCAGAACACCCGCGGCGTCGATGCCGTGCACGTGCCTCCGGCGGACTTCCTGCGCGCGCAGATCGACGCCTGCTTCGCCGACTTCCGCATCGGCGCGGTCAAGCTCGGCATGCTCGCCACCGCCGAGGTGATCCATGCGGTCGCCGATTCCCTCCAAGCGCATCGTCCTGCCCACGTCGTGCTCGACCCGGTGATGGTCGCCACCTCCGGCGCCAGGCTGCTGGCCGATGACGCCCTCGACGCATTGCGCCAGCGCCTGATGCCGCTCGCCACCGTCATCACGCCGAACATCCCCGAAGCCGAGCTGCTGCTCGGCCAGGCCATCGACGACCACGAGGCCGCCGAGGCCGCCGTGGTCGAGTTGCTGGCACGCGGTGCCGCCGCAGTGCTGCTCAAGGGCGGCCACCTGCCCGGCGATCCGGTCATCGACCGTCTGCAGACGCAGGAGGCGCTGTACGAGTTCGAGCATCCGCGGCTGGCCGTCAACGGCCACGGCACCGGCTGCACCCTGGCCTCGGCGATCGCCGCCAACCTTTGTCTGGGCCTGCCGCTGCCCGACGCCTGCGCCGAGGCCGGCGACTACATCCACGGCGCGCTGGCCCACGCCTACCGGCCCGGCAACAGCGACGTGGCCGTGCTCGACCACTTCTGGAGAGGGCTGAGCCCCAGGGGCTGATGGCTGTGCCGCAAACGAAACGGGGCGCCGAAGCGCCCCGTTGCTCCATGCAGCGATGCCGACCAGCTCAGACGCGGCTGGCGATGGCCCGGGCGAACGACATCGTGGTGCCCTCGCCACCGAGGTCCGGGGTGAGGTTGTCGCGGGCCTCCAGCGTGGCGACGATGGCCGCGCGCAGGCGCTTGGCGTCATCGACCTTGCCCAGGTGGTCGAGCATCTGCGCCGCCGCCAGCAGCAGCGCGCAGGGATTGGCGACGCCCTTGCCGGCGATGTCCGGCGCCGAGCCGTGCACCGCCTCGAAAATCGCCGCCTCGGTGCCGATGTTGGCGCCCGGCGCCAGGCCCAGGCCGCCGACCAGGCCGGCGCACAGGTCGGAGATGATGTCGCCGAACAGGTTGGTGGTGACGATCACGTCGAACTGCTCGGGCTTCATCACCAGCTGCATGCAGGCGTTGTCCACGATCATCTCGTTGCACTCGATGTCGGGATACTGCGCCGCCACCTCGCGCGCCACCCTCAGGAACAGGCCCGAGGTCGATTTCATGATGTTGGCCTTGTGCACGACCGTGACCTTCCTGCGGCCGATCCTGCGGGCCAGGTCGAAGGCGTAGCGCACGATGCGCTCGGAGCCGCGGCGGCTGATACGGATCAGCGACTGCGCCTGCTCGCCATCCGGCGACAGGGTCTGGCCTTCCGAGCCGTAGGCACCCTCGGTGTTCTCGCGCACCGTGATGATGTCGATACCGCTGTAGCGCGCCTTGGTATTGGGGAAGCTGATCGCCGGGCGCACGTTGGCATACAGGTCGAAGCGCTTGCGCAGCTCGACGTTGATCGAGCTGAAGCCCTCGCCGACCGGGGTGGTCAGCGGGCTCTTGAGGGCGACGCGGTGGCTGCGGATGGCGTCCATGGTGGCGGCCGGCAGCAGTTCGCCATGCTTGTCCATCGCCGACACACCGGCATCGACGAAGTCGTATTCCAGGCCGACCTGCAGCGCATCGAGCACGTGCAGGGTGGCGTCCATGATCTCCGGGCCGATGCCGTCGCCGCGGATGACCGCAATCTTCTGAGTCATAGGGGGATTTTCGTTCTTCGGGGGATGCGGCCGCGCGCCATGCCGGGCCGTACGGGGCGCAGATTATGCCCGAAGCGGCTGGCGGCTGCAGGCGCCGGCGTGCGCTCGAACGTGCGGCAAGCCTCGGCCGCGACCGGGCACGGTGTGGTGCTGCCGGTCGCGGCTCACGCCGCTCCCCCATCGAAGCCGGAGGTCTCAGCCGTGCTCGTGGCCAGGGTCGGCAGGCGCCACGGCGCCTGCCGCGTCCTCCAGCCGGTCGAGGAAGTCCACCGCCCGGCGCAGGTGCGGGATCACGATCGAGCCGCCGACCACCAGGCTGACGCTGAAAGCCTCGAAGAACTCGTCACGGTTGACGCCGGCCTCCCGGCACTGGGCGATGTGGTAACTGATGCAGTCGTCGCAGCGCAGCACCATCGAGGCGACCAGGCCCATCAGCTCCTTGGTCTTGGTGTCCAGCACACCGCGCCGGTAGGTCTGGGTGTCGAGCGCGAAGAAGCGGCGCACCACCTGGTTGTCGTGTGCCAGGATGCGCTCGTTCATGCGCTTGCGGAACTCGGTGAAGTCCTTCACGCGATCGTCGCCGCCGCTCATGCCGCGTCCTCCAGCAGCGGCTGCAGACCGCCGGCGCGGTCGAGCGCCACCAGATCGTCGTAGCCGCCCACGTGCGTGTCGCCGACGAAGATCTGCGGCACGCTGCTGCGGCGGGTCCGGGACATCATCTCCTCGCGCCGAGCGGGATCGGTGTCGACGCGGACCTCGGTATAGTCCACGCCCCTGCTCTTGAAGAAGTTCTTGGCGGCGACGCAGAACCCGCACATCGCCGAGGAATAGATGGTGACTCGTGCCACGGAAACTCTCCTGTGAGGACGCGGTCGAATATGGGGCTCGCCGGCTTGGATTTCCAGCGGGCAGTCCGCATTTCCGACAGGACCTGCCGGAGTTTTACGACCGGTTCACACCGCCCCCCGCCTGCTGCGGCATGCTTCCCAGGCCAGTCCGGACTCGACCGCCCGTGCGTACCCGCCTCCCGCTCGCCCTCGCCATCGCGCTGACCCTCGGCGTCACCACGCCGGTCCGGGGCCAGGGCATGGCCAACCTGCCCGACATCGGCTCCTCGGCCGGCGAGCTGATCAGCCCGGCGCGCGAGGCGCAGTACGGCGCCATGTACCTGCGCGAGCTGCGCCGCCACGGCTACGTGCTGGACGACCCGCTGGTCGATGACTGGCTGCAGGCCATGGCCTTCCGGCTGGTCGCCGCCAGCGAGCGGCCCGGCAACGACTACACCTTCTTCATGCTGCGCTCGCGGCAGATCAACGCCTTCGCCACGCTGGGCGGCTACATCGGCACCAACGCCGGACTGGTGCTCACCGCCGAAAGCGAGGACGAGGTGGCGGCGGTACTGGCCCACGAGATCGCCCATGTCACCCAGCGCCACATCGTGCGCTCGGTGGAGCGCGCGCAGAAGGACACGCTGCCGATCATGCTCGGCATGCTGGCGGCGGTGATCGCCGCGCAGTCCTCCGGCAGCTCCAGCAGCGACAACGCCGCCCAGGCCGCCATCGCTGGCGGCATGGGCCTGATGCAGCAGCGGCAGATCAACTACACCCGCGCCAACGAGCACGAAGCCGACCGCCTCGGCATCCACACCCTGGCCCGCGCCGGCTACGACCCTGGCGCAATGGCGGTGTTCTTCGGCCGCCTGCAGCGCAGCTACCGGGCGGTAGGCTACGAGGGCTACATCCCCGACTACCTGCGTACCCACCCGGTCACCACCACCCGCATCAGCGAGGCGCGCGACCGCGCCGCGCGCTATCAGACCACGTCAGGCGGCAGCGTCTGCGTGATGGAGAACGACGGCCGGGTCGTCGAGTGTGTGCGCAGCGTCGCCCAGGGCGGCAGTGCGTCCATCGCGCACCGCAACCCGCTGCTGCCCGAACACCTCAGCCGGAGCCGGCTCGACCCGGGCGCCGTCGGCGAGCCGGGCCTGTTCGACTGGGCGCGCGAGCGGCTGCGGGTGATGAGCGCCGAATCCGGCGCCGCCGCCGTGGCCGAATACCAACGCCTGATCGAGGGCGGCGCGGCCCTCAGCGACGCCCAACGCTACGGCCTGGGCCTGGCCCGCCTGCGCGCGAATCAGGGCAAGGCGGCGATGGCCGAACTGATGCCGCTGGTCGACCGTCACCCGGCCAACTACTGGGCCGCCCTGGCACTGGCCGAGGCCGAATTCCGCGCCGGCCGCATCGACGCCGCACGCACGCGCTTCGACGCCATACAGGCCAGCCTGCCGAACAGTCGCGCCGTGGCGCTGAACTACGCCCGCGTGCTCGGCGAGATCGGCACTCCCGAGGCCGGCCGGCGCGCGCAGGAAGTGCTGCGCCCACTGCTCCCCCACGCTGCCGAGGATTACGCCTTCCAGCAGATCTTCGCCCGTGCCAGCGAGCTGGCCGGCGACCTGGTCCGCGCCGGCGAAGCCCATGCCAAGGCGGCCTTCCTGTCCGGCCGCGCCGAGGACGCGCTCAACCAGCTCGAAGCGCTCAAGCGCCGCGAGGATCTGGACTACATCCAGCGCGCCCGGATCGATGCCCGCATCGCCGCCCTGACCCCGATCGTGCTGGAGATGCGCCGGCAGGGGATCGGGCCGGGACGGGGCTGAGTTTCGGGACCGGGGACCGGGGACCGGAAAAGCGTCTCCACCCGTAGCCCGGATGCAGGCCGCAGGCCGGAATCCGGGAAGGTAACGAACCGGCGCCGCCCGCCCCGCCGCGCCTGCGCGCCACGTCACCGAACGGTCACAAAACTGTTATCTACTTGCACGCAGGTTTGCAGACTGAGACGGTATCCCGCGTGCACAAGCGCATCCTCATCGTCGACGACGAGCCAGCCATCCGCGAGATGGTCGCCTTCGCCCTGCGCAAGGGCGAGTACGAACCGGTCCACGCGGGCGACGCCCGCGAGGCGCAGGCGGCCATCGCCGAGAAAGTCCCCGACCTGATCCTGCTCGACTGGATGCTGCCCGGCACCAGCGGCCTGGAGCTGGCCCGCCGCTGGCGCAAGGAGGACCTCACCCGCGAGATCCCGATCATCATGCTCACCGCCCGCGGCGAGGAGAACGACCGGGTCGGCGGGCTGGAGGCCGGCGTCGACGACTACGTGGTCAAGCCCTTCTCCGCGCGCGAGCTGATGGCGCGGGTGCGCGCGGTGATGCGCCGCAGCCGCAGCGACGAGGAGGACGGCAGCGTCTCGCTCGGCGGTCTGCGCATCGACGGCGCCGCCCACCGCGTCTTCGCCGGCAGCGAAGCGATCCACATCGGCCCGACCGAGTACCGCCTGCTGCACTTCTTCATGACCCATCCCGAGCGGGTCTACTCGCGGGCCCAGCTGCTCGACCAGGTGTGGGGCGGCAACGTCTATGTCGAGGAGCGCACGGTGGATGTGCACATCCGCCGCCTGCGCAAGACCCTCGAGCCTTACGGCCTGGATCACCTGGTGCAGACGGTGCGTGGCGCCGGCTACCGCTTCTCCACCGCACCCTGAGGCGGCGCAGCCGGGCGAGGCATGCCCGCCGGACAGGCGCACGCTCATGACCGCAATCGGGCAAACTCGCACTCCGGTCGCAGTCACGATCACGACCCTGGCCACCCCCACCCTGCCCGCACACGCCTGATCCATGTCCTTCACTCTTGGCCGCTCGGTCCAGCACTCGTTCTGGCGCCTGCTGGCCTACTACCTGGCCTGCGGCCTGACCGGCTGGGCGCTGGGCATGTTCTGGCCGACCCTGGCGATCGCCTCCACCCTGCTCGCGGTCTGGCACTTCCTCAAGCTGTGGGACGTGCTGCGGATGCTCACGAACCGGCAATGGATACCGATGCCCGACGGGGCGGGACTGTGGGCCGAAATGGAAGGACTGCTCAACCGACGCCAGCGTGAATCGCGCCATCGCAAGCGCCTGCTGCTGGACATGGTGCGCGCCTATCGCCGCGCCTTCGCCGCGCTGCCCGACGCCACCGTCATCCTCGACCGAGAACTGCGCATCGAGTGGTTCAACGAGGCCGCCACCCGCCTGCTCGGGCTGCGCCACCCACGGGATCGCGGCGCCGTCTTCACCCACCTGCTGCGCTCGCCACGCATCGCCGACTGGCTGGCCGAGCGCCGCACCGACGAGCCGCTGCTGGACGTGCCGGCGCCGACCGACCCCGGCGTGCGGCTGAGCCTGCGCCTGATTCCCTACGCCGACGAGGGCTGGCTGCTGGTCGCGCGCGACATCACCAAGCTGATGCACCTGGAACAGGTGCGGCGCGACTTCGTCGCCAACGTCTCGCATGAGCTGCGCACCCCGCTCACGGTCATCCACGGCTATCTCGACCTGTTCGAGCCCGAGGACGACCCGCAGATGGCGCCGATGATCGAAGAGATGCGCCGGCAGTCGCAGCGGATGGCGCAGATCGTCGAGGACCTGCTCACCCTGTCGCGGCTGGAGGCGCAGGAGCGCCCCGCCGAGGAAACCGTCGCCATGGCCCCGATGCTGGCCACCCTGCGCCGCGAGGCCGAGGCGATCAGCCAGGGCCGGCACCGGGTCAGCGTCGAGGACAGCGCCGGCTGCGACCTGTTCGGCTCGACCAAGGACCTGCACAGCGCCTTCTCCAACCTGGTCGCCAACGCCGTGCGCCACACCCCGGCCGGCGGCGAGGTGCGCATCCGCCTGTCCCCGCACGGGGACGGCGTGGCACTGGCGGTCGAGGACACCGGCCAGGGCATCCCGGCCCAGCACCTGCCGCGCATCACCGAGCGCTTCTACCGCGTCTCGGCCAGCCGCTCGCGCGACTCCGGCGGCACCGGACTGGGCCTGTCGATCGTCAAGCACGTGCTCAACCTGCATCAGGCCCGGCTGGAGATCGAAAGCGAGGTCGGCAAGGGCAGCACCTTCCGCTGCGTGTTCGGCCCCGAACGGGTGCGGCCGCGCGCCGCCGAGGCCACTGCATGACGCCGGGCTTGCAGGACACCGGCACGATGGCCTCCAATGCGCCGGATACGCCCCGGCCTCCGCCGGCGGATGCCACGCCTTCCGACGCCATGGATCAACCCCAGCCCACGCCCGACCTGCGCGACCCCGCGCTGTACCTCAACCGCGAACTCTCGCAGCTGGAGTTCAACTACCGCGTCCTCGCCCAGGCGATGGACCCGAGCGTCCCGCTGCTGGAGCGGCTGCGCTTTTTGTGCATCTCCTGCACCAACCTCGACGAGTTCTTCGAGATCCGCGTCGCCGCGGTCCGCCACCAGCTCGACTACGGCGGCAGCATCGGCCCGGACGGCCTCGGCGCCGCCACCGCGCTCAAACTGATCCACGAGAAAGCCAGCGGCCTGGTCGAGGCGCAGTACCGCTGCTGGAACGAGGTGCTGCGCCCGGAGCTGGGCGCGGCCGGCATCCGCATCCTCGCCCGCGACAGCTGGAACGCGCGCCAGCAGCGCTGGCTGCGCAATTACTTCCGCGACGAGATCCTGCCGGTGCTGTCGCCACTGGGCCTGGACCCGGCGCACCCGTTCCCGCGCATCCTCAACAAATCGCTCAACATCGTGGTGGTGCTGCAGGGCAAGGACGCCTTCGGCCGCGCCGGCCACATGGCCATCGTGCGCGCGCCGCGCTCGCTGCCGCGCATCATCCAGCTGCCCGAGCGCGTCTCCGGCGGCGCTCACGACTTCGTGCTGCTCTCGGCCGTGCTCGGCGCCTTCGTCGACGAGCTGTTCCCCGGGATGAAGGTCAAGGGCGCCTACCAGTTCCGCGTCACCCGCAACTCCGAGCTGTTCGTCGACGAGGAGGAAGTCGAGAACCTCGCCCTCGCGCTCAAGGACGAACTCGCCGGCCGCGGCTTCCGTCGCGCGATGCGGCTGGAGATTGCCGAGAACTGCCCCAAGCCGATCGTCAAGACGCTGCTGAAGAACTTCGAGCTTCCGGAAAACGCGGTCTACCGCATCAACGGCCCGGTCAACCTCAACCGTGTGATCCAGGTCTACGACCTGGTCGACCGCCCGGAACTGAAGTTCCCACCATTCCAGCCGCGCAAACTGCCGCCCGAGGGCGGCACGATCTTCGAGCGCCTGCGCGAGGGCGACGTGCTGCTGCACCACCCGTTCGACTCGTTCAACAGCGTGCTCGAACTGGTGCAGACCGCCGCCATCGACCCCAACGTGCTGGCGATCAAGCAGACGCTCTACCGCACCGGCGGCGATCCGGCGCTGGTCGAGGCGCTGGTGCAGGCCGCGCGCAACGGCAAGGACGTGACCGTGGTGGTGGAGCTGCGCGCGCGTTTCGACGAGGAGGCCAACATCCTGCTCGCCGACCGCCTGCAGGAGGCCGGCGTGCAGGTCGTCTACGGTGTGGTCGGCTACAAGACCCACGCCAAGATGCTGCTGATCGTCCGCCGCGAGGGCAGGAAGCTGCAGCGCTACGTGCACCTGGGCACGGGCAACTACCACGCCGGCACCGCCAAGGCCTACACCGACATCGGCCTGATGACCGCCGACGCCGACCTCGGCAACGACGTGCACCAGGTCTTCCAGCAGCTTTCCGGCCTCGCGCCCGCGATCAAGCTCAAGCGCCTGCTGCAGTCGCCGTTCACCCTGCACGCCGCGCTGATCGCCAAGATCGAGCGCGAGGCCCGGCACGCCCGCGCCGGCCGGCACGCCCGCATCGTCGCCAAGATGAACGCGATCAACGAACCGGGGGTGATCCGCGCGCTCTACGAGGCATCGCAGGCCGGCGTGCGCATCGACCTGCTGGTGCGCGGCGCCTGCTGCCTGCGCCCCGGCGTGCCCGGCGTGTCCGAAAACATCCGCGTGCGCTCGGTGGTCGGCCGTTTCCTCGAACACAGCCGCGTGTACTGGTTCGCCAATAACGGCGCGCCCGAAATCTTCTGCGCCAGTGCCGACTGGATGGAGCGCAACCTGCTGCGCCGGGTGGAGACCTGCTTCCCCATCCTCGATCCGCGCCTGGCCGGCCGCGTGTTCGACGAGGAGCTGGCCAACTATCTCGCCGACAACACCCAGTCCTGGGAATTGCAGCCCGATGGCAGCTACCGCAGGATCAGGCCCGAGGGCGACGAGATGCCGCACTCGGCCCAGGCCGCGCTGCTGGCCAAACTCTGCGGGTGACCGGATGCCGCTGACGCCCACCCCTGCCACCCGGCTCACCGACGGCGAACTGCTGGCGGCGGTGGACCTGGGCTCCAACAGCTTCCACATGGTGGTGGCGCGTTATGTCCTGGGCCAGCTGCGCATCGTCGACCGGCTGCGCGAAACGGTACGGCTGGCCGACGGTCTCGACGGTCACGGTGGCCTTGACCCGGTCGCGTTGCAGCGCGCGCTCGACTGCCTCTCGCGCTTCGGCCAGCGCGTACGCACTCTCCCGCATCACCGCGTCCGCGCCGTTGCCACCAACACCGTGCGCCTGCTGCGCGTGCCGCAGTCCTTCCTGCTGCCGGCCGAGACCGCGCTCGGCCACCCGATCGAAGTCGTCTCCGGCCGCGAGGAGGCGCGCCTGATCTATCTCGGCGTCGCCCATGGCCAGCCGCCGAGCGGCCGACGCCGGCTGGTCATGGACATCGGCGGCGGCTCCACCGAGTTCATCATCGGCGAGCGCTTCGAAGCGCTGGAGCGCGAATCGCTGCAGATGGGCTGCGTCGCCACCACCAAACGCTTCTTCGGCAACGGCAAGCTCTCGCGCAAGCGCTGGAAGGAGGCGCTGACCGAGATCGCCGCCGAATTCCAGCAGTTCGCCGCCGCCTACCGCGCCCGTGGCTGGGAGGAAGTGATCGGCTCCTCCGGCACCATCAAGGCCATCGGCGAGATCGCCCAGGCGATGAAGCTCGGCCGCGGCGCCATCACCGCCGCCGCGCTGGCCGGCGTCCGCGACAAGCTGCTGGGCTTCGAGCGCATCGAGGACATCCGTCTGCCCGGCCTCTCCGACGAGCGCCGTCCGGTGATCGCCGGCGGCCTGCTGGTGCTGGAAGCCGCCTTCCAGGAGCTCGAACTCAACCGCATGCAGGTCAGCAAGACCGCCATGCGCGAAGGCGTGCTGTACGACATGATCGGCCGCGCCAGCGACGCCGATCCGCGCGACGCCTCGATCCGTGCCCTGGCCGAGCGTTATGCCGTGGACGCCGCCCAGGCCGAGCGCGTCGAGCGCACCGCCCTGCTGCTGTTCGATCAGGTCGCCGACCACTGGGCCCTGGGCGAAGAAGAACGCCGCATGCTCGCCTGGGCCGCGCGCATCCACGAACTCGGTCTGGCCGTCGCCCACAGCCAGCACCACGTCCACGGCGCCTACCTGATCGAACACTCCGACATCGCCGGTTTCTCCAAGCAGGAGCAGCAGGTGCTCGCCGCGCTCGTCCGCTGCCAGCGCCGCGGCATCCCCGGCACCGTCCTCGATGCCCTGCCCGACCGCCTCGCCCTCGGCGCCCTGCGCAGCGTGATCCTGCTGCGCCTGGCCGTCCTCCTGCACCGCAGCCACGACACCGCCCCACTGCCGCCGATGCAGTTCGTCGCCGACACCCGCGAAATCGAGCTGCGCCTGCCCAAACGCTGGCTCGACGCCCATCCCCTCACCCGCGCCGACCTCGACACCGAGCGCGAGCACCTGGCGGACATCGGCTTCCGGCTGGTCGTCAAGGCGGGCTGAGGAAGACGCCACAGGGCGCGAACCCAGCGATGGCGGAACCCGCCACCGGTCCCGTCGCGCCCGCCGGGCCGCCATCATGGCGAGGGCGCGTTCCCCCGGAGCGCACTGTCCGCCGGGCATGCCGTCCACGGGAGCAGCCATGCGCTCCGGCACCGCTTGCTATCGGCCGGCGAAAATCAGGTCGTCGAGAAAATCGATGTCGTCGAAGTTCGCTTCCTTCATCGCCTCGACGATGGAGGCAAGCTCGGCCTTGCGCTGCTGCGGATCGGCCAGTGCCCGCGGCACACGCTGACAGTCGGACAGCGCCACACGCAGCTCGCGCAGCCGGGCATCGAGCAGGCGGTCGACATCGCGCGGATGATCGACGCGCACCAACGGATCCATGCCGAGTGCGTCAAGCAGCGCGCCGGCACGATCGATGGTTTCCTGCCGGAGGACGGCGAGCTGCTCCTTGAGCACGCGGTTGTAGTGGCGCAGGCGTTCGACCGGCAGCCCGGCCAGGGCAGCGTGGTCGATGTGCTCCATCTCGATCTGCATGCCGAGCAACGAGAGCAGGTCGTTGCGTCTGTAGGCCTGGTTCAGCCGCTGCATCAGCATGGTCTTGCGCGCGCGCTCGTCGGGGTCGGCCTCGCGATCCGGATGCAGGCTGCTGGCGAGCTTGCGGTATACCTCGCGCACCGACTGGCTGGCTGCCTGCGCCTCCTGTTCGCGCTTGCTCGGGCCGCGCCGTTTGCTCCGCTTCGCGGCGCGCGCCTCGCGTTCCACTGCCTCGGCCTGCGCCGCTTCCGATAGCCGCGCGTGGACGTGCTGCAGCAGCTCCTCTGCGCTCTGCGCCTGATTGCCGTCGAGGATGTCCTCGCCGAAGAAGCGACCGAGCATGCCTTCGGCCAGCTCCATCTCCAGCGCACGCGCCTCCTCCTGCTCCTCCCGGTAGGAGACCGCATTGTGCCGGTCGTAGATCGCTTCCAGGCCCGGATCGTGACGCCCGGCGAGCAGGCCCTCGACGACATCGCACAGCAGATCGGTCAGCGCGCCACGTTGCCGCTTGCCCAGGCGCGCGCCCTTGGGCGGCGTGGTCAGGAAGGCATCGAGGTATTCGACCAGCGCTCGCTGCGCCTGTTCGAGGGCGTGCATCTGCGGCATCAGCTCGCGGGTGACGCGCTCCATCAGGCGTGGCGCCTCGCTCTCCCACTGCTGCAGGGCCGCCCGGGCATGCTCGATCTGCTCGCAGAGGCGGTTGAAGCTGCGCTGCTCCGGGCTGAGCCTGCCCGCACGCCGGCCGATGCGTACCAGCCCGTTGCCGGGCCCGCCGGGGGCTTCGACATCGAAAAGAGATTGTTGTCCGGGGGATTCCATACGCTCTCGATCTGCTGTTGCGGACTCGTCGATCCGGTACTACCGGGATACGCGCTGCGCCCCCGTCCCGCCGCAAACGGCCCCGAGGGCCACGGCAGTTGCAAGCGTAGCCAAAACGCGATCCGCCTGCGCAGGCCACGTATCGCCTGGCCTGGAATCGCAGGCTGTCACGCGCCGAGCTTGAGTCCGGCGATGCCGATCACGATCAGCGCCAGACACGCCGCGCGCCACGGCGTCAGCGCCTCGCCGAACAGCCACACGCCGAGCGCGAACGCGCCGACCGCGCCGATGCCGGTCCACACCGCGTAGGCGGTGCCGAGCGGCAGCGCGCGCACGGCCTGCGCCAGGCACCAGAAGCTGGCGACCATCGCGAGCAGGGTGAATACGGTGGGCAGCGGGCGACTGAACCCGTGCGAATACTTCAGGCCCGCCGCCCAGGCGATTTCGAGCAGGCCGGCGAGCCACAGCCACGTCCACGACATGACGACCTCCGCAGCAACGCGGGGCCGTCCCCGGAACGGGACCCGGCACGCGGCCGGAGCACGGGCCGTCCCGTGCCGGGCCATTATCCACGCCGGCGATGGCGCTGACTGAACCGCTGCGCGCCGTGTCATCGCGCCGTCATCGCACTGTCATGCCGGCGGAACAGCGCACGCCGAGACTTCGCGAAACGCGGAGACCGGCATGCGCTTCACCCTCGTCACCGAGACCTACCCGCCCGAGGTCAACGGCGTGGCGCTCACCGTCGCCAGCCTCGAAGGCGGGCTGCGCGCGCAGGGCCATGACGTGTGCATGGTGCGGCCACGGCAGCCGGGCCATGACGATGCGCCCGGGGATCACCTGCTGGTGCGCGGCGCGGCGCTGCCCCGCTATCCGGGCCTGCGCTTCGGCCTGCCGTCCGGTGGCGCGCTGCGGGCGCTGTGGCGACGCGAGCGGCCGGATGCGGTCTATGTCGCCACCGAGGGGCCGCTGGGCTGGTCGGCGGTGGGTGCGGCGCGCAGCCTCGGCATTCCCGTCGGCACCGGCTTCCACACGCGCTTCGACGATTACGTGGGTCGCTACGCCACCCCGCTGCTGTCGCCGCTGGTGTTCGCCGGGATGCGCCGCTTCCACAACCGCGCCGACGCCACCATCGTGCCGACCGACGAGCTGGCCGGATTCCTGCGCGGCAGGGGCTTCCGACGGGTGGAGCTGCTGCGCCGTGCCGTGGACACCTCGCTGTTCGACCCGACACGCCGCGACCAGGCACTGCGCGCGACCTGGGGTCTGCGCGACGAGGCGCTGGCAGTGATCCATGTCGGCCGCATCGCGCCGGAGAAGAACCTCGACCTCGCCGTGCGCGCCTTCCGTGCGATCCAGTGCCGACGGCCGGAGGCGCGCTTCGTCTGGGTCGGCGACGGCCCGTCGCGGGCGGCGCTGGCGGCGGCGAATCCCGACTTCGTCTTCGCCGGCGTGCAGCGCGGCGAGGCGCTGGCACGGCACTTCGCCAGCGCCGACCTGTTCCTGTTCCCGAGCCTGAGCGAAACCTTCGGCAACGTCACCCTGGAGGCGATGGCCTCGGGCGTGCCGACGGTGGCCTTCGACTACGGCGCCGCACGCGAGCACCTGCGTGGCGGCGAGCACGGCGCTGCGGTGCCGTTCGGCGATACCGCCGCCTTCGTCGAGGCGGCGCACATCCTCGCCGCCGACGACACGCTGCGGGCGCGGCAGTCGCGCGCCGCGCGCGAGGCCGTGCTGCATCTGAGCCCCGACGCGGTATCGCGGCGCTTCGCCGAGCTGCTTGGCGAATTGGCCGGCGCGCGCGCCCTCCGTCCCCTCAGCCTGTCGAGGCCGGCATGAACATGCGCCCGCACGCCTTCGTCCACCGCGAAACCCGCTGGACCATCGCCGCCAACCGCTGGGGCCATCGCGCGCTGGTGCGGCGCTGCTTCGCCGCGGTCAGCCGGCTCGGCGACGGCCTGTTCTGGTATGCGCTGATGGGCGCGATCGTGCTGGCCGACGGCTACGCCGGGCTGGTCGCCTCCACGCATATGGCCGCCACCGGGCTGGCCGCGCTCACGCTCTACAAGCTGCTCAAGCGCTGGACCAAACGCCCGCGCCCGTTCGCCAGCGACCGCCGCATCCGCGCGCTGGTGCCGCCGCTGGACGAGTTCAGCTTCCCCTCCGGGCATACGCTGCATGCGGTGGCCTTCACCGGCGTCGCCCTCGCCTACTACCCGGCACTGGCCTGGCTGCTGCTGCCGTTCACCGTCAGCGTCGGCGTGTCGCGCGTGGTGCTGGGCCTGCACTACCCCAGCGACGTGCTGGCGGCGACGGGCGTGGGCTTGGTGCTGGCGATGCTGTCGCTGTCGATCGCGGGAGCGGCGTAAGCCACGACCGGGACGCAGCAGCGAAGATTCCGCCACGGATCGCCGCGGATAAGCGCGGATGGAGCCGATTCAAAGTCTTATCCGCGCCTATCCGCGCAGATCCGTGGCCGAAGGCTGCTGCCGTTTCCGGGCATCCCGGTCGCGGCCGACGCCGCCCCTGTGGGGAAGAAAGCCGGCTCAGCCGCCGGCCTGCTCCCGCGCGATCCACGCTTCCACGCGCCGCGACAGCAGCGTCAGCGGCATCGCACCGCCGGTCAGCACGACGTTGTGGAAGCGGCGGATGTCGAACTTGTCGCCCAGCGCGGCCTGCGCCTGCTCGCGCAGGGCGAGGATGTGGTTCATGCCGACCTTGTAGGCCAGCGCCTGGCCCGGCCACACCAGATAGCGCTCGATCTCGGCCACCACGTCGCCCTCGGGCATGCCGGTCTTCTCCCGCATGTAGTCGATGGCCTGCTCGCGGGTCCAGCGCTTGTGGTGCATGCCGCTGTCCACCACCAGGCGCACGGCGCGGAACATCTCGGCCTGCAGGCGGCCCAGCTCGTCGAGCGGGGTGGGATGGAAGCCGGCCTCGGAGGCCACGCGCTCGGCGTACAGCGCCCAGCCTTCCGCGTACGCGGTGAACGGCAGGATCTTGCGGAAGGTCGGCACGCCGGTCAGTTCCTGCTGGATCGCGAGCTGGAAGTGATGGCCGGGGATCGCCTCGTGGTAGGCCAGTGTGCGCATGCCGAAGCGGGCGATCTCGTCGGTGCTGCGCAGATTGATGTAGAAGATGCCGGGCCGCGAGCCGTCGAAGGCGGGGGTGGTGTAGTAGGCGCCGGGCGCGGTCTTCTCGCGGAACTCGGGCACGCGCTCGACCCGCACACCGATCCGCGGCCGCACGTCGAAGTATTCGTCGAGGCTGGCGTCGGCCTCGTCGATGATGGCCTGGAAATCGTCGATGATCTGCTGGCGGCCGGCGTCGCTGTCGGGATAGAGCTGGTCCTCGCGTTTGGCGATGACCTGCACGCGCTCGCCAATGCTGCCCTCCTCCAGCCCTTCGCCGCGCAGGATGGCGTCCATCTCGGCCTCGATGCGCGCCACCTCGGCCAAGCCGAGTTCGTGCACTTCGTCGGCGCTGATGTCGGTGGTCGTGTTGCTGCGCACCGACCAGGCGTAGAAGCCGGCGCCGTCGGGCAACTCCCACACGCCGTTGTTGCCGCGGGCGCGCGGCAGCAGGCCGTCGTAGTAGTCGATGAACATCTGGTAGGCCGGATAGACCCGCTCGGCGATCAACCGGCGTGCCTCGCCCAGCAGGCGCTCGCGGGCGGCCTCGTCCAGCGTCCCGGCCGGCAGCTTGGCCAGCTTCTCGGCGAACGAGGTGTAGAGGATGTTCTCCTCCGGCGCCGCGCCGACGAAGCCGTTCATCTCCGCCAGCACCTTCTCGACCACGAAGCGCGGCGGCAGGATGCCTTTGTCCTCGCGCAGCCGCAGGCCATCCATCACCTGGTCGAACGCTGTCGGGATCGCCGCCAGCCGCGCCAGGTAGTTGTCAGCGTCGCGCCGGCTGTCGACCGGGTGCTGGGTGGCGAGGAAGGTCGGGATGCCGTTCTGCACGCCGAACAGCTGGTTCAGCGGGTAGTTGTGGTGGCGGTAGGGCTCGCCGTCGACCTGGTTGGCGAGGAAGAACTCCAGGATGTCGTAGGACATCCGGGTCTGCTCGTCGAGCCGCCCGCGGTCGTAACGGCGCAGGGTGGCGAGGTCGGCGTGCAGCTTGCGGCTCATCGCGGCCTCGCGGGCCAGCGAGCGGTCGGTGAGCTTGCCGCTGTGGAAGTCCAGCCAGCCGGGCAGGATGCGCAGGCTGGACAGCAGTTCGGGATCCTTGAGCGCGTACTCGACGAAGACGCGCTCGAAGAACCACTCGATTTTCAGCGGCTTGAACCAGAGGGTATGGACGACCAGCAACGCCGCCAGCACGAACACCAGCGCGAGCCCGCGCAGACTCCACTTGAGCGCCTTCCTCATCGCCGCATCCCCGGTCCGGAAAGTCGGCAAACTAGCACGGCGGCGGGTCGCCGACAGGCCCGAAAGTCATCCTCTTCCCTGCGGGGCGGCGGGGCCGCGAGCCGGAAGCGCGGGATACGGGGGGAGAAACGGGAGCGCATGCCGCCCGCGATCCCGCGGGCTTTCCCGGTTTCCCATCCGCTCGCCGCATCGCGTTTCCGGCCGCGGCCCAGGCCTGGCCCACCGTCAAGGCGTCTGCGGCATCCGCCGGCGGCGGGTCAGAACCGCCCCGCCTGATAGTCGGCGAAGGCCTGCATGATCTCCTCGCGCGTGTTCATCACGAACGGGCCGTAGCGCGCCACCGGCTCGCGCAGCGGGCGACCGGCGACCAGGATCAGGCGGGTGTCGGCCGCCCGGCCCTCGACCCGCACGCGTTCGCCCTCGCCCAGCACCGCCAGTTCGTGTGCATTCACGGTGGCGGCGCTGCCGCCCTCGCCCACCCGCGCCCCGCCCTCGTAGACGTAGACGAACGCGCTGTGCCCGACCGGCAGCGTGTGCTCGAAGCGTGCGCCGGCACCGAGATGCACGTCGAGGTAGGTCGGGTCGGTGGCCGGCTGTGCGACCGGGCCGACCACGCCGTCGACCGCGCCAGCGATCACCTTCACCCGCACGCCCTCGGCCGGCCGCACCTCGGGGATGCGGTCGGGGCCGAATTCCTGGTAGCGCGGCGCGGTCATCTTGTCCTTGGCCGGCAGGTTCACCCACAGCTGGAAGCCGCGCATGCGGCCCTCCTCCTGCTCGGGCATTTCCGAATGCACGATGCCGCGCCCGGCGGTCATCCACTGCACCGCGCCGGGCGTGAGCAGGCCCTCGTTGCCGTGGTTGTCGCGGTGGCGCATGCGACCATCGAGCATGTAGGTGACGGTTTCGAAGCCGCGGTGCGGATGGTCGGGAAAGCCGGCGATGTAGTCCTCGGCCCTGTCGGTGCCGAACTCGTCGAGCATCAGGAACGGGTCGAGGTCGGGCAACTGCGGCGTGCCGATCACGCGGGTGAGCTTGACGCCCGCGCCGTCGGAGGTGGGCAGGCCGCGCTGGATGCGGCGGACGGCTCGAATGGAAGCGGCGGTGCTCATCGTGGTCTCCGGCAACAGGATGCCCTCGATGTGGGGGCGGTGCCGGCAATCGACAGGTTCTCGGCTGGAATCCAGCGTTGCAGCACGGCGACGATGTCGCGCTCAGGCCGGCGAGCGGTCCGTACGGCGTGTGTAGACGTACACGGTCGCCGGCGGGATGTTCCACCAGGCCAGATTGCCGCGGCGCGCGACCAGCCCGAGATCCGCGACCACCTCGCCCGCCACCGGGCCCGCCGGGCCGTAGGTGAACTGGATGAAACGGCCGTCCGGCCGCAGCACGTCGAAGGCGGCCTGCAGGATGCGGCGCTGGGTGGCGCGCGGCATCGACAGCATGCCGAGCCCCGACACCACCGCATCCG
The DNA here is from genome assembly GCF_014202935.1 of Rehaibacterium terrae. Lineage (GTDB taxonomy): Bacteria > Pseudomonadota > Gammaproteobacteria > Xanthomonadales > Xanthomonadaceae > Rehaibacterium > Rehaibacterium terrae. The sequence goes on along the minus strand of NZ_JACHHX010000017.1, from coordinate 36,939 downwards.
CCGGCCCGTCGGCGAGCAGGCCGGCGCGCCTGGCCACCTCCGGCAGGTCGCAGGCATCGGCGCAGGCCACCGCCACCTGCGGGAAACGTCGGCGCAGGTGGTCGTGCAGTTCGGGGTTGAGTTCGAGCACCAGCAGCTGGTCGGCAGCGATGCCGTGGTCGAGCAGGGCCTGGGTGATCACGCCGGTGCCGCCGCCCAGCTCGATCACGCGGCGCGCATCGACCGGCAACTCGGCCACCATCTGCCGCGCCAACTGGCGGCTGGACGGGGAAATGGCGGCGATCGACAGCGGGCTCTTCAGCCACTGGCGGAAGAAAGTCCAGCCGAGCGGCTCGTCGCGAAGGGGGCTGGGATGCGAATCCATGGCCCCAAGCATAACCCCGGGGACCGGGTCGGGCGGAAGTCCCGCCGGGAATCGCCGTCTCAGCACCGCCTCAGCGCCGCCGCAGCTCCCAGCAGCGGTGGATGCGGGCATTGCGGGCGAAATCGGGCGGGATCGTGTCCGGACTGATCTCGCGCACCTGTGCGAACTCCCCCACCGCCGTCTCGTCCAGCCGGAAGCGGCGGAAGTTGTTGGAGAAGATCAGCAGGCCATCCGGCGCCAGCCGGGCCACCGCCGCGCGCAGCAGGCGCACGTGCTCGCGCTGGACGTCGAAATCCTCGGCCCGGGCCGAGTTGGAGAAGGTCGGCGGGTCGCAGAAGATCAGGTCGTACTCGCCGCGCTCGGCCTCCAGCCAGGCCACGGCGTCGGCCTGCACCAGCCGGTGCCGTTGGCCGGCGCAGCCGTTGAGCGCGAGATTGGCGGCGGCCCATTCCAGGTAGGTGGCCGACAGATCCACGCTGGTGGTCTGCGCCGCACCGCCCATCGCCGCATGCACGCTGGCCGCGCCGGTGTAGCAGAACAGGTTGAGGAAGCGCTTGCCGGCGGCCTCGCGGGCGATGCGCAGCCGCACCGGGCGGTGGTCGAGGAACAGCCCGGTGTCGAGGTAGTCGAACAGGTTCACCCGCAGCCTGACCGCCCCCTCGCGCACCACGATGAACTCGCCGCGCCGGTCGAAACGGCCGTACTTGCTGCCGCCCTTGCCGCGGGCACGGGTCTTGAGCGCGATCCGCTCGCGCGGCACCGAGAACACCTCGGCCGCGGCGCGCACCAGTTCGCCGAAGCGGCGGCGGGCATCGGCCTCGGGAATTTCGCGCGGCGCTTCGTACTCCTGGATGTGGAGAAAGACGCGCTCTTCGCCGCCGTCCTCGGTGTAGACATCGATTGCGGCGGCGTATTCGGGCAGGTCGGCGTCGTAGGCGCGGTAGCAGCTCACGGCTTCGCGCTCGCGCCAGCCTTTGAGCTTGCGCAGGTTCTTGCGCAGCCGGTTGGCGACCATCTGCGCGCCTTCGCTCAGCGGCTTGTCCTCGCGCGGCGCGCGCGCGGGCACGGCGATCGGGTCGCAGACGATCAGTGCGCATTCGAGCGCGCCGTTGAACAGCGTGTAGGTCTTGTTCGCACGCAGGCCGGTGGCGAAGGCCAGTTCGCGGTCGCCGCACAGCAGCGCGGCGCGCCAGTCCGGCACGGCGCGCCGCAGCGCGTCGCCGAGGTCGCGGTACAGCGCCGGGTCGGCGGCGAGGCGCTCGTCGTAGGGCGGGTTGCAGACCACGACGCCACGCGCCGGGCCGGGTGCGGCCAGTTCGCGCACGTCGGCGCACTCGAAGTGGATCGCCTCGGCCACGCCGGCCGCCTCGGCATTCGCCATCGCCGCGCGGATCGCCTGCGGGTCGCGGTCGCGGCCGAAGCACACCGGCCGCAGCGCGGCGCGGCCGGCGCGCTCGCGCTCGCGCGCCTCGTCCACCAGCCGCTGCCACAGCGCCGAGTCGAAGCCGCGCCAGCGCGTCGGCATGGCGTCGCCATGACGCGCCAGACCGGGAGCGACATCGGCCGCCATCAGCGCGCCCTCGATCAGCAGCGTGCCCGCGCCGCACATCGGGTCGAGCAAGCCGCCACCCTCGGCGTATGCCTTCGGCCAGCCGCCACGGATCAGCATGGCGGCGGCGAGGTTTTCCTTCAGCGGCGCCTCGCCTTGCGCACGGCGCCATCCACGCCGGTGCAACGGACCGCCGAGATCGACCGACAGCACCGCACGCCCCTTGCGGACCACCAGGTTCAGACGCAGGTCGGGCGATTCGGCATCCACCGAGGGCCGCACGCCGCCCTGCTCGCGGAACCGGTCGACGATGGCGTCCTTGACCCGCTGCGCGGCGAAGCGCGCATGGGTGATGCCGGCGCCGGAAACGTTGGCGTCCACCACCAGCGTGCCGTCGGCGGCGAGATGGCGCGACCAGTCCAGCGCGCGCACGCCGGCATACAGGGCGGCTTCGTCGGCGCACTCGAACTCGGCCAGCGGCCACAGCGCGCGGCTGGCCAGCCGCGAGTGCAGCACGACGCGATACGCCAGTTCCACCGATCCCTCGGCGTTCACACCGGCCACCGCCGCGCTGGCCCGTGTGGCGCCCAGCGCCAGCAGTTCGTCGACCAGCAGGTATTCCAGGCCCTTGGCGCAGGGGAAAAAGAACTTCACGGCGTCTCGCGGTCGTGGGGTGGGCGGGGCCGACAGCCTACAGGCGCGGCGCGCGCGCGGCGACCGTCAGCCCGCGCGCAGCGCCGCCAGCCGCGCGGCCAGCGTGTCCAGCCGCAGGTCGGCCGCCGCGCCGGGCGAGACACGCGCGGCGAGGCTGGCGTCGGGGTCGGCGCCGTACGAAGGCAGCGGCTCGCTGGCCGCGATGCGGTAGGCCTCGCGGAACGGCACGCCGGCGGCGGCCAGCTCGATCGCCTTGTCGGTGGCGAACAGGCCCGGCTCCATCGCCGCGGCGATGGCCTCGCGGTTCCACTGAAGGCCGCGCAGCAGGTCCGGCACCAGCGCCAGCGCGTCCAGGCCGTGGCGGAAGGCGCGCAGCAACGGCCCCTTGCTGAACTGCAGGTCGCGGTGATAGCCCGAGGGCAGCGACAGCATCTGCTCGATCTCGGCCTTGGCCCCCGCCACCACGGCGTAGCTGGCACGCAGCAGCTCGACCAGATCCGGGTTGCGCTTGTTCGGCATCAGCGAGGAGCCGGTGGTGTACTCCGGCGGCAGCCTGACGAAACCGAACTCGGCGGTGGTGAACAGGCTCAGGTCCCAGGCCAGCCGGCGCAGGTCGAGCAGCGCCTGCGACAGCGCCGTGAGCGCCTGCAGCTCGAACTTGCCGCGCGAGAGCTGGGCATAGGTGGCCGCCACCTGCAGGCGCCCGAAGCCGAGCGCCCGCGTGGTGTGGTCGCGGTCGAGCGCGAGATTGACGCCGTAACCGGAGGCCGAGCCGAGCGGGTTGGCATCGACCCAGCGCGCCGTGTCGGCGGCGAGCACGGCGTCGTCGATGAAGGCCTCGACCCAGCCGCCCCACCACATGCCGGCCGAGCCGACCATCGCCCGCTGCAGGTGGGTATAGCCCGGCAGCGGCTGCATGGCCTCGACGCGCGCGCGCTCGAGCGCGGTGTCGGCGATGGCGACGCAGGCCTCACGCAGCGCGGCCAGCGCGTCGCGCAGGTAGAGCCGGCTGGCGACCAGCACCTGGTCGTTGCGGCTGCGGCCGGTATGGATCTTGCGGCCGACGTCGCCCAGACGCTCGATCAGCCGCGCCTCGATGGCGGAGTGGCCGTCCTCGTAGCGTTCGTCGAGCACGAAGCGGCCTTCGGCCCAGTCCTGCGCCAACGCGTCCAGCTCACGGCACAGCGCCTCGCATTCGTCGGTGGAGAGGATGCCGACCCGCGCCAACCCTTCGGCATGGGCGCGGCTTGCGCGGATGTCGTGAACGAACAGCACGCGATCCAGCGCCACGTCCTCGCCGGCGAGGAAGCGCTGGATGCGCTGGTCGATCTTGATGCCGGGTTTCTGCCAGATCAGGTCGCTCATGGCCGCTCTGCGGTCTCCACGGGAATGCCGGTCAGCTCGTCGAAGCCGAAGGCGAGGTTGAGATTCTGCAGCGCCTGCGTCGCCGCGCCCTTGAGCAGATTGTCCTCGGTGGCGACGACGACCAGGCGGCGGCCGTCCTCGCTGAGGGCGAAACCGCCGATCTCGACGTGATGGCGGCCGGCGATCGCGCTCACCCACGGAGCCTCGTCGATCACCCGCACCAGCGGTTCACCGGCATAGCGCTCGCGGTAGCGTGCCTTGACCTCGTCGAGCACGAACGGCCGCGACAGATGCAGGTTGGCGGTGATGGTCAGGCCGCGGAAATGCGGCGCCACGTGCGGCAGGAATTCCACCGGGTGCCCGAGCCGACGGCTCACTTCACGCTCGTGCACATGACCGACCAGCGAGTACGGCATCAGGTTGTCGCGCAGCTTGTCCGGGTCGTTCCTGTCCGAGGGCGTGGTGCCCGCGCCGCTGTAGCCGGAGACGCCGAAACACTGCGCCGGCCCGTCGAGGTCGCCCAGCATCGGTGCCAGCGCGAGCTGCATGGCGGTGGCGTAGCAGCCGGGATTGCTGATGCGCGTCGTTCCGACACCGTGACTGCGGGTCAGCTCGGGCAGACCGTAATGCCAGCCGTCGTCGAAGCGGTAATCGGCGGAGAGGTCGATGATCACCGTCTCCGGCGCGGCCTCCTCGATGGCGGCGACATAGGGCGCAGCCTTGCCGTTCGGCAGGGCCAGCACCACGGCATCGGCGCCCTTCCCCGCCACTGCGGCCGGATCGAGGTTCTCGAAGGCCAGTTCGCCGTCGAAGCCGGCGACGTGATCCTTCACCGGCCGCCCGGCCAGCTCGCGCGAGGACACGAAGGCCAGCGTGAAGCCGGGATGGCCGGCGAGCAGCCGGATCAACTCGCCGCCGACATGGCCGCGCGCGCCGACGATGCCCAGGGACTTACGCATCGCCGCGCCCTCCCTGCTCCAGTCGCCAGTCGAGGCCGCGCCGCACGGTCGGCCATTCGGATGCGATGATCGAAAACACCACCGTGTCGCGGTACGTGCCGTCCGGCATGATCATGTGGTTGCGCAGCACGCCGTCCTGCCTCGCGCCGAGCCGGGCGATGGCCTCGCGCGACCGGCGGTTGTGCCAGTGGGTGCGGAACTCGACCGCGATGCAGCCCAGCGTTTCGAAGGCGTGCGCCAACAACAGGCGCTTGGCCTCGGTGTTGAGCGCGGTGCGCTGCACGCGCCTGGCGTACCAGGTGTAGCCGATCTCGACCCGACGGTTGGCCGCGTCGGCGTTGCAGTAGCGCGTGCTGCCGACGATGTCGCCCTGCGCATCGCGCACGGCGAACGGCAGCGCCAAGCCGGCGTCCTGTTGTGCCAGCGCCTTTTGCACGTATGCCTCCACCTCGTGCGGCCCGGGCACCGAGGTATACCAGAGCCGATGCAGCTCGCCGTCGGCGGCGGCCAACGCCAGCGCCGGCGCGTGCGCGGGCGACAGCGGTTCCAGGCTGACGTGCCGTCCTTTCAGCGTGAGTGGTTGCAGCCATGCGGACATGGGGGGCGACTCCGGTGCCGGGGTTCAGTTCTTCAGCGTGGCCGGGCGGGCGCGGCAGTGCTCGACGGCGTAGCGCACGTCGTCGAAGCGCTCCAGCCCGTACCAGAACACGTTCCACTTCTCGCCTTTGATGCAGCCGTCGGCCTCGGAGAAATAGAACTCGTTGACGGTGTTCTCCGGCCGCGAGCGCCAGAACAGCCGCGGGTTCTCGGCCCGCATCACCTGCCAGGCGGCACGACCCAGTCCCTCGCCCTGGGCATCGTCGCTGACGGCGAACTTGTCCAGGTGCGGGATGCCGTTCTCGCGCGTCAGGATCAGTGCGGCGCGATAGTGCTCGCTGACGTAGACGCGGTAGGGCACGGTCTTTTCGAAGTAGTCGGGCGCCAGCTTGCGGCCGAAGCCGGACTCGATCAACAGCTTGAGCTTCTTCAGGTCGAGCTTCTTCCACGAAGTGACGCAGCGGATCTTCTCGCCGCGCCGCACCAGCGTGCCCGAACCACGATGGGTGAACAGCTCCTTGGCCAGCTCGTCGGGGCGGGTGATCGACACCGACGAGGACGGCGGCAACTGCATCAGCAGGTCGTGGATCTGCTCGATCTTCACCTTCATGCCCGAGTGCAGCCAGGGCTGCGACATCAGCTCGTCGTACTCGGTGCTGAGGTTGATCGAGTCGATGATGTTGCCGTCGCCGTCGAGCAGGCCGCCGGTGCCGGTGAGGAAGACGATCTTGTACGGCTGCAGCTTCTTGACCAGCTCGTTGGCGGCCCAGTCGGCGTTGATGTTGAGGATCTGCCCGCCGGCGGTCTCGCCGAGGCTGGCGATGACCGGGATCGAGCGCACCTTGATCGCCGCCTCGATGCCGGCGGTGTGCACGTTCACCACCTTGCCGACCAGGCCGTACTTGCGGCGGCCGAGGAAGTCGGATTCGAACACGCCCGACTGGATCGAGGTGGCGCGCACGCCCACCGCCTGCAGCGCCTCGACCAGCCGCAGGTTCTCCTGCTGGAACACCCGGCGCACGATCGCCAGCGTCTCCGGGGTGGTCACGCGCAGGCCGTCGACGGTCCGCTTCTCGATGCCGGCGGCGGCCAGCGTCTCGTCGAGCTGCGGGCCGGCGCCGTGCAGCACGATCGGGGTCAGACCGACCTGCTGCAGGAACGCCAGCGAGGACACCAGCGCGTCGAGGTCGTCGCGCAGGATCGCGCCGCCCACCTTCACCACCGCGAACTTCGCGGCGTCGAGCTGGGAGAAGCGCTTGAGGTACTGCTGGATCTCCTTGGCGCTGGCCATGTTGGAGAGCAGCCGGACGATGGTGGGGCGGAGGTCGGTCATGTTCGTGGTGTCTGGGGCGACTGTGCAGGAGCGGCGGCCGCCGCTCCTGCCGTGGGGAAGGCAGGTCAGGTGAGGATGCGCTTCACGGACTGGGCGTAGGTTTCGAGCTGGTCCAGCGCCACCCACTCGTCGGCGGTATGCGCCTGGGCGATGTGGCCGGGGCCGTAGACGATGGCGGTGAGGCCGGCGCGCGAGAACAGCGAGGCCTCGGTCCAGAAATCCACCGCGTTGCCGACCGGCAGGCCGAGTTCGTCGGCGAGGTCGCGTGCCTGCAGGCGGCGTGCTTCGGCCGCGGCGACATCGCCAGCCGGCAGTGGCGGCCCGCGGAAGGTCTCCTCGTACTCGGCCAGCGCGGCCGGGTCGGCGAGACCGCGGAAGGTGGCGTGCAGCGCGTCCATGTCCTGCGAGGGCAGCGGACGGAAGCCGAAACGCACTTCCGCGGCCGGTGCGATCACGTTGGCCTTGATGCCGCCCTCGACCTTGCCGATGTTGAAGCGCAGCCCGGTCAGGCCGCCGAAACGCAGGTGGCTGCAGCCCTGCACGTGGTCGAGCGCCTTCACGCCCCAGCGCATCGCCTGGTGCAACGCACTGGCGTCGAGCGCATCGGCCGAAGAGGCATGGCCGGCGCGGCCACGGAAGGCCATCCGCACCGCGCTCATGCCGCGGTGTGCCAGCACCGCCTCGCAGCCGGTCGGCTCGGCGACGATGGCCTCGCGGAAGCCGTGGTCGCCGGCGAGGAAGCCGGCGATGCAGCGCGCGTCGTTGGCCTCCTCGTCACTGCTGAACAGGAAGGCGGCATCGCCCCGCGTCTCTGCCGCCGCCGCGAGCAGGCCCGCCGCCGCGCCCTTGATGTCGCAGGCGCCCAGGCCGATGGCGCGGCCGCCCTCGACGCGCAGCCGGTGCGGGTCGGCGCTCCACTCCGGCGAGGATGGCACCGTGTCCAGGTGCACGTTGAACAGCCGGCTCGGGCTGCCGCGCACCGCCAGCAGCGACACCGCCCCGGCGCCGAAGTCGGTGACCTCGATGCGGAAGCCCGGCAGGTGCTCACGCACGTAGTCGAAGATTCCGCCGGTGCCGATGGCGCGTGGCGGGTTGCGGGTGTCGAAGGCGACAAGCGCTTCGAGATGTTGGAGGACTCGCTCGAGCATGTTCGTCTTCACGGGGTGGTTGGTAACCGGGAACCGGTAATCGGTAACCGGAAAACGATTGCGGGGGAGACAAGACTCGATCGCCGACGAAAGCACCGCCGCACCACTGGCTCCTGGTTACCGGTTACCGGTTACCGGCCCACGATTCACCTCCGCCCACAGCGTCGAGCTCATCCCGTACAGCCGGATGAAGCCCTCCGCCTCGGCCACGCCCCAGTCGGCCGACTGGGCGTAGGTGGCGCCCTTGGCGTGCAGGATGTGCGGGGACTCGACCGCCACCGCGTCGACGCGGCCGCCGCTCGTCTCCAGCGTCACCACGCCGTTGACGCAGGCCTGGCTGGAACGCAGGAAGGCCTCCAGGTCGGTCTTGAGCGGATCGTGGAAGAAGCCTTCGTAGACCAGTTCCACCCACTTGCGCGCGACCTCGGGCTTGAAGCGGTTCTGCTGCTTGCTCAGTACGGCTTCCTCCAGCGCCCGGTGCGCGGCGAGCAGGGCGCTCAGTCCCGGGGCTTCGTACACGATGCGGCCCTTGAGACCGATGGTGGTGTCGCCGGTGTACAGGCCGCGACCGACGCCGTACTGCGCAAACAGGCCGTTGAGTTTCGCGAGCAGTTGCGCACCGGGCAGGCGTTCGCCGTCCAGCGACACCGCCTCGCCGCGCTCGAAGCCGAGCCGCACCCGCAGCGGCTGTGCCGGCCACTCGGCGCGCGGCGCGCACCAGCCGCGCGCGCCCTCGCCCGGCGCCTGCCACTGGTCGATCTCACCGCCGGACAGCGTCACGCCGAGCAGGTTCTCGTTGATGGTGTAGCGCTTCTGCTTGGCGCGCACTTCGAAGCCGCGCGCTTCCAGATAGGCCTGCTCGTAGGCGCGGGTCTGGGTGTGCTCCTTCTGGATCTCGCGGATCGGCGCGACGATCCGGTAATCGCCCAGCGCCTTCACCGCCAGGTCGAAGCGGACCTGGTCGTTGCCCATGCCGGTGCAGCCGTGCGCGATGGCGCGCGTGCCCAGCTCGGCGGCGCGCCGGAGCGCGGCCTCGACGATCAGGTAGCGGTCGGACACCAGCAGCGGGTACTGGCCCTGGTAACCCTCGCCGGCCATCACGAACGGCACCACGAAGCCGTCCCAGATCGCCGGCCCGCCATCGACGGTGATGTGCGAGGCCGCTCCGAGCTCGGCTGCGCGCGCCTCGATGTAGGCACGCTCGGCGGCATCGACGCCGCCGGTGTCGGCGAACACGGTGTGCACCGTCCAGCCGCGCTCTTTCAGCCAGGGGATGCAGAAGCTGGTGTCGAGGCCGCCGGAGAAGGCGAGGACGATGTCTTTGTTGTCCGCGGTCAGCGGTGATTGGTGAGTGGTCATGAGCGTAGTCCGGCCGGTATTCGATTGATTGGGATATTCGGGATGACAGCGGGATCAGCGATCACCGGCGAGCGGCATTTCTCCGCTCACCGCTGTCCGCTCACTGGTGCGCCAGCGCCGCCATCACCGCCTTCTGCACGTGCAACCGGTTCTCGGCCTCATGGATGGCGATGCAGTTGGGGGAGTCCATCACCGCGTCGGTGGCCTTGACGTTGCGGCGCAGCGGCAGGCAGTGGCTGAAAACGCCGTTGTTGGTCAGCGCCATCTTGGCCTCGTCGACGATGAAGTGCTTGTGGGCGTCGCGGATGGGCTTTTCCGGACCCCAGTTGCCGAAGTACGGCAGCGCGCCCCAGCTCTTGGCGTACACCACGTCGGCGCCGCGGTAGGCGCTTTCGATGTCGTGACTGACCTGCAGGCTGCCGCCGCTCTCGGCGACGTTCCGCCGCGCCCACTCCATGTAGCGCTCGTCGAGCACGTACTCGGGGGTCGGGCACAGCAGGGTCACGTCCATGCCCATGCGGGTGGCGATCGTCAGGGCCGAGTTGGCGACGGCGGTGTTGAGCGGCCTGGGGTGGTAGGTCCAGGTCAGCACGTACTTCTTGCCACGCAGGTCGGTGGTGCCGAAGTGCTCCTGCAGGGCGAGGATGTGGGCCAGCTCCTGGCAGGGGTGGGTGATGGTCTCCATGTTGATGACCGGCACCGTGGCGTACCTGGCGAAGCCCTTGAGCACGCGGTCCTCGCGGTCCTGCGACCAGTCGACGAACTTCGGGAAGGCGCGCACGCCGATCAGGTCGACGTAGCGGCTGAGCACCCGCGCCACCTCGGCGATGTGCTCCTCGGCCTCGCCATCCATGACCGTGCCGAGGTCGAACTCGATCGGCCAGGCATCCTTGCCCGGCGCCAGTACCACCGCGTGGCCGCCGAGCTGGAACGCGCCGATCTCGAAGCTGGTGCGGGTGCGCAGCGAGGGGTTGAAGAACACCAGTGCGATGGTCCGGCCGCGGAGCTGGTCGCCGAACTTCGAGCGCTTGAATTCGGCCGCCTGGGCGAGCAAGGCGTCGAGCTCGGCGCGGGACCAGTCCTGGGTGTTGAGGAAATGCTTCATGGCGGCTTCCGGTGGTGGAGGGCGGTGCGGGAATGGCGGGGCCAGAAACGCGAAAACCCAGCGCGAGGCTGGGTTTTCGAGACACGAAGACGACGATGCCGTTACCCAGCTACATTGGCGGGTTCGGTCGGCGCGCGCGCGAGGTCATCCCCGCCGCCATGCGGGCGGAGGTCAGGATGTCGGCGTCGGCGCACGGGGTCGTCATGGGGCGCGAAGTGTGGCACAGCGTCCCGGTCGGCGCAACGATGCGGGGGACGGGCCGGGACGGTGGCGCTGGGCTTTCAGCGCTGGCCGCGGTAGTCGTCGGCGACCGGCGCCACGCTGACCCGGATCCGCAGACGGTCGCCCGGGTCGTGGTCCAGGCGTGACATGTAGACGTCGCCCTTGTAGCGGTACTCGACGTCGTAGCCGGCCAGCCGGCGCTCCTCGCGCTCGACCTCGACCAGACGGCAGCCCGGCCGCACCTCGCGACCGTTGGCGCCCTGGGCTTCGCCGATGTTGCCGCCGATCGCGCCACCGGCGATGGCGCCGGCCACCGTGGCGGCACGACGGCCGCTGCCCTTGCCGACCTGGTTGCCGACCACGCCGCCGATGACCGCACCGATCACGGTGCCGGCCGCGCGGTTGCCGCCATCGACGCGTTCGTAGACCACGTCCTCCTCGCAGCGCTCCTCCGGCCGGGTCAGGATCACCCGCTCGTAGACCGGATCCACCCTGAGCACCTGGGCGTAGGCGTAGCTGACGTTCTCGCTCGCGCTCGTCGCCGCTGCCGGCTGGGCGGCGGCGGCGAAGGGAAGCAGGCTCAGCAGGGCGATGGCGTGGATGGACTTCATGCGGGCACTCCTGGGGGACGGCGCGCCACCCCGGGGGGCCGCGCACGCCTGGACACGGTCACATTCCAGCACCGGCAGACTGAACCCCCGCTTTAGGATTCCGTTAAAGCCGGGGCGACGATTGGTAGACTTCAGGTTTCCGCTCCCCCGCCCCGCCCCGCATGGACCTGCGTCTTTACAACAGCCTGACCCGGCAGACCGAAACCTTCGTCCCGCTCGACCCCAACCGGGTGACGATGTATGTCTGCGGGCCGACCGTCTACAACTACGTGCACATCGGCAATGCCCGCCCGCCGGTCGTGTTCGGCGTGCTGGCCAATCTGCTCCGGCGGCGCTATGGCGGCGTGGTCTATGCGCGCAACATCACCGACGTCGACGACAAGATCAACCGGGCCGCTGCCGAGCTGGGCGTGCCGATCGCGACGATCACCGAGCGCTACGCCGCCGCCTACCGCGAGGACATGGCCGCGCTCGGTGTCGAGCCGCCCGACATCGAGCCGCATGCCACCGCCCACATCCCGCAGATCATCGCCATGATCGAGCGGCTGATCGCCTCCGGCCATGCCTACGCCGCCGAAGGCCATGTGCTGTTCGCGGTCGCCACCTACCCCGACTACGGCCGGCTCTCGCGCCGCGACCCCGAGGAAATGCTGGCCGGCGCCCGCGTCGAGGTCGCCCCGTACAAGCGCGACCCGGGCGACTTCGTGCTGTGGAAGCCGTCCACGCCCGACCTGCCCGGCTGGGACAGCCCCTGGGGCCGCGGCCGGCCCGGCTGGCACATCGAGTGCTCGGCGATGAGCGCCACCCACCTGGGCGAGACGATCGACATCCACGCCGGTGGCGTCGACCTGCAGTTCCCGCACCACGAGAACGAGATCGCCCAGAGCACCTGCGCCCATGGCGGCAAGACCTTCGCCCGCTACTGGCTGCACAACGGCATGCTGACCTTCGGCGGCGCCAAGATGGCCAAGTCGGTGGGCAACATCCAGCGCGTGCACGACCTGGTCCGCCAGCATCCGCCCGAAGCGCTGCGTTATGCCCTGCTCTCGGCCCACTACCGCCAGCCGCTGGACTGGTCGGATGCGCTGATCGAACAGAGCGTGCGCACGCTCGACCGCCTGTACGGCACCCTGCGCGACCTCGGCGACGTCGAGGCCGGCACGCCGGTCGTGCCCGAAGCGGTCGAGGCCGCGCTCTGCGACGACCTCAACACCCCCGCGGCGCTGGCCGAGCTGGCCCGCATCGCCGGCGAGGCGCGCAAGGCCGGGAGCGCCGACGACCGCCGCCGCCTGAAGGCCGAGCTGCTCGGTGCCGGGCAACTGCTGGGGCTGTTGCGGCAGGATCCTGCGGAGTGGTTCGGCCGTGGTGTCAGCCGCGACGACGACAGTCGCATCCAGGCGCTGGTGGACGAGCGGGCGGCCGCCAAGAAGGCGCGCGACTTCGCCCGCGCCGACGCCATACGCGACGAACTCGCAGCACAAGGCATCATCCTCGAAGACACGCCGCAGGGTGTGCGCTGGAGGCGCGCGGGATGAGCAACCGGCACTTTCCCCTCGAACCCACCGCCGCCGAGGCCCAGCGCGCCATCGCCGAGGAGTTCGGCTTCTTCGGCGACTGGTCCGAGCGCTACCAGTACCTGATCGACCTCGGCCGCCGGCTGCCGCCCTTCCCGGAAGACTGGAAGACCGAGGAACACCGCCTGCACGGCTGCCAGTCGATGGTCTGGATCGTGCCCGAGGTCGAGGGCGACCGCCTGCACTTCCATGCCGTCAGCGATTCGGCCATCGTCTCCGGACTGATCTACCTGGCGCTGCGCGTCTATTCCGGCCGCAGCGCGGAGGAGATCCTCGCGACCCGCCCGGACTACATTGCCGACATCGGTCTGGCCAAGCATCTTTCGCCCACCCGCAGCAACGGCCTGGCCGCGCTGCTCGCCTTCATCCAGGAGCGTGCCCGGCAGATGCCGGCCGCCGCCTGAGCCGAGGAAACCCATCGATGCCCAAGATGCCCCGTCTCACCGCCCTCGCCCTGACGGTCGCCCTCGCCTGCCCGTCGCTGATCGCCGCCCAGCCCTCGCTCGTGCCGGACTTCGACACGGTTCCGGTGCAGACGCAACGGATGGCGCCGCTGATCCAGCGCTTCACCAGCGACCTGCGCAGCGTCGAGCACGTCAATGACATCCAGCACGGCCTGCGCCGCGAAGCGGCATTGCGCGAGCTGTACTCCGGCTGGCTGACCCGGGTGCGGGCGATGGACACGAGCGGCTTCGGCATCGAGGACAGCATCGACCACCTGCTGTTCACGCGCACGCTGGAGCACCGGCTCAAGCAGCTCGACTTCGAGGCCCGCCGCTACGTCGAGGCGGCCGCGCTGCTGCCGGAGGTCGATGCGCTGATCGCCCTGATGGAAGCGCGCCGCGCGCTCGATTACCAGGATGGCCGCGCCAGCGCCGACGTGCTGGAGCGGGCCAGGGTCGCGCTTGCCGCGCGACTGGACGCGGTGAAGAAGGACGGCGCCCGCGCCGCGCCCGGCGTGCGCCCGGTGGTCGCCAACCGCGCCGCCGCCATCCTCGACCGCAGCCGCGAGTCGCTCAAGGCCTGGCGCGACTTCTACGCCGACTACGATCCGCAGGTCACCTGGTGGATCGTCCAGCCCTACGAGGGACTGGACAAGGTGATGGCCGAGTACGCGCAGGCGCTGCGCGACAAACTGGCCGGCGCCAGCGACCCCGAGGCCATCATCGGCGACCCGATCGGCCGCGAGGCGCTGCTGGCCGACCTCGCCTACGAGATGATCCCGTACACGCCCGAGGAGCTGATCCGCCTCGCCGAGCGCGAGCTGGCCTGGTGCCGGGAGGAGATGCGCAAGGCCGCCAGCGAGCTGGGCTACGACGACTGGCGGCAGGCGCTGGAGTACGTCAAGACCCGCCACCCGGCGCCGGGCGAACAGCCGCGGCTGGTGAGGGAACTGGCCGAGGAAGCCGTGGCCTTCCTCGAAGCCAACGAGCTGGTCACCGTGCCCGAATTGTCCAAGCGCGACTGGCGCATGAACATGCTCAGCCCCCAGGCGCAGTTGCAGGCGCCGTTCTTCCTCGGCGGCGTGGACGTGTGGGTGGCCTTCCCCACCAGCACCATGCCGCACGAGAAGAAACTGATGAGCCTGCGCGGCAACAACCGCCACTTCTCGCGCGCGGTGGTGCACCACGAGCTGATCCCCGGTCATCACCTGCAGCACTTCATGAACCAGCGCTACCAGCCGCACCGCAACCTGTTCCGCACGCCGTTCTGGACCGAAGGCTGGGCGCTGTACTGGGAGTTCCTGCTGTACGACCTGGATTTCGCCAGGACGCCCGAGGACAGGATCGGCATGCTGTTCTGGCGCGCCCACCGGGCCGCCCGCATCCAGTTCTCGCTTGGCTTCCACCTCGGGCAGATGACGCCGCAGCAGGCCATCGACCTGCTGGTCGCCAACGGTCACGAACGCGAGAACGCCGCCGCCGAGGTGCGTCGCAGCTTCGCCGGCGACTATCCGCCGATCTACCAGGCCGCCTACATGCTCGGTGGCTTGCAGTTCCGCGAACTGCACCGCGAGCTGGTGCAGTCGGGCCGGATGAGCAACCGCGACTTCCACGACCGCATCCTGCAGGGCGGCGTGATGCCGGTGGAGATGGTCCGCGCGCGCCTGCGCGGTGAGGCGCCGGCGGCCGACTTCAAGTCGAACTGGCGGTTCTACGACCTCGGTCGCTGAGGCCCCACGCAAGCTCCCGGCAGGGCGCAGGACAGCGCCCTCGCCCCGGCCGGTCCTTTTCCCCGCTCCAGACACGAGAGCCCCGCCGATGCGGGGCTCTCGATACCGCGGAGGACAGGCGACGGATGGCGACGGATCAGTCGCCCATCTGCTTCTGAAGATGCTCCCAGCGCTCCTGCGCGTCGATGGTGCGCTCGGCGGTCAGCCGCGCCTCCAAACGGTCCAGGCCGATCTCCTCACCGGTGTCGATGCAATAGCCGTACTCGCCCTCGTCGATGCGCCGGAGCGTGCTGTCGATCTTGTTGATCAGCTTGCGGTAGCGATCGCGGGTGCGCAGCTCCAGCGAGTTCTCGGTCTCGCGGGTGGCGCGCTCGGCTTCGTCGCCGACGTCGCGCACCTCTTCCCTGAGATTTTCGATGGTCTGCTTGGACTCCTCGATCAGTTCCTCGCGCCAGGCGAGCAGACGCTGGCGGAAGTACTCCAGTTGAAGCGGGTTCATGTACTCCTCATCCGGCGAGGGCTTGTAGCCCGGCGGCAGGATGGGCCTTCCGTTTTCGTCTGTCTGGTACTTCACGATCTTCACCGGACGCTTGGGGGCGGCGTCCTTCTTGGGTTCGGGTTTGGCGGCCACGGCCTTGGGGCCGGCGCGGACAACGGGTTCCGGCTTGGTCGCCGGCGGTGTGGCTGGAGCCGGCCTGGTCTCGATCTTGCCGACCGGCTTGGCCGGGGCGGCGGGCTTGGCGGCGGCCTTCTTCGGCGGGACCGGCGCCGCGGCCGGTTTCATCGTCTTGCCGGGCGTCGGACTGGCTGGCTTGACCTGTTTCCCGGAAGCCTTCCTGACTGTGCCCGTGGCTTTCTTCGCGGACGATGCCGTGGCTTTCTTCGCAACCGGCTGGGCAGACTTGCCGGCCTTCTTCGCCGGCGCCTTGACCGGGGTGACCTTCGTCTTCGGCAGCGCCTTCTTGACCGGCGCCTTCGCCTTCGTCGCCTTGACCGCGGGCTTCGTGGCCTTCTTGGCGGCCGGCTTGGCGGCAGTCTTCCTGGCAACCGGCTTGGTGGCCTTCTTGGCCGGTTTGGCGGCCTTCTTCGCGGGTTTCTTCGCAGCCACGTCGGAATTCCCTGGTGGTGGAGTCGAGATTGAGGCTGAGCGGCGGCGTGTTATAGCCTAGTCGCGTGGCAGCGGCAACCGCTGCCGCCTCGCGCAGTCTCCGTCCGCCCGGCATTCTAGCGGTGAAATCCCTCTTACTCCTCCTGCTGCGCGGCTACAAGCGTTTCCTCAGCCCGCTGCTCGGCCCACGCTGCCGCTTCCATCCGAGCTGTTCCAGCTACGCGATGGAGGCAGTCGAGCGCTTCGGCGCGCTGCGCGGCGGCTGGCTGGCGCTGCGGCGGATCGGGCGCTGCCATCCCCTGAACCCCGGCGGGCTCGATCCGGTCCCGGACACCTGGCCGCCCTCTTCCAAGGAACGCGAATGAGCGCCTGGCTGATCACCAATGCCACCCTCGTCAACGAAGGTCGACGTTTCGAGGCCGACCTGCGTGTCCGCGACGACCGCATCGAACAGATCGGCGGCGGCCTGTCCGCCCGCCCGGGGGAACGCGTGTACGACGCCTCCGGCCTCTGGCTGCTGCCGGGCGTGATCGACGCCCAGGTGCACTTCCGCGAGCCCGGGATGGAGCACAAGGGCGACCTGGCCACCGAGCCGGCCGCCGCGGTCGCCGGTGGCGTGACCAGCTACCTGGAGATGCCGAACACCAGGCCGCCGACGCTGGACGACGATGCGCTGGAGGACAAGTACCGCCGCGCCGCCGGCCGCTCGCGCGCCAACTTCGGCTTCTACTACGGCGCCAGCAACGACAATCTGGAAGCGATCAAACGGCTCGATCCGCGCGCAACGCCGGGCGTGAAGGTGTTCATGGGCGCCTCCACCGGCAACATGCTGGTGGACGACCCGGCGATTCTGGAAGGCATCTTCCGCGAGTGCCGGGTGCCGATCATCACCCACTGCGAAGACACGCCGATGATCGACGCGGAGATGGCCAAGGCCCGCGCCAAGTACGGCGAGGACATCCCGGTCGAGCTGCACGCCGAGATCCGCTCGCGCGCCGCCTGCCTGAAGTCCACCGAGCTGGCCCTGTCGCTGGCGCGCCGCTTCGGCAGCCGCCTGCACGTGCTGCACATCTCCACCGCCGAGGAGCTTGCGTTGTTCGCGCCCGGCCCGGTCGAAGGCAAGCGCATCACCGCCGAAACCTGCGTGCACTTCCTGCGCTTCGCCCGCGAGGACTACGCCACGCGCGGCACGCTGATCAAGTGCAATCCGTCGATCAAGGAGGCCTCCGACCGTGCCGCCCTGCTGCGTGCGGTGGCCGAGGACCGCATCGACGTGTTGGCCACCGACCACGCCCCACACACGCTGGACGAAAAGCGGCAGAAGTACGAGAAGGCGCCATCCGGCCTGCCGCTGGTGCAGGACTTCGTGGTCGCGGCGCTGGAATGCGTGCACGAGGGGCACTTCCCGCTGGAGCAGCTGGTGCGCAAGTTCTGCCATGCGCCGGCGATCCGCTTCGACATCGCCGGTCGCGGCTTCCTGCGCGAGGGCTATCACGCCGACCTCACCCTGATCGATCCCGCCGGCGGCACCGAGGTGACCCGCGGGCGGGTGCTGTCCAAGTGCGGCTGGAGCCCGTTCGAGGGCGTGCGCTTCCGCTCGCGCGTGGCCGCCACCTTCGTCAACGGCGAGCTGGCTTTCGACGGCGAGACGCTGCTCGGCGCACCGCAGGGCCGGCGGCTGGAGTTCGCCCGGTGATGCGACTGGCGCTGATGCTGCTGGGGCTACTTCTCCTGCCGGCGGTCCGTGGCGCGGACCGCCAAACCGAGCTGCCCGAGCGCGTGTATCAGGGCCAGCTGGTATTCGGCCGGACTGCCGTGGGCAACCGGGTCGAACTGAACGGCCGCGCGATCCGGGTCGATGCGGAAGGTCACTTCGTGTTCGGCGTCGGCCGCGACGAAGCCGGCCCGCTGCCGCTGAAGATCGTCTGGCCCGACGGCGCGGTGGAACACGTGAACCTGAAAGTTTCGCCGCGCGAGTGGCCGATCGAGCGCGTCACCGGGGTGCCGCAGGCCACGGTGACACCGCCGCCGGAGATCGCCGCACGCATCGCCCGCGAGCAGGCGCAGGTGACGAAGGCGCGCGAGCTGGACGACGACCGCCAGGACTGGCGCACGGGTTTCGTCTGGCCGTTGCGCGGCCGGGTCAGCGGGGTCTACGGCAGCCAGCGCATCTACAACGGCGTGCCGCGCGCCTTCCACTCCGGCCTGGACGTGGCCGCGCCGACCGGCACACCGATCCGGGCCCCGGCCGCCGGCATCGTCACCTTCGCCGCGCCCGATCTGTACCTGACCGGCGGCACCGTACTGATCGACCACGGCCACGGCGTGAGCTCGAACTTCCTGCATCTGTCGCGCATCGACGTCGCCGTCGGCGAGCGCGTCGAGCAGGGACAGGTCATAGGGGCGGTCGGCGCCACCGGGCGCGCCACCGGGCCGCACATGCACTGGGGCATGAACTGGTTCGACGTCCGCATCGACCCGCAGATGCTGGTCGAGGGGCAGTAGCGGCGCAAGCCGTGAGCGGACGCCCTGCGAAGCCGCCGGTCGCGGCTTACGCCGCCCCTACGGGTTACCCGCGCAGGTGCGCCACGCCTTCGAGCCCGGCCGAGTAGCCGCCCGGGACACCCTTGGTGGCGACGGCGACGGCGTTGTGCGGGTGCAGGCTCTCGTAGTGCGAGGCGCGCACCCAGAAGTCGGTGACGCGCTCGTCCTGGTCCAGCGCGGCCTGCATGCGGCGGGCAGCGTCCTCGCAGAACATCAGGTTCTGGCCGTTGAGGCGGGCGAAGGCCTGCTCGTCCTCGCGCTTGACCGCGGTCTGCACCGGGGTCTTGAGCGCGCCCTCGATGCGGTCGATGAGGTCGACGATCGGGAAGTCCCGGAACGAGGGCACCAGCCGCACCCTCACCTCGGCGCTGCTGCGCTGGCTGTGCGGGGTGGCGCAGATGCCCTGCTCGCTGCCCAGCCAGGCCAGCACGGCGTCGTAGTCGAGCGGAGAGGTCTTCGCGAAGTCCTGCTGGAAGCGCTCCTGGATCAGCTGCCGCGCCAGCGCGGCAGAGCACGGGCAGGTGCTCGAATAGGCCACGTCGAAGGCCAGCTCGAGCGTGAACTGGCCATGGTCCATCACGCCGGTGACGGTGACCGGGTAGCTCTTCCAGCCGCTGTTGTCGCTCATCAGCGCCGGGCGGCGCACCATGTAGTCGAAGCGCACCTGGACCATGGCGCGGTCGGACAGGTCGGCGTGGGATTCGAGGAAATCCTTGAGCAACCGGCGCACGCCGCAAGGGCTCAGCGGCTCGCTCGACAGGGCCTTGTCCACATGCAGGTACAGCCGCGACATGTGGATGCCGCGCACCTCCGGGCACTTGAGGTTGACGAAGGCGTTGACGCGGGCGCCGCTGGTGACCACGCGACCGTCCGTGCCGGCAAGGCTGATCGGGACCTCGATCTCGCCCATGCCGACCCAGTCGAGCTGCCCGGCCACCACGGGGCGGGCCTCACTGGCGATGTCGGGCATCACGCGGGCGGTGTTGTCTGGCTGGAAAGGGGCCACCTCGGTTCTCCTCATCGGCGCGAGTGCGTGGAGCCTGGATGAGGCCCCGTGCAGGCAGTGTCAAGCGGCGCATTGTAACCGCTGTGCGGCGACCGCCCCCGGAACGGAGCGTTTCAGCCCCGCCGGGCGGCGCGCCAGGCGTGCCAGGCGGTGGCCGGACCGGCCCCGGCATCCAGTCGCCCGCGGCGTGCCAGCCGGGCCAGCCGCTGGCGGTCGAAAGCCAGACTCAGGCGGCGATACAGGCCAGCCCGTGGCAGGCGCGCCGGCAGGCTGCCGGCCAGCTCGCGCGCCCAGTCCCGGCGCACCGGCAGGCCACGCTCGCCGGCCAGTTCGGCGGCAGTGACGCCGTGCCGCGCCAGCAGCGACAGCGGCACGCGGCCGGCATCCCCGGCAGTCAGGCCGACCAGCAGCCGGTGCAACAGCAGATGCACCGCCACGGCCCGCTCGGCGTCGGCATCGTGAACGCCGTCGAACAGCGCCGCCTCCATCGCCACGATACCGCGCGCCAGCGGCATCATGCCCGCCAAGGCCGCATCACGATCGGCCGGCCGGCTGTCGTCCTGCGCACACTCGGCCAGCCCGCGCGCCAGCATCGTCCACGGCGGATCGCCCGGCCCAAGCAGCGCATGGGTGACCGGATGCCGTGCCCTGCCCTGCGCGAGTGCAACGAGCTCTTCCACCCACCAGCCGGACTTGGCGGCGATGACGCGCGCGTCGCTGAGTTCGAACGCCGCTTCGCGCAGCTCGAACAGCAGCGCGCCCCAGGCGCGGAAGCGCGGGCGCAGCGACGCCGGCACGAACAGCTCGCCGATCTCCATTTCCGGCTCGCGGGCGCGCCACTTGCCGACGTAGTCGTCGATCGGCGTGATCCGGTCAGGCAGCGCCACGCATCGGCTCCAGCCGGCCATCGGCCAGCAGGTCGATCGGCTGGACGGCGCAGGCATCGGCGCGCCAGGCGAAGGGATCCTCGTCGTCACCGCGATAGCCCCACAGGGCAGCGACCGACTTCGTGCCGGCAGCGCGGGCGGCGATGATGTCGCGTTCGTCATCGCCGACGTAGACGCACTCGGCCGGCGCCACGCCGAGCTCGCGGCAGGCGTGAAGGAGCTGGTCGGGCGCGGGCTTTTTCGCCGGCAGGCTGTCGCCGCCGACGAGCAGCGCGCAGCGCGTCGCCCAGCCCATGCCGGCGACCACCTCGCGCGCCAGGTACAGCGCCTTGTTGGTGACGATGCCCCAGCGCGCACCGCTGGCCTCGATGGCGGCGAGCACGCGCTCGATGCCGTCGAAGGGCGTGCTGTGCTCGGCCAGGCGCTCGGCGTAGTAAGCGAGGAAGACCGGCAGGCGCGCCTCGCGTTCGTGCTCGTCGAGCTCCGGATAGGCCACCCGCAGCATCGCCCGGCCGCCCTTGGACACGACCTGACGGAATCCGTCCATCGGCAACGGCGGCAAGTGCTCGTCGGCGCGCAGCCGGTTCATCGCCGCCAGCAGATCGGCGGCGCTGTCGACCAGGGTGCCGTCGAGGTCGAACAGCACCAGCGGCGCGATCGTCGTCCTCATGCCGGGTCCGGCTCCGCCGGCTTGCGTGCGCAGGCCAGGTAGTTGACCCCGGTGTGACGCGAAATCCACGCCTTGCGACGGATCGGGTCGTAGACCAGTCCGCTGACGTCCTCGAGTTCCAGTCCGGCCTCGCGCAGCCACGCCGCCAGCTCGGACGGACGAATGAACTGGCGATAGTGGTGCGTCCCTTTCGGCAGCAGGCGGGCGATGTATTCGGCGCCGACGATGGCCAGTGCGA
Source organism: Rehaibacterium terrae (assembly GCF_014202935.1). GTDB lineage: Bacteria > Pseudomonadota > Gammaproteobacteria > Xanthomonadales > Xanthomonadaceae > Rehaibacterium > Rehaibacterium terrae. Next base: position 15,473 of record NZ_JACHHX010000017.1, on the reverse strand, counting down.
ACGCGGCCGGCGTGCGGTCGAGCGTGGACACGAACAGCCGCCCGCCCGGTTTGAGCAGCGTCGCGCAGGCGCGGATCACCGAGGACGGGTCGGGCACGTGCTCGAGCATCTCCATGCAGGTGACCACGTCGTAGCTGCCGGCGCGCTCGGCCGCCAGATCCTCGACCGACGACAGCACGTATTCGACCTGCCGGCCGGACTCGTACAGGTGCAGCCTGGCGATCTCGATCAGGTCCGGCGCCAGGTCCAGCCCGGTGACCTGCGCGCCTTCGGCGGCCATCGCCTCGCTGAGCAGGCCGGCGCCGCAGCCGACGTCGAGCACGCGCCGGCCAGCCAGCGGCATGCGTTCGTTCACGTAGGCCAGCCGGGTCGGGTTGAGTTCGTGCAGTGGGCGCTGCGGGCCGTCCGGATCCCACCAGCGATGCGCCAGCTTGGCGAACTTCGCCAGCTCGGCCTGGCTGACGTTGGGCTTGTCGGGAGCGGCGTTCATCGGGCGTGCCTATCGGGCGGCCGGCATCGTGGCGATGCGCTGGCGCCAGCGCGCGACCTTGGCCTTGAGCGCATCGGTGTCGATGTCGACCAGTACGCGCTGGCGGAGCTTCGCGCGGCCGTCGATCCAGACATCGCTCACCTGCTGGCGACCGGTGGCATAGACCAGTTGCGAAATCACATGGTGCAGCGGCTGGGTCTCGATCTCGCGCAGGTCCACGCAGACCAGGTCCGCGCGCTTGCCCGGCTCGATCGAGCCGATCGTCTCGCCCATGCCGATCGCGCGCGCACCGCCGAGGGTGGCCATGCGCAGCGCGCTGGCGGCGTCGAGCGCGGAGGCGTCCTGCGCCACGCCCTTGGCCAGCAGCGCCGCGGTGCGCATCTCGCCGAACATGTCCAGATCATTGTTGCTGGCGCAGCCGTCGGTGCCCAGCGCCAGGTTGACCCCGGCGCGACGCAGCTTCTCCACCGGACAGAAGCCGGAGGCCAGCTTGAGGTTGGATTCGGGGCAGTGCACCACCGACACCCCGCGCTCGGCGCACAGCGCGATCTCGGCCTCGGTCAGCGCGGTCATGTGCACGGCGATCAGCTGGCTGTTGAGCAGGCCGAGCCGGTCGATGCGGGCGATCTGGCGCATGCCGTGCTGCTTCACCGCCTCGTCGGCCTCGTGCGCGGTCTCGTGCAGGTGCAGGTGCACCAGCAGGTCGAGCTGGTCGGCCAGCATGCGGATGCGCGCGAAGCTCTCGTCGGACACGGTGTACGGCGCATGCGGCGCGAAACAGGTGCGCACCAGCGCGTCGCCGCGCCAGTTGTCGTGGACCTCCAGCGCCTTGTCGAAGTACTCGTCCTGCGAGGACGCCCAGGCGGTGGGGAACTGGATCACCGGCAGGCCGACCAGGGCGCGGAAGCCCAGGCGCTTGTAGGTGGCGGCCTGCACGTCCGGGAAGAAGTAGTCCTCGCTGGCGCAGGTGGTGCCGCCGCGCAGCATCTCGGCCACTGCCAGCTCGATGCCGTCGGCGACGAACTCCGGCCCGATCAGCGCGCCCTCGATCGGCCAGATGTGATCCTGCAGCCAGGTCATCAGCGGCAGATCGTCGGCGACGCCGCGCAGCAGCGTCATCGGGTTGTGGCAGTGGGCGTTGACCAGGCCCGGCAGCAGCACATGCCCGGGCCGTTCGACGACCTCGGCCGCAGCGAAGCGGGCGCGGGCCTCGGCGCGCGGCAGGATGGCGAGGATCTCGCCATTGCGCACGGCAACGGCGTGGTCGTCGAGCACCACGCCATGCGGCTCGACCGGCACCACCCAGCCGGCTTCGATCAGCAGGTCGCAGGACTGGGGGGAGTGCGGCTCGATCATGTCGTTCCCGTCGGAAAGCCGGGCGCGAACGCCCGGAGCACGGCTGGAAAGCGGAGCGGACGGACCCCGACCTGCGCCGGGACGGCGCCTGGGTGAAGCCGTCCGCGCGCCGCGCGAGCGGGCCCAGGCGTCACTTCACGCGGCTGACGTACTCGCCGCTGCGGGTGTCGACCCGGATGATCTCGTCCTGGCCGACGAACAGCGGCACGCGCACCACCGCGCCGGTCTCCAGCTTGGCCGGCTTGCCGCCGCCGCCGGAGGTGTCGCCGCGCACGCCGGGGTCGGTCTCGACGACCTTGAGCTCGACGAAGTTCGGTGGCGTGACCTGGATCGGCGTGCCGTTCCACAGCGTCACCACGCAGGGCTCCTCGCCCTTGAGCCACTTGGCGGCGTCGCCGACGCCGGCCTTGTCGGCCTGCACCTGCTCGAAGGTCTCCGGCTGCATGAAGTGCCAGAACTCGCCGTCCGAATACAGGAACTGCATGTCGGTATCGACCACGTCCGCCGCCTCCAGCGAGTCGGTGGACTTCATGGTCAGCTCGACAACGCGCCCGGACTTGATGTTGCGGTACTTCACCCGGGTGAAGGCCTGGCCTTTGCCCGGCTTGACGTACTCGGTGTCGACGATCACGCAGGGCTCGTTGTTGACCAGGATCTTCATCCCGTTCTTGACGTCGTTCATGCCATAGCTGGCCATGGATGCTCCTGAGGGGACAGGCCGCCGCGGCGGGCGGCTACAATGGGAAATTCCGCAGACCGGGCGGACCGATCCGAGCGCGTCATGATAACCGCTAACCCCTTGCCGGCGCAGCCGCGCCGCTGGCAGACGCTGTGGCGCCAGGCCGTGCGCGACCCGCGCGAGCTGCTGTCCCTGCTCGGGCTGGAGTCCCTGGCCGGACGGATCTCCGCCGCCGCCGCCGCCCAGTTCCCGCTGCGGGTGCCGCACGGCTTCATCGCCCGGATGCGCCCCGGCGACCCGGACGACCCGCTGCTGCGCCAGGTACTGCCGGTGATCGACGAGGAACGGATCGCGCCCGGCTACGACCTCGATGCAGTCGGCGACCTGGCCGCCCGCGGCGCCAGCGGCGTGCTGCACAAGTACGACGGCCGCGCCCTGCTGATCGCCACCGGCAGTTGCGCCGTCCACTGCCGCTATTGCTTCCGCCGGCATTTTCCCTATGGCGAGGAGACCGCCGCCGCCAATGGCTGGCGCCAGGCGCTGGATTACCTCGCCGCCGACACCTCGCTCTCGGAAGTGCTGCTGTCCGGCGGCGACCCGCTGTCGCTGGCCACCCGCAAGCTGGCCGAGCTGACCGACGCCCTCGCCGGCCTGCCGCACGTCCGTCGCCTGCGCATCCACACCCGCCTGCCCATCGTGCTGCCCGAGCGGGTCGACGAGGAGCTGCTCGACTGGCTGACCCGGCTGCCGCAGCAGGTCGTCGTGGTCGTCCACGCCAACCATCCCCATGAGATCGACGGCAGCGTCCGGCAGGCGCTGCTGGCGCTGCAGGGGAGCGGTGCCACCCTGCTCAACCAGGCCGTGCTGCTGCGCGGCGTCAACGACGATGCCGGAACGCTGGCCGCGCTCTGCGAGCGCCTGTTCGAGACCCGCACCCTGCCCTACTACCTGCACCAGCTCGACCGCGTCGCCGGCGCCGCCCATTTCGAGGTGCCGGAAGCGCAGGCCATCGCGCTGCACGAGGCACTGATGCGGCGCCTGCCCGGCTATCTCGTGCCCAGGCTGGTGCGCGAGCGGGCCGGTGCTCCCTACAAGGTGCCGCTGACAGCCCCCGGCTCGGTGGCCATTTCCCCCGCCAGCGTGTAAAACGCCCGGACTCCCCCGGAGAAGCCCGCCCGATGTCACGACAGGAGTCCGTCCTCCGCCTGCTGCTGATCGAAGACCGCCTCGAGGACGCCGAGAGGCTCATCAGCATCCTGCGCAACGGCGGCCTGGCGGTACGTCCGCAGCGACCCGATGATGCCGAGGCCCTGCGCAGCCTGCTGGCCGAGCGCAACGCCGACCTCATCCTCGCCTCGCCGACGGCAAGGACGATCCCGTTCGACGAAGTGGTGCGGATCGTCAACGCCAGCGGCAAGGACATTCCTGTCGTCGCCACGCTCGACACGCTCGCCGAGGATGCGGTCGTCGCCGCGCTGTCCGCCGGCGCGCGCAACCTGGCGTTGCGTGACAGCCCGCAGCACCTGCAGCACGTCGTCCGCAACGAGTTCGCGGCGCTCGAAGGACGCCGCGCGCAGCGTCATCTCGAAGCCGCGCTGCGCGAAACCGAGCGCCGCTGCGACGCGCTGATCGCCTCATCGCGCGACCCGATCGCCTACGTCCACGAAGGCATGCACATCCGCGCCAACGAGGCCTATCTGGAAATGTTCGGCTACGAGAGTTTCGACGACATCGAGGGACTCCCGCTGCTGGACATGATCGCGCCATCGCACACCGGCGAGTTCAAGCAGCTGCTCAAGCGGCTCGGCAAGGGCGAGCCGCCGCCGAAAACCCTGCAGCTGGCCGCTCGACGCGCCGATGGCACGGTGTTCGACGCGGTGATGGAGTTCGCCCAGGCCAGCTACGAGGGCGAGCCCTGTCTGCAGATCGTATTCCGGCAGAAGACGCTGGACGCGGACATGGCGCGCGAGCTCGACGCGCTGCGCCAGCGCGACCACGTCACCGGCCTGTACAACCGGCAGCACTTCCTGACCGAGCTGGAAGCGGCGGTGTCCTCCGCCGTCGAAGGTCACGGCGCACAGGCACTGCTGCTGGTGCAGCCGGACAACCATGCCGCCCTGCTGTCGGAGATCGGCCTGACCCATGCCGACGAGCTGCTGGTCGAGCTGGCACGGCGGCTGGAAACCGCGCTGGACGAGGACTGCATCGCCGCGCGCTTCTCCGACCACGGCTTCGCCGTGTTGTGCCGGCAAAGCGACCACCGGCGCACCGGCGAGATCGCCGAGCGCATCCGCAAGGCCTATCACGGCCACATCGTCGAAGCCGGCGAACGCTCGCTGAGCCTGACGGTCAGCATCGGCGGCGTGCAGATCGGCGAGAAGATCGCCAGCCTGCAGCAGGTGCTGGGCAAGGCCGGACAGTGCCTGCAGTCGGCCGGCAGCCTCGGCGGCAACCGGATCGATATCTTCGACCCGTCCGCCCGTGATCGCGCCGAGGAAGAGCGTGTGCTGCGCCGGGTCGAAGAGATCCGCCAGGCGCTGGCCGGCAACGGCATGCTCCTGCACTACCAGCCGATCATCAACCTGCATGGGGAGCCCGGCGAAACCTACGAGGCCTACCTGCGGATGAAGGGCAGCGGCGACGAAATGGTGCCGCCGCTGGATTTCCTGCCGGCCGCCGAGGAACATGGACTGCTCGGCGAGATCGACCGCTGGGTGGTCGGTCGCGCGGTCGAGGTCCTGGCCGAACGCCGCAAGGCCGGCAAGCACACCACCCTGTTCGTGAAGATCAGCGCCCAGTCGCTGACCGGCCCCGAGCTGCCCGTGCTGATCGGCGAGCGGCTGCGCAAGCTCGGCGTACCCGGCGACCGGCTGGTGTTGCAAATCCCCGAATCCAAGGTGCACACCCACCTCAGGGCGGCCCAGGAATTCCAGCGCGCGGTCGCCGCCCACGGCTGCCGTCTGGCGCTGGAGCAGTTCGGCTCCGGCCTCAACTCCTTCCAGCTGCTGGCGCATATCGACCCGACCTTCCTCAAGATCGACCGCAGCTTCATGAGCGATCTGCCGCGCAATGCCGAGAGCCAGAAGAAGATCCGCGAGATCGCCGACCAGGCGCGCGCGGCCGGCAAGCTGACCATCGCCGAATTCGTGCAGGACGCCGCCTCGATGACCGTGCTGTTCTCCAGTGGCGTGGACTATGTCGAGGGCCACTTCCTGGCCCCTGCCGGGCCGGTGATGAACTACGACTTCGGCTGAGAAGCCGGGGATCGGAAACCGGAAACCGGGAATCGGCAAGCGCGTGAGACGAAACGGCCCGCCGGAAGGCGGGCCGTTTCGTTGGGGTTGCCGGAGGTGCCGGCCCGGCTCAGCCGTTGCGCAGCGCGGCGATGCGCTCGGCCAGCGGCGGATGGCTCATCAGCAGGCGCTTGAGGCCATGCGCCACACCGCCGGAAATGCCGAAGGCGCGCACCTGGTCGGGCAAGGTGCTGTGGCCGTAGGTCTGGGCGAGCCGCTCGAGCGCGCGGATCATCTTGTCGCGGCCGGCCAGCTTCGCGCCGCCCGCATCGGCACGGAACTCGCGATGGCGGCTGAACCACATCGCGATCATCGAGGCGAACAGGCCGAAGATGATGTCCAGCACGATCACGATGATGTAGTAGGCGAAACTCGGTCCACCGTCGCGGTTGCCGCTGATCCAGGCGTCGATCATCCGGCCGACCACCCGGGCCAGGAAGATCACGAAGGTGTTGAGCACGCCCTGGATCAGGGTCATGGTCACCATGTCGCCGTTGGCGATGTGGCTGACCTCGTGAGCGAGCACGGCCTCGGCCTCGTCGCGATTCATCGCCCGCAGCAGACCGGTCGAGACCGCCACCAGCGAATTGTTCCGGCTCGGACCGGTGGCGAAGGCGTTGATCTCCGGGGCGTCATAGATCGCCACCTCGGGCATGGCGATGCCGGCGGCCTCCGCCTGGCGACGCACGGTGTTGAGCAGCCAGGCCTCGGTTTCGTTGCGCGGCTGGGTGATGACCTGCGCTCCGGTGCCGCGTTTGGCGACCCACTTCGACATCAGCAGCGAGATGAACGCGCCGCCGAAGCCGAAGATCGCCGCGAACAGCAGCAGCCCGGCGTTGTTTCCGAGGGTGATGCCGAATACGTTCTGCAGCACCGACAGCACGATACCCAGCAGCACCAGCACGGCCAGGTTGGTGAGCAGGAAGAAGAACATTCGCTTGATCATTTTTCTCTCTCGTCGTTGCGGACCCGGCGAGGGCGTTGGCGGGAGTATAGATTGGGTAGACTGCGCGAAGTTCAAGCCGCTGTGCGCCGTGCCGCGCCGGCCGGCGTGAAGCCCTCGTTCAGGACTGGCACCGACGCCGCCACCGCGCCCGCGCATGACCCCGCCCCCCTCCGGCTACCGTGGCCGCTTCGCGCCCTCGCCCACCGGCCCGCTGCATTTCGGTTCGCTGGTCGCCGCGCTCGGCAGCTGGCTGTTCGCCCGCCGCGCCGGCGGCGCCTGGCTGGTGCGGATCGAAGACATCGACCCGCCACGCGAGGTGCCGGGCGCGGCCGAGGACCAGTTGCGCACCCTGAGCGGCTTCGGGCTGGAGCCCGACGAGCCGGTCGTTCGCCAGAGCGGGCGCAGCGACCTCTATGCCGCCGCCCTGCGGCGTCTGCTCGACGCCGGTCATGCCTTCGCCTGCCGCTGCAGCCGCAGCGACCTGGCGGCCGTCGGCGGCATCCACCGCGGCTGCGCGCCGAGCGACCCGGCACGCGCGCAGGCGATCCGGCTGCGGGTGCCCGAAGGCGAGCACATCGGCTTCCGGGATGCGATCCAGGGCCGGTTCGAGCAGGCGCTCGACCGCGAGGTCGGCGACTTCGTGATCCGCCGCGCCGACGGCCTGTGGGCCTATCAGCTCGCCGTGGTGGTCGACGATGCCGCCCAGGGCATCACCGACGTGGTGCGCGGCGCCGACCTGCTCGACTCCACGCCGCGCCAGATCCTGCTGCAACGCCGGCTCGGCCTGCCGACGCCCCGCTACGCGCACTTGCCGATCGTGCTCGATGCCACGGGCCGCAAGCTCGGCAAGTCGCTGGCCGCCCTGCCGGTGGATCCCGCCGACCCGCTGCCGGCACTGCGCGCCGCCTGGGGCTTCCTCGGGCAGGCGGCCGTCGCGGTCGCCGGCGCGGGCAGCGTCCGGGCCTTCCTGGCCGCCGCGCAGGCCGCCTTCGAGCCACAGCGGGTGCCGCGCACCGCCCCCGGGCCCGCCGCAGCGAAAAAGCGGGCGGACGGCAGTACACTGCCGGCATACCGGACCACAGCCCTGGGGAGGGACACCGCATGACTTCTCGCGTCGCACTCGTCACCGGCGGCACCGGCGGCATCGGCACCGCCATCTGCGCGCGCCTGGCCGGCATGGGCCACCGCGTCGCCACCAACTACCGCAACCGGACCAAGGCGGAGGAATGGCAGCGGGCGATGCAGGCGCGTGGCATCGAGGTCACGCTGGTGCCGGGCGACGTCGGCGACACCGCCTCCGCCGAGGCGATGGTGCGCGCGGTCGAGTCCGAGGTCGGCCCGGTCGAGATCCTGATCAACAATGCCGGCATCACCCGCGACACCACCTTCCACCGCATGACCCCGGCGCAGTGGCACGACGTCATCAACACCAACCTCAACGCCTGCTTCAACGTCACCCGTCCGGTGATCGAGGGCATGCGCGAGCGCAAGTGGGGCCGCATCGTCCAGATCAGCTCGATCAACGGCCTCAAGGGCCAGTACGGCCAGGCCAATTACGCCGCCGCCAAGGCCGGCATGCACGGCTTCACCATCTCGCTGGCACGCGAGAACGCCAAGCTGGGGATCACCGTCAACACCGTCTCGCCCGGCTACGTCGCCACCGACATGGTGATGGCGGTACCGGAAGAAGTCCGCGCCAAGATCGTCGCCGACATCCCCACCGGACGGCTCGGCAAGCCCGAGGAGATCGCCTACGCGGTGGCCTTCCTGGTCAGCGAGGAAGCGGCCTGGATCACCGGCTCCAACCTCGACATCAACGGCGGCCATCACATGGGCTGGTGAGCCCTCCGGCGAACGCGGGCCACGGATTTCCGTCCGGCCCGCGCTTGCATCGCCCCAGCCGCTACGCCATGCTGCGAAACGGCCGCCGCGCCTGGTGCGCCGCAGAACGAACCGCAACGGTTGTCGCATGGCACAAGTCCGCATCATCAAGAAGTATCCGAACCGTCGCCTCTACGACACGGAGATCTCCAGCTACATCACGCTCGAGGACGTGCGCCAGCTGATCGTCGACGGCGAGGAATTCCAGGTACGCGACGCCAAGACCGGCGAGGACCTGACCCGCTCGGTGCTGCTGCAGATCATCGCCGAGCACGAGCAGGACGGGCAGCCGATGCTCTCCACCCAGCTGCTCAGCCAGATCATCCGCTTCTACGGCGACTCCCTGCAGGGCTTCATGGGCAGCTACCTGGAGCGCAGCATGGAGATGTTCCTGGAGCAGCAGCAGCAGTTCCGCAGCCAGCTCAACAGCCTGATCGGACAGACGCCGTGGGCGATGCTCAACCAGATCACCGAGCGCAACATGGACCTGTGGAAGGACTTCCAGAAGGGGCTGCTCGGCAGCATCGACCCCGAGGGCAACAAGCCCCGCCAGGGCGGCAGGACGCGCTCGCGCTGAAGGTTTGACGGGCCGCTCCGCGGCCGCCTAAGCTCCCCGCTTTTGTGCGCGGCAGCACGTGCTGCCACGCAGCAAACCCTCGCATTTCCGGGAGCCCGGCATGAACAAGCGACTGGCGGTCGTCACCGGCGGCATCGGCGGTCTGGGCACGGCCATCTGCCGCCATCTCGCCCACGACGGCCGCCGCGTGGTCGCGGTCGATCTCGATGACCGACCCGAACGGCTGGCCCGCTTCACGGCCGATACCGCCGGCCTCGACGTGCGCTTCGCGCCCTGCGACGTCGCCGACTATGACGCCTGTGCCGACCTGATCGACCGCCTCGGCCGCGAACTGGGCCCGGTCGAGATCCTGGTCAACGCCGCCGGCATCACCCGCGACGCCACCCTGCGCAAGATGGAACGCACCCAGTGGACGCAAGTGCTGCGGGTGAACCTCGAGAGCGTGTTCAACCTCTGCCGGCATGTCGTCGGGGGCATGGTCGAGCGCGGCTTCGGCCGCATCGTCAACATCAGCTCGGTCAACGGCCAGACCGGCCAGTTCGGCCAGACCAACTACGCCGCCGCGAAAGCCGGCATGCATGGCTTCACCATGGCGCTGGCACGCGAGGTGGCCCGCAAGGGCGTGACCGTCAACAGCGTCTCGCCCGGCTACATCGACACCGAGATGACCCGCGCGCTGCGCGAGGACCTGCGCGCGCAGATCATCGCCTCGATTCCGGTCGGCCGCATGGGCCGGCCCGACGACATCGCCCGCACGGTACGGTTTCTCTGCGGAGACGACGCCGATTACATCACCGGCGCCAACATTCCGGTCAACGGTGGCCTGTTCATGAGCTTCTGAGGCCGGGACCCGGCACGCGGGAGCGCAAGCCGGGATCCATCCCGGGCCCGCCCTCCGGCTGCCACAGCGCGCAGCCTCCCGGCCCGGACGCAGCCCGACACATGCCCGGGGCGGGCGTGCCGAAGGGCCGGGACGACGCCCCTGCGGGAACCTGCATCACCGCCGGCCCGCCACTGCCGGCGGCGATGCGTGTCCGGCCCGTTCTCAGAACTCCCGCACCACGCGGATGCCCAGGCGCGGATTGGTGGTCTGCGGCGGCGCGGCGATGCGGAACGCCGAGCGCACCTGTTCGGGCGCACTGGCCCAGGATGCTCCGCGGACCACCCGCGTCGGGCAGCCCGGATTGACCCAGGCGCTGCCGTCGGTCGGCGCACGCTGGTAACTGTCGTGCCAGCAGTCCTCTACCCAAGCCGACACATTGCCGATCATGTCGTACAGGCCGAACGGATTGGGCTCGAAGGACCCCACCGGCGCGGGTCCCCAATGCCCGTCGTCGTAGTTCGGGAAGGCGTTGGACCAGTTGCGCCGCGTTTCGGAACGGTCCTTGTCGCCGGTCAGGTTGCCGACCACGCGATCCGGATTGCCGTCGCCCCACGGGAAGCGGGTGGTGCTGCCGGCGCGCAACGCGTACTCGTATTCGGCCTCGGTGGGCAGCCGGTAGCGCTTGCCGGTCTCGCGCGACAGCCAGTCCACATAAGCCTTGGCGTCGTTCCAGGAGACGTGGATCACCGGCATCTCGGGCCTGGCGCGGCGACCGAGGTGGTCGTCCTGCCAGGTCACGCCGCTCTTCTCGGTCAGCGTGCCGGTGCTCTCGTCGTAGACGGTGGCGCGCCCGGTCTGCTGCGCGGTGGTGACATAGCCGGTGGCGTTGATGAACTGACGGAACTGGCCGACCGTGATTTCGGTGCGCGACATCGCGAAGCCGCGCGTCAGCCGCACGGTGAAGCGCGGCCCTTCGTTGGCCTGCCGGCCGCGCTCGTTGTTGGGCGAGCCCATCTCGAAGGTCCCGAGCGGGATCACCACCATGTCGGGTCCATGACCGCCGGACGCGATCGGGTCGCGGATGACGTCGCCGGGCTTGTGCGAGGCGTAGTTGCGCGCGTTGTCCAGCTGGGTGCGCAGTTCCTCGACGCGCCGCTCCTGCAGCGTCACCTGTCCCAGTTGCGCGATAAGCGCCTCGGCCTGCTCGTACTGCCCGCCCTCGATGGCGATGACGATGTCGTGCTCCAGCCCCTGTGCACGCCGCTGACGCAGCTCGACGATCTGCGCGCCGGCGTTCTGCACGCGCTCGGAGCCGGGCTGCACACTGGCGGCCTGGGCGAGCAGGCGGTCGGCCTCGGCGTAATTTCCGGCTTCGGCCGCGGCCTGGGCACGGGCCACCAGGGCCTCCTCCAGCGCGCGCAGGCCCTCCTGCGCGGCAGCGTTGCCGGGCTCGCGCGCGAGGATGTCGCGGTAAATCTGCAGGGCGCTGTTGTTGGCCGGTTCGACCAGCCGCCCGGCGGCGATGTGCCGCTGTGCCTCGGAGAGTTGTTGCGCCATCTCGCGGCCAGCGGCGATCTTGCTCGCCAGCGCGCGCGCGGCCGGCGCCTGCGGGCGGTAGCGGTTGGCGACGGCGGACAGGCGGGCCGCCTCGTCGAAACGGCCGGCCGCCAGCGCACTCTCGCCGCGCTGCACCAGCATGGCCACGGCACGGTCCATGCCGGCGTTGGCACCGGCATGGTTGGCATCGATGGCCAGCGCGCGCGAATACAGCACCAGCGCGCCGCCGTCGGCTTCCTCGATGCGGCCTGCCGCCACGGCCTGATCGCCACGCTGCACCAGCTCGCGCAGCTCCTCGGCCGGACTCATGCGCAGGTCGGGCGCCCACTCCGCCTCCTGGGCGGTGGCATCGACCAGACGCCGGCGCAGCCGCCGGTCCTCGCCCTCCTCGCCGCGCTGCGCCCCTGCTTCCCGCCCGGGCGGCGCGGTATCCTGAACCGTCGCGCCCGCATCCTGCAGCGCACCGAATGTCATCGTGATCGCAACCACGGCCAGCCAGCGGCCGCCTGCCCCCAAAAGCGAAAACTGCATTCGACTCTCCCCGAAAGCGTGGGCTTGCCGCCCCATCTTGTACGAATGGCCAGAAAACGGCCTCAACTTAAAGGCGATAGCGCATGGCTGCAACCGATTCCGCTCACGATTCCGCCGTCTGGCTGGATCGGCCCGATGCGCTCACCCGGACCTTGGCCGCCTGGTCCGGCCAGCCCCTCGTCGGCCTGGACACCGAGTTCATCCGCGAGCGCACCTACTGGCCAAAACTCGCCCTCGTGCAGCTCTCGGTGCCTGGCGAGGTGGTGCTGGTCGATGCGCTCGCCCCCGGGATGACCGAGGCGCTCGTCCCGCTCCTGACCGACCCGACCGTCACCAAGCTGATGCACAGCGCCGGCGAGGACCTGCAGGCCTTCCGCACCGGCATCGGCGTGCTGCCGCGCCCCCTCTACGACACCCAGATCGCCGCCGGCCTGGCCGGCATCGGCGCTTCATTGAGCTACCAGAAGCTGGTGGAAACCGTGACCGGCGTCCTGCTCCCGAAAGGCGAAACCCGCTCGGACTGGCTGCGCCGACCGCTCAGCGAGGCCCAGCGCGCCTATGCCGCCGACGACGTGCGCTACCTGCACGCCGTGCACACCCACCTCGACGCCCGGCTGGAGGCGCTCGGCCGCCGCGACTGGCATGCCGCCGACTGCACCCGCGCCGTCGACCAGGTCGAACGCGATGCCGTCGACCCGTGGCCGCACCTGGCTCTGCGTAGCGCCCAGTTCCTCGACCGCGAGGGCCAGGCCCGCCTGCGCCGGCTGCTGCTGTGGCGCGAGGCCGAGGCGCGCCGCGCCGACAAGCCGCGCAGCTGGATCCTCGACAACGAACTGGCCGTCGCCCTCGCCCGCAAGCCGCCGGCCGACCGCCACGCCTTCAACATCCTGCTCGACGGCCACCCCAAGGCACCGCGCCGGCTGCGCGGCGCGCTCTGGGACGAACTCGGCCGTCCGCTCGAGCCCGACGAGCTCGACATCCCGCTGGCACGGCCTCAGGACGGCGACTACAAGGTACGGCTGCGCCAGCTGCAGGAAGCAGTCGCCGAGGCGACCCGCCGCCACGAACTGCCCGAGGGCGTGCTCGCCTCGCGCCGCAGTCTGGAAACGCTGATGCTCGGTGAAGGCTGGCCGGACAGCCTCGCCGGCTGGCGTCGCGAGATCCTGCAGCCGCTGCTCGACCCGCTGCTCGCAGGGGACTAGCGCCGCCCCCCGTCGCAGGCTATCATTCGCCGCTCACGTGGGGCGGTAGCTCAGCTGGGAGAGCGTCGCGTTCGCAATGCGAAGGTCGGGAGTTCGATCCTCCTCCGCTCCACCACCATTCCACGCCCAACCCCTATCGGTTGGGCGTTTTCATTTCCGGGTTTCGCGACACCGCGCGGGCTTTGGCGGCGTTCTGCGTGTGCCACGCGGTGAGGGCGGGCCGCCCAAAAGTCGCCCGGTTCGCCTCTCTTCTGCCCTCTCTTCTCTCTCAAAACCGGCGCCGACTTCCTCGCCGGAGCGCACGCAGACGGCCCTGCGCGTCAACGACTTGCACATGCCTCGCCGCCATCGGTGTCCATCGTGTCTGGGGCAAAGCATCGAGCCTGCACGGCACTGGAGGCTGCAGCACAGGAGAGCATCGAGTACAGCCCTGGGCGCCCCTGCGCGACCTGGACGAGGATCCGGTATGCAAACACTGGCCCTCCGGCTTCGGGCATGCCCTTGTCGCGCGCCTTGACCGAGAATCTGGCTGTCACGCGCGACTCGATTTATCGCTGGATCGAGCGCAAAGTCCTGCCCGCACGCCGCGTGAGGAGTCTTGCCCCCAAGTCCTTGGCCCCGATGGAATGTTAGCCAACCATCGAGGAGCGAGACATGGGACGCAAGCGCGAGATGCCGGCAGAGAAGCATTTAGAACCGGTACTGGCGCTGTTGAGGAAGGAGGAGCCGGCTGCGCAGATCGCGCGTCGTGCCGGGATCAGCGAACCGGCGCTGCACCGCTGGCGTGACGAGTTCATCGCCGGCGGCAAGGCGCAGCTCGGCGGCAAGGGCCACGAGGCGCTTCCTCATCGATTACAACGAGCACCGGCCCCATGACGGCCTCGGCGGAATGCCCCCCGCCGAGTACCGCAATCACCACGAGGCCAGAGACTCTACTTTCAACGTGTCCGCTTGATGGCAGAGGTTACGGCTGGACGAAGCGATGCGGCAGGATGCAGAGTTGCGACAAGCCGCCTGACCCGGCGCGGACTTGCACAAATCCGGGCAGATCGGGTCCGAGGGAACTGGGTGGCAAGACAGAGGTGCTCAAGGAAGTTCGAAGTGTGCTGGATGGACGACTGGGCAGGCGCCGAGGGCGCAGATGAAGAAAGATGCAGTGACGGCTGCCACCATCAACAAAGGGAACCGGCCTATGAGCTACCCGCCCCCCTATCAACCGCCAGACCGATTTCTGCGACGCTGGCTCGTCATCTCTGCCAGCGTGGCGGCGTTGATGTTGCTGTGGCAGCTCCTTCCGGCAATCGAGGACTGGTTCACACCCATTGAAGGAACACCGCGCGTAGTCACGGCCCGTGGCGACCTCGCAGCAGACGAAAAGGCCACCATCGAGCTCTTCGAGAATTCGCACGATTCGGTGGTGTACATCAGTACCGCGCAACGCGTGCTCGACGTCTGGACGCGCAATGTATTCGAGGTGCCCCGCGGCACCGGTTCGGGTTTCATCTGGGACGACGCCGGCCACGTGGTGACCAACTTCCACGTCATCGAGGGCGCCTCCAGCGCCACGGTGCGGCTCGCCGACGGGCGTGACTATCAAGCCGGCCTGGTCGGCGCCTCGCCAGCCCACGACATCGCAGTCCTGAAGATCGGGGTGGGCTTCAAGCGCCCGCCGCCTGTGCCCATCGGCACCAGCCACGACCTCAAAGTGGGGCAGAAGGTCTTCGCCATTGGCAACCCCTTCGGCCTGGATTGGACGCTGACCACCGGCATCGTCTCAGCCCTCGACCGCTCGTTGCCCAATGAGCGTGGGGGCCCACCCATCGAGCATCTCATTCAGACCGATGCCTCGATCAACCCGGGAAACTCCGGTGGACCGTTGCTCGATTCCGCCGGCCGGTTGATTGGCATCAACACCGCGATCTACAGCCCCTCAGGCGCATCGGCCGGTATCGGCTTCGCGGTACCTGTGGATACGGTCATGCGCGTGGTGCCGCAAGTCATCAGGACGGGGCGCTACATTCGCCCGGCGCTAGCAGCCTGTTAAAATTCGACCCGGCGAAGCCCCCGACTCGGTCGGCAGCGCGGATTTCTCGCTGCTCAAGCGCTCCGCAAGCGCGTCCCGCGCTCTGAAACAAGCC
>NZ_JACHHX010000016.1 GCF_014202935.1 Rehaibacterium terrae | reverse complement strand
GCCCGGAAGCCCGAAATCGGGCTTGTTTCAGAGCGCGGGACGCGCTTGCGGAGCGCTTGAGCAGCGAGAAATCCGCGCTGCCGACCGAGTCGGGGGCTTCGCCGGGTCGAATTTCAACAGGCTGCTAGGAGACGCAAACGCCCCCGTCCGGATCGGTCTCGAAGTAGCGGCGTTCGTCGAAAACAGCGTGATTGGGCAGATCCCGCTTGCGGTAGGTCGTTTCGATGCGCCCGTCGCGAATGACGCTTGCAGCGTTGTAGACCACGCTTCCCGCCGCCTCTGGCCAACCGACGACCGCGACGATGCCCTGCGTCGAATGCGCAATGGCCCGCACGGCCGTGTCGCACTCCGCGAGGAACTGGGGGCGAAACAGCAGGTCCTCCGGCGAATAGCCGCTGACGCAGAGTTCGGGGAAGACGATCAGGTCAGCCCCGTGTGCGTCGCGCGCCTGCTCGATGAGCGTCTGGATGCGCCTGACGTTGCCGGTGATGTCTCCGACCGGGAAGTCGTACTGGGCCAGGGCGATGCGCATCACGCCGCCTCGCCCGGGGCAGGAGAGTGCTTGAGGGCGTTGAGGATGGCGCACTGGGCCCGAACGCCGCCACTGCAGCTGCGGATGGTGCGCTCCAGCTCGCGCGCCACGCGCTGCAGGTCGCGAATGCGTTCCTGGACGTCGATCAGGTGCTGCTGCGCGAGGCGGGTGACGTCCTCGCACGCCAGGTCGCCGTCCTGGTCCAGCCGCATCAGGCTTCGGATCTCGTCCAGGCTGAAGCCCAGATCCCGACCCCGGGTAATGAAGCGCAGACGCTCCACGTCCTGCTCCGAATACGACCGGTACCCGCTGCCCGTCCGGGTTGGCGCCGGCATGAGGCCGATCCGCTCGTAGTACCGGATCGTTTCCAGGTGGCAGCCGCTTGCCTGGGAGGCTTCGCTGATCTTCACGCTCGGATCCCTTGACTCTGTAGTCGCTACGGACTCTACGATACCGGCTCCGTCGAAGCGTGAAAAGTCGATGTCCCCGATTGCCTGGCGCTGCGTACTGTCCGCCCTCCTTGCCGTGGTGGGGCTGGCGTCCGCTTGTTCGGCACGCGCGGCCGACCCGGCGGCCGAGGCGCGGCAGGCATGGCAGCTGCTCGACTACATCGCGGTCGACTACCCCGCGGCGATCCAGAACGGTGAGGTGGTCGACGCGGGCGAATACGCGGAGATGCAGGAGTTCACCGCATCCGTCAGCGCGAAGCTGGCCGCATTACCGCCGGGCGCGGGGCACGCGGCGCGCCTTGCGAAGGCCAAGCAACTGGAAGGGCTGGTGGCCGAGCGCGCTGACGCAGAGCAGATCGCCCGCAGCGCAGGGGCCTTGGCGTCCGAGCTCCTGACCGTCTACAAGATCGAGGCCGCGCCCGCGGCTGTCCCCGATCTGGCGCGGGGCGCGGCCCTGTACGCCCAGCAGTGCACCGCGTGCCATGGCGCGACCGGCCGGGGCGATGGTCCCGCTGCCGCCGGCATGGATCCGCCCCCGATCGCCTTCACCGACGCCGACCGTGCAAAGCACCGCAGCCCGCTGTCGCTCTACCAGGTCATTTCGCAAGGACTGCCGGGCACCGCGATGATGAGCTACGCCCATCTGTCAAACGATGATCGATGGGCCTTGGCCTACTACACCGGCGGACTCGCGTACGACGCGGCGGCCCGGGAACAGGGTGCGGCGATCTGGGCAGACGACGATCAGGTGCGTCGCGTATTTCCCGACCTGGCTGCGTTATCGGGTGCCACTGAAGCTGACCTTTCGAAGACGCTGGGAGCGGACAGGGCGCGCGCGATCATCGCCTATCTGCGTGGTGAGCCGAGTGCCGTGGCCGCCTCCTCGCCAGTCAACAGCAATGCATCTCTAGCGCTGGCCCGTCAGCGCCTGCAGCAGAGCGTTGCGGCCTACCGGTCGGGTGACCGGGGGCAGGCGTCGGCACTGGCCTTGTCCGCGTATCTCGACGGTGTCGAGCCTGTCGAGCCGCAGCTCGGATCGCGGGACCGCAAGCTTCTGCGACAGATCGAGTCCGCCATGGCAACCCTTCGCGCCAGGATCGGCGAGGGCGCACCGACCTCCGCCGTCGAAGCTCAGGCCGCAGCGGTCGGACAGCTGCTGGATCGCAGCGAGACGGCGCTCGCCGATCGGCGCAATAGCACCACCACGGCGTTCCTGGGCAGCTTCACCATCCTCTTGCGCGAAGGGGTTGAGGCGCTGTTGATCGTCATCGGCATGATCGCCTTCCTACGCAAGGCCGAGCGCAGGGATGTGCTGCCGTACGTGCATGCCGGATGGATCGGTGCGCTGCTGGCGGGCGGCGTAACGTGGGCTATCGCGACGTATGCAGTCAGCATCAGTGGCGCGGAGCGGGAGGCCACCGAAGGGCTGTCGGCACTGTTCGCGGCGATCGTCCTGCTCAGCGTCGGGATCTGGATGCACCAGAAGAGCATGGCCGGCCGCTGGCAGCAGTACCTGCAGGAAAAGATGTCCGCAGCGCTCACACGTCGTTCCGCGACCTTCCTGTTCGTGCTGTCGTTCGTCGCCGTGTACCGCGAGGTCTTCGAGACCATCCTGTTCTACGCCGCGATGTGGAACGAACAGGACAGCTCCGCGATCCTCGCCGGGCTGGGCTGGGCTGGGCTTGGGCCTGGCCGTCCTGGCCGTCATCGCATTCGCGCTGCTGCGACTGGGAACGCGCTTGCCGATCGGCCAGTTCTTCCGCTTCAGCTCGATCCTGATCGCCGTCCTTGCCGTGGTGCTTGTGGGCAAGGGCGTGGCGGCGCTGCAGGAAGCCGGCTGGATCAGCCAGGCCTTGGCTGCCGTGCCACAGATCGAGTGGCTGGGCCTTTACCCGACGTGGCAGTCGATCCTCGCCCAGCTCGCCGTCGCGGCGATCGCCGTCCTCGGCTTCGTCGCCAATGCGCGTGGCGCAAAGGCTGTGCCTTCCGCGCACGAGCGCCCGAGAGGTAATGCATGAGTGCAGCACTTCGCCAGGTGGCTAAGGATGCCACGCGGCAACGTCGGTGGTGCACGAGTCGGTGCGCTGCGCTCGATGCCAGTTGCCGATGAAATCCGTCCCTTTCTGGAACCCCACCGATGAGTGACTGCGGCTGCCACCACGAAGCGAAAAATGCTCAGGAACGCAAGATCCTGATGATTGCGCTTGCCCTCAACGCTACGATGGCCGTCGTCGGCGGTATTGCAGGCTGGATTGGCCAGTCCACAGGCCTGCTCGCCGATGCGCTCGACATGCTTTCGGACGCCACGGCCTATGCGATCGGCTTGGTCGCCATTGGCCGCACCGCGAGCTTCAAGGCCAATGCGGCCACGCTCAGCGGCATCGCCCTGCTGCTGCTCGGCCTGGGCGTCCTGTTCGAGGTGGGACGTCGCGTGGTCTACGGCGCCGAGCCGGCCAGCGGGTGGATGATCGGCACGGCCGCCGTGTCGCTCATCGTGAACATGTCGGTCCTTCGGATGCTCGCTCCGCTCAAGTCCGGCGAGGTGCATCTCCGGGCCACATGGATATTCACGCGCGCGGACATCGTCGCAAACGTGGGTGTGATCGTGGCGGGCATGCTCGTGTTTTGGCTGCGTTCACCTATTTCTGACTACGTCATCGGCACCCTGATCGGGCTCTACGTCGTCAAGGAAGCCGTGTCGATCCTGGTGGAAGCGCGCCGCGCGCGTCGCGGCGGCCCGACGCCCAACGGGTCGAGCTAGGTGCTTGGTAGAGCCTGCCATCGCCGAGCGGTTGCTCCAGACCCGGCGGTCGGCACCCACCCTTTTGAAATAGTGTACAGCTTGATGATCGCCTAACCTATCCACCGTGCTGAGCTGGAATGGCCCCCGCTGGAGAAACACGCTGCGCGTGCTCGCGTTGGCGCTGCTCGTGCTCAGCATGGTGGCCCGGCCTGTGCTAGCTGCGATCGGAGAGGCGCACGAACTGGCGCATGATCCTAGCGGCCGGCATGTTCATGTCGCCGAAGCGGGCGGGACGGCCGCGGACGCGGCACCGGAAGAACGCTCAGTCGGGCACGCCCTGCTCCATTTCGCGCACTGTTGCGCCCAGCTGTCGGTGGCCATGGCGGATGGGCTGTTCATCCCCGCCGTAATGCCGCGCAGTTCGCTCGCGGTGCGCCCCGAGGTGGCGCCACCCGGTTCGGGCGCCCGCGTCTCGCCGTTCCGACCTCCCATCGCGGGCTGACGAACGCGCCGGTTAACGCGGCGCACCGCTGTTCGTCTCATCTTCCCTGGAGTTTCCCCCATGCGATCGCGATTCGCGGCTACGGCCGCGTGCGTCGCAGCGATGCTGTTCACCCTTTCTGCATCCGCTGCCGACCGTTTGACCCTTGACGATGCGTTTGCGCGCGTCGAGCAGGCACACCCTGATTTGCGACTGGCCGGCGGCCAGCGCAACGTATTGAATGCGGAACTCGACCGGGCGAGCTTCAGGCCGCCGCTCGTGGTCGGCGCATCGGCCGAGAACGTGCTCGGGACCGGCGAGGCGAGCGGCCTGTCGGGCGCGGATCTGACCCTCACGCTCGCATCCGTCCTTGAACGCGGCGGCAAGCTCGACGCCCGCCGCGCGCTGGCGCAGAGCCGCATCGATGTACTTGCGGTGGAGCGTGAAGCCCGTCGCCTGGACCTGCTCGCCGAGGTGGCTCGCCGCTACCTGGCGGTCGTAGCGGCCGAGAAGCGCGCGGAGATCGCGCGCCTGGATATCGCGCAGCGCAAACGCGCGGTGGCCGGCGCTCGGCAACGCCTTCAGGCCGGGGCATCGCCGGAATCGGTCGTGCTGACTGCAGAGGCCGCGCTCGCGCGTGCGGAACTCGATCAGGCGCGCGCGGTGCAGCAGGCACGGGCGGCCCGACAGCATCTGGCGACCCTCTGGGGCGAGCGCGCACCGAGCTTCGACGTCGTGCCCCTCAACCCGTTGGCGCTGCCGAAGATCGCCTCGTTCGACGAGCTCGCCTCCTGGCTCGCCAAGACACCCGAGCTTGCCCAGTTCGCCGGCGAGCAGCGCATTCGAGAGGCTCGCCTCCAGCTCGCGCGAACCGCTGCCACTCCCGACCTGGACTGGCAGGTCGGCGTCCGGCGTTTGCAGGCGACCGACGACTTCGGGTTGGTCGTCAGCGTATCGATGCCGCTGGGCACCAAGGTGAGGGCGCAGCCGGAAATTCGGGCTGCGGAAGCGGAGCTGGCACTGCTCGGCCTCGAGCGCGAGGTCAAGAGCCTGTCGCTGTATTCCACCCTCGCCGAAGCGCATGGACGGTTTCTCACCGCACAGCTCGAAGTGCGCCGCTTGGGGAGCGACGTGATCCCGAGGCTCTCGCGCGCCGAGGCGGCTGCCGAGCGCGCCTACCGCGCAGGCGCGGCGAGCTATCTGGAGTGGGCGCAGCTGCAAGCCGAGCGCACGGCCGCCCTCCGCGACCAACTCGAAGCTGCACTCGAGGCCCACTCGGCACTGCTCGAGATCCAGCGCCTGACCGGGCAGCCGTTCGTTTCGGCCGGCCCGTCCATTGAACAAGGAGACACCCCGTGAAACTTCATTGGATTGCAGCCCTGTCGTTGGCCGCGCTGCTGGCAGCATGCAACGCGTCATCTCCGACGGGAGGCGAGGCGGGCGAGGAAGGTGAGGAGGGCGAGCACGGCGAGCTGCCGACGAGCACCAAGATCGGCACGCAGGCCGCTGCGGCGGCGGGCGTGCGCGTGAGCCCTGCCGGGCCGGGCGAGATCTCGGACGACCATGAAGTGCAGGGGCTCCTGACCCCGGTCGACGGAGCAATCGCGCGGGTCATGGCGCGCTTCCCCGGACTGGTGCGCGCGCTACACGCCAACGTCGGCGACCAGGTCCGCGCCGGCCAGCCGCTGGCGACGATCGAGAGCAACCTGAGCCTGACCACCTACACGGTCACTGCCCCCATCTCGGGTGTGGTGTTGTCCCGCGATGCATCGGTGGGGACTGTGGCAGGCGAGGGTGCGGCCCTGTACGAGATCGCAAATCTCTCGGACCTGTGGGTCGACCTGCATGTCTTCGGGCGCGACGCCCAGCGTCTGCGCGTCGGCAGCCCGGTCATCGTGACGCGCATGAGCGATGGGGTCACCTCTGAGACCCAGATCGAACGGATCCTGCCCAGCACGGCGACAGCGAGTCAGAGCACGGTCGCCCGCGCGCGCCTGCGCAACCTGGACGGCCTCTGGCGTCCAGGGTCGGCAGTCAAGGCTCGCGTAATCGTGGACCAGGCGCGCGCCAATCTCGTCGTGCCACTCAGTGCACTGCAGACGTCCAACGGCGAGGAGGTCGTCTATGTGCAGAAGGGCGAGACCTACCACAGGCGACCGGTGAAAACGGGGCGGCGCGACGCCGACACCGTGGAGATCCTGGCCGGGTTGAAGCCCGGCGAGCAGGTCGTCGTCCAGCAGAGCTACCTGATCAAGGCGGACATGGAAAAGTCCACCGCCGAAGAGCATTAGGGCCGCCACCATGCTCGAGAAAATCATCCGATTCGCGATCACGCATCGGTGGCTGATGCTGCTCCTGACTCTCGCCCTCGTGGGGCTTGGCGTCTGGAGCTTCACGAAGCTGCCGATCGACGTCACTCCGGACGTGACCAACGTCCAGGTCCAGATCAACACGCAGGCAGAAGGTTACTCACCGCTCGAGACCGAGCAACGCATTACGTTTCCTATCGAGACGGCACTCGCGGGCCTGCCGGGGCTCGACTACACGCGATCGCTGTCGCGCTATGGGCTTTCGCAGGTCACGGTCGTCTTCAAGGACGGTACCGACATCTTCTTTGCCCGCCAGCAGGTGGCCGAGCGACTCCAGCAGGTGCGTTCGCAGCTGCCCGGGGGGATGGAACCCGAGATGGGCCCCATCGCAACGGGCACGGGCGAGATCTTCATGTACACCGTGGAGGCCGATGCCAAGGCGCTGAAGAAAGACGGCACGCCCTACACCGCGACTGACCTTCGAACGCTGCAGGACTGGGTCATCCGCCCGCAGCTGCGCAACACACCCGGGGTCGCCGAAGTCAACACGATCGGTGGGTATAAGCGCCAGATCCACGTCACCCCGGACCCGGCCCAGCTGGTCGCGCTCAATCTGACGCTGCGGGACGTCGTTTCGGCGATCTCGGCCAACAACCAGAACGTGGGCGCCGGCTACATCGAGCGCAACGGCCAGCAGTTCCTCGTCCGCGTGCCCGGGCAGGTCGGGGACCTCGATGCCATCCGCAGCATCGTGCTCGACCGGCGCGGTGGCGTCCCGATCCGGGTAGGCGATATCGCCACGGTGGCCGAGGGGCGCGAGCTGCGCTCGGGCGCCGCGACCCAGAACGGGCACGAGGTGGTCGTCGGCACGGTCGTGATGCTGGTCGGCGCCAACAGCCGCGAGGTCTCGCAGGCGGCGGCTGCCCGTCTGGAGGCGGCCAATGCCAGCCTGCCGGAGGGCGTGCGCGCCGAGCCGGTCTACGACCGCACGGCCCTGGTCGACCGCACCATCCATACGGTCTCCAAGAACCTGATCGAAGGTGCGTTGCTCGTCGTCGTCGTGCTGTTCCTGCTGCTCGGCAACATCCGGGCGGCCCTGATCACCGCAGCTGTCATCCCGCTGGCGATGCTGTTCACCATCATGGGAATGGTGCGGGGCGGCGTGTCGGGCAACCTCATGAGCCTGGGCGCGCTGGATTTCGGCCTCATTGTCGATGGCGCGGTGATCATCATCGAGAACTGCCTGCGCCGGTTCGGGGAGATGCAGCACAGCCTCGGCCGGAAGATGACCGACGAGGAACGCTTTGATGTCACGGCCTCCGCCACGGCGGAGGTGATCCGGCCGAGTCTGTTTGGCCTCGGCATCATCGGAGCGGTGTACCTGCCGATCTTTGCCTTGAGCGGGATCGAGGGGAAGCTCTTCCATCCGATGGCGATCACGGTGGTCCTCGCGCTGACCGGCGCGATGATCCTGTCGCTCACCTTCGTTCCCGCCGCGATCGCCGTCTTCCTGAATGGCAAGGTCGAGGAAAAGGAGAACCGGCTCGTGGCCTGGGTCCGGCGCCGCTATGAGCCGATCCTGGCGTGGGCACTCCGACGCCGTATGGCGGTGATGGCCGGCGCGGCCGCGCTGGTGGTGCTCTCGGGCCTGCTGGCGACCCGCCTGGGCTCGGAGTTCATCCCGAACCTGGACGAGGGGGACATCGTCATCCAGCCCATCCGCATCCCCGGCACCAGCCTGACGCAGGCGATCGGAATGCAGGAATCGCTGGAGCGAACGCTGGCCGGCTTTCCGGAGGTCAAGCGCGTCTTCTCCAAACTTGGCACCGCGGAAGTGGCGAGCGACCCCATGCCGCCGTCCATAGGCGATACATTCGTGATCCTCAAGCCGCGTGAGGAATGGCCGGACCCGCGAAAGCCCAAGCAGGAGCTCATAGAAGAGCTGGAAGAGGCGCTCGAGGCGATCCCCGGCAGCAACTACGAGATCAGCCAGCCCATTCAGCTGCGGACGAACGAGCTCATCTCGGGCGTGCGCGCCGATGTGGCGGTCAAGATCTATGGCGATGATCTCGAGCAACTGGTTCGCACGGGTGCGCAGATCCAGCAGGTGCTCGCCTCGATTGATGGCGCCGCCGACGTGAAGGCCGAACAAGTCACAGGCCTTCCGCTGCTGACAGTGACGCCCGATCGCGCTGCGCTGGCGCGCTACGGGCTCAACCCGGGGGATGTGCAGGAGACCGTGGCGACGGCCATTGGCGGCGAGGTCGCCGGTCACCTCTTCGAGGGCGATCGTCGCTTCGAAATCGTCGTTCGCCTGCCCGAGGAGCTGCGCCAGGATCCGGCCGCGCTGCTCGATCTGCCGATCCCGCTTCGCGAGGCCGAGCCGGACGAGTCCGCACTGGATGCGCGCTGGGCTGCCGGCACCCCCAAGACCGTGCCATTGCGTGAGGTTGCACAGATCGACACCAAGCCCGGACCGAACCAGATCAATCGCGAGAACGGAAAGCGACGGATCGTGGTGACGGCCAACGTGCGTGACCGGGACCTCGGCAGCTTCGTCAAGGAGCTGCAGGAACGCGTCCGTGCCGACGTCAAGCTGCCCACGGGCTACTGGGTGGACTACGGCGGCACGTTCGAGCAGCTGATCTCGGCCAGCCGCCGGCTGGCAATCGTCGTTCCCGTGACCTTGGTGATCATCTTCGGCCTGCTGTTCATGGCGTTTGGATCAGCGAAGGACGCGGCGATCGTGTTCAGCGGAGTGCCGCTCGCGCTCACGGGCGGCGTCGTCGCGTTGGCGCTGCGTGGCATCCCGCTTTCGATCTCGGCGGGGGTGGGCTTCATCGCACTGTCGGGCGTGGCCGTACTCAACGGCCTGGTTATGACCGCGTTCATCCGCAAGCTGCGGGAGCAGGGCGATCCGCTGGACAACGCAATCTTAAACGGTGCGATCGGTCGCCTGCGGCCCGTCCTGATGACAGCTCTCGTGGCCTCGCTCGGGTTCGTGCCCATGGCCCTGAATGTCGGGGCCGGCTCGGAGGTTCAACGTCCACTCGCCACCGTCGTGATCGGCGGGATCGTGTCGTCAACCCTCCTGACGCTCATCGTGCTGCCAGCGCTCTATCGCTGGCTGCATCGCGACGGCGACATTCGCGGAGTTCCAGCGAGCTAGTCTGAACCCTTCGACATCCGGCGGGCTTTAGCCCGCCGGGTGCATGCAGGGTCGGCCTGCGTAATACTTAGGGCATGACGACCCCTGAGCAGCTGGCGCGCCTGCAGGCGCGAGCGATCGAGAATCCCATGGAGGAGCCTGCGTTCTTCCAGGCGCTGCTCACGGCCGTCCTGTACGTCCACCTCCCGCTCTCGGACGACAGCGGAAAAGAAGATCGCCCATGAGCGCATTGCCCGAGCTGTCCCAGGCCCGCATTGCCGTCATCGGCCTCGGCTATGTGGGTCTCCCGCTGGCCGTCGCCTTCGCGCCCCGCTACGACACGCTCGGCTTCGACATCGACCCGGCCCGGGTCGAGCAGCTGCGCCGTGGCGAAGAGCGCACCGGTGAAATTACGCCGGACGAGCTGCCCGCACTCGCGCAGTTGAAGGTTTCCTGCGACGTGGCCGACCTGGCCGACCGCAACGTCTTCGTGGTGGCCGTGCCCACGCCGGTCAACCGCCACAAGTGGCCGGACATGACGCCGCTGGAGCGTGCCAGCGAGACGGTCGGCGCGCACCTGAAGCCCGGGGCGGTGGTGATTTACGAGTCCACCGTCTATCCCGGCGCGACCGAGGAGGTCTGCGTGCCGGTGCTCGAGCGGGTCTCCGGCCTGACCTTCAACCGCGACTTTTTCGTGGGCTACAGCCCCGAGCGCATCAATCCGGGCGATCGCCAGCACCGCCTGCCGACCATCGTGAAGGTGACGTCCGGCTCGACGCCGGCCGCGGCGGCCTTCGTGGATGCGCTCTACCGCAGCGTCATCGCCGCCGGCACCCACCTGGCGCGCGACATCCGCACCGCCGAGGCGGCCAAGGCGATCGAGAACACCCAGCGCGACGTCAACATCGCGCTGATGAACGAGCTGGCGATGATCTTCGGCCGGCTCGGCATGGACACCGAGGCGGTACTGGCGGCGGCGCGCACCAAATGGAACTTCCTGCCGTTCTCGCCCGGCCTGGTCGGCGGCCACTGCATCGGCGTGGATCCGTACTACCTGATCCACAAGGCGCAGGAGGCCGGCCACCATCCCGAACTGATCACCGCTGCGCGTCGCATCAACGAGGGCATGGCGCCTTACGTCACCGGCCAGCTGCTGCGGCTGATGGCGTTGCGCCGCATCCCGATCGTCGATGCCCGCGTGCTCGTGCTCGGCATCACCTTCAAGGAGGACTGCCCGGATCTGCGCAACAGCCAGGTGCGGGTGGTGGTCGAGGAGCTGCGCCGCTGCCATGCCCGGGTCGACCTGCACGATCCCTGGGCCGATCCGGACGAGGCCGAGCGCGAATTCGGCGCCCGTCCGGTAGCCGCGCCGGCATCGGGGAGTTACGACGCGGTCATGATCGCGGTCGCCCATCGCCAGTATCGCGCCCTGGGCGAGGCCGGCATCCGCGCCTTCCTGCGCGAGGGCGGGGTGGTGTACGACGTCAAGTACGTGCTGCCGTCCGGCGCTGCCGACGGGCGGCTGTAGCCGGCGCCGGCTACAATCGGCGCATGGATCCCGTCATCGAGCAACGCCTGGTTGAACTCGAGTCGCGGCTGGCCTTCCAGGAGCACGCGCTGGCCGAGCTGAGCGACGCCCTGGCCGCCGCCCGCGCCGAGTCCAGCGACAACGCGCGGCGGCTGGAAATGGCCCTGGCCGACCTCAAGCAGCTGCGCACCTTCCTGTATCCCGACCCGGCCAGCGAACCGCCGCCGCCGCACTATTGACCGCACCATGAGCAGTTCCCTCCGCGACCAGCTGCTGCAGCTGGGCTTCAAGCAATCCTCCAGGCCGTCCAAGCCCGAAGGGCATCCCGCCCGGTCGCCCACGGACAGGCCTCATGGCAAGCAGCCGCACGGCCAGCGCCCGCAGGCCGGCGGCAAGCCGGGGCAGGGCGGTCGGCCACGCACGCGCGAGGAGATCGATCTGGCCAAGGCCTATGCGCTGCGCGCGCAGCAGGAGAAACAGGAGCGCATCGAGGCCGAGCGCCAGCGCCAGGAGGAGGCCAGGCGCCGCCGCGAGGCCAAGGCCAGACTCGCCGACTTCCTCAAGGACAAGGTGCTGAACGACCCGGCGGCCGAGATCGCCCGCCACTTCGAGTACGGCGGCAAGATCAAGCGCGTCTACGTCACCGAGCCGCAGCTCAAGGCGCTCAATGCCGGCGAGCTGGGCGTGGTGCAGCTCGACGGCCGCTACCTGCTGGTCGCCGCCGCCGTGCTCGCCGAGGCCGAGGCGATCTTGCCGCAGGCGATCGCGCTCAAGGTCGATCCCGATGCCCCGGCCGGCGACGACCCCTACAGCGATCCGAAATACCGGGTGCCCGACGATCTGGTGTGGTGATCCCGCGCCGGGACCGGAACTCGAAGCTCGGGACTCGCGGGATTTGCCGTTCAGCCCCGCTTCCATCTGCGGGGAAGGGGCTTCAGTCCGCTGCGTTTTTTCTCCCTCCCCCGTCCGCGGGGGAGGGGCTTGAAGGTCGCAGCAAGCAGCCCGGATGGGGCGAAGCGGCATCCGCGACCACTCCGCGACCACTCCGGGACCACGGGGTCTGGATGCTGTTTCCCGAGTCCCGGGGCCGGGCTTCAGTCCGGGTCGTAGTCGAGATTGGCCGCCAGCCAGCGCTCGGCCTGCGCCAGCGGCACGCCCCTGCGCTTTGCGTAATCCTCCACCTGGTCGCGGCCAATGCGGCCGACGACGAAGTAGCGGCTGTCCGGGTGGGCGAAGTACAGCCCGCTCACCGCCGCCGCCGGATACATCGCGAAGTTCTCGGTCAGGCGGATGCCGGTGTGTCTTTCCGCGTCGAGCAGCTCGAACAGCGTCGCCTTCATGCTGTGGTCGGGACAGGCCGGGTAGCCCGGCGCCGGGCGGATGCCGCGGTAGCGTTCGGCGATCAGCGCCTGGTTGTCCAGCGCCTCGTCGGCGGCGTAGCCCCACAGCTCGCGGCGCACCCGCTCGTGCAGGCGTTCGGCCAGCGCTTCGGCCAGGCGGTCGGCCAGCGCCTTGAGCAGGATCGCGCTGTAGTCGTCGTGCGCTGCCTCGAAGCGGGCGATGTGCTCCTCGATGCCGAGGCCCGCGGTGACCGCGAAGCCGCCGATCCAGTCGGCCTTGCCGCTGTCGGCGGGCGCGACGAAATCCGCCAGGCACAGGTTGGCGCGCTCGCCGGCGGGCTTGTCGGCTTGCTGGCGGAGGAAGAAAAGCCGGGACCGGAGGCCGGGGACCGGGGACCCGGGAGCGGCCGGCGCCGCCGCGGCATCGACGGCGCGGCCGGAGGCATCGTCTCGGGGCCCGATGATCACGTCGTCCCCCTCCGACCATGCCGGCCATATCCCCACCACGGCCTTCGCCGTCAGCCATTTTTCCGCGACGATCCTGTCCAGCATCGCCTGCGCGTCGGCGTACAGCTCGCGCGCCTGCGCGCCGACCACCTCGTCGTCGAGGATCTGCGGGAAGCGGCCGGCCAGCTCCCAGCTCTGGAAGAACGGCGTCCAGTCGATGTAGCCGCGCAGCTCGGCCAGCGGATAGTCGTCGAACACGGTCAGGCCCGGGCGCGCGGGTGCCGGCGGGTCGTATGCGGTCCAGCCGCCGTCGAAGCGGTTGGCGCGGGCGTCAGACAACGGGATCAGGCGTTTGTGATGGCCACGATCCTTGTGACGCTCGCGGATGGCGGCGTAGTCGGCCTCGTTGGCGGCGACGAAAGCGCCGCGCAGCTCGGGGCTGATCAGTGACTGCGCCACGCCGACCGCGCGTGAGGCGTCCTTCACCCACACGGTCGGCGCGCGGTAGTGCGGAGCGATCTTGAGCGCGGTGTGCGCGCGCGAGGTGGTGGCGCCGCCGATCAGCAGCGGAATCTCGAAGCCCTGCCGCTGCATCTCGCGGGCGAGGTGGCTCATCTCCTCCAGCGAGGGCGTGATCAGGCCGGACAGGCCGATCAGGTCGGCCCCGGCCTCGCGGGCGCGGTCGAGCACGGTCTGCGCCGGCACCATCACGCCCAGGTCGATCACCTCGAAGTTGTTGCAGGCCAGCACCACGCCGACGATGTTCTTGCCGATGTCGTGCACGTCGCCCTTCACCGTCGCCAGCACGATGCGGCCGTTGCTGCGGCCGGCGTGACCCGAGCGAGCCTTCTCCGCCTCGATGTGCGGGATCAGCCAGGCGACCGCCTTCTTCATCACCCGTGCCGACTTGACCACCTGCGGCAGGAACATCTTGCCGGCGCCGAACAGGTCGCCGACCACGTTCATGCCCGCCATCAGCGGCCCCTCGATCACCTCCAGCGGCCGGTCGAATTGCAGCCTGGCTTCCTCGGTGTCGGCCTCGACGTACTCGTCGATCCCGTGTACCAGCGCATGTTTCAACCGTTCTGCCGCCGGCAGTTCCCGCCAGGCCAGTTTTTCCCGAGTCCCGGATCCCGGATCCCGAGTCCCGGCCTTGTAACGCCCCGCGATCTCCAGCAGCCGCTCGGTCGCATCCGCGCGCCGGTTGAGCACCACGTCCTCGACCCGCTCGCGCAGCTCGGGGTCGAGGTCGTCGACGATCGGCAGCGCGCCGGCGTTGACGATGCCCATGTCCATGCCGGCGGCGATGGCGTGGTAAAGGAACACCGCATGGATCGCCTCGCGTACCGCGTTGTTGCCGCGGAACGAGAAGCTCACGTTGCTGACGCCACCGGAGACGTGGCAGTACGGCAGCGTCGCGCGGATCGTGCGCGTGGCCTCGATGAAGTCCACCGCGTAGTTGTCGTGCTCGGCGATGCCGGTGGCGATGGCGAAGATGTTGGGGTCGAAAATGATGTCCTCGGGCGCAAAGCCGGCTTCGTCCACCAGCAGTCGGTAGGCGCGGGTGCAGATCGCGACCTTGCGTGCCAGCGTGTCGGCCTGGCCCTGCTCGTCGAAGGCCATCACCACCACCGCGGCGCCGTAGCGCAGCACGCGCCGCGCCTGGCGCAGGAACTCGTCCTCGCCTTCCTTGAGCGAGATCGAATTGACGATGCCCTTGCCCTGCAGGCATTTGAGGCCCGCCTCGATCACGCGGAACGATGAGCTGTCGATCATCACCGGGATGCGGGCGATGTCCGGCTCGGCGGCGATCAGGTGCAGGAAGCGGGTCATCGCCGCTTCCGAATCGAGCATGCCCTCGTCCATGTTGACGTCGAGCACCTGTGCGCCGTTCTCCACCTGCTGCCGCGCCACCGCCACCGCGTCCTCGTAGCGGCCCTCGGCGATCAGCTTGCGGAACTGCGCCGAGCCGGTGACGTTGGTGCGCTCGCCGACGTTGACGAAGTTGGTCTGCGGGCCGATGACGAAGGGCTCCAGCCCGGCGAGGCGGGTGTGGCGGGGCAGGGACGGCACCGCGCGCGGCGGCAGGCCGCGCACCGCCTCGGCGATGGCGGCGATGTGTGCGGGCGTGGTGCCGCAGCAGCCGCCGACGATGTTGAGCAGGCCGGCCTCGGCGAACTCGCGCAGCGTGCCGGCCATCGTCTCCGGCGATTCGTCGTACTCGCCGAAGGCGTTCGGCAGGCCGGCGTTGGGGTGGCAGCTCACGTGCGCGTCGGCCACCTGGGCGAGGATGTCGATGTGCGCGCGCAGATCCTTCGCGCCGAGCGCGCAGTTCAGGCCGATGGCCAGCGGGCGGGCGTGCCGCAGCGAATACCAGAACGCCTCGGCGGTCTGGCCCGACAGCGTGCGTCCGGAGCGGTCGGTGATGGTGCCCGACACCATCACCGGCAGCCGCGCGCCGCGCGCCTCGAAGGCATCCTGGATGGCGAACAGCGCGGCCTTGGCGTTGAGGGTGTCGAACACCGTCTCGACCATCAGGATGTCGGCACCGCCCTCGATCAGCCCCTCGGCCGCTTCGCGGTAGGCCGCCGCCAGGGTGTCGAAATCCACCGCGCGGAAGCCGGGGTTGTTCACGTCCGGGCTGATGCTGGCGGTGCGGCTGGTCGGGCCCAGCACGCCGACGACGAAGCGCGGCCGCGACGGGTCGGCGGCCTCGGCCTGGTCGCAGCATTCGCGCGCCAGCCGCGCGCCCTCGCGGTTGAGCTCACGGGCGAGGTGTTCCAGGCCGTAATCGGCCTGCGAGATCGCGGTCGAGTTGAAGGTGTTGGTCTCGATCAGATCGGCGCCGGCGGCGAGGTAGGCGCGGTGCACCTCGCGGATGATGTCCGGACGGGTCAGCGAGAGCAGGTCGTTGTTGCCCTTGAGATCGCAGCCGCAATCGGGGCCGTGCGCGTGCGCATGCGCCTGATCGCAGCCGGTGGCGAAGCGCGCGCCGCGGAAATCGTCCTCACCCAGCCGATGGCGCTGGATCATCGTGCCCATCGCGCCGTCGAGCACCAGGATGCGCCTGCCCAGTGCGTCGAGCAGCGCCTGCGCGCGGGGCGGATTCAGCCAGGGCAATGCAATGGGCATGGCGAATGGGCTCAAGCGTGGGCGAGGTGGGGAAGCGCGGCATCATCCCGGCACATGCGGGAATCGGGGCTTGGGCCGTCAGCGTCGCCCCGGATTCCGCTTCGCGTCAGCCGGGCCGCGCTACCTGTGCCGCACAGGCGATGCAGGGCCCGCCCGGGCATCAGCCGTCCTTCCGTGCGATCAACGAAATCACCTCGAAGTGCGGTGGGCGCTTCTCGCGCGTCACCACCTCGCAGACCCGCACGCTCAGTCCGGCCTTCTCGGCGTAGCGGCGCAGCTCGCGCGGCGTGAAGCCGAGGTTGACGTGCCCGTAGGGCTGCACCGCCGCCTTGTGCTCGTGCCGCGCCAGACAGGTGGCCAGTACGCGCCCGCCGGGCCGCAGCACGCGGGCGGCCTCGGCCACGGCCACGGCGGGCTTGTCGGCATAGGTGAGCGCGTGCATCAGCAGCACCAGGTCGAAGCGCGGCGTCTGGAAAGGCAGGGCATGCATGTCGCCCTCCTTCACCTCGACGTTGCGGTAGCGCTTGAGCCGTTCGCTGGCGGCCTGCACCACGCGCGGACTGGCGTCCACGCAGACCAGCGACTTGGCATGCGGTGCCAGCAGCTCGGCGGTGACGCCGTCGCCGGAGGCGACGTCGAGCACGTCGCCCGGCTCCAGCAGCGGCAGGGCCGAGCGTGCCAGCGCTTCCCAGGTGCGGCCGGGCGAGTAGTGCCGTTCCATGTCGCCGGCCACCGAGTCGGCCCAGTTCTGGTCCGCCGCGCGGGTGGCGAGAATCGCCGGCAGCCGCTCGGCGTCCTGGCGCAGCAGCGGATCGTCGGCGCCGGCGCTCAGTGCCTGCCACAGCGCGCGTTGCGCATGGTCCAGCTCGTTCTCGCAGAAGCGGTAATAGGCCGACACGCCGGCGCGGCGATCGCGCACCAGCCCGGCCTCCTTGAGCTTGGCCAGATGGGTGGAGACGCGCGGCTGCGCCAGCCGGGTGATGGCGGACAGTTCGGCGACGGTGAGCTCCTCGCGCTCCAGCAGCGCCAGCAGGCGCACGCGGGTGGCGTCGGACAGGACCCGCAGGCAGGACGACCAGGCTTCGAGGTCCACAATTTATCCCTTCATCGCGATCCAAAGATGCGTCGAAGTGTGGGCGCCGGCGCCGGGAGCGTCAAGGGGCGGCTCGCGATCCCGGCTCCACCGCACGAGCGGGTACAATCGCCGGGCTACCGTCCTTGCAGGAGACCCGAGCGTGGATTTCCAGTTCACCGAAGAGCAGCTGATGATCCAGGACATCGCGCGCCGCATCGCGCGCGAGAAGATCGCCCCGACCGCGGAACACTTCGACCGGACCGGCGAGTTCCCGATGGAGAACATCCGCCTGATGGGCGAGAACGGCCTGATGGGCATCGAGGTGCCGCACGAGTATGGCGGCGCCGGGCTGGACGCCATCGGCTACGTGCTGGCGATGATCGAGATCGCCGCCGCCGACTGCGCGCACTCGACCATCATGTCGGTGAACAACACGCTCTACTGCAATGGCCTGCTGAAGAACGGCAGTGAAGCGCAGAAGCGCAAGTACGTCACACCCATCGCCACCGGCGAGGCGATCGGCGCCTACGCGCTGACCGAGCCGCAGTCCGGTTCGGATGCCTCGGCGATGCGCACCCGCGCGGTGCTCTCGGCCGATGGCACACACTACGTGGTCAACGGCAAGAAGAGCTGGATCACCTCGGGCCCGGTGGCCAAGTACATCCTGCTGTTCGCGGTCACCGACCCGAGCAAGGGCGCCAAGGGCATCAGCGCGTTCATGGTCGATACCGAGCGCGAGGGCTTCCACCGCGGCAAGACCGAGCCCAAGCTCGGCATCCGCGCCTCGGCCACCTGCGAGATCGAGTTCACCGATTACAAGATCCCGGTCGAGGACCGCATCGGGCCTGAAGGGGAGGGCTTCAGGATCGCCATGAGCGTGCTCGACGCCGGTCGCATCGGCATCGCCGCGCAGGCGGTCGGCCTGGCCCGCGCCGCCTACGAGGCCTCGGTGGCCTATGTGAAGGAGCGCAAGAGCTTCGGTCAGCCGATCGGCAGCTTCCAGATGATCCAGGCCAAGATCGCCGACATGAAGTGCCGGCTCGACGCCGCCACCCTGCTGA
Organism: Rehaibacterium terrae; assembly: GCF_014202935.1. Classification (GTDB taxonomy): domain Bacteria; phylum Pseudomonadota; class Gammaproteobacteria; order Xanthomonadales; family Xanthomonadaceae; genus Rehaibacterium; species Rehaibacterium terrae. The sequence continues at coordinate 59,848 of NZ_JACHHX010000016.1, read as the reverse complement.
CGCTGAAGGCGGCCTGGGCCAAGCAGCAGGCGCTGATCACCGGCGCCCGTTTCAGCACCGAGGCATCGGTGGCCAAGCTGTTCGCCTCCGAGGCGGCCATGTTCATCACCCATCAGGCGGTGCAGATCCACGGTGGCATGGGCTACTCGAAGGAGATGCCGCTGGAGCGGTACTTCCGCGACGCCAAGATCACCGAGATCTACGAGGGCACCAGCGAGATCCAGCGTCTGGTCATCGCCCGCAACGAGACCGGCGTGCGCTGAGCCCGGCGCCAGCCTGAACCCCGACGAACCGACCCCCGGCCCCGCCTTGCGCGGGGCCGTTTTTCTTGGGGTTCGCGGTGGCCGGCGGTGGCGGGCGGGGCTACAATTTCACATTCTTCTAACAGGCCGCCGGATGTCGGCCGTGTCACCACATCCAACGCCATTCCCAATCCAACCCGACAGACGTGGACATGAGCGCCAAACCCGAGCCTCTCGCTGCGCACGCTTCCCTCGATGCCGTCATCGACATTCTCAAGGCCGAGCTGCCGGCCGCCCAGATCGAGGAGGCGCGGGCGTTCGTCCTGGCGTTCTACGCCCGACTCTCGGAGGAGGAGATCGCCGCACGGCCGGCGGCCGAGTGGGCGGCCATTGCGCGCGGCATGCTGGCGCAGGTGCGCGAGCACGCGCCGGGCAGCGCGCTGGTGCGCATCTTCAATCCGCACCTGGCCGAGCACGGTTGGGAGTCGACCCATACGGTGGTGCAGATCGTCAACGACGACATGCCCTTCCTGGTCGATTCGGTCAGCATGGCGCTGGCCGGGAAGGATGTGCAGATCCACGTCATCAACCATCCGGTGATTGCCGTCTCCCGCGACGAAGCCGGGCGGCTGGCCGCCATCGGCGAAGGTGAGCGCGTGTCGCTGATGCATATCGAGATCGACCGCCTGGTCGAACAGTCCGAGATGGATGCCATCGCCAACGCGATCCGCTCCGCGCTGGACGACGTGCGTGTGTGCGTGCGCGACTGGCAGGCCATGCGCCGAACCATGCGCGCCATCGCCGACGAGCTGCCTTCCCGCCCAATGCCGGTCGACGATGCCGGCCGCAGCGAGGCGCAGGAGTTCCTGCGCTGGGTGGCCGACGACCACTTCACCTTCCTCGGCTACCGCGAGTACGTGGTCGAGAAGCAGGGCGACGACGAGGTGCTGCGCGCGGTCGAAGGCACCGGGCTGGGCCTGCTGCGAGGCAGCCAGCGCATGCAGACCCCGCGTTCGCTCAAGAGCCTGGCCGCGCACTACATGCCGCAGTCGGGCTCGGTCGATGCGCTGATCCTGACCAAGACCAACTCGCGCTCGACGGTCCACCGCGCGGGCTACATGGATTACATCGGCATCCTGCAGTTCGACGAGAGCGGCCGTCCGATCGCCGAACAGCGCTTCATCGGCCTGTACACCTCCAGCGCCTACAACCGCCGCCCGTGGGACATCCCGCTGGTGCGCGGTCGCCACGACTATGTGCTGCAGACCTCCGGACTGCCGGCCAACAGCCACAGCTGGAAGGCGCTGCGCCACATCCTGGAGACGCTGCCGCGCGACGAGTTGTTCCAGTCCACGGAGGAGGAGCTCTATCGCACCTGCATGGGCATCCTCGGCCTGCAGGAGCGCGTGCGCACCAAACTGTTCCTGCGCCGCGACCGCTATGGTCGCTTCTTCTCGGCCCTGGTCTACATCCCGCGCGACCGCTTCAACACCACCGTGCGGCAGCGCATCGAGGCGCTGCTGAAGGAGTCGCTGCAGGGCGAGCGGCTCGATACGACCATCTCGGTCGGCGAGTCGCCGCTGGCGCAGCTGCACCTGACGATTCGCCCGCGCAGCGGCGCGCACGTGCAGTGCGACGTGCCGGAGCTGGAGGAGCGCGTCGCCCAGATCGTGCGCGACTGGCACGACGAGTTGCGCGAGTTGCTGATCAGGCGCCACGGCGAGAGCGATGGCCTGAAACTGGCCAACAGCTACGGCCGCGCGCTGCCCAGCGGCTACATCGAGGAGGTCACCCCCGAGGTCGCCGCCGCCGACGTCGAACACCTGGCCGCGCTCAAGGACGAGGACGACATCCGCCTGAGTCTGTACCGCTCCCGCCGCGACGGCGGCCTGCGCTTCAAGCTGTACCGCCGGAAGCGCGACATCCCGCTGTCGGATGCGCTGCCGATGATGGAGAACATGGGGCTGCGCATCCTCACCGAATACCCCTACGCGCTGAATGTCGGCGACACGCGCTTCCATATCCAGGACTTCGTGGTCGAGTCGATGCGTGGTGAGGTCGACGTCGAGTCGCTGGGCGCCCGCTTCGAGGAAGCCTTCGAGCGGATCTGGCGCGGCGAGGCCGAGAACGACGCCTTCAACCGCCTGATCCTGGCCGCCGGTCTCGACTGGCGCCAGGTGTCGATGCTGCGCGCCTACAGCAAGTTCCTGCAGCAGGCCAATGTGCCGTTCTCGCAGAGCTACATGGAAGAGACCGTGGCGCGCTACCCGCTGGTGGCACGGCTGCTGGTCGAGCTGTTCGAGGCGCGTTTCGATCCGTCGCGCGAGCAGGCCGCCGATCCGCGGGACGCCGAGGACCTGCGTCGCAGGACACAGCAGGCGCTGGAGGCGATCGTGCCGCAGGTTCAGGTCAAGTCGGTGGCGACGGTCATCGAACAGGTCGCCTACGCCCGCGCACTCGGGCGCGATGCCCAGGTCGACACCTGCCTGGACGCGCTGGCCATCCTGCTCGAAGGCGTGACCAGCCTCGACGAGGACCGCATCCTGCGCAGCTTCATGGGCCTGATCGAGGCCACCTTGCGCACCAGCTACTTCCAGCTGCACGACGGCAGGCCGCGCGACTACATCGCGTTCAAGTTCGATTCCAACGCCATTCCCGAGCTGCCCAAGCCGCGCCCGTACCGCGAGATCTTCGTCTGCTCGCCGCGGGTCGAGGGCGTGCATCTGCGCTTTGGTCCGGTGGCACGCGGCGGCCTGCGCTGGTCCGACCGGCGCGAGGATTTCCGTACCGAGGTGCTGGGCCTGGTCAAGGCGCAGATGGTGAAGAACACCGTCATCGTGCCGGTCGGTGCCAAGGGCGGCTTCTTCGTCAAGCGCCCGCCGCAGGACGGCGACCGCGACGCCGTGCTGGCCGAGGGCATCGCCTGCTACAAGAGCTTCATCAACGCCCTGCTCGACATCACCGACAATTACGCGCCCGACGGCAGCGTGGTGCATCCCGAGGGCGTGGTGCGCCGCGATGGCGACGATCCGTACCTGGTCGTCGCCGCCGACAAGGGTACGGCCACGTTCTCGGACATCGCCAACAAGATCTCCGAGGAGCACGGCTACTGGCTCGGCGACGCCTTCGCTTCCGGTGGCTCGGTCGGCTACGACCACAAGCGCATGGGCATCACCGCGCGCGGCGCATGGGAATCGGTCAAGCGCCATTTCCGCGCGCTCGGCGTGGACTGCCAGAGCGAGGACTTCACCGTGGTCGGCATCGGCGACATGTCCGGCGACGTGTTCGGCAACGGCATGCTGCTGTCGCGCCACATCCGCCTGGTCGCCGCCTTCGACCACCGTCACATCTTCATCGATCCGGATCCCGACGCGGCGACCAGCTACGCCGAGCGCGAGCGCCTGTTCAAGCTGCCGCGATCGAGCTGGGACGACTACGACAAGTCGCTGATTTCGAAGGGTGGCGGCGTCTGGCCGCGCTCGGCCAAGACCATCCCGCTCTCACCCGAAGCGCGCGAGGCGCTGGGCATCGCCGGCGAGGTCGAGCAAATGACCCCGGCCGAGCTGATGAGTGCCATTCTCAAGGCGCCGGTCGATCTGCTCTGGAACGGCGGCATCGGCACCTATGTCAAGGCCAGCACCGAGTCGCACGCGGAGGTCGGCGACCGTGCCAACAACGCGCTGCGCATCGACGGCCGGGAGCTGCGCTGCAAGGTCGTCGGCGAGGGCGGCAACCTCGGGCTGACCCAGCGCGGCCGCATCGAGGCCGCATTGCAGGCCGGCGTGCTGCTCAACACCGACTTCATCGACAACTCGGCCGGCGTGGACACCTCCGACCACGAGGTGAACATCAAGATCCTGCTCAACGCCGCCATGCAGCGCGGCGACCTGGACCTGGCGGCGCGCAACCGGCTGCTGGCCGACATGACCGACGAGGTCGCCGAGCTGGTGCTGATCGACAACTACCGCCAGAACCAGGCGATCAGCCTGATGGAGCGGATGAGCGTGGCGCGGCTCGGTTCCAAGCAGCACTTCATCCGCACCCTGGAGTCGCAGGGCCTGCTCGACCGCCAGCTGGAGGGCCTGCCCAGCGATGCCGAGTTCACCGACCGCAAGACCCGCGGCATCGGCCTGACCCGGCCGGAGCTGGCGGTGCTGCTGTCCTACGCCAAGCTGGTGATCTACCAGCAGCTGCTCGACTCGGACGTGCCGGAGGATCCGTACCTTTCCAGGGAACTGGTGCGCTATTTCCCGCAAGTGCTGCAGGAGCGCTTCGCCGACCTGATGGAAGAGCATCGTCTGCGCCGCGAGATCATCGCCACCGCAGTGACCAACTCGATGGTCAATCGCATGGGCGCCACCTTCATGCTGCGCATGCAGGAGGACACCGGTGAATCGCCGGCGCAGATCGCCAAGGCTTACAGCATCACCCGCGAAGTGCTCGACTCGCGCGCGATGTGGGCCGAGATCGATGCCCACGACCTCAAGGTACCGGAGAGCGCCCAGATCGACGCGCTGATGCGGATCTGGGGCCTGCAGCGGCATATGACCCGCTGGCTGCTCAACCGTCCGGGCCAGCGGCTGGACATCGCCGGCATGGTCGAGCGTCTCAAGCCCGGCCTGGACACCTTGCGCGAGCAGCTTCAGGAAGTGCTGCCGGGCGAGCTGAAGGCCGCCTTCGACGCCGACTGCGAGCAATGGGTCGCCCACGGTTTCCCGGCCGACCTGGCGGCCAGGCTGGCCGCGTTGCCCCATCTGGCTTCGGCGCTGGACATCATCGATGTCGCCGCCGCCGCAGGCCGCGAGGTGGTCGAAGTCGCGCGCGTCCACTTCGGTCTCGGCCAGGCGCTGCATCTGAAGTGGCTGCTGGAGAAGATCGAGGAGCTGCCGGTGGAGGGACGCTGGCATGCGCACGCCCGTGGCGTGCTGCGCGACGAACTGCATGCGCAGCAGACCGAGCTGGTCACCCAGGTGCTGGCCGCTGCCGGCGCCGACGAGGACGACCTGGTCGCCCGCTGGATGGAGCGCGACGATCCGGCGCTGAAGTTCACCCTCAACATGTTCGCCGACATGCGCAGCCAGCGCGCGATGGACTACCCGACCGTGCAGGTCGCGGTGCGCCGCCTCGCGCAGCTGGCCGCGGCCGGCGAACGCGGTTGAGTCCACCGCCCGAGCCGCGTCACAGGATGCGGCCCGGGGCACGGAAGGCCACCGGGTGTCTTTCCCGCGCCAGGCTGCGCTAAGCTTTGGCCGCCCTTCGACAAGGCGTGTCCGATGGCCCAGCCGCATCCCCGCATCGCCTTCCTCGCCAGCCGCACGCCCGAGGCGCAGGCCGCGTACGAATCGCTGGTCGCCGTCCACGGACAGCACGAGCCGGACGAGGCGGACGTGATCTGCGCGCTCGGCGGTGACGGCTTCATGCTGCAGACGCTCCACCGGCACGGCCCGCGCGGCAAGCCGGTGTTCGGCATGAAGCTGGGCAAGGTCGGCTTCCTGATGAACCAGTACCAGCCCGATGCGCTGCTGGAGCGCATCGCCGCCGCCGAGCCGGCGGTATTGCGGCCGCTGGAGATGATCGCCGTCACCGAGTCCGGCGCCAGTACCCATTCGCTGGCCTACAACGAGGTCTCGCTGCTGCGGCAGACGCGCCAGGCCGCGCACGTCCGCATCGAGCTCAACGGCCAGGTGCGGATGGAGGAGCTGGTCTGCGATGGCGTGATGGTCGCCACCCCGGCCGGCAGCACCGCCTACAACTACTCCGCGCACGGTCCGATCCTGCCGCTGGGCAGCAGCGTGATCGCACTGACCCCGATCGCCGCCTTCCGCCCACGCCGTTGGCGTGGCGCGATCCTGCGCGCCGACACCGAGGTCCGTTTCACGATCCTGGATCCGGACAAGCGTCCGGTCAGCGCCACCGCCGATTCGCACGAGGTGCGCGAAGTGGTCGAAGTGACCGTGCGCGAGTCGGAGCAGCACACCGTCACGCTGCTGTTCGATCCCGAGCACAATCTCGAAGAGCGCATCCTCAACGAGCAGTTCGTGACCTGAGATCCGCTGTGGGCGCGGTCACGGCCGCGAGCGCGGGCGCGGCAGCGTCGCCCGCCGCCGCGGCTGCCATGACCGTGCGGCGTCGCAGGCGCTGAGACGGCCGGCAGGGCAGAATACGCGCCATGAGCGAAGCGCCCTCCACCGCGACCAATCCCCTCGGCACCGCCGCCGCGCCCGACGTCGCCGGCGACAGGCTGGTGGTGGCCATCACCGCCCGCGCCCTGTTCGACCTGGAAGACAGTCACCGGCTGTTCGAGCGAAGCGGACTGGAGGCCTATGCCGAGTTCCAGCGCCGTCACGAGGACGACCCGCTGCAGCCGGGCATCGCCTTCCCGCTGGTCAGAAAGCTGCTGGCGCTGAACACCGCGGCGCCCGACGGCGCGCCACGGGTGGAGGTGATCCTGCTCTCGCGCAATTCCAGCGACACCGGCCTGCGCATCTTCAATTCGATCGAGCGCTACCGGCTGGACATCGTGCGCGCGGTGTTCACCAGCGGCGCGCCGGTGTATCCGTACATCAGGCCGTTCGGCGCGCATCTGTTCCTCTCGGCCAATCCCGAGTCGGTGCGTCATGCGCTGGAGCACGGCGTGGCTGCCGCCACCATCCTGCCGTCCAAGGCGCCGGAGAATTCGCACGACCAGGTGCGCATCGCTTTCGACGGCGACGCGGTGATCTTCAGCGACGAGTCCGAGCGGATCTCGCAGGAGCAGGGGCTGGCGGCGTTCCACGACCACGAGAGCAGCCGCGCGCTGGAGCCGCTCTCGGGCGGCCCGTTCAAGGGCTTCCTCGCCGCCCTGCACCGGCTGCAGGAGGCGTTCCCGGCCGGCGAGGGCGCCCCGATCCGCACGGCGCTGGTGACCGCGCGCTCGGCACCGGCCCACAAGCGGGTGATCCTGACCCTGCGCCAGTGGGGCGTGCGGCTGGACGAGGCGCTGTTCCTCGGTGGCCGCGACAAGGGCCCGTTCCTGAAGGCCTTCGGTGCCGACATCTTCTTCGACGACTCGCACCACAACACCGAGAGCGCCCGCCAGCACGTCGCCACCGGCCACGTGCCGCACGGCGTGTCCAACCGCTGAGCTGTGCGTGGAGCGGCTTCCGCCGCGACCGGGGAGGCGGGAAACGAGTGAGGAGGAATGAGGAGTGAGAGAACGACAAGGCTGCGGCCAGCCGATGCTTTCCCTCGTTTCTCACTTCTCTTCACTCATTTCTTGGCTATTGCGTTCGCGGCTTCCGTCGCTACTGCGGTGGCGGTGACGACACGGTGGCCGGCCGCGCGCGCAGCGCGTGGATCATCCACGCCACGGCGACCGCCGCCGCGCCGGCGAGGAAGGCCCACTCGCCACCGCCGCGCTCCCACATCAGCGCCGCCAGGCCGGCGCCAAGCACGCCGCCGACGCCAGAGCTGAAGCCGTACAGCAGGCTCTGGCCGGCGACCGCGCGGCGACCGGGAAAATACTCGGCGATCAGCCGCATGCAGCAGGCGTGGAACACGGCGAAGCCGAAGGCATGCGTGGCCTGCGCCAGCGCCATGATGGCGAACGAGTCGGCGTACAGCGCGGTGACCGTCCAGCGCAGCACGGTCACCGCCAGGCAGGCCGCGAGCAGGCGCGGTGCGCCGAAGCGCTCGATCAGCCGCGGCGCCTGCCAGAACAGCGCGATCTCGATCAGCACGCCGACCGCCCACAGCGCGCCGACCGCCACGCCGTCGTGGCCGTGCGCCTGCAGGTGCAGGGTGTAGAAGACGTAGAACGGCCCGAAGCCGACCTGCATCAGCAAGGCCACCAGCAGGAAGCGGCGCACGCCAGGCCGTTTCCACAGGTGGCCGGCATCGGCCATGCTCGGCGCGTGCCCGGGCGGTCGGTCGTGGCGGTGCGGGATCGCCGCGACCAGCATCGCCGCCAGCAGCGGCAGGGTGAGCCAGGGGAAGGCGGCGCTGCCGAAGCGGTCGAGCAGGACGCCGTAGCTGCCGGCGGCCAGCAGGAAGCCGACCGAGCCCCAGACGCGCAGCCGGCCGTATTCGGACACGCGCGGGCCGAGCGCGGTCAGCGTCATCGCCTCGAACTGCGGCATCAGCGCGTTGTAGAACAGCCCGAACAGCGCCATCACCGCGAACAGGCCCAAGGCGCTGTCGGTCACGGTGAAGGCGGCGAAGCACAGCAGGGTGAGCGCGCTGCCGGCGACGAACCAGCGGCCGGGCTGCGTACTGCGCTGCAACAGCGCGGTCCACAGCGGCGGCGCGAGGATGCGGCTGCCGTACCACAGCCCAAGCAGGGTGCCGATGACGTAGCCGCCGTGCCCGAGCGCATCCACCCAGCGGGCAAAGTAGGGCGTGTAGGCGCCGAGTGCGGCGTAGTAGCAGAGGTAGAAGAGGGCGAAGCGCCAGCGGGCGGTGGGCGGCATCGGCGGATTATGCCTGCGCGATGGTCGCGGGACGGGGTCAGAACTCCAGGTCGAGCGCGGCGCACAGGTAGTCGACCAGCGGCGCGGCGCCCTTGAAGGCTTCGGCGACGCTCTGGCGCAGCCTGGGCCCGGTCACTGTCGCATCGTCCAGATTTCGCCAGCAGACGAAGCTCTTGCGCTTGAGGTCCTCGATCAGCGGATGCTCGGCCGGATAGCCGCGCGGCGGGCGCGACAGCGATTCCCCACCCATCTGGAAGCGCTTGCGGAAGGCAGGCGCATGGACGGCCTGCTTCCATGCCTCCGGGTTTTCGACGATGAAATCGCGGATGCGTCGCAGCGTGATGGTTTCCGGATGCCACAGGCCGGCGCCGAGAAAGCAGTTGCCCGGCTGGATGTGCAGGTAGAACGAAGGCGCTTCGAGCTGTCGGCTGCGCTCGTGGAAGAAGCGCGCGCCGGCCCAGGTCTTGTAGGGCGTCTTGTCGTTGGCGAAGCGGGTGTCGCGGTGGATGCGGAACAGCGAACCGCCGACCGGCCTGGGATCGGCCCGGTAGTGCGGGCTGATCGCGGCGATGTCGGGTTGCAGCTCGCCGATCAGGCGCAGGAAGGGCTGGCGCAGGTGCGCCTCGTAGTCGGCCTTGTGCGCCTGGAACCACTCGCGGTGGTTGTGGCGGGCCAGTCCGCGCAGGAAGGCGAAGGTCTTGTCGGTGAAGTAGGCGGACATTGGCGGCGGCCACCGTCACAGGCTGCGCTGGAGGTCCAGCCCCCAGGACTGCAGGGCGTCCATCAGGGTCTGCACGCGGCCATCGTCGGGGCTGGCGGCGCGCAGTTCCGCGATCTCGGCGAAGTAGCTGTCGAAGGTGTGCTCGGAGAGGCCGAGGTCGGTGCTCAGGCGTCGGCGACGGTACTCGTCCCAGCGGGCGCGTTCGTCGGGTGTGAGCGTGTCCGGCCAGTTGCGCGCGCGGTAGCGGAACAGCAGCTCGGTGTAGCGCGGATCGACGAACGGGAAGGGCACCTGCCCGAGCGCCTCGGGCGGCGTGGTGCGCACCTTGACGAACAGGCGCCGGTCGCCATCGTCAGGGAAGCCGTCGTAGAGCGCGGCATCGACATCGTTGGCGGCCTCGCGCGGCGGTCGCGCGTACACGCGGCGCACTTTTTCCGCCAAGCCGTCCGCGCGGCGGATCAGTTCGGCACGGGCCAGGCAGGCTTCGCGGTCGATGCCCAGCCGCGCGAAGTCGGCGTCGCGCAGGTACTCCAGCGGTACGATCGCCGGGCTGCGGTTGAGGTGGATCTCCTTGAGCGGGATGCGCGACTCGCCCTCGGGCAGATCGGCGGTGGGTGTGTAGAGGCGGTCGGCGATGTCCTCGGCGGACAGGTCGATCAGCGCGTCCGGTTCGCTGTCGAGGTCGAACACGATCACCCGGTGGGGGATCGACGGATGCGGCGCGACCGGCACCACCAGCGCCGCGCAGCCGCGGGTGGCCGGGTACTTGCCGGAGATGTGCAGGAACGGGATCTGGCCGACCGCATCGACCAGCGCCGCCGCGCGGCGTTTGTCGCGCAGGCCGAGATAGTAGTCCCACAGCCGCGGCTGCGCGGCGCGCAGCTTGCGCGCCAGCCCGACCAGCGCCTGCACGTCGCTCAGCGCATCGTGGGCCTGGCCATGGGCAATGCCGTTGGCGGCGGTGAGGTGCTCGAGCTTGAAGCTCGGCGCGCCGTCCTCGCGGCGTGGCCATTCCATGCCATCCGGCCGCAATGCGAAGGCCAGCCGCATCAGGTCGAGCAGATCCCAGCGCGAGTTGCCGTTGCGCCACTCGCGCTCGTAGGGGTCGAAGAAGTTCCGGTACAGGGCATGGCGGATGAACTCGTCGTCGAAGCGCAGCGAGTTGTAGCCGACCGCGCAGGTGCCGGGCTGGACCAGCTCGTCATGGAGGCGGGCGACGAACTCGGCTTCGCGCAGCCCCTCGCGCAGCGCCTGCTGCGGGGTGATGCCGGTGACCAGGGTGGCGCCGGGCGAGGGCAGCAGGTCGTCGGCGGGGCGGCAGAACAGCACCAGCGGCTCGCCCACCGGATCGAGGTTCTCATCCGTGCGCAGACCGGCGAACTGGGCGATGCGGCTCTGCCGCGGGCTGCGGCCGAAGGTCTCGAGGTCGTACCAGTAGAAGCTGCCCATGCGTGGCGCGTCCCTGCAGGAGGCATTGAATGATGCGGCGAGCCGCGGCGGCTGTCACGGGCCGGCGGCTGCCGTGTCCGTTCCGCGGCCTGTCCTGCGGCTGGGCGGCTGCGGCTGATCCTGTGCTGTTCGATTCCGGACGGCCGGGCTGGCGCGGTGTTCGGAAAGGGACAGCCCAACCGCGGTCGACATTTCCCAAGCGGTTGATGAGAAAGGGATTGCCCGGGATTATTGATCAGAAGTCATGTGCTCTTGAAACCCGATCTGCCGCCCTCCCCACCTCCGGTTTCCCTGGACATGCTCTTGCAGGATCCCAGCCTCAAGAGGAGAGACCGAGATGTAGCGGGGTCAGCAGGCCACTGTCTGCAAAGCCCGATACCTGCACGGAATGCCAGGACGCAGGTCCGACAGGCACAAGCATGAAGGTCACGCGCACTTCCCTGGGAGGCCCGCCAGTCTGCCTTGTGCTGCTGCATCGTGAGGGATCGGGATGGGCAGGCGGGTGTCAGCAGAGGCCAGCGTAGCGGCACTGGCCAGGCTGCGAAGCGCTGAGTCTGCCGAGAGCGGAAAGGTGGCTGTCTCTTCCGTGTGGTCTGGACAGTCGTCCCGAAAGGGAGCTGGCGACAAAGCCGTCCGGGCCGGAAGTCCCGAGGGCGGTCGCGGCATCCGTAGGCCAATGGGCGATTAGTCCTCGGGACGTAAGCTCATCCCGCAAACGGGCAGGCAGAAACCGCCAGATACGTGATCCGTATGCCCGGTGGTGTGGGAGGACGGCGGGGGCGGCCCCGCCTCCTGCCCATCGATGCGGCGCCATCCCTCTGCCAACGGCGCCCCCAGCGACAGATGCGGGACGATGTGCCGGGCCGAGGTCTCGATCCACACGCCGAGCTTGAGCAAGTGCTCACACGAGGTGCCGACCTGCCAACGGGTGCATTGCTTGCCGCGTGCGCAGCCTCAGTTCCCGCGTCAGCACATGGGCCACCGCGCTGCTGAGCGTGCGCCGGTTCAGTTCTGCTTCTCGTCTGTCCCCGTGGCGTCCGGCGTGAGATCGCCGACCGTGACCGTGCCGACCGGCATGCCCCCCCAAATGCTGTCCTGCCACGCGAAGTAGTCCTTCGGCTGCCACAGCCGGTTCTGGTAGTACTCGTCGCCGGATACGCTGATGAAGCGACCATCTGGTCCGGGCACCAGCACCTGCAGCGCGCCGAGGGAGCCGACCCGGCTGCCGGTGGCCGCCCTGCGCCCTTTGGCCAGCAGCCTTTCCAGCCGGGGCTTGGCGACCTCGTCGCCGTACTCGGCGTACAGCCCGGAGCCGATGCGGATTGCCTCCTGCTGCTCGTCGGCATCGAGTGCAGCCCAGTAGCGCTCGCGCTTGGCGACCAGAAACGCGTAGCCGCGCTCGGCGGCAAGGTCCATCCACGCGTAGGCCTCGGCACGGCTGCGGCCGGGCAGAGCACCGTTCCAGATCAGCTCGGCGACTGCCGCCTGCGAGATCTTGTCGGCGTACTTCGCTGCCCGCATGAACGCAGTGGCGGCGCGTTGCGGCTCACCGTCGTCGAGCAGGCTCAGTCCTTCCAGGCGATAGCGGATGTCCGGGTGGTAGCGCAGAAAACTCTCGGTCAGCAGCTGCGCCTTGCGCAAGCGCTCGCCGTCCGAGGGGATGTCAGCGCTTGCTGGCGCCGCTGCAGCCAGCAGCACGACGAGCCCGAACAGCCAGCACGTCAGCAGCCAGTGCTCGCGGCGGACAGGAACGGGAGCGATTGCACGGCGCAACATGCAGTGGATCTGTTAGAAGGGACGATGCGCCGCGGGAGACGCGGCATGGCGATTCATCGATCCTATTTATCGGTTTGCACCGGGTCAACCATGTTGACGCTGGGCAACCGCGAGGACCGGCGCGGCTGCGTCGCCCGCATCGAATTGCCGCTCGGTTGAGGCCGCCGCTGCGAAAAAGCGTCAGAGCGGTGCGAGGCGCTCGCGTACCAGCCGGTCGGCGAGGGCCAGATCGACTTGCTCGATCCGTTCACAGTTGCGGGTGAGCTCGGCCAGCAGCTCGCGTTGCAGCAGGCCGCGCTCCAGTGCGGTGGCATAAGGCACGCGGCGGAAGGTGACCATCGTGTAACGCGGCACGAAACGGTCGGGATGGCGCTCGGCCAGGATGCGCTCCAGCTCGCGCTGCAACAGGTAGTCGGCGTCGTCGACGCGGTCGCGCATCTCGATGTAGTTGTCCAGCGCCATGCGCTGGATCGCCACGGCGTTGGGCCGGCGCTCGGCCTCGAAGGCGGCGAAGGCAGCAGCGAAGTCGTCCTGATGTCGCAGGTGCTCGGCCAACGCCACGCAGTCCTCGAAGGCGCAGTTCATGCCCTGGCCGTGGAACGGGACCATCGCGTGCGCCGCGTCGCCGATCAGTACGGCGCGGCCGTCGAGGTGCCAGCGGTCGAGGTAGAGCGTGCCGAGCTGGCCGGTGGGGTTGGCGACGAAGTCGTGCTCCAGGTCGGGAATCAGCGGCAGCGCGTCGGCGAAGTCGGCTTCGAACAGCGCGCGGGCCTCGGCCGCGCTGCGCACGGTGGCGAAGCTCGGGTGCGGCCCTTCGTTGGGCAGGAACAGGGTGACGGTGAAGGTGCGCTCGGAGTTGGGCAGGGCGATGCACATGTAGCCGCCGCGCGGCCAGATGTGCAGGGCGTTGGGCTCGATGCGGAAACCGCCGTCGTCGGCCGGCGGGATTTCCAGCTCCTTGTAGCCGTGGCCGAGCGGCTCGAAGCGCTCGCCGAGGTCGAGCACCCGGCCCAAGGCCTGGCGCACCGCCGAGCCGGCGCCGTCGGCGCCGACCAGCACGTCGAAGCCGAAGCAGGCGCGACTGCGGTCGTGGTCGTTCACCGCCTCGATGCAGCGGCGCTCGAAGTCCACCGACTCGATGCGCTGGTGGAAACGGATGCTCGCGCCGGCGGCCTCGGCGGCGTCGAGCAGGGTCAGGTTGAGCCGGCCGCGGTGCACCGACCAGATCACCTCGCTGTCGTCGCGACCATAGCGCTGCAACTGCTGCCGGCCGTCGGCAAAGTGCACCATCCGCCCGCGCATCATCACCGCCTGTGCCATTACCGCGTCGCGCAGTCCGGCCAGGCGCAGGCCGTGCAGGCCACGCTCGGCCAGCGCCAGGTTGATCGAGCGCCCGCCTTCGTAGCCCTTCACCCGCGGGTCGGGGCGGCGTTCGAGCACTTCCACTTTCCAGCCGTTGCGGGCCAGCAGGGTGGCGAGCAGGGCGCCGGCGAGGCCGGCACCGGCGATGGTGATGGAGCGGGGCGTGGTCATCGGGCGTCGCGCCAGCTTTCTACCGCGCGGACGAAGCGCAGCACGTCGATATGGCGGTTGTACAGCGGCGTGGGCGAGATGCGGATGACGTCCGGCTCGCGCCAGTCGCCGACGATGCCGTTGGCCATCAGGTATTCGAACAGCGCGCGGCCCCGTTCGCGGCCACCGGCGACGCGCAGCGAGAGCTGGCAGCCGCGGCGCTCGGGTTCGGACGGAGTGACGATGTGCAGCACGCGGTCGAGCCGCTCGCGGATCAGCATTTCCAGATAGCCGGTGAGTTGCTCGGACTTCTCGCGCAGCCGCGCCATGCCGGCGTCGTGGAAGATTTCCAGCGATACGCGCAACGGGGCCAGCGCGAGGATCGGCGGGTTGCTGAGCTGCCAGCCGTCGGCGCCGGGCGTGGGTACGAACTCGGGGCCCATGCGGAAGCGGGTGGCCTGGTCATGACCCCACCAGCCGGCGAAGCGCGGACGCCGGCTGTCGGCGTGACGGGCGTGCACGAAGCAGCCCGCGACCGCACCCGGGCCGGCGTTGAGGTACTTGTAGCTGCACCAGACGGCGAAATCGGCGCCACTGTCGTGCAGCGCCAGCGGCAGGTTGCCGACGCCGTGGGCGAGGTCGAAGCCGACGATGCAGCCCCGGGCATGGCCGAGGCGCACGACCTCGCGCAGGTCGAAGGCCTGGCCGGTGCGGTACTGCACCCCCGGCCACAGCACCAGTGCGATGCGGTGCCCGTGCTCGGCCAGCACGCGTTCGATGGCGGCCATGGAGAGGGTGCCATCCGGCTCGTCGCCCTCCAGCTCGATCAGGTCGGTGGCCGGATCGAAGCCGTGGAAGCGGATCTGCGATTCGACGGCATGGCGGTCCGAGGGGAACGCGCCGGCCTCGATCAGGATCGCCGGACGCTCGCGGGTCGGCCGGTAGAAGCTGACCATCATCAGGTGCAGGTTCACCGTCAGCGAGTTCATCGCCACCACTTCGCCCGGCTGCGCGCCGACCAGTTCGGCCAGGTGTTCGCGGACGAACCCGTGGTAAGGCATCCACGGGTGGCGGCCGCGGAAGTGCGCCTCGACGGCGTGTTCGGCCCAGGCGTCGAGCTCCTCCAGCAATGCGGCGCGGGTGGCCTTGGGCTGCAGGCCGAGCGAATTGCCGCAGAAGTAGAGCTGGTCACCGTCGCCGTGGCGCGGGATCAGGAAGCGGTCGCGGAAGCCACGCAGCGGGTCGGCGGCATCCAGGGCCAGGGCGTGGGCTTCGGAGTAGGGCGCGGTCATGCAGTGGGCCTCATTCGAAGCGCGACTTGCTCAGGCCCAGCCATTCCAGCGCGGTGCCGTGGTAGAGCCGCGCCTGTTCGGCTTCGCTCAGGCCGAGCCGGGCGATGCAGCTGCCCGGTTCCTGCTCGCCGAGCGGAAAGGGGTAGTCGGTGCCCAGCATCACCGTGTCCACGCCGGCGACGTCGAGCAGGTAGCGCAGCGCGCGGTCGTCGTGCACGCAGGAGTCGAAGTAGATGCGGCCGAAGTATTCGCGCGGGTTGCGCGGGTTGTCGGTGGCGACCAGGTCCGGACGCATCCTGAAGCCGTGCTCGATACGGCCGATGGTGTAGGGGAAGCTGCCGCCGCCATGGGCAAAGCACACCCGCAGCTTCGGAAAGCGCTCGAGTACCCCGCCGAAGATCAGTGCGCAGGCGGCGCGCGCCTGTTCGGCCGGCATCCCGACCAGCCACGGCATCCAGTACTTGGGCATGCTCGCCGCACCCATCATGTCCCAGGGGTGGATCAGGATCGCGGCGCCGAGGTCCTGTGCGGCTTCGAAGAACGGCAGCAGCTCGGGGGCGTCGAGGTTCCAGTCGTTGACGTGCGAACCGATCTGCACGCCCTGCAGGCCGAGCTGGTCCATGCAGCGCTCCAGCTCCTGCACGGCCAGCCGCGGCGACTGCAGCGGCACGGTGCCGATGCCGGCGTAGTGCCTGGGGTGAGCACGGCAGGTCTCGGCCATGTGGTCGTTGAGCGCCTGGTGCAGCTCCAGCGCCTGGTGCGGCGCCGCCCAGTAGCTGAACATCACCGGCACGGTGGAGATCACCTGCACCTGCACGCCGAAGCGTGCGTAGTCGGCGATGCGCAGCGCCGGATCCCAGGTCTTGGGCCAGATCTCGCGGAAGAACTTGCCGTCCTTGTAGATCCGCGAGCGGCCGTCGTCGGCGTGATGGATGACCGCGAAGCGGTTGTCGCCGTACTTGGTGGCGAGATCCGGCCAGTGCTGCGGCAGATAGTGGGCGTGGGTGTCGATTTTCAGCATGGGCCGGGATTGTAGTGGCGTTTCTCTCGTGCGGCAGCGGCATCCGCCGCGACCGGACACACACCGGGCCCGCGTTCGCGGCTCACGCCGTCAGCCCACGGCAGGCGGGTGCGTCGTGCCTGCAGGCGCATCAGGAATATTTCGCGGGCGCCGGATTGAGGTGCCCGCAGGCCTTGCAGGTGCGGTGCTCGACGGAGCGGTAGAAGCGCTCGAACACGGGCGGGAAGTCGTGCTCGATGCTCTGCAGCACGAAGTACTCCTCGTACAGCTTGTGGTTGCAGCGCTCGCAGTACCACAGCAGGCCGTCGCGTTCGCCGGGCAGTCGCCGGCGTTCGATCACCAGCCCGATCGAGCCGGCCATGCGTTGTGGCGAGTGCGGTACCCTCGGCGGCAGGTAGAACACTTCGCCGGCGCGGATCGGGATGTCGCGTACCTGTCCATCCTCCTGCACCTTGAGCACCATCTCGCCCTCGATCTGGTAGAAGAACTCCGGCCCTTCGTCGTAGTGGTAGTCGGTGCGCTGGTTGGGGCCGCCGACCACCATCACGATGAAGTCGCCGTCGACGATGCACTTGTTGCCGACCGGCGGCTTGAGCAGATGGCGGTGCTCGTCGATCCATTGCCGGAAATCGATGGGTGGAGTCAGGCGCATGATGGGCTCCCGCCGGCCTCAGCCGGCCAGCCAGTGGGCGAAGCCGGCATACAGCGGAATGCCGATGCCGAGGTTGAAGGGGAAGGTCAGGCCGAGCGCGGCGGTGATGCAGCGGCCGGCGTTGGCGTCGGGCAGGCCGGCGCGCACGGCGGCCGGCGCGGCGATGTAGGAGGCGCTCGACAGCATCGCACCGAACACCGCCGCACCCGCCGCCGACAGCCCGCAGGCATGCGCCAGCAGCACGCCGGCCAAACCGTGCAGCAGCGGTACGCCGGTCGCGTACAGGCCGAGTTTCCACCAGTCGCGACGCAGCTCGGCGAGGCGGTTGGCGGCCACCATGCCCATGTCGATCATGAACAGCATCAGCACGCCCTGGAACAGGGCGAAGTACATCGCGTCCACCGCCTTGATCCCGCCCGGGCCGGAGATCACGCCGATCGCCAGGCCGCCGACCAGCAGCAGGCAGGTCTTGCCGGTGAACACCTCGCGCAAGGTGTGGTGCTCGGGATGGATGCGGCGGTCCTCGCCGCGGTGTGCCAGCCACAGCCCGACCAGCAGCGCCGGCACTTCCAGCGCCACCACCAGCGCCACCAGCACGCCTTCGGCCGGGGTGCCGGCGCGTTCGACGAACTGGTTGGCGGCGATGAAGGTCACCGCCGACACCGAGCCGTAGTGTGCGGCCAGTGCGCCGGCCTCGCGGCGGTCGTCGCCGAGCGCGATCCGGGCCAGTGCATAGGCGCTGAAGGTGGTGGCGATGCCGGCGGCGATGGTCATCGCCAGCAGCAGCAGCAGGTTGCCCGGATCCTGGCCGCGCAGCGCCACGCCACCCTTCAGGCCGATGGCGAGCAGCAGGAAGATCGACAGGTAGACCTGGATCTGCGGCGGGATCGCCAGATCGCTGCGTACGGCGCGGGCCAGCAGGCCGAGGCCGAAGGCCAGCACCACCGGCGAGGAGAGGTTGGTCAGCAGCAGGTCCATGGCGACGTCAGGGCAGGTGGGCGATGCATTTGAGTTCGATGGCGATCGGTGTCGGCAGCGCGTCGATGCCGAGCGTGGTGCGGCAGGGCGCGGTCGCCGGGTCGGGGAAGTGCTCGGCCCACAGCGCGTTGTAGGTTTTGAAGTCGCGCGCCATGTCGGTGAGGTAGACGGTGACGTCGACCAGATCTTCCCAGCGCGCGCCGCTGGCCTCCAGCACGGCGCGGACGTTGGCGAACACCGAGCGGGTCTGCGCGGCGATGTCGTAGCCGACCAGCCTGCCGTCGGTGTCGTATTCGTTGCCGGGGATGGCGTCACTGCCCGGCGTGCGCGGGCCGATGCCGGACAGGAACAGCAGATTGCCGACGCGGCGGGCGTGCGGGTAGGCGCCCACGGGGCTGGGTGCCTTGTCGGTGTGGATGATGTCGCTCATGGCGGTTCAGGGCTCGCAGGGGGACGCGACGGCGCGATGCGCGCCGCCGCGGATCGATTCGATGGCGCTGGCGTAGGCCGGGGCGAGGTCGTCGGGACTGTCGACGCCGAAACCAAGCTCGCGGATGCGGCCGTCGTGCAGGCCGTAGATCCAGCCGTGCACGGACAGCGGCTGGCCGCGCGACCAGGCGTCCTGCACCACGGTGCTCTGGCAGACGTTGACCACCTGCTCGATCACGTTCAGCTCGCACAGGCGGGCATGGCGCAGCGACTCGGACTCGACGCCGGTGAGCAGGTCGGCGTGCCTGTTGGCCACATCGCCGACGTGGCGCAGCCAGTTGTCGGCCAGCCCGATCCGGGTGCCGGCCATCGCCGCGTGCACGCCGGAGCAGCCGTAGTGACCGCAGACGATGATGTGCCCGACCCGGAGCAGGTCCACGGCGAACTGCATCACCGACAGCGCGTTGAGGTCGGCGTGCACCACCACGTTGGCGATGTTGCGGTGGACGAACACTTCACCCGGCTGCAGGCCGGTGACCTGGTTGGCCGGCACGCGCGAATCCGAACAGCCGATCCACAGGTACCTTGGCGCCTGCTGCCGCGACAGCCGCTCGAAGAAGCCGGGGTCTTCGGCGCGGACGCGCTCGGCCCACGCCTGGTTGTTTTCCAGGAGTTCCTTGAGCTGGCTCATCCGATGTCCAGGCAGACGTTCTTGGGTTCGGTGAAGAAGCGCATCGCCTCCAGCCCGCCCTCGCGGCCCAGGCCGGACTGGCCGACGCCGCCGAACGGCGTGCGCAGGTCGCGCATCAGCCAGGTGTTGATCCAGACGATGCCGGCCCGGATGCGGGCGGCGAGGCGATGGGCGCGATTGAGGTCGGCGGTCCACAGGCTCGCGGCCAAACCGTATGGCGTGGCGTTGGCGAGCGCCAGCGCCTCGTCCTCGCCGTCGAAGGGTTGCAGGGTCACCACCGGGCCGAAGATCTCCTCGCGGTTGGTGCGGCAGTCGGGGCCGAGACCCTCGACGACGGTCGGCGCGACGAACCAGCCGTCGGCGCAGCGTCCCGTGAGCTTGACCGGCTCGCCGCCGCAGAGGATGCGCCCGCCTTCCGCGCGGGCGACATCGAGGCACTGCATCACCTTGTCGAAATGCGCCTGCGACACCAGCGGCCCCATGCCGGTGGCCGGGTCCCGCGGATCGCCGACGCGCAGCGCCCGCGCGCGCTCGACGAAGGCATCGCGGAACTGCTCGTAGAAGCGGCGCTCGATCAGGATGCGCGAGCCGCACAGGCAGATCTGGCCGGCGTTCTGGAAGGCCGAGCGGAGCACGGTGTCGAGCAGCCTGTCGCGAGGGGCATCGGCGAAGATCAGGGTCGGATTCTTCCCGCCCAGTTCCAGCGAGACCTTCTTCAGCGCCGGTCCGCAGTGGGCGGCGATGCCGCGGCCGACCGCGGTGCTGCCGGTGAAGGAGACCGCCGCGATGCCCGGATGCTCGACCAGTGCCTGCCCGGCCTTCGGGCCGAGGCCGTGGACGATGTTGAGCACGCCGGCCGGGAAGCCGACTTCGCGCGCCAGCTCGCCCAGCATCCACGCCGTCACCGGGGTGATCTCGCTGGGTTTGCCGACCACGCAGTTGCCGGCCGCCAGCGCGGGCGCGATCTTCCAGGTGAACAGGTAGAGCGGCAGGTTCCAGGGCGAGATGCCGCCGACCACGCCCAGCGGTTGGCGCAGGGTGTAGTTGAGGCCGGCCTGGCCGTGATGGCACTCACTGGCGAACTGCGTGGCCGCGGCGGCGAAGAAGCGCAGGTTGCTGACCGCGCGCGGGATCTCGACTTCGCGGGCGAGCCGCAGCGGCTTGCCGCCGTCGCGCGACTCGGCCTCGGCGAAGTCGTCGATCCGTGCCTCCAGCGCGTCGGCGAGCCGATGCAGCCAGGCGGCGCGCCCGCTGGCGGGCAGGGCCGACCAGGCGGGGAAGGCCTGCGCGGCGGCGGTGACGGCCGCTTCGACATCGCGCGCGTCGCCGTCCGGAACCTCGGCGAAGACCCGGCCGGTGGCGGGTTCGTGGACGGGCAGCCAGGCAGCGGAGGCCGGCGGGCGGGCGAGGCCACCGATGTGGTGCATCAGGCGCAGGGTCATCCGGCAAGCTTAACCGTCGGGCCGTCCGTACGGACAGGTTTTGCCGGGCAGGTGCCGGTGCCCGGCATGCGTGGCGCGCGGTTTGTGTCGTCCGGCTACAGCGAGCGGGTGCGGCCGCCGTCGACGGGCAGGTTGACGCCGTTGATGTAGGCCGCGGCCGGCGAGCACAGGAAGGCGATGGCGGCGGCGGTCTCCTCCGGCCTGCCGAAACGGCCCGCGGGCACGCCGGCCAGCATGGCCTGGGCGATGGCGTCTTCGCTCTTGCCGCTGGTCTGGGCATTGGCGGCGATCAGGCTGGCCAGACGCCCGGTTTCGGTGAAGCCGGGCAGCACGTTGTTGACGGTGATGCCGAACGGCGCCAGCTCGCTGGCCAGCGTCTTGGCCCAGCTCGCGACCGCGCCGCGCACGGTGTTGGAAACGCCGAGGTTGGCGATCGGCTCCTTCACCGAGGTCGAGATCACGTTGACCAGACGGCCGTAGCCGGCGGTCTTCATGCCCCCGAGCACGGCCTGCAGCATCACCTGGCCGCCGATCAGGTGGCGGCGGAAGGCCGCCAGATAGGCTTCGGTGTCGGCGCGGTGCGCCGGACCACCCGGCGGGCCGGCACTGTTGTTGATGAGGATCTGCACCGGGTCGGTGGCGACCAGCGCCTCGACCTTGGCCTTGAGCGCGGCGGTGTCGTCCATGTCCACGGCGATCCAGCCGTGGCGCTGGGTCGGGTACGGGCGTGGCAGTGCGTCGACGACTTCGCGCAGTGTATCTTGGCGGCGTGCCAGCACGGTGACATCGGCGCCGAGCAGCGCCAGCTCGTGCGCCGTGGCGCGGCCGATGCCTTCGGACGCGCCGCAGACCAGGGCATGCTTGCCGGTGAGGTCGAGATCCATCGTCTTACTCCGTGGTACGCCGCGCCAGCCGGTCGAGCATCAGGGCGGCGACCTGCCGCGGATTATCGCCCGGCAATGCCTGCAGGGCGGCGGCCGCGTTGCGGACATTGGCTTCCGGGTGGTTCTGGTTGAGCTTGAACTTGAGCTCGATGCGCTCGGCGCGGAAGCGGAAGCCGACGATGCCGCGCAGCTGCGAGACATGGTCTGGGCGATCGTGCTCGAAGCGCCAGCCGCTGCCGACGAGAGTCTCGAAGCGCAGGCTCAACCGGTCTACCAGATCGGCCAGCGCGGTGCTGTCGTCGAAAGTCTCCAGCGTGCCGTACAGGTGCGCGACGGCGTAGTTCCAGGTCGGCACGCGCGGCAGGTCCTTCTTGTCCGGATACCAGCCCGGTGAGATGTAGGCGTGCGGGCCGTGGACGATGGCCAGCGCCGGGCCGGCGTGCTGGGCCTGCGGGTTGGGGCGGGCCCAGTGCCCTTCGAGCAGCACCTGGTCGCCCGCGCGCCGGTACAGCACTGGCAGGTGGCTGGCGAAGGGCAGGCCGTCGCTGCCGCTGGTGATCAGGCTGACGAAGGGGTCGCGTTCGACCAGCCGGTCGAGTCCGGCGAGGTCGGCTTCGGCGAAGGCGCGGGGCATGTACATCGGCGCGGGCCGGGGCGTGTCAGTGCTTGCGCGGTGGGGTCTGGACCATCAGTTCGCGCAGGGCCTCGTCGCTCTCGGCCTGCGGTGGCGAGACGGTGGCGAGGTCAAAGCCCAGCGCGCGGGCGTCGTCCTCGTCCAGTCCGTCGTAGGCGAAGAAGTCGGCATCCAGCAGCGCCGCGTGGGCGCTGTCCTGGCTGTCGTAGGTCAGGGTGTTGCCGTCGCAGTCGAAGACCTCGGCCGTGCCGCTGTCGAGCACGCGCAGGCGCGCCCAGACCAGCGTCGTGCCCAGCGAGGCCACCCACCATTGATCGTTCATCGTGTCTCTCGGGTCTGTGTCAGTGACGCCGGCGCCCCCGCAATGCCGGGCCGGGGATGGCGGACAAGCATCGCAGCATCGCCATCCGCGTGAAAGCGGGGGCGCCTGAGATACGAGTTTGCGGGCAAGTCCCGCGATTCCCGCTGTCGCGGGGATGACGTTTCTGAAACGCTCTTTCCCGAGTCCAGGACCTCAAACCGCCCGCCACACCAGCCAGGCCAGCACGCCGGCGGCGCCCAGCAGGCAGGTGGCGAGCAGCCAGCGTGCCGGCGTCGCCAGCGTCGGCAATACCGGGTCGCCGTGGTAGCGGTAGCGCGCCGCGAGGATCCAGCGCAGGAAGGCCGGATCGAAGGCCGACTCGCCGACCACTCGCTGCCGGTCCTGCAGGTGGCGGTAGGTGAGCGGCCCGAAGATGGCGTAACCGCTCAGTCCGGAGATGGCCAGGGCCAGGGCGATCAGCAGCCAGAGCAGTTCCGCCATCGCGCCGCCCTCTTAGAAGGTGGCGTGGCCGGGGGCGCGCGGGTAGGGGATGGCGTCGCGGATGTTGCTCAGACCGCAGACGTACACCACCAGCCGCTCGAAGCCGAGGCCGAAGCCGGCGTGCGGCACCGTGCCGTAGCGGCGGAGGTCGCGGTACCACTGGTACTGCGCGGGATCCAGGCCGAACTGCGCCATGCGCGCGTCGAGCACGTCCAGCCGCTCCTCGCGCTGCGAGCCGCCGATGATCTCGCCGATGCCCGGGGCCAGCACGTCCATCGCGGCGACCGTCCTGCCGTCGTCGTTCAGGCGCATGTAGAAGGCCTTGATCTGCTCGGGGTAGTTCATCACCACCACCGGGCGGCCGACGTGCTCCTCGGTCAGCCAGCGCTCGTGCTCGGTCTGCAGGTCCAGGCCCCACTCGACCGGGAACTCGAACTTCTTCCCCGACTTCTGCAGCAGCGTGATCGCCTCGGAATAGTCGATGCGCTCGAACGGCGAGGCGAGGAAGTTCTCCAGCCGCGCGATCGCGTTCTTCTCGACCCGTTCGACGATGAACTTCATGTCGTCCATGCGCTCGTCGAGCACGGTGCGGAACAGATGCTTGAGGAAGGCCTCGGCCAGGTTGGCGTCGTCGTTCAGGTCGGCGAAGGCGATTTCCGGCTCGATCATCCAGAACTCGGCCAGGTGGCGCGCGGTGTTGGAGTTCTCGGCGCGGAAGGTCGGGCCGAAGGTGTAGACCTTGCTCAGCGCCAGACAGTAGGCCTCGACGTTGAGCTGGCCCGAGACGGTGAGAAAGGCTTCCTTGCCGAAAAAGTCGCGCGAGAAATCCACCTCGCCCTCGTCGTCGCGCGGCAGGTTGGCCAGGTCGAGGGTGGATACGCGGAACATCTGTCCGGCGCCCTCGGCATCGGAGGTGGTGATGATCGGCGTGTTGATCCAGAAGAAGCCGTTCTCATGGAAGAACCGATGCACCGCCTGCGCCAGGCAGTGGCGGATGCGGGTGATCGCGCCGAACAGGTTGGTGCGCGGACGCAGATGGGCGACCTCGCGCAGGAACTCCAGCGAGTGCGGCTTGGGCTGGATCGGGTAGGTCTCCGGGTCGTCGACCCAGCCGACCACCTCGATCCGGCTCGCTTGCACCTCGAACGCCTGCCCCTGGCCCTGCGAGGGGGTGAGCGTGCCGGTGGCGATCACGGCGCAACCGGAGGTGAGGTGGCGGACTTCGTCCTCGTAATTGGGCAGCGTGTTCGGCGCCACGACCTGGATCGGGTCGAAGCAGGAGCCGTCGCTGAGATTGACGAAGCTCAGACCCGCCTTGGAATCGCGCCGGGTACGCACCCAGCCGCGCACCGTGATCTCGCTGCCCGGGGCGACCGCCCCCGACAGCGCCTGCTGGACGCTGACCACCGCCATGTCTTGAATCTCCGGGAAGTTGGCTCCACCTGACAGCAGGTGGACAAGCGCCGTAGCATAGCGGATGAGCGGGCCGGGCTTCATGCGCCCGCCGCTATAATCCGGCCCGCAACGCACCCTGCCGGGAACATCGCACGATGGCCATCACCCTGACCCCTGCCGCGCTCGACCATGTCCGCCGCTTCCTGGCCCGGTCTCCGCTGGCCGCCGGTCTGCGTTTCGGCGTCAAGCGCACCGGCTGTTCGGGCTGGGGCTACGTGGTGGACATCGCCGACGCCCGCCGCGAGGGCGATACCGCGTTCGAGTTCGAAGGCGTCACCATCCTGGTCGATGCCGACAGCCTGCCGCTGGTCGATGGCACCCGCATCGACTACGTGCGCCAGGGACTGAACCACCAGTTCGCGTTCGAGAACCCCAACGTGGCCGCGGCCTGCGGCTGCGGCGAGAGCTTCACCACCGACGCGGCGGCCTGAGCCTGCCTCAGCCCGGCAGGCCGAACAGCCGCGCCGTGTTCGCGGTGGTCGCCTCGGCGATCCGTTCCTCGCTTTCCCCGCGCAGCGCCGCCACCACCCGCAGCACGTCGCGCAGGCGGGCCGGCTCGTTGCGCCGGCCACGCCAGCCGGCGTCCGGCTGGTCGGGCGAGTCGGTTTCCAGCAGCAGCTGGTCCAGCGGCATGGCGGCGACCAGCCGGCGCAGGCGCTGCGCGCGCTCGTACGTGACCGGCCCGCCGATCCCCAGGTGGAAGCCCAGCTGCCAGAGCTGACGTGCCTGCTCCTGGCTGCCGGAGAAGCTGTGCACCACCCCACGCAGGCCGCCGATGCGGCGCAGGGTGGCGATCGTTTCCTCCACGGCGCGGCGCGCGTGCAGGATCACCGGCAGCCCGAAGTCGCGGGCGATCTCCAGCTGGCGGACGAAGTAGTGCCGCTGGGTGTCGGCATCCAGCCCCTCGACGTGGAAATCCAGCCCGCATTCGCCCACCGCCACCGGGCGCTCGCGCTCGATCCAGCCGGGCAGGGCAGCGAGATGCTCGGGGCGATGCGCCGGCAGGTACATCGGGTGCAGGCCATAGGCGGCGTGCAGGCCTGGATGCGCCGCGCACACCGCCTTGAGCGTGGGCCAGGTGGCCGCCTGCACCGCCGGCACGACCTGTGCCGCCACGCCGGCGGCCTGCGCGCGGGCCAGCACCTCGGCGCGGTCGGCGTCGAAGTCGGCGACGTCGAAGTGGCTGTGGCTATCGATCAGTCGCATCGCCGGGGGGCCGTTTGCGTCGCCGCAGCGAGCCCAGCAGCAGGGTGGCCAGGCCCAGCAGCAGCTCGTCGATCAGCGGGATCGGGTCGGGGATGAACAGGTTCACCACGAACAGGGTCGCGGTGACGAAGAACAGCGTCGGAAAGCGCAGCCGGCGGGCGAAGCGCAGCAGTGGGACGAGCAGCGGATTCGGCACGACACGATCCTGACGGGAAGGGGGGCAGGATAGCCAAGCGCGCCTGCCGGCTGAAACCTGAACAGCATTCAGGATTGATTGGACTGTGTTCAGCTTGCCCTTGCTGGAATGGTCTCGCATCCGGCAGCGGGCAGGGCCCGCATCAAGGGAGGACAGCATGAACAAGACGCTTGTTGTGGCCATCGCGGCGGTGCTCGCGGGCGGTGTCGCCTTCGCGGCCTACCAGCGCATCAACCAGGGCGAGTACGCCGAGGTCATCGAGGTCACGCCGGTCACCGAGCGTGTGCAGCTGTTTGCCGACGTGGTCAGCGCCACGCCGGTGACCCAGACCATCGAGGGCAATCGTGAGGTCTGCGAGGATCGTGTCGTCGAGTACCAGGTGCAGCCCAAGGACCCGAACAAGGTCACCGGCACGGTGGCCGGTGCGGTCGTCGGCGGCCTGATCGGCAACCAGGTCGGCGGCGGCAGCGGCCGCAAGCTGGCCACGGTGGCCGGCGCGGCGGGCGGCGCCTATGCCGGCCGCAAGATCCAGGAGAACCAGCAGGAGCGCCGAGTCGAAACCCGCACCGAACGGGTCTGCCAGATGGTGACCGAGCCGCAGACCAGGACCATCGGTTACGACGTGACCTACAACCTGGATGGCCAGGTCGGCCAGATGCGCACCGAGAAGAAACCGGGCAAGCGCCTGCCGATGGGCGAGAAGGACCAGATCGTCGGCTACGACGTGACTTGGCGCTACAAGGACCAGGTCGGCACGATCCGCATGGACGAGGAACCGGGCAAGCGTCTGCCGGTCGAGAACGGCGTGGTCATCGTGGCCCAGGGCGGCGGCAAGGGCTGACGCCTGCGGACATTGCACGAGCCCACGGGGCCGGCCATCGCCGGCCCCGTGTCATTTCGGGCAACCGGCGGCGGGGTGGGCCGGGGTGGGGGCGACGGGTAGAATCGCGCTTTTCCCGTCCCAGCCCCCGAGTGGCGAGCCCATGGCCCTGAACCCGACCGACCTGTACGACGTCCGATCCCTGCTCAGCGAAGAAGAGCGCGCGGTGCAGGACACCGTCGCCCGCTTCACCGACGAGCGCGTGCTGCCGATCATCGGCGACTGCTTCGACCAGGGCCGCTTCCCGAAGGAGTTGATCCCCGAGATCGCCTCGCTCGGCCTGCTCGGCTCGTCGCTGCCCGAGGAGTACGGCTGCGCCGGCCTGAACGCGGTCAGCTACGGCCTGATCTGCCAGGAGCTGGAGCGCGGCGACTCCGGCATCCGCAGCTTCGTCTCGGTGCAGAGCTCGCTGTGCATGTACCCGATCTACGCCTACGGCACCGAGGAGCAGAAGCGGCAGTGGCTGCCGCGCATGGCTGCCGGCGAAGTCATCGGCTGCTTCGGCCTGACCGAGCCGCACGGCGGCTCCGACCCGGCCAACATGAAGACCCACGCCCGCAAGGACGGCGGCGACTGGGTGATCAACGGCGCCAAGATGTGGATCACCAACGGCAACCTCGCCCAGATCGCCATCGTCTGGGCGCAGACCGAGGACGGCATCCAGGGCTTCATCGTGCCGACCGATGCGCCCGGTTTCAGCGCGCAGGAGATCCACAGGAAGATGAGCCTGCGCGCCTCGGTGACCTCGGCGCTGTTCCTCGACAATGTGCGCGTGCCGGAGGCCAACCGCCTGCCGAACGTGAAGGGTCTCAAGGGGCCGCTGGGCTGCCTCACCCAGGCCCGCTACGGCATCACCTGGGGCCCGATCGGCGCGGCCATCGCCTGCTTCACCGAGGCGCGCGACTACGCCATGGAGCGGGTGCTGTTCGACCGCCCGATCGCCGCCACCCAGGCGGTGCAGCTCAAGCTGGCCGACATGGCCCGGCGCATCACCCTGGCGCAGTTGCTCTCGCTGCAGCTGGGCCGCCTGAAGGACGCCGGCACCATGCAGCCCACCCAGGTGTCGCTGGCCAAGTGGAACAACGTGCGCATGGCGCTGGACATCGCCCGCGAGGCGCGCGACATCCTCGGCGGCGCTGGCATCACCACCGAGCACTCGCCGATCCGCCACGCGCTCAACCTCGAATCGGTGATCACCTACGAGGGCACCGAGACCGTGCACCAGTTGGTGGTCGGCCGCGAGGTCACCGGCATCAACGCGTTCTAGACCCTGCGGACATCGGCCACCGCGCGGCCGCCGCCGGCGCCGGCACAGCTTGCGGTCCGCTTTGGGCCGTCCGCGCCGCCGCCTCGATCGTCCACTGTCAGCCCCTGCGGGCTACCGTCCTGTTTGCGAGCACCGACATCGACATGGCTTCGATCCCGCACCCGATCCCGGCCCGCATGAAGGGCCTCAACCGCGCCGAGATCTGCGACCGCAACTTCACCGAGTTCGTCCGCGGCTGGGACGGCGAGGTGCTGCCGAAGCCGGCGCCGCACGAGGCCGTGCTGCCGGGCAGCGCGCTCAGCGCCGCCGCGTTCCTGGAGTTGTTCGAGTCGCAATTGATTTCGCGCCACCTCGACCTGATGGCGCGCGTGCTGCGGGTGCAGAACAAGGTCTTCTACACCATCGGCAGCTCCGGCCACGAGGGCAACGCGATGGTGGCGCGGCTGACGCGCCACACCGATCCGGCCTTCCTGCATTACCGCAGCGGTGGCTTCATGGCCGAGCGCTTCCGCAAGCTGCCGGGGATGGATCCGATCATGGATTCGGCGCTGAGCTTCGCCGCCAGCAAGGACGACCCGGCCTCCGGCGGCCGCCACAAGGTCTGGGGCAGCAAGCCGCTGTGGGTGCTGCCGCAGACCTCGACCATCGCCTCGCACCTGCCCAAGGCATTGGGAACGGCGATCGCCATCGAGCAGGCGCAGCGCATCGGCCACGCGCTGCTGGTGCCGGGCGACAGCATCGTGATCTGCTCGTTCGGCGATGCGTCGAGCAACCACGCCACCGCCCAGACCGCGTTCAACGCCGCGGCGTGGACCGCCTACCAGAAGCTGCCGGCACCGGTGCTGTTCGTCTGCGAGGACAACGGCATCGGCATCTCGGTGAAGACGCCGGGCGGCTGGATAGCGCAGAACTTCTCCGGCCGCCGCGACCTCGACTACTTCCACGCCGATGGTCTCGACCTTGCCGCCGGCTACGCGCAGGTCGCCGCCGCCGTCGAGCATTGCCGCCGCACTCGTCGGCCGACTTTCCTGCACCTGCGCACCACGCGCATCATGGGCCACGCCGGCACCGACTTCGAGATCGAGTGGCGCAGCATCGAGGAACTGGTGGCGGTCGAGGCCACCGACCCGCTGCTGCGCTCGGCGGAGATCGCGCTGGCCTCGGGGCTGATGACCAGGGACGAGGTGCTGGCGCAGTACGAGGCAATCCGCGGCAAGTGCTTCGCCGCCGCGGAAGAGGCCGACCGCCGGCCGAAGCTGACGACGCTCGCCGAGGTGGTCGCGCCGCTGGCGCCGTACACACCCGATGCGGTCAATGCCGAGGCCGTGCGCGCCGATTACGCCGAGGCCCGGCTCAGGGTGTTCGGCGGCGAGGACAGGCTGCCCGAGAAGCAGCCGCCGCGGCACCTCGCCATCCAGATCAACCAGGCGCTGCACGACTTGATGGCCAAGTATCCCGAGTCGCTGCTGTTCGGCGAGGACGTGGCGCAGAAGGGCGGCGTGTACACGGTCACCAAGGGGCTGTACAAGACCTTCCGCGGCAACCGCGTGTTCAACACCCTGCTCGACGAGACCATGATCCTCGGCCTGGCCCAGGGCTACGCCAACATGGGCATGCTGCCGATTCCCGAGATCCAGTACCTGGCCTACTTCCACAACGCCTGCGACCAGATTCGCGGCGAGGCCTGCTCGCTGCAGTTCTTCAGCAACGACCAGTACCGCAACCCGATCCTGATGCGGGTCGCCTCGCTCGGCTACCAGAAGGGTTTCGGTGGGCACTTCCACAACGACAACTCGATCGCCGCGCTGCGCGATATCCCCGGCCTCGTGGTGGCCTGCCCGTCGCGCGGCGACGACGCGGCGATGATGCTGCGCACGCTGGCGGCGCTGGCGAAGGTGGACGGCCGCGTCTGCGCCTTCCTCGAACCGATCGCGCTGTACATGACCAAGGATCTGTATGAGCCCGGCGACGGCGGCTGGCTGACCGGCTATCCCGAGCCGGACCGCGCCATCCCGCTCGGCGAGGGCAAGGTCTACGGCGAGGGCGACGATCTGGTGGTCTTCACCTTCGGCAACGGCGTGCCGATGAGCCTTCGCGCCGCGCGCCAGCTCGAAGCCGAGCGTGGCTGGAAGGTGCGCGTGGTGGACCTGCGCTGGCTGGTGCCGCTCAACGAGGCCTTCATCGTCGAGCAGGCGAAGACGGCCCGGCGCATCCTCGTCGTCGACGAGGGCCGCCGCAGCGCCGGTGTGGGCGAGGGCATCGTCACCGCGCTGGTCGAGGGCGGCCTGGGCGGCAAGCCGTTGCGCCGGGTGGTCGGCGCCGACACCTACACGCCGCTGGCCGGCGCAGCGTTGCTGGTGCTGCCGTCGGAGGCGGACATCGCCGCCGCCGCCGCCGCGCTGGCCTGAAGCTTCCCCGGGTCGCGGCGCAGGCCGTGCCTGCCGGACCGGGTCACAGCCGGTGGTAGCGGCCGGCGTGATAGACCAGCGGCTCGCCCGGACGCGCGTCGACGGCCAGCACGCGACCGACCAGGATCAGGTGGTCGCCGCCGTCGTAGCGGTGCTCGACCGCGCACTGGAAGCGTGCGGCATAGTCGGCCAGCAGTGGCAGCCCGGCCAGGCCGTCGAGCGGTGCGAGTCCGGCGAAACGGTCGATGCCGGGCGTGGCGAAGCGGTCCGACAGCGCCTGCTGGCCGGCATGCAGCACATGCACGGCGTAGTGGTCGGCAACGGCGAATGCGTCATAGGGCGGGACGCCGCGCTGCGCGCTCCACAGCACCAGGGGCGGCGCCAGCGACACGGCGGCGAAGCTGTTCACCGTCATGCCGACGGGCCGGCCGTCGCCGGCGCGGGCGGTGACGATGGCCACGCCCGTGGCGTAGCGGCCGAGGGCGTCGCGCAGGCGGCGCGCGTCGACACCGCCCGCGCCGGCGCCGGCCGGGTCGTGTGGCGGGGCCGCCGTGGCGGTCTCCCCGTTCGGCGCGGCCCGCTCATGGGCCATGGATGTAGTCGATCAGGTTGGCGATGGTGCGCTCCTTGTCCTTGACCACGAAGCGCACCAGGTCGCCGATGGAGATCAGGCCCAGCAGTTCACCGCCGTCGACGACCGGCAAGTGACGCACGCGCCGGTCGGTGCACTGCACCAGGGCCTGTTCGACGGTCATGGAGGGCGGGACGGTGAACGGACGCGGTGTCATCAATGCATGGACGGCCATGTCCGCGACTTCCGGGCCGTGCCGCGACAGGCCCACGACCACGTCGCGCTCGTTGAGCAGCCCGACCAGCTCGCCCTGCTCCATCACCAGCACGCAGCCGGCATGGGCCTCGTCCATCAGGCGGGTCGCCTCCCGCAGCGGCGCGGAGGGTTCGACCCAGTACAGGATGCCGCCTTTGTCGGCCAGCAGTTCGGCCTTTTCCTGCAGTACGGTGCGAAGGATGGTTTCCATCTCCTGGCCTCCCACGATGGCGTGTCCGCAAGCATAGCGCGCGGCGCGCGCGGTCTGGACAGCGACCGGGGCCATGGTTAAGGTCGCAGCCAAGATAGCTGCTCGACTGTTTCAGGCCTCTCCGGCCGGAGCGCGGGAGAGGCGCGGGGGAGTGCGGACGTTCCTGTTCCGCACTCCCATTACCGTTACCGTTGCCGGAACGTGCGGCCGTGGCGTTGCCTCGGCGTTCGAAGCGGAGGCTGGAGGTGTGATCAGGATCAGACGGGGACTCGACCTGCCGATCGCCGGTGCGCCGCGGCAGGAGATCGAACGCGGCCCCCACGTGCATTCCGTGGCCCTGCTGGGGGCCGATTACCCTGGCATGAAGCCGACCCTGCTGGTCGAGGAGGGCGAGCGGGTCGCCCGCGGCCAGCCGGTGTTCGAGGACAAGAAACTGCCGGGCGTGCTGTATACCGCCCCGGGGGCCGGCGTGGTGACCGCCATCAACCGCGGCGAGCGGCGCTTCATGCAGTCGCTCGTGATCGCGCTGGAAGGCGATGCGGAAGTGACCTTCCAGGCGCATACCCGCAGCGCACTGGCGAAGCTGGACCGGCAGGCCGTTCGCGAGCAGCTGCTGAGGTCGGGCGAGTGGACGGCGATCCGTACCCGTCCGTTCGGCAAGGTGCCGGCGCCTGACAGCGTGCCCCACTCGATCTTCGTGCCGGCCATCGACACCAATCCGCTCGCGCCCGATCCCGATGTGGTGATCGGCGAGCAGCTCGACGCCTTCCGCGACGGGCTGGCCGTATTGTCACGCCTGACCGAAGGCACGGTCTGGGTCTGTCGTGCGGCGCGATCACGGTTGCCCTCGTTCGCCGGAGGGCAGGTTCGCGAGGAATCCTTCGCCGGTCCGCATCCGGCCGGCAACCCGGGAACCCACATCCACTTCCTCGACCCGGTCGGGCCAAAGAAAACCGTCTGGGTCGTGGGTTACCAGGACGTGATCGCGTTCGGAAAGCTGTTCACCACCGGCCGCATCCACAGCGAGCGGGTGATCGCGCTGGCCGGGCCGCTGGTGCGGGATCCGCGCCTGCTGCGCACCCGGGTCGGCGCGCACGTCGAGGATCTCATCGGCGGCCAGCTCAAGCCCGGCGAGAGCCATGTCGTGTCCGGCTCGGTGTTCAACGGCCGCATCGCCCGTGGCGCGACCGGCTGGCTCGGGCGGCTGCACAACCAGGTCAGCGTGCTGCACGAGGGGCGCGAGCGGCGCTTCCTCGGCTATCTGTCGCCGGGGTTGAACAGGCACTCGGTGCTGAACATCTACCTGTCGCGGCTGATGCCGTGGAAGCGCTTCGAATTCAGTGCCTCCACCAATGGCAGCGAGCGGGCCATGGTGCCGCTCGGGCAGTACGAGCAGGTGATGCCGCTGGACATCCTGGCCACCCAGTTGCTGCGCGCGCTGATCGTGGGCGACACCGAAACCGCGCAGGCGCTGGGCGCGCTGGAGCTGGTCGAGGAGGATCTGGCGCTGTGCAGCTACGTGTGCGTCGGCAAGTACGAATACGGGCCGATCCTGCGTGACAACCTCACCCGCATCGAGACGGAGGGCTGATGGGTCTTCGTGCCTTCATCGACCGCCGCATCGCCCCGCACTTCCACGAGGGGGGGCGGCTGCATCGTTTCTACGTCTTTTACGAGATGTTCGACACGATGCTGTACAGCCCGGCCAGCACCACCCGCGGGCCGACCCACGTGCGCGACGGCATCGACCTCAAGCGGGTGATGATGACGGTCTGGCTGTGCGCGCTGCCGGCGCTGTTCTTCGGTCTGTACAACACCGGCTACCAGGCCAATCTGCAGATCACCCAGTTCGGCTACAGCCCGATCCCCGGCTGGCGCAGTGAGCTGGTGGCCGCGCTTACCGGATTCGATCATCTGAGCCTGGCTGCCAACCTGCTGCACGGCGCGGTGTATTACGTGCCGATCTTCATCGTCACCTACCTCGGTGGTTTCATCTGGGAAGGCCTGTTCGCCTGGAAGCGCGGCCACGAGGTCAACGAGGGCTTCTTCGTCACCGGCATCCTGTTCACCCTGATCCTGCCGCCGACGATCCCGTTGTGGCAGGTGTTCCTCGGCATCTCGTTCGGCGTGGTGGTGGGCAAGGAGGTGTTCGGTGGCACCGGCAAGAACTTCCTCAACCCGGCGCTGGTCGGGCGCGCCTTCCTGTTCTTCGCCTACCCGGCGCAGATGTCCGGCGATGTCTGGACCGCGGTGGACGGCTTCACCGGCGCCACACCGCTGGCCTTGGCGGCGGCCGGTGAGCTCGATTTCAGCGTCGGTCTGGGCGCCAACGCGGCCGCCGCCGCCGGGGTCGACCTGAGCTGGATGCAGACTGCGCTCGGCGGCATCCAGGGCTCGATAGGCGAGACGTCCACCGTGCTGATCGCGCTCGCCGGCCTGGTGCTGGCGGCGACCAAGATCGCTTCGTGGCGGATCATGCTGAGCATGCTGCTGGGAATGATGTTCCTGGCGACGGTGTTCAACTGGATCGGCAGCCAGACCAATCCGATGTTCGCCATGCCCTGGTATTGGCACCTGACCCTGGGCGGATTCGCCTTCGGCCTGGTGTACATGGCCACCGACCCGGTCTCGGCGTCGATGACGAATGCCGGCAAGTGGGTGTTCGGTGCGCTGATCGGGATGATGACGGTGCTGATCCGGGTGGTGAACCCGGCCTTCCCGGAAGGCGTGATGCTGGCGATCCTGTTCGGCAACCTGTGCGCGCCGCTGATCGACCATTTCGTGGTGCAGGCCAACATCCGCCGGCGCCAGCGGCGACTGCGGGAGGCGTCCGATGGCCACTAAGGAGTCGATTGCCAATACCCTGCGGGTGGCCTTCCTGGTCTGCCTGGTGTGTGCGCTGGTGGTGTCGACCGCGGCGGTGACGCTGCAGCCGCTGCAGCGCGAGAACCGGCAGCTCCATCGCCAGGCCAACATCCTGCGCACGGCCGGCATGTATCTGCCGGGGCTGGACGTGCGCGCCGCCTTCCGCAACATCGAGCGCCGTTTCGTCGAACTGGAGACCGGCCGCTACGTGGAGCGTCCGGACGACTACGACCAGTACCTGGCCGCGCGGGATCCGGCCCAGGGGCGGCGCCTGGCCGAGGATCCGGCCGGCATCCGCCATCTGCCGAAGGTGGCCGAGGTGTATCTGGCGCGCAACGAGGCAGGCGAGCTCACCCGGGTGATCCTGCCGGTCCACGGCTACGGCCTGTGGTCGACGATGTACGGCTTCATCGCACTGGAGCCGGATCTGGACACCGTCGCCGGCCTGAGCTTCTACGAGCACGGCGAGACGCCCGGTCTGGGCGGCGAGATCGACAACCCGCGCTGGCAGCAGCGCTGGGTGGGCAAGCGGCTGTACGACGACGAGGGGCGGCTGGCGATCGAGGTGCTCAAGGGCGCCGTGCCGGAGGGTGATCCTGCCGCCGCGCACAAGGTGGACGGGATTTCCGGTGCCACCCTGACCACCCGTGGCGTCAACAACCTGGTGCGCTTCTGGATCGGCGAGAACGGCTTCGGGCCGTACCTGGACGGTCTGCGCGAGCGGCTCGCCGCGGGCGGCAACGAATGAGGAAACGGGCATGGCCAAGCTGACCACCAAGGACGCGCTGTTCCAGCCGATCTTCGACAACAATCCGATCGCGCTGCAGATCCTGGGCATCTGCTCGGCGCTGGCGATCACCACCAACCTCAACGCCACGCTGACCATGTGCCTGGCGGTGACCTTCGTGCTGACCCTGTCGAATTTCTTCGTCAGCGCGATCCGCACGCATATCCCGGCCAACATTCGCATCATCGTGCAGATGACCATCATCACCTCGCTGGTGATCGTGGTCGATCAGGTGCTGCGCGCCTATGCCTACGCGTTGAGCCGTGAACTGTCGGTGTTCGTCGGGCTGATCATCACCAACTGCATCATCCTCGGCCGCGCCGAGGGCTTCGCGATGCAGAATCCGCCCTGGCTGTCGGCTGTCGACGGCCTGGGCAACGCGCTGGGCTATTCGGTGGTGCTGCTGTTCGTCGGCTTCTCGCGCGAACTGCTGGGCTCGGGCAGCCTGTTCGGCGTTCGCCTGCTCACTCCGGTCGCCGAGGGCGGCTGGTTCCAGCCCAACGGCCTGATGCTGCTTCCCCCGAGCGCCTTCTTCCTGATCGGCGGTTTCATCTGGCTGCTGCGCGCATGGAAGCCACAGCAGGTCGAGAAGGAGCAGTTCTCGATCGCGCCAAACACCCGCGCAAGCGACACGATCTGAGGCGGAGGCGGTCATGTTCGAGCACTATCTCGGCCTGTTCATCCGCGCGGTGTTCGTCGAGAACATGGCGCTGGCCTTCTTCCTCGGCATGTGCACCTTCCTGGCGATCTCCAAGAAGGTCGAGACGGCGCTCGGTCTCGGCATCGCGGTGACCGTGGTGCTGACCCTGACCGTGCCGCTGAACAACCTGATCCTGCACCGCCTGCTCGATGCCGGCGCTCTGGCCTGGACCGGCATCCCCGCGCTGGAACGGCTGGACCTGCGCTTCCTCGGCCTGCTCAGCTACATCGGCGTCATCGCGGCATTGGTGCAGATCCTGGAGATGCTGCTCGACAAGCACGTGCCGCGGCTCTACAACGCACTGGGCATCTTCCTGCCGTTGATCACGGTCAACTGCGCCATCCTAGGCGCCAGCCTGTTCATGGTCGAGCGCCACTACGACTTCGGCGAAAGCGTCGTGTTCGGCTTCGGCGCCGGTGCCGGCTGGGCGTTGGCGATCGTGCTGCTGGCCGCCATCCGCGAAAAACTCAAGTACTCCGACGTCCCGGACGGGCTCAAGGGCCTGGGCATCACTTTCATCGTGGTCGGGCTGATGTCGCTGGGTTTCATGTCTTTCGCGGGCGTCCAGCTCTGAAGGGAGGGGAGCGATGGCCTTCGAGATCCTGTTCGGCGTGCTGACCTTCACCGGCGTGGTGCTGCTGCTGGTGCTGGTGATCCTGGCCGCGCGGGCCAAGCTGATCCCTGGCGGTCACGTCGTGATCGAGATCAACGACGAGCCGGACAAGCGGCTGGAGGTCTCGCCCGGCGGCAAGCTGCTCGGCGTGCTGGCGGCCGAGGGCATCTTCCTGTCATCGGCCTGCGGCGGCGGTGGCACCTGCGGGCAGTGCAAGTGTCAGGTGCTCGCAGGTGGTGGCGACGTGTTGCCTACCGAACAGGACAAGCTCACCCGGCGCGAGATACGCGAGGGCTGGCGGCTGTCCTGCCAGGTCGCGGTCAAGCACGACATGAAGATCCGCGTGCCGGAGGAGTTCTTCGACGTCCACAAGCTCGTGTGCGAGGTGGTGTCGAACCACAACGTCGCCACCTTCATCAAGGAGCTGGTGCTCAGGTTGCCGGAAGGCGTGGACGTGGATTTCCGCGCCGGCGGATTCATGCAGGTCGAGGCGCCGCGCTTCATGGTCCGCTTCCGCGACTTCGACATTCCCGACAAGTACCGCGCCGACTGGGAGAAGTTCGACCTGTTCAAGCTCGAGCTCAGGAACGAGCAGGACGAGGTGGTGCGCGCCTACTCGATGGCCAACTACCCCGAGGAGCGCGGCGTGCTCAAGTTCAACATCCGTATCGCGACGCCGCCGCCGGGGAGCAAGGGGATTCCGCCGGGCATCGTTTCCAGCTACCTGTTCTCGCTCAAGCCCGGGGACAAGGTGACGGTGTTCGGCCCGTTCGGCGAGTTTTTCGCCAAGGACACCCAGGCCGAGATGGTCTTCATCGGCGGTGGCGCCGGCATGGCACCGCTGCGTTCGCACATCTTCGACCAGCTCAAGCGGCTCAAGAGCAAGCGCAAGATCAGCTTCTGGTATGGCGCCCGTTCGCTGCGCGAGGCGTTCTACATCGAGGATTTCGACCGGCTGGCCGAGGAGCATGACAACTTCGAGTGGCATCTGGCGCTTTC
This sequence comes from Rehaibacterium terrae, assembly GCF_014202935.1. Classification (GTDB taxonomy): domain Bacteria; phylum Pseudomonadota; class Gammaproteobacteria; order Xanthomonadales; family Xanthomonadaceae; genus Rehaibacterium; species Rehaibacterium terrae. The sequence goes on along the minus strand of NZ_JACHHX010000016.1, from coordinate 22,463 downwards.
GGATGCGCTGCCGGAGGACGAGTGGACGGGCTTCACCGGCTTCATCCACAACGTCGTCTACGAGCAGTACCTCAAGGACCATCCGGCCCCCGAGGACTGCGAGTACTACCTGTGCGGCCCGCCGATGATGCTGGCCTCCACGCGCAAGATGCTCCACGACCTCGGTGTGGAGCCGGAGAACATTCTGTTCGATGACTTCGGTGGTTGAGCGCGGCCTCCGCGCCGTGCGTCCGTAGTAGGCTGGCCGCATGCGCCGCTTCCGTTCGTCCGTCGCCCGTCTCGCGCTCGTCGCGATGCTGCTGCTCGCCGCCTGCGCGCCGCCGCCGCAGGTCCATACGCTGTCCGGGCCGACCATGGGGACAGTCTGGACCGTGCGACTGGCCGGCCTGCCGGCCGATGTCACCGTGCCGCGGCTGCGCGCCGAGATCGAGGCGCTGCTGGAGACGGCGAATGCGCAGATGAGCACCTATCGCGACGACTCGGAGATCACCCGCTTCAACCGCGCCCCGGCCGGCACGGCAATGACCGTGTCGGAGGACTTCGCACGGGTGCTGGCGGCGGCGCTGGCACTGGCCGAGGACACCGGTGGCGCCTACGACCCGACCGTGGGCCCGCTGGTGAACCTGTGGGGTTTCGGCCCGGACGGCCATCGCGACCGCGCGCCGGAGGACGCGGCGATCGCCGCCATGCGCGAGCGGGTCGGCTGGCAACGGCTGCGCTTCGACGCCGCCACGCGCACGCTGGTGCAGCCCGGCGGTGTCTATCTGGACCTGTCCTCGATCGCCAAGGGCGATGCGGTGGACCGCATCGCCGAACATCTCGCGGCGCGCGGCGTGGCGGCCGCCCTGGTCGACATCGGCGGTGACATGCGTCTGTTCGGCCGCAAGCCGGACGGTAGCGGCTGGCGGGTGGCGATCGAGCGGCCAGTGCCGGGCACCCGCGACGTGCACACGATCATCGAACCCGGCGACCGCGCCGTGGCCACTTCCGGCAGCTACCGCAACTTCTTCCGCGACGGCGACCGCGAGTTTTCCCATACCATCGACCCGCGCTCGGGTCGTCCGGTGGCGCACGGGCTGGTGTCGGTCACGGTGATCGACGAGAGCTGTCTGCGGGCCGATGCCCTGGCCACGGCATTGACCGTGCTCGGGCCGGAGGAGGGGTATGCGTTTGCCGAGGCGCGCGGGTTGGCCGTACTCTTGCTCGTACGCGAGGGTGATTCGGTCGCCGAGCGGATGACCCCCGCCTTCGCACGCTATCTGGAACGGGCGCCATGACCGTACTGCTCACGATCCTCGTCACCGTGGTGCTGGTGGGCCTGCTGTTCGCGGGCATGGCCATCGGCGTGATGTTCGGCCGCGAGCCGGTGAAGGGTTCGTGCGGCGGCCTGGGCGCGCTCGGCGTACAGGGCGAATGCGGCATCTGCGGCGGCAAGCCGGAGCGCTGCGAGGCGGCGCGCGACGATGCCGGCCTGTCCCGGGGGGGCTCGTCTCAGCGTGACTCGTAGCCGAAGAAGCCGCTGAGCATCCGCTCGTGGCCGCGGTACTCGGCGGCATCGGTCGGTTCGAAGCGGCTGGCGCCGAGCTCGGTGAGCACGTCGAACAGCTCCGGATCCTCGTGCAGGCGCAGCAGCGCCTCACGCACCGCCTGTTTCACCTCTTCCGGCACCGCCGGAGACGCCGAGAACGCGCTGCCCGGAAAACTGCGGGTGCGGTGCACCGGCTCCAGGTTGGGGTAGAGCTGGGCGATGTGCGAGGGCACCATCGCCGCCTCGGCCTCGCCGGAGAAGATCATTTCCACGCCGTCGCGCCAGGAGGCCGCCGCCGACTGCACGTCGGGCTGCGCGACCGGGTTGCGGTAGAGCTCGCCTAGCAGCGCGTAGCCCAGGCTGGGCGAGGGCATGCTGATCACACGGTAGCCGACCAGTCCCTCGACCCCGCGCCGCGCCACGTCTGGCTGGGCGATCAGGGCGTAGCTGGTGGTCTCGGCCGTCCGGGCCAGCGGCTGGAAGCCGAAGCGGCTGGCGCGGTAGTCGGTCAGGTGCGCTTCCTCGAATGCGAAATGGACCTCGGCGTTGGCGCGGATGTCGCGCCACAGCAGGTGGTAGTTGCGCGGGACCGAGAGCACGAAATGGTGGCCGGTGGCCTTGCCCAGATAGTCGAGCAGGGGGCGGTAGACCTCCTCGGCCTGCGCCGGCGGATAGCTCGGCTCGACCGACACCGTGTAGGTCTCGGCCAAGGCCTGGCCCGAAGCAAGGATCAGCGCGAAGGCGGCCAGCAGGCCGGAGTGTCGGTTCATGTCGGATTCCTCCCGACAGCGTGAATAGCAGAAATCCCCACGTCCGCCAAATGCAGCGCCGCAATGCCGTGTGATGCGGATCACATGCGGGCGCGCGCCCGCGTTGGCGGCGGCCGCTCAGCGCGCCAGGCCGTCGAGCAGCGGCAGCGGCTCGGCGGCGACCCCGCCGACCCGCAGCGCGTCATGGGCGGCCTCCTGCGGCAGGACGGCGAGCGCTTCGCAGCCGGCACCGTCCGCCGCCACGCTCACGATCCGGCCGAGCGCGGTGCCGTCCCGGGCCAGGACCTCGCCATCGGGCGGCAGCGGCGCGGCGGCGCGCAGGCGGACCAGTCCGCGCTTGGCCTGGCCGAGGAAGTGCGTGCGCGCCACGATTTCCTGTCCTGGGTAGCAGCCTTTCTTCACGCTGAAGGCGGCCAGCCGGTCGAGCGAGAGCATGTGCGGCGTCCAGGCCTCGACCTGTGTCGGCGCCAGTCGCGGCAGGCCGTGGCGCAGGTCGGCCAGCCGCCAGGCGGCGTCCGCGTCGGGATCGCCGCCGCCGACGGCCGGGTGCGAGGCCGGCAGCAGGACTAGCCGGCGCGTGCCGCCGGCGGCGGAGAAGTCCAGCACCAGCCCCGCGTCCGGTCGGCCGAGCAGCGCCGCGGGGGCGTGCGGCGCCGGCAGTCTGCTGCCGTCGAGATCGGCGCAGACCGCGACGTCCGCGCATGGGGTCAGCGCGACCTTGCTGCGGAACACGAAGCGTTGCAGCCGCGCGGCCAGTTCGGCGGCGGGAAAATCCGGCAGCAGCAGCCGCAGCGTCCGTGGGTCGAGCTTGAGCAGCGCGAACACGGCGACCACGCGGCCCTTCGGTGTGAGCCAGGCGCTCCAATGCCAATGGCCCGGCGCCAGCGCGGCGACATCGGTGGTGAACTGGGCTTGCGCGAAGGCGGTCGCATCGATGCCCTCGATCGACAGCAAGGTGAAGCCCGAGACCGCAGGGAGGGCTGTTGACGATGGGTTCAGGTTGAAAGACATGGGGGTGCGAGCTACCCTTGACGGGCTTTGATCCCGAGTCGCGCATGATAGGCGAAACTCCCATCCCGACCGAGTCCGATCAGGCTCCGGCCGTTCCCGTCGCGACGCGCGACGAGGCCACGCGCCCGGTGGAGATCGGCGGTCGCGACGGCCCCGAGCCGACGCGCTACGGCGACTGGGAGAAGAACGGCCGCTGCATCGATTTCTGACGCAGCTTCCACGCCGCATCCGCGACTCTTCCGACCAGCCACCAGCCTCCGGACAGCCATGGCGACGCGCGAACGTCACGCTATACAGCGACCCCTTTCCCCGCACCTTCAGGTCTACCGCTGGCAGATCACGATGGTCATGTCCATCGCGCATCGCGCCACCGGTGTGGTCCTCTCGTTCGGTGCCTTCGGCGTGGCGTGGTGGCTGCATGCGTTGGCGGCCGGCGGCGACAGCTACACGACGTTCATGGCCTGCGCCGCCTCGCCGCTCGGCAAGCTGGCGCTGTTCGGCTTCACCGCGTCGATCGTCTACCACCTGCTCAACGGCATCCGTCATCTGCTGTGGGACATCGGCTGGGGTTACGAAATCCCGAAGCTCTACGCCAGCGGCTACACGGTCGCCGCGCTCACCGTGCTGTTCACCGCGCTGATCTGGACGCTGGCGCTCACCGGAGGTGCGGCATGAGCCATCTTCGCAACCCGCTCGCCGTCGCCCGCGGCCTCGGCGCGGCCAAGGACGGCGTCCACCACTGGTGGCTGCAGCGCGTCACCGCGGTGGCGCTGGCGCTGCTGTCACCGTGGTTCGTCTACACGCTGGTCTCGCTGGTCGGCGCCGATTACCAGACCGTGCGGCTGACGCTCGCGCAGCCGGTCACCGCCTCGCTGCTGGCGATCTACGTCGGCGCACTGTTCTGGCACGCCCAGCTCGGCCTGCAGGTGGTGATCGAGGACTACGTCCACACCCGCTGGCTCGAAATCGCGCTGCAGCTCGTCGTGCGCTTCGCCTGCCTGTTCGCCGCCGTGCTCGCCTTCATCGCGATCGGCCGCATCGTCTTTACCGCCTGAGCACGCCATGACCGCCTACAAGATCCACGAGCACAAGTACGACATGGTCGTCGTCGGCGCCGGCGGTGCCGGCCTGCGCGCCACCTTCGGCCTGGCCCAGAAGGGTCTGAAGACCGCCTGCATCAGCAAGGTGTTCCCGACCCGCTCGCACACCGTCGCCGCGCAGGGCGGCATCTCGGCCGCGCTCGGCAACATGGGCGAGGACGACTGGCGCTTCCACTTCTACGACACCATCAAGGGTTCGGACTGGCTGGGCGACCAGGACGCCATCGAATACATGTGCCGCGAGGCGATCCCGGCCATCATCGAGCTGGAGCACTACGGTGTGCCGTTCTCGCGCACCGAGGACGGCAGGATCTACCAGCGTCCGTTCGGCGGCATGACCACGCATTACGGCAAGGGTACCGCGCAACGTACCTGTGCCGCCGCCGACCGCACCGGCCACGCCATCCTGCACACGCTCTACCAGCAGTCGCTGGCGCACTCGGCCGAGTTCTACATCGAGTACTTCGCGCTCGATCTGATCATGGACGAGGAGGGCGTTTGCCGCGGCGTGCTGGCGCTGGACATGGCCAGCGGCGAACTGCACCTGTTCCGTGCCCACGGCACCGTGCTGGCCACCGGCGGCTACGGTCGCGCCTACTTCTCGGCCACCTCCGCGCACACCTGCACGGGTGATGGCGGCGGCATGGCGCTGCGCGCCGGTCTGCCGCTGCAGGACATGGAGTTCGTGCAGTTCCACCCGACCGGCATCTACGGCGCCGGCTGCCTGATCACCGAGGGCGTGCGCGGCGAGGGCGGCTACCTCACCAATTCCAAGGGCGAGCGCTTCATGGAGCGCTACGCCCCGAACGCCAAGGACCTGGCCTCGCGCGACGTGGTCAGCCGCGCGATGACGATCGAAATCCGCGAGGGCCGTGGCGTCGGCGAGCACGCCGACCACATCCACCTGAACCTGATGCACCTGGGGCCCGAGGTCATCCACGAGCGCCTGCCGGGCATCGCCGAAACGGCCAGGATCTTCGCCGGCGTCGATGTGACCAAGGAGCCGATCCCGGTGCTGCCGACCGTCCACTACAACATGGGCGGTCTGCAGACCAACTACCACGGCGAGGTCGTGACCCTGAAGGACGGCGACCCCGACACCGTGGTCCCGGGCCTGTATGCCATCGGCGAGGCCGCCTGCGTGTCGGTGCACGGCGCCAACCGTCTGGGTTCGAACTCGCTGCTCGACCTGGTGGTGTTCGGTCGCGCGGTGGCCAACCGCTGCGCCGAGACGATCCGCCCGGGCGCGCCGCACAAGACCCTGCCGGCTTCGGCCTGCGACAAGGCGCTGGCCAACCTCGATCGCGTCCGCCACGCCAACGGCGGTACGCCAACCGCCGAGCTGCGCCTGCGCATGCAGCGCGTGATGCAGGAGCATGCGGCCGTGTTCCGTACCGGCGAAACGCTGATCGCGGGCGTGAAGAAGATCCGCGAAGTGCACGCCGGCTTCGCCGACGTCAAGGTCAGCGACCGCTCCCTGATCTGGAATTCCGACCTGATCGAGACGCTGGAGCTGCAGAACCTGCTCGGCCAGGCGGTAGCGACGATGGTCTCGGCCGAGAACCGCAAGGAGTCGCGCGGCGCCCACGCGCGCGAGGACTATACCGAGCGCGACGACGTGAACTGGCACAAGCACACCCTGTGCTGGGTGGACGAGAAGGGTGACACCCGGATCGACTACCGCCCGGTCCACATGTACACGCTCAGCAAGGACGTCGAGCCGGTGCCGCCCAAGGCCCGGACATATTGACAGCCGGGATTCGTGATACGGGATCCCGGTTCCGCCAAAGCAGGCTTGCCGGCCGTTTCCGTCCCGCTGTCACGAACCCCGAATACCGAATTCCGAATCCCGGATCCAGGCAATGGCCGAATTCACTCTCCCGAAGAACTCCAAGGTCACCCAGGGCAAGCACTTCCCGGCGAAGAACCCGAAGGGCAAGGTGCGTACCTTCAAGGTCTACCGCTGGAACCCGGAAGACGGTGCCAACCCGCGCGTGGACACCTACGAGGTGGATCTGGGCAGTTGCGGGCCGATGGTTCTTGACGCGCTGATCAAGATCAAGAACGAGATCGACCCGACACTGACCTTCCGCCGCTCCTGCCGCGAGGGCATCTGCGGCTCGTGCGCGATGAACATCGACGGCACCAACACGCTCGCCTGCACCAAGGCGATCGAGGACTGCGGCAAGGCCGAGGTGCCGATCTACCCGCTGCCGCACATGCCGGTGGTGAAGGATCTGGTGCCCGACCTGACCCATTTCTATGCCCAGTACGCCTCGATCCGCCCGTGGCTGCGCACCCAGAGCGCGCCGCCGCCGGACAAGGAGCGGCTGCAGTCGCCGGAGGACCGCAAGAAGCTCGACGGCCTGTACGAGTGCATCCTGTGCGCGTGCTGCTCGACCTCCTGCCCGAGCTACTGGTGGAACGGCGACCGCTACCTCGGTCCGGCGATCCTGCTGCAGGCCTACCGCTGGATCGTCGACTCGCGCGACGAGGATACCGGCGCGCGCCTGGACGAGCTGGAAGATCCGTTCCGCCTGTACCGCTGCCACACCATCATGAACTGCACCCGGACCTGCCCGAAGGGTCTGAACCCGGCCAAGGCGATCGGCGAGATCAAGAAGCTGATGCTGCAGCGGCGGGGCTGACGCCACGCTGCCATGTTGGATACTTCGCCCTCTCGTCATCGCCATCCCCGCGGAAGCGGGGATCCAGCGGCTTCGGGCCGACGAGGGCAAGGCGTCGTGTTCCCGCTTCCGCGGGAACGGCGGGGCGATGGCATGCATGAGGGATGCAAGCGATGGACGCCAACCTGATCTTCTGGCCGGCTTTCGCGATGGCGGCACTGACCTTCGTGGTCTGGTGGGTGATGTTCTTCCAGCGCATCGGGCAGATCCGGCGCGAGCGCATCCGCCTGCAATCCGTGGCCGTCTCTTCCCAAGCGGCGGCCAGGTTGACCGACAGCCGCGGCGCGGACAATTTCCGCAACCTGTTCGAGCTGCCGGTGCTGTTCTACCTGGCGCTGGTCGTGGCCTTTCTGACCGCGCAGGTCGATGCGCTCACGTTGGGCCTGGCCTGGGGTTTCGTCGCACTGCGCATCGCGCACAGCGCGATCCAGTGCACCTACAATCGCGTCAAGCATCGTTTCTACGCGTACGTGGCGGGCGGGCTGGCGCTGTGGGCATTGTGGGGCGTGCTGGCCTGGGGGCTGTGGACGCGATGAGCGAGGAGGCCGAACTGCGCCGCCTGCGCTGGCGCTGTCGCCGCGGCATGCGCGAGCTCGACCAGCTCATGTTGCGCTACCTCGAACGCCGCTGGCCGCAGGCCGACACCGCCGAGCGCGCCGTCTTCGAGCGGCTGCTCGACACCGAGGACGACCGCCTGTGGCGCTGGTTCATGGGGCGCGAAGCGGTCGAGGAGACGGAGCTCCGTGACATCGTCGAACGCATCCTCGCCCTGCCGCATTGAGTGGCGCCCCTCGCGCTGGCTGCTGGCCGCGCTGGGTTCGCTGGGTCTGCTCGCTGCCGTGTCCTTGCATCTGTCCGGCCTGCCGGACGGTCTGCGCTGGTCCGCCATGCTGCTGTGCCCGGCCTGGGCCGGCATCCTGATCGTCCGCGAGTGGCGGCGCCCGCGCCCGGTGCTGTACCTGCCGGCGGGTGAGGGCGTCTGCCGGCTGGAGAGCGGTGGCCGGGTGGTGACGCTGGTCCGGCTCGACATCGAGCGACGCGGCCCGCTGCTGCGGCTGAGCTGCCGTGATGCGGAAGGATGCAGCCACCGCCTGCTGTGGTGGCCCGACACCCTGAACGCGAACCAACGCCGGGCGCTGGTGCTGGCGGTGTCCGGGTTGTCGAAGCGTGATTCCCTGCTGCCGCTGGTGGCAGGATAGGCGGCATACCGACCTTCGAGGCCGACGTGTTCCATCCCCTCTCGCTTTCCATCGGCCTGCGCTACACCCGCGCCAAGCGCCGCAATCACTTCATTTCCTTCATCTCGGCGGTGTCGATGCTGGGCATCGCTGTCGGCGTGATCGCACTGATCACGACGATCTCGGTGATGAACGGCTTCGAGCAGGAGCTGCGCGCGCGCATTCTCGGCATGGTGGCGCACGCCACCGTCAGTGGCGCCGGCGAGTCGATGCAGGACTGGTCGCATGCGGTCGAACTGGCCCGTCAGGATCGGCGCGTGCTGGGCGCCGCGCCCTACGTCGAGCGCGAGGCGATGCTGCAGGGCGCGCGGGTGCAGGGCGCGCTGCTGCGCGGTGTGTTGCCTGAACACGAACCCGAGGTCTCCGAACTGGCCGACAAGATGAAGGCCGGCAGCCTGGCCGACCTGCGGCCTGGCGGCTTCGACATCATCCTCGGCAAGGAGCTGGCGCTGTGGCTGGGCGTGGACATCGGCGACCAGGTCACCGTCTACGTGCCGGAATTCCGCACCACACCGGTCGGCGTGCTGCCCCAGCTCAAGCGCTTCACCGTGGTCGGCATCTTCGAGGCCGGCATGCAGGAGTACGACCTCGGCCTGGCCATCGTCCACATGCACGACGCCCAGCGCCTTCTGCGGATGGGCGAGGGCGTGTCCGGCGTGCGGCTCAAGCTCGACGACATGTTCCAGGCCTGGCATGTGGCGCGTGATCTGGCCGACCGCCTCGGTGGCCTGTACCGGGTGCGCGACTGGACCCGTGACCACGCCAACTTCTTCCGCGCGATCAAGCTGGAGAAGACGGTGATGTTCATCATCCTCTCGCTGATCGTGGCGGTGGCGGCGTTCAACCTGGTCAGTTCGCTGGTGATGCTGGTGACCGACAAGCAGTCGGACATCGCCATCCTGCGCACACTCGGCATGAGTCCGGCGACGGTGATGCGGATCTTCATGGTGCAGGGCTCGCTGATCGGCGTGGTCGGCATCGTGCTCGGCGTGATCGGCGGCGTGCTGCTGACCCGCAACCTCGACCTGGTGGTGGCCTTCGTCGAGCGCAGTTTCGGCATCGAGGTGATGCCCGCCGATGTCTACTACATCACCGGCGTGCCGACCATGCTCGACTGGGGCGATGTCGGGCTGATCGCCGGCGTGGCCTTCGTGCTGTGCATGCTGGCCACCCTGTATCCGGCCTGGCGCGCGGCGCGGACCGATCCCGCCACCGCCCTGCGCTACGAGTGAGAACGTCATGGATGCCGTGATCCGCTGCGAAAAGCTGGGCAAGACCTACGCCGAGGGCAACCTGCGCACGCCGGTGTTCGCCGACCTGGAGCTGAGCGTCGCGCGCGGCGAGACGGTCGCCATCGTCGGCGCCTCCGGCGCCGGCAAGAGCACGCTGCTGCACCTGCTCGGCGGGCTGGATGCGCCCACCGAGGGCGAAGTGTTCGTCGCCGGCCGCTCGATGTCGAAACTCGGTGATCGCGCCCGCGGCGAGCTGCGCAACCAGGCCCTGGGCTTCATCTACCAGTTCCACCATCTGCTGCCGGAGTTCACCGCACTGGAGAACGTGATGATGCCGCTGCTGATCGCCGGTCGGCCGGTGGCGCAGGCGGCGGCGAAGGCGCGCGGCCTGCTCGAGCGGGTCGGCCTTGGCGCACGCCTGGACCACAAGCCGGGCGAGCTGTCCGGCGGCGAGCGCCAGCGTGCGGCAGTGGCGCGGGCACTGGTCAACGATCCGGCCTGCGTGCTCGGTGACGAGCCGACCGGCAATCTCGATGAGCGCACCGCGGCCACGGTGTTCGAGCTGATGCTCGAACTCAACCGCGAGCAGGGCACCAGTCTGGTGCTGGTGACCCACGACCGCCGCCTGGCGCGCCGGCTCGACCGCACGCTGGAGCTGACCGGCGGCAGGCTGCACCCGCTGACGCCCGACGAGGTGTAAGCGGGTGTTCGCAGGCTGGCGCAAGGATCGCGCCGCGGGCCCGGAAGCGCCCGCCCCGGCCGTCGCGCCGTTCGGTCTGGCGGTGGCCGCCGCGCTCGCGCTGGGCGTGCTTGTGGTCATGCGCCTGGCCGAATTGCCGGCGACCGGTTGGCTGGTCCTGTTCTGCATCGCCGGCACGGCCGCCTGGCTGTGCCCGCGTCCGCGTTGGCTGCGTCCGGCCGGTGCGCTGGCGTTCGGTTTCGGCTGGGCCGCGCTGGCCGGCCAGCACGCGCTCGACACGCGGTTGCCGCCCGAGCTGGCGGGGATGGATCTGCGCCTCACCGTGACGTTGGCCGGCCTGCCCGACGTACGGCCGGGCCTGACCCGTCTGGATGCCCGCGTGATCGCCGGCGAAGGCGAGGCGGCCGTCCTCGCCGGCCGCCGTCTGCGCCTGAGCTGGTATGGCCGCGCGCCGGAATTCGCGCCCGGCGAGCAGTGGGCGCTCACCGTGCGCCTGCGGCGGCCGCGCGGGGTGCTCAATCCCGGCGGCTTCGACTTCGAGCGCCGTGCGCTGGAACGGCGCCTGGCCGCCACCGGCTACGTGCGCGCGCCGCAAAGCGCGCAGCGCCTGCGCGAGGCGGGCGGGCTGGATGCCTGGCGGGCCGGCATGGCGACACGGATCGACGCCGCCGGCGACTCGCCCTCGCTGCGCTTCGTCCGCGCCTTGGCGCTGGGCGACACCCGCGGCCTGGGCGAGCGCGACTGGGAGGTGCTGCGTGCCACCGGCCTCAGCCACCTGCTGGCCATCTCCGGTTTCCATGTCGGTGTGGTGGCGGGCTTTGCCGCCCTGCTGGCACGCGCGCTGTACTGGCTGTGGCCGCCGCTGGGCCTGCGCCTGCCACGGCCGCAGGGCGCGGCGGTGCTCGCCTTGTGCGCCGCCGTCGGCTACGCCGCCGCGGCCGGCTTCGCGCTGCCGACGCTGCGCGCCACGCTGATGATCGCCGCCGCCCTGCTGGCGCGGCTGCTGCGCCGGGCGCATTCGACCGCGCAGTCGCTGGCGCTGGCGCTGATCGCGCTGCTGTTGGCCGATCCGCTGGCCGTGCTCGGCGCCGGCTTCTGGTTGAGCTTCCTCGGTGTGGCCTGGCTGCTGTGGTGCCTGCCGCGCGACGGCGACGCCGGTTATCTGCGCGCCCTGGTGAATGCGCAGGGCGTGGCCGCGCTCGGCCTGCTGCCGCTGACGGTGTGGTTTTTCGGCCAGGCTTCGTTGGCCGGGCCGCTGGTCAATTTGGCCGGGATCCCCTGGATCACCCTGCTGGTGGTGCCGCTGGCCCTGCTCGGCCTGCTGTTCGAGCTGCTGCACGCCGGCCTCGGGCTGTGGCCATGGCGGCTGGCGGCCGGGGCGATGGATCTGTTCTGGCCGTGGCTGGAACGGGTGGCCGACCTGCGCGGCGCGCTGGTGTGGCTGCCGGAACCGAGCCTGGCTGCGCTGCTGCTGGCGCTGGCCGGTGCGTTCTGGCTGCTGCTGCCGCGGGGGCTGCCGGCCAAGCCGCTGGCGCTGCTGCTGTTCCTGCCGCTGCTGTGGCCGGCGCGTGAGCGGATGGAGCCGGGCGAGTTCGAGCTGACGATGATCGACGTGGGGCAGGGCAGCGCGCTGCTGGTGCGCACGGCCGGGCATGTGCTCCTCTACGACGCGGGACCGGCCTATGCCGGTGGCCTGGACATGGGCGAGGCCGCCGTGGTGCCGGCGCTGCGCGCGACCGGGGTGGCGCGGCTGGACGCGGTGGTGGTCAGCCATGGCGACAGCGACCACGCCGGCGGTCTGGGTGCCGTCCGTCGCGCCTACGCGCCCGCGCGGGTGCTGGCGCCGGCCGGCTGGCGCGACGGCGAAACCTCGCCCTGCCTGGCCGACGAGGGGTGGGAATGGGACGGCGTGCGTTTCGAGTTCCTGCACCCGCCGCCGCATTTCCCCTATCTGGGCAACGAGGCCAGTTGCGTGCTGCGGGTCGCGGGGCCGCACGGCTCGGCCCTGCTGCCGGGCGACATCGGCGTGGTGATCGAGCAGCGCCTGCTGCGCGAGCGCCCGGACCTGTTGCCGGCCGATGTGCTGGTGGTGCCGCACCACGGCAGCCGCGGCTCGTCCTCGGCGGCCTTCGTCGAGGCGGTGGCCCCGCGCTACGCGCTGTATGGCATCGGTCACCGCAACCGCTTCGACTTCCCGCGGCCCGAGGTGGTGGCCCGTTACGATGCGGTTGGCGCGGAACGGCTGGACAGCGCCGCCGATGGCCATGTCCGGCTGCGCGTGGACGCGCAGGGGGTGCGGGTGGTCGAGCGGGCACGGACGGCGCGGCGACGGTTCTGGCATGAGCCGGCCGGCTGAGCGCGTGCGGATTCTCCCTGCGCCCGGCCCGCCCTGGGGCCATGCAGAGCCGGTCGTGGATGGTCTCGCGGGGGGCCGGGCTGAGCGTCGGGGTCGGCTTGCGGCTATCCTATCGGCCATCGGAAGTATCGAGGACCGCACGTGCTGGAATTGCTGTTCGCCGGCGGCTGGGTGATGTGGCCGATCCTGGCGCTGTCCGCCATCGCCATGGCCATCATCGTCGAGCGTTTCTGGACCCTGCGTCGCAGGGCGGTGATCCCGGCGGGCCTGGGCGACGAGGTGCGCGCCTGGGCGGCCCGCCGTCAGCTCGACCCGGCCCATATCGAGGCGCTGCGCCGCAATTCGCCGCTGGGCGAACTGCTGGCGGCGGCGCTCGACGTGCGCCAGCGCCCGCGCGAGCAGGTCAAGGAGCGCATCGAGGACGTCGGTCGCCACGTCGTCCATTCGCTGGAGCGCTTCCTCAACACCCTGGGCACCATCGCCGGCGTGGCGCCGCTGCTCGGCCTGCTCGGCACCGTGGTCGGCATGATCCGGATGTTCCTCAACATCCTCGATCACGGCGTCGGCGATGCCAGCCGGCTGGCCGGCGGCATCGGCGAGGCGCTGATCAGCACCGCGGCCGGCTTGCTGGTGGCGATCCCGGCGCTGATGTTCTACCGCTATTTCCGTGGCCGCGTGCAGGAGTACGTGGTGGAGATGGAGAAACAGGCGATCGCGCTGCTCGACACCCTGCACGGCGAGACCCGCGTCGCGCCCGTGCCGCCCAAGCCGGCCACGCCGTCGCGTGCGCAGCGGGGTACCGCATGAGGCTGGACAGCGGCCGGCTGCGCGACGAGCCGGAGATCAGCCTCACTTCCCTGATCGACGTGGTGTTCACGCTGATCATCTTCTTCGTGGTGACGACCACCTTCGATGCGCGCTCGGCGCTCAAGCTGCAGCTGCCGCGCGCCGACGCGCCGCCCACGCTGGAGCAGCCGCAGACGCTCACGATCACGGTCGACGTCGAGGGCCGCTACTACGTCGGCAACGAGGAGGTGCTGCGGCGCGACGCGGCCGCGCTGCGCGAAGCCGTGCGGCGCGTGGCCGGCGATGATCGCGACCGGCCGGTGATGGTCCGTGCCGATGCGCGCACGCCGCACCAGGCGGTGGTCACCGCGATCGATGTGCTCGGCCAGCTCGGCTTCCGCCAGATCGCCATCCCCACCGCGCCGGAGGAGACCCGATGAGTCCCGGCGTGAGCGCCGACGGCTGGCGCATCTACCGCCGCCTGCTGGGTTATGCCGGGCGCTACTGGTACCTGCTGCTGGCGGCGGCGATCGGCATGGTCGTCGAGGCGGCCGCGGCCGGCGCGTTCACCCTGCTGATGCGGCCGATGGTCGACGAGGCCTTCGTGGCGCGCAACCCGGAGGTCCGGTTGGCGCTGCCGCTGTCGGTGCTCGGCCTGTTCATCATTCGCGGCCTGGCCACCTTCGCCACCGACTACGGCATGGCCCGTGCCGGCCGCAGCGTGGTGCGCGACCTGCGCGAGGCGCTGCTGCTCAAGTATCTGCGGCTGCCGAGCGCGCGTTTCGATGCCGAGCCGGTGCCGGCATTGGTGTCGCGGCTCAATTACGACACCGAGCAGGTCAGCCAGGCCAGCGCCGAGGCGCTCAAGGTGATCATCACCGACACCCTCACCATTGCCATCCTGATCGCCGTCATGCTCAGCCAGAGCGTGCGGGTGACGCTGGCGATGATCGTGGTGGTGCCGCTGATCGTCGCCATCTCCGGCTACGTCTCGCGCCGCTACCGGCGCATCAACCTCGGCATCCAGGACGGCGTCGCGCAGATGGCGCAGAGCGCCGAACAGACCCTGGCCGCGCAGCAGGAGGTCAAGGTTTACGGCGGTCAGGCCGAGGAAGCCTCACGCTACTCGGCGCTGGCCAACCGCAACCTCTATCTCAACATCAAGGTCGAGACCACGCGCGCCGCGGCGTCGTCGGTGGTGCAGTTCCTGGCCGCGCTGGCGTTGGCGGTGATCCTGTTCGTCGCCGGTCGCGAGGCGATCAAGGGCCGCATGACCGCCGGCCAGTTCGTCTCGCTGATGACGGCGATGATGGCGCTGCTGCCCTCGCTCAAGCGCATCACCAATGTGCAGAGCGCGATCCAGCGCGGCATCGCCGCCTCCGAGCGGCTGTTCTCGGTGCTCGATGCGCCCGAGGAGCGCGATACCGGCAGCCGGCCGCTGGCGCGCGCGCGTGGCGAGATCGAGTTCCGCGACGTGCGGCTGAACTACCCCGGCCAGCAACGGCCGGCGCTGGACGGGGTCAGCTTCATCGCCCGGCCCGGTACGGTGACCGCCGTGGTCGGCCGCTCCGGCAGCGGCAAGTCCACCCTGGTGCGGCTGATCCCGCGCTTCTACGAGCCTGATGCCGGGCAGATCCTGCTCGACGGCGTGCCGCTGCAGGAGTACCGGTTGGCCGACCTGCGCCGGCAGATCGCCCTGGTGGGACAGAAGGTGATGCTGTTCGACGACACCGTCGCCGCCAACATCGCCTACGGCGCGCAGAGCCAGGCCACGCCCGAGGCGATCCGCCGCGCTGCCGAGGCCGCCAATGCGCTGGAATTCATCGAGCGCCTGCCGCAGGGCTTCGACACCCGCATCGGCGAGAACGGCGCACTGCTGTCGGGCGGCCAGCGCCAGCGCCTGGCCATCGCCCGCGCCTTCCTCAAGGACGCGCCGATCCTGATCCTGGACGAGGCCACCGCCGCGCTCGACAGCGAATCCGAGCGGCTGGTGCAGGACGCGTTGGCGCACCTGATCCCGGACCGCACCACGCTGGTGATCGCCCATCGTCTGTCCACCGTCGAGCATGCCGACCAGGTGCTGGTGCTCGACCAGGGGCGGATCGTCGAACAGGGCACCCATGCCGAGCTGCTGGCCCGCGACGGCCTGTACTCGCACCTGTACCGCCTGCAGTTCCGGGAGACCGAAGGGGCGTGAACGGACTGGTCGATCGGCTGCAGCGCCGCTGGTACGGCGGTGAGGCGCCGGGGATCGGCCTGCGCCTGCTGGCGGCGATCCACGCCGCGCTGAGCGCACTGCGCCGCGCCGCCTACCTGCGCGGCTGGCTGCGTGTGCAGCGGTTGCCGGTGCCGGTGGTGGTGGTCGGCAACCTCACCGTCGGCGGCGCCGGCAAGACGCCCTTGATCGTCGCGCTAGGCGAGCGCCTGCGCGATGCCGGCTGGCGGCCCGGCGTGGTCAGCCGTGGCTACGGCCGGCGCGGACGCGAGCCGCTCACCGTCGAGGCCGACACGCCGGCGACCGACGCCGGCGACGAGCCCTGCCTGATCGCCCGGCGTACCGGCCTGCCGGTGCGGGTCGATGCCGACCGCGTGCGGGCTGCGCGGGCGCTGGTCGATGCCGGCTGCGACCTGATCCTGGCCGACGACGGCCTGCAGCATTACCGGCTCGGCCGCGACGTCGAGATCGAGGTGCTCGACGGCGTCCGCCGCTACGGCAATGGCCGACTGCTGCCGGCTGGCCCTTTGCGCGAGCGGCCCGGCGACCGCCCCCCCTGTGATTTCCGTGTCGTCAACGGCGGCGAGCCGCGCGACGACGAATGGCTGATGCTGCCGCGCCTGCTCGATGCCCGTGCGCTGGCCGGCGACCGCGTCCTGCCGCTGAGCGCCTTCGCCGGCCGTCGCGTGCACGCCGTGGCCGGCATCGGCCACCCCGCCCGCTTCTTCGAGGCCCTGCGTCGGCTCGGCATCGAGCTGGTCGAGCATGCCTTTCTCGACCATCATGTCTTCGCCCCGCACGAGCTGGATTTCGACGAGCCGCTGCCGCTGCTGATGACCGAGAAGGATGCGGTGAAGTGCCGCGACTTCGCGCTGCCGGATGCCTGGGTGGTGCCGGTCGAGGCCGAGCTGCCGGACGCCTTCTACGAGGCGCTGCTGGCCCGGCTGGACGGTTTGCGGACAGCCCCGGCAGGAGCGGCGTGAGCGAGCCGCGAGCGGCCGCCACGGCCGGGCCGGGTCACGGTCGCGGCTTGCGCCCTCAGCCGGCGGCAGACGAGCACACGCTTCCTGCCATGCAGACCTTCGACTTCGGAATGACTGGATGACCCCATCCCTCGACTTCATCGTCGCCATCCCCGCCCGCTACGGCGCCAGCCGCCTGCCGGGCAAGCCGCTGCGCCCGCTCGCCGGCGAGCCGATGGTGCTGCATGTCGCCCGCCGCGCCCTGGCCGCCGGCGCGCGCGAGGTGGTGGTCGCCACCGACGACGCCCGCGTCGCCGAGGCCGTGGCCGGGCAGGGCGTCACCGTCTGCATGACCCGCGCCGACCACGTCTCCGGCACCGACCGGCTCGCCGAATGCGCCCAGGCGCTGGGGTGGGACGAGGCGCAGATCGTGGTGAACCTGCAGGGCGACGAGCCGTTCGCGCCGCCCGAGGGCATCCGCTGCGTGGCCGAGACGCTGGCGGCCAGCGCCGCGCCGATGGCGACGCTGGCGGCGCCGGTCGACGACAGCGAAGCGCTGTTCGACCCCAATGTGGTCAAACTGGTGCGTGACGCCGACGGGCTGGCGCTGTACTTCAGCCGCGCGCCGATCCCCTGGCACCGCGACCGCTTCGCCGTCGACCGGCTGAGCCTGCCCGGCGGCGGCTGGCTGCGCCACATCGGCATCTACGCCTACCGCGCCGGCTTCCTGCGCCGGTTCGCGGCGATGCCGCCGGGCTGGCTGGAACGGGTCGAGTCGCTGGAGCAACTGCGTGTGCTGGAAGCCGGCCAGCGCATCGCGGTGGCGCTGACGCCCGTGCCGTTCCCGCCCGGCGTCGATACCGAGGCCGATCTGGCCCGGGCCGAGGCGCGGATCGTTGCTGATAAAAAGCTTTAGGGAACCTCTGATCAATTCAGAGGTTCCGCCGGCCAGGGATGGCCGGCTCGCGAATCAAGCACGCAAGTGCTTGATTCGTCGAAGCCGCGTCCGGACATGCGCCGGACGCGGCGTGGGCTGGCAAGTCCAGGATGGACTTGTTCAGATCTTCCCTAGATTTAATCCATATCTACATGAATGGATTGCTTTTTGTCTGTCTCGGAAACATTTGCCGCTCGCCCTTGGCCGAGGGCATCGTGCGCGCCCGGCTACAAGCGGCGGGAGTCGACGGGCAGGTCCGGATCGATTCGGCCGGGACCGGGGATTGGCACATCGGTCGGCCGCCCGACCCGCGTGCGATCGCGGTGGCGCGCCGTCACGGCATCGATATCGCCGGCCTGCGCGCACGCCAGCTCGTCGAGCGCGACTTCCACGACTTCGACTGGCTGCTCTGCGCCGACCGCCAGAACCTGGCCGTGGTGCGACGCCGTGCGCCGGCCGGCGCCCCGGCCCGCGTCAGCCTGCTGCTCGATGCGGCCGGCCTGGGCGAGTCCGCGGAGGTGCCCGATCCCTACTATGGCGACGAGGCCGACTTCGAGCAGGTCTTCGCGCTGCTCTCGGACGCCGCCGATGGTTTGCTGCAACGGCTGCGGCAGGGCGCATAATCGCGCCAGGCCCACTGGAGGCCCGTCATGACCGCCGCCGCGCTCGCTCCCGAATTCACCGACCGCCTGCACTGGATCAACGCGCCGGCGGCGACGCTGGCCGGCCAGCGCGGGCGGGTGGTGGCGATCGCGTTCTGGAGTGCCGGCTCGGCCTACAGTCACAACCTGCTCGGCGACCTGCGCCATCTGCAGGCCAAGTACCCCGACCGGCTGCGCGTGTTCGCCCTGCACGTGCCCAAATTCGAGGCCGAGCGCAGCCCGGCGCTGGTCGAGCAGGCGGTCGGCCGGCTCGGCCTGGCCTTCCCGGTCGCCAACGACCCGGACTTCGTCGCCTGGCAGCACTACGGCATCCAGGCCTGGCCCTCGGTGGCGCTGGTCGACGCGCGCGGCCAGCTGCGCGAGATCGTCGCCGGCGACATGCAGCGCGAGGCGCTCGATGCCAGCATCGCCGCCATGCTCGACGAACCCGGCGTGGTGCCGCAGGCCGAGGCCGTGGTCGTGCGCAACGCCGCCATGCGCACGGCGCTGGCCTGGCCGGCCGGCATCGCGGTGGGTGCCAAGCACCTGTACATCGCCGACAGCGGCCACCACCGCATCCTCGAATGCACCCACGACGGGCGTCTGTTGCGTGTGTTCGGCGGCGGCTTTCCGGATCTGGTGGACGGTAGCCTCGACGAGGCCGCCTTCAACGCCCCGCGCGGGCTCAGCCTGGTACGCGACACGCTCTACGTCGCCGATACCGGCAACCACGCGCTGCGGCGGATTTCGCTGCCGCGCGGCCAAGTCGACACGCTGGCCGGCAACGGCCAGCCCGGCACGCCGGTGGAGGGGCCGGTGGCCGACCCGGCGGCCGCGACGCTCGACCAGCCCTGGGCGGTGGCGGCCGCCCAGGGCCGCCTGTTCGCCGCGCTGGCCGGCAGCAACCAGATCTGGGAGTACGACCTCGGTCTCGGCGTGCTGCGGCGGCTCTGCGGCAGCGACCAGTTCGGACTCACCGACGGCGCGGCCGACGTGGCGGAATTCGCCCATCCGGCATCCCTGGCGCTGGTGCAGAAGACACTCTACGTCTGCGACGCATCGGCTTCGGCGTTGCGCAGCGTCAACATCGACAGCGGCGCAGTGCAGACGCTGGTCGGGCGTGGGCCGTTCGAATTCGGCGACCAGGACGGCAGCCGTGAAGCGGCGAGGTTGCAATACCCGCTGGCGATCGCGCTCGACCCCGACGCGCCGGTGCTGTGGGTGGCCGATGCCTACAACGACGCCCTGCGCCGCCTGAAGCTGGGCGGTGGCGGGCTCAGTCGATTCCCGTGCGATCATCCACTGCGGCGGCCGGCCGCGATCGCCGTCGCCGCGGGGGCGTTGTGGCTGGCCAACACCGATGCGCACGAGATCCTGCGCATCCAGATCGACAGCGGCCAGGCGAGCCGGCTGCCCGTGGGCGAATGAGCCAGACCGACACTTCCGCCAGCGTCTTCGACGGCAAGGCCTTCGTCCGCACCCTGACTTCCGCGCCCGGCGTGTACCGCATGTACGCCGCCGACGGCAGCGTGCTGTATGTCGGCAAGGCGTCGGCGCTGGACAAGCGCGTCGCCAGCTACTTCACCAAGGCGCTGCCGCTGCGTACCCAGCGCATGGTGTCGCAGATCGCGCGCATGGAGGTCACGGTCACCCGCACCGAGGCCGAGGCACTGCTGCTGGAAAACCAGCTCATCAAGTCGCTGCGGCCGCGCTACAACGTGCTGCTGCGCGACGACAAGAGCTACCCGTACATCCACATCACCGCCGGCGAGTGGCCGCGCATCGCCTTCCATCGCGGCAGCCGCGCCGCGCCGGGACGCTATTTCGGCCCCTACCCGAGCGCCTCGGCGGTGCGCGACGCGCTCGACCTGTTGCACAAGCTGTTCCGCCTGCGCGGCTGCGAGGACTCGGTGTTCCGCAACCGCAGCCGTCCCTGCCTGCAGTACCAGATCGGCCGCTGCTCGGCGCCCTGCGTGGGACTGGTCTCGCGCGAGGACTATCACGACAGCGTGCGCCGCGCCGGCCTGCTGCTCGACGGCCGCGGCGAGGAGCTGCTTGGCGAGCTCGGCGCGGCCATGGAACAGGCCAGCGCCGCGCTGCGCTTCGAGGACGCCGCCCGCCTGCGCGACCTGATCGCCGACCTGCGCCGGCTGCAGGCGCGCCAGTACGTCGAGGGCGGCCAGGCCGAGATGGACGTGCTCGCCTGCGTGGTCGAGCAGGGCAGCGCCTGCGTGCTGCTGCTGTGCTTCCGCAACGGCATGAACCTCGGCACCCGCGCCTTCTTTCCGCGCACCAACGGCGCCGACGCGCCCGAGGAAGTGCTCGGCGCCTTCCTCTCGCAGTACTACCTGGCGCAGCGTCCGCCGCGCGAGATCGTGCTCAGCCACGCCGTGCCCGACGCCGAACTGCTTGCCGCCGCGCTGAGCGAGCAGGCCGGTCGCCGTGTCGAACTGAAGACCGCGGTACGCGGCGAGCGCGCCCGCTACCTCGACCTGGCCATGCGCAATGCGCAACTGGCACTCGCCACCGAGAGGCAGAGCAGCGCCAACCAGCGCGCCCGGCTCGACGCCCTGCAGGCGCTGCTCGGCCTGGAATCGCCGCCCGGGCGGCTGGAGTGCTTCGACATCAGCCACACCCTGGGCGAGGCCACCGTGGCCTCCTGCGTGGTGTTCGACGGCGAAGGCCCGGTGCGCGGCCAGTACCGCCGCTACAACATCGTCGGCATCACGCCCGGAGACGACTACGCCGCCATGCGCCAGGCGCTGGAGCGGCGCTTCCGGCGCGCCGCCGAGGAGGGCGTGCTGCCCGACGTGCTGCTGATCGACGGCGGCAGGGGTCAGCTCGCGCAGGCGCGCGACGTGCTCGACGAACTGGGCGTGCGCGGCGTCGAACTGGTCGGCGTCGCCAAGGGCGAAGCGCGCCGCCCCGGCGAGGAGACGCTGATCCGGCCCGACGGCAGCGAACTGCGCCCCGGCGGCGGCTCGCCGGCCTTGCAGCTGGTCCAGCAGATCCGCGACGAGGCACACCGTTTCGCCATCACCGGCCACCGCGGCAAGCGCCAGAAGCTGCGCGAAACCAGCCGGCTGGAGGACATTCCCGGCATCGGCCCGCGCCGACGCGCTAAGCTGTTGAAGCATTTCGGCGGGCTGGCCGGGCTGCGCGCCGCGGGCGTCGAGGAGATCGCCCGCGTCGACGGCGTCAACGCCGCGCTCGCCGAAAGGATCTATGCCGCACTGCACGGCCTGGACAGTCCGGGCGCGACCGCAGGGCAGGGAGGCACCCGATGACCTTGACCATTCCCACCGTGCTCACGCTGTTCCGGATCGCCCTGATCCCGGTGCTCGTGCTGGTGTGGTACCTGGACTATTCCTGGACCAACTTCGCCGCCGCCTTCATCTTCACCATCGGCGCGATCACCGACTGGCTGGACGGCTGGATCGCGCGCCGCTTCGGGATGTATTCGGCCTTCGGTGCCTTCCTTGATCCGGTCGCGGACAAGCTGGCGGTGACGGTGGCGCTGTTCCTGATCGTGCAGAAGCACCCGACGCTGTTCATGGCGATCCTGGCGGCGATCATCGTCGGCCGCGAGATCACCATCTCGGCGCTGCGCGAGTGGATGGCCGAGATCGGCGAGCGCGGCCGGGTCAAGGTCGCCTGGGTCGGCAAGATCAAGACCATCGTGCAGATGGTCGCGCTGATCCTGCTGCTGTACTTCGCGCCGATCCCGCTGGCTGGCGGCGAGTACCTGTTCCCGACCTTCCGGGTCGGCGAGGTGCTGCTGGCGGTGGCCGCCTTCCTCACCCTGTGGTCGGGCTGGAACTACCTGGTCGCGGCCTGGCCGGCCATGCGCGGCGAAAAAAGTACGTGACGGGGTGTTGACAGCCCTCGAAGCATCCGTAAAATTCCCGTTCTCTTCCGCGGGAATAGCTCAGTTGGTAGAGCACGACCTTGCCAAGGTCGGGGTCGCGAGTTCGAGTCTCGTTTCCCGCTCCATCTTCAAGAACAAAACCTCGGTCCGCCGGGGTTTTGTTTTTTCAGCCGGACGAAGCTACGCTTCCCCGGCGCGCCGCCGAACAAGGCCTGGTGGCAGAGTGGTCATGCAGCGGCCTGCAAAGCCGTGTACGCCGGTTCGATTCCGACCCAGGCCTCCAACGCAAACGACAAGCCGCGCCCGCTGCGCGGCTTTTTCGTCGGCCCTGCAAAACGCACGAACTCCGCAGCGGGCTTGGCTTGGCCCCCCTTGGACGACTGCGCGAATCCCCGGAAAATCACACCGTCGTTGCCAATTCCTGAGAGTTTT
>NZ_JACHHX010000015.1 GCF_014202935.1 Rehaibacterium terrae | reverse complement strand
GGACGTTTCGTCCGAGGGAGCCGCACATTATACGGCACTTTCCGCGTCGGTCAACACCCCAACGGGCGCCTCCCGCCACCCCCGCCACCCGCCTCCCGGCACCCGCAGCGAAGGGGCGCGCATTGTGCACGGACGCGAGACGGTTGGGAAGGGGCAGCGAAAAAACACTCCGGTCGCGTCAGCCGGCAACGAGGCGGACACGGGCGAAGTTGCGCTTGCCGACCTGCAGCACGCCCTCGAACCCGGGCGCGAACTCGCGCTGCGGGTCCTCGGCAACTTCGCCGTCGATGCGCACGGCGCGCTCCTTGAGCTTGCGCATCGCCTCGGAGTTGCTGGTCGCCAGGCCCGCGGCCTTGAGCAGCGCGGCCAGGCGGATACCGCCGGCGGGGATGACGATGTCGTTGACCGGCAGCAGCGTGGTGTCGCCCTCGCCGCGCACCACCGCATGCCAGCCGGCAATCGCTTGCTCGGCGGCCGCGGCATCGTGGAAGCGCGTGGCCAGTTCACGCGCGAGCCGCAGCTTGGCGTCGCGCGGGTTGAGCTGTCCGGCGGCGACGTCCTGCTTCATGCGCGCCAGTTCGGCCAGCGAGACTTCGAAGCTGAGCAGCTCGAACCAGCGCCACATGAGTTCGTCGCCGATCTTCATGGTCTTGGTGACGATATCGATCGCCGGCTCGGCAATACCGATGTAGTTGCCGAGCGACTTGGACATCTTCTGCACGCCGTCGATGCCTTCGAGCAGCGGCATGGTCAGCACGACCTGTGGCGGTTGGCCAGCGTTCTCCTGCAGGGCACGCCCCATCAGCAGGTTGAACTTCTGGTCGGTACCGCCCAGCTCGACGTCGGCACGCAGCGCGACTGAGTCGTAGCCTTGCACCAGCGGATAGAGAAACTCGTGGATGGCGATCGGCTGCTGGCCGGCGAAGCGCTTGGAAAAGTCGTCGCGCTCGAGCATGCGGGCGACGGTGTGCTGGGCGGCCAGACGGATCATGTCGGCCGCGCTCATGCGATCGAACCACTCGGAGTTGAAGCGCAGCTCGGTGCGCTCGCGGTCGAGCACCTTGAACACCTGGTCGGCGTAGGTGCGTGCATTGGCCTCGACGTCTTCGCGGGTGAGCGGCTTGCGGGTGACGTTCTTGCCGGTCGGGTCGCCGATCATTCCGGTGAAGTCGCCGACCAGGAAGATCACCGTGTGGCCGAGATCCTGGAACTGCCGCATCTTGTTGAGCAGCACGGTGTGCCCGAGGTGCAGGTCGGGCGCGGTCGGGTCGAACCCGGCCTTCACCCGCAGCGGACGACCGAGCTTGAGCCGCGCTTCGAGTTCTTCGCGCTTGAGGATTTCTTCCGCCCCGCGAGCGATCAGCTCCAGGGCCTGCTGCAATTCCGACATCAACGACCTCGACCCGCCGGTGCGCGCACCGGCTCAGCTATGTGAATGGGAGAGTGTGCCCGCCCGCACGGCGCAACGTTAATGTCACGTTAAATGCTGGAGCGCAAAAAATCCAGCCGGCACAAGGGTTTGACTCGCCCTTTGCAGGCTGGCTATCGTAGCCGCGGCTTCACCCGGGGCAGGGCATTGTGAACTCGAAAGACGAACGACTCGACGGCGCCGGCGCGCGCCTGATCCACACCGCGCGCAGGGCTGCCGCCAGCCTCGTCGATCGCGTCGATGCCGAGCTCCCGTCCCGCCGTGCCGATGGCCGCTGGTCGCGCGAGCACTGGCTGCTCGCCAGCCTGCTGGCCACGCTCGGCACGCTGGTGATCGCGATCGTGCCCGGCATCGCCAGCGCGATGCGCGAGACCGAAGTGCCGCACACCACGGTGACGCTGACCCTGCCCGAGCCGGCCGCACGCGCGGATGCCACCGAGTCGACCGCGACCGATCGCTGGCAGACGGTCAAGGTCAAGCCCGGGCAGACACTCGGCCAGGTGTTCGCCGAACTCGGCCTGCCGGCCGCCGACATGCATCGCCTGCTCGCCCATCCGGGCGCGCGTTCCCCGCTCACCATGATCCGCGCCGGGCAGGAGTTCGAGTTCGACATCCCGACGCCGGGCACGCTGCGCGCGATCCGCTTCGACAGGGACGACAGCACCCGCGTCGAGCTGAGCCTGGCCGGCGAGCGCATCGTCGAGACCACCCTCCCGCGCGACGTGCAGCGCCGCGTGCTGATGGCCAGCGGCGAGATCACCCACTCCCTCTACGGCGCCGGCGAGCGGGCCGGCCTCACTGCCAGCACGATCAACGAGCTGGCCAACGTGTTCGAGCACGACATCGACTTCACCCGCGACCTGCGCGAGGGCGACCGCTTCCACGTCGTCTACGAGGAGGTCTGGCGCGACGGCGAGCGCGTGCGCCACGGCGGCATCGTCGCCGCCAGCTTCATCAACCAGGGCAAGCGCTACACCGCCTTCCGCTACACCCGCCCGGACGGCCGTGTCGAATACTTCGACAGCGAGGGCCGGCCGCTGAAGAAGGGCTTCCTGCGCATGCCGATCGAATTCGCGCGGATCAGCTCGCGCTTCAACCCGAACCGCCGCCACCCGGTGCTCGGCACCATCCGCGCCCATCGCGGCGTGGATTATGCCGCGCCGACCGGTACGCCGATCCGTGCGGCCGGCGACGGCCGCATCAGCTTCGCCGGCTGGCAGAACGGCTACGGCCGCACCATCATCATCGACCACGGCCGCGGCTACACCACGCTGTACGCGCACATGTCCCGACTGGGGCCGTTCCGTACCGGCCAGCGCGTCCGCCAGGGCCAGGTGATCGGCTACGTCGGCGCCACCGGCCTGGCCACCGGCCCGCATCTGCACTACGAATTCCGCATCAACGGCGTGCACCGCGACCCGCTGACGGTCACCTTCCCGAAACCCGAGCCGCTGCCGGCGGCCGAGCTGGCGCGCTTCCGCCAGCAGACCGCGCCGGTGATCGCCCACCTCGAACTGCTGGAAGGCCGCCAGTTCGCCACCGCGTCGCGTTGATTCGCACGCCATGGCCGATGACGCGCTCTACCTGGGCCTGATCTCCGGGACCAGCGCCGACGGCATCGACGCCGCGCTGGTGCGTTTCGCCCCGCGGACCGAAACACTGGTCGCACGCACCTTCCCCTATCCGGAGGCGCTGCGTGCGCAACTGCTGCAGCTCTCGCAACAGGGGGCGAGCCTGACCCTGGACGACATCGGCGCCCTCGACGCGCGGATCGGCGATGCCTTCGCCGACGCCGCCGAGGCGCTGATCGCCGACAGCGGCATGGCGCGGGCGGCCATCCGTGCCATCGGCTCGCATGGCCAGACCCTGCGCCACCGGATCGATGCGTCGCCACGCTTCACCATGCAGCTCGGCGATCCCAACCGCATCGCCGAGCGCACCGGCATCGCCACGGTGGCCGATTTCCGCCGCCGCGACGTCGCCGCCGGCGGCCAGGGCGCGCCGCTGGCGCCGGCCTTCCACGCCGCCATGCTGCATTCGCGCGACGAGGATCGCGCGGTGCTCAACCTCGGCGGCATCGCCAACCTCACCCTGCTGCCGCGTGACGGTGTCGTGCGCGGCTTCGATACCGGCCCGGCCAACGGCCTGATGGACGCCTGGATCGCCCGCCACCGCGGCGTCGCCTACGATGCCGGCGGCGCCTGGGCCGCCAGCGGTCGCGTCGATACCGGACTGCTTGCCGCGTTGTGCGCCGACCCGTGGTTCGCGCTGCCGCCGCCGAAGAGCACCGGCCGCGACCAGTTTCATCTCGGCTGGCTCGACGTGCATCTCGCAGGCGACCGACACCGGCCGGAAGACGTGCAGGCGACACTGTGCGAACTCACCGCCACCACCGTCGCCGACGCGCTGCGTCGCCACCAGCCCGGCACCCGGCGCCTGCTGGTCTGCGGTGGCGGCGTGCACAATCCGCTGCTCTTGGCGCGCATCGGCGCGCGACTGCCGGGCGTGACGACCGAATCCACCGCGGCGTATGGGCTGGACCCGGACTTCGTCGAGGCGATGACCTTCGCCTGGCTGGCGCGGGAGACGCTGGCCGGCCGGCCTGGCAACCTGCCGGGCGTCACCGGCGCGCGCGGACCGCGCGTGCTCGGCGCGATCCATCCAGCCTGAGACGCCATGAAAGGAACCGCCGCACGGCCGAGCCGGCGATGGCTGGCGCGGATCGGACCCGGAAGTCAGTAGGGCGTGTCGTCCGGCAGTTCCTTGAACGCCGACATGGCGTCGAGGAGCGCCTTGGACTCGTCATCGCTGAGCGTGCCCGGCAGGCGCGAGATATCGCCCGGCTCCGGCGGCGGCTCCGGTTCCAGCACCCCCAGCCCGCGCCGGATCAGGTGCAGGATGGTCTCGTTCAGCGGCCAGCCGCGCTCGCGCGCGAGGTCCTTGATGCGCTCGGCCACCTCGGCATCGATGTCGCGGATCAGGAAGTCCGGCACGTATCGCCTGCTCCGTCCCCACGGATTCCCGGCTGCAAGCTTAGCTCGCGACGTCTGCCGCCAAAAGCCCGGCTCATGCCTGTGCCGCCCGCGCCGCCGCAGCCGAAGGCGGACGCATTACCGGCAACCGGTTGCCGAGCAGCACCAGCAGGAAGATGCCCGGCAGTGCCAGCAGCGCGGTGAACACGAAGAACGCCGCCCAGGCCTCGGCCGTGCCCGCGACCCAACGGCTCTTCTCCAGCCAGTCGACCGTGAGCCCGCCCAGCGAGGCGGCGCCGCGCATGGCGAAGTTGGCCAGCGAGGCGAGCAGCGCGTACTGGGTCGCGGTGAAGGCGACGTTGCACAGCGAGGAAACGAAGGCGACGAAGATCGACAGCGACAGTCCGGTGGTGAGGTTGTCGGCGACGATCGCCAGCGCCAGGATGCTGAAGTCCTTGCCCGCCAGCGCCAGCCAGGCGTAGAGCAGGTTGGTCGCGGCCATGGCGATGGCGCTGCCGAGCAGGGCACGGTAAAGCCCGAAACGCTTGGCGATCACGCCGCCGATGGCGCCGCCGAGCAGCATCGCGCCGGTGCCCAGGGCCTTGGAGTAATTGGCGATCTCGGCCGGGGTGAAGCCGGTGTCGATGTAGAACACCCCGGTCATGCGCCCGATCATCGCCTCGCCGAGCTTGAACAGCAGCACGAAGGCCAGCACCAGCCAGGCGTGTGGCCGCCGCAGGAACTCGCTGAACGGCGCGACCAGGGTGTCGTGCAGGCGCGTGCGCCACGGCCGGGAAGTATCGTGGCGCAGCACCTCGGCCGGCACTTTCGGTTCGCCGGCCAGCGCCAGCACCAGCGGGCCGGCCAGCAGCACGCCGCCGACGGCAAGATAGGCCAGCGGCCAACCCAAGGGGCCGGACAGGTGCAGCACCGTGAAGCCCGCCAGCACGGTGGCGCCGGTCATCCAGCCCATGGTGGCCATCGCCGAGCCGGCGGCGTATTCGTCCTGGCGCAGGTACTCCACGCGGTAGGCATCGATCACGATGTCCTGACTGGCGGACAGGATCGCGATCGCCGCGATCACCAGCACCAGGCCACGCAGGTTGGCCAGCGGATCGATACCGAGCAGCTGCGCCAGCGCCAGCACCAGCGCAATCTGGAACAGCACGATCCAGGCGCGGCGCCGACCCAGCCAGCCGAGCCCGAACGGCCGCAGGCGGTCGAGGAACGGCGCCCACAGGAAGTTGACCGCGTAGACCAGGCCGACCAGGCCGACCACGCCGATGTCGGTGCGCGACAACCCGTGCTCGCGCAGCCAGACGCCCAGGGTGCCGGTGATCAGTCCGTTGGGCAGGCCGGAGCACACGCCGAGCAGGAACACCACCGCCATGCGCCGGGTGAAGTAGACGCCGACGGCATCCAGCCAGGCGTTCAGTTTCGCGGCATTCAAGCGGGCGACCCCTCATACCGGTAATCCACGACGTAGGGCGCGTGGTCGGAAAACTTCGGCGCCGGGTGGATCGCACAGTCCACGAGCCTGTCTCGCAGCGAGGGCGAGACTATCTGGTAATCGATGCGCCAGCCGACGTTCCTGGCGCGGGCGGCGCCGCGCTGGCTCCACCAGGTGTAGTCCTCGCCGTCCGGGCGCAGCTCGCGATAGGTGTCGACCCAGCCGCGCTCCTCGATCAGCCGGTTCAGCCAGGCCCGTTCCTCGGGCAGACAGCCGGAGTTCTTCTGGTTGGAGGCCCAGTTCCTGATGTCGAGCCGGCTGCGGACGATGTTCCAGTCGCCGCAGATCACGTAGTCGCGGCCGCTGGCCAGCCACTGGTCGAAGATCGGCGCGATCCAGTCCATGCAGCGGAACTTGAACCGCTGGCGCTCCTCGCCCGAGGACCCCGACGGGAAGTACATCGAAACGACGCTCAGCTTGCCGAAGCGGGCCTCGATATAGCGCCCTTCCTCGTCGAAGTCGGCCCAGCCCAGTTCGGTCAGCACTGCATCCGGCTCGTGCCGGCTGTAGATCGCCACCCCGCTGTAGCCCTTCCTGGTGGTCGCGTCGCGGAACCACGCGCGGTAGCCGTCGGGGCGCAGGGCGGCCTCCCCGAGCTGGTGCTCCTGCGCCTTGGTCTCCTGCACGCAGAGCAGGTCGGCCCGCTGGCGCACGAACCAGTCGAAGAAACCCTTGCTGGCGGCCGAGCGCAGGCCGTTGGCGTTGAAGGTGATGATTCTCACGGGAATCGGGAATCGTGAATCGGGGGTCGGGGATCGGAAATTGGAAATCGGAGCCTAGCGGAACTGGGTGGGCTTGTCCGCGGGCGGATGTCCCGGGCAAGCCGGCATTCAATCGCCCGACACGGCTGGTGCACAATCCGCTTCCCGCCTCCCGCTTCCCGATTCCGGTTCCCGTGCAAGCCCATCAACGCACCTTTCTCGATCTCGCCGTCGCCCGCGACGTGCTGCGCTTCGGCAAGTTCACCCTCAAGTCCGGACGGATCAGCCCGTACTTCTTCAATGCCGGCCTGTTCGACTCCGGCGCCGCGCTGGCGACGCTGGGCGAGTGCTATGCCGAGACGCTGCTGGCATCCGGCCTGGATTTCGACATGCTGTTCGGCCCCGCCTACAAGGGCATCCCGCTGGCGACCGCGCTCGGCGTGGCGCTGGCGCGACGCGGCCGCGACGTACCCATCGCCTTCAATCGCAAGGAGGCCAAGGCTCATGGCGAGGGCGGCATGCTGATCGGGGCGACGGTGCGGGGGCGGGTGCTGATCGTCGACGACGTGATCACCGCCGGCACCGCCATCCGCGAATCCATCGACATCATCCGTGCCGCCGGCGGCACGCCCTGCGGCGTGCTGATCGCGCTCGACCGCCAGGAGCGCGGTCGCGAGGGCGGACGCTCGGCCGCGCAGGAGGTCACCGCCGAATTCGGCCTGCCGGTGCTCGCCATCGCCGGCCTCGCCGACCTGCTCGACTTCACCGACGGGCACCCGGCGCTGGCCGCGCATCGCCCCGCCCTTTTGGCGTATCGTGACCGCTACGGCGCCAGCGCCTGACCACGCACCGAATGCCATACCGGAGACCCGCCATGCGCGCATCCCGACTCGCCCTCGCCATCGCCCTGGGTTTCGCGCTCGCCACCCCCGCCGCCCAGGCGCAGAAGCTCTACCGCTGGGTCGACAAGGACGGCAAGGTCCATTACTCCGATGCGCTGCCGCCGGAGGCGGTCGATCAGGCCCGCCGCGAACTCAGCGCCAAGAGCGGGCTGACCGTCGGCGAGGTCGACCGTGCCCTGACCGACGAGGAACGGGCAGCCCTGGCCGCCGCCGCCGCCGAGGCGCAGTCGGCTGCCGAACGGGAGGCGCTGCAGCGCGAACGCGACCGGGTGCTGATGGCCTCGTTCCCCAATGAAGCCGACCTCAGCCGCGCCTACGGCGAGCGCATCAAGCTGCTGGAGGAAGCGCTCAAGGCCACCCAGGCGACCATCGACGGCCAGCACCAGAGCCTGGCCAGCCTGCTGGCCAATGCCGCCGACCGCGAGCTGACCGGCCAGCCGATCGACGCCCGGACCGCCACCAGCGTGCGCGAGACGCAACGCCAGATCAGCCTGCAGCAGAACCTGCTGCAGCGGCGCGAAGCCGAACGCGCGGCCCTGCAGCTGGAATACGAAACCACCCTGGCCCGCTACCGCCAGCTGCGCGACGGCGGCTGAGGCCGGGGGCGGGAAACCGGGGCTCGTGATCGACTGACCGACCACCGTCGCCCCGGCCGCGGTGAGCGGTCGGCCGTTCCGCAGTCCGTCGGGAAGAGCCGATCGCTGGCGGCGCGCGGAACGACAGTGCGGGACGCCGTGGCGGCGCCTGCCGCTCCGACTTTCCCTGCCCCATTCCCGATTTCCGGCCGTTCAGAACGGCAGCGCCAGATCGGGCTTGAGCGCGAGCAGCTGCTCGCGGAACGCCTGCTGGATACGCGCCATCGCCTCGGCGTTGTCGGCGTCGAAACGCAACACGATCACCGGCGTGGTGTTCGAGGCCCGCACCAGGCCGAAGCCGTCCGGCCAGTCGGCACGCACGCCGTCGATGGTGGCGACGCGCGCGCCGTCGAACTTCGCCCTGTCGCGGAAGGCCTCGACGAAGACGTACTGCTCGCCCTCGGCGACCGGGATCTTCAGCTCCGGCGTGCTCACGCCCTTGGGCAGCTCGTCGAAGACCTCCTCCGGCGCGCGCGGGTCGGCGGCGATGATCTCCAGCAGGCGCGCGGCGGCGTAGATGCCGTCGTCGAAGCCGTACCAGCGCTCGCGGAAGAAGAAATGGCCGCTCATCTCGCCGGCCAGCTCGGCCTCGGTCTCCTTCATCTTGGCCTTGATCAGCGAATGGCCGGTCTTCCACATCACCGGGCTGCCGCCGTGACGCAGCACGTGGCCGGCGAGGTGGCCGGTGCACTTGACGTCGTACAGGATGCAGGCGCCCGGGTTGCGGCTGAGCACGTCCTGCGCGAACAGCATCAGCAGGCGGTCGGGGTAGATGATCTCGCCGCGGCGGGTGACCACGCCGAGCCGGTCGCCGTCGCCGTCGAAGGCGACCCCGAGATCGGCGTCCAGGCGCTGCACCATGTGGATCAGGTCGGACAGGTTCTCCGGATCGCCCGGGTCCGGATGGTGATTGGGGAAGGTGCCGTCGACCTCGCAGTGCAAGGGCACCACCTCGCAGCCGATCGCCTCCAGCACCTGCGGCGCGATCGCACCGGCCACACCGTTGCCGCAGTCGACCACGACCTTCAGCGGCCGCTCCGTCTGCACGTCCTGGGCGATGCGTTGCGTGTAATCGTGGCTGATGTCGCGCCGCTGCAGCGTGCCTTGCGGCTGGGCCGAGTGCATCCGGTCCTCGACGATGCGGGTGTACAGCGCCTCGATGGCGGCGCCCGAGAGCGTCTCGCCGCCGACCACGATCTTGAAGCCGTTGTAATCGGGCGGGTTGTGGCTGCCGGTCACCGCCACGCCGGAGCCGGTGCGCAGATGGAAGCTGCCGAAATAGACCACCGGCGTCGGCACCATGCCGATGTCGGTGACGTCGCAGCCGGCCTGGCGCAGACCGGCGATCAGGCCTTCGACCAGCTCCGGTCCGGACAGGCGGCCATCGCGGCCGACCACGATGTCCTTGAGCCCTTTCTCATGCATCAGCGAGCCGATCGCCTGGCCGATCAGCCGGGCGATGCCGGCGTCGAGCGTCTGGCCGACCACGCCGCGGATGTCGTAGGCGCGGAAGATGCTGCGGTCGAGCGTCAGCGCACGCCTGGCCGGCTTCTCGCGCACGACACGCGGCTGGCTGGCGGCGGCGCTGCGCTGCATCACTTCGGCCAGGGTGACATCGCTGGCCGCCTCGGCTCCGCCTTCGTCGGCCATCGCTGCCTGCGGCACGCTGCGACGCTGCAGGACGAAGGCGCCGGCACCGGCCAGCAGCAGCAGGCCGCCCAACCCATACCCCAGCCCCCCCGAAAGCAGCCCGGCGCGCACCTCGGGCGCGGCGGCCACGATGCGCATCCCGCTGCCCGGGATCGGCACCGCACGCGCCTCGGCCAGCGCCGCCAGCTCGCGTTTGCCAGCCTCGGCGATCAGGAAACGGCCTTGCTTCAATCCCAGATACAGCCCCGCCGGCGTCGCCGCCTGCAGCCGTTCGGCGAGCACGCCGACCGGCAGCTTGACCAGCGCCAGCGCCAGCACCCGATTGCCGTCCGTCACCGGACCGACCAACGCCAGCGTGGGCTGGCCGCCGTCACGGATCACCGCAGCACGCGGCGCCCCGGCGACCAGCGCGTCCTGCAGCAGCGCCAGACGCCCGTAACCGAACGCGGCCAGATCGCCTTCGATCGCCTCGTCCAGTGCCGGCGGATGGAACTCCACCCCGACCAGCTCCGGCCAGCCGGCCTGCAAGGCCTGCGCGGCGGCCGCGGTGTCGTCCTCGCGCAAGGCCGCCAGTACGCTCTCGCGCTGACGGTGCTCGCCGAAGCGCTGCAGCAGGCCGTCGAGCTGCTGGCGCACGTCGGCTGCCGCCTGGTCGCGACGGCCATCCAGCTGCGCCGCCAGCCGTTCGGCCGCGCCCGCCTGCCAGCTCTGCCAGAGCACGAGCGCGCCGAGCGCGATCAGCACGGCGCCGATCAGCGGCAGAAACCGGTGCACCTGGACCGGAATCGCCAGTCTCCTGGCGGCGGCGGGCTGGGTGTCGTTGCTCATTGCTGTGCTGTCCCCTGGCTGTCTGTACGTTCGCTGCGGCCACGCCGTCAGCGCACGCCGGTATGGCCGAAACCACCCGCGCCGCGCACGCTGGCCTCGAAATCCTCGACGATGCGAAACGCCGCCCGTGCCACCGGCATGAACACCAGCTGCGCGATGCGATCCCCCGGCGCGATGGTAAAAGCGGCGCTGCCGCGGTTCCAGCAGCTCACCATCAGCGGCCCCTGGTAATCGGCATCGATCAGCCCGACCAGGTTGCCCAGCACCAGCCCGTGCCTGTGACCGAGCCCGGAACGCGGCAGGATCGTCGCGCACAACCCCGGGTCGCCGATATGGATGGCAATGCCGGTCGGCGCCAGCACGGTGTCGCCCGGCCGCAGCGTGACCGGCGCATCGAGCATCGCGCGCAGGTCCATGCCGGCCGACTGCGCGGTGGCGTAGTCCGGCAGCGGGAAATCGCGGCCCAGCCGCGGGTCGAGGATCTTCAGCTTGATCTCGCGCATCATGCGGCGCGGTGCTCCATGCGGTCGGCGATCAGTTGCAGCAGACGGCGCGCGACCAGCGGCTTGGGCGCGACGCCGATCTCGGCGCCGCCATCGGCCCAGTACACCGACAGCGCGTTGTCGTCGGCCTCGAAGCCCAGCCCCGGCAGGCCCACGCGATTGGCGGCGATCATGTCCAGCCGCTTGCGGACGAGTTTGTCGCGGGCATAGGCCTCGACCTCGCGGGTCTCGGCGGCGAAACCCACCGTGAACGGCCGGTCGGCGCGTGCCGCCACCTCGGCGAGGATGTCGGGCGTGCGCACCAGCGCCAGCGTCAGCGATTCGCCGGTCTTCTTGATCTTGTCGGCGGCGGCCTGCGCCGGCGCGTAGTCGGCCACGGCGGCGGCGGCGATGAACAGGTCCTGCCCGGGCAGCGCGGCCAGCACCGCCTCGCGCATCTGCGCGGCCGAACGCACATCCACGCGGCTCACGCCGGCGGGCGTGGCCAGCGCCACCGGCCCGGCGACCAGGGTCGTCTCCGCGCCCATCGCGGCGGCGGCTTCGGCGAGCGCGAAGCCCATCTTGCCGGAGCTGCGGTTGCCGATGTAGCGCACCGGATCGATGTCCTCGCAGGTCGGCCCGGCGGTGATCAGCACCCGCCGGCCGGCCAGCCGCGTCGCGTCGGCGCGCAGCATGGCCAGCGCGGCGACGATCTGGGTCGGCTCCAGCATCCGGCCGGCACCCACCTCGCCACAGGCCTGGTCGCCCTCGGCCGGGCCGAGGACCGCGACGCCGCGCGCGCGCAGCGTGGCGAGATTGGCCTGTGTGGCCGGGTGCGCCCACATCCGCCGGTTCATTGCCGGCGCGACCGCCAGCGGCGCGTCGGTGGCCAGACACAGGGTGCCGAGCAGGTCGCCGGCCAGCCCATGCGCCAGCCGCGCCAGCGCGTCGGCCGACGCCGGCGCCACCAGCACCCGGGTCGCCCAGCGCGCCAGCTCGATGTGGCCCATGGCCGCCTCGGCGTGCTCGTCCCACAGCGAGCTGCGCACCGGATGCCCGGACAGCGCCTGGAAGGTCAGCGGCGCGACGAAGCGCTGCGCGCCCTCGGTCATCACCACCCGCACCTCGGCACCGGCCTCGCGCAGCCGGCGCACCAGGTCGGCGGCCTTGTAGGCGGCGATGCCGCCACTGACGCCGAGCAGCACCCGTTCGCCGTGGAGGAGGTCGGACACGCGGAAAATTCCTACCCGGAAGAAGGCGTCTAGCTTACCCGAAGCGCCGCGCCGACCCGATCCCGAGCACACGGCCGCGAGCGCAGGCTGACCCCATGCGCATCCGCGACTGGCCCGAACACGAACGTCCGCGTGAACGCCTGCTGGCGCACGGCGCCGGCAGCCTGTCCGACGCCGAACTGCTGGCGATCTTCCTCGGCTCCGGTCCGCGCGGCCGCAGCGCGGTGGAACACGCCCGCGCGCTGCTGGCGCAGGCCGGTTCGCTGCGCCCCTTGCTCGACCGCACGCCGCGCCAGCTCGCTGCCCTGCCCGGCCTCGGCCCGGCACGCGCCTGCGCGCTGGCCGCCGCGCTGGAGCTCGGCACCCGCCATCTCGCCGCGGACCTTGCGCGCGGCGAGGCGCTTACCGACCCGGACCGCGCCGGCGAATACTTCGCGCGCCGCCTGCGCGGCCTGCCGCACGAAGTGTTCGCCTGCCTGTTCCTCGACACCCGCCACCGCGCGATCGCCTTCGAGGAACTGTTCCGCGGCACCCTCGACGGCGCCGAGGTGCATCCGCGCGAGGTGGTGAAGCGCTGCCTGGCCCACAATGCCGCCGCCATCATCATCGGCCACAACCACCCGAGCGGGGTCAGCGAACCGAGCGCCGCCGACCGCGCGGTGACCGAGCGCCTGCGCCAGGCGCTGGCGCTGATCGAGGTGCGCCTGCTGGATCATTTCGTGATCGGCGACGGCCCGCCCTGCTCGCTGGCCGCACGCGGCTGGCTGTGACGTGCGCCAAGAAGAACGGGCCGGCGTGGCGCCGGCCCGTCGTTGCCTATAACCCGCTGAAAACCCGCCGACCGCGCCGCCATGGCGGCGGCGCGGCGGCGAACGCGCGGATCAGTTGACGCCCTTGGTCCAACCCAGCGTCCAGTTGTCCTCGCGGCGGTTGCTGCGGAAGGCGCCGGCGTAGTCGGTCGGCATGAACCAGTCGCTGGTCGGCTTGAAGTGCTTGTTCAGATGCACGGTGCCGGTCGGCAGGAAACCGCTCAGCTGCGGGTCGCCGGCGACGTTGCCGGCCTGGCCGGTGAACCAGGCCTGGGCATAGCCCGCCGTCACACCGGTGCCTTCGCGGTAGTTGTTGGCGCAGTTGATGATGGTGTTGTTGATGGTCAGCACACCGGTCAGCGCGTTGGCCGGGCCGGCCGCCGCCTGCGTCGCCGCGCCTTCGATGCTGATGCAGGCGCGCTTGAAGTTGGTGACGATACCGTTGTACCAGTTGCCGCCGCTGCCTTCCTTGATGTTGAAACCGTCACGGCTGCTGGCGCTGCCGGCGCCGCCGCCGATCAGGGTGAAGTTGGCGATGGTCGGACGCGAACGCGGGGTGGCGTCGAAGTTGGTCGGGCTGTTGGAGACTTCGAAGCCATGGTCCTCGCCGGCGCAGCCCTGCTGCACGACCAGGGCGAACTGCATCTTGCCGCTGTAGCCCTCGTCCCAGTCGATCGAGTCGTCGCCGCCGCAGACGTCCACGAAGTAGCGGACGTTGGCGGTGCCGCCGAAGAACTCGATGCCGTCGTCGGCGCCCTTGTACGACTGCAGGTACTCCAGCGTGGTGCCGGCGCCGACCGCGTTGAGGGTGAACGAGTTCAGCTCGCGGTTCGGCGCGAACACGTAGCCGGCGTAACGCACCTGCATGTAGCGGATGATGCCGCTGTTGTCCATCGGATCGCTGCCGCCGTAGCGGTTGGTGTTGTCCCACTCGGCCACGCAGTTGGGATTGCAGTTGGCCGGGGCGTTGCCCGAGATCACCAGCCCACCGACGTCCTGCGGCGCCGGCTCGCCGCCGAAGCCCGGCAGCTCCTTCGGGCTGGTCAGGATGATCGGCGCGTATTGACGGCCCTCGGCGTAGATCTTCGAGCCGCGGTTCACCGCGATGTGGTCGAAGCTGTCGCCCGAGCTGACCAGCAGGGTGCCCGGCTCGATGCGCAGGATGGACTGCTGGGCGTTGTCGCCGCCGATGTTCACCTTCTGGTCGATCACCCAGGTGATCTCGTTGGTCAGGGTGATGTCCTGGCCGAGGAAGCTGCCGGAGATCATGCAGGCGCGCTCGCCGTAGGCCGGCGCGGGGGTGGCGAAGCTCGGGCAGCCCTCGAACTTGCGCTGATACACGCAGGAGGGCTGGCCGACGCCGGTCACCGGCACCAGGTTCCAGGTGAAGCTCTGCAGGCCGCTGGCCGGCGTCATCTGCAGATCCATGGTGGCGCTGGTGCAGCTGTTGAAGGTCAGGGTCATCTGCCCGACGACCTCGTTGGTCAGGCTGCCGGGCGGGATCGGCGAACCGAAGTTGCCCCCTTCGACCTTGATCAGGTCGGCGGTGCCGGTGTAGCCGAACTCGCTGATCCGCGGCGCGGCGATCAGCCACAGCGGCTTGCCGGCGGCGTCGTAGGTGAACAGCAGGGTCACGGCCAGGTGGCTGCCATCGCCATCGGGATGCGGGGCGATCTCGAACTGGACGCCGCGGCCGTCGGCGGCCGGGTCGAACCAGTTGCCTTCGAGCGCGTCGCTCAGTCGGAGGGCGGCGGAAGCGTCGCCGGCGGCGAGGGCGCCGAGCACCGCGGTCGCCATCGCGCACTTGCGGAGGGTAAGGGTCATGGAAAACTCCTGAGTGGGACGAGAGGCGGGCGCGGCGCGAATGCGTTACGCGACCCTGACCGGATCGGGTCGCGGCGCAGGTTAGGCGGCGTCGATGACAGTGATCGAACAGCGACGTGACAGAGAGGTTTCCGTCCCCCGGACACGCCGACGGCCGCAGGCGCGGCCGTCGGCGTCCCCTTGCCAGTCCCTGCGGCCTTCAGAAGGGCGTCCACTCCAGACTCAGGCCGATCTCGCGGCCCTTGCGGTATTCGCGGGTGAGCTCGCTGCCCTGGCGGAACTCGACCTTCGGGTCGAGCAGGTTGCGCAGCCGCACGCGGAACGCCCAGCGCTCGCCCAGCCGCTGCTTCCAGGTGAAGTCGAGCTGGTGGAACGGCTGCTCGTAGATGTCCGGCTGGGTATCCACGCCGACCTGCACGATGCGTTCGCCGGAAACGTTGTAAAGCAGCGTCGCCTCGCGATCGCCGTCGGACGACTGGTAGCCGAGCTGCAGGTTGACCACGTACGGCGACTGGCCTTCCAGCGGGCGGACCAGGTTGGTGTTGAAACCGGACTTGGCTGGATCCAGCCGGATCTCCGAATCGATCCAGGCGTAGTTGGCACCGAGGTACCAGCTCTCCCATTCCAGCCGGTCCAGCCGCAGCCACTGCGCCCAGCGCGTGTCGCCGATCCAGCGGCCGAGGAAGCCCAGATGCTTGTACGCATCCAGCTCCACGCCCTGATTGGTCGCGCCCTCGGCATTGGCGAGCGTCAGCAGGATGCTGCCCGAGCCCGGCAGCAGCTGCTTTTCGATCGGACGGGTGAAGTCCTTGCGGAAGGCGGCGACCGACACGCTCTCGGTCGGCGAGAAGTAATACTCCCAGCGCAGGTCGTAGTTGCGGATGCTGGCGGTGACCAGATCGGGATTGCCGAAGGTCAGCACGTCGAGGATCGGGTCGACGAACGGCGCCGCGGTCAGCTCGCGGAAATCCGGTCGCGACAACGTCCTGCTGTAGCCCAGCCGCAGCTGCTGGTTGTCGGTGAGCTGCCAGGTCGCCGCGAAGGAAGGCAGGCGGTCGGTCTGGTCGATCAGGCCGACCACCGGCTGGTCGCTCGGGCGCACCACCGAAAAGGTGGTGACCTGCTGCCAGTTGTCCTCCTCGCGCAGGCCGAAGTTCAGCCGCACCCGATCCCACAGGCTCAGGTCGAGGCTGACCGCCCGATAGTCCAGCCGCTGCGAGGCGAAGTAGTTGTCGGTCGGCTGGGTGATCTCGGCCACCACGAAGCCGTCCGGGCGGATGGTGTCAGGGTTGAGGATGGCCTCCAGCGTGGGCCGGCCGAGCACCTCGGGCCGGATCACCGACGCGCCGCGCGCGAAGAACTGATAGCGGCGAATGTAGGAATCGCGCTCGCGCTCCAGCCGGCCGGCCTTGAGCCCGAGCTCGCCCCGCACCCGCGCGCCCAGCGCGAACGGCAGTGCCAGCCCGAGGTCGCCGGATTCGGAATCGTCGTCCAGATTGGCGAAGATGTGGCTGTTGCTGGCCGTGCTGAGCGAGAAGAAACGGCCATCGTCGCGCACGTCGAAACGGTACTCGCGGGTGTTGGGCGCATAGCGGTTGGCGCGGGCGCGGGTGTACAGCCAGTCCACGCGCGCCTGCCCGACGAACCAGGGCAGCCGGTGTTCGCCGGCCAGCTGGTGGGCGACCAGCTCGTTCTCCACCCACTCCAGCTTGTAGTTCTCCAACGGCTGGCTGTCGACCACGCCGGACTGGATCCGCGCCAGGTCCTCGGTCTGGCGCACGATCAGCGAGGTGCCGCGCAGGCTGTGGTCGTCGCCATGGTCGATGCCGGCGACGAGGAAGCCGCTGGTGTCGATTTCGGCGTGGGTGCCGGTCAACGTGGTTTCGTCGCGCAGGCTCAGGCCGTCGCTGCTGGCGGTATAGAAGCGACGCGCCTCGGTGCGGGTGTCGAAGCTGCGCGCGTAGCGCGCCGAGGCGAGGAAGCCGACGCGCCAGGCCTCGCCGAAATGCCAACTGCTGCCGCCGGAGAGCGCGAAACCGCCATCCGGGCCCACGCGCTTGTTGGTGATGTCGTAACCGCCGGCCGCCAGCGCCTCGCCGACCGCCTCGAACTCCTGCGGCGTCAGGCCGGCGGGGTTGGCGGGCGTGCGCTGGCGCAGGAACAGGCCGGCGCGGCGCAGTGCGTCCAACCGCGCCGGCAGGGCGCGGCTGCCGTCGTCCTTGCCGGTCCAGTCGCGTCCGCCGCCGGCATAGCCGAAACCGTCCTGGAAGCTGGTGCCGTCGGCATGGCCGAGACTGCCCGAGAGTTTGAAGAACGGGCTGTCCGGAAAACCGCGGGTGCGCAGCGCGATGCTGCCGCCGCCGAATTCGCCCGGCATGTCGGCCGAGTAGGTCTTCTGCACCACCACGCCCTGCAGGATCTCGGTGGGGAACAGGTCCAGCGGCACCACGCGGCGGGTGGGATCGGGCGAGGGAATCTGCGCGCCGTTGAGCAGCACGCTGGAATAGCGCTCGCCCAGACCGCGCACGTAGACGTACTTGCCGTCCACCAGCGTCAGGCCGGTGACGCGCTTGAGCGCGCCGGCGGCATCGGAGTCGCCGGCGCGCGAGATCTGCTCGGCGCCGAGGATGTCGGTGACCGCGGCCGAGGTGCGGCGCTCCTCGACGAAAGCGGCCAGCGAGCCCTCGATGTACGGCTCCAGCACCACGAACTCGGGCAACTCCAGCCCGGCCGGCGTCAGTTCGACCTCGCGGGCGACGGTCTGCTCGGGATCGACCGCCACGCCGTCGATGGTCTGGGCGCTGAAGTTCGGAGCGATCACCGAGAAGGCATAGGTGCCGGGGGCCACCTCGATACGGAAGCGGCCATCGGCATCGCTGACCACGTCGAGCGGTGTGCCGCTGACGAAGATGCGCGCGCCCGCCACCGGCCGGCCGTCCTCGCTGCTGACCACACGGCCTTCGATGACGCCGGGGGGGGCGGCCACCGCCTTCGGTGCGGCGGTGGCGGTGCCTGCCTGGTGCGAGCTCTCGATGAACACGCTCGGCGGCGAATCCGGGTACAGCGTGGCGATCAGCTCGGCGCTTTCCTCGGGCTGGAAGTCCAGCTCGAGCGTGAGCACTTCGCGTCCGTCGCGGCTGACGCTGAGCGTGCGCCGGCCCGGGTCGATGCTCAGTCGCAGTGCGCCGTCATCGTTGGTGTGGCCGAGTGGCCGGCCGTCGATGCGCACCTCGGCACCGGCCAGCGGCGTGCGGTCGTCGAACAGCACCACCGACAGTGCCGCCGGGTCGGCAGCCAGCGCGGCGCGGATGCCCAGCGCGAGCAGTGCCAGCGGCGCGAGCAGTCGGGAGGTCTTGGCAGGCGTCATCGGCAGCGATTCGTGGTCGTGGGTCCGGTGCGACGGCATGTGCGCGCTCAGGCGCAGGTCCAGCGCGCGTCGGCGCAGTCCTGCATCAGCCGGCGCAGTTCGGTGGCCTTGCGGAACAGGTCGGCGCGGGTGAGCGCCGACAGGTGCTTCTCCGCCGCGGCGTGGTCACCGGCGCGGTAGTGGGCATAGGCCAGGGCATAGCGCACGTCCTCGTCGGCATACAGGCCGGCGCGGTAGAGCGCGTCCTGCATGCCGGCGACCTGGTCGTAGCGGCGCAGTTCGATCAGGATGCCGACGCGCTGCTTGAGCTTGCGCGGCGAATCGGGGATGCGGGCATTGAGCATGAGCGCGCGGGTCGGATGGCCGGCGCGGCGGAACAGCTCGGCAGCCTCGGCGTTGAGTGCCGGCTCGCGCACGGCGACGCGGGCGAGGATCTCGGCCGCGGCATACGGATCGCCGCGCTCGACCCAGGTCTGCGCCAGCGCCTTGGCGACGGCGAGGTCGTCGGGAAAGCGCAGCGCCGCTGCTTCGAGAAAGCCCAGCGCCTCGTCGAAGCTGCGCCCGCGCCGCAGCGCGGTGCCGATGGCGACGTAGTCCTCGGCCTTGCCTTCGGCCCGCGCCAGGTAGTCGCGACCGAGCGCCGCGGCCTCCTGGTAGAGGCCGGCATCGATCAGGTAGAACACCTGCCGCCGCAGGAAGGACACATTGCCCGGGAAACGCTCGCCGGCCGCGCGCAGCGTGTCGAAGGTCGCCTGCCGCCGGCCCAGCATCCACTGCGCATGGGCGCGCATCAGCCAGGCGCCGGAGAGACCGTCGACCGCGTCGCCGGCCGCTTCCAGCGCGGCGACGGCATCGCCGTAACGCTCCAGCCCGAACAGGGCCTGCGCGCGATACAGGTGCACCAGCGGGTCGGCCTGGCCGGCGACGATCGCCGCGGCGAAGGCGTCGGCGGCCTCGT
The DNA here is from genome assembly GCF_014202935.1 of Rehaibacterium terrae. Classification (GTDB taxonomy): domain Bacteria; phylum Pseudomonadota; class Gammaproteobacteria; order Xanthomonadales; family Xanthomonadaceae; genus Rehaibacterium; species Rehaibacterium terrae. Next base: position 59,314 of record NZ_JACHHX010000015.1, on the reverse strand, counting down.
CCAGCCGCCGCTTCTCCAGCGCCACCAGCCCGCGCACGGTGTGGTACTGGACGAGGTCGATGCCGGGCGTGTCGGCGGTGACGTGCTTCAAGGCGTCGTCGGCGCGGTCGTACTCGCCGTCGCGGGCGAGCAGGCTGGCGAGGGCGACGTAATCGACCTCGTCGGACCGCTTCGCCAGCGCGGGCGCGGCGAGCAGGGCGATCAGGAGGATGGCGGGCAGGCGCATCGTCAGCTCCGCGACAGGTCGAAGCGGACGCGCTGCTTGGCCCACACGCGCACGTTCTCGCCCTTGTAGGTGGCCGGCTCGAACTTCCAGCCCTGCACGCCGGCGACGGCGACCTCGTCGAACACGCCGGCCGGTTGCGCCTCCAGCACCTTCACCCGCTCGACCCGGCCGGTCGGGCCGATCAGCACGCTCAGCAACACGTAGCCGGTGATGCCCTGCGCCTTGGCGCGCGGCGGGTACTGCATCGGCGTCTGCAGCAACGGGCGCGGCGGCTGGTCGACGCTGTCGTCGGTCATCACCACCTCGCCGGCGTCGCCGAGCAGGCCCTTGCCGAGATCGAGTTCGGCGGCGTCGAAGGCCGGCAGGCCGAAGCTCAGGCCGGACAGCGACGAATCCAGCCCGATCAGCGGCGCGGGCGCCTGCCGCGTCTGCCGCTTCGGCGGCTCGGGGCGACGCACCTGCGGCGGCTCGGGCGGCTTGTCCTTCCGCACCACCTCGATGGCGGTGCCGGACAGCCCGTCGCCCTGGTCCGGACGTGCGGCCTGCCGGTTCATCAGCAGCACGATGCCCATCACCATCGCGAAGCCAGCGACGGCGGCGAGCAGGCCGGCGAGATGGACGCGGGAGGCGCGCATGTCAGCCCTCGCCCGCCTCCGCGACGGTGGCGACGCCGACATCCTCGGCGCCGGCCAGGCGGGCCTGGTCGACCACCTCGACCAGCCGCCCGGACGGCACCTGGTCGTCGGCCACCACCAGCACCGACTTCTGGGTCATGCCGCGCAGCAGGTCGCGCACGCGGCCCTGGATCGCCCACACCCGCACCGGCTCGCCATCGAGGAAGGTCTCGCCCTGGCGATCGATGTAGATGCGCACCGCCTTGGTCGAGGCCACGACCTGCGTCTGCGCACCGGGGCGGTTGATGTCGAGCTTCATGTCCTTCACGAAGGTCGTGCTGACCATGAAGAAGATGAGCAGGATGAAGGTCATGTCGATCATCGGGGTGAGATCGACGGCGGCCTCGCTGGCCTTGCTGTCACGACGACGCAACATGGCGTCAAGCCCCCTGCGCGGCGGGCGCGCTGACGAGAATGTCCTTGATCTGCGCCAGATCCAGCGCGATCTGCTGCTGGCGGCGGTCGAGCACCGCCTTGACGATGACGCCGGGCACGGCGACCACCAGGCCCATCTGGGTGGTGAACAGCGCGGTGGCGATGCCACCGGCGATGCCGCCGGACTGCGAGAACAGCGTCATGTCGCCGAGCGATTCGAAGGTGACGATCATGCCCATCACCGTGCCGAGCAGACCCAGCAGCGGGGCGATCGCCACCAGCGTGGTGATGGTGGTGGACCAGCGCTTGATGTCGCGCTCGTAGCCGGCAAAGGCGTCGTCGAGAAAGCGGCGCAGGTTCGGCTTGCCGGCGTCGCGCAGGGCGAGGCCGGCGGCGATGGCCTCGTCGACGATGCCGTCAGGCGCACCGGCGCGGCCTTCCTCGCGACGCTTGATCAGCACCCGCACGTTCTTGCGGCTGCCACGCCGCAGCAGCGCCCAGCGGCTGCCGATGGCGAACCACAGCAGCGCGGTCACCGCCAGCAGCGGCGGCATCACGATGCCGCCGGCGCCGAGGTAGCCGCCGAGCGCGTCCAGCCAGTTGCCGTTGTCGATCCCGCCCATGGCGCGCGTTCCGTCAGGCCGCCTGCTTCAGGGACGCCAGCTTCACGTCCTGGTACAGGTTGATGACCTTGAGCGCGGCCTTCTCCATGTCGTCCTTGATCCGCTCCGCCCAGCCGCCGAGCAGGTTGCCCAGCAGCAGCGTCGGGATGGCGACGGCCAGGCCGAGCTCGGTGGTCACCAGCGCCACCGCGATGCCGCCCGAGAGCAGCTTCGGATCGGAGGTGCCGAACTCGGTGATCACGTCGAAGGTCTGGATCATGCCGGTCACGGTCCCGAGCAGGCCGAGCAGCGGCGCCACCGCGGCGATCACGGTGATGAAGCTGCCGAAGCGGTTGAGGTGACCGGACTCGTGCAGGATCGATTCGGAAACGATGTCCTCCAGGTGCTCGCGGTCGCGGTCGAGGTTGCGCAGCGCCGCGGTGACCACGCGCGCGGCCGAACCCTTGAAGCGCTTGGCGCCGGCGATGGCGTCGTCGATCCGGCCCTCGCGCAACGGCCGCTCGACCGTGGCGATGATCGGCGCGATCGCCGCGCCGGCGTTCTTGAGGAACAGCGCGCGCAGCGCCACCAGCGCCAAGGCCAGCGCGCCAAGCAGCAGGATGAGGTAGCCGATCACGCCGCCCTTGCGGACCTCGCCCCACAGGGTCTTGGCCTCGGGCTCGGCGACGGCGGTGTTGACGTTCTCGAACAGGAACGCCTTGAGCACCGGCGGCGTCTGACCGCGCGCCAGGGCTTCGGCGCTGTCGGCCGCCGGCGCGCGCCACAGGCGGAACGCGCCGCCACCGGCCGGCGCCAGCGCACCGCTCCCCTGCGGACTGACCCCGAACACGGCGACATTGCCGAAGCGGACCAGCGTGCCCTGCACCTCGGTACCGTCGGCGAGATGGAAGGCGCCCGGCTCGGTGCGCACCGTGTTCAGGCGCGCCAACGTGTCGGCGGCAGTGGCGAACACGGTACGCAGCTGCTCCGGCACGCTGGCCTGGCCGAACGACTCCTCGTCGAGCGCGCGCACGCCGAAGCTGCCCAGGGTGGCGCGCGCCTGTTCGACGGTCACGCCCAGCAGCTCGCGGCTGCCGGCGGCGACTTCGGCCCGCTCCTCGGCACGGGCCAGCGCGTCGGCCAGCGACTCGGCCTCGGACTTGGCGGCCAACGCGCGCGATTCGAGCGTGGCGATTTCCGTTTGCAGGCGGGCGCGATCAGCCTCGAAACGGCGGCGGGTCTCGGCCTCGCGCGCGGTCAACTCGCGCTTCTGTGCTTCGAGGAAGGCGTACTCGCGCTTGTAGGCCTGCTCCAGCACCACCTCCGGTGTGGCGGTGGCCGGTGCCGGCGCGCCGTCCTGCGCCAGGGCGGGGACGGCCAGCGCGCCCAGCGCGGTGGCCAGCAGGGCACGGGCGATCATCGGGCACCTCCCTGGGCCAGCGGCAGTTCGAAGTAGCCCTGGCGGATCTGCTTGCGCAGCGAGTCGTAATAGGCCGCCACACGCCTGGCGTCGGCGGCGTCGGTGAAGGGTTCGAACGTCCAGCCGTCGCCACCGCGGCGGGCCTGGCCGTAGCGGCCGTCGGGCGTGCGGAAGTACAGCACCATGCCGCCGACCTTGGCGACCTCGGCCAGCACGCGCTCGCCGCCGATCTCGATGGCCTGGGTATACAGGCCGTTCTCGCGGGTCAGGCGGAATTCGTCCTCGTAGAAGGCCCACAGCCGGTTGACCGCGCGCTGCGGCGGCAGGGTGCCGTTCTCGATCTGGACGCGGAACCGGTCGAGTTCGCCGAGCCGCTCGTCCACCTTGAACGGCAGCCCGGCGGCGATGCCCGCGCGCAACTGCGCCACCGCCTCGAGCAGCAACGGCCTGAGGGTGTCGCCCTCGGCGCCGGCCTCGGCCTGTTCGGCCAGCCTGGCGTCGAGCTTGCTGCGCAGTTCGCGTGCGGCGAGCTGCTGGCGCTCCACCGCAGCCGACAGCTCGGCTTTCTGCGCGTTGAGCGCCGCCAACGTGGTGCGCTGCTCCTCGCGCAGCAGATCCAGCGCGCTGTTGAGCTGCTCGACCTCGCCGCGCAGGCGGATCAGGCCCTGGGCCAGGTCATCGCCGGCGAGCGCGCCGGCCGCCGGTGTCAGCAGCAGCGCGAGCGCGAGCAGGGCCACGCGGAGGCGGGGCGCGAAGGGGCTCGACATGGGGTCACTCCGTATCGGAACGCGGGCACGGCCGGGCGACCGTGATGGGCGCGCAGCCTATGACCGGGCGGTTACCGATTTATGACGCTCGCCGGCGCCGCGACCGCCCGGCCGTCCGCGCCCCCGGCCAGGCCCGCGACGCGCTAAAATGCGGGGTTTTCCCGATGCGGAAACCCTTGACGTGAAAGAACATCTGCGCGAACTGGTGGCCCAGGCCCTGCTGGACCTCAAGCGCCACGGCCGCCTGCCGGCCGAGCTGGCATTGCCGGATTTCGTCATCGAGCGCGCCCGCTCGCGCGAGCACGGCGACTACGCCACCAACGTGGCGATGCTGCTGGCCAAGCCCGCCGGCCTCAAGCCGCGCGAGCTGGCCGAGGCGCTGGTCGCCACCCTGCCGCAGTCGCAGCACGTCGAGAAGGTCGAGATCGCCGGCCCCGGCTTCATCAATTTCCGCCTCAGTCAGGGCTGCCGGCTGGGCACGCTGCGGCGCATCTTCGAACTGGGCGAGGACTACGGTCGTCAGCCGGAGGCCTCGCGCGAGTCGGTGACGGTGGAGTTCGTCTCCGCCAACCCGACCGGCCCGCTGCACGTCGGCCACGGCCGCGGTGCCGCCTACGGCGCAACCCTGGCCAACCTGCTGGAAGCCATCGGCCACCGCGTCCAGCGCGAGTACTACGTCAACGATGCCGGCCGCCAGATGGACATCCTCGGCACCAGCGTCTGGCTGCGCTACCTGGAGCTGTGCGGCGAGCCGATCCGCTTCCCCGACAACGGCTACAAGGGCGAGTACATCTACGACATCGCCCGCGCCCTGCGCAGCGAGCAGGGCGACCGACTGCGCCACCCCTGGCGCGAGGTCGGCGCCGACCTGCCGGCCGACGAGGCCCAGGGCGGCGACAAGGAGGCCCACATCGACGCCCTGGTGGCCCGCGCCAAGGCGCTGCTCGGCGACGACTACCGGCTGGCCTTCGATGCCGGGCTGAACGCGATCCTCGCCGACATCCGCGAGGATCTGGCCGAGTTCGGCGTCGTCTTCGACAACTGGTTCTCCGAACGCTCGCTGGCCACCGACGGCTACGTGGCGCGCGCGGTGGAAACGCTCAAGGCCGGCGGCCACATCTACGAGCGCGACGGCGCGCTGTGGTTCGCCGCCACCAGCTTCGGCGACGAGAAGGACCGCGTGGTGGTGCGCGAGAACGGCGCGCCGACCTACTTCGCCTCCGACCTGGGCTACCTGCTGAGCAAGTTCGAGCGCGGCTTCGACCGCGCCATCTACGTGTTCGGCGCCGACCACCACGGCTACATCGCCCGCCTCAAGGCCGCCGCGCAGGGACTGGGCCTGGACCCCGAACGTATCGAGATCCGGCTGGTGCAGTTCGCGGTGTTGTTCCGGGGCGGGCAGAAGGTGCAGATGTCGACCCGCTCGGGCCAGTTCGTCACCCTGCGCGAGCTGCGCGAGGACGTGGGCGCGGACGCGGCACGGTTCTTCTACGTGATGCGCGGCAACGACCAGCACCTGGACTTCGACCTGGACCTGGCCAAGAGCCAGTCCAACGACAATCCGGTCTACTATGTGCAGTACGCCCATGCCCGGGTCTGCTCGCTGTTCCGCCAGTTGGCCGAGAAGGGCTGGAGCTACAACCGCAGCGCCGCCGAGGCGGCGCGCGGGCGGCTGGTCGAACCGCACGAGGTCGAGCTGCTGAGCGAACTGATGCGCTACCCCGAGGTGCTCGAAACCGCCGCACTCAATCGTGCGCCGCAGATGCTCGCCACCTACCTGCGCGAGCTGGCCTCGGCCTTCCATACCTTCTACAACGCGCATCCGATCCTGGTGGCCGACGAAGAATTGCGCCACGCCCGACTGGGCCTGTCGCAGGCCACCCGTCAGGTGCTGGCCAATGGCCTGAAGCTGCTCGGCGTGTCGGCACCGGAGAGCATGTGATGGCACGCCGCGGCAGGTCGCAGGCCAAGCGCAGCGGTCGCAACGGCGGCGGCATTCCGGCCTGGCTCTGGCTCGGCGCCGGCCTGCTGCTGGGCCTGGCACTCGCCGCCGCGGTGCTGATGCGCGACCGCCTCGGCCCGATGTTCGACGGCCCCCGGCCCAACCCCGGTGCCCGCCCGCCGGCCGCCGCCGAGGAGCCGGTCGCGCAGAAGCCGGCCGAGCCGGCGCCGCGCCGGCCGCGCTACGACTTCTACACCGTGCTGCCCGAACGCGAAGTGGTGCTGCCCGATGCCGAGGTCAGCGCCCGTGCGCGCGCCGAGGCACAGCCGCCACCGATGCAGGCACCGGCGCCCGAGCAGGCCGTTGCCGCCGGCGAGCGCTACCTGCTGCAGGCCGGCGCCTTCGGCGACCCGCGCCGCGCCGACGAGGTGAAGGCGGCGATCGCCTTCACCGGCCTGGTCGCCCGGGTCGAACCGGCCACCACCGCCGACGGCGCCACCGTGCACCGGGTGATGCTCGGCCCGTTCGCCAGCGCGCGCGAGCTCGAGGCGGCCAAGCAGCGACTGGACGCCAACGGCATTCCCTCGGTGGCCGTGCGGGTGCGCTGAGGCTGGAAGCCGGAAATCGCAGGCGTAGCGGCAACACACGGCCCGGAGCGACACGGCCCGACTCCCGCTTCCCTATTCCCGCTCCCCGTCCCCGCGCTTGAGCACGATCAGCGCCGAGGTGTCCTCGTCGCCGCGCCCACGATCCACCAGCTCGGCGTAATCGGCCAGCGCCTGCTCGATCACCGGCGTGCGGATGCCGGTCGGCCGCGCCATCGCCTGCACGATGCGCAGGTCCTTGAGCAAATGCACGCACTTGAAGCCGGGCACGAACTGGCTGCGCAGCATGGTCGCGCCGCGCTTGTCCAGGAACCAGTTGCCGGCGGCGCCGGCGCCCAGCGTGGGCAGCAGCGTGTCCGCATCCAGGCCGAGTTTTTCGGCCAGCGCCAGCCCCTCGCAGACCGCCTCGTTGATGCCGGCGACGATGACCTGGTTGACCGCCTTGGCGGCCTGGCCTGCGCCGACCGGCCCCAGGTGGGCGATGCGCAGCGCGTAGGCCTCCAGTGCGGGACGCGCCCGTTCCAGGACGGCGGCATCGCCGCCGACCATCACCGACAGCTTGCCGTTGCGCGCGCCCTCGACGCCGCCGGACACCGGCGCGTCGAGGAAGCCGATGCCACGCGCGGCGAGAATGTCCGCCGCCTGCCTGGCCGTGTCGGTCGAGACGGTGGAGTGATCGACCACGACGCTGCCGGGACGCAGCACGCCGGCCAGCATCTCGACGTTCTCCAGCACGTCGGCATCCATCGACACGCACAGCAGCACCGCGTCGCAGTCGGCGTAGTCATCGGCCGCGCGCGCGGCGCGCACGCCCAGCTCGACGGCCAGCGCATCGGCCTTGTCCTGGGTGCGGTTGCCGACGACGGTAAGCAGGCCGCGCGCATGCAGGTGGCGCGCCATCGGCGCGCCCATCGCGCCGAGTCCGATGAATCCGGTCTTCATGGGTCTCCTGCAGGGATGGCGGCGGCGCGGATCGCCGCGCGGCGCATCAGTTTAGGCCAAGGTCGAACGCCTGCGGCGTCAACGCGCGGCCAGCGACTGTCGCAAGCCGGCCAGCTCGTCGCCGATGCGCCGGCTGAGCCTGGCGAGCTCGGGCGCGTCGCGCAGGACGTCCAGCCGCGGGTCGTGGTCGAGCAGCCAGCGCTGACGGAAGCCGGCGTCGTAGGCGCGTTGCAGTTGCGCCAGCGCGCCGGCGCGGTCGTTGTCGTGCAGCGCCAGCAGCGCGCGCGCGTACTCGATCGTCGCGGATTGGCCGGCCTGCGCCAGCCAAGGGCCGGCCACTTCGCCCAGCACACGGTCGTAGCGCGCCGCCTCGTCAGGTTCGTCGGCGAGCTGCAGCGCACGGACCAGCACGCTGGCGGCGTCGAGCAGCGCCGCTTCTTCACGTACACGCTCGGGCTCGCCGACCACGGCACGCAGCAGCGCCGCTGCGCCGGCCGGATCGCCGCCACGCATCCACGCCAGTGCCACCATCAGCATCGCGTCGCGATCGCGATCGGTCAGTACTTCGCCGGAGCCGAGCAGGGCCTGCGCCCGCTCGGCCAGCGCCGGCTGCACCGTGCTCTCGCCTCGCCGCAGGCCCAGCGATTGCAGCAGCACGGGCCGCAACGGATTGCGCTCGGGCAACTGGCGCGCCAGCGTCTCGGCGGCAGCGAAGTCTTCGAGCGCCGCCAGCACCTCCACCAGCAGGGCGACGCTCGCCGGCGCCCGGGCATCGACCGCGTGGGCGCGCCGGGCCAGTTCCAGCGCGCGCGCCAGCCGGCCGGCATTGAGCTCGATCTGCGCCAGCGAGCGCAACAGCAATGGGTCGTCGGGCGTGATCGCCAGCACCCGGTCGAGCACGTCGCGCGCCGCCGCCACCTCGCCCAGTCCGGCCAGCAGGTTGGCGTAGTTGCTGTTGATCACCGGCTCGAGCGGGTTGAGCTCGACGGCGCGCTCGAGTACCTCGCGCTGGCGGTCGAGCCGGCCCTCGCGGCCATAGATGGCAGCCAGCCACATCGGCGCCATCTCGTAGCGCGGATCCAGCCGCATGGCTTCCTCCAGGCTGCGCTTGCCGGCTTCGCGCTGGCCGGCGCTCGACCGCAACAGCCCCAGCGTCGCCCAAGCCTCGCCGAGCTGCGGCCGCAGGGTGACCGCGCGCACCGCCGCCGGCTCGGCCAGCACGATGGCCTCGTCCAGCGGGCGGATGCCGTAGTCGGCCTGCAGCAGGTAGGTGTCGGCCAGGCCCGCCCAGGCATGGGCGAACTCCGGATCACGCGCCACCGCCTGCTGGAACAGCGTCTCGGCCTGCTCCAGCGAGGCCGGCGTGCGCTGGCGCCAGGCCAGCCGGCCCTGCAGGTACAGCTCCAGCGCCTCGGGACTGCGCGTGCTCATCTCGCCGGCGGCCTGACCGGCGATGCCGCCCACCCGGCGCGCCAATTGGCCGGCGATGGCCTCGGTCACCTCGTCCTGCAGTGCGAACAGATCCTGGTCGGGCCGGTCGTAGGTCTCCGACCAGACGTGGTAGCCATCGGCGGCGTCGATCAGCTGGGCGGTGATGCGCACCCGCCCTTCGGCCTTGCGCACCGAGCCTTCGAGCACCCAACGCACGTTGAGCAGACGGCCGATCTCGCGGACGTCGCCGGCAAAGTCGCGCAGTGCGAACGACGAGGTGCGCGCGGCCACCCGCAGGCCCTGCATGCGGGCAAGGCGGTCGAGCAGTTCCTCGGCGATGCCGTCGGCGAGGTGGCGGTGATCGCGCTGCGGGCTCATGTCGTCGAACGGCAGCACGGCGATGGCGTTGGCCGGCGCGTCCGAATGCACGCCGGCGCGGGCATCGTCCCCGCCGGTGCCGGTGCCGTAGATGGTCGACAGCCACCAGCCGACGCCGGCCACGGTGAACAGCACCACGACCAATGCGAACATCCGCCCGGTGGCGCCGGCCACACCGTGCTCGCGCACGATGCCGCGCGACGAGACGTCGAAGAACCACGCCAGCACCAGCACCACCGGAAAGCCCAGCACGGCGCCCAGCACCGTCCAGGTCAGAGCCCAGCCGGGCAGACCGAGCGGGTCGTAGGTGATCTCGGCCAGTTGCAGGATCACCCAGGCCACCAGCGCATAGACGGCCGCGGCGCGCGTCACCTTGCGCCGACGCAGCTCGTTCCAGGTCAGTCGCAGCAGCGGGGATCGCGTCAGCCGCATTCGTGCCTCTCGTCCTTGCGATGCATCGAGACGGCAAGGATGCCTTCGGCTGCCGCAAGGTTGCTCCATGCTAGCGCGGGTGGCCAGCGGCCGTTCAGGCCGGCGCAGTTTCGGAGCGGCTACAGCCGCGACCGGATGCCCGGGAACAGCGGCAGTCTTTGGCCACGGATCTACGCGGATAGCCACGGATAAGACTTTGCATCGGCTCGATCCACGCTTATCCGCGCAGATCCGTGGCTGAATCCTCGCTGTTGCGTTCCGGTCGCGGCCGAGGCCGTTCGCCTTCGGCAGACGGCTGCGTCGTTCCCGCAAGAGCGCCGGACTCAGCCCTGCGCTTCGTCGGCGAGGTAGGTGTAGCCGGTGAGGCCGGCCTCCAGCGCCGCCATCAGCGCTTCCGCCTGGTCGCCGGTAAAGCCGGCGGCGGCGATCTTGTCGCGGTAGGCGGCACGCAGCCGCGCCAGGTCGTAGCCGACGTAGTCGAGCATCACGTCAGAGGTGTCGCCACGACGGGAGCGGACCAGCTCGTAGCCGCCGTCGGTCAGCCGCACGTCGGCCGCATCGGTGTCGCCGAACAGGTTGTGGATGTCGCCCAGGGTGTCCTGGTAGGCGCCGACCATGAAGAAGCCGAGCCGGTAGCTCTCACCCGGCCGGGGGCTGTGCAGCGGCAGCGAGCTGTCCAGGCCGCCGTCGTCGACGTAGGTCTCGACCTGGCCGTCGGAGTCGCAGGTGAGGTCGGCGATCACGCCGCGGCGGTCGGGTCGCTCGTGCAGGCGTGCGATCGGCGCGATCGGGAAGATCTGGTCGATCGCCCACACGTCCGGGATCGACTCGAACACCGAGAAATTGACGAAGTACTTGTCGACCAGCCGCTCGTTGAGCTCGTCGAGTACGGCGCGGTGACCCTTCTCCTCGTAGTTGAGGCGGGCGCGCACGCCCTGGGCGATGGCGTAGAACAGGTCATCGAGCGCGGCGCGCTGGGCGAGGTCGATCTGGCCCTGGGCATACAGCGCCTGGCCTTCGGCCTGGTAGTGCTGGGCTTCGTGGAACAGCTCGACCGGCGGGCGTTCGTCGAGCGCAGCATGGATCTCGCGCAGGTGGCGGATCGCCAGCGGCTCGTCGGCGACCACCGGCGGCACCGCGCCTTCCGGCGCGCGCTCGACTTCGGACACGTTGGCGACCAGCACCGCGTGGTGCGCGGTCATCGCGCGGCCGGATTCGGTGAGCACGCGCGGCGGCGTCAGCCCGTGCGCGGCGCAGGCCTCGGCCAGCGGCTGCACGATGGTGGCGGCGTACTGGTCCAGCCCGTAGTTGATCGAGCAGAAGCTGCGCGAGCGGGTGCCTTCGTAATCCACGCCGAGGCCGCCGCCGACGTCCATGTAGCGGATCGGGCAGCCCAGCCGCGACACCTCGACCAGGTAGCGGGTGGCCTCGCGCATGCCGTTGGCGATGTCGCGCAGGTTGGAGATCTGCGAGCCCATGTGGAAGTGCAGCAGCGACAGGCTCTGCGCCAGCCCGGCCGCCTTGAGCTGCGCCACCAGATCGAGCAGCTGGCGCGGCGAGAGGCCGAACTTGGCCTTGTCGCCGCCGGAGTTCTGCCACTTGCCGGCGCCGAGCGAGGCCAGCCGCATGCGCACACCCAGGCCCGGGGTCACCCCGAGCGCGCGCGACTCCTCGATCACCAGCGCAAGCTCCGAGGCCTTCTCGATGACGATGTAGGTTTCCAGCCCCAGGCGGCGGCCGATCAGCGCCAGCCGGATGTACTCGCGGTCCTTGTAGCCGTTGCAGATCACCACGCCGCCCGGCCTGGACAGCGCCAGCACCGCCATCAGTTCCGGCTTGGAGCCGGCCTCCAGCCCGAACGCTGCGCCGCCGCGTGCGGCCAGCTCGCCGGCCACGCTACGGTGCTGGTTGACCTTGATCGGATAGATCGCGGTGTAGCCGCCGGCGTAGCCGAGCTCGTCCATCGCCCGCGCGAACGCCGCCTGCAGGCGGCCGAGGCGGTCGCCGAGGATGTCGGTGAAGCGCAGCAGCAAGGGCAGCTTGAGCCCCTGCGCCAGCGCCCGCTCGACCACCTCGGGCAACGCCACCGACGGCCCCTGCGGCCCGCGCGGCCGCACCACCATGCGACCGGCCGCATCCACGTCGAAATAGCCCTCGCCCCAGTGGGGGATGGCGTAGGTGCGGCGGGCGCGGTCGAGGGACCAGTCGCTCATCGGCGGCGGCTCCGGGCAGGCTCGGGAAAGGCGCGCATTGTACCCCCCGCAGCGCGGGCGCGCGGCCTTCATCTGCGCCGCCACCCCGCATCCGCTACAATCCGCGCCCCGATTCGATACGCCGGACGCCCCCGATGAGCACCGAAACCACCTGGTACCACGAGAACTTCGAGCACACCGGCTCGTCGATCGGCTTCCGGGTGACACGGAAGCTCGACGAGGTGCAGTCGCCGTTCCAGAAGATCGAGATCTACGAGACCACCGACTGGGGCAACCTGATGGTGATCGACGGCGCCATCATGCTCACCGGCCGCGACAACTTCCTCTATCACGAGATGATGTCGCACCCGGCGCTGTTCACCCACTCCAATCCCAAGCGCGTGGTCATCATCGGCGGCGGCGACTGCGGCACGCTGCGCGAGGTGCTCAAGCACAAGGACGTCGAGAGCGTGACCCAGTGCGACATCGACGAACAGGTCACGCGCATGGCCGAGAAGCATTTCCCGGAGCTGTGCGAGTCCAACGGCGACCCGCGCGCCGAGCTGTTGTTCGACGACGGCATCGCCTACATGCGCAACTGCCCGCCGGAGAGCGTGGACGTGATCATCGTCGACTCCACCGACCCGGTCGGCCCGGCCGAGGGGCTGTTCAACCAGGCCTTCTACGCCAGCTGCTACAAGGCGCTGCGCGCCGGCGGCATCCTGGTGCAGCAGAGCGAGTCGCCGCTGGCCCTGATCGGCCTGATCAAGGCCATGCGCAGCGCGATGAAGGCCGCCGGCTTCACCACTTTCCGCACCCTGCCGTTCCCGCAGCCGTGCTATCCGACCGGCTGGTGGAGCTGCACGCTGGCGCGCAAGGGCGGCGGCGAGCTGACCAGCTTCCGTGAGCGCGGCGCGCACAGCAAGTCGTTCCAGACCAAGTACTACTGCGCCGAGATCCACAAGGCCGCGCTCACCCAACCGCCGTTCATGGCCGAGGCACTCGGCGACTGAGCCCGCGCCGGCCTCGCATCGCGACCAGCCCCGCCGCGTGCGGGGCCTGTCGCTTCCCCGGTCGCGGCCGAAGCCGTTCCCGCAAGGCAGCGGCTCCCGCAGACAGGCTCACAGCGCGTCGGCGTCCAGCTCGCCGGTGCGGATGCGCACCGCCCGCTCCAGGTCGTAGACGAAGATCTTGCCGTCGCCGATCTTGCCGGTACCGGCAGCCTGCATGATCGCCTCGACCACACGCTCGGCCTGCTCGTCGGTCACCGCCACCTCCAGCTTGATCTTGGGCAGGAAGTCGACCACGTACTCGGCGCCGCGGTAGAGCTCGGTGTGGCCCTTCTGGCGGCCGAAGCCCTTGACCTCGGTGACGGTGATGCCGTTGACGCCGGCTTCGCTCAGCGCCTCGCGCACGTCGTCGAGCTTGAAGGGCTTGATGATGGCCATGACCATCTTCATCGGGGCGGTCCTCGCGTGTCTGTCGTGGTGGAATTCTGCCCGAGTTCGCCGCTGCGGCCACGCCACGCTGCGGCGCAGGCCGGAAATGTAGGAGAATTCCGACTCCACGATGCGCCGCCCTCGGACGGCACCACCCGGGGCGGAGGGGCGAGACTGTCGCTCCCGCGCCGAAGGGAATACCGCCATGATCGACCTCAAGGCCATCGACGACCTCGCCCGCCGCCTCAGCGAACTGGTGCCCCCCGGGCTGCGCGAGGCCGGCCAGGATCTGGAACAGAACTTCCGCGCCACCCTGCAGGCCGGCCTGGGCAAGCTCGATCTGGTCACCCGCGAGGAGTTCGACGTGCAGCGCGCCGTGCTGCTGCGTACCCGCGAGAAGCTCGACGCGCTGGAGCGCGCGCTGGCCGAGCTGGAAACCCGGCTCGACGCCACGTCCCGTCCCAACCACTGACCTCGCCGTGGTGATGTCGCTGGCGCTGGTCCACAGCCGCGCCCGCAGCGGCGTGCACGCCCCGGCCGTACGGGTCGAGGTGCACCTGTCCGGCGGGCTGCCGCAGTTCTCCATCGTCGGCCTGCCCGAGGCGGCGGTACGCGAGAGCCGCGACCGCGTGCGCGCCGCCATCCAGTGCGCCCAGTTCGAATTCCCGCAGCGTCGCATCACCGTCAATCTGGCGCCGGCCGACCTGCCCAAGGACGGCGGCCGCTTCGACCTGCCGATCGCGCTCGGCATCCTCGCCGCCGGCGGACTGATCCCGGCCGCGGCGCTGGCCGGGATCGAATGCCTCGGCGAACTGGCCCTGACCGGCGAACTGCGCGCGGTCGACGGCGTGCTGCCGGCCGCGCTGGCCGCCGCCCGCGCCGGCCGCGCCCTGCTGCTGCCGCAGGACAACGCCGGCGAAGCGGCACTGGTGAACGGTGTACAGGCGTTCGGCGCGCGCACCCTGCTGGAGGCCTGCGCCCATCTCACCGGCACCCGCCCGCTGACCGCCGCGATACCGGCCCCGCCAGCGGGTGACGACGACCGCATCGCCGCCGCCGACCTCGCCGACGTGCGCGGCCAGGCCGCCGCCCGGCGCGCGCTGGAGATCGCCGCCGCCGGTGGCCACCACCTGCTGCTGGTCGGCCCGCCCGGCTGCGGCAAGACCCTGCTCGCCTCGCGCCTGCCCGGCCTGCTGCCACCGGCCAGCGAGGAGGAGGCGCTGGAGGCCGCCGCCATCGCCTCGGTCAGCGGACGCGGCTTCGACCCGGCACGCTGGCGCCAGCGCCCGTTCCGCAACCCGCATCATTCGGCCAGTGCCGTGGCGCTGGTCGGCGGCGGCTCCGAGCCGCGGCCGGGCGAGATCTCGCTGGCCCACCACGGCGTGCTGTTCCTCGACGAGCTGCCCGAGTGGGACCGGCGCACGCTGGAATCGCTGCGCGAGCCGCTGGAATCGGGTGTGGTGACGATCTCGCGGGCGGCACGGCAGGCGGAGTTCCCGGCCCGCTTCCAGCTGGTGGCAGCGATGAACCCCTGCCCCTGCGGCTGGGCCGGCGACCCCAGCGGCCGCTGCCGCTGCACGCCCGAACAGGTACAGCGCTACCGCGGCAAGCTCTCCGGGCCGCTGCTCGACCGTATCGACATCCACCTGGAGGTGCCGCGGCTGGCGCGCGGCGAACTGCGCCCGGACGCGCCGCGCGGCGAAGCCTCGGCCACGGTCCGGGTGCGGGTGGTCGCCGCCCGCGAACGCCAGCTGGCCCGCGCCGGCAAGCTCAATGCCCGTCTCGGCCAGCGCGAGACGGAGGTGCATTGCCGCCTCACCCCCGCCGACCAGGGACTGCTCGAACGCGCGATGGAATCGCTGCGGCTGTCCGCGCGCGCCACCCACCGCATCCTGCGCGTGGCCCGAACCATCGCCGACCTCGCCGGCAGCGAGGCCATCCGCACGGCGCACCTGACCGAGGCCATCGGCTACCGCAGGCTGGATCGCGACCCGATGGCAGGAACGGCGCAACGGGCCGCCCTGGCCGCGGGATGAGAGCGCCACCGTCACCGAACTGTCGTGGCGGTCATGGTACGGACCCGACCGCAGGGTGTAAGGTCAGGCCAACGCCGTGCCGTCCACCGGCACCCCCAGACCCGCTACGGACATCCACCGATGCCGGTCCAGCTCCCGCCGCCGCCCGCGCGCCCCGGACCCGACCGGCCGTCGCCAGTCCAAGGGGGGATGCTGGCCGGGCTGGCGCTGGCGGCCGCCATCCTGCTGCTCGGCCTCGGCCTGCTGGCGAGATGGGAGTTCGACGATCGCGCCGCACTGCAGGCGCGCGCCGCGCAGTTGCTGGACGCAGTCACGCAGGAGGCGCACATCCTGCTCGACCGCCTGCACGAGCAGCGGCTCTGGGACTGCAGCCCGGCCTCGCAGCGAGCCATCCGCCGCCTGCTGTTCGGCGCCCACTTCTTCCGCGAAGTCGGCAGCTTCGATGCCGACGGCCTGCTGCTGTGCACCTCCACGGATGATGTGCTCGGGCAACCGCGCGCCGGCACCTCACGCATCCACTACGCCCACAGCGGCCTGGGCTACTCCACGGGCGTCTCGCTGATCCTCGGCCAGGACCAGCCGCGGTCGGTCACCGCCACCGTCCTGCGGCGAGACCGCTTCAACCTCGTCCTCGCTCCGCAGGCCGAGGCCGCGCTGCGGCACGGCGCGGCCACCCTGATCGCACTGGACACCGAAGACGGCCTGCAGCCCCTGTTTCCTGCCGCGGCCGATGCCACCGCCGCCGTCCGCCGGCTGCCGGTGCCGGCCAGCACCGATGTCGTCCGTGAAACGCACTGGTGGCGCGGCCAGTTCGCGCTGCAGCAGCGGGCGGGGATGGGTGATTTCGTGCTCTTCACACGCTGGCACCTCGGCGATGTGTTGCGCCAGCAGTCGACACTGGCGGTGGCCATCGTGCTGATCGCGACCCTGGCCGGCCTGGTCGCGCATGGCACTGTCACCACCTGGCTGACCCGCCTGAACTCGATCGACCATCGTGTCCGCAAGCTGATCGGGGGCGACCGGATCGTCTGCGTGTACCAGCCGATCGTCGCCCTCGCCAGCGGCCGTGCCGTCGGCTGCGAGGTGCTGATGCGGCTGCAGGACGGCGACCGCTTGCTGTACCCGGAGCAGGTCATTCCGGCCGTGCTGCGGCAGCGGCTCGGCCCGGAACTGGACTCGCGCGTCGCCCGCCGGGCGCTGGCGGAGACCGATCGTCACCTGCCGCCATGCGGGCCGTTCCGCATCGCGCTCAACGTCCTCCCCGACAGTCTGAGTGGCGAGCACGTCATCGCCACCCTCGGCGAGGCCGCCGCCCCCCTGCGGGCACGCGACATCCAGATCGAGCTCGAGCTCACCGAGTACAGCCTGCCCACGGACGTCGTCACCCAGGCCCGCAACCTGGCCCGGGCCGGGTTCGGCCTCAGCATCGACGACTTCGGCACCGGCTACTCGAGCCTGGCCCTGGTACGGCAGCTGTGCCCGGACTACCTGAAGATCGACCGCAGCTTCGTGCATGAGATGGAAGAGTCGGCGATCCGCGCCAGCCTGATCCCGGAGATCGTGCAGATCGCCCGCGCAGTCGATGCGCGGGTCGTCGCCGAGGGCATCGAGAACCAGGCCCAGCGCGACCGCCTGCACGCGCTCGGGGTCGACTACGGTCAGGGCCATTACTTCGCCCCGCCGATGCCGATCGCCGACTTCGTGGCCTGGCTGCGCGCGCAGGACGCCGCCAAGGTCGATGCCGCCTGAGCTTCAGCCACCGAAACGCCAGGTCGCGCCCAGCGTCCAGCCGCGCCAGCCGTCATCACCGTGGCCATGCGCGTGGCCGAGGTCGAGGTCGAGCCCGTCACCGGGCGTGGTCCAGCGCAGGCCGACCTGGCGCGCATGCTGCCCGCGGCCTTCGCGCCAGCGCTCGGCCACCGCCGAGAAGCCGCCACCCAGCTCCGCCTCCAGCGCCGCGCCCGCGGTCCACGCGCCCCTGCCATGACGCTGCCAGCGCCGGCCGAGGTTGAGATGCGCGGCCAGGCGCTCGCCGAGCGCGAGCGTCGCCGGCAGATTGAGCCGCAGCGCCTCCTCGCGTGGGCCGTCGTGGCCGCGCTCGACGCCCAGGCTCCAGCCCAGGGCCAGCGGCGCCGCCTCGGCGGTGAACAGACCCTTGGCCTGCAGGCCGAGGGTGTCGCCGTCGCCGAAGCCGCGTTCCAGCGCCAGCGCCCACTCGACCGGCCCGCGCCGGCAGGCTGGCGCCACATGCAGCCGCCTCTCGCCACCGCCGCGCGCGTACCAACTCTCGACATGGCACTGTCCGGGCGCCAGCAGCGCGGCGTCGTCCACGGCGTGGTGGCCGCCGGCCGCATGCAGCGCGGTGGCGGGAAGGCAGGCGGCGCCCAGCGCCGCGATCAGGAAACTCTTCTTCATCGTATTGCTCCGCAGGCTCGACGCGCGGCGTCGGCCGGAAAGGGACGGGTGAACAAATGAAATGCCGGCGGCCGACGGCAGGCCGTGCCGACGATCCGCACGCTCAGCTCGGATCGCCGCTGTCGCGATGCCACGCGATGGCGCGCACGCCCGGCTCCAGACCGAAGCGGCGCACCGCCTGCTCCAGCGCATCATCGGCGCGAACCAGCGCGACCAGGTCTGCCTGCAGCCGCACCCGTGGCGTATGGCCGTCGAGTTCATCGCTGGCCAGGCGCTGCAGGCGCAACGCACCTGCGCTGAGCGCCTGCAGCACCAATGCCCGTACATGCAGCTCGACGCCCTCGTCGCACTCGATCAGCAAGCGGTAATGCAGGCTGTGCTCGATTTCGGTCTCGTTGCCGCCGCGCCGTCCGATGGCATGGGCCAGCGGGCGCAACGCGGTGTTGGCCGCCACCACCAGCAGGGCAATCAATGCCGCCGGCGCCGGGTAGCCGGCGCCTGCCAGCACGCCGACGGCCGCCGCGCACCACAGCGTGGCGGCCGTGTTGAGCCCGCGCACATTCACGCCCTCACGCAGGATCACGCCGGCGCCAAGGAAGCCGATTCCCGACACCACCTGTGCGGCCACACGGGTCGGGCTGACCTCCTCGGGCACGAGCATCGAGAACGCGGTGAATGCCGCCGCGCCGAGCGCGACCAGCGCGTTGGTGCGCAGCCCCGCCATGCGCTGTCGCCACTGCCGCTCCAGGCCGATCAGGGCGCCCAGCACCAGGCCGACGCCCAGGCGCGCGGCCAGCTCCATGAAATGGATCGGATCCATGCCGATGTCCTCCGTAGCGCGCGGGAGGCCGCGGGATTCAACCCGCGGCGTCGGACATCGCCGCCAGCTCGGGCAGCAGCATCGAGGCGATGGCGAAGTAGATCAGCACGCCGGCGGCATCGGCGATCGTGGTGATCAGCGGTGCCGAGGCAGTGGCCGGATCGAACTTCAGTCGGCTCAGCACGAACGGCAGCGACATGCCGATCAGGCTGCCGACCAGCACCACGCAGATCATCGTCAACGAGACGACCATGGCGATTTGCGGACCGCCGCGGATCACGCCCAGCACCGACACCGCCACCGCCATCACCAGTCCCAGCAGCAGGGCGACGCCGATCTCGCGGCCGAGCATCCGTCCCCAGTCGCGCATCTGCACGTCGCCGGTGGCCAGCGCGCGCACCATCAGCGTCGCCGACTGCGAGCCGGCGTTGCCGCCGGAGTCGATCAGCAGCGGCAGGAAGAACACTAGCGCGATGTGCGAGGCAATAGTGTCCTCGAAGAACGCGATGCCGGCGCCGGAGAAGATGTTGCCGAACACCAGCACCACCAGCCAGAACACGCGCTTCTGGAACAGCAGCCAGGTGCTGGCGTCGCGCAGGCTGGCGCCGAGCGGCCCGACCGTGCCGACCTTGTGGAAGCTGTCGGTGCTCTCCGCCTCGGCCACGTCCATGGCGTCGTCGGCGGTGATGATGCCGACCAGCCGGTCGCCGCCGTTGA
Organism: Rehaibacterium terrae; assembly: GCF_014202935.1. Taxonomy (GTDB): domain Bacteria; phylum Pseudomonadota; class Gammaproteobacteria; order Xanthomonadales; family Xanthomonadaceae; genus Rehaibacterium; species Rehaibacterium terrae. The sequence goes on along the minus strand of NZ_JACHHX010000015.1, from coordinate 39,901 downwards.
TGACCGGCAGTGCCGTGAGGTCGTAGCGGGCGATCTTCTCGGCGGCCGACTTGCGGCTGTCGTCGACCCGCGCGTAGACCACGTCGGTTTCCATGATCTCGGCGACGCGCGCGGTCGGTGGCGCCACGATCAGGTCGCGCAGCGAGACCACGCCGACCAGCCGCCGATCGCCATCGACGATGTAGGCATCGTAGATGGTCTCCTTGTCCGGCGCGACGCGGCGCAGCTCCTCGACCGCCTCGCGTGCGGTGAGGTCGGCGCCGAGCGTGGCGTACTCGGAGGTCATCACCGCGCCGGCCGTGCCTTCGGCATAGGACGAGAGCCTGCGGATGTCCTCGCGCTCGGCCTGCGCCAGCGCCGGCAGCACGCGCTCCTGCTCGTGCTCGGGCAGGGCGTTGAACAGGTCGGCGCGCTCGTCGGCCGACATCTCGTGGAACAGCTCGACGATCTCGCGTCGACGCAGCGTGGCCACCAGCTCGGCCTGGCGCGCCTTCGGCAGGTAGCCGAACACCACCGCGCGTTCCTCCAGCGGGATCAGCGACAGGGCGAGAGCGGCATGCGGCTGGTCGAGCTCGGCCAGGATGTCGGCGATGTCGGCCGCCTGCAGGTCCTCGAACCAGGCCTGGACCGAGGCCGTATCACCGCGGTCGAGGCACCGGCTCACCGCCTCGGCGGCGAGGGCGATATCGAAGGCGGCATCGCCCGGCTGCGCCAGGGCGCGCAGCTCGGCGAGCGTGTCGTTGTTGTTGTTGTGGATCATGTCGTCGTCTCCCGGACACGGCGCGCATGGCGCGCGGGGAGACGGCGACTCAGCGATTCAGCCGGTCGACGACGTACCCGAAGCGCCCACGACGCGCGGCGTCCATGGTCTCGGTGGCGGTTTTAGATCGACTGGGAACGTCCATCGCAGGTGTAGGCGAACGGTGTCTGCGCCCGACATCGGGCGGGCGGCAGTGTAGGCGCCGGGCCGGACAGGGTCAACCTCGACGCGGCGCGCCCACCATGCGCGGGCAGATGTCGCGCGCATGGCGTACCCTTGCGGTCCGCACTTCTCCGTCCGTGCCGTCCGTCCATGCGTCCGTTCGTTCCTGCCCTCGCCGTCGCACTCGCCCTGTCCGGCTGCGCCAGTGCGCCCCCGATGCCTTCCGCGCAGGGGTTCGGCCTGCGCGTGCTGCATGTCAACGACCATCACTCACGCATCGCCCCGGATCCCGGCCAGAGCCTGCGGCTGGACGGCGAGGAGGTGCAGCTGAGCTTCGGCGGCTTCCCGCGTGTGGTCGCCAAGCTGCAGGCGCTGCGCGGTGACGACACGTTGGTGCTGCACGCCGGCGACGCGGTCGCCGGCGACCTCTACTTCACCCTGTTCCAGGGCCAGGCCGACGCCGACCTGATGAACCAGGCCTGCTTCGACGCCTTCGTGCTCGGCAACCACGAGTTCGACGCCGGCGACGCCGGCCTGCGCCGCTTCCTCGACCACCTCGCCTCGCCGGCCTGGGACTGCGAAACACCGGTGCTGTCGGCCAATGTCAGGCCGAAGGTCGGCGCCTCGCCGCTGGCGCTGCGCCGCAGCGACGAGCAGGTGCGGCCAAGCGTGGTGGTCGAGCGCGGCGGCCGCCGCATCGGCATCGTCGGCATCACCGCGGTGGACAAGACGATCAGCTCGTCCGCGCCCGGCCCGGGCATCGTCTTCGACGACGAGACGCGCAGCGCGCAGCGCGAGATCGATGCGCTGCGCGCCGACGGCGTCGACGTCGTCGTCCTGCTCACCCACATCGGCTACCGCAACGACATCGCGCTGGCGCATGCGCTGTCCGGCGTCGACGTGATCGTCGGCGGCGATTCGCACAGCCTGCTCGGCGACGCGCTGCGCGAGTACGGGCTGAGCGTGGACGGCCCCTATCCGACCGTCGTGCCCAACGCCGACGGCGACCCGGTCTGCGTGGTGCAGGCCTGGCAGTACAGCTGGGTGGTCGGCGAGCTGGAGGTGGACTTCGATGCCGACGGCCGGGTGCGCCGCTGCGGCGGCCGCCCGCACCTGCTGCTCGGCGACGACTTTCGCCAGTCCGGCGCGCCGGTCGACGACGCACGCCGCGCTCGTCTGCTGCGGTCGATCGCGGCCGCCCCCGAGCTGAGCATCGTGACGCCCGATCCGGCCGCGCAGCAGGTGCTCGATTTCTACACCGGCAAGGTGCAGGAGTTCGCCGGCGAAGTGCTCGGGCAGGTGCCGGAACGGCTGTGCCTGCGCCGCGCACCGGGTTCGCACGACCGCAGCCGCGACGGCACGCCCGGCTGCGCCGAGGCCACCGACGCCCAGGGCGGCCACATCCAGAACCTGGTCGCGCACGCCTTCCTCGACCAGGCCCGGCGCTACGGCGGCGCCGACATCGCGCTGCAGAACGGCGGCGGCGTGCGCGACGGCGTCAGCGCCGGCGCGTTCACCGTCGGTACCGCCTACACGGTGCTGCCGTTCAAGAACACCCTGGTGCGGCTCACGATGACCGGCGCCGAACTCAAGCAGGCGCTGGAAGGTGCGATCGAGTTCTTCCTCGGCAACCTCGGCGCCAACACCGGCAGCTACCCGTATGCCGCCGGCCTGCGCTGGCGCGTGGACCTGACCCGCACCCGCGAGCAGGGACGGCTGGTCGACATGGAGGTGCTGCGCGACGGCGCTTGGCAACCGCTCGATCCGGCCGCCACCTATCGCATCGTCACCAGCGACTACCTGGCCTCGGGCAAGGACGGCTACGACGATCTCGCCCTGATCCCGGCCGAGCGCCGCGAGGACACCTTCTTCGACTACGCGCAAGCGCTGATCGACTACGTGCGCGCCGGCCGTCCGCTGTCGCGTCCGCCACCCGAGACCGTCAGCACGCAGCACTTCCGCGACCTCGACGGCAAGACCTACGCGCCCTGAGCGGGCGCCCCGTCGGGCGGCACCGCCCGACGGGGCCGGACACGTCCCAGCGCTCCACTCCGCGTCGCTGCGGCGGGGTGGTCGTGCGCGCGGGCTATCATCGCTGCATCCCCACCGTAACGGATGACCGTGGAAAGCCTGCAGTTCAGCAACCTCCAGCTGCTTGCCGCCGCCGTGCTGGTGCTGGCCGGCATCGGCTCGTCGCTGCTGGCGCGCCGCTTCGGCGCGCCCTTGCTGCTGGTGTTCCTGGTGCTGGGCATGCTGCTGGGCGAGGACGGGCCGGGCGGCATCGCCTTCGACGACTACCGCACCACCTACCTGCTCGGCTCGCTGGCGCTGGCCATCATCCTGTTCGACGGCGGCCTGCGCACGCGGGTGGCCGACGTGCGCGGCGCACTGGCACCGGCCGGCGTGCTGGCCACCCTCGGGGTCGTCCTCACCGCTGCGCTCACCGGCGGTGCGGCGATGTGGCTGCTCGACCTGCACTGGGTCGAGGGCCTGCTGATCGGCGCCATCGTCGCCTCCACCGACGCGGCGGCGGTGTTCTTCCTGCTGCGCGCCGGCGGCCTGCACCTGCAGCGCCGGGTCGGCGCCACGCTGGAGGTCGAGTCCGGCAGCAACGACCCGGTGGCGGTGTTCCTGACCGTGCTGCTCACCGGCTGGCTGGCCAGCGAGGGCGCGGCCAGCGCGCTCGACTTCCTGCGTCAGCTCGCCCTGCAAGCGGGACTGGGCACGCTGCTCGGCGGACTCGGCGGGCTGGCGATCGGCGCCGCGCTCAACCGGCTGCTGCTGCCGGCCGGCCTGCACCCGGTGCTGGCGATGGCCGGCGCGGTGGCGGTGTTCGCCTTCACCAACCTGCTCGGCGGCAGCGGCTTCCTCGCCGTCTATCTGGCCGGGCTGGTGGTCGGCAACCGTCCGGTACGGGCCTATGCCAACGTGGTCGCCGTGCAGGACGCCGCCACCTGGCTGGCGCAGATGGTGATGTTCCTGGTGCTCGGCCTGCTGGTGACGCCGTCCGAACTGCTCGCCGTGCTGTGGCCGGCGCTGGGCGTGGCCGCCTTCCTGATGCTGGTGGCGCGGCCGCTGGCGGTGTGGCTGTGCCTGCTGCCGTTCGGCTTCCGTCGCGGCGAGACCGCCTTCATCGCCTGGGTTGGCCTGCGCGGCGCGGTCGGCATCTTCCTCGCCTCGATCCCGATGCTGCTGCAACTGCCCAATGCGGCGGTGTACTTCAACGTCGCCTTCGTGGTGGTGATCGCCTCACTGCTGGTGCAGGGCTGGAGCCTGCGCTTGGCCGCCGCCCGCCTGCACGTCGCGCTGCCGCGCCGCGATCCGCCGATGCGCCGCGTCGAGCTCGACCTGCCCGGCCAGCTCGAATACGAGATGGTCGGCTACCGCGTCGCCGAGGACAGCGCCATCCTCCGCGGCGGCAGGCTGCCGGCCTGGGTGCGGCCGGCGATGGTGGTGCGCGGGGGCCGGATCCTGATGCCCGCCGAGGCCGGCGCCCTGCAACCGCGCGACTACGCCTACTTTCTTGCGCCGCCCGGCCGGGTGATGCGGCTGGACTGGCTGTTCGCCGAACCGCAGGAGGCGCGCGAGGCCGAGCGCGAGGTGTTCGGCGCCTTCAGCCTCCCCGGCGACGTGCCGCTGGGCGAGCTGGCCGCCTTCTACGGGCTGTCGATCCCCACCCGCTACGCCGCCCGCAGCGCCGCCGAGCTGTTCGCCGAACGCTTCGACGGCCAACCCCAGATCGGCGACAGCCTGACACTCGGCCAGGCCGTGCTGGTGGTGCGCGAACTGGACGACGAGCGCGTCAGCAGGGTCGGCCTGAAGTTCGGCGGCGTCGGTGCCCGCCTGTTCGGCGAGCGCAGCGCACCGACGCTGCTGCAGCGACTGCGCCGCCGCAGGCGCGGCTGACCCGGTCCAAGGCGACTGCACAGCAGGGGCGCGTCCGCCACGTCCAGCCCGCATGCCGCGTCGTCGCGCGGAACCGCAACGCGACAGCGCTCAACGCACTCCGTCCGCCCACACCGCCCGTGCCGGGTCCAGCTCGAAGGTCGCCATCCGCGCCGCGCGCGGACCGAAGCCGCACACCGCCAGTGGGCCGTCCTGCAGCCCATCGAGGCCGAACGCGCGCTCGATCGCGCGTTCGTTGATCGCCGCGGTGACGTAGGCCCCCAGCCCCAGCTCGGCGGCGGCGAGGAACAATGTCTGCGAGAAGTGGCCGGCTTCCAGGTGCAGCACACGATAGGCCTTGGCGTGGTTGCGGTACTTCCATTGATGCCGCCAGAAACGCGCCGTCATCGCCAGCAGCACCGGTGCATCGGCGAACCACGCCTGCCCGGCCACGAACTCGCGCGCCAGCGCCGCCGCCGCATCGTCCGCCAGCCCGCCGAGCGGTTCCAGCGCGTGATCGACGCAGTGGTAGTGGTACAGGCCCGGCGCCAGGCCCTCGACCCGCTGCACCAGCACATAGGCTTCCAGCGGATGCAGGCCGCCGCCCGAGGGGCTGGTCTTCTTCAGCGCGACCGCGCCCGGTGCCAGCTCGTGCTGACCGTGCGCGGCGAACACCCGGTGCATCACCGTCGCGAAGTCGGCCTGCGGCAGCACCGATCGCGCATCGAAGTTGCGACAGGTCAGGCGACGCGCGAGCAGCTCGCCCAGCGGCGAATGCGACGGCGGCCGCAGGGCCAACCGCTGCGCCGGCGCGCCCCGCTCGACGACCGCCGCCGGTGGCTGGCCGAACCTGCCGATCAGGTCCTGCGTGCTGCGCGGCGCAGCGTCGCCGCTGCTCCCGCTGCCGTCGGTGTCCACCGCCTGCCACCGTGCGAACGACCACGCCACCGCCGCCGGCGACCACCAATGGCTGTCGCGCAACGCCTGCTCGCGCTCGCGCAGGGCCGCGTGCCCGGCGTGGTCGCCGATCAGCAGCCCCTACGCCAGCAATCGCTCGATCGCCTCGCGCGGATGGCGCGCCAGCAAGGCATCGCATTGGCGCCAGGCGTGCACGTCGCAGTCGCCCAGCACGGCCAGCGCGGTGGCGTCCACGTCCACTTCCGCATCCAGGTGCGGCGCCAGCGCGACCCAGCGGCGAGTGCTCGCCAGCCCGTCGCCGCCGGCCAGCAGCACGTCGAGATCGAACTCGAGCGTTTCCCTGGGTTCGATAAAGAGATGACGGCAACGGCGGATACGCATGGGGAAGCCCGGGCAACGGCAGTGGCCAAGACTAGCAGCCTGTCGGGGAACCGCTGCCCGGCAAGCCATGGACTGGCGCCGTGGAGCAGTCGCTGCGGACAGTGGCTTGCCCGGATGCCGTGGCGAAGCCCCGGGCGCGCCGCGGCGGGCAGGATGCGTCCGGGACCGGTGCCGGCCGCGCGGTGCCGAGCGCCCACCAGAACGGCGTGCCGGCAGGCCAGGGCTGCGTTCCGCGCCAGCGCGATCGTCTAGACTGCCCGCGCGGGAAAACCACGCACTGGGGAGACCACCGTGAGCCACAAACTGCCGCCCGACATCGCCGACCGCCTCCTGGACCGCCTGTCCGAGGACGATGCCTTCCGCGAGATGTTCCGCCGCGACCCGCGGGCCGCGCTCGCATCCGTGGGTTATGCCGATGCTGCCGACACCAGCCTCGAGGACGGCGCATGGTCGTGCCTGCATGGCGAGAACCTGCCCGACAAGCAGGCCCTCAAGGACGCCCGGCGCGCGCTGCACGAGCAGATGACGTCGCAGGACGGGATGAGTTTCGTCATCTTCAAGGTTTCTGCCGACTGAGACGCTGCGACAGCGCCTCGACCCGGTCCCGGAGCTGCGGGTCCGGGACCGGCTCCGGCCAGGCGCGCTCGAACGCGGCCAAATGCCGCCTGGCGTCGTCGGGGCGACCCATGTCGTGTGCGATCTCCGCGGCGCGCAGCAAGGCCAGGTTGGATTGCAGGACGTTCTCGGCCTGCATCAGCATGTTGCCGGTGAACTCCGCGTAGGCGCGACCCCGATGGCCGGCCAGCCGCGTGGCTTCGCGATACGCGTTCTCGTGATTGCCCAGCCCCGCGTGGGCGTCCATCGCCGCCCGATACGCCCAAAGCGGTCCATGGCCGCCAGCCAGTACCGGCTGGAGCAACGCCAGCGCGTCGTCATGGCGGCCCTCGGTGTTGGCCACTTGCGACTCCACAATCCGGACGAGGTCGGACAAGGTGGATTGCGGCGACGCCACCGGGATGCCCCCGACCGCATCGATCGCGCGCCGGGCGAACCCGATGTCGCCGGCATCGGCGCCCAGGAGTCCGCAATACAGCAGCAGGCTGGCCGCCCGCTCGCGATCGACAGGGTGCTCGGCATGGAGCGCGGGCAGGACCTGTGCGAAGACATCGCCCGCCCGGGCCTTGATCTGCGCATCGAATCGATAGCCGGCCAGATGCGCGCCCAGCGCGATCCAGCGCGTGGGGCCCTCGGCCAGGTCGAGGGCTTGCCGGTGGATGTCGTCGGCCAGGCTCCGCGCCTCCGCCCACCGGCCCTGGTCGACGATCATGGCGAGGAGTAACTGACTGCGCACGAGCTGCTCGCCCGGATCCCGGCTCGGCACCGCACCGAGCACCCGCAGCGCCTCCGCGAAATTCCGCTCCGCGGCATGCACTGCGGAAGCCATTTGGTTCTGGGAGGGGGAGAGCCCCAGGCTCCTGGCCTCCTGGAAGTGTGCGCGCGCCGCTTCGAACCGATCGAGGCCAAGCGCGTGGATTCCCTGCAGGTATGTCGAGCTGGCGCGGGTGATGCTCTGCGGGACCGCCGCCCGCGTGGCGTAGGCAAGGCCCTCATCGAATCGCCCCTCGTACCACATCGCCATCGCGTAGTTGTGCGCGGCGGCGTGGTGGTCTGGGTACATGTCCGCCAGCACTCGCCATTTCTCGGGGTAGTCGCGCTGGTGACTGACCATGGCGGTCAGCGCGTTGACATGCAGCTTCTCGCGCTCGCTCAGCCGGTGCTCCAGGCTCACCGCGCGCTGCAAGGATTGCAGTGCCAGCGCGTATCTGGCGCCGGCCAGGTGATAGCGCGCCATCGCGGCGTGGGCGATCGCGAATTCCGGATCGAGCATGAGCGCATGCTGCAGGTGCAGGTGGGCCTCATCCAGGCTGGCGACCGAAAACGCCTGGGTGGCGAGCGTGTAGGCCCGCAGCGCATCCAGGCTGGGCGATGTCGCTTTCTCGAGCGGCGCGCTGCTTTGCTCGATCGACTTGACGGCCTCCCCCAGGCGCTCGCGCAGACGGTCACCGACCACCCCCAGCGACCGCAGTGCCGATTCGATGCCGGCACCGTCGGCGGATTCCACATGCACCGTCCGCTGGGTGTTGGGATCGACCAACTCCAGGCTGACCCGCAGGCGGCCACCGACTTCGGCGACGGTCGGCAGGAGCAGGGCGCGGGCGCCCTCGCGCAGGGCGACTTCGCTGCCGCTGTCCCGGTCGACGGGACTGTCCGGCGCCTGGCCCATGCGCTGCAGCGCATCGCGCACGCGCAGGTTCGGCAGCACGTTGACGTGCCGGCTCTGCTCCAGGCTGATGCGCAGGGCGGTTTCCAGCGTGCCATCGAAGCGCGGATCGCCGGTGAGGTTGTTCAGGCTGCCGACCACCACCCAGTCGCGCTCGCGGAAGGCGATGGCATCGGGCGTGCGCAGGGTGGCCATGGCAACGATGGCGGCGACGGCCGACAGGCCGAGCAGCTGCGCGCCGAGCACGGCGGGACGGCGCCACAGCGGCACGTCGCGCCAGGCCTTGTCGCCGGAGACGGGCGCGCGCAGCGGGGCGAAGCCGGGTTCGCCGACCTCGTGCACCAGCATCGGCGCAGGCACGCCCTTGAAGCGGTAGCGGCCATGGGTGCACCAACTCACCCGCTCCGGCAACGCCTGCCCACCGGCGCGCGAGGCCAGCGAGTAGGCGACGCCCGACAGCAGGATCTGTCCCGGCAGCGCGAGCTGCATGAGCCGGGCGGCGACCGGCTTGGCCAGGCCCTCGACATTGACCGGCTTGGCGCCACGGGCGATCTCCCCGGGTGTGTTCTCCCACAGCAGCACGTCGCCGACGTGGATGCCGACCCGGGCGCTGAGCGGCCAGCCCTCGGCATTGCCGAGGGCGCGCAGCTCGCGCTGGTAGTCGAGGGCGAAGGCGACCGCCTGGACGGGATGCTCGAACAGCGCGAGGAAGCCGTCGGACTTGTCGATCTCGCGGCCGGCGTGCTGCTGCAGGAGGTGGCGGACGAGCTGATCGTGCCGGCGCATCAACTCGGCGGCGCGCCGGTCGCCGACCTGCTCGACCAGCCGGGTGGACTCGGTCAGGTCGCACAGCAGCAGGGTGCGGATCTGCGACACGACGGGCGACGCGGCAGCGGCGGTATGGGTGGCGTCCACGGGCGGCCTGGTCAGGTTCCTGAGCAAACACTAACGCAAAGCCGTCGGCCCGGCGGTCGCCGCCGGCCTCAATCGCCCAGCCGCCAGCCGTCGCCGCCTTCCACCTTGGCCTGGTAGAGCAGCGCGTCGGCGCGGCTGTACCAGCTGGACCAGTCTTCGCCCGGCGGGCAGAAGCAGGCGCCGATGCTCACGCTCAGCCGCAGCGGCTCGCGCAGGATCGGCAGCCGCAGCGAACGCACCGCGGCGACCAGCCGGATCGCCCGGTTGGCCAGGTCGCCGGCATCGGAGACGTGGGCCAGCAGGGCGAACTCGTCGCCGCCCAGGCGGCAGGGCAGCTCCATCGGGCCGGCCGCACGGCGCACTTCCTCGGCGACGGCGCGCAGCGCGCTGTCGCCGGCGAGGTGGCCGTTGCGGTCGTTGATGCGCTTGAAGTCGTCCAGGTCGATCAGCAGCAGGGCCAGGTGCTGCTCGGCCAGCGCCTCGCAGTCCAACTCGTCGATGTAGCGGTACAGGCCGCGGCGGTTGACCAGACCGGTGAGCTCGTCGGTGCGCACCAGCTGCTGGGCGATGCTGAGCTCGGTGCGGGTCTGGCGCAGCGAGTCGAGGGTCTGCATCAGGTCCTCGTTGCGGCGGCGCAGGCCGAGGATGAGCTGGGTCTCGCTGGCGACCAGGTAGGCGAACGAACGGCGCATGAAGCGCGCCAGCAGGCCGGGCTGCTCGCCCAGCAGGCGCTCGAAGGCGGCCTGGTCGACGACGTGGACCACGCCGCCGGTCTCGGCCACGGCACCGGCCATGCGCGAATGCTGGCCGATGAAGACGGCCAGCTCGCCGAAGTATTCACTGGGACCGAGGACGCGATCGGCCAGACCGTCACCGAACTCGAGCCGGATCTGGCCCGACTCGATCACGAACATGCTCTGACCGGCCTCGCCACGGCGGAACAGCACCTCGCCGGCGGTCACCGGCTGACGGCGCGCCGCAGCGGCGAACAGCCGCAGCTCCTCGTCCGAGAGTGCACGTCCCAGCAAGGGATCGGTCCCGCCACTGGGCGGGGACACAGCGCTGAGGTCGGTCGTGCTCACCCGGCGGCCGCTCGTGAGGCAAATGGGGTTGGGCGAGTGTACTCAAACCGGGAGGCCGTGTGAGAAGGGCGCCCGCGGGTTCCCGCCCGGAACCGGGCGTGCACCAGCCGTCCGAGACCGGGCGCGCGCGTGGCCGCTCGCACCGCGTCAGAAGCGGCGTTCGATCGTCAGCCCGAGGCTGCCGCCCTCGAAGGCACCGGTGTTCTGCACGCGCTCGCTGTAGCCGCCGCGCAGTTTCAGCTGCCAATCGGTGGTGATGCCGTGGGTGTACTCGACGGCGACATCGGCGGCGCGCTTCCAGCTGGCGAAGTTCTCGTCGCGTTGCACGCCGAGACCCAACTGCAGGCTGAGGCCGCGCTCTTCGCTCAGCGGCCAGTACACGCCGCCGGTGAGACCGATGCGGCGGTAATTGTCCGGCGCGTAGTAGCCGTTGCCGGGGTCGCGGCGGAAATGCAGCCACTCGCCGGACAGGCCGAGATCGAGCTGGTAGTTCTCGGCGCGCACCATGGCGCGGCGCCAGGCCAGGCCGAGGTGGCTGCGGTCGTTGCCGTCGCTGTAGTCGTCGTAGCGCAAGGTGACATCGAAGGTGTCGCGCAGGTTCGGCGTGAGCCGCACTTGCGCGGTGGCCCCCTCGCGGACGATGCCGCGGCCGAGCGCCTTGGGCGAGGTGGCGACGCGGTCGCGCTCCAGACCGACCAGATACGCGAATGTGTCGCTCGGCTGACCTTCGAGGCTCAGCGCGAACAGGCCGGTGTTGCTGCCATTGGCCAGGTCGGAGCTGCCGACGCGAGCGGTGACGGCATGGTCGTCGTCGAGCGCGTAGCGCAGCCCGACCCGGCCGCGGCGCTCACGCACCTCGTGGCCGCCAGCGTCCGGCGCGAACGGGCCGAGGATCGAAGCGCGCACGCGACGTTCGCCGAGATCGACCAGCAGGCGCAGGCGGTCGCTGAGCACCAATTCGCCATCGACGCCGTAGATGAGCGTGCGGATGTCATCGCTGTCCTCGAAGGCATCGATTCGCAGTGCGGCGCGCGAACCCTCGCGCAGGTCGCTGACGCGCGCCAACACCTGCGCCTCGCGCGCCCCGGGGCGCTGGGCGAGCACCTTGTGGACGTGCGGACGCGCCGCTGCCGGGATCATCCCCTGCCGCAACGCCACCGCCTGGGTGTAGTTGAGCGCGTAGTCGTCGGGCGCGGCATCGAGTAGCGGCGTATTCAGCGCCAGCGCCTCGTGGCGGCGCCCGGCCCAGGCCAGCACGCTGGCGCGCAGCGCCTGCGACTCGGCATCGGCTCCCTGCCCGTCCTCGATGGCGTCGAGGGCGGCCATCGCGGCCGGATAGTCGCCGCGCCAGACGAAGAAGCGCACGCGGTCCAACCGCGCCAGGCGGTCGTCCGGAAACGACGCCAGATAGCGGTCCATCCACTCGATCGCGCTGTCGAGCTCGCCGCGCCAGGCGTGCTGGCGGGCGATGTCGTCGAACAGTTCGACGCGCTCGCCGCCCAGCGCCAAGGCACGTTCCAGGCTGGCGTGGGCAAGGTCGATCCGGCCGACCCAGTTGGCGAGTTGGGCGCGGGCGATCAGGTAGTCGATGTTGTCCGGTGCCAGCGTCACGGCGCGGTCGATCGCTTCCAGCGCATCGTGAGGACGGTCGGCAACGGCCAGCGCGCTGGAGTGGTTCGCCTGCGCCTCGGTATCACCGGGCAGCAGCGCAGCGACCCGGCCGAGCGCCTCGGCGGCGGCGTCACGCTCGCCACGCCGGGCTTCGATTTCGGCGAGACGGCGCCAGAGCGCGGCATCGGCCGGATCCTGCGCCAGTGCTTCGCGCAGCGCCGCGGCGGCAGCCGCCCAATCGCCGCGCATCTCGGCGGCGATCACCGCCTGCGGCACTTCGGCGGCGTGCACGGCGGTGGCCTGCACCGAGGCCGCGATGGCCAGTGCGAGCAGGGAGCGGACGGGCAGTCTGGAGGTCACTTTCGCCATTGCCGGTTCCCGGTGATCCACAGGTCGGTCGCGAAGCGGCCGATGGTGAAGGCGTCGAACACGAGCATCACGTAGCGGACGGGCGTGATCAGCAGGCCCTTGAAGAATGCCTTGATGCGCTCGCCCCTGGAGACATACACGAGAATGCTCAGGGCCAGGATCATCTCGGCCAGCATCGTCACCACCAGCGGCTCCCACAGCTGCAGGATCAGCATGATGATCAGCGCGGTCGGAAAGCCCACCTTCTCGAACGCCGACATGAACAGCACCCAGCCGATCGGGCGGCCATACTGCTGGGTGATCTTTTCGCCGAAGGCCTGCCGGTACTGCTCCTGGACCTTGCGCAGCTCGTGCACGCGCGCCTTCTCGTCGGCGCGGCGCTTGCGCCAGCGGGCGAACGCCTTGAACGGGCTGCGCAGCAGGCTGTCGAAGTAGTAGCAGCTCTGCAGGAACGAGGACGACCACAGGTAAATCTGGCGTGGCAGCCGGGTCGCCTCCGGCTCCTCGGTGCGGGCGATGACGTCCTGCAGCTGGATGTTGCGGTAGCCCTCGTTGAGCAGGGCGAAGCCGATGAAGATGTCCTCGGAGTTGGTCAGGTCGTCGCCGAAGATCGGCTCGTAGCGGTCGAACAGGTCTTTGATGTATTTGCGCCGGTAGGCCACCGCGCAGCCCACCGGGTTGGTGATGCTGCCGAAGAACACCATCTGGCCCATGTACACGAAGCGCTGCAGGAACAGGTACAGGCACTCGCGGTAGAGGTTGGTCAGCCACCACCAGGCCATGTGCAGCGGGCCGCGCCTGGCCTGCGGGTCGTCGAACTCGGCGTCGCCGAGGAACTGCCGGAACTCCGGCGTCTGCGCCAGCCTGCGGCGGTCCTTCAGGCGCATCGGCAGGATGGTGCCGCAGGCGCTGGCGATGCCGACGCCTTGGTAGAGCTCCTGCACGCAGCGCTCGATGTAGTTTTCCGACTCCAGGAAGGTGTCGCCGTCGAGGATGAACTCGACGTCGGCGTCGAACTCGCGCGCCTGGCGCTTGATCGTCGGCGTCTTGCCGATCGAGGTCTGGCGCTCGATCACCACCAGGTTGAGCCCCGTCGCACGCGCGTAGGCCCGCGCGTAGTCACAGGTGGCATCGCCGCCGCCGTCGTCGACGACGATGATCTGCCGCGGCCTGAGCGTCTGCCGCGCCACCGAGGCGAGGCAATGGATGATGTTGTCCTCCTCCTTGTAGGCCGGGATGACCACATCGACCACCGCCTGACGCCAGTCCTCCGCAGGCGTGGGAACCGTCTTGTCCGGCCCGCGCAGCAGGCCGATGACGCTAAGCAGCGTGTTGGGACTGATTACGAACCAGGGCGCGGTTGCCATGCTCGGTTTCTGCCAGTTGGGCCCGCTTGGCCTCGATCAGGTCGTCGATGGTCCTTTCGAGCGTGAATCGATGCTGGAAACCGGTCAGCCCACGCAGACGGGCCAGGCTGGGACGGCGGCGGCGGATGTCCTCGAAGTCCTCGCCATAGGCCTGCTTGTAGGGCACGTGCACGATCTCGGACTGGCTGCCGGCGCGCTGGCGGACCAGTTCGGCCAGCGCGTTCATCGAGATCTCGCGGTCGTTGCCGACGTTGACCACCAGGCCGTCGGTGTCGGCATGCGCGGCCAGCGCGTCCAGCGCCACCACGGTGTCGCGCACATCGCAGAACGAGCGGGTCTGCTCGCCGCTGCCGAACACGGTGATCGGCTCGCCACGCACCGCCTGCTCGACGAAGCGCGGGATCACCATGCCGTAGCGGCCGCTCTGGCGCGGCCCGACGGTGTTGAAGAAGCGCGACACCACGGTCGGAATGCCGAAGCGGCGCGCGTAGGACAGGCCCAGCGCCTCGTCGGCGATCTTGCTGACCGAGTAGTTCCAGCGCGTGCCGACGCGGGTGCTGACGACCAGGTCCTGGGTTTCCTCCAGGATGTCCTCCTCGTTGTGGCCGTAGACCTCGGAGCTGGAGGCCAGCACCACCTGCGGCTTCCAGCCGGAGCAATGCACGGCGCGCAGCAGCCGCTCGCAGGCGGCGATGTTGACCGCCAGCACCTTGGTCGGCTCGGCCAGCACGCGATAGACGCCGACCACCGCCGCCAGGTGGTAGATGCGGTCGGCCCAGGCCGCGGCGCGCTCGAGCTGCGGCCAGACCAGCATGTCGGCTTCGTCGAAGCGGAAGTTCGGCTCGGCCAGGAATGGGCCGACGTTGTCCAGCGAGCCGGTTGACAGGTCGTCGACGACGTGGACCTTGTCGCCGCGGGCGAGGTGGAGTTCAGCCAGATGCGAGCCGATGAAGCCCGCACCGCCGGTGATGAGCACGTGCACGTCGCCCCCCTTTGGGTGCCTGCCGGAAATTCGGACAGGCACCTGAATAGTTTGTTAGCGGAATCTTAATCGTGAACTGATTCACATTTCATGCCAACCACCCAGGGCAACGCAACCGTCCGTCGGTCAGACAGTTACCGGGTTCACATGACGCAATACGTCAGATCGTGCCGCGATGCTTGCCCACCCAGGGCCGATACCAGGCCCGGATGCGGGCCATGTCGGCCTCGAGGTCATCGCCGAGCTCGAACAGCGCCCCCACGCCGATGGTCTTCTCGGGATAATGGAAATAGGCGCACAGCACCGGCACGCCAGCCTCGCGGGCGATCCGCCAGAAGCCGCTCTTCCAGCGCTCGACGCGGCGGCGCGTGCCCTCCGGGGCGACACCCAGCCACAGACGCTCGCTCTGGCGGTACTTGGCCGCCACCTCGCCGACGATGCCGCCCGGGGCCGCCCGATCGACCGGGAAGATGCCCAGCCGGCGCAGCAGCCAGCCCAGCGGGCCGCGGAACAGTTCGGCCTTGGCCATGAACTTCACGTCGACCCCGAGCGCCAGCTTGGCGGCCAGCCCCCAGACCGCATCCCAGCCGGAGGAATGCGGGGCGGCGATGATCATCAGCTTGGGCAGGTCGGGAAATTCACCGACCACTTTCCAGCCGCCCAGCCGCAGCACGGTGCGGCCGAGCCAGCGGCCGAAGGCATGGCCGGTGCGCGGCGCCGAGGGCGGCAGCGGGATCAGGATGTCCGCCCCCATCAATCGCGATCCCAAGTGCGCGCGTCGCGCTGCCGTTTGACCTGGGCGCGCTCGCGCTTGCTGGCGAGGCGACGCTCCTGCGACCCCTTGGTCGGACGGGTGGCGATGCGCTTGTTCGGCACCACCAGGGCCGCGCGCAGCACGCCCGCGAGGCGCTCGCGCGCATCCTCGCGGTTGCGCTCCCGGGTGCGGAAGCGCTGCGCGCTGATCACCAGCACGCCCTTGTCGCTGAGCCGGCGGTCGCGACGGGCGAGCAGGCGCAGCCGGAGCGTTTCGGGCAGCGCGGCGGAATTGGCGACGTCGAAGCGCAGCTCCACCGCGGTGGCGACCTTGTTGACGTTCTGCCCGCCGGGCCCGGCCGCGCGGACGAAGCGCTCGACCAGCTCTTCCTCGGGAATCGCCAGTTGGGGGGAGATGCGCAGCATGGGCGAGGCGCAGCGTCGGCCATCAGCCAGTGGAGCGCCCTATTGTATCGATCGACCGCCGCGCGGGGATCCTGCGGCCGGCCGGGTGGCTGGGCGACCACTGGTTCTCCCCGCCAGGCCACATAGCGGCACGCTCGCAAGGCTTGGTCATGGCCGGGTAGTTCCTCCACATGACGATCAGACCGAAACCGCGGCCAGTTGCAGACCGCCGGCGAACCGATCCGGGCCGACCGATCCCGCTCCCTGCAGGCGGTGCCGGGACGGGAAAAAGCGCCGGACCCCAGCCATCGTCGCGGTGAGGCCGGGCAGGCCGATGCTTCTGCCATTCGCACCGGCCATCGTCCACCCTCCATCGCATCGCGAGGGATCAGACTCGAGAGTGGTTGCGGGCGCGAAGCGGGATGGTTGAGCAAATCCATCCTGGACCTGCCCGGACTCGCCGAGTCCGGCGCATGTCCGGACTCAGCTCCGCCGGATCGAGCGCTTGCGTGCTTGATCCGCGGGCGCGCCATCCTTGGCGCGCGGAACCTCCGAATTTGTTCAGAGGTTCCCCAAGAGCCGCGTGGACAGCCAGCGCCTGCACACCTCGCCCGTCGCCCGGCCATCCCTGCCCGACAGATGGAGCGATCAGCGCCACTCGATAATCAATGAATCCTTGCGCTGGAGCTGGGCAGGATTAAGCCCGGTGGCGCGCACCAGCAGGTACTGGAACCGCAGCATCACGCTGATGGCATCGCGCTCCGTTTCCGGCCCCTGATGCCTGTCGTATTGGCGTGACCATTCCCGCGACGCCCTCTTGTCGCCCAGATAGTGTGCCCAGGCGAGCCCCGCCCAAGCATCTATCACCTGCCCCCGCGCCATCTGGTAGCGGTAATAGGCATAGCCGGAGAAAGGCCCCCCGTACGTGGTCAGCTCCTCGGCCAGCAGATAGCCTTGGAACGTGTCCTCCTCGCCCTGCTCGATCGCGCGGGCCATCCGGTCCAGCAGAAAATACCCGGCCTTGATGTCCCCGCGCCGGTAGCGCGCCTCAAGCTCCTGGTCGCTGAGGTAGGTCGCCGTGAGGATGTCCTCCGGCAGCGGGTAATCGTTCCGCGCCATCCACGCGTACATGTCCGCATTGTGGAAATCCAGCACCGCACCGCCGTAGCCGCGATAGAAGTCCAGCACCCGCTCGCGGTCGCCCGCCGAGAGCCGGGACAGCATTTCCTCGGCATTGGCCGGCAGCACCGCCGGGGCCGCGGGCTCCAGCGCAGGCGGTGTGCCTGCGTCCGGCTCAGGCGAAGGCTCGGGAGGCACAGCCACAGCGACGGGCCCGGGCGGGTGGTCGGAGGCCGGGCCTGCGCGCTCGTGCGCACGCCGGTCCGACTCGCTGCAGCCGATGCAGGACAGGACGAGCACGGCGGCCAGGAGCGATCGAAGCATCAGTTGGCTGGACATTGATTGACCCTCATCTCCAGCGCCCAGAGCGCACAGGCACGCTGGCTCTGGGCGGCGTCGCAGGCGCTCCGTCCGTACCTCTCGACAGCACTGCCGTACGCACCCGCCAGCAAAAGGCAACTGCTCAAATAGCTGCCAGCGGAGCGCTGGCAGGTATCACCGAGGCTTTCGACGAACTCCCTATCGCACCGACCTCTGTCAGCGCCAATACCGTAACAGTAGTCATGCGCCTGACAGACCCCGAAAAAGGACACCCCGGGCAGCGGGTTGTTGAGGTCGCCGGTGTATCCATCGACGATTAAACCGAGCAGAAATTCCGCCGCCCTGGTGCGCCAGGAGCCATCGCCGCAGCCGTTGCCCACCCAGCCGGGGTCCAGGCGCGGCACCGACGGCGGCGAGTGGTAGCTGCATCCCCGGGGACGAGCCCTTCGCAAGTTCTTGCAGAACCGGTCCTTGTCGATTTCGATCTCGTCTTCCAGGACCGCATCGACGCGGGCCATGGCCTGCTCCGCGGTCACGATCCCCATGCAAGCGGGGCTGTAGCAGAGGATCAGGAGCCCTCCGGTGGCGGGCGCCGTGCCGACCACTTCGATCGGCTCCATCACGGACTGCGCCTCGGACACCTCGCAAAGCAGGCCGCCAGCGCCATCCAGACCAGCGCAGTCACCTTGGCCACGGCCTTTTCCCGCGACCGCAATCGCGCGTTTTCCATCGTCACCTCCTTCCGTGCAGGCAAACGCATGGGAGCGCGTGGATGCCTCCATGCCAGGGCTTGAAGCTACTACAAGCGCAGCCGAAGCCGTCAAGCATGGGCGCCGCGCCGGCGGTACCCTGCCGTGACGGCTGAGCACACCCTCCGCTCAGTGCGCCAAGCGCTGCACGGCCTGGGTCCACCCGAAGCGCTCTAACACGCGGTGGAAGTCGGCGTCGAGCGGCGCGTGGGCGACGATGCCCTCGCCGGTGAACGGGTGCGTGAAGCGCAGCCGCCAGGCATGCAGCAGCATGCGGTGCACGCCCAGCTCACTGCGGAACATGCGGTTGCGCTGGCCGTCACCGTGGCTGGTGTCGCCGACCAGGGGGTGGCGCAGGTGCTTGAGGTGGCGGCGGATCTGGCGGAAGCGGCCGGTCTGCGGCGAGCACAGCAGCAGGGAGAAACGCGCGGTCGGAAAGCCGGCGCAAGGCAGCGGCAGCTCGCCGGTGGCGAGCGTGCGATAGGCAGTGACGGCAGGCCTCTTGTCAGGCTTGCCGGGGCCGCCGTCGAGCGGGTGGTCGATCAGCCCGTGCGGGGGCTCGGGCCAGCCGCGGCAGACGGCGAGGTAGTCCTTCCCCATTTCACGCGACATCACCGCCTTGCCCAGCGCCGAGGCGGCGTCGCGGTCGAAGGCGACCAGCAGGCAGCCGCTGGTGGCGCGGTCGAGCCGGTGGACGAGATGGATCGGGCCGCCGAACTGCGCGCGCAGCGCGTCGGCGGCGAACTCGGTCTCGCCCCGTGCCAGCTTGCTGTCGTGCACCATCAGGCCGGCCGGCTTGTTCACCACGGCGAAGCGGTCGTCGCGGTAGAGGATGGCGAGGGGCATGGCCTGGGAATCGGGAATCGGGAATCGGGAATCGGGAATCGGGAATCGGGAATCGGGAATCGGGAATCGGGAATCGGGAATCGGGAGGAGCATCTCGTTACGTCGCGCATGCCGCAAGCGCGGCCGCCGCATCCGATCGGGTGCGGCGCAGCCGCGCGGCCCGTTTCCGATTCCCGATCTCCGGCTTCCGTATCACCGCCGCCGCGGCCAGGCGGCGAAGAAGCTCAGGGCGGCGCCCAGTGCGGCGACCCAGGCCGGCACCGGCACCCCCCACCAGTGCGGGCCCGGCACGTCCAGGCCGTACATCACCGCCCCGGCCACCAGCAGGCCGGCGCCAAGGATGGCGTAGACCACGTGCCGCTGCGCCACCAGCGCGACTTGCGCGATGGTCTTGAGCTCTTCGGAGTGCATCTGCAGGGTGTGGCCGCCGCTGACCTGCTGCTGCAGCCAGTCGTGCAGCAGGCGCGGCATCTCCGGGGCGTGGGTGACCAGCTCGGGCACGCGCTTGCGGAACTCGCGCAGCAGTTGGCGCGGGCTGTAGCGCCTGCGCAGGATCCCCTCCAGCACCGGCCTGGCCACCGCCCAGATGTCCAGCTTCGGATCGAGCAGGCGGCCGACGCCCTCGATGTTGAGCAGGGTCTTCTGCAGCAGGATCAGCTGCGGCTGGATGGTCAGCTCGTACTGCTGGGCGGTGCGGAACAGCTTGGCCAGCACCTCGGCCAGCGAGATCTCGCTCAGCGGCCGGGTGAAGTAGGGCTCGCACACGCCGCGCACGGCGGCTTCCAGCTCGTCGATGCGGATGTGCGCCGGCATCCAGCCGGCCTCGATGTGCAGCTCGGCGATGCGCCGGTAGTCCTGGGTGAACATCGCCATGAAGTTCTCGGCCAGGTAGTACTGGTCGCGCGGCGCGAGCTGGCCCATGATCCCGAAGTCCAGCGCGATGAAGCGCGGGTTGGCGCGGCGCGCGGGATCCATGTCGACCCAGATGTTGCCGGCGTGGGCGTCGGCATGGAAGAAGTTGTCGCGGAACACCTGGGTGTAGAACACCCGCACGCCCTTGCGCGCCAGTTCACGGCGGTCGATGCCGGCGGCGTCGAGCGCGGCGATGTCGTCGGACGGGATGCCGTGCACGCGCTCCAGCGTCAGCACCCGCTGCGCGGTGTGGTCCCAGAACACTTCCGGCACGTACAGGTCGTCGGAGTCGAGCCAGTGGCGGCGCAGCAGGCTGGCGTTGGCGCCCTCGCGCTGCAGGTCGAGCTCGTTGCGCAGCGTGGACTCGATCTCGGCCACCACGTCGAGCGGACGGATCTTGTCGGCACGCGGATGGTGGCGGTCGACCAGCTCGGCCAGCGTCCGCAGCAGGCCCAGATCGGCGGCGATCTGGGCATCGACGCCGGGGCGCAGCACCTTGACCACCACCTCGCGACCGTGGCTGCCATCGGCATGGCGCAGCCGCGCCGGATGCACCTGCGCGATCGAGGCCGAAGCCAGCGGGGTCAGGTCGAATTCGGCATACAGCGCGTCGACCGGCCGCCCCAGCTCGGCCTCGACGATGGCGCGCGCCTGCGCGCCGTCGAACGGCGCGACCCGGTCCTGCAGCAGCGACAGCTCGTCGGCGATGTCCTGCGGGATGAGATCGCGTCGGGTGGAGAGGATCTGGCCGAACTTGACGAAGATCGGCCCCAGGTCCTGCAGTGCCAGGCGCAGGCGCGCGCCGCGCGAGAGCGCGGCGACCTCGCCGCTGGCGCGTGGCACGAACGGCCGCAGCAGCCGCGCGTGGCGCTCGACGCCGGTGCCTTCGAGCAGGGCGTCGAGGCGGTAGCGCAGCAACACCCGCAGGATGCGCGTGGCGCGCAGCAGCGCATTCATGCTCCCGACTCCGGCAGACGCGCCTGCAGACGCTGGATGCGGACCGCAAGCCGCTCGGCCCGCTCACGCACCGCGTCGACCTCGTCGTGGAACTGTTCGAGCTCCACCTTCGAGGCCACCAGCCGCGACTCCTCGCTGAGGTAGTCGGCGGTGTCGCGCGCCAGCGCCCTGGCGCCGGACAGTCCAGCCGCCAGCGCGCCGCGCACGGCGCGGGCGAGCTGCATGCCGACGACCTCGCCGAACAGGTCGGCGAAGGGCTTGTCCCAGTCCGGCGCGAAGTCCTTCGCCAGTTTCTGCAGCCGCCGCGCCAGTTCGGCATCGCCGGCGATGCGCACCTTGCCGACCGGCGGCCCGCCCTGCGCGCGCAGGAACGGCAGTTGCGCGATCAGGCCGCCGAGCGTGCCACGCACCGACAGGTCCGGCTCGTGTTCGCCACGTACCGGGCCGACCGCCAGGCGGCCGGCGTGGACGGTGATCTCCAGCGCCAGCGGAGGCGCCTCGACAGCCAGGGCGATGCGCCGCCCCTCCAGCGCCGCCAGCGCGGCGTGGGTGTCGGGATCGAGCGCGAGCACGCGGTTGAGCGCGGCTTCCAGCGCGCGGCCGGCGAGCGGCTTGAGGGCATCCAGCGGCGAGGCGGGTCGAGCGGTCATCCGTGCATTCTAGAGGAGCCGGGTGCGGTTGAAGCCGGGACTCGGGACCTACACTTCCCGGCTTCGCCACCATGCCGCCAGCCGTTGCAGCCCCTCGTCGATGCTGACGCGCGGCGTGTAGCCGAAGTCGCGCCTGGCCGCCGAGATGTCGTACCAGTGCGGCGTGGCGAGCTGCTCGGCGAGGAAGCGCGTCATCGGCGGCTCGCCCTTCAGGCGCAGGGTGCGCCAGAGCGTTTCCAGCGTGGCGCCGGCGGCGTAGGCGACGCGGAACGGGATCGAGCCGTGCACCTGCGGCGCGCCGGCCGCGCACAGCAGGGCGTTGACGATCTCGCGCAAGGGGCGCGGCTCGCCGTTGGAGATGAAATACGGCTTGCCGGCGCAGGCGCTGCCCGGCCACAGGTGGTCGAAGGCATCGACATGCGCCTGCGCGGCGTTGTCGATGTAGGTGGTGTCGATCAGGTTGTGGCCGCCATCGACGAAGCGCAGCCGGCCGGCCCTGGCGCGCGCCACCAGCCGCGGCAGCAACTGGTTGTCGCCGGGACCCCAGATCAGCCGCGGGCGCAGCGCCACGGTGGCGAGCGTGGCGTCGTTGGCGGCGAGCACGGCCTTCTCGGCGATGGCCTTGGTCTCCGGATAGGCGGCCTTGAAGCCGGTGCCGTAGGGCGTATCGGCCTCGTTGCCGCCCTCGACCGGATGCGTGGCGCGGTGGGTCACACTCGGCGTCGAGGTGTAGACGAGCTTGGCGATGCCATGCGCGCGGCAGGCGGCGAGCACGTTCTGCGTGCCGATCACGTTGGCGCGGTGGTAGTCCTCGTAGGGCCCCCAGGCGCCGGCCTTGGCGGCGTTGTGGAACACCGCGTCGCGGCCTTCGCAGGCGCGCCGTACCGCGTCGGCGTCGGCGAGATCGCCGCGGATCTGTTCGACGCCGAGCGCGTCCAGCGCCGGATAATGGCCGCGATTGAAGCTCGCCACATCGTAGCCGCGCGCCACCAGCAGGCGGCAGATCGCCTGCCCGAGAAAGCCCCCGCCGCCGGTCACCAGAATCTTCATGCCTTCGCTCCGAGTTTCTTCGCCGCCCATGCGGCCAGCTTCTCGCGGCCGATCTTGGCGTTGTGACGGATGTCCACGGGAAATCCGCGGTGGAACAGGATGCGCTCGACTCGCGCGGTGTGCGGATAGCTGCCGCCGAGTCGCAGCAGCTCGCCCTCGATGCGGTCGCGCTCGCGGCGCGTGGCCTTGCGGTGCAGCTCGACGCAGAGCACGGCACGCTGCGCGCCGCGCCGGCCGACGCCGACCAGCGCCGTGCGGCGCACCTGCGGATGGGTGTTGAACACCGGCTCGACCTGCTCGGTGTACAGCGCGCCCTGCGCAGTCTCGACGCGATGCGACTTGCGCCCGCAGAACCACAGCCGGCCCTGCGCATCGAACCAGCCGAGGTCGCCCATGCGGTGGACGATGCGCTCGCCGCCCCCGGGCAGGCGCTCGCGGATCTTGGCCAGCGCGGTGGCCTCGGGGCGGCGGAAGTATTCGTCGGTCGCGGTCGGGCCGGCGACGGTGATCTCGCCGACCTCGCCATCCGGCACGACCAGGTCGTCACTCCAGTCGGCGATCGCCGCGTCGGCGATGCGGATGATGCGGACCACGTTCGGCGGCACCGGCCGGCCGACGCAGGTGCCGGCACCGCGCTCGGTGGCCTCGCGCGTGCCCTGCAGTTCGCGCCCCTCGATCACCGCCACCGGCAGGCATTCGGTGGCACCGTAGGGCGTCCACAGCTGCGCGTCGTCCGGCAGCAGCGCGCGCATCCGCGCCACCGCCGCCGGCGGCACCGGCGCGCCGGCCGAGGTCACCCGCCTCACCGTCGGCAGCTTTGCGCCGTGCCGCGCCAGCACGTCGATCAGCGCCGGCGAGCCGAACAACTGCGTCACGCCGAAGCGGGCGATGGCATCGACCAGCTTGCGCGGGTCGGCCTTCGCCGGCCGGGTCGGATCCATGTCGGGGATGATGCTGGTCAGGCCCAGCGCCGGGTCGAACAGCGCGAACGGCGGAAACGTGGGCAGGTCCACCCCGCCGGGCCGCATGCCGAAGGCCTCGCGCAGCATGTCGATCTGGGCGACGAAATGACGATGCCGGTACACCACGCCCTTGGGCACGCCGGTGGAGCCGGAGGTGAACAGGATCGCGGCGATCTCGTCCGGCGCGGTGGCGGCGAGCTGCGGGCCGGCGCCCGCGCCGTCATGCTCGACCTGCGCCAGCGTCGCCCCGCCCCAGCCCCAGCGCGCACCGACGGTGACGACGCGGCGCACATGGCCGCGCCCCCAGCCGAGCAGCAACCGCGCCAACTGCGCCAGCGGAATGCCGACGAAGGCTTCCGGCCGCGCCTCGTCCAGGCATTGCTTGAGCGCGCGCTTGTCGATGCCCGGATCGACCAGCACCGGCACCGCGCCGGCCTTGAACAGCGCGAACATCAGCAGGAAGAACTCGGGACCCGGCCGCACCATCACCACCGTGCGGCTGCCGCGACCGATGCCGTGCTTCGCCAGGCCGGCGGCGATGGCGTCCGAGCGCGCATCGAGCTCGCCGTAGGTCAGCGTGAGGTCGTAGCGCGCCAGCCCGTCGCCGCCGCGCGTGCCGGGGCAGCGCATGGCGATGCGCTCGGGCGCCTCGGCGGCAAGGCGCGGCAGGATCGCGGCGATGTTGCAGGGTTCGGTCATCGGGCGATTGTAGGGGGCCGGCAGGAGCGATCAGAAACGAGTGAACAGGCGTGAGCAACAAGGGAAAGCAGCGGCACGCCCTCGTGCGGCAACGGTCGACCGTCCCCTCGTTTCTCACTCCTCGTTTCTCATCCAGGCTCTGCGCCGACCGGATGCCGGTCGAGGAATTCGCGGATCGCCGGCACCAGCGTCTCGGCCTTGTCCTCCAGCACATAGTGGCCGGCATCCTCGAAGGCATGCACCTCGGCCCGCGGCAACGCGCGGGTGAAACCATCGAGGAAGTGCTTGTCGAAGACGAAATCCTTCAGCCCCCAGCCGATGAAGGCGGGGCGGTCGGCGAATTCGGGCAGGCGCCTGCCGGCCTCCTCCACCAGCTTCCAGGCGCGGTCGCGCGGCGACAGCGGGATGTCCTGCACGAAGCGCAAGGTGGCGATGCGGTTGCGCCAGGAGTCGTAGGGCGCGGTGTAGGCGCGACGCACGTCGGCCGGCATCGGCCGCGCGACCCCGAAGCGCGCCGCGCCGGCGGCAAAGGCGTTGAAGCCGCGGATCGCCAGCGCGCCAAGGTTGTAGTCGCGGCCGATCTTGAGTTGCCAGGGCATCGGCTTGTCGCCCGGCAGCGGGAACGCGGCGGTGTTGAGGATCACCAGCCGCTTCACCCGCGCGGGATTCTGCAGCGCCCAACCGAAACCGATCATGCCGCCCCAGTCGTGCACGGCCAGGGTGATGCGCCCGCCGAGGTCGAGGCGGTCGATCAGCGTCGCGAGGTCATCGATGCGGCTTTGCAGGGTGTAGCGGTACCGCCTGTCGTCCGGCTTGTCCGACAGGCCCATGCCGACATGGTCGGGCACGACGCAGCGGTAGCGCTCGCGCAGGCCGAGCACCAGTTTTCGCCAGTAGTAACTCCACGACGGGTTGCCGTGCAGCATCAGCACCGGGTCGCCCTGCCCCTCGTCGAGGTAGTGCATGCCGATGCCGGGGCGCACTTCGAAGCGGTGGCCGGTGAAGGGGTAGTCGGGATAGCTCATCGCGGAATCAACCATGCCGGCATGCGGGCGCCGGAAACGGCATGGGCCGGGAATACCGGCCCATGCCACGGGAATGCGGGGCGCACCCCGCGGCTTACCAGACCACTTCGGCCATCGAGCAGTTCAGGCCCGAGCCGATGCCGAGCAGGGCGACGCGCTTGCCCTTCTTGAGGCGGCCGAGCTCGCGCAGCTTGCTCAGCACGATCGGCACCGAGGCCGGGCCGATGTTGCCGTGCTCGGGGAAGATGGTGTGGACCTTGCGCGGGTCGATGCCGAAGGCCTTGATGAAGGCCTCGGTATGGACGCGGCTGACCTGGTGGATGACGAACTCGTCCAGCTCATCCACCACCCAACCCATCGCCGCCTTGGCGGCGGCGAAGGTCAGCTGGGCCAGCTTGACGCCTTCGATCAGCAGCATCTTGGTGTCGGTGACCATGCGGTCGAGGTTGCCGCGGCACAGGCCGTTCCACTTGGTCGCGGCGCGGGTGACGCCGCCCTTGTAGCGCGGCGCCTCCGGCACCAGCTCGCTGCGCGCCAGCACCATGGCGGCGGCGCCGCAGCCCAGGGTGAGCGTGGCCAGTTCGTTGCGGAACGCTTCCTCGGTGATGTCCGGGGCGCTCATGCGCTCCAGGGTCTTCTCGTAGGCGAGGTTGGCGGTCTCGCCGTCGACCACCAGGGCGTAGTCGATCTCGCCGCGCTCGATCATGCGGCTGGCGACGTCCATGCCGTTCAGGAAGGCCAGGCAGGCATTGGCCAGGTCGAAGTTCTGGCAATGCTCGGACAGGCCGAGGTTGCCGGAGACGATGCTGGCGGTGGACGGCTCCAGGTAGTCGCGGCTGACCGACGTGTTGACCAGCAGGCCGATCTTCTCGCGCGGCACGCCGGCGTCGGCCAGGGCCTTCTCGGCGGCCAGGGTGGCGGCATCGGAGGCCTGCATGTCGTCGTCCCAGAGGCGGCGTGCGTAGATGCCGGCGATATCCTGCAGGACGTCGACGCGGATCTTCAGGCGGTCGAGGGTCGGCTTCAGGCGCGCGTTGATCTCCGCGGAGGTCAGCGTGCGCGGGGCGTCGATGTGCGCCAGGCCGGCGATCGAAACGTGCTGGAACAGCATGGGCGTACGGTCGGGTTTGGAAGTGTAAGCCGTCGGATGTTACCCGCTTCCACCCCCTGCCGCACCCGTGCGTCTCACGGAGCGCGAGACGGAACCCGTTCAGCGCTCGTCGATCGGAAAGGTCTCCGCCTCGCCGGCGCGGGGCGTGCCGTCGCGTGCGCCGCGCGCGACCGGGGCGGCAGTCCCGCAGCTGTAGGCGACAAAGCGCTGCTCGCCCTCGCGCGGCTCGGTCCGGGGCTGGATGGTGTCGGCACCCAGGCCGACCGCCTCGTTGCGGGCCAGGGTCTCCAGCTCGTCGCGCACCTTGAGGTGGTTGCGTTGGTAGAAGGCGACGCTGTCCTTGACCGAGACGGCGATCTCGCCGCGCCGCTGGCAGGCGGTCAGTTCCTGCCCGGCCGGAACGACCCGCACGGTCTGCGCGCCCGGGGCCATCTTCACCCAGACGCAGCCGGCGAGCAGGGCGGGGACGGTGAGGGCGGCGGCAATCAGGAACTGGCGCATCGTGGCGATCCTCGGGGCATGAACGACGATGGGCGGGATTGTCGCCCCGCCCATCGTCACTGAACAGGCCATGCGGGCAGCGCGGCCCACGGCTGTTCAGCTTCCCGCCATTCAGCGCAGCAGGTTGCCGTCGGCGTCCATCACCCGGACCTCGCCCAGGCCGAGCTCGCGAATCGGCTGCTCGATCTTGCCGAGGTCGCCGACGATGACCCAGGTCAGGGCATCCGGGTCGAGCAGGCCGGCGGCGGCCCGCACGGCCTCGACGGTCATCGCCTCGGTGCGTTCCTGCAGTTGGCGCACATAGTCGTCCGGGCGACCGTAGCGGACGATGCCGCTGATGGTGCCGAGCACGGCGCTGGCGGTTTCGTAGGCGCCCGGCATGGCACGGATGTTGCGGGCCTTGATCTTGTCGACCTCGTCCTCGCTGGCCGGACGGATGCCGCGGGCGAATTCGGCGATCTCGCGCTGGATCTCGCCGATGGCATCGATGGTGCGGTCGATCTGCACGGGCGCCGAGACGATCCAGGGGCGCTGACCCTTGGCACCCGAGGCCGAGCTGAAGGCACCGTAGGACCAGCTCTTCTCCTCGCGCAGGTTCATGTTGATGCGCGAGGTGAAGGTGCCGCCGAACACGCCGTTGGCGATGTCGAAGTCGAGCGCCTGCTCGTCCATGGTCGAATTGACCAGCTGGCCGACCAGGATGTTGGCCTGGATCGCGCCGGGCTGGTGGACCAGGAACACGCGCGACTGCGTCGGCCGCTCGGCGCGCGGGATCTCCCGCACCGGCAGCGGCGTGGCCGGCGCCTTCCAGTCGCCGAAGTGCTTGTTCAGCAGCGGCACGATCTCGTCGAGCGTGGTGTCGCCGACCACGATCACGGTGGCGTTGTCCGGACGCAGCCAGTCGCGATGCCAGGCGACCAGCTCCTCACGGGTCAGGGCCGTGACCGAGGCCTCGCTGCCGCTGCCGGTGAACGGGATCGCGTAAGGGTGCCCCTCGCCGTACAGCAGCGGCGGCAGCAGGCGGAAGCCGATTGTGTTCGGTCGCGCTTTTTCCTGGGCGATGCCGGCCAGCCACTGCTTGCGCACGCGCTCGATCTCGGCGGGGTCGAAGCGCGGGCGGCGCACCACGTCGGCGAACAGCGCCAGCGAGGGCTCGAGTTTCTCCTTGAGCGCGGACAGGCTGACGCTGGCCGCGTCGAGGCTGGCGCCACTGCCGATGTTGGCACCCAGCGACTCGGTGGCGGCGGCCAGCTCCAGCGCCGAGTAGCGGCCGGCGCCTTCGTCGAGCATGGCCATGGTGAAGCTCGACGTGCCGAGCTTGCGGCCGGCATCGGCGGCATAGCCGCCGGCGAACTCCATGCTGATCTGCACCACAGGAATCTCGCGGCGCTCGGCCAGAATCAGCTGCATGCCGTTGGCCAGGGTGGCGCGCTGCAGCGCCGGGAAGGTCACGTCGGGGAACTCGTCGACCGGCGGCACGCCCTTGGACCGGTCGACGTCGCTGGCGACGGTCGAGTAGCTCGGGAACGGCAGCACGGTCAGGGTGTGGTCGCCGCGGGCGAGCCAGCGCGCGGCGGCCTCGCGCACCTCCGCCGGGGTGGCGCGCTCGAGCCGCGCCAGTCTGTCGCGGAAGCAGCCGGGGTTGCCGGTGAACACGGCGCACTCGGCCAGCACGTCGGACTTGCCGCCGAAGCCGCCGACCCGCTCGATGCCGCGCACGAAGGCGGCCTTGAACACGGTGCGCGCGCGCTCGAGCTCCTGCGCGGTCGGCCCTTGGGCGATGAGCCGGCCCAGCTCCTCCTCGATGACCGCCTCGACCTTGGCCGGATCGACGCCCTGCTTGACGGTGGCCACGATGATGAAGTTGCCCGACAACTCCTGCGGCCAGGCCTGCGCGGTGATGTTGTCGACCCACTGCAGCTCGTGCACCAGGCGCCGGTCGAGCCGCGAGGAGGCGCTGCCGCCGAGCACGCGCGCGAACAGTTGCAGACGGTCCATGTCGGGCTGACCGTACTCGGCCACGTTCCACACCCGGTAGATGCGCGCCTGCGGCACGCGGTCGTACATGGTCTCGCGGGTGGACTCCTGGCGCGCCGCCACCCAGGCGTTCTTGCGGGTCAGCGGCGGGCCGGCCGGGATGTCGCCGAAATAGCGGGTGACCTTGTCCTTCGCCGTCGCCACGTCGATGTCGCCGGCCAGCACCAGCACGGCATTGTTGGGGCCGTACCAGGTCTTGAACCATTCCTTCACGTCGTCGAGCGAGGCCGCTTCCAGGTCTTCCATCGAACCGATGGTGGTCCAGCTGTACGGATGGCCGGCGGGATAGCTGGCCGCGCTCAACGCCTCCCAGACCCGGCCGTAGGGCTGGTTCTCGCCCTGGCGCTTCTCGTTCTGCACCACGCCACGCTGCTCGTCGAGCAGCTCCTGGGTGACCGCGCCGAGGAAGTGCCCCATGCGGTCGGATTCCATCCACAGCGCCATGTCCAGCGCCGTGGTCGGCACGTTCTGGAAGTAGTTGGTGCGGTCGGTGTTGGTGGTGCCGTTCATGCCGGTGGCGCCGACCCGCTCGAACGGCGCGAAATACTCGCCCCGGTAGTTCTCCGAGCCCTGGAACATCAGGTGCTCGAACAGGTGGGCGAAACCGGTCTTGCCGGGCTTCTCGTCCTTGGAGCCGACGTGGTACCAGACATTGACCGCGACGATCGGCGCCTTGCGGTCCTCGTGCACGATCACCCGCAGGCCGTTGGGCAGGGTGAATTCCTCGTAAGGGATGTCGATGCCGTCGGCGGCGGCCAGGCGCGGCGCCAGCACGGCGGCGAGGGCCAGGCCCAGGACGGGCGCGCGGAAGGATCGAAAGGCGTGGGTCATACCGTCTCCCTGGTTTGGTCGATGGCGGTCGGCGCGACCGCGAACCGGCATCCTAGCAGCGCGGGCAGGATCGGCCACCTGCCATTCGTTGACAGGCCGTACACTGCGGCACCCGCCAAGATGGCCCACGACACCTGCAGGTGAGGTCATGAAACGCGTCCTGGTCACCGGCGCCAACCGCGGTCTCGGGCTGGCCTTCGTGCGGCGGTTGCTCGCCCGCGGCGATCGCGTCGCCGCCGCCTGCCGTCACCCCGGCCGCGCCAACGCGCTCACCCAGCTGGCCGCCGCGCACCCGGGCCATCTGCATGTGCTGCAGGCCGATCTGGCCAAGCCGGCCAGCATCGCCGAGCTCGCCCGCGAGGCGGCGCTGGTCTTCGACGGCCTGGAGCTGCTGATCAACAACGCGGGCGTGCTGCCCTCGGGCGAGCGTTTCGGCGCGGTGGAGGCGGATACGCTCGACCACAGCTTCCGCGTCAACGCGATGGCGCCGTTCCTGCTCACCCAGGCGCTGGCGCCACTGCTGGCGAAAGGCGATCGCGCCACCGTGCTCAATCTCGGCAGCGCCATGGCCTCGCTCAGCGGCGTGCGCGAGTTCCGCTCGCCGAGCTATGCCATTTCGAAAGCGGCGCTGAACATGGCCACCCGCGAGCTGGCCCAGGCGCTGGCACCGCAAGGCATCATCGTGCTCGCCGTCAGCCCGGGCTGGATCCGCACCGACATGGGCGGCGAGAACGCACCGACGTCGCCGGAGGATGCCGCCGCCGCGCTGCTGAGGCTGCTGGATCGCGCCGGCCCGGCCGACAGCGGGCGCTTCGTCGACCGCGACGGCGAGGACATCCCGTGGTGATGCGGCTGGCACTGCCGCTGCTGTTGCTGGCCACGCCGGCCTGGGCCGGCTGGCAGACCTACAGCGGCAAGGCCCACGCGCCTGAAGACGGCCGCCTGCTCTACGTCGAGCAGCACCTGCAGCGCTTCGATGGTGACAGCCTGCGCGAACGCTGGGTGATCTACCGTTGCCCGGACGGGCTGCCGTTCGCACGCAAGCGGATCGACTACGCGCCCTCGCCGGTCGCCCCGGCCTTCGTGCTGGAGGACGGGCGCGACGGCTACCGCGAAGGGCTGCGCTGGCAGGACGACGGCGTCGAGCTGTTCGCGTACGACCCGGCCGGCGACGGCGAGCGCCGCGCCCGGCTCGCCGCGGCGGCCGAACTGGTCGCCGATGCCGGCTTCGACGAGTTCATCCGTCGCGAGTGGGACCGGCTGCTGGCTGGCGAAACGGTGACGCTGCGCTTCGCCATTCCGGCGCGCGGTCAGGCGCTCGCGTTCCGGGTTCGCCACCAGGGCCGGGTCGACATCGACGCACGGCCGGCCGAGCTGTTCCGGCTCAGGCTCGGCGGCATGCTCGGCTGGATCGCGCCGCACATCGACGTCGCCTACACCCGTGACGGGCGCCGGCTGCGGCGCTACGAGGGCCTGAGCAATCTGCGCGACGGGCAAGGCCGGCAATGGATGGCGCGGATCGATTTCCCGGACACGCCGACGGCCGTGACCCAGGCCGAAGTCGAGCGGGCCCGGCGCGAGCCCCTGCGCACCTGTGGCTGAGCCGTAGCTGTCCGAAGCCGGACGCGCGTCCGCTTCCGGACACCCCGCGCGCGGGAGATCTTCTTTTGAATCAACGATGTAACCAATGGCATGGGTTCTGCATCCTATCCCATGGAACCAAGCCGATCCCGGATTCTCGCCATGTTGCTCAAGACCCAATTGCTGCGCGGCCTGTTCGCCCTGCCGTTGCTCGGCCTGATGCTGCTCGCGCACAGCGTGCTCGGCCACCGCCCCGGTCCGCCGACGTCGATCGAGTCCGCCGTCCAGCGCCTGCTCGACGGCGCCGAACTCACCGCCGAACCGGCGCCGGCCTGCACGGATGACGTCCCTCGCAGCGCTCCCGCCCGCTGGCTGATCAGCACCCCGGCCGACCTGCCGCTCCCGGCACGTGCGCGCGCGGCGGCCTGTCCGCGCACCTGAGGCGACGCGCCACCCGCGCGCACCGGATAATGCGCGCATGTTCAACGTCATCCTGTTCCGGCCCGAGATTCCGCCCAACACGGGCAACGTCATCCGGCTGTGCGCCAACAGTGGCGCCCGTCTGCACCTGGTCCGGCCGCTGGGCTTCGCGCTGGACGACAAGCGCCTGCGCCGGGCCGGACTCGACTACCACGAGTACGCCACACTGGCCGTGCACGACGATCTGTCCGCCTGCCTGGCGGCGATCGGCGACAGCCGCCTGTTCGCGCTCAGCACGCGCGGCTGCGAGCGCTACGACCGCGTCGCCTGGCGGGCCAACGACAGCCTGCTGTTCGGCCCGGAAACCCGCGGCCTGCCCGAGGACGTACTCACCGCGGTTCCGCCCGCGCAGCGCCTGCGCCTGCCGATGCGGCCGGGCAACCGCAGCCTCAACCTCTCCAACGCCGTGGCGGTGGTGGTCTACGAGGCCTGGCGGCAGCACGATTTCGCCGGCGCCGGCTGAACGCGGCCCGGGCCGCACGGCCGCCAGGCTGAATACCGCCCAACCGCGCCGGGCAACGCGGCGCGCGTGTTCAGCACGCCGTTAAACAAGCGTTGGAATACTGCGCCGCACTGCCCCCGGGCGGTCCCTACGACAAAACCAACGAGGTTACCCATGAAGCGTACTCTGCTGGCCCTGGCGCTCACCGCCGCCCTGCCCTTCGCCGCCCAGGCGAGCGAGCTGTCCTACAACTACATCGAGGGCGGCTACAGCCGCGTCAGCGGCAGCCCGAAGGTCGACGGCTGGGGCCTGAAGGGCTCCGTGGCCCTGGGTTCCAACTTCCACGCCTTCGGCGGCTACACCCAGTACGACGTGTCGCGCAGCAACATCGACATCGACTACTGGAACCTGGGCGTCGGCTACAACCACAGCCTCGGCCAGAACGCCGACCTGGTCGCCCGCGTCGCCTACCAGCGCGCCAAGGTGAGCGGTTTCAGCAGCCTGGACGGCTGGTTCACCGAGGTCGGCGTGCGCGGCATGCTGACGCCGAACTTCGAAGGCTACATCTTCGCCGGCTACGAGAACGGCGACGACATCGACAGCGAGTTCTACGGCCGCGTCGGCGCCCAGTACAAGTTCACCCCGAACTTCGGTCTGGTGGCGGACGTCAAGTTCGTCGACGGTGACCAGGAATACTTCATCGGTCCGCGCATCAGCTTCTGATGCTCGACACCGGCGACAGCAAAAAGCCCGGCCGTGCCGGGCTTTTTGTTTGTGCATCCGCCACGCCCGGACCGCTCAGAGGCGGAGCAGGTCCTGCGGATACTCCGGCTTCTGCTCGCGCGAAAGCAGCAGATGCAGGCCCTCGGTGGGCGTGATCTCCTCCCGCAGGACGCGCTGCACCAGCGAGGAAATCGGCAGTTCGACGCCGTGACGGTCGGCCAGCCGCATCACCTCGTCGGCGGTCTGGGTGCTCTCGACCACCTGGCCGATCGCGGCGACCGCCTCCCTGATCGACTGGCCGCGGCCGAGCGCCAGGCCGAGCCGGCGGTTGCGCGACAGGTCGCCGGTGCAGGTGAGCACGAGATCGCCCAGGCCGGCCAGGCCCATCAGCGTCTCGGCGCGGCCACCGAGGGCGGCGTTCAGGCGCAGCATCTCGTTCAGGCCGCGGGTGATCAGGCCGGCGCGGGCGTTGAGGCCCAGGCCCATGCCGTCGGCGACACCGGTGGCGACCGCCAGCACGTTCTTCATCGCGCCGCCGAGCTCGGCGCCGAGCAGGTCGTTGCCGGTGTAGGCGCGGAAGGTCGGGCCGTGCAGCACGCCGGCGACGGCCTGCGCGAAGGCATCGTCGTCCGAGTGCACGGTGACCGCGGTCGGCAGGCCCTGTGCGACCTCTCTGGCGAACGACGGGCCGGTGACCACGGCCAGGGGGACACCGGCGCCGAGCGCCTCGGCGGCGACCTCGTGCAGGAAGCGGCCCGAGCCAGGCTCGAAGCCCTTGGTGGCCCAGGCCACCCCCACTCCGGCCTTGCGCAGGGGCGCGATCGCGCGGACGGTGCCGGCGAAGGCATGGCTCGGCGTCGCCACCAGCAGCAGGTCGGCGTCACGCACGGCCTCGGCGAGTTCGGTGGTGGCTTCGAGCGACTCGGGCAGGGCGATGCCCGGCAGGTAGCGTGGGCTCTCGTGCCGTTCGCGGATGGCCGCGGCCTGCACGGCATCGCGGCCCCACAACACGCACGGATGCCCGTTGCGGGCGATCAGCGCCGCCAGCGCGGTACCCCAGGAACCCGCGCCGAGCACGGCGACGCGCAGATCGGCGGTACTCATGCCCACCGGCTCACGCACGCGGCCCCGGATGGTCGGCTCAGGCGTTGCCGGCCGGCGGCTGCTGCTCGGCCTGCAGCTGCTCGGCGCGCCGGCGCAGACCCTCGGCGTACAGCGCCTCGAAGTTGATCGGCTGCAGATAGAACGGCGGGAAGCCGCCGCCCTGCACCAGGTCGCTGATCGTCTGGCGGGCGTAGGGGAACAGCACGTTCGGGCAGTAGGTGCCCAGCATGCCGTCCAGGGTCGGGGCGTCGAAGCCCTGCAGGCCGAAGATGCCGGCCTGCTTGACCTCGACGAGGTAGGCGGTCTTGTCGCCCACCGTGCAGGTCAGGGTCAGGCTGAGCACGACCTCGAACACATCCTGGGCCAGGCCGGTGACCGACTGGCTGAGGTTGAGGTTGAGCTGCGGCTGGACGTTCTGCTCGGTGAAGATCGCCGGTGCATTCGGGGCCTCGAACGAGACGTCCTTGAGATAGATCTTCTGGATCGTGAACTGGGCGCCCTGCGCGGCGGTGTTGTCGGCAGCGGCGGCGGCGCCGTTGGTGGTCTCGTCGGCCATGGAATGACTCCGGGGGTGGATGTAAGGGGAAAGCTCGTGATTATCCCATGCGGGCCCGGGGCGGCAAAATCAAGCCCGGGACGCGGAATCGGCGCTCAGCCGCGGCCCTTGGCCAGCGGCAGCTCGGCCTGCTGCCAGGCGGCCAGGCCACCATCGAGCCAGTAGACCTTGGTGAAGCCGGCCTTGGCCAGGCGCTTGGCGGCGTCGCTCGAGGTCAGGCCGTTGCGGCAGACCACCGCCACCGGCAAGTCCTTCACCTTGGCCAGCACCTTGTTCTCCGGATCGAACTGGCTCATCGCCACGTGCCTGGCTCCGAGGATGTGGCCCTTCTCGAAGTCGGCGATGGCGCTGACATCGATCACCAGCGCGTTCTCGCGGTTGATCAACTGGGTGAGCTGGGCCGGCGTGACCGCCTTGAACGGGCGCGTCAGGCGCGCGATCTCCATCGCGATGATGGCGACGGTGAGGCCGACGAAGGCGAGACTGAGGATCGGATGGTTGCCGATGAATTCGGGCAGGCGTTCGAGCACGGCGGCTCCGTGGGGGCTTGGCAGCGTGGGGGCGGCGATTGTCGCGCAGGCGGGCGGATGGCGCAAAGAAACCGGGAGCCGGGAGCCGGGAGCCGGGAGCCGGGAGCCGGGAGAGAGCATCTGTGCCTCGTCATCCCGGCACAAGCCGGGGCCCATGCTGCTCTCGGCTTCGATGATGCGGCGCTCAGCGCCCGCCGCCGATCTCCGGCACGCCGCTGATCAGCCACCAGCGCTTGGCCTCGGCATCCCAGCGCCATTCCTCGCGGTGGCCGATCACGCGCTCGGCCTGGGTGTGGCGGTTGACCACGCCGATCTGCGCCAGGCGCACGATGTTGCCCTCGGCGGTCTCGCTGCTGCTGACCACCTGGTAGCCGGTCACCCGGAACAGGCCGAGCCGCTCCATTTCCAGCGCGGTCAATGGCTTTTCCTCGCGCAGCTTGGGGTCGACGTAGCCCCAGATCTGGTCCAGTCCGCCCCAGCGCACCGCGCCGGCGTACTGGTACAGGGTGGAGTCGAGGGTGCGCTGGCGCACGCCTTCGCTGGCACAGGCGGCCAGCAGGAGCACGAGGGCGATCGGGAGCAGGCGCTGCAGTCGCATCGTCATGGTCATGGCCGCATTCTTGCCCATCCGGATCGCCGCCGTCACCGGGCCTTGGGCGCCAGCGCGGCGAAGCGGCCGGTGAAACTGGCGGCCTCGCCGCCGCCGGGCAGGCGCACGCAGGCGCTGAGTGTGGCGCGCGCCCGGCCACGTGCGGCGTAGGCGGCGAGGAAATCGTCCCATGACTCGCCCGCGGCCAGCCGCGCCTCGGCGACCAGCTCGTCATACAGCGGCGCCAGGTAACGCACCTGGCTGTCGGCCACATAGACCTCGGCATGCTGCCCGGCCTCGCCGAGCTTGAGCGTCGCCAGCCCCCAGGCGGCCAGCGTCATCAGCCCGGCCAGACTGCCGCCGAAGGCGCAGCCCTTGTCGTTGACGTTGCGCGCCAGCGGCGCCGACAGGCGCAGCGTCTGGCCGTCGTAACCGAGCACGCGCACGCCCATCGCACGGGTCGGCGGCATGCCGTCGTAATGCGCGGCCAGTTCGGCGAGCAGGGCGTCGGTCGCGGCGTGAGTCATGGGCAGTCCGGAAACGGTATGCGAAGCTGGCGCGATGGATTCCAGACGCAAATCCGCGCGGCTGACGGGATGGTACGTGATCTCGCTGCGGCCGGTCGGCCAGCACGCGGCGCCCCGGCGCGCGGCCGCCGCGCACGGCGCGCGCCTGTTCGCCTGCTCGCCGCTGCGGCTGGCCGCCGTACCCGACGACGGCGCGCTCGCCGCCGCGCTTGCCGCGCCGCGGGTGATCTTCACCAGCCCGGCGGCGGTGCGCTTCGCCGCCGCGCAAGCCCGGCTGGGGCCGCGCGCCGGCGCACGCTGGTATGCGGTCGGCGCCGGCACGGCCGCAGCGCTGCGGCGTGCCGGCGTCGCCGGGGTCATGGCGCCGACGCGGATGGATTCGGAAGGCCTGCTCGCCCTGCCCGGCCTGGACAGCGTCGCGGGCCTTGATGTCGGCCTGGTCACCGCACCCGGCGGGCGCGGCACGATCGCCGCCACCCTCACCCGCCGCGGCGCCCGCGTGCGGGTGGCGCGCGTGTACCGCCGCGAAGCGGTGCGCCTGACCGCCGCCACGCGGGCACGGCTGGCGGCGCTGCCGCCGCCACGGGCGGTGCTGGTCAGCAGCGGCGAAGCCTTCGCCGGCTTCTGGTCGCAGCTGGATGCCCGTCAGCAGCGGACGCTCGCCACGGCCGTGTTCGTCGCCAGCAGCGAGCGGCTCGCCGCCATGCTGCGTGGGCACGGCCTGCGCCGTGTGCTGGTCGCTGACAGCGCACGCCCGCGCGCGCTGCTCGAACGCTTGGCCGCGCATGCCGCAACGACGGCGTTTGGGTAGCATGGCGAAAAAAATCACACCCTGCCCCTTGCCGTGACCGACACCGACGCCACTCCTCCCCGATCGCGCCCCGGCGGTGCCTGGCTGTTGGCCGCCCTGGCGCTGGCGGCCGCCGCGCTGGCCGCCTGGCAGTTTGCACCGCGCCTGTCCGCGTGGTGGACCGGCAGCGCCGAACAGGTGGAACCCTCGCCGCTCGACGACCGCCTCGCCGCCATCGAGCGCGAGCTCGACGGCCTGCGCCAGCGCCTGGGCCAGCTCGACCGCCGCGTGGCCGACAACGCCGCCACCCAGCGCGTGCTGCGCGACGAGGTGCTCGGCATCGGCGAGCGTGCTGCGCTGCTGGAGGAGTCGGTCGCCCGCCTCGCCGATCCCCTGCCGCGCGGCGACCACGCCTTGCGCCTGGACGAAGCCGAGCTGCTGCTCGCCATCGGCCTGCAACGCCTGCAACTGGCCGGCGACGCCGCCGCCGCGCTGCGCGCCTACGCGCTCGCCGAGAATGCGCTCGCCGGCCTCGACGATCCCGCCTACATCAGCCTGCGCCAGACCCTGGCGCAGGAACTGGCCGCGCTGCGCGCCCTGCCCGAGGATCCGCGCCTGCGCGCCGCCGGCGAGCTCGACGCACTCGAGGCCGCGCTCGACAGCCTCCCGCTCGCCACGCCCGCGCCGCAGACCGAGCCTTCCGGCGTCGCTCGGCTGATCTCGCGCCTGGTCGAGGTCCGCCCGAGCGGCGATGCCGATCTGCTCGCCCCGGGCGATCGCGATCTCGGCCTGACCGCACTGCGGCTCGAACTCGCGCTGGCCCGTGGCGCGCTGGAGCGGCGCGACCGCAACGGCTTCGACGCCGCGCTGGCCCGGATCCTGGCCTGGCTGCCGCGGCTGTACCCGCCCAGCCCGGCGCGCGACGATCGCCTGCAGCGCCTGCAGGCGCTGCGGGGCCGCGCCCTGGAGCTCGACCTGCCAGTGCTCGGCAGCACCCTCGAGCAGTTGCGCCAGCAGCGCGGCAACCGCGGCACACGGCGGGAGAGCGGCGCATGAGCGTCTTCCGGCAACTGCTGCTCTGGCTGGCCCTGGCGGTGCTCGGCGCGCTCGCCTGGCAACTGCTCGCCGCCGACCCTGGCCAGGTCTTCGTCCGCTTCCACGGCGTCGACTACAGCACCAACGTGCCGATCGCGGTCGGCCTGCTGCTGCTGGCGATGGCCGCCGTGTGGCTGCTCGCGCAGCTGCTGCTGATGCCGTTCCGCGCCTGGCGCCGGCTGCGCGATCGCCGCGCCCGGACGCAACTGGCCGACGGCCTGCTGGCCCTGCACGAAGGCCGCTGGGAGCGCGCCGCCAGGCTGCTCGAACGCGGCGCCGAGGCCGCCCGCACGCTGCGCCTGCCCGCGCTGCTGGCCGCCGCACAGGCCCGCGATGCACACGGCGAGCCGGCCGAGAGCGAGCGCCTGCTGCAGGCCGCCACCACCGGGGACGCCGTCCCGCCCGTGGTCGCCTTGGCCCGCGCCGAACGCCTGCTGCGCCAGGGCCGCGCGGACGACGCACTGGCGCAGCTCGACGCCATCGCCGGCACCCTGCCGCCGCGCGCCCTGGTCGTGCGCTGCGAGGCCCTGCTCGCCGTCGGCCGCGCTGCCGAAGCCTGGGGCCTGCTCGGCGCCCTGCGTCGCACACGCGCGCTGGCGCCGGACGCACTGGCTGCGCTGGAGCTCCGGCTCGCCGCGGCCGCCCTGCGCGAGGCCGACGATGCCCGGGTGCTCGCCGACCGCTGGGACGGCCTGCCGCCGAGCCTGCGACAAACCCCGGATGCGGTCGCCGCCTATGCCCAGCGTGCCGTCGCGCTCGGTCTGGAGGATGCCGCCGCCGAGGCGGTCGAACAGGCGCTGCGCTCGGACTGGTCGGAAACCCTCGCCCTGCTCTACGGTCAGATCCCGCGCGGCCGCGAGGGCTCGCGGCTGACCCGCGCCGAAGCCTGGCTTCGCACGCACCCGGCCAGCCCCGGGCTGCTGGTGACGCTGGGCCGGCTGTGCCGCGAGGAAAGCCTGTGGGGCAAGGCCGAAGACTACCTGCACCGCGCCATCGCACAGGGCGCCGGCGCCGAGGGCTGGGAAGAGCTCGGCCACTGTTTCGCCGCCCAGGGCGACGAGCAGCGCGCCCGGCTGTGTTACGCCAACGCCCTCCGGGCCGGCCGCGCCGAGACTGCCGTCGAGTTGCCGGGCCGCGGCCTGCGCGAACGCATCCAGGACCTGGCCGTGCCCGAGGAACGCGACGAGCACGGCCTGCCTCGCCTGCCACTGCCCTGAAGACGACGCCCGGAGCGAACGCGCCATGAATTCGCTCGAAGACATCCGCGCCCTGTTCGCCGACCTGCGCGAGCAGACCGACTGGAACGTCGACGGCCCGCTGACCTGGGGCTACTACTTCACCGACACCTCGCGCGAGCGCCTCAAGCCGCTGGCCGACCACCTCGCCGCCAACGGCTACCGTTTCGTCGAGCTGTACGCGACCGAGGACAACAAGCGCTATTTCCTGCACATGGAGCGCATCGAGCGGCTGCGCCCGGAAACGCTGTTCAACCGCAATCAGCAGATGGAGGCACTGGCCGCCGAGTTCGGCGTGGAGACCTTCGACGGCATCGACGTCGAGGGGCCGCCGGGCTGAAGGCGACTCGCCGCCCTGCGCGATCTG
This sequence comes from Rehaibacterium terrae, assembly GCF_014202935.1. Taxonomy (GTDB): domain Bacteria; phylum Pseudomonadota; class Gammaproteobacteria; order Xanthomonadales; family Xanthomonadaceae; genus Rehaibacterium; species Rehaibacterium terrae. The sequence continues at coordinate 241 of NZ_JACHHX010000015.1, read as the reverse complement.
GCCGACCTTTCGGGCCGGGCATTCCGTGCCTTTGGGTTTCTCGCGACCGTGCCGGCGCTGCGCGCCGGGTGTTTCGTGCGTCTGTGGATATCTCGCTAACTGGCCGGCCCTTCGGGCCGGGGGTTCCGTCCGCCTGCGGGTTTGTAGCGATCTGGCCGGCGCTACGCGCCGGATGTTCCGTCCGCCTGCCGGCGGCCGGGTCACTTTCTCTTGCTTGCCCAAGAGAAAGTGACCAAAGAGA
>NZ_JACHHX010000014.1 GCF_014202935.1 Rehaibacterium terrae | reverse complement strand
AAACCCCCAGCCACCCGCTGGGGGTTTCGCTTTTGGCGCGCAGCGCGACCCGCAACAGGTCATCGCCAGGGGCTTTACCCCAAAGGGGCCGATCCGAAAGGGTCGGCCCCTTGCCTTTGCGCGCAGCGCGGACTGCCCGCCCGCAGGGTGGTATGTGAGTGACGCGAGCGGCCGGCTGGTCCGCGCCGGCATGGGCGGTGTCCGGCGCGGCAGGGGGGCTAGCGGACTTTTCCGCCGACGATGACGACGTCGGCCGGACGGGCGGCGAACAGACCGACGGTCACCACGCCGGGGATCTGGTTGAGCTCCCGCTCCAGGCCGAGCGGATCGACGATCCGCAGGTTGTGGACGTCGAGGATCCAGTTGCCGTTGTCGGTGACGGTGTTCTCGCGCCAGACCGGTTGACCGCCACGGGCGACGATTTCCCGCGCGACATAGCTGCGCGCCATCGGAATCACTTCGATCGGCAGCGGGAATTTCCCGAGGATATCGACCTGCTTTGCGGCATCGATGACGCAGACGAACTTGCGGCTGGCGGCGGCGATGATCTTTTCGCGGGTCAATGCGCCACCGCCTCCCTTGATCAGGCGGTTGTGCGGATCACACTCGTCGGCGCCGTCGACATAGACCGGCAGCGTGCCGGTGCTGTTGAGGTCGAGCACCGGAATCCCATGGCCCTTGAGCTGGCGCGTGCTCTGTTCGGAGCTGGATACGGCGCCCTCGATGCGGTCCTTCATCTCGGCCAGTGCGTCGATGAAGAAGGCGACGGTGGAGCCGGTGCCGACGCCGACGACGCTGCCTTCCTCGATGTAGTCCAGGGCCTTGAGCGCGGCTCGGCGCTTTTCTTCGTCGCGGGACATCATGGTTCCTTATTCGAGGGAGAGGATGTGCCTGAACTGTGCGGCGGTGACTGGCAGCACGGAGAGGCGGTTGCCGCGCCGGATCAGCGGGAAATCGCCGAGGCGTTCGGCGTCGGCGCGAAGTTCGGCCAGGCTGATCGTGCGCGCGAGCTTGCGCTTGAAGGCGATGTCGACCAGCAGCCAGCGCGGGTCGTGCGGATCGCTCTTGGGGTCGTAGTAGTCGCTGCGCGGGTCGAACTGGGTGGGGTCCGGGTAGGCCGCGCTGGCCACCTCGGCCAAACCGACCACCCCAGGCACGGCGCAGTTGGAGTGATAGAACAGCACGCCATCGCCTGGGCGCATGCCGTCGCGCATGAAGTTGCGCGCCTGGTAGTTGCGCACTCCTGTCCACGGTTCGCGGCCGACGCGGGCCAGGTCGTCGATCGAGAATTCCGCGGGCTCGGACTTCATGAGCCAGTATTTCATGCGCGCTCCCGTGAGCCGTGATGCGGGAGTGCGATTCTACCGCTGACAGGCGATCAGCTCCCGCTCGGTGACGACGAAGTCCAGGGGAACGTCCCAAGGTTGCACGGACAGCGTGTCGACTTCCTGGAAGGCGTAGCCGATGCCGACCAGCAGGGGCGGCGCAGCGCGCTCGCGGCGAAAGGCGAAGCTGCGGTCGTAGTAGCCGGCGCCCATGCCGAGGCGGTTGCCGCGGCGGTCGAAGGCCACCAGCGGCAGCAGCACGACGGACAGCTCGCTTGGTGACAGGCGGCTGGAGGGTGCGAGGTCGGGTTCAGGGATGCCGTAGCGGTTCTGCACCAGCGGGTCGCCGGCACGCCAAGGCGCGAACTGCAGGCGCGTATCGTCGGCCAGGCAGGGCAGGCAGTACACCACGTGATCGGCCAGACGCGGCACCGCCGCGTGCAGGGACAGCTCGCCGTCGACCGCCCAGTAGCCGGCGACGTAGCCGGGGGCCGAGAGGGCGGGCAGCGCGCCGAGCTGGTGGGCCAGTGCTTCGGCGGACGCGATGCGTGTGCGTGCATCGAGTGCGCGACGCCGGGCCTGCATCGCCTGCCGGAGCGCGCGGCGCGGGTCGGTTGCGTGGGGGAAAGTGGCATCCTCCGCCATGTCGATGCGTGCGAAACGACCTTGATCCCGAGGATCAAGTGGGAACGCTGGCAGTCACGTCAGGCTTTCCGCTCGTGGCGGACTTGCGCACGGTGGCTGCGTCCACATTCCCGGCGTCGTTGTTAAGGGACAAGGCGAATGTTAGCGCACGCTGTCGGGCATGGCAGAGGACGCGCGGGGAGAGTATAGCGCCGCCGTCGGCCGCCTGGGTGAACGGATTCAGCGCGAGACGCTGTCGAGCAGACCGTCGAGCTTGCGGTTGAGTTCGCCCAGCGTGCGCTCGATCTCGCGGTCGCGATCGTTGGTGCCGTGCTTGAGCTGGAGCAGCTCGTGGGCAAGGTTGAGCGCGGCGAGCACGGCGATGCGGTCGATGCCGGCCATGCGGTTGCTGCCGCGGATCTCGCGCATGCGCGCATCGAGCAGCTGTGCGGCCGACAGCAGGTCGGCGCGCTCTTCCGGCGCGCAGCCGACCAGATACTCGCGGTCGAGAATGCGGACGTTGACCGGCTCGCTCACGCGTTGTGCTCCAGCGACTTAAGTCGCGCGATCATGGCCTCGACCCGGGAGCGGGCCTGTTCGTTCTTGGCCAGCAACTGTGCGCGCTCGGCGATGAGCTGTTCCTGACTGTGCCGCAGGCTGCGGTTCTCGTCGGCCAGGCGGCGGCAGACATCGGCCAGGCGCTCGACCCGGTCGGCAAGGTCCTGCAGCTGTCGGAGGGTGTCGGGGGCGCTCATGCCGGGGCAACGATAGGTCCGCCCGGGGGGGCGGTCAATACGGCAGGCCGGCCGGGGCCTGGCTGGCCGTCGCGCTGCCGGTGGCCGGCTGCCAGGTGCGCATGAAGGCCAGGCAGTGATAGGCGTCGAGCGGCGGCGACAGCCAATAGCCCTGGATCTCGTCGCAGCCCTGCTCGCGCAGGTAGTCCATCTGCTGCTGGGTCTCGACGCCTTCGGCGATCACGTTCAGGCCGAGCGAATGCGCCATGGTGATGACGGTGGCGGTGATGGCTTCGTCGTCGGGGTCGCGGGTGAGGTCGCCGACGAACTCCTTGTCGATCTTGAGGGTGTCGATCGGCAGGCGCTTGAGGTAGACCAGCGAGGAATAGCCGGTGCCGAAGTCGTCGATGGCGATGCTCACGCCGAGCCGGCGCAATTCGTGCAGCACGGCGGTGGTCTGCTCGGCGTTTGCCATGACCATGCTCTCGGTCACTTCCAGCTCGACCTTGTCGGCGGGAACCTCGGTTTCGGCCAGCACATTGGCCAGTGCTTGCGGCAGGTTGCCGCGCAGCAGCTGCAGCACGGAGACGTTCACCGCCATGGCGATGTCGGTGAGGCCATTGTGACGCCAGCGCTTGAGCGTCATGCAGGCCTCGCGCAGCACCCATTCGCCGATCGGCAGGATCAGGCCGGTCTCCTCGGCCAGCGGGATGAAGCTGACCGGAGAGATCTCGCCCAGCTCGGCGCTGTGCCAGCGCAGCAACGCCTCGACGCCGGTGATGCGGCCATCGACCAGCGACAGCCGCGGCTGGAACAGCAGGCGCAGCTCACCGCGGTCGAGCGCCTTGCGCAAGGCCGCGGCCATGGTGGCGCGGCGGCGGGTCTCGGCATCCATCGCCTCGGTGTAGAGCTGGAAGGTGTTCCGGCCGACGCCCTTGGCCTGGTACATCGCGGTGTCGGCGAACTTGAGCAGGTCGGTCGGCACCAGGCCGTGGTCGGGATAGAGGCTGATGCCGATCGAGGGTGAGATGGTGACGTCGTGGCGCTCGTCGATCTCCAGCGGTTCGGCGAAGGCGGCGAGGATGTCGCGGGCGGTCCGTTCGACGGCGTCGAGGTGTTCGACATCCTCCAGCACCACGGTGAACTCGTCGCCGCCGAGCCGGGCGACGGTGTCCGACGCCCCCACCGTGGCGAGGAGGCGGGCGGCAGCGGCCTTGAGGATGCGGTCGCCGGCGGCGTGGCCGAGCGAGTCGTTGATGTCCTTGAAGCGGTCCAGGTCGAGGAACAGCACTGCCACGCGCGTGTCCTGGCGGCGGGCGCGGACGATGGCGCGGGCCAGCCGCTCGGAGAGCAGGGCGCGGTTGGGCAGGCCGGTCAGGGTGTCGTAGTTGGCGAGGTAGCGCAGTTCCTGCTCGGCGCGCTTCTTGTCGGTGATGTCGTTGACCACGGCGACGAAGTGGGTGCGCAGGCCCTGTTCGTCGCAGACCTCGGAGATCTCGATCCAGCCGAGGAACTCCTCGCCGTCCTTGCGGCGCTGCCACATCTCGCCGGCCCAGTGGCCGGTGCGTTCGATCGTCTCGCGCATGCGGCGGTAGAAGTCGGCGCTGTGCTGGGTGCTGTCGAGCAGGCGGCTGCTCTGGCCGACGACCTCCTCCTCGGTGTAGCCGGTGATGCGCGAGAAGGCCGGGTTGACGGAAACGAAACGGAAATCGAGGTCGACCACCGCCACTGCCTCGCTCATGCTGCGCAGCACCTCGATGGCGATGCGGCGCTCGCGTTCGGCGCTGCGGCTGGCGGTGATGTCGCGGGCGGTGCCGGCCATGCGCAGTGGGTTGCCCTGCGCGTCTCGCCGCACCACCTTGCCGCGCGCGCGGACCCAGATCCACTGCCCGTCGGCGCGACGGACGCGGTGCTCGGACTCGAAGAATTCGGTGCGGCCGAGGATGTGTTCCTGGAGTGTGCTCTGGACGCGCTGGATGTCATCCGGGTGGATCGGCTGGTCGCGCCACAGGTCGGGCGTATCGTCCGAGGTGGAGCCGGAGACGTGCTCGCTGCCGAGCCGGAACAGCGTGTCGCCGCTGATGTCCCAGTCCCAGAATTCGTCGCCCGAGCCCCACAGCGCGAGCTTGAGCCGCTCCTCGCGTTCGCTGATCTCGGCCAGCAGTGCGCGCTCCTGCTGGCGTCGCCGGTGGGCGATGCGCCAGCCGCTGTAGGCGGCCAACACGACCAGCAGGCCGTAGAGCACCTGTGCGGGGCGGCTCGCCCACCAGGGCGGCACCACCTCGACCGGTACGGCCAGCTCGTGCCCGCTCCAGATACCGTCGCGGTTGGTGCCCTGCACGCGGAACACGTAGCGACCCGCGCCGAGGTTGGTGTAGCTGGCTTCCTGCGTCGTGCCGGCGGCGATCCAGTCGCGGTCGAAACCGTCCATCCGGTAGCGGTACTGCAACTGGCCCGGCGCGGCGAAGTCGAGCGCGCCGTAGTGCAGCCGCAGCGTGCGCGCGCCCTGCGGCAGCGACAGTCCCTGGCGGGCGTGCAGGTCGGCGGCCTCCAGCGTGTCGGTACCGATGCGGGCGCCGAGCAGGACCAGCGGCGGCGAGAACTCGCTGTCGCGCATCCGCGTCGGATCGAACAGATTGAAGCCGCGGATGCCGCCGAAGGCCAGGCGGCCGTCGGTCAGCTGCAGCTGGGCGCCGCCGTTGAATTCGAGGTCCTGCAGCCCGTCGCGCAGCGCGTAGCGGCGGAACCCTCCGTTGCGCGGATCGAAGCGGAGGATGCCGTCGGAGGTGCTCAGCCAGAGCATCGCGTCGCCCGATTCGAGGATGCCGAACACGGTCAGTACGCGCGGGTCGTCGGGTTCGATCCGGGTGTGCCGCTCGAAGCGGACGCCGTGCGCGTCCTCGATCAGACGGTTGAGCCCGCCGTGCGTGCCGATCCACAGGCTGCCGTCGGCGCTCTCGTGCAGGGCCCGCACACGGTTGCCGGCCAACGAGTCGCGGTCTTGCGGGTCGTGCAGGAAGCGGGTGACGCGCCCGGTTTCCGGGTCGAGCAGGTTCAGGCCGTGGTTGGTGCCGATCCAGATACGGCCGCGACGATCCTCCAGGATCGGCTCGACCAGCGGGTGGCTGAGCGAGTCGCTGTCGTCGCCGTGGTGCGGGAAGTGGGCCACGACGCCATCACGCGGGTCCAGCCGGATCACGCCCGCATCCGAGCTGCCGATCCACAGCCGCCCGCGTCCGTCGACGTGGAGGCGGCGCAGGTTCTGCGAAGGCAGTTCGGTGGCCGAGCGCTCGGCCCGGCGGGTGGCCGGATCCAGCCGCAGCAGGCCGTGATTGGTGGCGAGCCAGAGTTGCCCGCCGCCGGCGGCGGCGATGCCCATGGTGCGCAGATTGGACGGGTCCGGCGCCTGGTCGAAGGCGGAGAGGAGGGCGGCGGTGAAATCCTCGATCCGATCGCTCTGCGGCGCGTAGCGCCGCAGGCCGTAGGCATCCAGCCCCACCCAGAGATGGCCGTCCTCGGATTCGTGCAGCACGCGCACGCTGTTGCGATGGATCCACGGCTGCGTACCGTCGCCGAGGTCGAGCACGTATTTGAAGCGGGCGCCGTCCGGATCGGTGATCGAGACCCCGCGCAACTGGCCGCCGACCCAGAGCATGCCCGAGCGGTCCACCATCAGGCGGGTGACCGAGTCCTCCGGCAAGGTGGCCGGCAGGCCGGCGACTTCGTTCACCGCGACCATGCGCCGGCGGTCGATGTCGTATCGCCGCAGGCCGCCCACCTTCAGGCCCAGCCAGAGCCGGCCGGCGGGATCCTCGGTCAGTGACGCGATCTCGCTGCGGACGAGACCGTCGCCGGGGCCGGGCCACACGGCGAGCGCTTCGCCGCGGCCGTCGTCGTACAGATGCAGCCCGTTGGCGCCTCCCAGCCACAGGCGGCCGCGACGGTCGAGTTGAAGCGCGTTGATCCTGTCGGGAGCGGGCACGGCCTCGGCCTGCGTTGCGCCCGGCGGCAGCCGGTACAGGCCGGCATTGGTGCCGATCCACAACGAGCCGTCCGGGTCGCGGGCCAGTGCGTGTGCGGAATCGCCGCGGCGCAGTCTCAGCACCGTGCGCCGCTCGCCCTGCACGGGATCGAGCCGGTGCACGCCGGCAGCCGTGGCGATCCAGAGCAGATCATCGGCCACCAGCAGCGCCAGCACCCGCCTGTCGTACTGGTCGAGTCCCTCGGTCAGATCGGCCGGCAGCGGCAGCACCTGCTCGCTGCGCGGATCCACGCGCACGACATAGCCGCTGTTGCTGCCCACCCAGAGCAGGCCATCCTCGCCCTCGGCGAGGGCGCTGACATAGCTGTCGGGCAGGCTGTCCGGGTCGTCGGGATCGTGCTTGAGCACGCGGAAACGCTGTCCGTCGTAACGATGCAGCCCGCCCTGGGTGGCGATCCAGACGAAACCGTCGCGATCCTGCAGCAGGTCGTGGACGGTGTTCTGGCTCAGCCCGCGCTCGCCCGAGAGCCATTCGAAGTAGAACTCGCGGCTGGCGGCCGACAGTTCGGGCGCGGCGGCCCAACCCAGCATCACCGCCAGTGCCGCCGCCAGGCGAAGGCACAGACGGCGGCCGCTCCGGTTCGCTGGCGCTTGGGTGGAGACTGGCACCGCTGGATGCTCCGAAGCTTGCGGCAATCGCCCGCAGTGTAGGCGCCCCCCCCCAGCGGCCACAAGCCTGGCGGGGCCGCTGGTAGAATGCGGTTCCGCACCTTCGAAATACCGCCCGTGAGCGACGCCGTTCTCCCGTCCCATCGCGAAATCCGCGCCGAGATCGACCGTCTCGGTCTCGGTCTGGATGCCTCCGAACTGCACGGATCGCTCTGCGGCTATCTGTGCGGCGGTGGGCAGGCCGAGCCGCGCGGCTGGCTGGATCGGCTGGCGATCGCCGAGGGCGCGCACGGTGCCCATGGCGAGGACAGCGCGCTGGAGCGCATGTTCCGCATCAGCGCCGAGCAGCTGAACGATCCCGACTTCGGCTTCGAGCTGCTGCTGCCGGACGAGGACGCGTCGCTCGGCCAGCGTGCGGACGCCCTGCTGGCCTGGTGTCGTGGCTTCCTCGGCGGTTTCGGTCTTGCCAGCGGCGCCAATCCGCCGCTGTCCGCCGAAGCGGGCGAGGCGCTCGACGACCTCGGCCGCATCGCCGCCTCGCAGCTGAGCTACGACGACCCGGAGGCGGACGAGGACGCGCTGGCCGAGATCGCCGAGTTCGTCCGCGTGGCGGCCATGCTGCTGCACGGCGACTGCGTGCTCGGCCCACGCCACCGCCAGCGGCTGCATTGACGCGCCGGCGCCCGGCGTCATGATCAAGCCCGCCGAGTACGCGCGCCGTCGTCGCCAGCTGATGCGCATGGCCGGCGAGGACGCCATCGCCATCCTGCCGGCCGCGCCGCGACGGATCCGCAGCAACGACACCCATTACCCGTACCGCCAGGACAGCGACTTCTGGTACCTGAGCGGTTTTCCCGAGCCCGAGGCGGTGCTGGTGCTGGTCCCCGGGCGCAGGCATGGCGAGGCGCTGCTGTTCTGCCGCGAGCGCGATCCCGGGCGCGAGGCCTGGGACGGCCCGCGCGCCGGTCCGGAAGGCGCGGTCGAGCGCCATGGCTTCGACGACGCCTATCCGATCACCGACCTGGACGACATCCTGCCCGGTTTGCTGGAGGGGCGCTCGCGGGTCTATTACCACTTCGGCCGTGACGTCGAGTTCGATCTGAAGCTGATCGGCTGGGTCAACCGGGTGCGCGATCTGGCCCGCCAGGGCGCGCAGCCGCCGCACGAGTTCCTCGAACTCGGCCATCTGCTGCACGAGCTGCGGCTGTTCAAGAGCCGCGACGAGTTGCGGCTGATGAAGCGTGCCGCCGACATTTCCGCCGAGGCGCATCTGGCGGCGATGCGCGCGGCCCGCCCCGGCATGCGCGAGTACGAGGTCGAGGCGGCATTGCAGTACGTGTTCCGCCGGCACGGTGCGGTACCGGCCTACGAGCCGATCGTCGGCGCCGGCGCCAATGCCTGCGTGCTGCACTACGTCGCCAACGATGCGCCGATGCGTGAGGGCGACCTGTTGCTGATCGATGCCGGCGCCGAAGTCGACGGCTACGCCGCCGACATCACCCGCACCTTTCCGGTCTCGGGCCGCTATTCGAAGGAGCAGCGGGCGATCTGCCGGATCGTGCTCGACGCCCAGCGCGCCGCGCTGGCGCAGTCGCTGCCCGGGAAGTCCTGGGACGCACCACATCAGGCCGCGGTGGAGGTCATCGCCGAAGGCCTGCTCTCGCTCGGTCTGCTCAAGGGCAGTCTTCGGCAGGTCCTGAAGTCGGGCGCCTACAAGCGCTTCTACATGCACAAGACCGGCCATTGGCTCGGCCTGGACGTGCACGACGTCGGCGAGTATCGCGTCGATGGCGAGTACCGCGAGCTGGAGCCGGGCATGGTCTACACGGTCGAGCCCGGGGTCTACATCGCGCCCGGCAGCAAAGGCGTGCCGGCCAAGTGGCAGGGCATCGGCGTGCGCATCGAGGACGACGTGGTGATCACCGCCGACGGCCACGAGGTGCTGACTGCCGCAGCGCCGAAGGACATCGACGCGATCGAGGCGCTGCTGGCCGCGCGCTGAGGCGCCGACGGCAATGGCGTGTGCGGCCGGGACGTCGCAGCAATCGCAGGGGTCGCGGGCGCACAAGCGCCCGGGCCCGGCATCCGGGCTACACGGCCGCGAACGCCTCGCGACTGAGGTTCTGCGGCGCGCCGTCGGTGCACAGCACCTCGTCCTCGATGCGCACGCCGCCGAAGCGGGCCAGGTGCGCGACCCTGTCCCAGTCGACGGCCTTGCCTTCCGGGCGTGCGCGCAGTTGCGCCAGCAGGCTGTCGATGAAGTAGATGCCCGGCTCGATCGTGACCACCATGCCCGGCAGCAGCGGACGGGTCAGGCGCAGGAACGGATGGCCGTCGGGCTTGGGCAGGGTGGCGCCGGACTCGTCGGCGAGAAAGCCACCGACATCGTGGACCTGCAGGCCGATCAGATGGCCGAGGCCGTGCGGGAAGAACACCGAGGACACGCCGCTGGCGAGCTGGGCCTCCGGCGTCATGGCGACGATGCCCTGATCGCGCAGCACGCCGGCCAGGGCCTGGTGTGCCTGCAGATGCAGTGCACGGTAATCGACGCCGGCGCGCACGCTGTCGCACAGGCCGCGCTGCACGGCGTCGACGGCGTCGATCAGCGCCTGGAAGTCGGCATCGCCGCGGCACCAGGTGCGGGTGATGTCGGCGGCGTAGCCGTCGACTTCGGCGCCGGCGTCGATCAGCAGCGAGCGGTGCTCGGCCGGCGCGACGGCGTCCTGGTATTGGTAATGCAGCACCGCGCCGTGCTCGTTCAGGCCGACGATGTTGTTGTAGGGCAGATCGAGGTCGGTGTGTCCGGTGGCGGCCAGGTAGGCGCGGTGGATGTCGCGCTCGGAGGCGCCGGCCAGGAAGGCGTCGCGCGCGGCCAGATGGCCGGCCACCGCGCGCGTCTGTGCCTGGCGCATCAGGGCGAGCTCGTAGGGCGTCTTGCAGGCGCGATGGAAGTGCAGGTGGTCGAGCACGGCCGGCGGATTGTTGGGTACGAAACCCGGCAGGGCCGCGTCGGCCTCGCCGATGATCGCGGCATGGCCCGCCGGCAGATGGCGGACGGCCTCTTCCGGAGAGCCGATCACGCGGATGTCGAAATGGGCCACCCAGTCGCCATGTGGGGGCGAGGGCGGCACATGCCAGAAATCATCGGGCTGGTGGTAGACCAGCAGGGGCCGGCGGCCCGGGGTGTAGGCCAGCCAGCTGTGCGGGTGCTGGGTCAGCGGCAGCCAGTGCTTGAAGTGGGGATTGGGCCGGAACGGGTAGCTGCGGTCGTCGAGAAAGGTGTACTTTTCCACTCCGGACGCGATCAGCAGATGGTCGTGGCCGGATGCGGCCAGGGCGTGATCCGCGCGCGCCTTGAGCGTGTCCAGGTGGCTGCGGTAGAGGTCGGCAGGGGAGACGGCGTTCATCGCGACGGGTCCGGGGAGCGAAGCCGGGATTCTGCCGGAATCGCCGCCGAGCCGCATGGGAACGGAACGGAGGAAGGATGGCCGGGCGCTCGCGTCCCAACATGCCGGGCTACCAGCGCGCGGCCTGTCTCTGGAGCGCCGTGCTGCTGCTGATTGGCCTGGGCCTTTCGGCCGCGCTGGCCCGGTGGCACCACGGCGCCATCCGCGAGGCGCAGCGGGCGGAGCTGGCCCAGCTCGCCCAGCGCGGCTTCGATGCGCTGGCGCAGCAGCTGGCCAATTGCGCCCTGCTGGTGCGCTCGGTGCAGACCATCTTCCTGGCCTCCGAGGAGGTCACCGCCGACGAGTTCGAACGGGCCTACGACAACATCGGCCCGCAGCGGCTGTTCCCCAGCCTGGTCGCGCTGGCCTATGCCGAACGCCGGGTCGACGAGGCAGGCAACGAACGCTTCGTGACCACCATGGCCGCGCCGCGGACCGGCAACGAGTCGCTGCTGGGGCTGGATGTCGGCCAGCAGCCGTCGAACCTGGAGGCGGTGTGGCGTTCGCGCGACCACGACGAGCCGGCCATGTCGGCACGCTTCCAGCTGGTGCAGCTGCGCGACCAGTCGGGGAGGGCCGATGGTGTGGTGATCCGCCTGCCGGTCTTCGCGCCCGGTCCGATTCCGGCGGATGTCGCGGAGCGTCGGGCGCGCATGGTCGGCTCGGTGGCGGTGTCGTTCCGGGTCGGCAAGCTGATCGAGACTGCCCTGCCCATGGAGGCCAGGCGGTATTTCGGCATCCACATCAGCGATATCAGCGACGGTGACGCGGACGTGCTGTACGACACCGCCCAGCCGGAGGACATGGCCGGTGAGGCGATCCGCCACCGCCTGGCGTTCGGCGGGCGGACCTGGGAGCTGCGGCTCACGCCGCGTCCCGACGCGCTGCCGGTGGCGCCATGGACGCCGTGGGCGACCTTCGCGGCTGGCGCGCTGGCCAGCGTGCTGCTGGCGGCGCTGGTCTGGTCGCTGATCGGTACCCGTGCCCGCGCCCTGCACCTGGCCACCCGCTTCTCGGCCCAGTTTCGCGATTCGGAGGCGCGTTTCCGCGCGTTGAACGAGCTGCTGCCGGCGCTGGTGGCGCTGGTGCGCGCCGAGGATCTGGCGCTGGTCTATGCCAACCAGGCTGCCCGGGAGCGGTTTGCCGTTGCGCCCGAGGACGGGCAGGCATCGTCCGGCGCGATGTTCGGCAACCGCGAGGCGCTGGAGCACCTGTTGCGGCAGGCGGCCGAGAGCGGTCGGCCAGTGGACAGTCAGCCGCTGCAGCTGCGCGGCGCGGACGGCAGGCCGTTCTGGGCCACCGTTTCGGTGTCGGTGATCGAGCTGGGCGGACAGCCGCACCTGCTGGTGGTCGCCAACGACATCACCGAATTGCGCGAGCTCAACGACCGGCTGAGCTATCAGGCCAGCCACGACGCCCTCACCGACCTCTACAACCGGCGCGAATTCGAGCGCCGGCTGGAAGAGGCGATCGCCGCGGTCGACGCCGGCGGCCCGAGCGCGGCGCTGCTCTACGTCGATCTGGACCAGTTCAAGCTGATCAACGACACCTGCGGCCACTACGCCGGCGATCAGCTGCTGGCGCAGCTGGCGCTGGTGCTGCATCACGGGCTGCGGCCGCAGGACATCATCGCCCGGCTCGGCGGCGACGAGTTCGGCATCCTGCTGACCGACGTCGATTCCGAGCAGGCGATGGCGGCCGCCGACCGGGTGCGCAACGCCGTCGACGACTTCGTCTTCACCTGGGAGCAGAAGCGCTTCTCGCTGACCGCCAGCATCGGCATCGTGATGATCGACCGCTACGGCATGAGCCGGCGCGAGCTGTTGTCGCTGGCCGATACCGCCTGTTACATGGCCAAGGAGCGCGGCCGCAACCGTGCCCACCTGTTCTCCGAGAACGATCTGGAGACCGCGCGCCGGCGCACCGAGATGGAATGGGTCAACCGCCTGCGCCGCGCGCTGGCCGAGGGGCGTTTCGAGCTCGACTACCAGGAGATCGAGCCGCTGAAGCCTTCGCGTCTGCGGGATCCGGGGCCGCACATCGAGCTGCTGGTGCGGTTGCGCGACGAGGAAGGTCAGCGGGTGCCGCCCGGCGCCTTCATCCCGGCCGCCGAGCGTTTCGGCGTGATGCCGCAGATCGACCGCTGGGTGGTGGAAACCGCGCTGGCCAACTTCACCCGTCTGCACCCGGCCGGCGAGGGACTGGCGCAGTGCGCGATCAACCTGTCGGTGAACACCGTCGAGGAGGAGCAGTTCGCCGACGACGTGCTGGCCGCGCTGGAGCGGCACGGCGTACCGGCGCACAAGCTGTGCTTCGAGATCACCGAGACCGCCGCGGTCGGCAACATGAGCCGGGTGGTGCGCTTCATGCAGCGCCTGCGTGCGGTCGGCTGCCGCTTCGCCCTGGACGATTTCGGTGCCGGCATGGCCTCGTTCGGCTACCTCAAGGAACTGCCGGTGGACATCCTGAAAATCGACGGCAGCTTCATCCGCAACATCGAGACCGACGCGGTCAATTACTCGATCGTGCGCGCGGTGACCGACATCGGCCACCAGGTGGGGCTGGAGGTGATCGCCGAGTGGGTGGTCAACGAGCGCGGCCGCGAACTGCTGCGCGGTCTGGGCGTGGACTTCGTGCAGGGCTTCGCCATCCACCAGCCGCAGCCGGTGGTGATGCACGCCAGGCACGAACACGTGGCGCCGGCGCCGTGAGCGCCGGTCGCCGTGGCCGCCGCGCTCAGGCGTAACGGGCGCCCGGCTCCTCCACCCAGGCCTGCAGGAAGGCGGCGTCCTCCGGGTCCAGGTCGATGAAGCGGAAGCCGGCCCAGAACTGGCCCGGCACCGGCCCGCTGTCGGACCAGAGCTGGTGGGCGCCGAGCTCGATCGTCCGCTCGTGGCCGTCAGGCTCGGTCAGGCTGAAGCGGAACTGGAACAGCGCGTCGTCCATCAGCGGCAGATGGGTGATCAGCAGCATGCCGGTGGACGACAGGTTGGCCAGCCGGCCGGCGACGGCCTCGGTCATCGTGTCGAGGACGGTGACCGGCTGCCCCAGTGCGCGGCGTTTCGCGCGGCGGAGTTCGGACGTCATGACTGCGACCCTCCGCGTTCGTCACCGGCATTGCCGGAGAAGCTCCTGAGCGCGCCGAGGATGGCGCTCCAGGCGCGGTCGATGATGGTGCCCTTCTCGGCCGGCACGATCCGCACCTGCTGTGCGGCCATCGCCTGGGCCAGCCATTCCAGCGTGTACTCGCCGACGCGCTGGCCGCGATGGTTCACGAACAGGGCGTGTCCGGTGATCGTGCTGTACCAGGACAGGCGGCGCCGCACGCGATCGCCCTGCTGGTTGGACATGAACTCGAACCAGGTGCCGAACGGAAGGTGCTTGATCTGCTCCAGGCAGGCCTTTCCCTCCTCGTCGAGCGGCGTCGTCTTGGCCTTGCGCTTCTGCGCCTCCAGCTCCTCGCCGAGGCGGGTGCGCGCCTTCATGCGCAGCGCCAGTTCGGTGCGCGATGCGGCATCCTCCCCGCCCCCCCTGTCGCCACCCTCGTCGGAGCCGCTGACCATGCGCGCCGCGATCGCGGCGGCGTCCTCGCCGTGATAGCCGACCTGGGTGAGCGCCTGTTCGATCTCCTGGCGCATCTGCGCGGCTTCGTCGGCGCTGAGGGCATCCTCGCTGCCGGCCGGGGCGCTGGTGGCGCGCACCAGGCGGTCGGCGATGGCGAGCTGGCGGGCGAACAGCTCGGAGTCCTCGCCCTGGCGCAGCGCGGTCAGCGCCAGCACGTCGGCCCAGGCCTGGGTGAGCAGGGTGTGGACGAAGCGAGGCAGTTTCTTGCCCTTGACCCGTGCGCCGATGGCTTCGCTGGCGCGCATCCGCGCCAGCGCCAGCCGCTCCTTGCCGCGCGCGGCTTCGACGTGCCGCCGCTCGGCGATCTCGGCCTTGTGCACCGAGGTCTGCAGGTGGCCGCTGAGGTCCTGCAGCAGGGCCTCGAACAGGGTCGGGTCGCCGTTGAACTCGGTGACGACGCGATCGACCAGCATGCGCATCTTCTCGACCGTGCCGCGCTCGGCTTCGTCCTCGCCGACCCAGTAGGCGCCGGATTCGGCGATGGCGTTGAGCATCTGCCGCGCCGGGTGCCGCTGGCGGGTGAAGAAGCCCTTGTCGCGCAGCGCCACGCGCAGCAGCGGCACCTGCAGCTTGGCCAGCAGGACCGCCGCCGGGCTGTTGGGGCGGACGTCCTTCATGATGTGGTCGAACAGCATGCCGACCAGGTCGATGGTGTCGGCATCCTCGTCGGCCAACGTCGGCGCGGCGCCTTCCGGCGCCCATTGCCGCAGCTGCGCCAGCAGGTCCTGCTTCACATGGTGGACCGAGCGCGGTGCCGGCTTGCCGTCGACCAGCACCGCCGAGGCCGGTTTCTGCTGCAGCAGGCCGAGCACCGACTCGACGTCCTCCTGGCTGGCGACGAAGGCCGGACCGCTGCGTGCGGGCGTGCCACCGGGCTGGCCGAACTTGCCGGCCAGCTGGCGGCGACCGGCCAGCAGCTGGCGCAGGATGGCGAACATCTCGTTCGCCTCGCCGGAATCGGAATCAGAATCAGGAGCGGGAGCGGACGGCGGCGACCAGGTGGTTTCGCCCGGCCAGGCGGTGTGCGGACGCAGGCCGCTGTCGGCGCGCCGCCGCATGGCCGGCGTTCGGTCGGCATCGGGCGCGCCACTTCGGGGCAAGCGCGGCGCGGCGGTTTCCGCTTCGTTCGCCACGACCGGCTCGGCCCGCGGCGGTCGCGGACGCACGGGCACATAGGTCAGCCGGGGCAGCACGCCCTCGCGGATCAGGAAGGTATTGAGCGCCTCGACGAAGGCGCCGTAGACCGGCATCAGCTGGCGGTCGAACTGGCGGAACACCAGCATGCGGTGTTCGCTGTTGAGCTCCAGGCAGGCGATGGCCTGCTGCAGGATGCGGCACAGCGCATGCGGGCCGACCGGCAGGCGCTCGGCTTCGAAGGCCGGGCGGCCGGCCAGCACGCCGAAACGCTGGCACAGCAGGTACAGCGGCAGGCTGTTGCGGATCTCGGCGCGGCCGGCGATCTCGTCGAGCACGGCGGCCTCGTCCAGCTCGACGTCCTCGACCAGCGCCAGTTCGCCGAAGCGGGTGATGCCCACGGCGGCGTTCTTCTCCGGTTCGGGCGGATCCTTGATGCCGGCGAGGGCGGCTTCCAGCCCGATCATGTAGCGCGGCGTGACGTCGGCGCGGCCGCGCTTGACGGCACGCAGCGCCTCGAAGCAGCGCTGCTGGACATCGTTGCTGCGCGCCTGTTCGGCGAGCTTGAACAGCTGCTGCTCGACGTCGTTGAGCGTGATGTTGAGCGCGCGTTCGATCTCGTCGGAGGCGAATTCCAGCACGCCCTCGAGCAGCCGGCGCACGCGCCTGGGGAACGGGCGCGTCGACAGGGTGGGCGGCGGTGTGTCGAGCGACGGATTCGGTGGTGCGGCCGATGCAGGCATGCGGCGACTCCGATGGACTCCCCGCCGCCATCATATGTGAGCCGGCCGTTCCAGCCTAGGGAAGGTCTGAACGCGTCCATCCTGGACTTGCCAGCCCACGCCGTGTCCGGCGCATGTCCGGACGCGGCTTCGACGAATCAAGCACTTGTGTGCTTGATTCGTCGAAGCCGGCCATCCATGGCCGGCGCAACCTCTGAATTGATCAGAGGTTCCCTGGCGCGCTGTCCCGGCGCCGATCCGGCATCGGCGGCGAGCGCCGGGTCGGGCGCCCCCGCAGGCCTGGCACGATCCGGCCGGATGCAGCGCGCCTCAGGCCGGGTCGCCGACTTCGGCGGCATCGGCCCAGATGCGCAGGAAGCCGGCGTCGCGGGTCGGGATGGCGATGAAGCGGAAGCCGGTCCAGAGCTGGCCCGAGCCGGAGCCGCTGTCCGACCACAGCATCTGTGCGCCGACCTGGATCGGACGCAGCCGGCCGCGGCCGTCGGGCAGGGTGAAGCGCAGCTGATACAGCGCCTCCTCGGTGAAGGCGGTGGTGCCGATCAGCATCATGCCGCCGGCGGAGAGGTTGCCGATCCGGCCGACCACCCGCTCGGTCATGGTGTCGATCACCTCGACCGCCTGCGGTACGGTGCGGCGCTTGTAGCGGCGATGCTCGCTCATGCGCTCCGGTCTCCGGCCGGCGCGGAATCCCCGGCGAAACTGTCGAGCTTGGCCAAGACCGCGTTCCAGGCCTGGTCGATCGGCGGACCGCGTTCGGCCTGGACGACGCGCAGGCGGCCGGCGGCCATCTCGCGGGCCATCCAGGCCAGGGAGTGTTCGCCGACGCGCAGGCCGCGGGTGTTCACGAACAGGGCCTGGCCGGTCACGACGCTGTACCAGGACAGGCGGCAGCGGCGTGGCGCGGTGTCGGGCGCATGGGAGACGAATTCCATCCAGGTGCCGAACGGCAGCTGGCGGATGCGCTCGTAGCACGCCGCCGCCTCGCCATCGAGGGCGGTCACGTCGTCGTCGGGTTGCGGGTGGACCTGCTCACCCAGACGGGCGCGTGCCTGCAGGCGCGCCTCGAGTTCGGCCGGCACGCCGGCCTCGCCCGTGTTGTCCGGTCGGGTGAGGTTGGCCGCGATCGCCCCGGCATCCTCGGCGTGGTAGCCGACCTGCTCCAGGGCCTGGCGGATTTCCTCGCACAGGTAACGGCTCTCGGTGGCATCGAGCGGTGTGTGGGCCGGAGCGTCGTTGGTGGCGGCATCGACCAGCCGGCGGGCGATGGCGACCTGGCGCCGGAAGGCGTCCGACTCGACGCCCTGGCGCAGGGCGGTCAGCGCCAGCACATCCGCCCAGGCCTGGGTCAGCAACGTCCGGATGTAGTCCGGCACCGCATGGCCCGCCAGCGTGCCGGCAATGGTCCGGTTCGCGTGCTGCCGGGCCAGGGCGAGTTTCTCGCGGCCGCGGGCGGCCTCGACGTAGCGGCGCTCGCTGACCCGTGCACGCTCCACCATGCTCTTGAGCGTGCCCTCCAGCTCCTCCAGCAACTGCACGAACAGCCGGCCGTCGCCGTCGAACTCGTTCACGACCCGCATCACCAGCGTGCGCAGCTTCTCGATCAGGGCCTGGTCGGTGTCCTGCTCGAGCCGCCAGGTCGCGCCGGATTCGGCAACCAGGTTGACCAGCTGCCGCGCCGGGTGGTGCGGTTGCAGGAACACGCGCTTGTCGGACAGGGCCAGGCGCAGGATCGGCAGGTGCAGCATCGCCAGCAGGGTGGCGGCCGGGCTGTCGGCGCGCACCGCCAGCATGATCTGCTCGAACAGCAGGCAGACCAGGTCGATGGTGTCGGCGTCCTCGTCGTCCAGCACCGGGCTGGCGCCGACCGGCACGCAAGCCTGCAGCAGCTCGAGCAGCTTGGTCTTCAGCAACGTGCCGCTCATCGGCGCGACGCCGTCGGCCTGCCGCTGCAGCTGGCCGAGCACCGCGTCGAGGTCCGTGCGCGGGATCACGAAGTCGCCCTGCCGGCCGATCCCGTGGGCGGCGGGATCGGCCGCGCCACGCCGCGCCAGCAGCCACTGCAGCCGGGCGAAGGCCTGTTCGAGTTCATCCGCAGCCGCGTCGTCCTCGGCCTGCCCGTGGCGGAGCTCGCCCGGCCAATGGGTGTCCGGCCCTTGCATGGCGCGGCGTTGACGGGGCGGGCCGCCGGCGCCGCGCGGTGCGGCGCCGCGCGAGCGCAGCGGCACGTGCTGCAGGCTGGCGAGCACGTCCTCGCGGATCAGGTAGGCGTTGATGGCGTCGAGCAACTCGGCGTAGCGCGGAAACACCACCCGGTCGAACTGGCGGTAGACCGCCACCCGGTGCTGCGCGGACAGGTCCAGATGACGCAGGGCCTCGCCGAGGATGCGGCACAGGCTCTTCGGTCCGACCGGCAGGCGGTCGGCGTCGATCGGCGGGCGTGCCGCGAGCACGGCGAAACGCTGGCCCAGCAGCGACAGTGCCAGGCCGTGACGGACGTTGGCGCGATTGGCAATGCCCTCGATGACGCTGTCTTCGTGGTGCTGCTCGTCGTCGACCAGCGCCAGCTCCTCGACCAGCGGGATGATGCCGCCGCGGGCGCCGGCCGGCGGCGGGTCGCCGATCTTGGCCAGGGCCGATTCGAGTCCGGCGAGGAAGCGTGGAAACAGCTCGGCGCGGCCGCGCTTGAGCTCGCTGATCGCGGTGTAGCAGTCGGCGCGCGTCTCGCGCGAGTCGGCTTCGTCGGAGTGGCGGAACAGCATGTCCTCGGTGTCTTCGAGGACGATCTGCAGCCGGTACTCGAGCTGCGCGGCCACCAGGCCGAGCACGCCCTCGAGCAGCTTGCGCACACGCGGGGGGTAGCTGCGGCTGGCCAGGGTGGCGCCGGCGCTCTGCGCTGCGGGGCGGGCATGGACCGCCGGATGGGGCATGGCACGGGCTCGACGGAAGAAACCCCCTGATTCTAAGGGGGTTTCGTCGGTCGGCCTAGCGAATGCCGCACAAACCGGTCTCCGGCACGGGGCGATGCGCCCCGTGCCGTCAGCCGCCGTTTATCTTTGTACGGGCTGCCAGCCGAGCGTGACCATCAGGTTGCGGCCGGGGGTGTTGTAGCCGCGGACCACGGTGTAGTCGCGATCGAACAGGTTCTCGATCCGCGCCTCCAGCCGCCAGGCCGGGGCCAGTTCCCAGCCCAGGCGCAGGTGGGCGAGGGCGTAGCCGGGCAGGCCGCCGCCGACGTCCTCGCGGTCGGACACGAACTGGCCGTCCAGGGCGAGGTCGATGCCGCCGTCGAAGCGATGGCCGAGCGAGGCGTTGGCCTTGCGGGCGGCACGGCGCAGCAGGCGCTGGCCGGTGTCGGCATTGACCGGGTCCTGCCAGGTCAGGCTGCCGTCGAACCGCCAGCCGCCCCGGGTCAGGCCGTATTCCAGTTCGGCGCCGTCGATCTCGGCGCGGGCGATGTTGATCGCCTGGAAGTTGGTGCCACTGAACGAGATCAGGTCGCGGACGCGGCTGCGGTAAGCCGACAGCCCGAGGCGCTGGCCGTCGCCCGGTGTCCAGTCCAGGCCGGCCTCGATGCTGCGCGAGCGCTCCGGCTGCAGGGCCGGATTGCCGGCGAACAGGCCGCCGCCGAAGCCGGGGTGGTAGAGCTCGTTGAAGTTCGGCGCACGGAAGCCCTGGCCCCAGCTCAGGCGCAGGCGCAAGTCATCGGCGAAGCGCCAGCCCCAGGCGGCGTTGCCGGTGGTGGCGCCGCCGAACTGGCTGTTGTCGTCGTGGCGCAGCGCGGCTTCGAAATCCTGCGCGCCGGCGCGGCCGGCGTAGCCGAGGAAGCCGGCGCGGGTGGTGCGCACGCGGTCGATCACCACGCCGCTGAACTGCGACAGCGACAGGCCGCTTTCGTGCTGCCAGTTCAGGCCGGCGTTGAGCACGCCGTGGCCGAGGACGAAGCTGTTCACCCAGTCGGCATTGTGGCGGCGGCTTTCGAAGCGGCTGCCGAAGGCCGGCGTGTCCAGGTCCTCGCGGGCGTGGCCGAGCGAGAGCTGGTGCGACCAGCCTGCGCCCAGCTCGCCGCCGAGCGTGAGACCGCCGGAGGCGTTGCGGGCGGCGGTTTCGCCACGGTCGAACTCGACGTCGGCATCGGTGGCCAGCGCGTGGAAGCCGAGCCGCTGGCTGCCGAGCGCGACGTCGCCGCGCAGGCTCAGGTTGCGGTTGCGGTAGCCGTCGTCGTCCGGGTCGAAGCTGAAGCTGTCCTCGTTGGTGGCCGAGAAGCCGCGCAGGCGGCCGTAGCCGGCGGTCAGGCCGAAGCCGCCGCGCTCGCCGCGCTGGCCGAGCGTGGCGCTGCCTTCGGCACGGCCGTAGCGGCCGCCGCGCAGTCGTACCGAGGTGGCGGCCGGGTCACGGGTGAAGATGTGCAGCACGCCGCCGATCGCGTCCGAACCCCACAGCGCGGCGCGCGGGCCGCGCACCAGTTCGATGCGCTCGATCTGGTCGAGTGGCAGGTGGGCGAAGTCGAACACGCCCTGGCCGGTGGAGTTGACCCGGATGCCGTCGATCAGCACCAGGGTGTGGTTGGCGTTGCTGCCGCGCAGGAACAGCGTGCTGGCCGAGCCCGGACCACCGGTGCGGGCGACGTCGACGCCGGCCTGGCGAGACAGCAGGGTGATCAGGTCCGGCGCCTGGCTGGCCTCGATGTCCTCGCGTGTGAGTACGGTGACGCTGGCCAGCGCCTCGTCCGCGTTCTGCGCGTGGCGGCTGGCGGTGACCAGCACCTGCGGCTGGCGCACCGGTTCGGCCGTGGCGGCGGAAAACGGCAATGACAGTGCTGCGGCGATGCCGGCCGCGAGCAGGGAATGGGAAAGAGTGGGTTTCATCGAGCCTCCTGCGCTCACCCGCGTTCAGGGAGTGCGTCGGGTGGGCAGGGGCGAAACGACGGCACGGGAGAGAGGACGGCCGAAGCTCGCGCCGTCGCCCACCGCAACGCGCCAGTCATGCCGCAAGGCCGGTCTCCGGGCTGGCAGGGGAGGCTTGCGCCTCACGTCCGCGGCCTTCCCGGAATCGCTTCCAGTGGCCTTGCGCGGACTACGCCTGCTTACCGTTGCGGGGGCAGCGCCGGACTCTCACCGGCTTCCCGAGCACCTTGGGCGGCGCGCAGTGTACGGCAGGCGGGGCAGGGCCGGAAGTGCGCTCAATCGTCGCGCCCGGCATCCAGCCCGCTGAACTCGCCGCTGTCGTCGACGTGCAGGCGCAGCCGGATCGGCCGGCAGCACACCGGGCAGTCCTCGACGTACTCGGCCTCGCCTTCAGCGAGGTCGACCAGCGTCTGGAACCGTTCGCCGCAGAACGGGCAGGTGAGCGTGACGGCATTGCGCATGTGCGCATTGTGCATGCCCGTCCGGCGCGGGAACGGCGCGGTCAGCGCAGGAACAGCGTGATCACGTCGTTGGCGAAGCGCCGGCCCAGTTCGGTCGGCACGATGCGCTCGCCATCGACGGACAGCCAGCCGCGGCCGACGGCGGTCGCCAGTTCGTCGGCGATGTCCGCGCGCGGCAGGCCGGTGCGCGCCTCGAAGTCGGCCAGTGCGAAGCCTTCGATCAGACGCAACGCGTTGAGCATGTATTCGAACGGCCGCTGCGCCGGCGCGACCCGTTCCTCGCCACCGATGCGCGCCTGGCTCGCCGCCTTGGCGAGGTAGTCGCGCGGGTTTTTCACTTTCCAGCGGCGCAGGATCTCGCCGCTGGCGCCGAGGCTGAGCTTGCCGTGCGCGCCGGCGCCGATGCCCAGGTAATCGCCGAAGCGCCAGTAGTTGAGATTGTGCGCGCACTGCCGGCCGGGCCGGGCATACGCCGAAGTCTCGTACTGGGCGTAGCCGGTCTGTGCGAGCAGGGCCTGGCAGCGTTCCTGCATGGTCCAGCCCGCGTCGTCGTCGGGCAGGTCCGGCGGCGGCCGGGCATGGAAGACGGTGTTCGGCTCCAGCGTGAGCTGGTAGTGACTGATGTGCGCGGGCGCCAGCGCCACGGCCCGCTCGACGTCACGCTCGGCCATGGCCGGATCCTGACCGGGCAGGGCGTACATCAGGTCGAGGTTGATGTTGTCGAGGCCGGCGTCCTGCGCCAGCTTCACCGCGCGCTCGGCTTCGCCACTGTCGTGGATGCGGCCGAGCCGTTGCAGGCAGCCGTCGTCGAAGCTCTGCACGCCGAAACTGATGCGGTTGACGCCGGCACGCAGGTAGCCGTCGAAACGGCCATGCTCGGCGGTGCCGGGGTTGGTCTCCAGCGTCACCTCCAGCCCGGGCGCGAAGCGCAGCCGCGCCGAGGCCGCGTCGAGGATGCGGCCGATGGCCCCGGGTGGGAACAGCGAGGGCGTGCCGCCGCCGAAGAACACGCTGTGCACGGTGCGGCCCCAGGCCAGCGGCAGGTCCTGATCGAGATCGGCGATCAGCGCATCGACGTATTCGTCCACCGGCAGCGCGCCCTGCTGCCCGTGCGAGTTGAAGTCGCAGTACGGGCATTTGCGCACGCACCACGGGATATGCACGTACAGCGACAGTGGCGGCGGGATCAGCGACATGGGCTGCGGACGGAGGAAAAAGCACGCACGGAGGACGCGGAGAAAAGCGGAGAAGGGCGGAGAAAGGCGGAGAAAATCTCCTGGAGCGTGCTCCGTGACCTCCTGATTCTCTCCGCTTATCTCCGTGAGTGCCGTTGTTCCTGGATGGGATTTTCGCGCAGGCGCTCCAGCAGCCGGGCCAGGGCCTGGCCGCGGTGGCTGAGGCGGTGCTTGAGTCCGGGATCCATCTCGGCGGCGCTGAGCTGTTGGGCCGGATCGAGGAAGACCGGGTCGTAGCCGAAGCCGCCGTCGCCGCGCGGGGCCTCCAGGATCAGGCCTTCCCAGGTGCCTTCGGCGATCAGCGGCTGCGGGTCTTCGGGGTGGCGCAGCAGCACGATCACGCAGTGGAAGCGCGCCGTGCGCTGTGCGGCCGGCACCCCCGCGAGCGCGGCCAGCAGCTTGGCGATGTTGGCGGCATGATCGCCCTGCGCACCGGCGTAGCGGGCGCTTCTGAGGCCCGGCTCGCCGCCGAGCGCATCGACGATCAGCCCGGAGTCGTCGGCCAGCGCCGGCAGGCCGCTGGCCTGCGCGGCATGGCGGGCCTTGATCAGCGCGTTCTCGACGAAGGTCAGCCCGGTTTCCTCCGGGTCGGCGATGCCCAGTTCGCTCTGCGCGTGCAGGTCGAGGCCGCTGTCGGCGAGCAGCTCGCGCAGTTCGGCGAGCTTGCCCGGGTTGCCGCTGGCCAGCACCAGCCGCTTCATCCGGCCAGCGCCCGGCGCTGCAGTGCGATCAGCTCGGCCACGCCCTGGCCGGCCAGCGTCAGCAAGGCGTCCAGCTCATCGCGGCGGAACGCGTGGCCCTCGGCGGTGCCCTGCAGCTCGATGAAGCCGCCGCCGTCGTTCATCACCACGTTCATGTCGGTGTCGCAGCCGGCGTCCTCGGCGTAGTCGAGGTCCAGCACCGGCACGCCACGGTAGATGCCGACCGAGACCGCCGCGACGGCACCGTGGATCGGGTCGCGATCGAGCTCGCCATCGGCCTGCAGGCGGCGGACGGCATCGACCAGGGCCACGTAGGCGCCGGTGATGGCAGCGGTGCGGGTGCCGCCGTCGGCCTGCAGCACGTCGCAGTCGAGGGTGATGGTGCGCTCGCCCAGCGCCTTGCGGTCGACGCAGGCGCGCAGGCTGCGGCCGATCAGGCGCTGGATCTCCAGCGTGCGGCCGCCCTGCCTGCCGCTGGCCGCTTCGCGCTGGCTGCGGCTGTGGGTGGCGCGCGGCAGCATGCCGTACTCGGCGGTCACCCAGCCCTCGCCCTTGCCGCGCAGGAAGGCCGGCGCCTTGTTGTCGACGCTGGCGGTGCACAGCACGCGGGTGTCGCCGAAGCTCACCAGCACCGAGCCTTCGGCGTGCCGCGTGAAATGGCGGACGATCTCGACCGGGCGCAGTTGATCGGGTGCGCGACCGCTCGGGCGGGCGAAGGACATACGCGAAGTTCCTGAAATGCGGGCCGAAAGCTTACCATTCGGCTTCCTTCCGCCCGGGCACCGCCATGATCCGCAGCATGACCGCCTTCGCCGCCGGCGAGCGCAGCACCCCCTGGGGCGTGCTGGGTTGCGAGCTGCGCGCCGTGAATCATCGCTTCCTCGAACTCGGCGTGCGCCTGCCCGAGGAGCTGCGCGCGCTCGAACCGGCGCTGCGCGAGCGGGTCGGCCAGAAGGTGGCGCGCGGCAAGGTCGACCTGACCCTGCGCTACCGCCCCGCGACCGGTCGTGGGGCCGAACTGAGGGTCAACCACCGGCTGGTGGGTCAACTCTCGGAACTGTCGCTGGACCTGGGCTCGCGTTTTCCCGGGCTGCGCGTGGATCTGACCGAGCTGTTGCGTTTCCCCGGCGTGCTGGAAGAGGAGGAGCTGGACGCCGCCTCGCTGCAGGCCGAAGCCTTGGCGCTGCTGGAAACGACGCTGGCCGATTTCGTCGCCGCGCGCGAGCGCGAGGGGGCCAAGCTGGGCGAGCTGATGCGGGAGCGGCTGGAGCGGATCGCCGCCATCGTCGGCGAGGTGCGCGGCTGGCTGCCGGAGATCCGCGCCGGCCTACGCCAGAAGCTCGATGCGCGACTGGCCGAGTTGAAGCAGCCACTCGACCCGGGCCGGCTGGAGCAGGAGCTGGTACTGCAGCTGCAGCGGCTCGATGTCGACGAGGAGCTGGACCGGCTCGCCACCCATGTCGAGGAGGCGCGGCGCGTGCTCGGTCTGCCCGAGGCAGTGGGGCGGCGGCTGGACTTCCTGCTGCAGGAGTTCAACCGTGAGGCCAATACGCTGGGCTCCAAGTCGGTCGATGCCCGCACCAGCCAGTCCTCGGTGGAGCTGAAGGTGCTGATCGAGCAGCTGCGCGAACAGGTGCAGAACATCGAATAGCCGGGAGCCGGGAGCCGCAGGAGCGGTGGCGAGCCCGATGCACTACGATTCCCGCCTCCCGTATTCCGGTCCTCGCCCGATGCCAGGAACCCTCTTCATCGTCGCCGCCCCGTCCGGGGCCGGGAAGTCCAGCCTGGTCAACGCCCTGCTGGCGCGCGTGCCGGGCGTCCGGCTGTCGATCTCCACCACCACCCGGCCGCCGCGGCCGGGCGAGAGCGAGGGCGAGCATTACCACTTCGTCTCGCCGGAGGCGTTCGAGCGGCAGGCCGCCGCCGGCGCGTTCCTCGAGTACGCCCGGGTGCACGGCAACTTCTACGGCACCTCGCGCGCGGCGGTCGAGCCGGTGCTGGCGCGCGGCGAGGACGTGCTGCTGGAGATCGACTGGCAGGGCGCCCGCCAGGTGCGCGCCCAGATGCCCGATGCGGTCGGCATCTTCATCCTGCCGCCCTCCCGCGCCGAACTGGAGCGACGCTTGCGCAGCCGCGGGCAGGACAGCGAGGAGGTCATCGCCCGCCGGCTGGCCGCCGCCTGCGAGGAGATGAGCCACTACCACGAGTTCGACTACGTGGTGGTCAACGAAGACTTCGAGCGGGCCGTGGACGAGCTGCGCTGCATCTTCCTTGCCCGGCGCCTGCGTCGGGAGGCGCAGGCCGGGCGTCATGCGGAGCTGATCCGGGCCCTGCTGGCCGGGGAGTGAGGCCGGGCGGCGGGGGTGGCCGGCCCGGTTTGCAGTGCCGTGGGTGTCCCGCGTACAATGCGCGGTTCCGCTGATCGATCTACAGGCTGGAGAGCCCATGGCCCGCATCACCGTTGAAGACTGCCTGCAAGTGGTGGACAACCGCTTCGAGCTGGTCCTGATGGCGTCCAAGCGCGCCCGGCAGCTGTCCAAGGGGGCCGAGCCCACCCTCGACAACAGCGAGGCCGACGACAAGCCGACCGTCCTTGCCCTGCGCGAGATCGCCGCCCGCACGGTCGATCAGGCCCTGATCGACGCGGTCGAGAAGGCCGAGCGCGAGCGCGCCGAGCGCGAGGCGATGGAGTGGGCCGCCGCCGAGGTGGTCGACGACGACAAGGGCGGTGACGACCTGTAAGCGCCCGTCCGGGCCCGTTGCCCGCTGTGGCAGCCCCGCGTAGGCTGCCTGCATGCCTTCCGCCGAGTCCGCACCCAGTGGCTGTAGCGACGTCCTGCCGCAGGACGTCGTCGCGCTCGAGCGCAAGCTGGCCGACTACCTTGACGCCGAGCAGATCGGCAAGGTGCGCCGCGCCTACCGGCTAGGCGCCGAGGCGCATGCCGGCCAGACCCGCAAGTCCGGCGAGCCCTACATCACCCACCCGGTGGCCGTGGCCGGCATCCTCGCCGACCTGAGACTCGACTGGGAAACGCTCTGCGCCGCCATCCTCCACGACGCGCTGGAGGACACCCCCTTGCCGCGCAGCGCCATCGCCGCGGAGTTCGGCGAAACCGTGGCCGACCTGGTCGACGGCGTCACCAAGCTCGACAAGCTGCGCTTCGGCAGCCGCCAGGAAGCCGCCGCGGAGAGTTTCCGCAAGATGCTGCTGGCGATGGCGCGCGACCTGCGCGTGATCCTCATCAAGCTCGCCGACCGGTTGCACAACATGCGCACGCTCGACGCGATGGCCGACGAGGCGCGCCGCCGCATCGCCCGCGAGACGCTGGAGATCTACGCCCCGATCGCCCAGCGGCTGGGCATGAACCGGATCAAGAGCGAGCTGCAGGATCTCGGTTTCCGCGCGCTCTATCCGTGCCGCCATGCGGTCCTGAAAAAGCGCATCCAGGCGCAGCCGGTGGTGCGCCGCGAGGCGATGAGCAAGATCGAGGCGCAACTGGCGCAGAAACTGGCACAGGAAGGTCTGCCGCACCGGCTGGTCGGGCGCGTCAAGACGCCTTGGAGCATCTACACCAAGATGCGCACCGAGCAGAAGACGCTCGACCAGGTGATGGACGTGTTCGGCTTCCGCATCGTGGTGCAGAACGTGATGCAGTGCTATCACGCGCTCGGCGCGGTGCATTCGCTGTACAAGCCGCTGGATGCGCGTTTCCGCGACTTCATCGCCATTCCCAAGGCCAACGGCTACCAGAGCCTGCACACGGTGCTGTTCGGGCCTTACGGTTCGCCGATCGAGGTGCAGATCCGGACCGAGGAGATGGATCTGATCGCCGAGCGCGGCATCGCCGCGCACTGGGCCTACAAGTCCGGCGAAGCCGGCAGCAACAGCGCGCAGAGCCGCGCCCACGACTGGGTGCGCAACCTGCTCGAATCCCAGCAGGTGGCCGGCTCCTCGCTGGAATTCCTTGAGAACGTCAAGGTCGACCTGTTCCCCGACGAGGTCTACCTGTTCACCCCGCAGGGCGACATCCTCGCCCTGCCGCGCAACGCCACCGTACTCGACTTCGCCTACGCGGTGCACACCGATGTCGGCAACCATGCCGTCGCCGCGCGCGTGGACCGCAAGCTGGTGCCGCTGCGCAGCAAGCTCGTGTCCGGCCAGACGGTGGAGGTGATCACCGCGCCGTCGGCCGCGCCGAGCCCGCAGTGGCTGGACTACGTGGTGTCCAGCAAGGCGCGCACCGCGATCCGCCACCACCTCAAGCGGCTGGAGCACGAAGACGCGGTCGAGCTCGGTCACCGCATGCTCGACCGCGCGCTGGAGGCGCTCGACAGCTCGCTCGACCGGGTGCCGTCGGAGCACATCGAGCAGTACCTCGCCGAGCAGCGTTACCGCCGGCTGGAAGATCTGCTCGCCGATATCGCGCTCGGCAACCGCATGCCTGCACAGGTGGCGCAGGCGCTCACCCGCGTCCAGGGCGAGCTGCCGTCGCCGGAACCGATGCCGGCCGCCGGGGAGAAGATCTCGATCACCGGCGCCGAGCGCGGCGTGCTCACGTTCGCCGCCTGCTGCCATCCGATTCCAGGCGACGAGATCATGGGCTATCTCACCGCCGGCAAGGGCGTGGTGGTGCACCGTCTGGAATGCCGCAACGTGCCCGAGTACCGCAAGTCGCCCGAGCGCTGGGTGCCGATCGACTGGGACCGCAACGTCGAGGGCGACTACCGCGCCGGCCTGCGCATCGAGGTCGACAACAAGCCCGGCGTGCTGGCGCAGGTGGCGGCGGCGGTCGCGGCGGCCAATTCCAACATCGACAGCGTCGAGTACCGGGAGCGCGACCTCACCGTGGCGGTGCTCGACTTCGCCATCGAGGTGCGTCATCGCAAGCACCTGGCCGACGTGATCCGCCGGGTGCGCCGGCTGGGCGTGGTGCATGGGGTGCAGCGGCTGTAGGGAGGCCGACTCAAACGCGGGTAGCCGGTAGCAGGAGAGCAGGAGCGGCATTCCGTACACCTTTCCGGTTTCCGGTTTCCGGTTGAGGTGGCGCAGTCGCCGGCCGATTTCCGAACCGCGGGCGCGCCGATAGAATCCGAGGCCTGCCCGTCCGGAAGCGCCCCATGTCCCGCCAACCCGTCAGCACCGAGCACGCCCCCGCCGCCATCGGCCCCTATTCGCAGGCCGTGCGCTGCGGCAACACGCTCTACTTCTCTGGCCAGATTCCGCTCGACCCGGCGACGATGGCACTGGTCGAGGGCGACATCGCCACCCAGGCACGGCGCGTGTTCGACAACCTCAAGGCGGTCTGCGAGGCGGCCGGCGGCTCGCTGTCGCAGGTGGTGCGCGTCGGCATCTACCTCACCGACCTGGGCAACTTCGCCGCCGTCAATGCGGTGATGGCGGAGTATTTCAGTGAGCCATATCCGGCGCGCTCGACCATCGGCGTCGCCGCGCTGCCCAGGGGCGCGCAGGTGGAAGTGGACGCCATTGCCGTGCTCGACTGACGGACGCATCGCGGCGTGAACCGCGCAGCCCGCGGCCGGCCCGAGACCACGCTCGCCGCTGGCGAGGCGCCGGTGGCGACGTTGCCCGGCGCCGGCCCGCGTGTTGCCGAGCGGCTCGCCGCGCGCGGCCTGCGCACGCTGCAGGATCTGTGGCTGCATCTGCCGTTGCGCTACGAGGACCGCACCCGGCTCACACCGATCCGCGAACTCAGGCCAGGCGAAACCGCGCAGGTCGAGGGTCGGGTGGAAGCCGTCGAGCGCGGCTTCCGCTACCGGCCGACGCTGCGAGTGGCGATCGGCGACGACTCGCGGGCGACGCTGGTGCTGCGCTTCTTCCACTTTCGCTCCGCGCAGGCGGCGCAGTTCGCGCCCGGCCGGCGTATCCGTGCCTACGGCCAGGCGCGGCCCGGCAGCCACGGGCTGGAAATGGTGCACCCCAGTTATCGCCTGCTGTCCGACGAGGACGATGGCGAACTGCGCGATTGCCTCGATCCGGTCTACCCGGCGGTCGAGGGTGTCGGCCCGGCGCTGATCCGGCGCCTGATCGACGAAGCCCTCAAGCGACTGCCGCCGGCGCCCGAGCTGGAGCTGCTGCCCGACGCGCTGCGCGATGCATTGTCCCTGCCGACCTTGCGCGAGGCGCTGCTGGCGGTGCATCGGCCGCCCCCGGGCGCCGATCTCGCGCAGCTCGCGCTCGGCCTGCATCCGGCGCAGCGGCGGCTGGCGCTGGAGGAGCTGCTGGCCCACCACCTCAGCCTGCGTCGTCAGCGTGTCGCGCTGCAGCGCCATGGTGCCGAGCCGATCCGTGTGAAGGGCGCACTGGCCAAGCGCCTGCGCGAAGCGCTGCCGTTCGCACTGACCCGCGCGCAGCAGCGGGTGTTCGCCGAAGTGCGCGCCGACCTGGCGCGCGCCGAGCCGATGCTGCGGCTGGTGCAGGGCGATGTCGGCAGCGGCAAGACCGTGGTCGCCGCCCTGGCCGCGCTGCTGGCGGTCGAGGCCGGTCGCCAGGTCGCCTTGATGGCGCCGACCGAGCTGCTGGCCGAACAGCACCTCAACCACTTCCGCGCCTGGCTGGAGCCGCTCGGCGTGCGCGTGGCCTGGCTGGCCGGCAAAGTCGGCGGCAAGGCGCGGCAGGCGGTGCTGGCCGACATCGCCTCGGGCGCCGCGCAGGTGGTGGTCGGCACCCATGCCCTGATGCAGGAGGCGGTGGCCTTCGACGATCTGGCCTTGTGCATCGTCGACGAGCAGCACCGCTTCGGCGTGCACCAGCGCCTGGCCCTGCGCGACAAGGGGCGCAGCGGCGCGCACGTGCCGCACCAGCTGGTGATGACCGCCACGCCGATACCGCGCACGCTGGCGATGACCGCCTATGCCGACCTCGACGTGTCGGTGATCGATGAGCTGCCGCCCGGCCGTACCCCGGTGCAGACCGTGGCGGTCAGCGCCGAGCGCCGGCCGGAGGTGATCGAGCGCATCCGCGCCGCCTGCGCCGAAGGGCGGCAGGCCTACTGGGTCTGCACCCTGATCGAGGACAGCGAGGAGGTCGCCGCGCAGGCCGCGCAGAGCACCTACGAGTCGCTGTCGCAGCAGTTGCCCGGCCTGCGTGTCGGTCTCGTGCACGGCCGGATGAAGGCAAGGGAGAAGCAGGACGCCATGCGTGCCTTCAAGGACGGCGCGATCCAGTTGCTGGTCGCCACCACCGTGATCGAGGTCGGCGTGGATGTGCCCAATGCCTCGCTGATGCTGATCGAGAACGCCGAGCGGCTGGGGCTGGCGCAGCTGCATCAGCTGCGTGGCCGCGTCGGCCGCGGCGCCGCCGCATCGACCTGCGTGCTGCTCTACCAGCCACCGCTGTCGGCGATGGCGCGGGCGCGCATCGAAACCATGCGCCGGACCACCGACGGCTTCATCATCGCCGAAAAGGATCTGGAACTTCGCGGCCCCGGCGAGCTGCTCGGCACCCGCCAGACCGGCCTGGCGCAGTTCCGCGTCGCCGACCTGTCGCGCGACGCCGGCCTGCTGCCGCAAGTGCGCGACAGCGCCGACCGGCTGCTGGCCGAGGCGCCGGCCCTGGCCGAGGCGCTGGTGAAACGCTGGGTCGGCCACGCCGCCGAGTACGCGGGCGCGTGACGGTGTGGTGACTGGAGTACGCTCTGCCCGACTCCCGACTCCCGACTCCCGACTCCCGACTCCCGACTCCCGACTCCCGATTCCCGGAATGAAAATCCCCCTGCTGATCGACACCGACCCCGGCGTGGACGACGCGCTGGCGCTGCTGATGGCCTTCGCCGATCCGGCGCACGAGGTGGTCGGGCTGAGCATCGCCGCCGGCAACGTCGGCCTGGCGCACACCGTCGCCAACGCGCTCAAGTTGTGCGAAGTGGCCGCTGTCGAGGTGCCGGTGTTCGCCGGCTGCCCGGTGCCGCTGGTGCATGCCGCTGCCGATGCCGCCTATGTGCACGGCCGCGATGGTTTCGGCGACACCGGCTACCTGCCGGCCACGCGCCGTGCCGAGGCCGAGCATGCGGCGCTGGCGATCGTCCGTCTGAGCCACGAGCACGCCGGCCGGCTGCGGCTGGTCACGCTCGGGCCGCTGACCAATCTCGCGCTGGCGCTGCGACTCGACCCGGCGCTGCCCTCGCGCATCGCCCGGCTGGTGGTGATGGGGGGCGCGGTCACCGGACGCGGCAACACCAGCATTCCGGCCGAGTTCAACATCGGCTTCGATCCCGAGGCGGCGCACATCGTGTTCGAGAGCTTCGCGCACTTCGATCTGGTCGACTGGGAGGCGGTGCTGCGGCATGGTCTGTCGCAAGCCGAGTTCGGGCGCTGGCTGACGGCGGGCGACCGACGGGCGCGCTTCTATGCCGCGATTTCGCGTCAGAACCGCGACTGGTCGTCCGATCGCCGTGGCACGCAATGGCTGGCGGCCGATGCGTTGGCGATGGCGCAGGCGCTGGACCCGGCCGGGGCGCTCGAATGCGAGGAGCGTCGCGTGCACGTGGAGCTGGAAGGCCGGCTCAGCCGTGGCGCCACCGTGGTCGACTGGGATCGCCGCCACGGCCATCCGCCCAATGCCCGCATCCTGCTGCGTTACGACCAGTCCCGCTTCGAGGCGCAGGTGCGGCGGGCGTTGGGAGCGGGCTGAGGGCCGGACAACGGCAACAGCAACGACACGCACGGAGCAGAGCGGAGAAAAGGGGAGTACACGGAGAATTCTTGGTTCATAGGCCTTCCGTGTCCTCTGTCTGTCTCCCGCCTTTCTCCGTGCGTGCTTTCCACGCGCTACACATTCAGCCTCCCGCCGGCGCCTCGTCCGCCCGCGGCGGCAGGTCGCGGACGTGGATGTCCAGCTGCGGGAAGGCGATCTCGATGCCGTGTTCGGCGAACAGCTCGGCGATCCGGCTGTTGAGGTCGTTGAGGGTGCGCAGGCGGTCGGCGATCTCGCTCACGAACACCCGCAGCTCGAACTCCAGCGCGCTGGCGCCGAAGGCCATGAACCAGCTGCGCGGCGCCGGCTCGGCCAGCACTTTCGGATGCTCTTCGGCGGCCTGCATCAGCAGCCGGTGCACCAGTGCCGGGTCGCTGCCGTAGGCCACGCCGACCTTGACGATGATGCGGGTGCGGGTGTCGCTGAGCGTCCAGTTGACCAGCTGGCCGGTGATGAAGGTCTTGTTGGGGACGACGATCTCCTTGTTGTCGAAGTCCACCAGGGTGGTGGCGCGGGTGCGGATGCGGGTGACGGTGCCGGTGAGGTCGCCGATGGTGATGATGTCGCCGACCCGGAACGGCCGCTCGAACAGCAGGATCAGGCCGGAGACGAAGTTGGCGAAGATCTCCTGCAGGCCGAAGCCCAGGCCCACGGTCAGCGCCGCGGCCATCCACTGCAGCTGGCTCCAGCGCACGCCGAACAGGGACAGGCCGGTGAGCAGGCCGACGATGACGATCAGGTAGCGGCTGACGCTGGTGATCGCATAGCGGGTCGGCGCATCGACCTGGATCTTCGACAGCAGGCCGATCTCGACCAGGCCGGGCAGGTTGCGTGCGGCGACGAAGGTCAGCGCCAGTACCAGCGCGCCGAACAGCAGGTCCTGCAGGCTCACGGCCAGGCGCACCGGACGGCCTTCGGCGTCGACGTCGGCGATGTGCCAGAGCGCCAGCTCGTCGAGCCGGCTGATGGCGGGCAGGGTGTCGATCCACGCCCAGACCAGGGCGGCCGCCAGCAGGCTGAGGGTGAAGGCGCGCTGCAGGCGGCGGGTCTGGGTGTTCACGCTGTGCAGATTGATCTCCTCCGGCTCCACCTCCGGCAGCGCTTCGCCGGTATCGGCGGGGTGTTCCTCACCGGCCTCGTTCTCCGCTTCCCGGCGGGCTTCGTAGCGGCGCAGCGCCAGGCGGCGTTCGCCCAGCAGCAGCCAGCGTGACACCAGTCCGTGCAGCAGCGCCACCGCGAGCACGAGCAGGAAGCTGAGCCAGAGATTGCGCAGCAGCACGCCGGCGGTCAGCAGGTAGCCGGCCAGGGCCAGCAGCGCCAGCGCCACCAGGCCGGCCGGCAGCAGCCCGCGCAGGACGCGCCGCAGCAGGCTGTCCGCGCCGCGCCGTCCCGGCCACAGGCCGTCGGGAGCGAGCAGCCGCCAGGCCAGCCAGGCGTAGATCAGGGCGAGGCCGGCGAGCATCATGCGCCCGGCGGTTTCCAGGGCCGGATCGACGTTGCGCAGGAAGGCCAGATTCACCAACAGGTGCAGCGGCAGCAATGCCCACAGCAGCCAGGGCCGCAGCCAGGCCAGGGCGGCGAGGGTGCCGGCGGACCAGCGCAGGTGCGTGGGCAGCAGGCCGCGCTCGCGCAGCATCAGGCCGAGCAGCGAGTACAGGTAGGCGGTCGGGGCGGCCAGCAGCAGCGCGCGGCCCAGCGAATGGCTGAAGCGCCCGGCTTCGCCGGCGACGCTGAACAGCCAGCCGGCACCGGCCAGCAGCACGGCGAGCGGGGTCGCTGCCAGCAGGGTAAGCAGCAAGGCCCGCAGCGTGTGGCGGTAGGCGTCCTGGCGCACGCTGCGCAGCGGGCGGGCGCAGCGCTCCAGCTCGTCCGGCAGGCGACGCCGCAGCCACAGGCCGAGAGCCAGCGCGGACAGCAGGACGAGCGTCTGCGGCCAGCGCTCCAGGGCGGCGCGGCCGCCCAGCCGCAGGGCGGTGAGATAGCGGGAGGGCTTGAACAGGTCGGCCCAGCCGGCCGGCACGCGGCTCAGCCAGGCCGGGTCGACCGGCGCATGGCTGCGTACCCACAGCAGGCGGCGGTCGAGCATGGTCGAGAGCGTGCGGGTCGTTTCCAGTTGCGCCTGCAGGGTGCGTTCGAGTTCGCCCAGCACGGCGGCCAGCTGGCGGGTGGTGTCGACCAGTTCCGGCAGCAGCTCGGCGCGGGTGCCGAGCAGACGGTAGTAGGCTTCGCGTCGCTGCGCGATGACATCCTCGTCGGCCACATCGTCCTCGTGACCGGCGAGACGGCGGTCGACCGCTTCGGCGAGGTTGTCCAGCTCGCTGCTGCGCTCGGCCAGGTCGATCAGGCTGAGCCGGGCAGCGGCGTAACGGCGGCGCACCGTGTCGAGCTGGCGCTGCAGGCGCGCCGGATCCGCCAGGCGCCGGCGCTCGCCGAGCAGCAGCAGGCCGAGGGCTTCGTCGCTGCCGCCCAGGGCGAGGCGGGCGCGGGTGTTGCGCAGCGACTCCTCGGCCTGCAGCAGCTCGCGTGCCGAAGCGGCGGCGGCGCGGCGCTGGGCGAACAGTTCGTTTTCCAGCGCCAGCAGCTGCTCGCCCAGGGCCTGGTTCTCCCGCGCCAGCGTCTCGGCCTCGGGCGAGCTGCCGGCGAACTCCTGCCGTTCGGCTTCCAGCCGCAGCCGCAGCGCCTCGGCGAGGCTGGCGCGGCGCTCTTCCAGTCGCGTCTGCAGTACGGCCAGTTGCTGTTCGGCCAGGTTGAGCTCGCGCTCGCGAGCGCGCCGGCGGGCCTCCCACAGGCGCTGCCGGGCGGGCAGTGTCTCCTGCTCGGTTTCGAGCCGGTGCAGGGTGGCGAGCGCCAGGCGCAGGGCGGCCTCCGCCGCCAGCGCCCGTGCCTGGGCGACTGGGCTGTCGCTGCTGCGTGCCAGGGCGCGGGCGGCGTCGGCCGCATCGCGCCGCTCCTCGACCAGGCGGCGCTGGTCGGCAAGCTCGCCCGCCAGGGCGAGCGAGGTGGTGGTCAGGGCGTCGAGGGCGGCATTGGCCGCATTCAGCGATTCGCGCTGGCTGCCCAGGCGGCTGCGGGTTTCCTCGATCCGCCGGGTCAGCGCGTCGAGGGATTCGCGCGGCGGCAGGCGTTCCTCCCATTCCCGCAGCACGGTACGCAGTGGACGGCGCAGGGCCGCCTCCAGTCGCGGCAGCTCGTCGCCGGCCTGGCTGGCCTCCGCCTGCAGGGCGGCGCTCGCGGCCAGGGCTTCGTCGGCGGCACGATCGTCGGCGCGCGCCTGGGCGAGCTGCGCCTCCACGCTGCTGCGGCTGGCGTCGTCGAGCCGGGATTCGCCCAGCCGGCTCTCCAGGCGTGCGATGTCACCAGCGAGCGGGGCAGGGATGCCGGACGGGCCGGCCGCCAGCGCCGGCACGACCGGCAGACACA
The DNA here is from genome assembly GCF_014202935.1 of Rehaibacterium terrae. Lineage (GTDB taxonomy): Bacteria > Pseudomonadota > Gammaproteobacteria > Xanthomonadales > Xanthomonadaceae > Rehaibacterium > Rehaibacterium terrae. Next base: position 46,360 of record NZ_JACHHX010000014.1, on the reverse strand, counting down.
GGGCCAGCAGCAGGAGCGGAAGACGGGAGATCATGTGCATGCGGCCTCTGGGTCTGACTTGCATTCCTGGCTGAGCGGAAGTTAACATAGCCGTCTTTTCCCCGAGACTCCCAGCGGACTTTCCCCATGAAGGCCGATATTCACCCGAAGTATCAGGAAGTCGTGTTCCAGGACGTGTCCTGCGACTTCGCGTTCCTCACCCGCTCCACGCTGACCAGCAAGGAGACGATCAAGTGGGAGGACGGCAACGAGTATCCCCTGATCAAGGTGGAAATCTCGTCCCAGTCGCACCCGTTCTACACGGGCAAGCAGAAGATCGTCGACACCAGCGGCCGCGTCGACCGCTTCCGCAAGCGTTACGCCAAGTAATCGCCGCGCGTCCTTCGCCGGGCCGGCCGGTGTCCTCGAAGCCCCGCTCACGAGCGGGGCTTCGTGCTTTGGGCGCAGCCCGGATCCGGTGGCTCCGGCTCGATCGGCGTCGGCGGGACGGCCGCGTCGCGGCTGTCGGGGCATGTGGGGCTGTGCGATAATCGCACGATGGCTTGGGCCTGAGCGCACGGGCCAGCGCCGAATTCCCCGGCATCGAGCGCCGCCCTGTCGGTGGCCGCTCATCCTCCCCCGCAGACCCCCTTTCAAGGAGACCGCCCGTGTCCCAGAGCAAGAGCGTGGTGCTCACCGATTCCGCCAGCGGCAAGTCCATCGAACTGCCGGTGCTGCACGGCAGCCTCGGTGCCCCCTGCGTCGACATCGCCAGGCTGCCGAAGGAGACCGGCTACTTCACCTACGACTCGGGCTTCACCGCCACTGCCAGCTGCAAGTCGGCCATCACCTACATCGATGGCGACGCGGGCGTGCTGATGTACCGCGGCTATCCCATCGAGCAGCTGGCCGAGCAGTCGAGCTTCCTGGAGGTCGCCTACCTGCTGATGAACGGCGAGCTGCCGACCAAGGCGCAGTTCGACAGGTTCGAGCACCAGGTGACGCACCACACGATGATGCACGAGGCACAGAAGCACTTCCTGCAGGGCTTCCGCCACGACGCGCATCCGATGGCGATGCTGTGCGGCATGATCGGCTCGCTGGCGGCCTTCTACCACGACTCGCTGGACATGGACGATCCCGAGCAGCGCGAGCTCGCCGCGATCCGCCTGCTGGCCAAGGTGCCGACCATCGCCGCCGCCGCCTACCGCCACTCGATCGGCTGGCCGATCCGCTACCCGCGCAACAACCTCGAGTACGTCACCCGCTTCCTGCACATGCTGTTCGAGGTGCCGGCCGAGCCGCTGGAACTCAAGCCGGTGGCGGCCAAGGCGATGGACCTGCTGTTCATCCTGCACGCCGATCACGAGCAGAACGCCTCCACCTCGACCGTGCGCCTGGTCGGCTCCACCGGTGCCAATCCCTACGCCTGCGTCGCCGCCGGCATCGCCGCCCTGTGGGGGCCGGCGCACGGTGGCGCCAACGAGGCGGTGCTCAAGATGCTCGAGGAGATCGGCACGCCCGACCAGGTCGGCAAGGCGGTCGAGAAGGCCAAGGACAGGAACTCCGGCTTCCGCCTGATGGGCTTCGGCCACCGCGTCTACAAGAACTTCGACCCGCGCGCCAAGATCATCCGCGAGATGTGCCACAAGGTGCTCAGCGAGCTGGGCATCGACGACCCGCTGCTGGAAGTGGCCATGCGCCTGGAAGAGGCGGCGCTCAAGGACGAGTACTTCATCCAGCGCAAGCTCTACCCGAACGTCGATTTCTACAGCGGCATCATCTACAAGGCCCTGGGCATTCCGACCGAGATGTTCACCGTCATGTTCGCCCTGGCGCGCACCGCCGGCTGGGTGTCGCACTGGCTGGAGCAGCAGGTCGATCCGGAGGCGAAGATCGGCCGCCCGCGCCAGATCTACACCGGCGCGACCAGCCGCGACTACGTGCCGATGGCCCAGCGCGGCTGATCCATCGCGACAATGGGTGCGGCGACGTCGCCACCGCCGGCGTGGGCGCAACGCGCCTTCGCCGGTTTCAAGTGGTGTGTGTACGCACTGCTGGCGGCGAACGTCCTGCTGTATTCGCTGCACGGCACCCTGGCCGAGACGGTCGATACCGCGGCCTGGGTGGTGCTCTTGCTGCTGTTCGAGTGGGAAACCGGGGGCTGGTCGATGGGCGACGGCCAGCGCCGGTTCGCCCATGGCCTGCGTCTGTGCGCGACCCTCGCGGTGATCTGGGCCTGCGTCAGTTACAGCCTTGACGGCGAGTGGCTGGACTTCGCCAATGCCTGCGCCTGGCTGGGCGTGGTGGTCGCGCTGGAGTCCGAGCTGCGGGTCGATGCCGGCTTCCGCCGATTCCATCGGCTGCGCCGCGGTGCGACGCTCGGGCTGTATGCGCTGCTGGCGGCGTTCGCACTGGCCTGGTTGTGGCAGGGTGAGTGGCTGGACGCCTGGGATGCGGCGTTGTGGCTGATCGCCTTCGTGGCGATCGAGCTGAACGTGTTCGGGCTGGCCGGCACGAGCAGGTCGGCGGCGGGCTAGTCTGCGGCCTCGAAGCCGGCAATCTCCTCGGCCACCAGCAGTCGCCGTACCGCCTCGATGCCGGCGCGACGCATCGGCCGGTCGTCGATCCGGTCGAGCGGGGCCTGGCGGAGCGCGTCCAGCGGCAGCACGGTCAGGTCGAAGGGCGTGTCCTCGGCGCTGAACACGTACACCGGGAATTCGGCGCTGCGCTCGCGGTCCAGCCGCAGCCGGCGTGTCTGCGTTTCGACGGGAATCCGGTGTTCGAGCAGAAAGCGCGGCACGGCCTCGGCGTCGTCGGTGTACAGGTGCAGGCAGACCGCCGAGTGCCGGTCCGCGGTGCCCTGCAGTACCGGCCCGACCAGGCGCGGCTGGAAGCGCTCGAAGAAGACCATCGCCCGCAGCGCGGCCTGGCGCCGGTCGTGCAGCAGCGTGGCCTGGGCCTCGCCGAGGAACAGCCGCTGATGTTCGCGCAGCGCCTGCTCGATCTCGCTGTTGCGCGGGAGCGACTCGTCGTCGTGGATGCCCAGACGCTGCGCGGCCTTGAGCTTGGCGCGATGGAAGTCGCGGATGCCGCTTTCGATCATCAGCCGTGCGGCCTCGATGGCCAGGCGCTGGCGGCGTTCGCGGGCACGGGTCTGGGCGTGGCGCTGGGCGTGGCGCATGTCGCGGCCCTCGTGGAGGCGCCGGGCAGGCCCGGCCCCTTCAATGTACGGTCTCCGGCACGAAATCGAAAATCCGCCGCCCCCCGGTTCCCGGCTCGCCCCTCAGAAGATGTCGAATGCCTCGTCCTCGGCGACGCGCATCTCGCGCGCCGTGTTGCGCTGCTCCAGCCGCGCGATGTCCTCGAGCTTGAAGAATTCGGTGAGCGCGCCGGGTGTGCCGGGCTGGGCCAGCCAGCCGGTCTCCGGATCGATCCAGGCGGTGACGATGCCATTGGGCAGGGCGAAGTCGTTTTCGGGCTCGTCGGCGAGCGCGGCGCGCATGAACTCGGTCCAGATCGGCAGTGCCGCGCGGGCGCCGAACTCGCCATTGCCCAAGGTGGTGAAATCGTCCATGCCGACCCAGGCCGCCGCCACCAGCGGGCCGCCGAAGCCGGCGAACCAGGCGTCGCGGTGCTCGTTGGTCGAGCCGGTCTTGCCGCCGAGGTCGCTGCGACCGAGGGCGAGGGCGTTGCGGCCGGTGCCGCGGCGGACCACGTCGCGCAGCAGCGACTGCACCAGGTAGGCGGTGCGCTCGTCGATGGCGCGCGGGGCCAGCAGGTATTCCGGCGGGCCGACCGGCTCGCCGGCTCCGGCGGCGGCCGGGTCCGAGGTCGGCGCCATCGCCGGGCCGAGGTCGAAGCCGTCGGCGGAACCGCCGCCGCGGGCCTCGACCCGCAGCCGCTCGGGGCACTGGCGGCAGGCGCGCAGCGGGTACTCGCGGGCGATGGTCACACCCTCGCGGTTTTCGACACGCTCGACGACGTAGGGCTCCACCAGAAAGCCGCCGTTGTGGAACACGGCATAGCCACGCGCCAGCGCGAGCGGCGGGATCGAGCTGGTGCCCAGCGACATCGACAGGTTCTCCGGCAGGCTCTGCGGCGCGAAACCGAAGCCCTGGATGTAGCGATGGGCATAGCTCACGCCGATGGCGTCGAGCAGCCGCACCGAGACCAGGTTGCGCGAGGTGACCATGGCCTCGCGCAGGCGCATCGGGCCGGCGAAGGTCTGGTTGTCGTTCTGCGGTGTCCAGGTGTTGCCGGCGCGGTCGCGGAAGATCACCGGGGCATCCAGCACGATCGAGGCCGGCGTGAAGCCGCGCTCGAATGCCGCCGCATACACGAACGGCTTGAAGCTCGATCCGGGCTGCCGCTGCGCCTGGGTGGCGCGGTTGAACTTGTTGATGGCGAAGCTGAAGCCGCCGACCAGGGCGCGGATCGCGCCGTCCTCCGGATCGAGCGCGACGAACGCAGCCTGGGCCTTGGGGATCTGCGCCAGCCGGTAGCCGTCGTTCTCGCTGTCGGGCTGCAGGCGCACCAGGTCACCGCGGGTCAGCACGTCGCTGGCGCGGGTCGGGGCCGGACCGCGGCGATTGGCGTCGATGTAGGGGCGCGCCCAACGCATCCGTTCCAGCGGCAGCTCCACCGTCTCGCCGTTGCCGAGCAGCAGGCGGGCCGCGTCGCGGTCGGCGGACAGTACCAGCGCCGGCAGCAGCCCGGCGATGGTCGAAACGCCGCGCACGCGCCGCTGCAGGGCGGCGAGGTCGGCGTCGTCGGGGATCTCCCAGTGCGCCTCGGCGCCACGCCAGCCGTGGCGGCGGTCATAGTCGAGCAGGGCGGTGCGGACGCCCCGGTTGGCGGCTTCCTGCCCATGCCCTTCGATGGTGGTGTAGGCGCGGTAGCCGTGGGTGAGGGCGTCGGCGCCGTAGCGCTCGACCATCCACTGGCGGACCATCTCGGCCACATAGGGCGCCTCGACCTCGATCGGCGGCTCGTGCGGTTCGGCACCGAGGGGTTCGGCCAGGGCCGCGTGCATTTCGTCGGCAGTGATGTAGCCGACCTCGTGCATCCGCTCGATCACGTAATTGCGCCGGATCAGCGCACGCTGCGGGTTGACGATCGGGTTGCCGCTGGAGGGGAACTTGGGGATCGCGGCCAGGGTGGCGGCCTCGGCGATGCTCAGCTCGTCGAGCCGCTTGCCGTAGTAGAACTCGGCCGCGGCGGCGATGCCGTAGGCGCGGTTGCCGAAGAAGCTCTTGTTCAGGTACAGCCCGAGGATCTCGTCCTTGCTCAGCTCGCGCTCCATCTTCAGCGCCAGGAAGATCTCGGTCAGCTTGCGGGTGTACGAGTACTCCGAGCTGAGGAAGAACTGCCGGGCCACCTGCTGGGTGATGGTGCTGCCGCCCGGCACCCGGCGGTCGTCGGTGGTCGCCAGCAGCCAGATCGCGCGGGCGATGCCGCGCCAGTCGATGCCCGGGTGCTCGTAGAAACGGGCGTCCTCGATCGCCAGCACGGCCTGCTTGACCCGCTCGGGAACCTCCTCGATCCGCACCGGGTAGCGGCGGGTCTCGCCGAACTGGGCGATCAGGCGGCCATCGCGGGTGTAGACCGACAGCGGTACCTGCAGCTCGACGTCGCGCAGGGTCTGCACGTCGGGCAGGCGCGGGGCGATCAGGTAGTAGGCCGTGCCGACCGCCGCGAGCCCGAGCACAGCCAGCAGCAGCAGCAGGACCAGGGCCCACCGCAGCAGGCGAACAGTTCGGGTCATCCGTGGGGATCCGGCGGTTTACAGAACAGGGTGCGAAGAGTATAGAACGGTCATGCCTTCGGCCGGATATCGCCGATATCGCGAGGCCGGGCGCCACGATGGATTGCGTATGCTCGGCTGGGGACCGACGCGCCCGAGGATCCGTCAACAGGGGACATTCTGCGCGACGGTTGCCATACCGGTCATGACCGGTATTTAATGTGATTACGCAGTAATCGCGCGTAAGCGCCCGTGGGAAGGGGAGAAACCGTGGGACTGTTCGGATCGAAGGCGCCGCCCCTGGTGGGAATCGACATCAGTTCGACGGCGGTCAAGCTGCTCCAGCTCAGCCAGTCCGGCGGGCGCTACCGCGTCGAGCACTATGCGGTCGAGCCCCTGCCGCCCAATGCCGTGGTCGAGAAGAACATCGTCGAGGTCGAGGCGGTCGGCGAGGCCATCAAGCGCGCCGTGGTGCGCTCGGGTACCCGCTTGAAGCATGCCGCCGCGGCGGTCGCCGGTTCGGCGGTGATCACCAAGGTGATCCCGATGCCGGGCAATCTCGACGAGGACGAGCTGGAGGACCAGATCCAGCTCGAGGCCTCCCAGTACATTCCCTATCCGATCGAGGAAGTCAGCCTCGACTTCGAGGTGCTCGGACCGGTGCAGGGCAATCCCGACATGGTCAATGTCCTGCTGGCCGCCTCCCGCACGGAGAACGTCGAGGTCCGGCAGTCGGCCCTGGAACTGGGCGGCCTGACCGCCCGGGTGATGGATGTCGAGGCGTTCGCGATGGAGAACGCCTTCGCGCTGATCGCCGATCAGCTGGCCGTGCCCAGGGACGCCATCGTGGCGCTGGTCGACGTCGGCGCCACCATGACCACCCTCAACGTGCTGCGCGCCCAGCGCAGCATCTACACCCGTGAACAGGTCTTCGGCGGCAAGCAGCTCACCGACGAGGTGATGCGGCGTTACGGCCTCTCCTACGAGGAGGCCGGCCTGGCCAAGCGCCAGGGCGGCCTGCCCGAGAGCTACGAGATCGAGGTGCTGGAGCCGTTCAAGGAGGCCATGGTCCAGCAGGTCAGCCGCCTGCTGCAGTTCTTCTACGCCGGCAGCGAGTTCAACCGGGTCGACCAGATCGTGCTGGCCGGCGGCTGCGCCTCGATTCCCGGCATCGCCGAGATGGTCGAGGAACAGCTCGGCGTGCCGACCATCATCGCCAACCCGCTCGCCACCATGTCGCTCGGGCCGCGCGTCCAGGCGCATGCGCTGGCGCAGGACGCCCCGGCCCTGATGATCGCCTGCGGCCTCGCGCTGAGGAGCTTCGACTGATGGCCAGAATCAATCTCCTGCCCTGGCGGGCCGAGCGCCGCAAGCAGCGCCAGAAAGAGTTCTACGCCATGCTCGGCGCGGCCGCCGTCGGTGCGCTGGCGCTGTCCTGGTTCATCGTCGCCTACTACGGCGGCCAGATCGACGGCCAGAACGCGCGCAACGCCTATCTGCAGCAGCAGATCCGCATGGTCGACCAGCAGATCAAGGAGATCGAGGAGCTCGACCGCAAGCGCGCCCGCCTGCTGGCGCGCAAGGAGGTCATCGAACAGCTGCAGGCCAACCGCTCGCAGATGGTGCACCTGTTCGACGAGCTGGTGCGGACCATTCCCGATGGCGTGCAGCTGACCTCGATCAAGCAGACCGGCAACCTGCTCACCATCGACGGCCGCGTGCAGTCGAACGCGAGAGTCAGCTCGTACATGCGCAACATCGAGGCTTCGGGCTGGATGACCAACCCGGACCTGTCGATCATCGAGGCGCGCGACGGCGACAGGGCCCTGCCCTACGTCTTCACACTGCGGGTGACCATGACCACGCCCAAACCGGCCGAGGGCGAGGGGACGGCCGCGACTGCCGGAGGTGCGCAATGAGCAAGAAGGTCGACCTGCGCAATCTCGACTTCAACAACGCCGGCGCCTGGCCGACCGGCCTGAAGCTGGCCTTCTGCGGCATCGTCGCCTTGGTCATCGTCGGGCTGGCCTGGTTCCTGTTCGTCGCCGACCGCCGCACCCAGCTGGAGTCATTGGAACGGCAGGAGCAGAACCTGCGCGCCGAGTTCGAAACCAAGCAGGGCCGCGCGTCCAACCTCGAGCCGCTCAAGCAGCAGCTGGCGCAGATGGAGACCATGCTGCTGCAGCTGCTGCGCCAGCTGCCGAGCAAGACCGAGATGCCCGACCTGATCGTCGACATCTCCCAGACCGCGCTGGCCAGCGGCATCAGCAACGAGTTGTTCCAGCCGCTGCCCGAGGTGCCGAAGGAGTTCTACGCCGAAAAACCGATCGCGCTGCGCATGATCGGCACCTACCACCAGTTCGGCGCCTTCGTCAGCGGGGTGGCCTCGCTGCCGCGCGTGGTCATCATGACCATGCACGACATCTCGCTGCGGCCGCGCGAAGGCCGCGGCATCACCTCCAGCGGCCCGCTGGTGCTGGAAGGCACCGTCAAGACCTACCGCTACCTCGACGACGACGAGGCGGCCGGCAGCGCCGCAGGGAGTCCGTGACCATGACGGCGAACACGATCAGGATGACTCTGTCCCGTGCCCTGCCGCTTGGGCTGTGCGTGTTGCTGCTGGCCGGCTGCGGCCGCGGCACGGCCGACCTGGAGGCCTGGGTGGCCGAGGTGAAGAACCGCCCGCCGCCGCCGCTGGATCCGCTGCCGGTGATGCAGCAGTTCGAGACCTTCGAATACGCCGCGCAGGCGCTGCGCGATCCGTTCAGCCCGCCGGTCGGCGATCGCGCCACCGGCGCCGCCACGGGGCCGCGTCCGGACCCGGACCGCCGCAAGGAAACGCTCGAGACCTTCCCGCTCGACAGTCTGGACATGGTCGGCACGCTCGGCAGCGGCGGGCAGTTGTGGGCGCTGGTGCTGGCGCCGGACCGTGTCGTGCATCGTGTCCGGCCCGGGAATTACCTGGGGCAGAACGACGGCCGCATCACGGCCGTGTACGAAGACCGCATCGAACTTGTCGAATTGGTGCCCGACGGCGCAGGTGGCTGGCAGGAACGCCGGGCTTCCATCGCCCTGGACGAACAGTGATTGGGGGATAGCACGATGACCGCGATGAACATCAATCGCCAGCAAGCGCGGCACGGCCGCTACGCCCGCCTCGTCGGCCTCGGAGTGTGGCTGTGCGCGCTGGCCCTGCCGGCCTGGGCGCAGCAGAACACCCTGCAGGACATCCGCTACCAGGCGGGGGCCGGCGGCAAGGTCGACATCGTCCTGCAGCTCGCGCGGCCGATGAGCGAGGTCCAGGCCTTCACCACCGACGACCCGCCACGGATCGCCATCGACCTGCCCGATACCGCCAACGCGCTCACCCAGCGCCGCGTCACGATCGGCAGCGGCGCCACCAGCGCCGTGTCCGCCGTCGAAGCCGGTGGCCGCACCCGCGTGGTGATCGACCTGTTCCGCGCCGCCGCCTACGAGACCCGCGTCGAGGGCAACAACCTGATCGTTTCGGTCGCCGGTGGCGCCGGCACCGTCGCCGCCGCTGCCGCGGCCAACCCGGTCGACCCGGCCAAGCGCCCGCCGGCCGCGGTCAATCTCGCCAACATCGATTTCCGTCGCAGCGAGGAGGGTGCCGGCCGCATCGTGCTCAGCTTCGACGGCGAGGGCGCCGCGGCCGACATGCGCAGCGAGGGCGGCCGTGTGGTGATCGACGTGGTCAACGCGCACATCCCGGAGAATCTTCGCAAACGCCTGGACGTGGTCGATTTCGCCACCCCGGTGCAGACCATCGACGCGCGCAGCAATGCCGGCGGCACCCGCCTGACCGTCAACGCCAGCGGCGCCTTCGAGACCCTGGCCTACCAGACCGGTAACGAGTACGTGGTCGAGGTGGTGCCGGTGCGCGAGACGCAGGCGGTGGCCGGCACCATCGGCGCGCTGCCGGTCAAGCGCTACACCGGCCGGCCGGTGACCTTCAACTTCCAGGACATCCCGGTGCGCACCGTGCTGCAGCTGGTCGCCGAGGAGTCCAACCTCAACGTGGTGGCCGCCGATTCGGTGCAGGGCAACGTCACCCTGCGGCTGGTCAACGTCCCCTGGGACCAGGCGCTGGACATCGTCCTGCGTGCCAAGTCGCTGGACAAGCGCCAAGAGGGTAACGTCATCTGGGTGGCGCCGCAGGCCGAGCTGGCCGCCTACGAGCAGGCCAAGGAAGACGCCCGCATCGCCATCGAGCAGCGCAGCGAGATGATCACCGAGTACATCCCGGTGAACTACGGCAGCGCCGAGGACATCGCCAGCCTGCTCACCGACGAGAGCAAGAGTGCCCAGGGAGGCGCGGCCGGCGGCGCGGCCGGCGTCGTGTCACGCGGCTTCCTCTCGCCGCGTGGCAGCGTCAGCTTCGACCGCCGCACCAATACCCTGCTGGTCATCGACATTCCCAAGAAGGTCGAGGAGGTCAAGCAGCTCGTGGCCCTGCTCGACCGCCCGGTCGACCAGGTGCTGATCGAGGCGCGCATCGTCATCGCCACCGATGACTTCGCCCGTGATCTGGGCGCGCGGTTCGGCATCAGCGGCAACAAGGACAACGCCTACTTCAGCGGCAACCTCGAAACCAATAGAGACAACCGCAATTCCGACGTCAGCACAGCGATCGAGAACGCCAACCGCCTGCGGCAGTGGGAGATCGAGCGCCAGACCAACCCGGGCGCCCCGCCGCCGGTCCTGACCGCGCCGAGCATCACCCGCGGCCTCAATGTCAACCTGCCGCTGCAGAACCAGGCCGGCGCGCTGGCCTTCTCGATCCTCAACGCCGGCTACCTGCTCGACCTGGAACTGGCCGCGATGCAGACCGAGGGCCGCGGCGAGGTCATCTCCAACCCGCGCATCATCACCAGCAACCAGCGCGAGGCGGTGATCCGCCAGGGCGACGAGGTCGGCTACGTCACCATCTCGCCGCAGCAGGGCGGCAACAACATCCCGATCCCGAACGTGCAGTTCAAGGAAGTGCTGCTGGAGCTGAAGGTCACCCCGACCATCACCCAGGACGGCCGCGTCTTCCTCGACATGGGCGTGAAGAAGGACGAGATCGCCAGCTTCGTGTCCACCTCGATCGGCGACGTGCCGCAGATCAACACCCGCGAGGTCAACACCGCAGTGCTGGTCGAGAGCGGCCAGACGGTGGTGATCGGCGGTGTGTACGAGTTCAAGTCGCGCGAGGACGTGAGCAAGGTGCCGTTCCTGGGCGACGTGCCCATGCTCGGCAACCTGTTCAAGCGCAAAGGCCGCAGCAACCAGAAGGCCGAGCTGCTGATCTTCGTCACCCCGCGCATCCTCAACGTCGCCCCGCGCCCCTGACGGAGGGTCACGGACGCGCAGACACGAAGGGCCGCATTGCGGCCCTTCGTCTTTCCGGGCTTCGTTGCCGGACCGGTCGCCGCGCCGCCGCGGCCGCCGGCTGCGGCCGTCTTGCGGGAGCGGCCATGGCCGCAGCCGGCGCCCTGGCGGTGCATGCACCGCCACCATGGCGGCTCCCACAAAGAGGGCCGCAGCGACCATCAGACCCGTCCGGCTGCAGGAGGCGTAAGCCGCGATCCCGAAACGAGGAGTGAGTGCAGATGAGTGGGAAGTGAGCGAAAGCGTCGGCTGGTCGAAGTCAGCTTTTCTCTCACTTCTCGCTCCTCTCCACTCGTTTCCGGCTTCGGGGCAACGTCCTCTGCCGTCGGTGGGGCAGCTTTCGTCACTTGCCACGGGGGCAGCGAGCGCCGAGGCTGACGGTTCCGGCGCCGGGGTGGCGTTCGTCGTGTGAACCCGCGCCCCGACCGCTGGTCAATCCCCACCGGTACCCGACAGACTCGCCACATGGACATGCCCACCCAAGACGCCGCCGCGCTGCACGCGGCCTTCCGCGCGCTGCGCGAGGACCTGGCCCGCAGCATCGTCGGCCAGGCCGGGCTGATCGACCGCCTGCTGATCGCCCTGCTGGCCGACGGCCACCTGCTGGTCGAAGGCGCGCCCGGCCTGGCCAAGACCACGGCGGTGAAGGAACTGGCCGCGCGCATCGAGGCCGACTTCCATCGCGTCCAGTTCACCCCGGACCTGCTGCCGGCGGACCTGACCGGCACCGAGATCTGGCGCCCGCAGGACGGCCGCTTCGAATTCCAGCCCGGCCCGCTGTTCCACAACCTGCTGCTGGCCGACGAGATCAACCGCGCCCCAGCCAAGGTGCAGTCGGCGCTGCTGGAGGCGATGGGTGAGCGGCAGATCACCGTCGGCCGCGTCACCTACCCGTTGCCGGCGCTGTTCTTGGTGATGGCGACGCAGAACCCGATCGAGCAGGAGGGCACCTATCCGCTGCCCGAAGCGCAGCTCGACCGCTTCCTGATGCACGTGCGGATCGGCTATCCGCAGGCCGAGGCCGAGGTCGAAATCCTGCGGCTGGCGCGGGAGCGTGCGCGCGCCGAGATGCAGCGTGCGCCGGCCGCCGCGCAGCGCCTGTGCCAGGCCGAGATCGTCGCCGCCCGCGAGGCGGTGCTCGATCTGTATCTGGCCCCGGCCTTGGAGCGCTACATCGTCGAACTGGTGCTGGCCAGCCGCGACGCCGCCGCCTACGACGCCACGCTCGCCCGCCGCATCGCCTGGGGCGCCAGCCCGCGCGGGTCGATCGCGCTGGAGCGCTGCGCCCGCGCCCGTGCCTGGCTGGACGGCCGCGACTATGTCGCGCCCGAGGACGTGCAGGCGGTCGCGCCGGACGTGCTGCGTCATCGCATCCTGCCGAGCTATGAGGCCACCGCCGAGGGCTGGGACGGCGACCGTCTGGTCGCCGAGCTGCTGGCGCGCGTGCCGTTGCCGTAGGCCAGCGACGCTGAGGTCGCCAGCTCGATGCAAGTGCAGCGCACAGGCCGCAGCGAGTCTGGCCCGCATGCCGGGAAGCCCGTGATCACGCTTGCTCCGAGTCCCGAGTCCCGATGAGTGAACTCCCCGCCACCGCTTCCGGCCTGCGCCCCGATCTGGCCGAACTGATCGCACTGCGTGAGGCGGTGCGCGCCTGGCCGCCGGCGCGGCGGGCGGCGCGGTCGACCCACGGGCCAGCCAGTTCGGCGCTGCGCGGGCGCGGCATGGAGTACGCCGAGTCGCGGCCGTATTCGCCGGGCGACGAGGTGCGGCACATCGACTGGCGCGTCACCGCCCGCACCGGGCGCGCGCATACCAAACTCTTCCACGCCGAGCGCGAACGGGTCACGTTGCTGGTCTGCGACACCGATCCGCGCCTGTATTTCGGCACCCGCGCACGCTTCAAGTCGGTGCAGGCGGCGCGCGCCGGGGCGCTGCTGGCCTGGGCCGCGCAACGCGCCGGCGACCGCGTTGCCGCGCTGCGCGGCAGTCGCGGCGAGGCGCCGGTGGCGCCGGCCGGCGGCGCGCGCGGCGTGCTGCATGTGCTCGGCGCGCTGGCGCGCTGGTATGCCGGACCGCCCGCAGCCGACGACGGGCTCGACCACGCGCTGCGCAATGCCGCCCGCCTGCTGCACCCGGGCGCGCGCGTGCTGTTGCTGGCCGACCCGCACAGTCTGCGGGACGTGCCCGACGCACGGCTGGCCGCGCTGTCGGCGCACATGGACGTGGCCTGCGTGCTGCTGGCCGATCCGCTGGAACTCGACCCGCCCGTCGCGCGCCTGCCGATCCAGGCCGCGCAGCGCCACGAACTCGACCTGGGCGATGGGCGGGTGCGCGCGGCGTGGATGGAGACCTTCGCCGCCCGCCTCGATGCCGCGCAGGCGCGGCTGACGCGCCTGCGCGTCGGCTGCCGCGTGCTGCGCAGCGACGACCCGATCGAACCGCTGCTCTCGCTCTGGCAGGCCCGCCAGGCGGAGGTGGCATGAACCTGCCGCCGCTGCGCGACATCCATCTGCCGCCCGAGCCGGGCCTGTGGCCGCCCGCGCCCGGGTGGTGGGTACTGATCGCGCTGGCGCTGATCGTCATCGTCGCGCTCGCTCGCCGCGCCTTGCGCGCCTGGCGCCGCCGCCGCCGTCGTCGCGCGCTGCTGGCCGAGTTCGACACGGCATTGGCCACCGCGCGCGACGCCGCCGAGGAAGCCGCCGCGCTGTCCTCGCTGCTGCGCCGCGCCGCGCGCCTGCGCGACCCGGCCGCGGCCGCCCTGGCCGGCGAGGCCTGGCTGCGCTTCCTCGATGGCGACGACCCGCGCCGCGCGTTCTCGCAGGGCGTGGGGCGTGCGCTTTTGGAGGCGCCGTTCCGCCCGTCCGCCGGCGACTGGCCGCGCGAGGCGCTGCGTGCGCTGGTTCGAGACCGGCTGCTGACACTGGCGGAGCCGGGTGATGCCTGAGTTTGTCTGGCCCTGGCTGCTCGCCCTGCTGCCGCTGCCGTGGCTGTGGCAGCGGCTGCTGCCGGCCGCGCGCAGCCACGCCGCGGCGCTGCGGCTGCCGCATCGCCAGGAGATCGCCGCGCTCGCCGGCATCGCGCCCGGTCGCGCCGGCCTGCGTGGCGCGCCGCGCTGGCTGTGGCTGGTGTGGGCGTTGCTGTGCGTGGCGCTGGCGCGACCACAGGCGCTGGCCGAGGCCGACATGCCGCCGCGCAGCGGCCGCGACCTGATGCTGGCGGTGGATCTGTCCGGCAGCATGAGCGAGACCGACATGCGTCTGGCCGGGCGGCCAGTGGATCGGCTGACCGCGGTCAAGGCGGTGCTCGCCGACTTCCTCGACCGCCGCGCCGGCGACCGGGTCGGCCTGGTGCTGTTCGGCCAGCGCGCGTACGCGGTCACGCCGCTCACCTTCGATCTGGAAACCGTACGCCAACAGGTGCTCGACAGCGTGGTCGGCCTGGCCGGTCGCGAGACGGCCATCGGCGACGCGCTGGCGCTGTCGGTCAAGCGGCTGCGCGAGCAGGCCGATCCCGAGCGCCCGAACCCGAACCGGGTGATCATCCTGCTCACCGACGGGGTCAACAACGCCGGTGTGGTGCCGCCCGAGAAGGCGGCCGAACTGGCCGTACTCGAGCGTATCCGCGTCCACACCATCGGCTTCGGCGGCGAGGTGCGCAGCGGCGCGTTCGGGCTGCCGTTCGGGCGCAGCGAGCCGGAGATCGACGAGGATGCGCTGCGCGCGATCAGCGCGCGGACCGGCGGCCGCTTCTTCCGCGCCCGCGACACCGACGAACTGGCCGGCATCTACGCCGAGCTCGACCGGCTCGAAGCCATCACCCACGAAGGCCGGCCGCAGCGCCCGCGGCGCGAGCTGTATCCCTGGCCGCTCGGCACGGCGCTGGTGCTGACCTTGCTGGCGCTGGCGGTGCCGCGGCGGGAGGCGCGCGCATGAACCTCACCGCGCTGTGGCCGCATTTCCTCCGCCCGGAATGGTTCTGGGCGGTGCCGGCGTTGCCTGTCGTCGTCTGGCTGTGGCGGCGTCGCCAGACGCGGGACGACGTGTGGCGGCGGGCCGTCGATCCGCACCTGCTGCCGGCCCTGCTCGAAGCCGCACCGCCGCGCCGTCGCCACCTCGGCCTGTTCGGCATCGTGCTGGCCTGGACGCTTGCGGTGACCGCGCTGGCCGGCCCGGCCTGGCGGCAGCAGCCGGTCGAACTCTGGCAGAGCGACGCGCCATTGGTGGTCGCGTTGGAGCTGTCGAGCGCGATGTCGGCGGCCGATACGCCGCCGAGCCGGCTGCTGCGCGCACGCCTCAAGCTGGCGCAACTGCTCGAACTGCGCCAGGGCGGGCCGATCGCGCTGCTGGCCTACGCCGGCGATGCCTTCACCGTCGCCCCGCTGACCGACGACGTCGGCAACCTGCGCAACCTGCTCGACGCGCTCGATCCCACGCTGATGCCGGTCGACGGCCAGCGCGGCGACCGCGCCATCGCCCATGCCCGTACGCTGCTCGCCAATGCCGGCCATGCGCGCGGCGACATCCTGCTGATCGCCTCGGCTTTCGACGACCCCACCGCCGTCGTGGCGTCCGCCCGCGCGGCGCATGCCGCCGGTATCCGGGTCTCCGCGCTTGCCGTCGGCACCCCGGAAGGCGCACCGGTGCGGCAGGCCGACGGCGGTTTCGTCACCGATGGCGCAGGCCGGCTGCGCATCGCGCGGCTGGACGGCGACGCGCTGCGCGCCGTGGCCGAGGCCGGTGGCGGACGCTTCGCCGTCCTGCAGGCCGACGCCTCCGATCTGCAGACGCTGGATGTGCTCGACCCGCGCGCCGCGCAGGCGCAGGCCGGCGGGGGCGAGGCGCTGCGCTGGCACGACGCGGGCTACTGGCTGCTGCCGGCCTTGCTGGCGCTGGCGCTGCTTGGCTTCCGCCGCGGCGTGCTGATGGTGCTGCTGGTGGGCGCGCTGTGGCTGCCGGCGCCGCCGGTGCAGGCGGTCGACTGGGCTGCGCTGTGGCTGCGCGACGACCAGCGCGCCTGGCGCGCCCTGCAGGACGGTGACGCCGAACAGGCGCGCCGGCTCGCCCACGATCCGGCATTGGCCGGCGCCGCCGCCTATCGCCAGCAGGACTGGGAGGCCGCCATCGCCGCCTGGTCGCAGCGCGACGATGCCGTGTCGCATTACAACCGCGGCAATGCGCTCGCGCAGGCCGGGCGGTTCGACGCCGCCCTGCAGGCCTACGACGAAGCACTGGCGCGCGATCCCGACTTCGCCGATGCCGCCGCCAACCGGCAGGCCCTGCGGGACTGGCTGGCGCAACAGCCGCCGCCGGAAGCGGGCGCGGGCGGCGAGGGCGAGCCCGGCGAACCCGACGAGAAATCCGAGCGCGCGCAGGGCGAGAAGGGTGACGCTTCCGGCGAGTCTTCGCCGCCGGAGGAGGGCGACGACTCGTCGGGCGAATCCGGTCCGCAGCAAGGCGCCGAAGGCGAGCAGGACTCGCCGCTGAGCGAGGAGGAGGCCGCCGCTGCCGAGCAGGCGCTGCGCGAGGCCATGCAGCAGGCGCTGGAGCAGGGCCGGTCGCCGGCTGAGGACGAATCTCCGCTCGATGCCGCCGCGCTCGCCGAGGAGGAGCAGCGCCGCGCCATCGAACAGTGGCTGCGCCGCGTGCCGGACGATCCGGGCGGCCTGCTGCGGCGCAAATTCGCGCTGGAATACCAGCGTCGACTCAGCGAAGGACACCCGCCCCGATGAAGCGGTCGCTATTTCCGACGTTATCGCTGGCGCTCGCGTGCCTGCTGCTGTCCATCGACGCCACCGGTGCCACCCCGCGCGCCTGGCTCGACCGCGACCGCATCGAGCTGGGCGAGACGGTGACGCTGAACATCGAGGTCACCGACAGCATGGCGCGGCCGGATTTTTCGCCGCTGGCCGCCGACTTCGACATCCGTGGCAGTTCCAGCCGCAGCGAGGCCAGCATCGCCAACGGCCGCGCCGTCACCCGCGCGCTGTGGGCGGTGGCGCTGGAGCCGCGCCGCATCGGCGAACTCACCATTCCGCCGATCGCCGTCGGCAGCGACCGCACTGCGCCGCTCACCCTCACCGTGACCGCGCCACGCCCCCGCTCGGCCGCCGCCGGCGACCCGGTGTTCCTCGAAACCGAAATCGAAACCACCACGCCCTACGTGCAGCAGGCGGTCGTCTACACCGTGCGCCTGCATTACACCGTCACCCTGCTCGAAGGCCAGCTCGACGCGCCCGAGCCGGCCGGCGCCGTGCTGCGCCGGCTCGGCGAGGACAGCAACTACGTGCGCGTGCTCGACGGCATCCGCTACACCGTCGTCGAGCGCCGCTACGTGCTGATCCCCGAACGCAGCGGTGCGCTGGAGCTGCCGCCGGCACGTTTCCGCGGCCGCACCCTCGGCGGCGCCGGCTCGCGCTTCGGCACCGGGCAGATCCTCAACGCGCTCGGCGAGCCGTTCGTGCTCGAAGTGCGGCCGCGCCCGCCCGCTGCCGCCCGGCCCTGGTTGCCGGCACGGCGCATCGAGCTGCGCTTCGAGGACGCGCCGGACACCGCCCGCGCCGGCGAACCGTTCACGCTCACCGTGCGCGCCGAGGCCGAAGGCATCACCGCCGAGCAGTTCCCGGAAATCGCACTGCCCGCCATCGACGGCGTGCAGATCTATCCCGAAGCCCCGGCCGTGCGCGAGCGCGTGCGCGACGGCCGTCCCGTGGTCGAGTGGACGCGCCGTTTCGCGGTCGTCGCCGCCCGGCCGGGCACGCTCGCGATTCCCGCGTTCGGCATCGACTGGTGGGACGTGGAGCATGACCGCGCCGCGCGTGCCGAACTGCCGGCGTTGCGCATCGCCCTGCAGCCCGGCATCGGCGTCCCGGTCGCAACGCACGCGCCGCCCACGGCGGCGGTGCCCGCTGCCGAGCCGACGGACGCGCCCCGGACCGATGCGCCGGCCTCCGCCATCGGGCTGCCCTGGCCGTGGCTCACCGCCGGACTGGCGGCGCTGTGGCTGGCGACCCTGGTTTGGGGCTGGCGCCGGGGGCGCGCGACGGTGTCGGCGTCGCGCAGCCGCGATGCCGGTGCGGCGTCGCCATCGCGACCTCCGCCGGTGTTGCGGCGCGCACTGGCGCAGGGCGATTTGCCGGCCATCACCGAGGCCCTGCTCACCGCCGCCCCGCCGCCGCGTCCGCACGGTCTGACGGCGCTGGCCGAAAGGTTGTGCGACCCCGCACAGGCCGAAGCCGTGCGCGCGCTCGATGCCGCGCGCTGGGGCGGTGGCGATGGCGAGGTCGCGCTGGCGCGGCTGCGGGAGGCTTTCCGTCGGCCGCCGGCGTTCGCTGCCCCGGCGGGGCGGATGAGCGGCGAGGCCGCATTGCCGCCGCACTACCCGGCGCACCGGCGCGGCGAGTGACGGCGCCCGTCGTGGTTGCACTGCAACATCGCCGGCCCGACCCGCGGCACTGAGCCGGCCGGGACGGCTGGTGTATGCTCCGGGGCTTCGTGTGAATTCCCAAGGGGACGGTCGAATGCTGTATCGCCTGCTTGCCGCGGTTTCCGCGCTCCTCGCAGTCCTTCCGACGCCGGCCGCCGGGGCGGGCCTGGACGAGCGCATCGATGCCGCCGTCGCACCGGTCGCCGACGCCATCTCGTCCGCGATCTTCTATGCGGTGCCGGTGAACGGCAACCAGTTCCCGCTGATCGTCGGCTGGCTGATCCTGGCCGGCATCGTCTTCACCCTGTACTTCCGCTTCATCAACATCCGCGGCTTCGCGCACGGCTTCCGCCTGCTGCGCGGCGACTACACCGACCCGAAGAATCCCGGCGAGGTGAGCTACTTCCAGGCGCTGACCTCGGCTGTCTCCGGCACGGTGGGCCTGGGCAACATCGCCGGCGTGGCGGTGGCGATCACCATCGGTGGGCCGGGCGCGACGTTCTGGATGATCCTGGCCGGCCTGCTGGCGATGTCGACCAAGTACGTCGAATGCACGCTGGGTCTGATGTATCGGCTGGAAAAGGCCGACGGCACGATCTCCGGCGGCCCGATGTACTACCTCAGCCGCGGCCTGGGCGCGAACTATCCCAAGCTCAAGACCTTCGGCTGGGTGCTCGCCATCGTCTTCGCGGTCTGCACCATGCTTGGCGCGATCGGCGCCGGTGCCATGTTCCAGGCCAATCAGGCCTATTCGCAGATGCTCGCCGCCACCGGCGGCGCGACGGGTTTCCTGGCCGGCAAGGCCTGGCTGTTCGGCCTGGGCTACGCGGTGCTGGCCGGCGTGGTCGTGATCGGCGGCATCACCCGCATCGGCAACGTCACCGCCAAGCTGGTGCCGAGCATGGCCGCGCTCTACATCCTCGCCTGTCTGGTGGTGCTGTTCAGCAACGTCGGCCAGATTCCTGCCGCGATCGGCGCCATCCTCGACGGCGCCTTCACCGCCGAGGGCGTCACCGGCGGCGTGCTCGGCGCGCTGATCGTCGGCTTCCGCCGCGCGGCGTTCTCCAACGAGGCCGGCCTGGGTTCGTCGGCCATCGCCCACTCCACGATCAAGACCAAGGAGCCGGTCACCGCCGGCATGGTCGCGCTGTGGGAGCCGTTCGCCGATACCGTGGTGATCTGCACCATGTCGGCGCTGGTCATCATCATCACCGGCGCCTACATCGGCGGCGAGGGCGTGGAAGGCGTGCAGCTGACCTCGGCCGCGTTCGCCACGGTGATGCCGTGGTTCCCGCCGGTGCTGGCGGCGATCGTGTTCCTGTTCGCCTTCTCCACCACCATCACCTGGGGCTACTACGGCGCCAAGGCGGCCAGCTTCCTGGCGCGGGAGTCCAAGGCCGTGCTGTACGGCTTCAAGTTCTTCTACCTGGCGATGGTGGTGGTCGGCTGCACGATGCAGCTCGGCAGCATCGTCGATCTGGCCGACGGCCTGCTGTTCATCATGGCGATCCCGAACCTGATCGGCGTGTACCTGCTGATGCCGGTGGTCAAGCGCGAGACCGACCGTTACTGGGCGCGGCTGCGCTCGGGCGAGATCCGCAGCTACCGCCGGGCCAGGGCGGCCG
This sequence comes from Rehaibacterium terrae, assembly GCF_014202935.1. GTDB lineage: Bacteria > Pseudomonadota > Gammaproteobacteria > Xanthomonadales > Xanthomonadaceae > Rehaibacterium > Rehaibacterium terrae. Next base: position 26,194 of record NZ_JACHHX010000014.1, on the reverse strand, counting down.
CACCGGAAGCCTGACCGGACGCCGCCGATGTCCCCGCAGTCCGCCTCCCCTTCGCACGCCGGCATGCCCCTGCACACGCGGATGCTGGTCGGCTTCCTCGTCGGCGCCGGCGCCGGCATCGCGGCGAACGTGTTCGCCGTCGATGCCGGCTGGCTCAACGCGCTGATCGGCTACGTCACCGATCCGGTCGGCCAACTGTTCCTGCGCCTGCTGTTCATGCTGGTGATTCCGCTGGTGTTCTCGGCGCTGGTGCTGGGCGTGGTGGAGATCGGCGATCCACGCGCGCTGGGCCGGATCGGTGGCAAGACGCTGGTGTGGATCCTGGTGGTCACCGCCTGCGCGGTCACCATCGGCCTGGTCGCGGTCAATCTGCTCAAGCCCGGCCAGGGCTTGCCGCCGGAGGTCGGGCAACAGCTGCTCGCCGAGGCTTCCGAGCGCGCCGGCGAGATCGCGGCGCGGCGCGAGGACATCTCCGGCATCGCCATCCTGCTCAACATCGTGCCGCGCAACCCGGTGGCCGCCGCCGCCAACGGCGACCTGATCGCGGTGATGTTCTTCGCGCTGATGTTCGGCATCGCCGCCACGGTGGTGCGCAGCGAGGGCACGCGCAGCTTCGTCGGCGCGGTGCAGGGCGTGTACGACATCTGCCTGAAGCTGATCGGCTGGGTGATCCAGCTGGCGCCGTACGCGGTGGCCGCGCTGCTGTTCTCGATCACCGCCAAGCTCGGCTTCGACGTGCTGGTGCAGCTGGCGCGCTATGTCGGCACGGTGGTGCTGGCGCTGGCGATCCACTTCTTCGTCGTGTTCCCGCTGCTGCTGCGCGCCTTCGGCGGGATGTCGCCGCTGGCCTTCTTCCGCGGCGCCGAGCCGGCGTTGCTGACCGCGTTCTCCACCTCGTCGAGCAGCGCCACGCTGCCGACCACGCTGGCGGTGACCGAAGAGCGGCTCGGCGTGCCGCGCCGGGTGGCGCGTTTCGTCTGCACCCTGGGCGCCACCGCCAACATGAACGGCACGGCGCTGTTCGAGGGCGTGACGGTGCTGTTCCTGGCGCAGTTCTTCGGCGTCGAGCTGACCCTGCTGCAGCAGGTGATGATCCTGGCGCTGTGCATCCTCGGCGCGGTCGGCGCGGCCGGTGTGCCGGGCGGCTCGCTGCCGGTGATCGCGATGATCCTGGCGATGTTCGGCATCCCGCCCGAGGGCATCGGCCTGATCCTGGGCGTGGACCGCTTCCTCGACATGTGCCGCACCGTGGTCAACGTCGGCGGCGACATGGTCGGCTCGGTGGTGATCGCCCGCAGCGAGGCCCGCGCCGAGGAGCTGCAGGAAGTGGCCTGACCGGCAGCCAGGAGCGACAGCACGCACGGAGAAGGCGGAGAAAACCCGAGGGCGCGGAGCAGGTCGAAGCGTGTCGACAGGGGCCTCAGAGGCGACCCTAAACCTCAGGCGGCCCTAGGTATGCCCTTTCTCCCGCTCTCCCGCTTTCTGTAGCGTTCTCCGTGCGTGCTGTTGCTTGAGTTTTCGGCCTAGCACTGCATCCGCCACGCCGGCAACCGCGACAGCGGCGGCGGCGAATGGGACAATAGGCCGCCCGTCGCGCGACGGGCATCGCCCTCCGACGCCCTGCTGGCGCTTTCCGCGCCCGCCCGAGACGTGCCCGATGCCATGACGACGCCTTCCCGCCGCGAACTCGCCAACGCCATCCGCTTCCTCGCCATCGACGCCGTCGAGGCCGCCAAGTCCGGCCATCCCGGCATGCCGATGGGCATGGCCGACATCGCCGAGGTGCTCTGGAACGACTTCCTCAGCCACAACCCGAACAATCCGGATTGGCCCAACCGCGACCGCTTCGTGCTCTCCAACGGCCATGGCTCGATGCTGCAGTACGCGCTGCTGCACCTGGCCGGCTATGACCTGCCGCTCGACGAGCTCAAGCGCTTCCGTCAGCTCGGATCGAAAACGCCGGGCCACCCCGAGAACTTCATGACCCCGGGCGTGGAGACCACCACCGGCCCGCTCGGGCAGGGCTTTGCCAATGCGGTCGGCAAGGCGCTGGCGGAGAAGCTGCTGGCGCAGCGCTTCAACCGTCCCGGCTTCGAGATCGTCGATCACCACACCTGGGTGTTCCTCGGCGACGGCTGCCTGATGGAGGGCATTTCCCACGAGGCCGCCTCGCTGGCCGGCACCTGGGGCCTGGGCAAGCTGATCTGCTTCTGGGACGACAACCGCATCTCCATCGACGGTGACACCGCCGGCTGGTTCACCGACGACACGCCGGCGCGTTTCGAGGCCTATGGCTGGCAGGTGATCCGCCATGTCGACGGTCACGATCCCGACGAGATCGCGCAGGCGATCCGCACCGCCAAGGCCGAGACCGCGCGCCCGACCCTGATCTGCTGCCGTACCGTGATCGGCTTCGGCGCGCCCAACAAGCAGGGCAAGGAGAGCACCCACGGCGCGCCGCTCGGTCAGGACGAGGTCGCCGCCGCCCGCGCCCATCTGAACTGGCCATACGGCCCGTTCGAAATCCCCGAGGCCATTTACGCCGGCTGGCGCGCCAACGACCGCGGCGCCGCGCGCGAGGCGGCGTGGAACCGGCTGTTCGACGATTACGCCAGGCAGCATCCCGAGCTCGCCGCCGAGTTCGGCCGCCGCCTGCGCGGCGAGCTGCCGACGGGTTTCGCCGCCGGCGCCGACGCCTACATCGCCCGGCTGCAGGCGGAAGGCCCAACGGTCGCCTCGCGCAAGGCCTCGCAGATGGCGCTGGACGCCTACGGCCCGCTGCTGCCGGAGCTGATCGGCGGTTCGGCCGACCTGGCGCATTCCAACCTCACCCTGTGGAAGGGCAGCAAGCCGGTCACCTCCGGCGACCCGGACGCCAACTACGTCTACTACGGCGTGCGCGAGTTCGCGATGACCGCGATCTCCAACGGCATCGCCCTGCATGGGGGCTTCATCCCCTACGACGCCACCTTCCTGGTGTTCAGCGACTACGCCCGCAACGCGGTGCGCATGAGCGCACTGATGCACGCGCACGCGATCCACGTCTACACCCACGACTCCATCGGCCTGGGCGAGGACGGCCCGACCCACCAGCCGGTCGAGCACCTGGCCTCGCTGCGCTACATCCCGAACAACGATGTCTGGCGCCCCTGCGACGCCGTCGAATCGGCGGTGGCCTGGAAGGCCGCGATCGAACGTCGCGAGGGGCCGAGTTGTCTGGTGTTCTCGCGCCAGAACCTGGTCCACCAGCACCGCACTGCCGCCCAGCTCGCCGACATCGCGCGCGGCGGCTACGTGCTGCTGGATCCGCCCGAGGCGCGCTTCGACCTGATCCTGATCGCCACCGGCTCGGAGGTGGAGCTGGCGATGCAGGCGGCGCGCCAGCTCGATGCCGAGGGGATCCGGGCGCGGGTGGTGTCGATGCCGTCCACCGAGGTCTTCGACCGCCAGCCGCTGGAATGGCGCGAGGGCGTGCTGCCGTCGTGGTGCCGCAGGCGCGTGGCCATCGAGGCCGGTGTCGGCGACTACTGGCGCAAGTACGTGGGCCTGGACGGCGCGGTGATCGGCATCGACACGTTCGGGGCCAGCGCGCCCGGCGACGTGCTGTTCAGGCATTTCGGCTTCACCGTCGAGCGCGTGGTCGAGGTGGCGAAAGCGCTGCGCTGATCATTGTCGGTGCGACAGAGAGCAGAACGGCGCCCGAGGGCGCCGTTCTGCTCTTCATGACCGCATCCGCGGCGGCTCGATGCCCGGATGCCGATGCCGCTCAGAACCGATAGCCGAGATACAGCCCGTACACCAGCGGGTCGACGTTGGCGGTGCCGATCTTGGCGCCGTCGAGCTTCACGTCGGCGTCGATGTCGATCCAGCGTGCCTCGGCGACCACGTCCCAGCGATCGCTCAGCTTGAACACCAGGCCGGCCTGCGCCGCCAGCCCCCAGCTGTTGCCCAGACCCACGCTGGCGCCGGCCACCGGGCCGGTTTCGCGCTCGCTGTAAGTCCAGGTGTAGTTCACGCCCAGTCCGACGAACGGGTTCACCTGGCCGTCGGGCGCGAAGTAATACTGCAGGCTCAGCGTCGGCGGCAGGTGCTTGAAGTCCACCGCGCGCGCGCCGTTGAGCGAGACCGTGTGTGAGAACGGCGTGGCGGCGAGCAGCTCGACCGCGATGTTCGGCGTGAAGTGGTAGCCCAGGATCAGGCCGAGCTGGGTGTTGCTGTCGATGTCCACGCGCAGCGCGCCGCCGGCAAGGCTGCCGTTGTTCGATTTGGGTTCGACGTGCGCCGGGCCGACGCGGACGAACCAGTCGTCGGCGTGGGCCAGGCCACCGGCGAGCACGAGCGCCGTGGCGAGCAGGGTGCGAGGGAAGGTGTGCATGTGCATGTGTCGTCCTCGTGGGGATGGGAGCGGCACGCAGTATGCGTGCGTGCGGACGACGCTGTTTTGAGGATGATCAAGGCCGGGCGCGATGCCGGTGGCGGGTGCGTCAGCCCTTGCGCTGCTGCAGCGGCAGGCCGTGGTCGAGCCAGGCGATCATCCCGCCGCGCAGGTTGAAAAGACGCATGTCCGGGCAGGTCGAGAGCAGGGCCATCGCCGCGCGCGAGCGCGCCCCGCTGCGGCAGACCAGCAGCAAATCCTGGCGCTCCGGCGACAGGCCGCGGCGGTGCAGTGCGGTCAGGCCGAGGCTGCGGATCTCGCCCAGCGGGATGTGGGTGGCGCCGCGCAGGCTGCCGGCGGCGAATTCGTCGGCCTCGCGCACGTCCACGATCAGCGCGCCGTCGTCGATGCGGCGCACGGCGTCGGCCGGGGACAGGTCGCGCGGGTCGCGCGCGAACAGCGCGCGCAGGCGTTTGAGCATGGCGGCGCGTCCGTCAGGGGCAGGTCGACCCGCCACCGCAGTAGACCCGGTGCAGCACCTGGATGATGTCGTGCACCGGGCCTTCGGCCAGCGAATAGTAAATGGTCTGCGCCTCGCGGCGCGTGTTCACCAGCCCTTCTTCGCGCAGCACCGCCAGATGCTGCGACAGGGCCGACTGGCTGAGGTCGAGCCGTTCGTTCATCTCGCCCACCGACAGCTCGCCCTCGGCGAGCATGCACAGCACCAGCAGCCGCCGCTCGTTGGCCAGGGCCTTGAGCAGGCGGGCGGCGTCGCCGGCATGGGCGCGCATGGTTTCGGCGTCGGGAAGTGTGGCCTGGGTCGGGTGTGTGCGCATCGGCGGGGAGGTTTGCTCAGCGAAGGTGCAGAGGCAGGCCCTGCTCGCGCCAGGCGGTGATGCCGCCGGCCAGCGAGCGGACCCGGGTGAAGCCCATCCGCTGCAGATTGTAGGCGGCCAATGCGGAGCGCCCACCGGTACGGCAGTAGACCACGATGTCGCGGTCGCGCGCCGACAGTGCCGGGTCGGTGACGCAGGCGACGGCCGGATGCGCCTCCACCTGGAACTCCAGCACGCCACGCGGAATGTTGATGGCACCGGGCAGGTGGCCGGTCTCGAACTCGGCCGGCTCGCGCACGTCGATCAGGACGATGTCGTCGGCCAACCGCGGGGCCAGTGCCTCCGGGGTCAGTTCACGGATCCGCGCACGGGCTTCGGCGACGAGGGTGTTGGCGCTGAGGGTCATGGGGCTTGCCTTGAGTATCAGTTGACACTAATATAAGCATCAGCTAATTTAGTGTCAACTTTACATGCAGCGTCGGGCTTGACTCCCGTCGACGCCCGCGGCCGGCAAGGGGCGCAAGCTCGGGCCACGGGTATCCGCCAACCACAGGAGATGGGCATGGCCAGGATCGTCGTGATCGGCGCCGGACTCGGCGGCATGAGCGCCGCCTATGAGTTGCGCGAAACCCTCGGCAAAGACCACGCGATCACCGTGGTCGGCGATGGCGACCGTTTCAGCTTCACGCCATCCAACCCATGGGTGGCGGTGGGTTGGCGCAAGCCCGAGCAGATCACCCTGCCGGCCGGCGAATACCTGGGCAAGCACGGCATCGCCTTCACCGGCAGTCCGGCCGCACGCATCCTGCCCGAAGAGAAGGCGGTGGAAACCGCCGACGGCCAGCGGCTCGACTACGACTACCTGCTGATCTGCACCGGCCCGCAGCTCGCCTTCGACGAAGTGCCGGGGCTGGGGCCGGACGGCGGCCATACCCAGTCGGTGTGCACCACACCGCATGCCGAGCACGCCTGGCGGGCGTGGGAGAAATTCCTTGAGAACCCCGGCCCGGTGGTGGTGGGCGCGGTGCAGGGGGCGAGCTGCTTCGGCCCGGCCTACGAATTCGCGATGATCCTCGACGCCGACCTGCGCCGCCGCAAGTTGCGCGACAAGGTACCGATGACCTTCGTCACCAGCGAGCCTTACGTCGGCCACATGGGCCTGGGAGGCGTCGGCGACTCCAAGGGACTGATGGAGTCGGAATTCCGCCAGCGCCACATCAAGTGGATCACCAACGCCAAGGTTGCCGCTGCCGGCGAGGGCCGGCTCCAGGTCATCGAGCACGACGACGAAGGCCAGCCGAAGAAGGAACACGTGTTGCCGTTCGCCTACGCGATGCTGCTGCCGGCCTTCCGTGGCGTGCCGGCGGTGGCGGCGGTGGAGGGGCTGTGCAACCCGCGTGGCTTCGTGATCGTCGATGCGCATCAGCGCAGCCCGAAATACCCGGAGATCTTCGCCGCCGGCGTGTGCGTGGCGATCCCGCCGGTGGAGCCGACGCCGGTGCCGACCGGCGCGCCCAAGACCGGCTTCATGATCGAGTCGATGGTCACCACCATCGTGAAGAACATCGAGGCCGAGCTGGAGGGGCGCCCGCCGGACTACCAGGGCACCTGGAATGCGGTGTGCCTGGCCGACATGGGCGATACCGGCGCCGCCTTCGTCGCGCTGCCGCAGTTCCCGCCGCGCAACGTCACCTGGGCCAAGGTCGGCAAGTGGGTGCACCTGGCCAAGATCGCCTTCGAAAAATACTTCCTCTACAAGATGCGCCACGGCACTTCCGAGCCGGTCTATGAGAAATACGTGCTCAAGGCGCTGGGCATCGAGCGGATCAAACCCCAGGGCTGAGCGCGACGCGGGCCGAGCGATCGGCTGCCGGCCCGCGGCTCCCTCACCCGTCACCGACATCCTCAAGGAGCAAAGCCATGAACCTCGACCGTGCCGTCCTCGCCTTCGCCGGCGTGATGATCCTGATCAGCGTCGCCCTGGTGTATTTCGTGTCGCCGTGGTGGCTGCTGCTGACCGCTTTCATCGGACTGAACATGCTGCAGGCCGCGTTCACCGGTTTCTGTCCGGCCGCGAAGATCTTCGCCGCCTTCGGCGTCAAGTCCGGCTGCGCCTTCCGTTGAGGTCGACATGATGCTACGCACGTTTGCGTTGGTGGCGCTGGCGGTCGGACTGGCCGCCTGCGGCCGGGATCAGGCGGCCGAGGTGGCCAGTACCGAGCCCCCGCTGGCCACCTTGACCGTCGAGCCGGGCGCGGCCCCGCGTGAGCGGGTTTGGGATGGCGTGGTCGAGGCGGTGGACCAGGCCACGCTGTCGGCGCAGACCGGGGGGCGCGTCACCGAGTTGCCGTTCGACGTCAACGACTACGTCAAGGCTGGCGAGGTGGTGGTGCGCTTCACCGATGTCGAGCAGCAGGCCGCCCAGCGGCGCGCACAGGCGGCATTCAATGCCGCCGAGGCGGCCTTCCGGGAGGCCGAGGCCGATTACCGGCGCATCGCCGAGATGTACGAACGGCAGCTCGTCTCGCGCGCGCAGTTCGATCAGGCCACCGCCCGTCGCGATGCCGCCCGCGCCCAGCTCGACGCCGCCCGCGCCGCACTGCGCGAGGCCGGCGAGCAGGTCGACTACACCGTCATCCGTGCGCCGTACTCGGGCATCCTCACCGAGCGCCATGTCCGTGTCGGTGAAACCGTGCGCCCGGGGCAGCCGCTGGTGTCGGGGCTGTCGCTGGCGAGGCTGCGCGTGCATGTGGATGTGCCGCAGAGCGACATCGATGCGCTGCGCGAACACGGCAAGGCGGCGGTGCTGCTGCCCGATGGCCGCCGCATCGAGGCCGAGAGGGTGACCGTGTTCCCCTACGCCGACCCGGCCACGCACAGCTTCAAGGTGCGGCTGGATCTGCCCGAGATCGAAACCGGCCTGCACCCGGGCATGACCGTGAAAGCGGCGTTCGTGCTCGGCGAGTCCGAGCAGTTGCGGGTGCCGGTATCGGCGCTGGTGCGGCGCAGCGAGGTCACCGCGGTGTACGTGGTGGACGGCGCGCGGGTAAGCCTGCGCCAGGTGCGGCTGGGCCATCGCGTCGGCGAGGAGGTGGAGGTGCTGGCGGGGCTGTCGCCCGGTGAGCGCATCGCCGCCGATCCGCTGGCTGCACGCCTGTGGCTGGCGGGTGCGCTGACGGAGCGTGACGATGGCTGAGCGCATGGGTATCTCCGGGCGCCTCGCCGCCGCCTTCCAGGCCAATCCGCTCACGCCGATCCTGGCCATCGCCGGCCTGCTGCTGGGTCTGGTCGCGGTGATGATCACCCCGCGCGAGGAAGAGCCGCAGATCGACGTGACCATGGCCAACGTGTTCGTGCCCTTCCCGGGCGCGCCGGCCGAGGACGTCGAGAACCTGGTCACCTACCCGCTGGAGCAGGTGCTCTCGGAGATCGAGCAGGTCAAGCATGTGTACTCGACCAGCCGCCCCGGCATGGCGGTGATCACGGTCGAGTACGAGGTCGGCGTGCCGCGCCAGACCGCCATCGTGCGGCTCTATAACCAGGTCTATTCCAATGCCGACTGGGTGCCGCCGGGCCTGGGGGTCGGCCAGCCGCTGGTGCGGCCGATGGGTATCGACGACGTGCCGGTGATGAGCCTGACGCTGTGGACCGACGACCCGCAGCGTGGCGCCACCGAGTTGGCCGAAGTCGCCCATACCCTGGAAACCGAACTCAAGCGCGTGCCTGGCACCCGCGACGTGTACACCATCGGCGCGCCCGACCGCGCCGTAGTGGTGCAGCTCGATGCCACCCGGCTGGCCGCCTACGGGCTGGCCGCCGAGGACATCGCCGGCGCGTTGCAGGCGGCCAACCTGGTCGTGCAGGCTGGTGAGCGCGTCAGCGCCGAGGGCGTGCGGCCGATGACGGTCGGCACCTTCCTGGCCGACGCGCAGGAGATCGCCGAGCTGACCATCGGCCTGCACGAGGGCCGGCCGGTGTACCTGTCGGACGTGGCGCGGATCGAACGCGGCGCCGACATTCCCTTGCGTTATGCCTGGCATGGCGCGCCGGCCGGGCGCGACGCGCGACCCGCCGACGGCATCGCCCCGGCGGTGACCATCGCGGTCGCCAAGAAGCCCGGCAGCAACGCCGCCGACATCACCTCGGCGATCGCCGAGCGTGTCGAGCGCCTCAAGGGCAGCCTGATTCCCGAGGGCGTGGAGGTCACGCTCACCCGCGACTACGGCTACACCGCCACCGACAAGGCGATGAAGCTGATCCAGAAGCTGGTGTTCGCGACCATGTCGGTGGTACTGCTGGTGCTGGTCGCGCTGGGCTGGCGCGAGGCGGTGGTGGTCGGCACGGCGGTGATCATCACCCTGGCGCTGACGCTGTTCGCCTCCTGGGCGATGGGCTTCACCATCAACCGCGTGTCGCTGTTCGCGCTGATCTTCTCGATCGGCATCCTGGTCGACGACGCGATCGTGGTGGTCGAGAACATCCACCGCCACATGCGGCTGGGCGGCAAGACCCTGCGCGAGGCGATTCCGCCGGCGGTGGACGAGGTCGGTGGCCCGACCATCCTCGCCACTTTCACCGTGATCGCCGCGCTGCTGCCGATGGCCTTCGTCAGCGGCCTGATGGGACCGTACATGCGGCCGATCCCGATCAACGCCTCGGCCGGCATGCTGCTGTCGCTGCTGGTGGCGCTGATCGTGACGCCGTGGCTGTCGCTCAAGCTGCTCTCGCGCCATCTGCAGGCGCACGGTGCGCATTCGCCGGAAAGCGAGGCCGTGCGCGCCTCGTGGCTGCACCGTCTGTTCGAGCGGGTGATGACGCCTTTCCTCGGCCGCGGCCGCGACGCCGGCAGGCGCCGCCTGGGCATGTACGGCGCAATGGTCGTGCTGGTCGGTCTGGCGGCCGGCCTGGCCGTGGTGCAGTGGGTGGTGCTGAAGATGCTGCCGTTCGACAACAAGTCCGAGCTGCAGGTGGTAGTGGACCTGCCCGAGGGGCGCACGCTGGAGGACACCAACCGCCTGCTGCTGGAGCTGGCCGCCGCGCTCGACGAGGTGCCCGAGGTGCTGCACTACCAGGGCTATGCGGGCACGTCCGCGCCGGTCAATTTCAACGGCCTGGTGCGCCAGTACTACCTGCGCAGCGGCGCGACCATGGGCGACCTGCAGGTCAACCTGGTCGATCGCCGCGAGCGCAAGCGCAAGAGCCATGACATCGCCCGCGCCGTGCGTCCGGCCCTGGCGGCCATCGGCGATCGCCATGGCGCCTCGGTGAAAGTGGTGGAGGTGCCGCCCGGCCCGCCGGTGATGGCGCCGCTGGTGGCCGAGATCTACGGCCCCGATTACGCGGTGGCCCGCGAGATCGGCCGCGCGCTGGAGCAACGTTTCCGCGCCACCGAGGGGATCGTCGACGTCGACAGCAGTGTCGAGGCCGAAGCCGAGCGCGAGCTGGTGGTGGTCGATCGTGCCCGTGCGGCACGCCTCGGCGTGAGCCAGGCGGCAGTGGCGCAGACGCTGCAGATGGCGCTGTCCGGTCACGATGCCACCTTCCTGCGCGACGGCGCCTCCAAGTACGCGGTGCCGGTGCGCCTGCGGCTGCCGGCCGGCGATCAGGCCAGTCTCGACCAGTTGCTGGCCTTGCGGGTGCGCGCGAACGACGGCCGGCTGGTGCCGTTGTCGGAGCTCGTGCAGGTCCGTCGCGATGCCTGGGAGGGTGCGATCCACCACAAGGATCTGCTGCCGGTGGTGTACGTCACCGCCGACGAGGCCGGCGCGCTCGACAGCCCGCTGTACGGCATGTTCGATCTGGTCGGCCAGCTCCGCCGCGAGACGGTCGCCGGCCATTCGCTGACGCAGCACTTCTTCGCGCAGCCGGCCGACACCGACCGTTTCGCGATCAAGTGGGACGGCGAATGGCAGATCACCCTCGAGACCTTCCGCGACATGGGCCTGGCCTATGCCGCCGGCATCGTGCTGATCTACCTGCTGGTGGTCGGCCAGTTCCGCAGCTACGTGGTGCCGCTGATCATCATGGCGCCGATCCCGCTGACCGTGATCGGCGTGATGCCGGGTCATGCCCTGCTGGGTGCGCAGTTCACCGCCACCTCGATGATCGGCATGATCGCGCTGGCCGGCATCATCGTGCGCAACTCGATTTTGCTGGTGGACTTCATCAACCACGCGCTGGTGCAGGGCCAGTCACTGGAGTCGGCGGTGATCGACGCCTGCGCGGTGCGCGCGCAACCGATCGTGCTGACCGCGTTGGCGGCGATGGCCGGTGCGTTCTTCATCCTCGACGATCCGATCTTCAACGGCCTGGCCATCTCGCTGATCTTCGGCATCCTGGTCTCGACCGTGCTGACCCTGGTCGTCATTCCGCTGCTCTACTACGGCTGGCTGTGCCGCGGGCACGTGCCGGCCAAGGAGGCCGCATGAACCGTCATCTGCTACCGATCATTCTGGCCGCGACCGTGCTGATGGCCTGCCAGCCGGCCACCGATCCCACGCCCGCCGAGCCGCAGGTCGGACCACCCGATGCCGACGAGGCGTCGCTGGCGCGCGCCGAGGCGGCCATCGGCGAATTGGGCATGCGCCTGCGCGCTGCATTGCAGGGGCGCATGCAGGCCGAAGGCCCACTCGGTGCGATCGACTTCTGCACCGTACAGGCGCCGGTGATCGCCAGCGAAGTGATGCAGGCGCATGGCGTGCGGCTTGGCCGCACTTCCGAGCGCGTGCGCAATCCGGCCAACGCCGCCACCGAGTGGCAGGCGGCGGTGCTGCGCGATTTCGCGGCCAACGTCGCCGCTGGCGAGGCGCCCGAGGCGCAGCGCGCCGTGTTGCGCGACGGCTTACCCGACGGCGTGGCCTTGCGCTTCATGCGCGGCATCCGCGTCGAGGCGCCGTGCACGCTGTGCCACGGTCGCGAGATCGACCCGGGCATCGCCAAGGCGATCGCGGCCAACTACCCGGACGATGCCGCCACCGGCTACCGCGAGGGCGAGCTGCGCGGCGCGTTCTGGGTCGAGGTGCCCGCCGGTATCCATTGACGGCGTGCTACAGCAAGCCACGCACGGCAGACGAACGCATCACGAGGACAGACCATGAGCGAAACCCGAGACGTTCGCATCCGCATCGAGCAGGAGGCCGGCTACGCCTTCCGCATCGAGTTCCCCGACACCGCCATCGCGGCACTGCACACCGACGAGGGCCCGCCGCTCGGCGGCGGTACCGGTCCGGACCCCTCGCGCTTGCTGCTGGCCGCGCTTGGCAACTGCCTGAGCGCCAGCCTGTTGTTCGCCCTGCGCAAATTCAGGAACGAACCCGGCCGCTTGCGCGCGGACGTGACCGCGACCATCGCGCGCAACGCCGCCGGGCGCTGGCGCATTCCCAAGGCCTGGGTGGAGCTGCACCTGCCCGAGGGCGGCGAGCAGTACCAGCAGCTCGAGCGCATCCTCGGCCAGTTCGAGGACTTCTGCATCGTCACCCAGAGCGTGCGCGACGGCGTCGAGGTCGAAGTCACCGTCAAGGACGCCCATGGCCGGGTGCTGCTCGGCGACAAGCATTTCGAGGCCGGTGCATGAATACGCATCCGCACGATGCCACCCTGGAGCTGCCCTGCCCGCACTGCGGCACCACCAACCGGGTGCCGCAGGCACGGCTGGGCGATGCGCCCAACTGCGGCCGTTGCCACCGGCCGCTGTTCTCCGGCCATCCGGTCGCGCTGACGGTGGACGACTTCGAGCGTCATGCCCGTGCCGGGCTGCCGCTGCTGGTCGATTTCTGGGCGCCGTGGTGCGGCCCGTGCAAGGTGATGGCGCCGCATTTCGAGCGCGCCGCCGCCGAGCTGGAGCCGTTCGTGCGGCTGGCCAAGGTCGATACCCAGAGCCAACCGGTGCTGGCCGACCGGTTCGCCATCCGCAGCATTCCGACCCTGGTGTTGTTCGTGCGCGGACAAGAGCGCGCCCGCCAGGCCGGTGGCATGGCCACGCCCGACATCGTGCGCTGGACGCGCGCCGCGCTGGCGCGGTGAAACCATTCCCCCATCCCCCCATTCCCCGAGGAGCCCATGCCCGAGTCATTTCCGTCGCTGATCGACGATCTCGACACCGCCATCGCCAGCCTGCGCGCCGGTGCGCCCGGCCCGATGCGCGCCTTCAGCCAGCTCGCCCGTGAGGCACTCGCCCCGGCCGCGCTCGACGTCAAGACCAAGGAGCTGATCGCGATCGGCATCGCCATCGCCGGTCGCTGCGACGGCTGCATCGGCTTTCACGTCAAGGCCGCGTTGCGCGCCGGCGCCACGCGGCAGGAAGTGCTAGATACCTGCGCGATGGCGATCTACATGGGCGCCGGACCGTCGATGGTGTATGCCGCCGAGGCGCTGCGCGCCTTCGACGAGCTCGCCCAGCCGGCAGAGGCCGCCGGAACCGTGGCCTGAGCCGGCAGTCGATACAGTTGCAGGCAGCCCCGCCGTATCCCGTACAACCACAGGAGGAAGCCGCATGTCCCGCCACCGTCGTCCACCCTGGCTGATCCTTCCCGTTCTCGGCATCGCGCTCGCCGGCTGTGCCGGCGCACCGGTGCCGCCGTCGGTGGCGTTGCCGCCGGGACAGCCCGTGACTGCGCCGGGGCAGGGCGAAGGCGCGCTCCTCACCCTGCCTTCCGGTGTCGTGTTGATGCGCACTCCGGACGGGGTGTGGGTGGGCGCGCAGCCGGCGGCCGAAGACTGGCCGGCGTTGGCGGCCCTCGGGGTGCGGCGGGTGATCAGCCTGCGCACCGAGGCCGAGCTGGGCGGACGCGATCCGGCCACCGAGGCGGCGGCAGCCGGGCTGGAGCACCAGCAGATCCCGGTGCAGGGCGCCGAAGGGCTTGATCTGGACAAGGCGGACCGGCTGCGCGAAGCCCTGCGCGGAAACGAGCAGCAGACCCTGCTGTACTGCGCCAGCGGCAATCGTGCCGGCGCCCTGCTGGCGCTGGCGCTGGCGCGCGACGGACAGCCGGTCGAGGAAGCGATCGCGGCCGGTCGTCAGGCCGGCATGCGCAGCACCGAACCGCGGGTGCGCGAGCTGCTCGGGGTGCCGGACTGCCCCGAGACCGGCTGTCCCTGAGGCGCGACCGGCTCAGAGCCGGTCGATCGGCAGCTTGAGGTAACGCACGCCGTTGTCCTCCGGCGGCGGCAGCGCGCCGGCGCGGATGTTCACCTGCACCGCCGGCAGGATCAGGGTCGGCATCGCCAGGGTGGCGTCGCGCGCGGTGCGCATGGCGACGAACTCGGCCTCGCTCACGCCTTCGCGGATGTGGATGTTGCCGCGCTTCTGCTCGCCGAGCGTGGTCTGGCAGCGCACTTCGCGCCCGCCCGGGGCGTAGTCGTGGCAGACGAACACGCGGGTGTCGTCGGACAGCGTGTACAGGCGCTGGATCGAGCGGTACAGCGTGGCGGCGTCGCCGCCGGGGAAATCGCAACGCGCGGTGCCGCCATCGGGCATGAACAGGCTGTCGCCGACGAACAGCGCATCGCCGATCAGGTAGGCCACCGAGTCGCTGGTGTGGCCGGGGACGGCGATCACCCGCGCCTGGATGCCGCCGACCATGAAGCGCTCATCGTCGGCGAACAGGTGGTCGAACTGCGAGCCGTCCACCGGGAAGTGCTCGCCGAGGTTGAAGATCGGGCGGAAGGTCTTCTGCACCTGGCGGATGCCCTCGCCGATGGCCAGCCTGGCGTCGGGGAGGTGTTGCCTGAGCCAGTGGCCGGCGCTCAGGTGGTCGGCGTGGGCGTGGGTTTCGAGGATCCAGGCGACGCGCAGACCGTGGCCGCGGACATGGGCCAGCACCGCCCCGGCCGAGGTCGTGGACGTGCGGGCGGCCTTGGGGTCGAAGTCGAGCACCGGATCGACGATGGCCGCCTCGCCGCTGGCCGGGTCGGCGACCACGTAGGTCCAGGTGCTGCTGTCGGCGTGGAAGAAGGGTTGGACGGTCGGCGTCATGGCAGGCTCCGTGCAGGTTCCGTGGGTCGCCGCCGTTTATATTAGCATAATCTAATCAAAGTCGGGCCGGCCCGGATCCAAGGTGGCGTTGAGCAGGGCAGCCAGCCGCGCGCCAGCCTGGCGCAGGCGCAGCTCGGCGAAGGGGCGGTGGCGTTCGAGGTAGTCGCGTCCGATCAGGCGCTGGTCCTCGGGCGGGTAGATCGCCCGGGCGCGGATCGCGCGGCAGGATTCCAGTGCCCAGGCCAGTGGTGCGAAATCGGTGGGCGGCCCGTCCTCGCCCCAGGGGCGCGGCGCCAGCTCCTCGACATGGATCCGCCAGTCCGGCTGATGGCTGTTGAGGATGGCGAAATCCCAGATCGCATGCAGATTCCACTGCCGCTGGCGGAAATCGACCAGGGTGTTGTTGCCGCCCCGGTCGGCGCGCAGGCCGGCATGCATCGGCTGGTGCACGTCGCCGACGAAGTGCACCACGAACTTCAGCGCCTCGGCGCGCTGCTGGCGGCTGTAGCCGTAGTCGCCCAGCACCGCGGCCTGGCGCGCGATGGCCGCGACGATGCAGTCGCCGTTCGGGCAGTGGCGCTCGGGGAGGTACTCGCAGTCGAGGCTGTCGAAGTTCACGTAATGCCAGGGCCGGCTGTAGCCGTAGGCCTCGCTGCCGCGGACGTCGTCGGCCCACTTGGCCACGCCGGCGAGGGTCGGGTCGGCCTCGTCGATCAGCAGGGCGGCGACCGCGGCGCGGGCGCCCGGGGTCAGCTGGCGCTCGGCCAGCTCGCCGACGATCCGGTGCCCGGCGTCGCCCCAGCCCAGCGCGACGGCAGGCAGGCAGGCGAGGGCGAAAACGGCGGCGCGCAACAGCATGGCGGGTTCCGGGGGGGCGTGGAGCTGGCTAAAATATTGGATTCCGGTGACAACCGCACCCTTCGCGCCGCCCCGGCGCCCCAACCCCAGGAGTCAGACATGGCGATCAAGGTCGCGATCAACGGCTATGGCCGCATCGGCCGCAACATCCTTCGCGCGCTGTACGAATCCGGTCGCACCGGCGAGATCCAGGTGGTCGCGATCAACGACCTGGGCGACGCCGAGACCAACGCCCACCTCACCCAGTACGACACCGCCCACGGCAAGTTCCCGGGTGCGGTGTCGGTCGACGGCGGCGACCTGATCGTGAACATGCCTGGTCAGAATCAGGGCGACCGCATCAAGGTCTGCGCCGAGCGCGATCCGGCCAAGCTGCCGTGGGGCGAGCTGGGCGTGGACGTGGTGCTGGAGTGCACCGGCCTGTTCACGAGCAAGGCCAAGGCCGGCGCGCACCTGGCCGCGGGCGCGAAGAAGGTGATCATCTCCGCGCCGGGCGGCGCCGACGTCGACGGCACCTTCGTCTACGGCGTCAACCACGACCAGATCAAGGCCACGCACACGGTCATCTCCAACGCCTCCTGCACCACCAACTGCCTGGCGCCGCTGGCCAAGGTGCTGCACGAAAAGATCGGCATCGTCCACGGCCTGATGACGACCATCCACGCCTACACCAACGACCAGGTGCTGACCGACGTCTACCACTCCGACCTGCGTCGCGCCCGCAGCGCCACCATGAGCCAGATCCCGACCAAGACCGGTGCCGCCGCCGCGGTCGGCTTGGTGCTGCCCGAGCTCAACGGCCGGCTCGACGGCTTCGCCATGCGCGTGCCGACCATCAACGTCTCGGTGGTCGACTTGAGCTTCGTCGCCGCCCGTCCGACCAGCAAGGACGAGATCGACGCCGCCATCCGCGAGGCCGCCGAGGGCGCGCTCAAGGGCATCCTCGGCATCAACACCAAGCCGCTGGTGTCGGTGGACTTCAACCACGACCCGCGCAGCTCGGTCTACGACGCCACCCAGACCCGCGTCATGGGCGGCACCCTGGTCAAGGTGCTGAGCTGGTACGACAACGAGTGGGGCTTCTCCAACCGCATGCTCGACATGACCGTGGCGCTGATGACGGCCAAGTGACCGGCAAGTCAAGCTGTCCGACAGTCCCCGAAGCCCCGGTCTGCCGGGGCTTCGTCGTTGCGGCGCCTCGCGGGCGAGTCGCCGCAGGGTGGAGAACGGCCGGATGCGGCCCGTTCCGGGCGGCACTTGTTGGCCGCCGTGTCGATGGGCAGGATGCGCTCCCCGGGCGATGACGATGCGCGAGGCGAGGATGGGAAAGGACGTGCTGTTCCTGCTGGCGCCCGGCTTCGAGGACGGGCCGGGCACGTCGTGGTTCTGCCCGTACTGCATCAAGGTCGAGGGCCTGCTGGCCTGCTTCCCGGCGGTCGCCGAATGCGTCGAGGTGCGCCGGATCGGCTTTGCCAAGCCGCGCCGGGAACTGGTCGCCCTGCTCGGCGAGCAGGCGCAGGCCTGTCCGGTGATCGTGCTGGCCGATGCGCACGCCGCGCATCCGGCGGCCCGGCGCAGCACCGCGACCGGACGCGCCTACATCGCCGACTCCGATGCCATCCTCGCCTACCTGGCCGAATCCTGCGGCACGCCGCGCCCGCATTTCTGAGCGCGCGAGCACGCCTTGCGCCTAGCCGGCGCGGCCCAGCCAGCCGTCGAACTCGTCGTCCGGCACCAGCAGTCCGCCGGTCGTCCACAGCAGGTGGGTGGCCTGCGCCAAGCGTCCGGTCAAGGCATGCCGGGCCAGATACTCGCGACCGGCCGGGCTTTCGAGCAGCCAGCGCGGGCCGGGGAAGCCGGCCGCGGCCGAGGGTTCGATGCGCAGACCGGTCGCCGCGTCCAGCCGGCGCAGGTGGTAGAACAGCGCCGCGTCCTCGACGGTGAACACACCCGACACCAAGTGCTGCATCAGGCCGAAAACCCGCTCGGAGGCGCGCGGTACCGCCAGCCCGTCGGCTTGGGTGCGGTTGTCCAGGCCGAACTCGTAGACCGAGCGCGGACGGTCCGGAAAGGCCAGCCGCAGCAGCATCGACGGCGTCGCACAGGGCTGGGCGAAGAACAGGTGCACGTGGTCGCCGAAGACGTGCTTGAGGCCGAAGCCGACGCCGCCCGGCGCACTGCCCACGCCGCAGGGCAGGTAGACGAACAGTGGATGCGCGGCGTCGACGGTAATGCCGGCCTGCGCCAGTTGCCGCGCCAGCGGCTGCGCCGCCGCCGCATAGCCGAGCAACAGTCGCAGCGAATCCTCGTCGTCGACGAAATAGCTCGCCGGGTCGGCGTGCGATGCCGCGCGCCCCGCCGCGACCGCCGCCGCGTAGTCGCCGGTGTGTTCGATCACCGTCGCGCCGCGTTCGCGCAGGCGCGCCTTCTTCCATGCCTTCGCTTCGGCCGACATGTGCACCACGGCGCGGAAGCCGAGGGCGGCGGCGAGGGTGCCGATGCCCAGGCCGAGGTTGCCGGTGCTGCCGACCGCGACGGTCTGGCGCGCGAACAGCGCGCGCGCCCTCTCGCGCAGCGGCCAGAGGGTATCGTCCGGGTCGAACACGCCATGCGCGCGCGCCAGGTCTTCGGCATGCATCAGCACCTCGGCGATGCCGCCGCGCGCCTTGACCGACCCGGCAACCGGCAGCGCGTGGTCGCACTTGAGCCATACCATGCCGGATGGCGAATGGCCGAGCACGGCCTGCGGATCGTCCAGTCGTAGCAGCGGCGACTCGATACGACCGCCGCTCGCCGCCAGCGCCGGGAACAGCGCCGCCAGCGCCGGCGCCCAGCGCGCCAGCAGCGCCTGCGTGGCGGCGATCTCCGCCGCGCCGACCGGCAGCCGCGGCAGCGTTCCGGCTGCCGGCGAGAGTGCGGGATTGAGCCACAGCAACGGTTCGCGCCGCCGCAGGGTCTGGATCAGCGGGTGTTCGACGGTGACGGCCGTGCCGGAAGTCATGTCGTTCATGGCAATGCAAATGGGAAACAGTGTGCCGGTTCCGTTGCGACGTGCGGCCGCTGCGGTCCGTCATGCGAAGCCTTGCGGGACTTTCCGCACTGGCGGGTCATGGCCTGCGCCGACGAGCATCCGCGTTCTACAGCCGCGGTGCCGCCGGACGCCCGCGAACGGCGGCGCGTGCGGCCTGTCGGGAA
Organism: Rehaibacterium terrae; assembly: GCF_014202935.1. Classification (GTDB taxonomy): domain Bacteria; phylum Pseudomonadota; class Gammaproteobacteria; order Xanthomonadales; family Xanthomonadaceae; genus Rehaibacterium; species Rehaibacterium terrae. The sequence continues at coordinate 6,957 of NZ_JACHHX010000014.1, read as the reverse complement.
AACACCCGCGTGCCTGTCGGCAATCAGCGGATCGTGATGGACAGAACAGCCCGAGACAATGCTCGCATGGACCAGACGCTTCCGGATGCCGGCGAGCGACGGCCCGGTCCGCGCAGGCAGCGCGCCACCCGCCGTCGCGGCGAGCGGACCCGTCAGGAGATTCTCGATGCCACCCTGCGCGTGATCGCCCGCGATGGCGTGCGTCGCGTCACCCACCGCGCGGTGGCGCAGGAGGCCGGCGTCAACCTGTCGCTGACCACCTACTACTTCGTCGACCTCTCCGACATGATCTGCCGTGCCTTCGAGCGCTTCGTCGACATCGGCTATCCCGAGGTCGAACGGCGCTGGGAGGAAGTCTTCGGGCATCTGGAAGCGCTGGACCCGGCCTGGCGCGACAGCGAGACGAGCCGCATCCGGGTGCGCGATCACGTCATCGACCGCATGGTCGACGACATCGGCGGCAAGCTGGCCACGCAGCCCGATTGGATCGCCGCCAAGCAGCACTTCTTCTTCGAGGCGCTGCTCGACCCGCGCCTGGCTGCGCTGGCCGAGGACTACCGCCGGCGGCTGGTCGCGCCGTTCGAGCGGCTGTGCCGCATCCTCGGCTCGGCCGATCCGGAACTGGACGCCGAGCTGCTGTTCGCCAACTTCGTGCGCTTCGAACACGAGGCGCTGTCGGACAGCGGCAACGGCCGGCTCGACCGCGAGTGGGTGCGCCGCGCGCTGGCGCGCATGCTCGACTGGATACTGCGGCACGGCTGAGCGATGCTGTGGGTGAGGATCGCCCATGACGCTCGACGCTCCCGACCTGCTGCAGACCCGCCTGTTCATCGATGGCGCCTGGCGCGATGCCCGCGCCGGCAAGCGTTTCCGTGTCGACGACCCCGCCAGCGGCGACACCGTCGCCGAAGTCGCCGATGCCGGCGCGGCCGATGCCGCCGACGCCATCGCCGCCGCCGAACACGCACTGCCGGGCTGGCGTGCGCTGAGCGCGACCGAGCGCGGCACCTTGCTGCTGCGCTGGTGGCGGCTGATCGACGAGCACGCCGAAGACCTCGCCCGGCTGATGACCCGCGAGCAGGGCAAGCCGCTGGCCGAGGCGCGCGCCGAGGTGAGCTACGGCAACGGCTTCGTGCGCTGGTTCGCCGAGGAGGCGCGGCGCGTCTACGGCGACATCATCCCGGCGCCGGCCGGCGACCGCCGTGTGCTCGCACTCAAGCAGCCGGTCGGCGTGGTGGCCGCGATCACGCCGTGGAATTTCCCGGTGGCGATGATCACACGCAAGATCGCGCCCGCGCTCGCCGCCGGCTGCACGGTGGTGGTCAAGCCGCCCGAGCTCACCCCGCTGTGCGCGCTGGCGCTGGCCGAGCTGGCGCGTCGTGCCGGCTTCCCGGCCGGTGTGCTGAACATGGTGACCACGTCCGACGCGCCGGCGATCGGCGAGGTCTTCACCACCGATCCCAGGGTGCGCAAGCTCAGCTTCACCGGCTCCACCGCCGTCGGCAAGCGGCTGATGGCCGCCTGCGCCGGCACGGTCAAGAAGGTGTCGCTGGAGTTGGGCGGCAACGCGCCCTTCATCGTCTTCGACGATGCCGACCTCGACGCCGCCGTGCGCGGCCTGATCGCCTGCAAGTTCCGCAACGCCGGCCAGACCTGCATCAGCGCCAACCGCGTGCTGGTGCAGGACGGCATCTACGACCGCTTCGTCGCCTTGCTGTGCGACCAGGTCGCCGCGCTCACGGTCGGCAACGGCTTCGACGAGGGCGTGCGGATCGGCCCGCTGATCACCGAGCGCGCGCGGGAGAAGGTCGAGCGGCTGGTCGCAGACGCGGTGGCCAAGGGCGCCCGCATCCGCCTCGGCGGCCGCGCATTGCCCGAGCTCGGCACGCGCTTCTACGCGCCGACCGTGCTGGAGAACGTCGACCCGGCGATGGCCTTGAGTTGCGAGGAAATCTTCGGCCCGGTCATTCCGCTGCAGCGCTTCGCCAGCGAGGACGAGGCCATCGCCCGTGCCAACGCCACGCCCTACGGCCTGGCCGCGTACTTCTACGCGCAGGGCCAGGCCCGCACCTGGCGCGTCGCCGAGGCGCTCGACTACGGCCTGGTCGGTGCCAACGAGGCGGTCATCTCCAACGAGATGGCGCCGTTCGGCGGCATGAAGGAATCCGGCATCGGCCGCGAAGGCTCCAAATACGGTATCGCCGAGTTCCTGGAGATCAAATACGTCTGCCTGGGCGGCCTGGGCTGAGCGCGCGCGTCGCCGCGTATCCTTTTTTCCCGCCGCTCCGTCCTGTCGTGGGCAAGCTGTCGCTTGTCCCGCCATATCCACGGAGTGCGCATCCATGCCGAATCTGTCCCTTCCGCTCTCCGCCGCGCTGGGCGCGGCGGTCATCGCCGCATCACCGACCGTGACGGTTGCCGACAGCGTGCCGAGGCCGCAGTCGCGCGAGGACGAGATCGCGCTCGCCGAGAGCGCTGCGCCCGCACACGTGGCCCGCGATGCCACGATCTACGTGCTCGGCGAGAACGGCTACACCGTCGCCCGTCATGGCGACAACGGCTTCACCTGTCTGGTGGAGCGCTCCCATCCGGCCAGTCTGGAGCCGGTCTGCTACGACGCCGAGGGCAGTCGTGCCATCGTTCCGCGCATGCTGGAGGTCGCCGCATGGCGGGCGCGCGGTCTGGACGAGGCCGCCATCGCCGCGCGCGTGACCGAGGGCTATCGCAGCGGCCGTTTTCGCGCGCCGCGGCGGACCGGCGTCGCCTACATGCTCTCGACCCGCATGTACTTCCACGATCCGGCCACCGGCGCGGTGGAGCGTGGCCATCCTCACCTGATGTTCTACGCGCCCTATCTGCGGAACGCGGACATCGGCTCGCCCGGGGAGGCGAACCTGCCGCATCGATCGGTCCCGTTCGTGATCGAGGAAGGCACGCCGCATGCCTATGTGATCGTACTGGTCGATCCGCCCGAGGCCGGAGGACAGACCAGTCATGCACGGCAGTCGCCGGAAGGCGGTCGGCCATGACCGGTGGAGCGGATCGGCGCGCACCCGGTCCCGTGCCAGCCGGATTTCGTCCCCGCCCGGCCATTGTCGATCCCGCGATCGGGGGTGGCGGGGGCTGGCGGCAGGCAGACTGCCTGCCAGCCATGCCGGCCGATGTGGCGGGTTGCGGTGTCCTGCTGCCGGCATGCCGGCACGTGCGCGGAGGGGCTGTGCGATGAGCCGGGAGTTGACCGACATCTGCGAGCCGCTGCGCGAGTTGCGCAGCCGTTTCCAGGCCCACGTCGAGCCGCACCGGCGTGCGCTCTGGGGCTACTGCCTGCGCCTGACCGGGTCGGTCTGGGATGCCGAGGATCTGGTCCAGGACACGCTGCAGCGCGCTTTCGCGGGTCTGGCCAACCTTTGGCAGCCGGTCAACGCGCGCGCCTGGCTGTTCCGCATCGCCAGCCATGCCTGGATCGACTGCTGCCGGGCCGAGGCCGGCGCCGAGCTCTGTGCGCTCGACGAGACGGCGCTGGTGGACGATACGCCGCCCGAGCATCGTGTGCTGGCACGCGAAGCGGTCGAACGTCTGGTGCACGCGCTCACGCCCCTGCAGCGGGTCGTGTTTCTGCTCAGCGAAACCCTCGACTACCGCGCCCACGAGGTCGCCGCATTGCTGGACACCACGCCGGGCGCGGTCAAGGCCGCGCTGCACCGGGCGCGGGGCGCGCTCGCCGCGGCGCCGGCGCGTGAAGCCTCGCCGCGCGCGGCGCTGTCCGGGCCGCGCGCGCATGCCGATGTGGTTCGCCGTTACATCGCCGCCTTCGATGCGCGCGACCCCGATGCCCTGGCCGCGCTGCTGCACGAACGGGCGGTCACCACCATCGTCGGCAGCGCGGTCGAGCTGGGGCGCGACACCAGCCGCCGCAATTCGCTGGCCGAATGGGCGCTGGAGCCGCTGCCGCAATGGGTGAAGGCCGGCGTGCTGGACGGGCGCGATGTACTGTTCGTGTTCGCCGGCGATACGCGGCAGCGGGCGGTGCTGCATTCGGTGATCGCGCTGGAGATCGGCGACGGCGCCGTGCTCGCCCAGCACACGTACTACTTCACGCCGGAGCTGCTGGAACTGGCTGCCGAGGCGCTCGGCGTGCCGGCCGGTACGCATGGCTATCAGTACGATTTCACGGGGGTGGTATGGACAGGCTGATGCTGGCGTTGTTGCTCACATTCGCAGGAACCAGCATGGGAGCGGCGGTGGTCGAACCGGCCGAGGTGGCCCTGGCCAGACAGGACGTGGTGGACGAGGTCGTGGCTTTCCTCGGCGACTACTACCGCGGCTTCGAACTGGCCGACCTGGACCGGATGGAGGCAGGCATGAGCGCCGACTTCACTGCCACCCTGGTGATTCCCGGCCGCGGCGATGCGCCGATCCACTACGATCGCGCCGCTCTGCTGGACGGGTTGCGGCAGGCCTTCGCGTACTATGCCGGCAAGCGGCCGCGCATGGAGATCCGCGACGTGATCGTGCTGCCGCGCTCGCGCGACGAGGCGGTGGCCTTCTTCGCCATGCACTTCCACCAGGACGGTCGCTTCGTCGACGCCGCCCTGTCCATTGCCGACCTGCGCCGGGAGGACGGGCGCTGGAAGCTTTCCCGGCTGTACGAGAACAAGCGCCGCTGAGCTCGACTGGAAACGCTGCATGACCCTGGTCCACCACCTCGCGTTGACCGCGGCCGACCTGCCGGCCAGCATCGCCTTCTACGACGGCCTGCTGGCACATCTGGGCTGCCGCCGCACGCATGCCGACGCGCGGCTGGCGGTCTGGCAGCGGCCGGATTTCGAGTTGATCGTCTATGCCGCCCGCGACGGACTACGCGAGCACCGGCACCGGCTCTACCAGCCCGGCTTCCATCACCTCGCGCTGCGCGCCGGGCGGCGCGATCAGGTCGACGCGGTGCACGACTGGCTGCGCGTGCACGGCATGAAAGTGCTCGACCCACCGCGCGAGTACCCGCAGTACGCACCGGGCTACTACGCGCTGTTCTTCCTCGATCCGGACGAGCTCAAGCTCGAGGTCGTCCACGATTGAGGGGCGGCCATCGTCGCTGTTTCGGGCGCTGTGTGTATGCTGAGGCGCATGGTTCCGGAGCCTCCCGTGCCTGCTCTCCGATCCCGCCGCCGTCCCGCCGGTCCTCGCCGGAGCCGTCCGCGATGAGCGCCGTGCCGCCCGACGCGCCCGCTGGCCGTACGCACGCGCCGGTGCTCGGCGCGCGTGCGCTGTTCGTCGTCGGCACCGGCATCGGCGCGCTGCTGTTCCTGCGCTCATGGCTGGACGAGCTGGCGGCCAGCGGCCGGGCCAATGCCGGGATCAAGCTGCTGGAGGAATTCAGCGGCGCCTATCTGGCGGTGCTGCTGGTGCCGCTGATCGTACGCGCCGCGCGGCGCTTCCCGCTGCGTGGCCGCGGCGCGCTGTTCAACCTGCCGGTGCACCTGCTCGGCGCGCTCGCCTTCGCCGCCACCCACACCACGCTGATGTGGTTGAGCCGCAGCCTGCTGGCGCCGCTGTTCGGCCTGGGCGTCTATCAGTACGGCCACCTGCCGACCCGCTACCTGATGGAGCTGCCGATGCAGCTCGCCATCTACGCCGGCACCGTGCTGCTCACGCTCGCCTTCGACCGTTACCGCCGGCTGCGCGACGCCGAGGTCGAGGCCGCCACCCTGCGCGCCCAACTCACCCAGGCCCAGATCGAGGCGCTGTCGCGGCAGATCGAGCCGCATTTCCTGTTCAACACGCTCAATGCCATCTCCGAGCTGATGTATTCCAGCCCGCGCGTCGCCGACGAGATGATGTCGCGCCTGTCTGAGCTGCTGCGACACGCCTTCCAGCAGCGCAATGCGCCGGAGGCGACGCTGGCCGAGGAGCTGCGCCTGCTCGAGCTGTACCTGGCGATCATGCGGCTGCGCTTCGGTGAGCGATTGGGCGTGCGGATCGACGTGCCCGACGCGCTGCGCGGCGCGCAGGTACCGCGCTTGCTGCTGCAGCCGCTGGTGGAGAACGCGCTGCAGCATGGCGTCGATCCCGCCACGCAGACGGTAGACGTCGAGATTTCCGTCGCAGCGGAGGCGGACGATCTGCTGATCCGCGTGCGCGACCATGGCCCCGGCCCCGGTCGCAGCGAGCGCGGGGGCGTCGGTCTCGACAACACCGCCGCGCGCATCGCCCGCCTGTACGGCGCGGTCTACGGCCTGCGCCTGCGCAATGCCGAGGGCGGCGGGGCGGAGGCCGAAGTGCGGCTGCCGCTGGCGCGCACGCCGGAGGCCGACTGATGCTGCGCGCGCTGATCGTCGACGACGAAGCGCTGGCCCGCGCCAAGCTGCGCCGCTACCTCGACGGCGAGCCCGGCATCACCGTCGTCGGCGAAGCCGCCGGCGGGCGCGAGGCCGTGCGGCGGCTGCGCGAGCTGCGCCCGGATGTGGTCTTCCTCGACGTGCAGATGCCCGACCTCGACGGCTTCGGCGTGCTCGCCGAGCTGGGGCGCGACGCGCCGCCCGACATCGTCTTCGTCACCGCCCACGACGACTACGCCCTGCGCGCCTTCGACGTGCACGCCTTCGATTACCTGCTCAAGCCGGTCGGCCCCGAACGCTTCCAGCGCATGCTCGAACGGCTGCGCGAGCGTCACCGCGATGTTTCGCGCGACGCCCTGCTGGCCCGCCTCGCGCCGCTGCTGGACGCGCTGCCGCAACGCCCCGGGCCGCTGCGGCGCCTGCTGGTGAGCGACGGCGACGTGCAGCGGCTGATCGACGTCGCCACCATCAGCCGCATCGAATCCGACCGCAACTATGTCAACGTGCATTCGTACGGGCGCGCCTACCAGCTTGTTGAAATTCTCCCGCGCCAGAGCTTGCTTTCAAGCCCTCTGTTTGCGATATCGACCTCAGCCATAGTGAGGGTGTGGGATGCGTGGTG
>NZ_JACHHX010000013.1 GCF_014202935.1 Rehaibacterium terrae | reverse complement strand
TCGCCCTTCCGCAGTTGCGCTTCGCTTCGCTCGCTGTGGCCAGCTCGCGGGAGGACTTGCACCTCCAAGAGTGCGCCCGTGCCGGGCGCACCGAAAAGGGGCCCGGCTCGCACCGGGCCCCGAATCTCCCGAAGGAGAGAGAAACGGTCAGAACTGCACGGTCACCTGGTTGCTGCAGGCGCTGGTGCTGTCCTTCACGCAGACCTGGTAGGTGACGCGCTCGCGCTTGGCGCCGACGTAACCATCGGTGTAGCTGCCGCCATTGGTGATGCCGGCCGCGACCTTACTGGTGCCACGGTAGACATCGACGTGGCTGGCGGTGCCCGCCGTCCAGCTGAGCGCCACACCGGTCGTCTGACCCCTGCTCTTGAGCACCGACGCGCTGAGGTTGCTCGGCGGGACCACCACCGGATCGGGATCGCCACCGCCACCGCCCTGCAGGTAGGCCAGCGCCGCGTCGGCGCGGATCAGGCCCCAGCCGTAGGAGTTGTCGCGACCGGCGCTGCCCAGATCCTCGGCGGTGACCGCCAGCGCCTCGCGGATCTGCGCGTTGGTCCAGCCCGGATTCGCGCTCCAGATCAGCGCGGCAACACCGGCGACGTGCGGCGTCGCCATCGAGGTGCCGTCGTAGAAGGCGTAGCCGTTGCCCTGGTTGTTCGGCACCGTGCTCACGGCGGCGGTCTTGCCGAGCTTGTTGCCTTTGAGGAACTGGCCATCCTCCTGGGTCATGCTGACCACCGGAATGGCCGGCGCGCCACTGCCCAGCGTGCCACTGAAGCCGCCCGGCACGTTGTTGTAGATGATCGCCGCGACGCCACCGCTGTTGGCCACATTCTTGGCCTTGTCGGCGAAGCTGATGTCGCCGCGCTCGCACAGCACCACCCTGCCGGCCCAGCTGCCGGTGGACAGGCAGCGGCCGCCGTCGACCAGGGCCGCACTGGCCGAGCCCTGATAGCTGCCATCGAGTGCCGAGACGATGTACGAGGTGCCGTCCACGACCGTCGAGGCTGACTCGAACGGCACCGTGCTGAGCACGCTCACTCCCGGCGCGGCCAGCTCCACCTGGTTGTTGCGCTGGGAGAAGCTGGCGTGCTGCTTGTTCTGGTCGAGCGCCGCCACCGAGATCACGCTGTCGTAGGACGCCGGGTAGCTGTGCTGGGTGTTGCCGCCGTTGCCGGCCGCCGCGATGCTGAGCACGCCGTTGTCGTAGAGATTCTGGAAGGCGTTGCGTTCGGTGGTGCTGCTGAAGCTGCCGCCGAGGCTCATGTTGATGACCTTGGCGCCGGCATTGGCACAGCGCTGGGCCGCATCGACCAGGGTCGAGCTGTAACTCCAGCCACAGTTGGCGCCGTCGAACACCTTGACGATGAACAGCGAGATGTTGCCGGTGTTGACGCCGACCACGCCGACATTGTTGTCCTTGGCCGCGATGGTGCCGGCCACGTGCGAGCCGTGCCCGCAGGTGTCGGTGTTCCAGCCGCTCGGGTGGCCGCCGGCCAGATGCACGCCCTGGAAGTCCTCGTGCGCGGCGTGGATGCCGGAGTCGATCACGCAGACCAGCGCGCCGTTGCCGGTCACGCCCTGCGACCATACCTGCGGCGCACGTACCAGATCGATGCCGTAAGGACGGGTCTGCGCCATCGGATGGCGCACCACGTCAGGCTCGATGTACTCGATGTTCGGATTGCGGCTCAGGCCCTGCAGCGCCTGCGCCGGCACGCTCACGGCGAAGGCATCGAGGTCGTCGAAGCGGTAGTGGAAGCGTGCGCCGGCGTTGATCAGCGCCTGTTCGGCCTGGGCCTTGGCGCCCGGCTTGAACTTCACCCACACGCGGTCCGGGTCGGGGCCTTCGGCGAATGCGGCGCTGCCGAAACTCCCCATGGCCAGGCCCAACACGAGGGCCTGGACGATCGTGCGTTGCTTCATCTGGTTTGTGCTCCCCAACAGGTGTTGCAGGCATGCGTCATCCCTGGCCCGCTGTCTCCCTCACCACGACGCTAGCACATCGTGCAAGTTTTCGGAATCGCGGCCGGCGCTGGCTCATATGCGCTGGAGAATCAGTCGCTTGCAGCCGCCCCGGGCGCTGCCGGCGGCGGCCGGCGCACAACGGCGCCGGGCGCGGCGCGTGCAGTCGGCGGTGGTCGTCAGCACTCGACGAAGCGCACGCGCCGGGTGATCGAGCACACCAGCTCGTAGCCGATGGTGCCGGCGGCGGCGGCGACCTCTTCCACCGGCAGCCCTTCGCCCCAGGCAACGACCGGGTCGCCGACGCGGGCATCCGGTGCGCCGCGCAGGTCGAGCGTGATCAGGTCCATCGAGACGCGACCTATGATCGGTGCGCGCACGCCGTTGACCAGCATCGGCGTGCCGGACGGTGCATGGCGCGGATAGCCGTCGCCATAGCCGAGCGCGACCACGCCCACCGGCATGTCCTCGGGGCATTGCCAGCTCGCGCCATAACCGACTTTCTCGCCGCCACGCACACGATTGATGGCGATCAGCCGCGAGGACAGCGTCATCGCCGGACGCAGGCCGAAATCGGCGCCGGTCTTTCCGCCCACCACACTGATGCCGTACAGCGCGCCGCCCGGCCGCACCCAGTCGGCGTGGGCATCGGGCCAGCCGAGCACGGCGGCGGAGTTGGCCAGCGACCGCTCGCCCGACAGCGTCGCGGTCGCCGCGGCGAAGCGGGCGATCTGCTCGCGCGTCTGGTCGCCGGCGAACTCGTCGGAGCTGGCGAAATGGGTCATCAGGGCGATGTCGGCGTCCACGCCGGGCAGTGCGCGCAGGCGCGCATGCACGGCCGCGGCCTGGTCCGGCGGGAAGCCGAGCCGATGCATGCCGGAGTCGATCTTCAGCCAGCAGCGGATCGGCGCGCCCCCCGCATCGGCCTCCAGCATCGCCAGCTGCGCGGCGTGATGGACGACGGTATCCAGGCTGAGCCGCCGCAGCAGCGGCAGGTCGGCCGGTTCATCGAAGCCGGACAGCAGCACGATCCGCTGTGACAGCCCGGCCGCGCGCAGGCGCTCGGCGTCGGCCAGCGAGGCCACGCCGAAGGCGTCGGCGCCCTCCAGCGCCCGCGCGACCCGCTCCAGTCCGTGGCCGTAGCCGTCGGCCTTGACCACCGCCATCACCCGGCTGCGCGGCGCCAGCGCACGCACGCGGGCGAGGTTGTGACGCAGGGCGTCGAGGTGGATGGTGGCGGAGGTCGGACGGCTCATCGGAACGCGGGAACTCGCAGGCGGCGTGAACACCACACATGCTGCCCGCCCTGGCGGGCGCGGCGAAGGCGAGATTGTGGCGATTCGCCGGCCCGAGCGAAAGCGCCGGACTACTCGAAGCTGCCGACGTGGTCGCGCGCGAGGTTGTCGAAGCGGGTGTACTCGCCGAAGAACTTGAGCTTGCAGGTGCCGGTGGGGCCGCTGCGCTGCTTGCCGATGATGACCTCGGCCAGGCCCTTGTCGGGCGAGTCCTTGTGGTAGTAGTCGTCGCGGTAGATGAAAACGATGATGTCGGCGTCCTGCTCGATGGCGCCCGACTCGCGCAGGTCGCTCATCACCGGGCGCTTGTCGGTACGCGACTCCAGGCCGCGGTTGAGCTGTGAGAGCGCGATCACCGGCACGTTCAGCTCCTTGGCCAGCGCCTTGAGCGAGCGCGATATTTCCGAGATCTCGGTGGCGCGGTTCTCCTGGTTGCCGGGCACCTGCATCAGCTGCAGGTAGTCGATCACGATCAGGCCCAGGTCGTGCTCGCGCTTGAAGCGGCGCGCCTTGGAGCGCAGCACGTCCGGCGACAGCGCCGGGGTGTCGTCGATGAAGATCTTCACCGTGGACAGCATCGAGATGGCATGGGTGACGCGGGTCCAGTCCTCGTCCTCGAGCTGGCCGGTGCGCAGCCGGGTGGCGTTGACCCGGCCGATCGAGGAGATCAGGCGGAAAGCCAGCTGCGAGGCCGACATCTCCATCGAGAAGATCGCGACCGCCTTCTTGGTCTTGAGCGCGGCGTATTCGGCCATGTTCAGCGCCAGCGTGGTCTTGCCCATGGCCGGACGCGCCGCGAGGATGATCAGGTCGCTGGGTTGCAGCCCCGCGGTCATCTCGTCGAACTCGGTGAAGCCGGTCGGCAGGCCGGTGACGCTGCCCTGGTTCTCGGCGCGCTCCTGCAACACCTGGAAGGCGTCCTTCATCGCATCGCGCAGCGAGACGAAATCGCGCCGGCCGCGGGCGCCGGACTCGGCGATCCTGAACACCTTCTGCTCGGCGCTGGCGAGCACTTCGGGGACGGCCCTCCCCCCGGGCTGGAAACCGTCGTTGACGATCTCGGTGCCGACCTCGATCAGCTGCCGCAGGATCGCCTTCTCGCGCACGATCTCGCCGTAGGCGGCGATGTTGGCAGCCGATGGCGTGGTGCTGGCCAGCTCGATCAGGTAGGCGGTGCCGCCGACCTGCTCGGCCAGCCCGTTGGACTCGAACCACTCGCCCAGGGTCACCGCGTCGAACGGGCGGTTGCGCTCGGCCAGCTCGCGGATGGCGCGATAGATCAGCTGGTGATCGCGACGGTAGAAGTCGTGTTCGCTGAGGAAGTCGCCGACGCGGTCGAGCGCGTCGGGCGCCAGCATCAGACCGCCCAGCACGGCCTGCTCGGCTTCCACCGATTGCGGTGGCACGCGCAGGGCTTCGATGCGGGCGTCGGTACGGTCTTGCTTGAATCCGGGACGTGCGGCCATGGGGCTCTCGTTATGGGGCCGTAGCGAGCATGCGTACAAACGGTCGGACATCGTAGCGGTCCCATCGCAAAGGTGTTGCGCACAACCCTGTGGATAAACGGTGGGAATCTCAGATCCTGCGACTTTCCGACCACCGGCGGCGAACACGGGAAAAGCGACGGGCACCCTGCGGGCGCCCGCCGGCGCGATACCCGGAGCCCCTGTGCCGGCAGGATGGAGCAGGCGGTGCCTGTGCGAACAGGCCAGGTGGCGTGGCCCGGATCGACACGGCCACCCGTACCCGGCCGCCGTAACGCAGACGGCCGCCCGAGGGCGGCCGTCCGCAGCGAGCTCAAAGCGCGGAAATCAGGCTTCCGGCTCGACGATCACCTTGACGGTGGTTTCGACGTCGGCGTGCAGGCGCACCTCGACCTCGAACTCGCCGGTACGGCGGATCGGGCCCTCGCCCATCACCACCTCGCCCTTCTCGAGCGCGTAGCCGGCGGCGGTGAAGGCCTCGGCGATGTCGCGCGGTCCAACCGAGCCGTACAGCTTGCCCTCGGTGGAGGCGTTGGCCTTGATGGTGACCGACGCGCCCTCGAGCTTGGCCTTGCGGCCCTCGGCGCCTTCCAGCAACGCCTTGGCCTTGGCCTCGTACTCGGCGCGACGCCGCTCGAACTCGGCGATGTTCGCCTCGGTCGCCGGCACGGCCTTGCCGTACGGGATCAGGTAGTTGCGGCCGTAACCCGGCTTCACCTTGACCTTGTCGCCGAGGTTGCCGAGGTTGGTCACCTTCTGCAGAAGGATCAGTTCCATGGTCTTGCTCCGTATTCGTTAGCGCGGCCCGCGGCCCCGCAACGCGATGGCTGTCCGAACGGACTGGAATATCGCCCTGCCCGGAAGCCCGCGAGCCAGGCGCGGGCCTACCAGAGCACGGCGGCTTGCTTGGAATCCCCGCGCCAGGGTGTGCGGTCTCTCGCGCAGGGATCGGCCTCAGTTGCTGTGATTGTCGCAGTACGGGATCAGCGCGAGGAAACGGGCACGCTTGATGGCGGCCTGCAGCTGGCGCTGATACTTCGACTTGGTGCCGGTGATGCGGCTCGGGACGATCTTGCCGGTCTCGGTCAGGTACTGGCGCAGGGTATTGAGATCCTTGTAGTCGATCTCGGTCACGCCCTCGGCGGTGAACTTGCAGAACTTGCGGCGGCGGAAGAACTTGGACATGTCAGGTCTCCGGAAGGTCGGGATCAGGCGTTGTCGGCGGCGGCTTCGCCGGCGCTCTCGCCTTCGGACTCGTCATCGCGACGGCGACGCTCGCCGCGCTCGCTCTTCTCGTCCTTGCTCTTCATGATGTGCGAGGGCTCGGTGACGGCCTCCTCGCGCTTGATCACCAGATGGCGCAGCACCGCGTCGTTGAAGCGGAAGCCGTCGACCAGTTCGTTCAGCACGGCCTGGCCGCACTCGATGTTCATGAGCACGTAGTGGGCCTTGACCAGGTTCTCGATCGGGTAGGCCAGCTGGCGGCGGCCCCAGTCCTCCAGGCGGTGGATCCTGCCGTTGTCGCCTTCGATCAGCGCCTTGTAGCGCTCGATCATGGCCGGCACCTGCTCGCTCTGGTCCGGGTGGACCATGAAGACGATCTCGTAATGACGCATGGGTATCTCCTTGTGGATGCTCCCCGGCGACGCCGGGGATGACAGCCCCCCGCCGCCGGAGGGTCCGACGCGGTGGAGCAAGGCCTCCCGCCGAAACGGGAGCCGCGCATTATGGCGCGAATCAATGGCTTGGAGCAAGCCGGAGGCTCTGAACGGGCGGACCGGTCAGGCCCGGGGCTTGAGCAGCAGCTCGATCGCCTTGCCCACCGCGGCGAAGGCGAAGGTGCCGGTGACATGGGTGGCCGCGCCCAGTCCCGCCCCGCAATCGAGCTTGAGCGCCGCGTCCGCGCCCAGCGCCGGGCGGGTGCCGCAGACGCTGCCGTCAGGCTGCGGGTATTTCACGTTCTCCAGCGAGTACACCGCCGGCACGCCGAAGTAGCGGTCGGGATTTTTCGGGAAGCGAAACTCGCCGCGCAATTTCTTGCGGATCAGCGCCAGCAGGGCGTCGTGCTCGGTGCGCGAGAGGTCGCGCACCCGCACCTGGGTCGGGTCGGTACGGCCGCCGGCCGAGCCGACCACCACCAGCGGCAGCTTGCGCCGGCGGCACCAGGCGATCGCCTCGACCTTGCTGCGGAAGCTGTCGCAGGCGTCCAGCACCAGGTCGTGGCCGCGTCCGAGCAGGTCGTCGAGGTTGGCCGGAGTCAGGAACGCCTGCACGCACTCGACCCGGATCGCCGGGTTGATCGCCCGGCAACGCTCGGCCAGTGCCTCGGCCTTGCTGCGGCCATAATGGCCGTCGAGCGCGTGCAGTTGGCGGTTGGTGTTGGAGACGCAGATGTCGTCGGCGTCGATCAGGGTCAGCGCGCCGACGCCGCTGCGCGCCAGTGCCTCGACCGCCCACGAGCCGACGCCGCCGAGGCCGACCACGCAGACGTGCCGCTCGGCCAGCGCCGCGCTGGCGCCCCGGCCATAGAGCCGGTCGATGCCGGCGAAGCGTTCGCGATGGTGCGGGTTTCCGTCCATCCGGCGATTCTATTCGCCGGACTGGCTGCGCGTGCTAGTTTTCGTGGCCACCGACGAACGACGGAGCCCACACATGCGCATCGCCATCGCGATTCTTCTCGGCCTGGCCATCGGTGTGATCGGTACCGCCATGACGCTCAATGCACTGCGCCAGGCCAGCGCCTTCCCGCGCGGGGTGATGGCGGTGATGCAGCACCACCTGGGCAGCCTGCGCCAGGCGACCCGCGACGGCCGTTGCGACGCCGGCGACAGCCAGCGTCGACTGCAGTCGCTGCGGATGCTGGCCGAGGACATCGCCCCGGCCTTCCCCGGCATCGACGACCCGGTCTTCCGCGACTACACCGTCAGCCTGATCCGGCAGATCGACGTCAGCCTCGCCGCGGTGCCGGACGACTGTTCCGCGCTGGAAGCGGTGGTATCGGACATTGGCAGCCGCTGCAGCGCCTGTCATCGCGATTACCGCTGACTGAACATCCGTCGCGCCCGATCGGCGATGGTCGGCACGCATTCAGCCTGGCCGGACTAGCGTGACAGCCGAAGCCCCCAAGGAACGGCCCCAGGAGGACCCCATGAACATCCGCCTCATCCTGCTTCCCGTGCTCGCCCTTTTCCTGGCCGCCTGCGCCAGCTCGCCGCAGTATGGCGGTGGCTACGGCCCGGCGCCGGGCGGCTACGCCCGCTGCTACGACTGCGGCACGGTCGAGCGCATCGAGGAAGTCCGCGGCGAGCGCCAGGCGACCGGCACCGGCGCCGTGCTCGGCGGCATCGTCGGCGGCGTGCTCGGCAACCAGGTCGGCGGCGGCAGCGGCAAGAAGGCCGCGACCGCGGCCGGCGCGATCGCCGGCGCGGTGGCCGGCAACGAGCTGGAAAAGAACGTCCAGGCCGCGCCGACTTACGACATCTTCATCCGCATGGACGACGGCCGCCGCATCGTGGTGAACCAGCGCGACCTGGCCGGCATCCGCATCGGCTCCTACGTGCGCGTGAGCGGCGGGCGCGCCACCCTGCGCTGACCGCGGCAGTCCGCGTATGCGCTCCGAACGGCCGGGCTTGCCCGGCCGTTCCCGTTGGCGGCCCTCGCCGGTCGCGGGCATTGCGGGCATACTCCCGCGCCCATGCTCCCCGCCCGCGCCCACTGCCCTGCCCTGCTGATCGCACTCGCGCTGCCGCCGCACGCGGGAGCGCAGATCCGCGTCGACGGCCGGCTGGACGAGCCCGAATGGGCCCAGGCGCTGGTCTTCACCGACTTCCGCGTCACCCAGCCCTACACCCTGACCGAGCCCAGCCACCGCACCGAGGCGCGTCTGCTGTCGACGCCCGAGGGCATCTCGGTCGCCATCGTCAACGAGCACCCGCCCGGGGTGCCGCGCCTGAAACCGCGCACCGAGCGCGACCAGCGCCGCCCGTCCGACCGGGTCAACTTCATCATCGACTTCGATGCCGACGGCCGGGTCGCCTACGACTTCGCCGTGCTGCTGTCCGGTTCGATCCAGGACGACATCATCACCAACCAGACCCAGTTCAACTCCGACTGGGACGGGGACTGGTCCTGGGCGGTGCATGAGGAAGAAGACCGCTGGACGGTCGAGATGCTGATCCCGTGGTCGGTCGCGCCGATGCGCAACACGCACACGCCAACCCGCACCGTGGCGGTGTACTTCGACCGCGTGCTCGGCCACAGCGACGAGCGCAGCGCCTTCCCGCAGGCCAGCTTCGACCGCGGCCGCTTCGTCGCCGACCTGCACCGCATCGAGATTCCGCAGTATCGGGCGGCGATCCTGCACGTCTTCCCCTACGCCACCGTGCTGCACGACCGCATCGCCGGCGACGGTGACTTCAAGGCCGGCGTCGATCTGTTCTGGAAGCCCTCGGGCGGCTTCCAGCTCAGTGCCACGCTCAACCCCGACTTCGGCCAGGTCGAGGCCGACGAACTGGTGGTGAACTTCGACGCCATCGAAACTTTCTTCACCGACAAGCGGCCGTTCTTCACCGAGAACCAGGGCTTCTTCGACCTGCGCACGCCCGATGCCGGGCAACTGGTCTATACCCGCCGCATCGGCGCCCGCGGCGACGACGGTGCGCCGGCGGCCGATATCGATGGCGCGCTCAAGCTCAACGGTTCGCTGGGGCATACCAGCTACGGCCTGATCGCCGCGCAGGAGGCCGATGCGGCCGGTCGCCGTTTCGGTGTGGCCCGGCTGTTCCGCGAGTTCGGCGCTGGCCTCGGCCTGGGCTGGCTCGGCACCTGGACCGACCGCCCCTTCCTCGGCCGCACGGCGCGCGTCCACAGCGCGGACATCGGCTGGCATGCCAGCGACAAGCTGCTGGTCAACGGCCAACTGATTCTGAGCGAGGTCGAGCAGGCTGGCGACACCCGGCGCGGCCACGGTGCCTGGGTGCGGATGAACTGGGCGCCGGACGCACGCTGGCAGCACCGTCTGGAAGCCACCCACTTCGACCGTCATCTCGACTTCAACGACCTCGGCTTCCAGCGCCGCGCCAGCCTCGCCGAGCTGCGCCTGGCCAGCGAGTACCTGCACCGGGTCGCCGCGCCGGCATCGCGCCTGCGCAGCACACGCTGGCGGGCCGACTTGCAGGCGCGGTACAACGACGAAGGCGACCGCCTGCCGGGCACGTTGACGCTGCAGCACAGCAGCGACTTCCACAGTGGCGCCTCGCTGCAGTTCGAGGCCGGTCTGCACGGCGCCGGCATCGACGACCTGATCTCCCGCGGCAACGGCCCGTGGCGGCGACCGGCACGGCAGACGCTGTTCGCGCGCTGGCGCACGCCGGTACGCAACGGCCTGCAGCTCAGCCTGCGCGGCACGCTCTATCAGGAAGGCCTCGCCGGCTACGCCTTCGACCCGCGCCTGGAAGCGACCTGGTTCGTCACCGACGACCTCAACCTTCAACTCCAGACCGGCCCGCTCTGGAGCCGCGACTGGCTGATCTGGCGGCAGGACGTGGAGTTCGGCCGCTACCGCCGCCGCAACGACTTCGCCGCGCTCAACCTCAACTGGTTCCCGGGTGACCGTCACGAGCTGCGGGTGAAGGCGCAATGGCTCGCGGTGACCGCGCGCGACGGCGAACGCCACCTGCTCGGCGACGACGGCCATCTGCGCGCCACCGCCACCCCACTGCCCGACTTCGTGGTCAACAGCTTCGGCCTGCAGCTGCGCTACCGCTACCAGTTCTCACGCTGGTCGGAGCTGTACCTGGTGTGGTCGCGCGGCGGCACGCTCGACACCGAGCGCGATCCGCGCGGCCCGCTCGACCTCTTCGACGAGGCGCTCTCGCTGCGCGATGCCGACCAGTTCCTGGTCAAGTTCCGCCACCGTTTCTGAGCCGAGACCGCCCCGGCGTGCGGTCGCCGCCGCGCGACAGACACGGCGGCGTGCGCCGATCTGCGCCTGCCGGTCGTCCGGCACTCACCAGCAGGCATAACCCGCCGGCGGGGTCAGGCTCTGGCCGCGCACGCCGGTGTGAGTCAAGGTGAGCGTGCCGCAGCGGGTGTCGTCCCTGGCCTGGGCCCGCTGCGGCGTGGCGTTGAGCGTGTAGGCGCTCGCCGTGAGCGTCGGTGCGCTCACGAGATACCAGCCGTTCTCGGAAGCCACGTTGACCGCGGCCTGGCAGGCCGGTGCATCGTAGGCGTTGAAGCGCGTGAAGCAGCGTTCCAGACGTGCGGCGACCTCGACCAGCGCGGCCTTGCCCTCGGCACGGCGGGCCTTGACCGCCTGCTCGGTGTAGGCGGGCACGGCGATACCGACCAGGATCGCGACCACGGCGATCGCGATCAGCAACTCGATGAGGGTGAAGCCGGTGGGCCGGCCGGGCCCGCAGGGGCGGCGGACCCGGTTCACCGGAGAGCGGCGCGAGGTGGCGCGAAACCCGCTCATGGCCAGTACTGCCGCCAGGAATTGCGGCCGCGCGCGCTGCTGGCGCGCTCGCCGACCGACTCGATGCCACCGCTCGATCCGCCCATGACCTTGTGCTCGATCTCGCCCTCGCCCTCGATGATCGCCGGCGTCTGGACGATGCCGACTTCGGAGCGACGCCCCGTCGGCGGCGCGCGCTCGCCATCGCCATACTCGACCTCGTCGCCGGGGCCGAACACCCCGTCGCCGTCGATGTCGAGCACCGGGTAGTCGAAGCGGCCTCCGCTCAGGGCCCCGAGCTCCATCAGCCAGCTGGAACCGCCCGTGGCGCAGGGATCGCTGGACGGGATCAGGGTGGTGAAGATGAGCCGGCCACTGCGCAGGACCGGATCGGCGACCACACGCTCGCCCTCGCGGCCATGGCGCGGCGAGACCAGGTCCAGATACCAGCCCTTGCTGGTGCTGGTGGGAAGCTCGGCACTGGTGACCCGGTACTCGCTGCCGGCATGCACGACCTCGGCCACGATCTGCTGGCGGACGAGCTGACTGCGCCCGGCGACACGATCGGCATTGACGTTGCCGGTCGTGCTGTTGGCATCGAAGACGCCGTAGACGCTCTGGACCGGCGGGTTGGCGCCGACGAGGTTGTCGCCGACCTCGAAGAATTTGCCGGTGCCGAAATAGACCATCAGACCCTCGCCATTGGGGCCGCGCCCGACCACCGGGCGCGCGGTGATCGGCTGACGCGAGGCTGCCGGGCAGGCGAAGGGGCCGCTCACGTCGCCGGAGGCGCACACCGTGATCAGCGGCCTTGGCTGCCCGCCTTGACTGTGCACGACGCTCCACTGGCTGGGGTTGCTGTCGCGGAGGTCGAACTTCCAGAGGTTGCCGTAGAGATCGCCCGCATAGGCGTAATCGGCGACTGCGTTGCCGTCGACGTCGACCACGAACGGCGCGCCCAGACCATTGGCCGCGGCCGTGGCCTCGTCCTGCGGCCGGACGGTCGAGATCCTGGCGAGCAGGTGACCGTCGCGGAGACGGACCACGAACAGCTTGGCCGACCTGGCCAGGCCGTAACCGCTGCCGAAGACCACCGCCCAGTCGCCGTTCGCAAGCCGCGCGATGCTGGGGCGGCCGATCACATGGCCGAGTTCGGGGTCGCTGAACTCCCACAGCACCTTGTCGGGCCCGAAGCCGTCGGGCCGGGTGACGTCGAAGGCGACCAGGCCGCGGCCGCCCGCCCCCATCGGCGCGACCAGCACGGTGCGCCAGGCGCCGTCGAAATAAGCGTCGCCGGCCACCGGTTTGCCGTCCATGTAGTAGCGGTGACGGTAGGCCGGGTCGGTGAGCGCGACCAGTGGCGAGGCCGCAGCGGCGGACTGCTCCGGGTCGCGCACGAAGCCGGAAGGAATGTAGGCCCAGCGCTCGATCCCGGTCTCGGCATCGAAGGCATGCAGCATGCCGTCGTTGGCACCGATGTAGAGCATGGGCCGGCGCTCGCGGTTGCCGAGACGGAAGCCCTGGTAACTGTCGCGCCCGGCGCTGCCTGCAGGCAGGCGCTCGTAGCCGTAATCGGCCGCGGCGACGAAGACCGGATTGGAATTGACGATGTCGCCGAGCACACGGGCACGGTTGCGGAACGGTCCGCCATTGGCCTGCTCACGGTCGCGGGCGCCGCGCAGCCAGTCGACCCGCTGCGCCCCCAGTCCGTCGGGCGTGCCGGCAGGGGCGCGGTCGAGTGCGGCCTGCTGCTGCGGGTCGAGGTTTTCCCAGCGGAAGGGCACGGTGAGGCCGGCGCCGGTGCGGGTGTAGATCTGGCGCGCCGAGGGCGCCGGGATCCGCTGCCCGGCGTCCCAGCGCAGCTCGCCGATGCGCCCGTCCGGCCGCACCCCGTAAGCGAGCAGCTCACCGCTCCAGTGCGTGCTGTTGAAGCGCGCCTGGTAGACCATGGTGCCGGTATCCAGGCGGGTGGCATTGGCGGCGACCGCCGAGAGCGAGCTGGTGACCTGCTCCTGGATGCCGCGCAGGGCCTCGCGCAGGGCGATGGCGAGCTGCTCGGCCGAGCGCGCGTCGTACATCTCGCCACGGCCGTTGACGGCAGCGTGGTAGAGGTCGTCGACCTGACCCTTGCCGGCGACGGCGGGATCGGGCCAGGCCGGTGGCATGGCATAGGCGTCGGCGACGCGGTGGTGGGTGGTGCCGAAGAGGTTGCCGACCGCGCCGAGCGTGATCGCGTAGGTGTTCATGTGCGGGTCGCGGTTGCAGTCGACCTGCGCCGGTACCGGCGTCAGGCTGCACACCGGCTGCACCGGCACCCGGCCTCCGGGCAGGTCACTGCGGATGCGGCGGTAGTAGCGCATCGCGATGTCGGCGATGGAATCGGCGTAGCCGTCGGCATAGGGCGGCCCGGCATCGCCATCGACGTTGCCCACGTTGATCGCACCGGCGGGCGGCAGGTTGGTGTAGCCGTCGGTGAACAGCAGCGTGAAATTCTGCTGGCAACTGTACTGGACGATGTTCGGGTTGGTGTCGAACTGGTTGCAGGCATGCAGGAAGGCCTGCCGGTTCGGCGTGCCGCGCCGGCCGCCGGTCATGCCGTAGAAGGCCGAGTACAGGGCCTGCCGGTCGGCGGCGACATCGACGTCGCGCATGGTCACGTTGCCGGAGGCGCTGTTGATGCGGATGGTACCCACCCGGGCCGTGGTGAAGCCGTCGAAGACCTGGCCCAGGCTGGCCCGCAGCGCCAGGTGACGCTTGCGGTGATACTGGAACCAGTTGGCGAAGTTCTGCATCTCGGCCGCATGACTGCGGCCACTCGGGAAGCTCTCGCCGGGCCGGATCTCGTACTTGCGCAGACAGGCACCGTCGGGTCCGATCGCATCGACGCCGGCCGGCAGGTTCGCCTGGTTCTGCGGGGTCCAGTTGGCGACGAAGTTGCGGTAGCGCGCATGGTCGCCGGCGCTGTCGCAGCGTCCGCCTATCCACGATGGCAGCACGATCGGCGCATCGGTCCGAAGGTAGTAGGTCGCCGGGTAATAGCGGTAGGCGTCGAGCCGGAACGTGTTGCTGCCCGGGTTGTAGACGGTGCCGGACGGCTGGCCATCACCGTCGGCGCCGCGCATGTGGCGGAAGGTATGGAAACGCCACTCGTCGTCGTTGGTGACATGGAGCTCGCGGGTGAGATCGATGGCCGCGCTTCCGGGCACACCAGGATCGGACAGCGCAGCGGCCGGGTTGGCCGGCCCGAAACTGTGGCTGCCCACGCTGACCCAGGGCGAATAGGTCAGCCGCGGGTCGTAGTACATCCCGTTGTAATCGGGGCTGCGCGCGAAGGCGAACTCCGGACGCGGCGGCAGCGCCTTGCTCCAGGGATGACTGTTGGCGTAGGCCTTGTTGCCGGCGCCGCTGCCGTTGGGGAACAGATAGGTATAGGCGCGGGCGCTGTCCAGCGTGTTGACGTACCCGCCCTGGGCATCGAAGAAACTGCGTGTGCCCGTGTCCCAGTACAGCACTCCCTCGCTGGTCGGGAACAGCATCTCCCAGTCCATGCTGCCCGAATCGTCGAGCACCAGCATGATGTTGGGCTTGACGCTGGTGGTCAGCGTCAGTGGCACCTGGGCGACCTGGGCGCTGGTGCCCGCGGTCGCGACCAGCCCCGCCAGGCCGACCGCGAACGCGATGCGGCGGATGCGGGTACGGATGCAATACCTCGGCGGAATCCTCATCTGGCGTTCTCCTCGTCCGGCTGCCGCAGCCGGGCCTTCAGCGGCGGAAGGTGGTCTGCAGGATCACCTGGGTCTCGACGGTGGCGCCGAAGCCGCGGGCGCTGATCCGGTACATCGTCGCCGGCGGCAACTCGCCGCCGGCCTCCAGCGCGCCTTCGGGATCGGGGATCGGCCCCAGCTCCTCGATCGCGAACTGTGGCTCGCGAGCGACCTGCCAGCCGTCGTCGCTGTTGAGCGTGTAGGTCAGGCTGGGCTGACTGTCCCAGACCGCCGGCTGCTCCCAGCGTGGCGCCGGGTTGATCTCGTGGTGGTACCACCCCGGCACCGTGCCCGGGGCCGGCACGGTGCCCTCGAGACGGCGCTCGCCCTCGCGCAGCGCCGCCTCGGCGGCCTGGAACGCCAGGTCGAGGCTGCGTGCGTTGCCGGCGATACGCTCCTGCAGCGATGCCGAGCGCGTCGCGGCGAGCGCGAGCAGGGTCAGCATGAGCAGCACCAGCAGACACAGCACCAGCACCGCGCCGCGCTGACGACCGGAGGAGGAAACGAGAGCGAGGCGGGGCATCGTCATCACCGCAGCCGGTTGCGCAACGAGACCGTGGTCGAGAACACGCGCCGCTGGCGGCGGTCGTCGACCGGGTTGATGCGCGTGCCCTCGAGCACGTAGACCGCACTGTCGGCCTCGGACGCGAACTCGCCGGGCGAGCGCACGAGCAGGGCGATGCGCACCGCCCTCACCTGTTGCCAGTCGCTCACCGCGTCGGCGGTCACGTAGTCCTCGGCATGGAAATTGCCGCCCGGATCGACACCGTAGAGCAGCTGCATCGATTCGACGCCGGAGATCAGCTCTTCGCGCTCGACGCGCGCCGCCGCGGCGCCGGCACGATGGGCCAGGCGCTCGCGGAACAGCGTCGGCGTGCCGTCGCTGCCGACGCCGACGTAGTAGGCGTGGCTGCGCAGGGCCGAGACCTCGGCGCCGGCCCGGAACGGACCGATCGGTCCGCGGGCGGCGATCGGCGAGCCGTTGCCGGGTGCGAATGGGCCGCCCGCGGCGCCGGTGATGTTGTGGCCGCCGGCACTGACCGCGGTGGCCTGGAAGATTTGCGCCTGCAGACAATCGGTGACCAGCAGGATGTCGCCGGCGCCGAAGTCGTGCGGCGTGCGCACGAAGATCTGCGCGCCCGATGTGTAGGGATCGACCAGCGGCACCGCGACCGGACTGGCCCCGGTGATCACGAGCACGTCGCTGCCGGCGATGAGGCGCGCAGTGTCGGCGAGCATCCGTGCGGGCAGTGTCGGCGCCCAGCCGGTGCCCGTGGACACCGCCGGCGGATCGGTCGCAGGCAGATCGTACTGCTGACCGGGCGCGGTACCGACGGCCTCGTAGCCGCGCACACCGGGCGTCAGGTCGTAGGGATAGGCGCCGTCGGCCAGATGGTTGCGGATCGGCAACGGCTGGCCCGGCAGGCGCCGGCTGGCGCAGCCGAACAGGCCGGCCATGCGCAGGTCGCGGGCGATGTGGTCCAGCGCATAGCGGCCACCCTCCTGCTGCTGGCCGAGCTGGTCCTGGGTCACGAAAGTGCGCTTGGTCGCCAGATAGACCTGCAGCACGGCCGCGGTCAGCAGCAGGCCGAGCACGAGCGCGACCATGAGCTCGATCAGCGACAGGCCGCGCATGCGGCCGCAGCGGTGGCAGGGCGGCGTCATAGGCGTGTGGCGACCACGAATTCGAGCGGCTGACCGGCAGCCGGGTTTTCGGCCCCGGTGTCGCCGCGGGCGTCGTCCCAGCGGATCGCGATGCGCGCGATCATCGTCGCCGCGTCGACCTCGATGCGGCCATCGCCTTGCGGCAACACCGCCTGCAGCCGCTGCCGCCAGGCCTGCAGGTCGGCCGCCGGCACCCCAGTGCCGGCCGGTGTGGCGCCATAGGCGAGGTCATAGCGGCCGTCGCGGGCGGCCTCGCGGTTGGCGCGCATCCGCTCGACAATCTCGTGCGCGAGCTGTACCGCCTGGCCGCGCAGATGGGCGTTGTGTCCGATCTTGAGCGAGGTCAGCTGCAGCGAGGCCAGGCCGAGCAGGCCGACCGCGGTGACCAGCAGGGCGACCATGACCTCGACCAGACTGAAACCGCGCTGCCGGCGGCAGACCGGCGATGCCATCCGTCTCATCCGCATGCACGCTTCTCCGTACGGACGCGACCGAGCCGGCCGACATGGATGCGGCGGTCGCCATCGCCGACGCAGGCCTGGGGACGCAGATCGAAATAGCGCTCGACTCCGCTGCCGCCGGCCGGCCAGTCGACCGAGCCGTCGGGCAGAAAGCGCAGCCAGGCCACCTGGCCGCCGAGCGTGAAGCCGTCGAGCCGCTGCCAGACGCGGACCAGCTCGGCACCGGTCGCGGTCGGCGCGGGGGCGCCCGAGACGACCGCGTCCTGGAACACGATCCAGCCGCCGCTCCAGTCGCCGCCGGCATTGCAGGTGCTCTGGTCGCCGCTCGCGCAGACGCCGACCGGGCGGCCGCGACGCAGCGCCTCGGCGCGCGCGAACTGCAGCGCGGCCACCAGCTCGTTGCTGGCGGCCGCGAGCCGGTTGGTGCGCACGAACTGCAACAGCGACGGGGTCGCCGCGGTGACCAGAATGACGGCCACGGCGAGCGTGACCAACAGTTCGACCAACGAGAAGCCGGTGCGCGGCTTCCGCATGGCATGTGCCCCCTGGAAGGTGACCGCCCAGCCCCCGCCGGGGCGATCCGATGAAGTTCTTGAGTCCTTTGGTCGGCCATTTAATACCTTCCATCTCCGACCAAACCGTGAACTTCATCACAGTCCATCCCCCTTCTCTCTGGTCACCGTCCCGACCGGCCGCCACGGCAGCCCACGACGACCGGCTTCTGGTCGGCACATCGCCCCCCATCTTCTGCACCCGCCGCGCGCCGGAAACCGAACCGGAAGAGCACGACCGGCGGCCGGGTGCGGCCCGCGCCGGCGCCGTCAGGCGATGGCGGCCGCGTGGCCTGCCGGGGCGGAGCAGCGCGTCGGCGTGCGCCCGTGCCGCTCACCAGCCACAAGCCCCGCGGGGCCGCACCGGGGACACCGCGAGCGGTTCACCGCCGTCCGGACTGGTCGCGGCCTTTCACTGCCGGTGCGACGTGCCGATGCAGGACGCCCTCGGGCAGCGAACTGGAGCGTGCACGCCGCGCCGGCGGCGGAGGCGGTCAGCGGTCCTGCCCGAGCGGCCGCAGCACGATCTCGTTGACACCGACCCGTGCCGGCCGCGTCGCCGCCCAGACGATGGCGTCGGCGACGTCTTCCGACTGCAGCGGCTCGAAACCTTCGGTCCACTGCAGGTAGGCCGAGCGGATGCGTGCGTCGGCGATGTGGTCGGTGAGTTCGGTGGCGACCACGCCGGGCGAGATGACGGTGACGCGGATGCCGAAACGGATCGCCTCCTTGCGCAGCGCCTCGGAGAAGGCGCGCACCGCCGCCTTGGTCGCCGAATAGGTCGCCGCGCCGGGGGTGCACAGCCAGGCGGCGACCGAGGCGACGTTGACGATGTGGCCGCCGCCGGACTCGCGCATCGGCGAAAGCGCCGCCTGGCAGGCGGCGATCAGGCCACGCACGTTGAGGTCGAGCATGGCGTCGAGATCGGCCGGCGCGGCACCGGCGAGGAAGGCGTTGCGCATCGCGCCGGCGTTGTTCACCAGCAGGTCGAGCCGGCGATGACGGGTGGCCACGCCCTGCACCAGCGCACGTGCCGCCTCGGCGTCGGCGAGGTCGCTCACCGCCGTCTCGCAGCGACCGCCGGCCGCCACCACCCGCGCGGCCAGCGCCTCCAGGCGGTCGGCGCGGCGCGCAGCCGCCACCACCGTCGCGCCACGCGCGGCCAACTGCATCACCGTCGCCTCGCCGATGCCCGACGAGGCACCGGTCACGATCGCGACTTTTCCTTCCAGCTCAGCCATTGCCCTTCGCTTCCTCGATTCTGTTGCGCCCGCACGAGCGCCAGTAACCACCCTCGGTCCAGGCGCGAAAGCCATCACGCGACCAGCCGATCTCCCCGCCGCTGCGGAAGCGGATCGCGAACTGCTGCGTGCCCGGCTGCTGCAGCAGGCAAGAGCACACCGCCCGCCTCGTCACTGCACGCATCGCGCCTTCCCCTTCGGGTCGGCCCGCTTCGGCGAACGCGCCACAGCCTGCCACGGGGTCGCCCGGCTGGACAGCCCTCCCCCGCCGCCTGCAGGCTTGGGGCATGAACGAGCCGCTCGAAAGCTTCTGCGACCGTTGGCTGGCCAGCTGGACCGGCGGCGACCCCGACCGTCTGCTGGCCTTTTACGCGCACGATGCGGTCTATATCGACCCGGCCTGGCCGGATGGCCTGCGCGGCCACGCCGCCCTGCACGGTTATCTGAGCCGGTTGCTGCGTCTGTATCCGGACTGGGTGTGGCGGCGCGAAGCGCTCCATCCCGTCCCCGGCGGCTTCATCCTGCGCTGGCGCGCGCGCCTGCACCCGGACAGCACGCACGAGGCGCGCGGCATGGATCTGATCGAGCTCGAAGGCGGCCTGATCGTCCGCAACGAGGTCTATTTCGACCCCCGGCACCTGTTCGGCGCCTTGCGCTGACTTGCGGACAAGAAAAAACCCCGGCCGCTGGCGCGGCCGGGGCTTGGCGGTACCGCCATGGGCGCTGGACTTACAGCGCCTGCACCTCGTCGGCCTGCAGGCCCTTCTGGCCCTGCACCACCTTGAAGCTGACCTTCTGGCCTTCCTTGAGCGACTTGAACCCGGTGCCCTGGATGGCGCGGAAGTGGACGAACACGTCATCGCCGTTGTCGCGGCTGATGAAGCCGAAACCCTTGGCGTCGTTGAACCACTTGACGGTGCCGATCTGACGATCCGACATGGACGAACTCCTTGCAACAGTTGGATTGAAACCCGGCGGGCCCCTCGCCCGCACGGTGCCGCTTGCCAAGGAGAAGCGATGTCTCGATGTAGCGGATCGCTCGGATCTGCCGCATCGGGCCACGATTCACAGTGACCCAAGCAAGCACAGCGCGCCCGATACTAACCCGCTTTTTTTACGATTGCGAGCAGGGCGGAAAACGGATCCGGCCACCGGGCCGGCAACCTCCGGAAAACGAAAACCCCGGCCTGGGCCGGGGTTTTCGGGCAACACCTGGACGGCTCGCCTTACAGCGGCTGCACCTGGTCGGCCTGCAGGCCCTTCGGGCCCTGGGTGACGGTGAAGCTGACCTTCTGGCCTTCCTGCAGCGACTTGAAGCCGGTGCCCTGGATGGCGCGGAAGTGGACGAACAGGTCCTCGCCCTCGGCGCGGCTGATGAAGCCGAAGCCCTTGGCGTCGTTGAACCACTTGACGGTGCCGGTCTGACGATCGGACATGGCTAACTCCTTGAAACCAGAAATGTGAAAGAAAACCCGACGCGCCTCATGGCGTCGCCGGTACTGGGTATGCAAGGAGAAAGACAGCGAATGAAACGCGATGAAGCCGATCGTTTGGATCTTCCGCATCGGGCCACGGTTCACAGTGACCCCGCAAACACAGTGCGCGCATGGTACGCGGATTTTCCGGCAAAAGCCAATGCGGTGATTCCTGCCGTTCAGGAACCTCTGAACAAGTTCAGAGGTTCCGCGCGCCAAGGATGGCGCGCCCGCGGATCAAGCGCGCAAGTGCTTGATCCGGCGGAGCCGAGTCCGGACATGCGCCGGACTCGGCGAGTCTGAAGCCCGCAGGGCTCGTAGCCGCGCAGCGGCCGAACAAGTCCAGGATGGACTTGTTCAGACCTTCCTTCAGCTCAGGGCCGGCGACGACCGGCCCGGAGCGGCGGCGGCCTCAGCGCCCGATGAAGGCCGCCAGCTCGCGCTTGAGCTTCTCCAGCGATTCGGGGTGGCTGTACATCATGTGTCCGGCCTCGTAATAGCTCATCGTGACGTTGCCGCGCAGCGCCGGCTCCAGACCGAGGTGGTCGAAGGTGTACTCGGTGGCGAAGAACGGCGTGGCCAGATCGTAATAGCCGTTGGCGACGTGCACCTTGAGGTGCGGGTTCCTGCTCATCGCGCGGCGCAGGTTCTCGCCGACGTTGACGAAACTGCCGCCGTTGGCCTGGCCCCAGTTCCAGCGCTGGTTGACCTGGCCGCTGAGGATCTCGTACTTGCGCGCGTCCTCGAACTTGAGCTCACGGCGGACGTAGTCGTTCAGCGCCGCGGTGTACGGACCGAGGATGGCGGTATAGCTCGGGTCGTGTTCGAAACGCTCGCCGGCGGCGTCGGCGTCGATACCGACATAGCGGCTGTCGAGACGGCCCACGGTGCGGCGCTGGTCGCGCAGCAGTTCCTTGGTGAAGCGGAAGATGTTCACCCGCAGGTTGGCGTTGCGCACGAACTGCTCGCTCACGCCCATGTAGCGCGCCAGCTTTGCCGCCACCGCCTGCTCCTGCGCCGCCGGCAGGCGCGCGCCGAGCATCAGCGCCTGCGCGTACTCGGTCTCGGCGAAACGGCGCACTTCCTCCAGGAACGGCTCCAGCGCCGGCTTGGGCTGGATCTTGCCGTGGTACCACGCGGTCGCCGCGTAGGTCGGCAGGAAGGTGATGTACGGCAGGTCGTTGCCGGGGTCGAAGCGCGCGGTCTGGAAGTTGAGGATCGAGGACACCAGAATCACGCCGTTGAAGAACATGCCCTCGGCGTCCTGCAGATAGTCGACCAGGCCGGCGGCGCGGGTGGTGCCGTAGCTCTCGCCGGCCAGGTACTTGGGGCTGTTCCAGCGACCGTTCTCCACCGTCCAGCGGCGGATGAACTCGGCTACCGAGCGCACGTCCTCGGTCACGCCATGGAACTCCTCGGCCTTGGCCTCGCCGGCCGGACGGCTGTAGCCGGTGCCGACCGGATCGATGAACACCAGATCGGTCACGTCGAGCAGGCTGTGCTCGTTGTCGACGAACCCGTAAGGCGGCGGCGCCGGCTGCACGGCATCGGCGAAATCGACCCGGCGCGGGCCGAAGGTGCCCAGGTGCAGCCACACCGAGGACGAACCCGGGCCGCCGTTGAAGGTGAAGGTCACCGGCCGCTTGCTGCGGTCGGCCACGCCATCGCGGGTATAGGCGATGTAGAACAGCTCGGCACGCGGCTTGCCGTCGTCGGTCTTGAGCACGAGGGTGCCCGCGGTCGCAGTGTAGGCGACGCGCTGGCCGCCGATGTTGACCGTTCCCTTCGTGCTGCTGCTTCGCGGCTCGACCGCCGGTCTGTCGGCCGGCTTGTCCGCCGCCACCGCGGCGCCGAGGATGGCGAACGCGGCGAGCCCCAGAATCCAATGACGCATGGTCCTTACCTCATGTTTGCGCGCTGACGGGCTTGGCCGCGGAGCGGCCAACCGGTCGAGCGTACCCGAGTGGCGGGCGGGGTCGCCCCCTGCCGGAAGTCCTGCCCCTTCCCTCGGCGCGGTGACGGCGGCAGGCTGTGGTGCTCACCCGCGCACCGCCCGATGACCGCCAGCCTCCCGCCGATCCGCGTGCTCGCCCTGACCGCGCTCGCCCTGTGCGCCTTCGCGGCCAACTCGCTGCTGTGCCGCTGGGCGCTGGCCGATCCGCGCATCGACGCCGTCAGCTTCACCAGCGTGCGCCTGCTGACCGGCGCGTTGTCCCTGTGGCTGCTGCTGGGCTGGCTCGGCGGCGAGCGCCCGCCGCCGCGCCCGGGCCGACGCTGGTTGCCGGCGGCAATGCTGTTCGCCTACGCCATCGCCTTCTCGCTCGCCTACCTGAGCCTGAGCGCCGGCACCGGCGCGCTGATCCTGTTCGGCTGCGTGCAACTCACCATGCTGCTGGCCGGACTGCGCGGCGGCGAGCGGCCGTCGCCTCGGCAATGGACGGGACTGCTGCTCGCCTTCGCCGGACTGGCGTGGCTGGTGGCCCCCGGCGTCACCGCGCCTTCGCCATCCGGCGCCGCGCTGATGGCGATCGCCGGCATCGCCTGGGGCGTGTATTCGCTGCTCGGTCGCGGCGCGGAAAACCCGGCCTTGACCACCGCGCGCAACTTCGTCCGCGCGGTGCCGTTTGCGCTGGCGGCCAGCCTGCTGGCGCTGCCGCATGTTTCGATCAGTCCGCAGGGGTTGCTGCTGGCGACGTTGTCCGGTGCGCTGGCCTCCGGGTTGGGCTACATCGTCTGGTACGCCGCCCTGCCCTCGCTCACCGCCACGCGTGCCGCCAGCGTGCAGCTCGCCGTGCCGGTGCTGACCGCCGTCGCCGGCGTCGCCCTGCTCGGCGAACCGCTCACTCCACGCCTGATCGCCGCCGGCGGCGTCATCCTCGGCGGCATCGCGCTGGCGGTTTTCGGAAGTGCGCCGCAGCGATGAAGCCGCGACAGCGCATCGCGCCCCCTCAGGAGCAGCGTGAACCGCGACCGGGAGCGCGGAGGAGTGAGTGATGGGGAGTGAGAAACGAGGGAAAGCGTCGGCACGTCGAAACCCGGTCTTCTCCCTCCCCTCACTTCTCTTCACCCGTTTCCCGCCTCTGTGGCCGCCCGCAGCGCCGCCAGGCGCGCCGCGCGCGATGGCGCAGAAGCGGCCGATCACCAGCCTGTCGCCGACGAAGGGAAACAGGCAGCACACGTTGCACTCGAAGTTTTCCGCGCCCTCGGGATCGCCGTGAGGTGTACTCGCCGGTCTCGATCCGCGGACCTGCGGGAAACCTGGCATCGGATGCGGGTCGGTCGGGTCGGGACCGGATGGCATGGATGTCCTCGTGCGCGGCGGCTGCGATCGCCCGAGTCTCGCCGGCAGGAAGCCGATGCCACCTCCGGTCGCACGATCCGAACGGCAGAGCGCATTGTCCGTACCGCGACCAACCCCTGACTTTCAGCCTGTGCCAGCACCCGCGCTCCCTGACAGACTCTCCTGATCCGCCAAGGACCGCCCATGAGCCGTTCCAACGCCTCGCCGCACGACGCGCCTCCCAGCCTGTGGCGCCAGTTCCTGCAGGTGCGCCGCGAGGAGCGCGCGCCGCTGGCGCTGGCCTTCGCCTACTTCTTCTTCGTCTTCGCCAGCTACTACATCCTGCGTCCGATCCGTGACGCGCTGGGTGTGGCCGGCGGCGTGGACAACCTGCCCTGGCTGTTCACCGGCACGCTGCTGGCGACGCTGCTGGTCACCCCGCTGTTCTCGGCGCTGGTGGCAAAGCTGCCGCGCAGGCGCTTCGTCGCCTGGGCCTACCGGGTGCTGATGCTGTGCCTGCTCGGCTTCTGGGCGGCGCTGACCGGGCTGTCGGAGGAAGCCCAGGTCTGGGTCGGGCGCGGTTTCTTCATCTGGGTCAGCGTGTTCAATCTGTTCGTGGTCTCGCTGTTCTGGGCGGTGATGGCCGACTGCTTCCGCGGCGATCAGGCCAAGCGGCTGTTCGCGATGATCGCCGCCGGCGGCACCGTGGGTGGCCTGGTCGGCGGCGCCATCACCCGCGGCCTGGTCGATCTGCTGGGCACCGCCGCGCTGCTGCTGGTGTCGATCGCGCTGCTCGAAGCCGGCCTGCGCTGCATGTATGCGCTGAGCCGACGCGTCGCCACCGCCTCCAGCGAGCAGGCGAAGGCCGACAGCGAAGTGATCGGCGGCAAGCTCACCGCCGGCTACACGAGCGTACTCAAGTCGCCCTACCTGCTCGGCGTGTGCGGCTACATGCTGCTTTACACGCTGGGCTCGACCTTCCTGTACTTCCTGCAGGCCGAGATCGTCGCCGGGGCATTCGCCGACCGCGAAAGCCGGGTCGCCTACTTCGCCCAGGTCGACATGCTGGTGAACGCGCTGACGCTGTTCATCCAGCTCGGCCTGGCCGCGCACATCGTGCGCCGCCTCGGCGTGGGCTGGACGCTGGCATTGCTTCCGCTGGTGTCGATCGTCGGTTTCACTGCGCTCGGCCTGGCGCCGGTGGTGTTCGGCGTGCTGGTGTTCCAGGTGGCGCGCCGCACCGCCAACTTCGCCCTTGCCCGGCCGGCCCGCGAGATGCTCTACGTGCCGCTCTCGCGCGAGGACAAATACAAGGCCAAGAACTTCATCGACGTGTTCGTCTACCGTGCCGGCGACCAGATCGGTGCCTGGTCGAGCGCGGCGATCGGCGCGCTCGGCCTCGGCATCGCCGGCCTGGCCTGGGCCGCCGCCCCGCTCTCCGCCGTCTGGCTGCTGCTCGCCCTGTGGCTGGGCAGGCGCCAGGCGACCCTGCAGAAAACCGCCGACGACAGCGCGGCCAGCGTGCGAACCACCCCCTCCACCGCTGCATCGCCTTCCTGAGGAAGCTTCGATGTCCACCACCCGTAGAGACATGCTCAAGCTCGGCGCGCTGGCCGGCGCCGTCGGCCTGGTCGCTAAATCCGGCCTGCTGTCCGCCGCCGACGTACCGGTCGCACGCGCCGCAAAACCGCTGCGCATCCTGATCCTCGGCGGCACCGGTTTCACCGGCCCGCACCAGGTGCGCTACGCGCTGGCGCGCGGCCACAGGATCACGCTGTTCAATCGTGGCCGCCGCCCGCAGGACTGGCCGGCCGGGGTCGAGGAACTCACCGGCGACCGCGAGACCGGCGACCTCGCCGCGCTCGCCGGCCGCGAATGGGACGTGTGCATCGACAACCCGACCAGCGTGCCGCATTGGGTGCGCGATGTCGGCGAGGTGCTGCAGGGCAAGGTCGGCCACTACATTTTCATCTCGACGCTGTCGGTGTACGCGGACAGCGCCACGCCGGGCCAGGACGAGGACGCCCCGCTCGCGCGGTACACCGGCGCGGACATCATGAAGGAAACCCGCGAGACGCTGCGCGCGAACATGGCGCTGTACGGCCCGATGAAGGCCGCCTGCGAGGCCGAGGCCGAAAAATGGTTCCCCGGCATCACCACCATCATCCGCCCCGGCCTGATCGTCGGCCCGGGCGACGAGACCGACCGCTTCAGCTACTGGCCGCTGCGCATCGCCCGCGGCGGCGACGTGCTCGCTCCGGGCGACGGCAGCGACCCGACCCAGATCATCGACGCCCGCGATCTGGCCGAGTGGACCATCCGCGTGGCCGAATCGCGTACGCTCGGCAAGTTCAACGCGATGGGCCCGAACTACGCGATGAGCATGGCGGCGATGCTGCACGGCATCCAGGCCGTCACCACGGCCGGTGCGCGCCTGCACTGGGTGCCGGTGGAGTTCCTGCGCGAACACGATGTCTCGCCGTGGGGCGACATGCCGGCCTGGGTGCCGGGCAGCGGCGAGACCGCCGGCTTCGCCCGCCATCGCAACGACCGTGCCATCGCCGCCGGGCTGAGCTTCCGGCCGTTGGCGACCACGGCCGCCGACACGCTCGAGTGGTTCGCCACCCTGCCGGCCGAGCGGCAGGCGCAGTTGCGCGCCGGCATCGAGCCCGAACGCGAGGCCGAGGTGCTCAAGGCCTGGCGGGCGCAGCGGCAAGGCTGACGGCCCAAGGGCCGGGGCCGGTCCATGACGGGCGCCATCGCCTCGCATCCACGCCGCTTGAATGGCGCCGATGCGAGAATCCCCCCACATCGCAAAGCCATCCGGAGAAGACCATGACCCGCACGCCGCTCGTTCTCACCCTCGCCATGGCCCTGTCGCTCACGGCCTGCGGAACGCAGGAATCCACCGCCGACGGCGCTGCCGCCACGCCCACCGCCAGCGCGGTGGACGAGTCCGCGCGGCCGGCCGCGCTCGCGGTTTCCAGCGAAATCGGCGAGCTGGAACTGACGACGGTGGTCACCGGCCTGGCCTTCCCCTGGGGGCTGGCCTTCCTGCCCGACGGCCGCATGCTGGTCACCGAGCGCATCGGCCAGCTCCGCATCGCCACCGCCGACGGCACGCTGTCGGCGCCGCTCGCCGGCGTGCCGGCGGTGGTGGCCGAGGGCCAGGGCGGCCTGCTCGACGTGGCGCTGTCGCCCGACTTCGGCAACGACGGCCTGGTTTACCTGAGCTACGCCGAACCGGGCGAAGGCGCGCTGGCCGGCACCGCCGTCGCCCGCGGCCGCCTGCAGGGCGAGGCGCTGGTCGACGTCGAGGTGATCTTCCGCCAGGAACCCAAGCTGGAAACCCGCCACCACTTCGGCTCGCGGCTGGTGTTCGACCGCGACGGCCACCTGTTCATCACCATGGGCGATCGCGGTGTCCGACCGACCGCACAGGATCCGAGCAGCCACATGGGCACCGTCGCGCGCGTGTTTCCCGACGGCCGCGTGCCCGCGGACAACCCCTTCGTCGGCCGTGACGATGCCCAGCCGCAGACCTGGTCGTACGGCCACCGCAACCAGCAGGGCGCGGCGCTCAACCCCTGGACCGGGGCGCTGTGGACGCACGAGCACGGCCCGCGCGGTGGCGATGAGATCAACATCCCGCAGCCCGGCCGCAACTATGGCTGGCCGATCGTGACCCACGGGATCAACTACGACGGCACGCCGATTCCCGAGGCGGTCGGCAGGGAGAAGGAAGGCATGGAGCCGCCGCACCACGTCTGGGAGGTGTCACCCGGCGTCAGCGGCATGGCCTTCTACGACCACGCGCGCGTGCCGGGCTGGCAGCGCAGCCTGTTCATCGGTGCCCTGGCGACCCGCGAGCTGATCCGCCTGCAACTCGACGGCGATGCGATCGTCCACGAGGAACGCCTGCTCGGCGATCTGAGGGAGCGCATCCGCGACGTGCGGGTCGGTCCGGACGGCGCTCTCTACCTGCTCACCGACCACCCCGAGGGCCGTATCCTGCGGCTGGCGCCGGCCGGCGGCTGAGCCGCGCCGGGGATCGCCGGAACGACGAAGGCCGGGCATCGCGCCCGGCCCTCGCTTCTCGCGGCCCTGATGCAGGCGCGTCAGGCCTTGTTCTTCTCGGCCAGGTCGAGGAACGGCCTCACCAGGTCCATCGGCAGCGGGAAGATCACCGTCGAATTCTTCTCGCTGGCGATCTCGGTCAGCGTCTGCAGGTAGCGCAGCTGGATGGCGCGGGAATCGGCACCCAGCAGCTTGGCCGCTTCCACCAGCATTTCCGCCGCCTGCCGCTCGCCCTCGGCATGGATGACCTTGGCGCGGCGCTGGCGCTCGGCCTCGGCCTGGCGGGCGATGGCACGCACCATGGTCTCGTTGATGTCGACATGCTTGATCTCGACGTTGGAGACCTTGATGCCCCAGGCGTCGGTCTGCGAGTCGAGGATCTGCTGGATGTCGTCGTTGAGCTTTTCACGCTCGCTGAGCATCTCGTCGAGATCGTGCTGGCCCAGTACCGAGCGCAACGTGGTCTGGGCCAGCTGGCTGGTGGCGTCGAAATAGCGTTCGACGTTGATGATCGCCTTCTGCGGGTCGATCACGCGGAAATACAGGACCGCGTTGACCTTCACCGAGACGTTGTCCTTCGAGATCAGGTCCTGTTCCGGCACGTCCATCACGATGGTGCGCAGGTCGACGCGCTCCATGGTCTGGATCACCGGGATCAGGATGATCAGGCCGGGCCCCTTGACCTTCCAGAACCGTCCGAGCTGGAACACCACGCCGCGCTCGTACTCGCGCAGCACCCGTACCGCGCTGGCGAACAGCGCCACGACGACGAGGATCAGAGGCAGGAACAGCGTGAAATCCATGGCGATTCTCCCGGTTTGAGGATCATTCGTGTCAGTCGATGGGAACCACGCGCAACGTCAGCCCGTCCACCGCGACCACACGCACCGCCTGGCCGCGACGGACCGGCTGCGCGCACTCGGCCTGCCAGTTCTCGCCGCGCACATGCACCCAGCCGCGTCCCTGGAAGTCGCGCACCACCACGGCGGTGGCGCCCAGCAGCTCGTTGGTTCCGGTGACCACCGGCCGATGGCGGGCGCGCAGCGCCAGCCACAGCACGCCGAGGAACGCCAGCCCGCTGGTCGCGCCGATGCCGAGGATCATGCGCCCGGGCACACCGAAACCTGGCACGTCCGTGTCGAACAGCATCACCGATCCGGCGACCAGCGCGATCAGGCCGCCTATGCCCAACACGCCGAAACTCGGCATGAACATCTCTGCGGTCATCAGCGCCACGCCCAGCACGATGAGCGCCACGCCGGCGTAGTTCACCGGCAGCACCTGCAGCGCGTACAGCGCCAGCAACAGGCTGATCGCGCCGATCACCCCGGGCACCAGTGCACCCGGGTTGTAGCCCTCGAAGACCAGGCCGTACAGGCCGACCAGCAGGAGCAGATAGGCCACCGAGGGCTCGGTGATCACCGACAGCAGCCGGCTGCGCCAGTCCGGCACGACAGTGGTGATGCGCGCATCGGCCGTGGCCAGTACCGTTTCGGTCTCGCCCAGCTTCACCGTCCGTCCGTCCGCCTGCCTGAGCAGGTCGTCGATGCCGGCGGCGATGATTTCGATGACGCCCTGCTCCAGCGCCTGGCTGGCCGTGAGCGTGGCCGCCTCGCGCACGGCGGCCTCGGCGAAGTCGGCATTGCGGCCACGCAGTTCGGCCAGGCTGCGGAGATAGGCGACCGCGTCATTGGTGACCTTGGCCGCCATCGCCTGGCCCGCTGCCGGCTTGCCGCTCCGGCCCCGGTCCGGCCCATCCTCCCGGTCTTCTCCGTCCTGCCGTTCCTCGGCCGGGCGGTCGCGGCCGACCGGCGGTCCGCCGCCGCCGATCGATACCGGCGTGGCCGCGCCCAGCGAGGTGGCCGGCGCCATCGCCGCCAGATGGCTGGCATAGAGGATGTAAGTGCCGGCGCTGGCCGCGCGCGCGCCTTCCGGCGCCACATACACGATCACCGGCACGGTCGAGGCGAGGATGGCGAGATTGATATCGCGCGTGGCGGCATCCAGCCCGCCGGGCGTGTCCATGCGCAGCACGACGGCGCGCGCGCCCTCCTCGCCTGCCCGGCGAATCCCGCGTTGCAGATAGTCGCTGGTGGCGGGGCCGATGCCACCCTTGACGTCGAGCAGCAGCACTTCGCCGCCGGCCGCAGGCTGCCCTGCCAGCCATGCCGGCAGCAGGGCCATCAGCAGCGCCAATGCGAACATCCGACAGGATCGTCTCATGGACACACTCTCGGTGATGCGGCGTGAACTGCGCGTGTCCTGCGAGTTAACACCCATCGTTGCAAGGCTGCAAGGAATCACCCCCTCGCCGCTGCGGAACGGGACGCTAGCGTGCCGCGACATAGCCGCCGGCGACCCCTTCCGGCGACAGTGCAAGCTGCCAAAGCTGCCCGCGCCGGCAACGGAACAGCGCCATCGCCGAGGCCAGGTAATAGCGCCACATGCGCCGGAAGCGCTCGTCGTAGCGCGGCGGCAGGCGGTCCCAGGCGGCTTCGATGTTGGCCCGCCAGGCTTGCAGGGTGCGGTCGTAGTCTGGGCCGAAGTTGTGCCAGTCCTCGATCACGAAGCGCCCTTCCACCGCACGCGCGATCTGCGCGGCCGAGGGCAGCATCGAGTTCGGGAAGATGTAGCGCGCGATCCAGGGATCGGTATGGCGGGTGGACCGCTCGGTGCCGATCGTGTGCAGCAGGAACAGCCCGTCCGGCGGCAGGCAACGACGAACCACATCGAAGTAGGTGACGTAGTTGCGCACGCCGACGTGCTCGAACATGCCGATCGAGAATGCCCGGTCGAAACGCCCGCTCACCTCGCGGTAGTCGCACAGCAGGATCTCGACCGGCAGGCCGTCGCAAAGACGGCGCGCATACTCGGCCTGTTCGCGCGAGACCGTGACGCCGACGCCGGAGACGCCGTAACGCTCGGCGGCGAACTTCAGTGCCTCGCCCCAGCCGCAACCGATGTCGAGCACGCGCATGCCGGGCTCGAGCAGCAGCTTGCGGCACACCAGGTCGAGCTTGGCCTCCTGCGCGGCATCGAGGTCGCGCGCCTGGCGCCAGTAGCCGCAGCTGTAGACCAGCCGGCGCCCCAGCATGGCCTGGTACAGCTCGTTGCCGAGATCGTAGTGGCGCCGGCCGACCTCGAAACTGCGACGACGCGACTGCAGATTGAGCAGCCGGGCCCGGATCGCGGCCCACAGGG
The DNA here is from genome assembly GCF_014202935.1 of Rehaibacterium terrae. Classification (GTDB taxonomy): domain Bacteria; phylum Pseudomonadota; class Gammaproteobacteria; order Xanthomonadales; family Xanthomonadaceae; genus Rehaibacterium; species Rehaibacterium terrae. Next base: position 52,514 of record NZ_JACHHX010000013.1, on the reverse strand, counting down.
TGGGCAGGTCGGGCGCACGCTCGTCGATGCGCGACTTGAGCAGCCGGTACAGCAGCCCGTCGAGATCGTCTGTCTCCCACCAGCCGTCCATGTAGGACTCGCCCAGGCCGAGCGACCCCTGCGCGAGCACGCGGGCGAAGAATCGCCGGTCGAGTATGCGGAAGTCCCAGGCACGCGCACCGTCCAGCCGCACGTCGGCCGGCGCGAGCAGCCCGGCCACCCGCCGCGCCAGCGGCCCGTCGAGGGTATCCCTGCCTGCATCCATCGCACGACCTCCTCCGCGTGAGCGGAACGAGCGGGTGACCCGATTATCGCCACGGCCCGACTGCCCGCCAAACCGGGCGCCCGGCGTCACCGCGGTGCACTGCACGGAGAGGGTGTCGCCCGCCCGACCGGCGGCCCCTGCCAAGGTCCTTGCCCGCCCCAGCGCAGACGCCGGGAAAAGCGTCCATAGCCAGGATCCCGCACGGCAGTCGTTGCGGCGCCCACGGCCCGGGCGCACCGGCCGGACACGGAAGCGGTTCCAGACACCGGAGCTGCGGAGGTTCAGCCGCCCTCCAGCGCCTCCCAGCGCGCATAGGCCGCATCCAGCTCGGCCTGCAAACGCGCCACCTCGGCGTTGTGCGCGGCGATGGCGGCGCCGTCACGCTGGTAGAAGGCCGGGTCGCTCATCCGCGCGGTGAGTGCGGCGAGACGGGCTTCGAGCGTTTCGATGCGTGCCGGCAACTGCTCCAGTTCGCGGGCGTCCTTGTAGCTGAGCTTGCGCTTCGCGGGTGCTGGAGCCGCGGAGGGTTCGGCCGGCTTCGCGGCGGGCTTGGGATCCGGCTTCTTCGCCTGCGCCGACGATGGCACCGGCCGCTGGCGCAGCCAGTCGCTGTAGCCGCCGACGTACTCGCCAACACGGCCGTCGCCTTCCATCACCAGCGTGCTGGTCACCACATTGTCGAGAAAATCGCGGTCGTGGCTGACCAGCAGCAGCGTGCCCGGATACTCGGCCAGCCACTCCTCCAGCAGCTCCAGTGTCTCGACGTCGAGATCGTTGGTCGGCTCGTCCATCACCAGCAGGTTCGAGGGCTGCGCGAACAGCTTGGCGAGCAGCAGGCGGTTGCGCTCGCCGCCGGACAGCCGGGTGATCGGTGCGCGGGCGCGTTCGGGGCTGAACAGGAAATCCTGCAGGTAGCCGAGCACGTGTTTGCGCTGGCCGCCCACCTCGATGAACTCGCGGCCCTCGGCGACGTTGTCCAGCGCGTTCCAGTCCTCGCGCAGCGCGGCCCGGTGCTGGTCGAAGTAGGCGATCTGCAACTGCGTGCCGTGCTTGACGCGGCCGGCCTGCGGCGCCAGCTCGCCGAGCAGCAGCTTGAGCAGGGTGGTCTTGCCCGAGCCGTTGGGACCAAGCAGACCGACGCGGTCGCCGCGCATGATCACCGTGGAAAAATCGCGCACGATCGGCTGGCCATCCCAGCCGTACGACAGGCCTTCGGCCTCGATCACCTTGCGGCCGGATGCGCCGGCCTCGGCCAGCGCCAGCTTGACGCTGCCGGCCTGTTCACGGCGCTTCGCACGCTCGGCACGCATCGCCTTGAGCCGGCGCACGCGGCCCTCGTCGCGGGTGCGGCGGGCCTTGATGCCCTGCCGTATCCACGCCTCCTCCTGCGCCAGCCGCTTGTCGAAGCGGGCGTTCTCCTGCGCCTCGGCGTTCAGGCGCTCCTCGCGGCGACGCAGGTAGTTGTCCCAGTCACCCGGCCAGCTCGTGACCCGGCCGCGGTCGATCTCGACGATGCGGGTGGCTAGCGAACGCAGGAAGCGGCGGTCGTGGGTGACGAACACCAGCGTGCCGGCAAAGCCGCGCAGGAACTCCTCCAGCCAGTCGATCGAGGCGATGTCCAGGTGGTTGGTCGGCTCGTCGAGCAGCAGCACGTCCGGCGCCGCGGCCAGCGCCTGCGCCAGCAGCACGCGGCGTTTCATGCCGCCGGAGAGCGCGGCGAAATCGGCGTCCTCGGGCAAGTCGAGCCGGGTCAGCACCTGTGCGATGCGCTGGTCGATCGACCAGCCCTGCGCATCCTCGATGCGCGCCTGCACCGCTGCCAGCGCCTTCGTGTCCACCTGCCCTGCCGGCGCGTGGCTGAGACGATGGAACTCGGCCAGGTCGGCGCCGAGCCGGCCCAGGCCGCTGGCGACCACGTCGAACACGCTGCCGCTCGCGCCCTGCGGCACCTCCTGCTGCAAGCGTGCGACGCGCACGCCGGACTGCAGGCGGATCTCGCCATCATCGGGCCGGATCTCACCCGAGAGCAGGCGCAGCAGCGTGGACTTGCCGGCGCCATTGCGCCCGATCAGGGCGATGCGCTCGCCCGGCTCGATGGCCAGCTCGACATTTTCGAGCAGCAGCGGGCCGCCGACGCCGTAGTCGACGCTGTGGAGGGTGATCAGGGGCATGCGCGTATTTTACGCAGCCCGACGGTCCGCGTGCTCCGATGGCTTCATCGGCAGCATTCCGACCCTCGTCCGCAGGAAGCAGGAACGATGGTGGCCGAAGCAGCCCCAGCAGCACTGCCAAGGGCACGGAACCAGCTTGCGTTCGAAGACCGGTCAATCGCTAAGGCCGGGAGATTTCAAGAGTCTTGGGCGCGTACGCCTTCACTTCGACGGTGAACTTGCCATCGTCCCGGAGAACAAGGCGCTGGGTAGTTTCCGTTCCGTCGGAGTAGGCTCCCATGACAGCGCCCGTACTCCAGACAGTGGTCCAGCGATTTCCGCTCACGAGCTGCATTTGGCTGTTCAGCCATTGCCGGTCTGGGCGCAGCAGCAGGTAGCTTGCGCCGGCCTGCCTGTCGTTGACGAAGGTGGTGAGCGTGAAACGCCCATTGCGAGACGTGAAGCTGTCGAAACCATGTCGATCGAGTGTTCCGAAACCGCCATCGAGTATCTCCACGGCTGCGGCCAGCGCGCTGTCGCGATCGGCGAACAGCACAACTTCGATGCTGAACGGCGGTTCGCGATCACCGAGCTGAAACAGGACCACCGGTTCCGCCTCGCCATCCTCGCCGGTCAGACATTGCGCCAGCGCACGGAAATCGACCCTTCCGACCCGGCCTTTGGCATCGGCCGCGATCAGCGGCTGCGGCTGGACCTGCGACAGATCCGGCGCACACCCCCCCGTCGGCCGATAGGGAAGCGGCCCGCCCTCGGGGCGGGCCGGGCTTCCGCTACAGCCGGCGACCATGACCAATGCGGCCGCGACCCCAACGCGCAGCGACTTCATTGGACGCTGCCGAACTGCTTGGCCAGCGTTTCAGCCACGGTCTCGAAGGCCAAGCGAAGACCATCGACCGTCATCGGACCCGCCGCCTTCATGTCATCGAAGTCGGGGTAGCGATGAGTCGGATCAGGATTGAGCACGATGCCGGCACTGTTGCCCGGAAACACGTTGTTGTAGACGACGTGATCGGAGAACAGCACCTGCTTACCGTCCTTGGTTACCAGCTGTGCGAAGACGATGGCCGTCGGACGGTATGGTGCGCCGTCGCTGGAGCCGGCAGCAGCGTAACCGACGAAGCCGAAGTTCAGGTCGAGCTGCGCATCCGCATCATCGATCGGAGTGTATGCCTTGCGCAAACCGGTTGCGGATCGCTTCGCCTTGGCCCCGTTCTCGACCACCTGCCCGGGCCACACCAGCTCGAATCCACGCCGAGCCATCGCCTCCGTGAAAGCTTGCTGGAAGACTTCGATGTGGTCGAAGTTCCGGGCAGTCACCTGTTCCCGCAACCAGTTGCGTTTGGGGACCCGGTTCGCCTCGGCGATCGCAGCACCGACCAGGCCGAAGCTGTACCCAGGGTTGTTCACGATCAGCAGGTCGATCTCCGACTCGCGCATCGGCAGAACCGCAATGCGCTTGATTTCCGGATTGGCGGCTGCATTGAATGCCCGACTTTCGGGCATGGTCACGCAGCCGGTGAGCGACGCGACAGAAACGAGCAGGAATGCCGCCAACGCGGCACGGTGCAGGATGAGTTGCATCAGTAGCCCCTGAGTGTGTTCGATGTCGCTTACACGGCCCGCCCCCGCAGGACCGCCCCCCTCAGCCTCGGCTGAACGGATGGCGGGACAATCATGCAAGAATCGCCGGGCGATGCAAGCCCATCGCAACCCGCAAGCCCCGGGACACCCAAAGGCGCTCAAGATTCCAGGGGGCCCGACGATGCCAAGATTCCGGGGTGCGCAGTCTAGGCTGAACGCCGGCCACGTGACGTGTCGATTCTGCGCGGGCAAAGCCCCTCTCCTTGTGAGGAAGGAGCGATGATTGCGATCTGCCGGTGGCGGATCGCATCGCACCGATGGCCATCGCGCCAGGCGCGGCTGGTGGTTCTTGGCACAGTGCAAGCTGTGCCTGGAACGGGATCCGGGGTGAGGGTACGGCGAAGCGACGTGCCTCGAAACGCCATCGACAAGGAGCGCCTTCCAGCCGCCGCCCGGGCACCACTCGGGCAGTTCACCGCTCTGGTTTCACCGCACCCTCACCCCTCTCCCGGCGGGAGAGGGGTTTGAACGCGGGCTACTCGACGACGACGGGAATCTTGCCGATCTTCGCCTGCCACTGACGCGGACCGGTCTGGTGGACCGATTCGCCGGTCGAGTCCACGGCGACGGTGACCGGCATGTCCTTGACCTCGAACTCGTAGATCGCCTCCATGCCCAGGTCCTCGAAGCCGACCACCTTGGCCGACTTGATCGCTTTGGAGACGAGGTAGGCCGCGCCGCCGACCGCCATCAGATAGACCGAGCGATGCCGCTTGATCGCCTCGATCGCGGCCGGGCCGCGCTCGGCCTTGCCGATCATGCCGAGCAGGCCGGTCGCGCCGAGCACCCGGTCGGTGAACTTGTCCATGCGGGTGGCGGTGGTCGGGCCGGCCGGGCCGACGACCTCGTCGCGCACCGGATCGACCGGGCCGACGTAGTAGATGAAGCGGCCGCGGAAATCGACCGGGAGCGGCTCGCCGCGGTCGAGCATGTCGACCATGCGCTTGTGGGCGGCGTCGCGGCCGGTGAGGATCCGGCCGTTGAGCAGCAGCACCTCGCCCGGCTTCCAGCTCGCCACCTCGTCGCGGGTGACGGTGGACAGATCCACGCGTCGTCCCTTGGAAGCGTCGTAGGTCAGCGTGGGCCAGTCCTCCAGCGAGGGCGGGTCGAGCTGCACCGGGCCGCTGCCGTCGAGCACGAAGTGGGCATGGCGGGTCGCGGCGCAGTTGGGGATCATCGCCACCGGCAGGTTGGCGGCGTGGGTCGGGTAATCCCTGATCTTGACGTCGAGCACGGTGGTCAGACCGCCCAGGCCCTGCGCGCCGATGCCCAGGGCATTGACCTTCTCGTACAGCTCAAGGCGCAGCTCCTCGATGCGGCTGGACGGGCCGCGCGCGATCAGCTCCTGGATGTCGATCGGCTCCATCAGCGCCTCCTTGGCCAGCAGCATGGCCTTCTCGGCGGTGCCGCCGATGCCGATGCCGAGCATGCCCGGCGGACACCAGCCGGCGCCCATGGTCGGCACGGTCTTGAGCACCCAGTCGACGATCGAGTCGGAGGGGTTGAGCATGACGAACTTGCTCTTGGCCTCGGAGCCGCCGCCCTTGGCGGCGACGATCACGTCCACCGTGTTGCCCGGCACCACCGTCATGTTGACGACGGCCGGGGTGTTGTCGCGGGTGTTCAGGCGCTTGCCGGCCGGATCCATCAGCACCGAGGCGCGCAGCTTGTTGTCGGGATGGTTGTAGGCGCGGCGCACGCCCTCGTTGACCATGTCCTCGACGCTCATCGTCGCGTCCCAGCGCACGTCCATGCCGATCTTCAGGAACACCGTCACGATGCCGGTGTCCTGGCAGATCGGGCGGTGCCCTTCGGCACACATGCGCGAGTTGATCAGGATCTGCGCCATCGCGTCGCGGGCCGCCGGGGATTCCTCGCGCTCGTAGGCGGCGGCGAGGTTCTTGATGTAGTCGACCGGGTGGTAGTAGCTGATGTACTGCAGGGCGTCGGCGACGCTCTGGATGAAATCGTCCTGTCTGATCGTGGTCACGGCGGCCGGAAGGGTGGCGGGAGGGAAAGTCCGCTATTTTAGGGCTTCCCGCCACGGCCTGCCCCTGCCCCATGGATTGGACCGTTCTGTGGTACGTGCTCGCCGCCGTGCTCATCGTGCTGGGCTTGGTCGGCACCGTGCTGCCGGCCCTGCCCGGCCTGCCGGTGATGTTCGCCGGCATGTGGGTGGCCGCCTGGGCCGGCGGCTTCGAACGCATCGGCGCCTGGACGCTGGGCCTGCTGGGCATGCTGACGCTGCTTTCGGTACTGATCGACCTGCTGGCGTCGGTACTCGGCGCGCAGCGCGTCGGCGCCAGCCGCTACGGCCTCGGCGGCGCCGCACTGGGCGCGCTGGTCGGCCTGCTGTTCGGTCTGCCCGGCCTGCTGCTCGGCCCTTTCGTCGGCGCGACGCTCGGCGAGCTGCTGCAGGTGCGCGACCTGCGGCGCGCCGGCCGCATCGGCGCGGCCACCTGGATCGGGATGGTGGTCGGCGCGGCGCTCAAGCTCGCCCTGGCCTTCATGATGCTCGGCATCTTCGTGCTGGCGCTGCTGCTGGGCCAATCGGCCTGAATCACGGCTTGCACGACGCCGGCCGGCGCGTGACAGTTGCACATGCGGAAACCCGGCCGGACGGCCGACAGGCCGCCGGTTTACCCGGATTGCGCATCACACAGGAGGAGTGATGGTGGACGAGGCACGCGAGCACGCCGACGGCCGGTTTGACGGGGAGCAAGCCCTCTCGCTGGCGATGCTGCTGGACAACCTGCCGGGAATGGCCTACCGCTGCCTGCAGGACGCGCACTGGACCATGCGCCTGGTCAGCGCGGGCGCCGTCGAGCTGACCGGCTACGCGCCGGAGGATCTGATCGACAACCGGCGCATCGCCTACGTCGACCTCATCCATCCCGACGACCGCGCGCGTGTCGACGCCATCGTGCGGCGCGCCGTCGAGGGTGGCCAGCGCTTCCAGGCCACCTACCGGCTGCGCGCGGCGGACGGCACGGAGAAATGGGTCTGGGAGCAGGGCAAGGCGGTGGGCCTGGAAGATGGCACGGCCGTCATCGAGGGCTACGTCACCGACATCACCTCCCAGCGCCGCACCGAGGAAGCCCTGCGTGCCAGCGAGTCGCGCTTGCGCATGATCCTCGCGAGCGAACCCGAATGCGTGAAGGTGGTGTCCGCCGATGGCCGCTTGCTGGAGATGAACCCCGCCGGCCTGCGCATGCTGGAAGCCGACGAAGCCTCGCAGGTGCTGGAGCGCCCGATCTCCGGCCTGCTGCACCCGGACGACCTCGACGCCTACCTGCGTCTGCACCGGGCCGTCTGCCAGGGCGGCCAGGGCGAGCTGCAGTTCCGCATCATCGGCCTGAAAGGCACGATCCGCTGGGTCGAAACCCATTCGGTGCCATTGCGCGATGCCAGTGGCGCGATCACGTCGGTGCTCAGCATCACCCGCGACATCAGCGAACGCCGTCGCAACGAGAAGCAGCGGGCGATCGAGCGGCATGTGCTCGAAATGGTGTCCGCCGGCGCCCCGCTGGCTGGCATCCTCGACACCATCGCCCGCGGCCTCGAGGAGATCATGCCCACCGCGCGCGCATCGATCCTGCTGCTGGATGCGGAAGGCAATCATCTGCGCCATGGCGCCGCGCCCAGCCTGCCCGCCGAGTACAACCGCGCCATCGACGGCGCCCCGATCGGCCCGTCGGCCGGCTCTTGCGGCACCGCCGCCTGGCGGCGCGCGCCGGTCGTGGTCGCCGATATCCTCACCGACCCGCTCTGGGCCGATTATCGGCATCTGGCCGAATCGCACGGGTTGCGTGCCTGCTGGTCGGTGCCGGTGATGGACCGGAGCGGCAATGTGCTGGCGACCGTGGCCGTCTACCACGACCACCCACGCGCCCCCGAACCGCAGGACATGGAACTGGTGTCGCAGGTGTCGCACCTGATCGGCATCGCCGTCGAGCACGACCGCAAGGAACAGGCGCTGCGGGCCAGCGAGGAGCGCTTCCGCTACGTCGCCCAGGCCACCGCCGACGCGATCTGGGACTGGGACCTGGGCACCGACACGATATGGTGGAGCAGCGGCATGCGCACGCTGTTCGGCCATGACCTGGCCACGCTGGAGCCCGACTTCACCTCATGGACCAGCCGCATCCACCCCGAGGACAAGGACGCCGCGCTCGGAAGCATCAAAGACGCCATCGCCGGCAATGCCAGGCAGTGGGAGGCGAGCTACCGCTTCCTGCGCAGCGACGGCAGCTACGCCACGGTCATCGACCGCGGCTTCGTCATCCGCGATGCGCAGGGCACGGCGATCCGCATGGTCGGCGGCATGACCGATGTCACCGAGCGCCTCGCGCTGGAGGAGCGATTGCGCCAGGCGCAGCGGATGGAGTCGGTCGGCCAGCTCACCGGCGGCGTGGCACACGACTTCAACAACCTGCTGACCGTGATCCTGGGCAATGCCGAACTGCTGAGCGACGAACTGGCGGCCGATGCGCGCCAGCGCATGCTGGCGGAGATGATCGCCAGCGCCGCGCAACGCGGCGCCGAACTCACCCAGCGCCTGCTCGCCTTCGCGCGCCGGCAGACACTGGAGCCCAGGATCACCGACATCAACCGTTTGGTGGCCGGGATGGACGGCCTGCTGCGCCGCGCGCTCGGCGAGCAGGTCGAGATCGAGGTGATCCGCGGCGCCGGCCTGTGGCCCGCGCTGGTCGATGCCGGCCAGCTCGAGAACGCGCTGCTGAACCTGTGCCTGAACGCCCGCGATGCGATGCCCCAGGGCGGGCGCCTGACCATCGAGACCGCCAACGCCCACCTCACCCACGACTATGCCTCGCAGTACCCCGAGCTGCGGCCCGGCCAGTATGTGATGCTGGCTGTCTCCGACACCGGGACGGGCATCGCCCCCGAGCATCTGCAACGGGTGTTCGAACCGTTCTTCACCACCAAGGAAAAGGGCAAGGGCACCGGCCTGGGCCTGTCGATGGTGTACGGCTTCGTCAAGCAGACCGGCGGGCATGTGAACATCTACTCCGAGCCCGGCCAGGGCACGACGGTGCGCATGTACCTGCCGCGCTCGACCGGCGCCGTCCAGACCGAGCACAGCGAACGCGTACCCCCGGATACACACAGTGGCTCGGCGACGATCCTGCTGGTCGAGGACGACGAGCTGGTCCGCCGCTACGCCCAGGACCAGTTGACCTCGCTGGGCTACGCCGTCATCGCGGCGGAAAACGGCGCGCTCGCGCTGGACATCCTGCGTGAGCGTCCGGACATCGACCTGCTGTTCACCGACGTGGTCATGCCCGGCGGCATGAGCGGACGCCAGCTCGCCGACGCGGCCCGCGAGTTGTGCCCGTCGATCAAGGTGCTCTACACCTCCGGCTACACCGAGAACGCGATCGTCCACCACGGCCGCCTCGATCCCGGCGTCGAACTGCTCGGCAAGCCCTACCGGCGCTCCGACCTGGCGCGCAAGATCCGCGAGGTGCTCGACGAAAAATGAGCAGACGTTCACAACAAGCCGATCGCGCTTGTCGTGAAGAATGCCGCGATTGAGCTACAGTCCCGAGGATGGTCCCGATGATGGTCCCGATGATGCCGGCCGCGCGCCGCCCCGGTCGGCCGGCGGCGACGGCCCGCGCCGTGGCACGCCACAGGTGAGGAATCCGCCCCATGCCGCAGCGCCGCCTGCTCGTCCTCGACGATGACCCGCTGATCGGCCGCACGATCCAGTTCATCGCGCAGGGCGTCGGACTGGCGGCACGCTACACCCACGATCCCGGCGAGTTCTTTGCCGTCCTTGCCGAATGGGAGCCGACCCACGTCGCCCTGGATCTGGTCATGCCGGGGATGGACGGCGTCGAGGTGCTGGTGCAACTGGCCCAGCGCAACTGCCGCGCCCGCATCATCATCACCAGCGGCATGGGCGGGCGGGTGCTGGATGCTGCCGGACGTTCGGGGGTCGAACATGGCCTGGACATCCTCGGCGTGTTGCCCAAGCCTTTTTCCGCCTCCATGCTGCGCGCACTGCTCGATCAGGCGCCGGGCACCGCCATGGCCGAGCTGCCCGCACTGGCCCGGGGCAACCCCATCGACGGCGCGTACTCACGCCCGACAGGCGAGATCAGCGCCGAGGCGATGTCCCGCGCACTGGAGGATCGGCAGTTCAGCGTCGTCTACCAACCGAAAGTCGTCTGCGATGGCGGCATGCTGGCGGGCTTCGAGGTGCTGGCGCGCTGGCATCACCCGACGCTGGGAGAAATTCCGCCGGACCGTTTCATTGCCGTCGCCGAACGCCACGACCTGATCGACGAACTCACCGCGCAGGTGCTCGACCAGTCCCTGCAATGGTTCGCCCGGCATGCACCGGAAAGCCGGCCGCCCGCTCTCGGCGACCCGGTCACGCTCTCCGTCAACCTCTCCGCCCGCTCGCTGCGCAGCCACCAACTGGTGGAAACACTGACCAGCCGCTGCCAGGCGCACGGCGTGGATCCCTCCCGGATCGTTCTGGAATTGACCGAAACCAGCGCGATGGAGGATCCGGTCGCCTCGCTGGACATGCTCACCCGGCTGCGAATGAAGGGCTTCAATCTCTCTCTGGACGACTTCGGCACCGGCTATTCGTCGATGCTGCAACTGGTGCGCCTGCCGTTCTCCGAGATCAAGATCGACAAGTCCTTCGTCATGGAAGCCACCCGATCAGGCGAGGCGCGCAGCGTGATCCGCTCCATCGTCGATCTCGGGCACAGTCTGGGACTGCAAGTCACCGCCGAGGGCGTGGAAACCGCCGAGACCCTGCATTACCTGCAGGACACCCGCTGCGATCTGGCCCAGGGTTTCCACATCGCCCGGCCGATGCCTGGCGAGCGTGCGTTGCTGTGGCTGCAGCGGCATACGGAAAAATTCGCCAACCCGTCCCGCGGCTGATCTCCGCCCTCCAGCGTATGCCCGCATGCGCGGGGCCGTCGACCGCCCGCATCGACCTGCGCCGGCGCCATCGCAGGGCGTGACATCCGGGGATCGGGCATGATGGCGCTCCCGCCTCCACCCCGCCCGCCATGTCCGAAGACAGCATTGCCCTCCCCGACCCGCTCGATCCCGTCGAAGCGCGCCTGCTCGGCTGCCTGATCGAGAAGGAAGCCACCACGCCCGACGCCTACCCGCTGACCGTCAACGCGACCGTGCTTGCCGCCAACCAGAAGACCAACCGCGAACCGGTGATGGCGCTGGAGCCGGGCGAGGTCGGCCATGCCTTGCGCCGGATGGAGCGCAAGGGCCTGGTGCGCGCCGTCGACGGCGGCCGTGCCACCCGTTACGAGCACTGCGCGGCACGCGCCTGGTCGCTGACCACCCGTCAGCAGGCACTGCTCGCGCTGTTGCTGCTGCGCGGCCCGCAGACCGCCGGCGAGCTGTTGCTGCGCAGCGAACGGCTGGCCAGCTTCACCGATCTGGACGAGGTTCGCCACACGCTGGATCGGCTGATGCAGCGCAGCCCCGCGCTGGTCGTCAACCTCGGCCGCGCACCGGGCCAGCGCGAAGATCGCTACATGCACCTGCTGTGCGGGCCGGTGTCGGCCGAGCTGCTCGGCCGCCGCGACGAGGAGGCCGCCGGCAGTGACGGCGCGCTGGCCGAGCGGGTGGCGATGCTGGAGACGGCACTGGAGGCGCTGCGGGCCGAGGTTGCAACACTGCGGGCGCGACTGGGCGCTGACTGAGCCGCGTCTTCGATCATGACCGTGGTCGCGCCGCTCTCGCCGGACAGCGTCGGCCGCGACACCGGAACATCGGTCAGCGCAAGCCGGCATTGATCTTCGCCAGCGCCGCCTGGCCAGGGCACAGTTCGGCTTCGCCCAGGTGGTTGAGCGGCGTGTCCACGGTCCGCAGATGGGCATGCAGGTCCTCGGCCTCCGGGTCGACATACAGCAGGCCGGTCACGACCTCGCCGCGCGCCTGGTGCTGCTGGACGTAGTTCATCGCCGCGATGCGGTCGCGCGGGTCGTAGTCGGGATCGAGCTTGCGCAAACGCAGCACGCGACCGTCGTGCTGCTCGATGTCGATGGTTTCGCCTGCACCGTACTGCACTTCGATCCGCGCCCGCGGCGGGATCAGGTCGAGCCGGTTCACCGCATCGTTGTGCTCGCGCACATAGTCGTAGCTCTTGGTGCTGCCGGGATGGTTGTTGAAGGCCACGCAGGGACTGATGACATCGAGGAAGGCCGCACCGCGATGGCCCAGCGCTGCCTTGATCAGCGGCACCAGTTGCTGCTTGTCGCCGGAAAAGCTGCGGGCGACGAAGCTGGCACCGAGCTGCAGCGCCAGACCCACCATGTCGAGCGGGCTGTCGGTGTTCTCGACGCCGCGCTTGGAGGTCGAGCCGCGGTCGGCGGTGGCCGAGAACTGGCCCTTGGTCAGGCCGTAGACGCCGTTGTTCTCGACGATGTAGACCATGTTCACGCCGCGCCGCAGGCAGTGCGCGAACTGGCCCAGGCCGATCGAGGCCGAGTCGCCGTCGCCGGACACGCCCAGATAGATCAGCTCACGGTTGGCCAGGTTGGCGCCGGTGAGCACGCTCGGCATGCGCCCGTGCACGGTGTTGAAGCCGTGCGACTGGCCCAGGAAGTAGTCCGGCGTCTTCGAGCTGCAACCGATGCCGGAGAGCTTGGCGACCCGGTGCGGGGCGATGTCCAGTTCCCAGCAGGCCTGAATGATGGCGGCCGAGATCGAGTCGTGGCCGCAACCGGCGCACAGCGTCGAGATCTTGCCCTCGTAGTCGCGCCGGGTGTAGCCGAGCGCGTTGCAGGCCAGGGTCGGGTGATGCAGCTTGGGCTTGGCGATCCAGGTCATGTCAGGCCACCTCCTGCTTGCCGGACGTCGGCTGGCGCAGCCGCACCCGCTCGCCGATGGCGCGGGCGATGAAGCGTGCGGTGATCGGCGTGCCGTCGTAATGCAGCACCGGCTGCAGCCGCGCCGGGTCGAGGCCGAACTCGTTCACCAGCAGGCTGCGCATCTGTGCGTCGCGGTTCTGCTCGACCACGAACACGACCTCGTGCGACTCGATGAACTCGCGTACCGCATCGGGGAATGGAAACGCGCGCAGGCGCAGCGCGTCGATGGCGACGCCCTCGCCGGCCAGCATCGCCAGTGCCTCGTCCATGGCCGGCGCGGTGGAGCCGAAGTAGATGGCACCGAAGCGTGTCGGCACGGTGGCGCGACGCAGCACCGGCGGCGGGACCAGAGTCTTGGCGGTTTCCCATTTCCGCAGCAGCCGCTGCATGTTGTAGACGTAGTCCGGACCGCGCTCGGAATAGCGCGCATACGCGTCCTTGGTGGTGCCGCGGGTGAAGAAGCTGCCGCGGGTGGGATGGGTGCCGGGCCAGGTGCGGTAGGGGATGCCGTCGCCATCGACATCGAGATAGCGGCCGAACTCGCAGCCGGCGTCCAGTTCCTCGGCGCCCATCACCTTGCCGCGGTCGTAGCGTCGCGCGTCATCCCAGGCGAAAGGTGCGCACAGGCGCTGGTTCATGCCGATGTCGAGGTCGGTCATGACGAACACCGGCGTCTGCAGCCGGTCGGCCAGGTCCAGCGCCGCCGCCGCATGCTCGAAGCACTCGTGCGGATCCTCCGGGAACAGCAGGACATGCCGGGTGTCGCCATGCGAGGCAAAGGCGCAGGACAGGAGGTCGGCCTGCTGGGTGCGCGTGGGCATGCCGGTGGACGGGCCGCCGCGCTGCACGTCGATGATCGTCACCGGAATCTCGGCCATGTAGGCCAGGCCGATGAACTCGGTCATCAGCGACACGCCAGGGCCGGAAGTGGCGGTGAAGGCGCGCGTGCCGTTCCAGCCGGCGCCGACCACCATGCCGATCGAGGCGATCTCGTCCTCGGCCTGGATGATGGCGTAGCGATGTTTGCCGCTGTCCGGATCGACGCGGTATTTCTGGCAGTACTTCTGGAACGCCTCGGCCAGCGACGAGGACGGGGTGATCGGATACCAGGCGCAGACCGTGGCGCCGCCATAGACACAACCGAGCGCGGCGGCGCTGTTGCCGTCGACGAAGATGCGGTCGCCGACCCGGTCGCTGCGGCGCACGCGCAAGCCGATCGGATGCGCGAGATGCTTCTCCACGTACTCGCGTCCGAGCTGCAGCGCCTTCGCATTGGCGTCGACCAGCTTTTCCTTGCCGCGGAACTGCTCGCCGAACAGCTTGCGGATCTCGTCGGGGTCGATCTCCAGCAGTACCGACAGCGCGCCGACGTACATGATGTTCTTGAACAGCTGGCGCTGACGGGCGTCGTCGTAGGTCGCGTTGCAGATCTCGGTCAGCGGCACGCCGATGGCGTGGACGTCGTCGCGGAACTTCGACGCCGGCAGCGGCTTGCTGCTGTCGTACAGCAGGTAGCCGCCCGGCTCGATTTCGGCGAGGTCGGCGTCCCAGGTCTGCGGATTCATCGCCACCATCAGATCGACGCCGCCACGCCTGCCCAGCCAGCCGGCCTCGCACACCCGCACCTCGTACCAGGTCGGAAGGCCCTGGATGTTCGACGGAAAGATGTTGCGCGGGCTGACCGGAACACCCATGCGGAGGATCGCCTTGGCGAACAGTTCGTTGGCCGAGGCCGAGCCGGAGCCGTTGACGTTGGCGAACTTCACCACGAAGTCGTTGACGGCTTGGATGCGGGTCATGGTGTCAGCCCCCAGCGCCGTCACCCCCGCGAAAGCGGGGATCCAGAGACGTCTGACGCGAGAAAAGGCACCGGACTGCCGCTTTCGCGGGAATGACGAACGCTGAATCCGACCGATCGCAGGGCCTCATGCCGCCTCCCGCTTCGCGTCGCGGCAACCGGAACCGGCATGGGTCATCTCGAGCAGGAATTTCTGCATGTCCCAGGCGCCGGTCGGGCAGCGCTCGGCGCACAGGCCGCAGTGCAGGCAAACGTCCTCGTCCTTGACCATCACCCGGCCGGTCCTGAGCTCGCCGGACACGTACAGATCCTGGGCGAGGTTGAGCGCCGGCGCGGTCAGGCGCTGACGCAGTTCATCCTCCTCGCCGTTGGCGGTGAGGGTCAGGCAGTCCATCGGGCAGATGTCGATGCAGGCATCGCACTCGATGCACTTGTCGTGCAGGAACACCGTCTGCACATCGCAGTTCAGGCAGCGCTGCGCCTCCTTCCAGGCGGTCGCCGGGTCGAAGCCCAGCTCGACCTCGACATCGATGCGGCTCAGTGTCTTCTCGGCCGGCGCCCAGGGCACCTTGTGGCGCGCATCGGGCAGGATGTCGTTGTCGTAGCTCCACTCGTGGATGCCCATCTTCTGCGACAGCAGGCGCACCTGCGGCGGCGGCCGCACCGTGATGTCCTCGCCATGGAGCATCCGGTCGATCGACACCGCCGCCTCGTGGCCGTGGGCGACCGCCCAGATGATGTTTTTCGGACCGAAGGCGGCATCGCCGCCGAAGAAGACCTGCGGCAGGCTGGATTGCAACGTGGTCTTGTCCACCACCGGCATGTCCCGTTCGTCGAAGGCGATGCCGATGTCACGCTCGATCCACGGGAAGGCGTTCTCCTGGCCGATCGCCAGCAGCACCTCGTCGCAGGCGTGGAACTCGTCGGGTTCGCCGGTCGGCACCAGCTTGCGATGCCCCTTGGCATCCTGCTCGGCGCGCACCTTCTCGAAGATCATGCCGGTCAGGCGGCCGTTGTCGTGCACGAAGGCCTTGGGCACCCGGCAGTCGAGGATCGGGATGCCCTCGTGCATCGCGTCCTCCTTCTCCCACGGGCTGGCCTTCATCTCGTCGAAGCCGGAGCGGACGATCACCTTCACCTCCTCGCCGCCGAGCCGGCGCGCCGTGCGGCAGCAGTCCATCGCGGTGTTGCCGCCGCCGAGCACGATGACGCGCTCGCCGACGCGCTGGACATGCCCGAAGTAGACCGAGGCCAGCCAGTCGATGCCGATGTGGATCTGCGCGGCGGCCTCCTGCCGGCCGGGGATGTCGAGATCGCGCCCGCGCGGGGCGCCGCAGCCGACGAAGACCGCATCGAAACCCTCGGAGAGCAGCGCCTTCATCGAGTCGATGCGGCGGCCGCCGACGAACTCGACGCCGAGGTCGAGGATGTAGCCGACCTCCTCGTCGATCACTGCCTCGGGCAGGCGGAAACGCGGCACCTGGGTGCGCATGAAGCCGCCGGCTCTGGGGTCCTGGTCGAACACCGTGACGGCGTAGCCGAGCGGGGCGAGGTCGCGGGCGACGGTGAGCGAGGCCGGGCCGGCGCCGACGCAGGCGATGCGGCGTCCGTTCTTCTTCGCCGCCGGTTTCGGCAGCCGGGCACGGATGTCGCCCTTGTAGTCGGCGGCGACGCGCTTGAGCCGGCAGATCGCCACCGGCTCGGGCTTCTCGCCGTTGTTCTGCTCGACGCGGCCGCGCCGGCAGGCCGGCTCGCAGGGGCGGTCGCAGGTGCGGCCGAGGATGCCGGGGAAGACATTGCTGTGCCAGTTGACCAGGTAGGCGTCGGCGTAGCGCCCGGCCGCGATCAGCCGGATGTATTCGGGCACCGGAGTGTGCGCCGGACACGCCCATTGGCAGTCGACCACCTTGTGGTAGTAGTCGGGCTTGCGGACATCGGTGGGTTTCACCGCAGACCTCCGCCGGCAGCGACGCGTGGCCCGCGTCGGTATCGACTATAGCCCGGCCCGGGCGGCGATGCGACGGCGCTCAGCCTGGCTGGCTGGAAGCCAGCGCGACCCAGTTCCGGCCGCTGTTCTTGGCCTCGTACATGGCCTGGTCGGCGCGCTCGATCAGCGCGGTGACGCCCTCCCCCCGATGGCGCACCGCCAGCCCCACGCTGACCGTCAACGGCGTACCCGCGGGATCGACCGGGATGCCGCGTCGCTCCAGCCGCTGCCTGATCCGCTCGGCGACCTGCAGGCCGAGGTCGACGTCGCACTCCGGCAGGACGACCAGAAACTCCTCGCCGCCGTAGCGGCCGATCACGTCGCGGCTGCGCGTTTCGGCGCGCAGGCAGTCGGCCAGCACGGTCAGCGCACGGTCGCCCTCGACGTGCCCGAAGTTGTCGTTGAGCGACTTGAAACGGTCCAGATCCAGGAACAGCAGGGTGAGCGGCTCGCCAGTGCGCTCGGCGGCGGCAATCAGCGCGTCGAGCCTGCGTTCGAGACCGCGCCGGTTGAGCAGCGAGGTGAGCGGGTCGATGTCGGCCAGCCGATGCGCCTGTTCGCGGTCGCGGCGCACGCCCAGGGTGCGCTCGGCCAGGCCGAGCGAGAGCACCAGCGCCTCGAAACTGCCGGCCGCCAGTGCCGCGCCGCTCACCCACGACCACCCGGGCAGGGCGCCAAAGAGCTGCGCGCTGTCGAGCACGGTCAGCGCGAGCAACGGCGTCCAGCCGAGCAGGAAGAAGCCCGCGTAGCGCGATCCGTGATACCAAGCCACGAGGGCACTGGCGAGAACGGCCGGGCCGGCCAGCATCAGCAGCGGATTGATCAGCGCGCGCGCCAGCGCCTGCGCCGGCTGCAGCGGCAGGAAGCCAAGCAGCACGTTCGCACCCACCGCCGCGCCGAGCAGGAGAACAAGCCGGCGCATGCGCGGGGCATGGCGATCCAGCGCGACGAAACGGTCGAGAAAGAGGATCGCGAGGATCACCGACACCGCCGTGGCCGTGCGCCCCCAGGCGCGGGGCGCCTCCGCGATCAGCGTCCACTCGAGCACGCTGAAGGCATAGCCGGTCTGGATGGCCTGGATCAACGCGTAACTGAGCACGTAGCCGGTGTGCAACAGGAAGGTGATGTCGCGCAGCCAGAACGAGAAGAACAGCGTGACCACCGCCATCGCCAGCATGACCCCGAAGCAGGCGCTGGCGAACGCCACCCAGCGGGCATCCTCACGCAGATAGGTCGCCTGATCCTGCACGGCAAAGCCGACCGCCGAGGCGATGCCGTCCAGCGGCTCCAGGCGCAGCAACAGCGCCTCCCCGGCATCCGGCGGCGCACGCACCTGAAAGGCCAGCCGGCCGTGGCCGGCCAAGGCATCGCCTTCCAGCCGCAGACTGCTCGCGCGCGCCACGCCGCCGTCGGGCGAATGGAAGACGACGCTCTCCAGACCCGGCTGGCGGACCACCACGATCAGTGTCGCCGCGGGCCATTCGCCCGCCCGCGGATACAAGGCCACCCAGGCGCCGGCCGGCCCGCGCGGAAATACCTTCAGTGCCGTCGGATCGAAGGGCTCGCCCTGGCCGCGCCAATCGCCCGGGTCGGCGGATTCGGCCGGCGCCCACAAACCGTGCAGCGGAATGTCGTGCCCGGCATGCGCGGACGCAGCGACCGACAGCCACGCCAGCAGCAGGACGACGACGCCGGCCCAAGCGCTTCCCGCTCCCCGCGACCGCCGCTGTCCCGCCACTGCCGTCGAACGCAATGCCCGCTCCCATGCGACGACCGCCACCCGGTGCCGGGCGGCGGTCCATGGGGCGAGTATGCCAGTCCCGGCCAGCCGTGCCGTGAAACGCAGGTGACGGCGGCGCTCAGCGCCACTCGGTCAGGCCTTCGCGCTCGTACAGGGTGCGGAACGAGGGGCGCGCCTTCATGCGCTCGGCCAGCGCGCGCAGATGCGGCCAGTCGGTGGCCGGCCGCGGCATGTTGCGCGACCAGCGCATCAGCATGGTGAGCAGGAAGTCGGCCGCCGAGAGGGTGTCGCCGAGCAGATACGGCCCCTGCCCGGCGAGATGGTGGTCGATGCGCGCGAAGGCCGCCTCGATGCGGCTGCGGGCGTGCTCCCTGCTCGCCTCGGCGCAGGACTCCCCGGCGACTTCGTTCGGGTGGAACCAAGCACGGAATGCCGGCAACAACCCGTTCGCGCACAGCACGATCCACTGGTAGTAGGCCGCGCGGGCCAGGCTTCCGGGCGGCGGAGCCAAGCCGGCCTCGGGATGGGCATCGGCCAGGTGCAGCACCAACGCCGCCGACTCGTACACCGGCTGGCCGTCGATCAGCAGGGTCGGCACCACGCCGTTGGGGTTGAGGGCGAGATAGTCGGGCTTGCGCTGGTCGCCGGCCTCGAGATCGAGCAGATGCAGCTCGTGCGGCTGGCCGAGTTCGATCAGCAACCAGTGGACGGCGAGGCCGGCGGTGCCGGGAGCGGTATAGAGGCTGTACATGCAGGCGCGCGATGGCCGGAGGGAGCAGCACTGTAGCGCGCGGCCGTGCCATCCGCGAAGCGATGGAGGTGAAGGCCGCCGGGACAGTCCGTTTCTGCGGACAGCCGCGGCGGCCGTCGTGCCGGCCACGCGGGGTGGTGGCGACCTCAGTGGGCGTGGCCGTGCTGCAGTTCGTCGTCGCTGGCCTCGCGCACGTCAGTGACCTCGATGGCGAAATGCAGGGTCTGACCGGCCAGCGGGTGGTTACCGTCGACCGTGACCAGGTCGCCGTCGATGGCGGCGATCACCACGCTCAACGCGCCCTGCGGCCCCTGCGCCTGGAACTGCATGCCGACCTGCAACTCATCGACGCCACGGAAGGCGGCGCGCGGCACCTGCTGGATCAGCCCCTCGTGGCGCGGGCCGTAACCCGCCTCCGGCGGCACGTCGACATTGAACTTGTCGCCAGCCTGCCTGCCTTCGAGCGCGCTCTCCAGGCCCGGCACGATCTGGCCGGCGCCGTGCAGGTAGGCCAGCGGCTCGCGGCCGCTGGAACTGTCGAGCACCTCGCCGGCGTCGTTGGTCAGGGTGTAGTGGAAGGAAGCGACACGGCGCTCGGCAATCTGCATGTGAAACCTCTGGATCCTGGGAAAAGAAAACGGCCCGGGTAGCATCCGGGCCGCTCGGGACTGCAAGCCTAGGCCACCCGGGCCGGGTGTGCAAATCGGGCCGGGCGGCCCGGGGCCGCGCCCGACCGCCTCAATCGGCCAATGCCGTGCCCTGCGAGGTCCAGATCTGCCAGCGCCCGTCGCGCTTCACGAAGGTGTCGATATAGCGAACGCGGCGATCGAACGGCCGGCCCGCCTCGTCGGTGCCCTTGACGTGGTAGACGCCGCTGGCGCGCGCGGTGTCGCCGAACACGGCCACTTCCAGCTCGCTGGTGTCGGCCTGGGTGATGCGCACCCTGCCGATTTCCGCCAGCATCTGGCGCTTGTCCTCGATCGCCCCGGTGCGGCTGCTGACACCGATGTAGTCGTCGGCGAGATTGCGCTCGAACCAGCCGCGATCGTCGGCCACGTCGGCGATGTTCCATTCCAGGTCGAGATAGCGCACCACCCCGGCGTCGTCGAGCGGCTGGCCGGCGTTGCTCACCACCTGCCAGCGTCCGCCGCGCTTCTCCAGGAAATGCACGCTGCGGAAATAGTCGTGGCGGGCGCTCGCCCCCTCGCCGTGCGTGGTGGTGACCCGGTGGGTGATGGTCGCGCTGGTCGGGGTGCAGTGGATCAGATAGAAGTCGTACTGCGGCAGCGGGCCGGGATTGCCGCGGTTGCGCTCGGCCTCGGCCAATGTCTCGGCGATCGCGGCCTGCTTGTCCTGCGCCCGCCCCGGCGTCAGGTCGCGATAGTCGTCGGCGTAGAGGCTCTGCAGGAAGGCCCGGTCGCCCCGGTGACCGGCCTCGCCCCAGTCGCGATCGAGCTTCTCCAGCTGGGCGCGGTCGGCAGGGCTGCATTCCGCGAAGGCGGCGACGGGAGCCAGCAGCCCGCACAGGGCCGCGAGAACAAGGCGTTGCATGACGAACCTCCTCCCTTCCGGGTCGGGAAATTCCCCCTGCCATCGCGCCAACGCGTCGGGCCGGGCCGATCGGCCAGACGCGCACCGTTTCGCCCGCTGGACGCCTCTGGGGGGCAGGACCGCCACGGGAACCGCCCGCATGAACGCCCGCCCCGCCTCCGTCCGCTTCCTCGACGCCGTCGCCACCGCCTTCGGGCTGGTGCTGATCTGGTTCGGGGCCATGAAATTCCTGCCCTTCGAGGCCACCGCCGTCGGGCGCTGGTTGAGCGAGCACCTGCTGTTCGGCGGCCTGCCCGCGAGCACCTTCCCGGCCCTGACCGGCGCCATCGGCGTGGTCGAGATCGCCCTGGGTCTGGGCATCCTGCCCGGTGTGGCGATCCGCCTGCGCCGTTACGCGGCCGCCGGCATCGCCGCCTTTTTCGCCGCCAGCCTGACGCTGCTGCTCACCAATCCGGTGTGGATCGACAGCATGGGCGGCTTCCCCGCCATCGGCGCCGGCCAGGGCGTGATCAAGAACCTCGCCATCGCCGCGCTGGCGCTGTGGCTGTGGGCGCGGCTGTCGATGCGCGAGTTCGAGGCGCGCCGCGCCCGCGACCTGATGCGCTGGGGCGTGGCGCTGGTGCTGCTGTGGATCGGCGGCATGAAGTTCACCCCCGTCGAAGCCGAAGCCATCCGCCCGCTGATCGAGACCAGCCCGTTCATGGCCTGGTTGTACGGCGTGTTCGACGTGCAGGGCGCCTCCAACCTGATCGGCGTGGTCGAGATCCTCACCGCGCTGTGCCTGCTCACGCTGCCGCGCGCGCCGCGGCTGGGCGCGATCGGCCTGGCGGCGAGCGCACTCACCTTCGTCGCCACGCTGAGCTTCCTGTTCACCCTGCCCGGCTGGCAGCCCGGCCATCCGCCGCCGGTCATCGGCAACACCGGCCAGTTCCTGGCCAAGGACCTGCCCCTGCTGCTGGCCTGCCTGGTGCTCTTCGTCGAGGAAGTCCGTCCCCGTCTGACGCGGAGCCGCCGCCGCTGAGGCCGCCGCTGGGCGTTCGCGCCCGCATCCGGCGGGGGTTTTCCCCCATGGCCGCCGTTACCGCTCCCGGCTCACAGTGCTGTGCATACTCCACCACGCACCCCCGGGAGGGGAGCCATGAAGAAGCCGCTGTGTCTTGCCATTTCCCTCGCCGTGCTCGCCCTCGCGGCGGACGTGCGGGCCGAAGCCATCCTCGACCCGGAGTTGCAGACCCGGCTGGGCCAGGCCGGTCCGCACCGGGTCGTCGTCACTTTCAGCGATCGCGACCAGGTCGCCCGCATCGCCGGCATCACCGACCAGTACCTGCTGCTGAGCGAGCTGCCGATGGCCGGCGCGCTGCTGACCACCGCGCAGATCCGCGAGGTCGCGCAATGGGAGGGCGTGGAGAGCATCTACCTCGACGCGCCGCTGCGCTACTTCAACCACGAAGCCGGCGAAATCACCGGCGGCCACCTCGTGCACGACACGCTCGGCCTCAAGGGCCGCGGGGTCACCGTGGCCGTGCTCGACTCGGGCATCGACGCCAATCATCCGGACCTGAGCTTCGGCAGCAAGACGATCCAGAACGTCAAGCTGATCGGCGACCTCGGCCTGGCCGGCGTCGCCGCGGCGCTGGAGAACCAGCCCAACACCGACACCTCCAGCGGCCACGGCACCCACGTGGCCGGCACCGTCGCCGGCACCGGCGCCGCCTCTGCCACCGACCACCGTCGCCCATACTACTACGACGGCATCGCTCCGGAAGCCGATCTGATCGGCCTGGGCGCCGGCGAGGCGATCAGCATCCTGTTCGCGCTGCAGGGCTTCGACTGGGTGCTGGCCAACCAGCAGCGCTACGGCATCGACATCGTCACCAACTCCTGGGGCAGCTCGAACTCGGTCTACGACCCCAACAATCCGATCAACAAGGCCAGCTACGAGGCCTACCGGCGCGGCATGGTGGTGAGCTTCGCCGCCGGCAACGACGGCCCGGCCGAGAACACGCTCAACCCGTACGCGATCGTGCCGTGGGTGATCAACGTCGGCTCCGGCACCAAGGCGCGCGACCTGTCCAGCTTCTCCAGCCGCGGCATCGCGGACGATCCCTACAAGCGCATCGACGTGATCGCGCCGGGCTCGAACATCTGCTCGACCCGCGCGGTCGGCACGCCGATCGGCGCACTCGGCCCGGTGGTCAACCTCACCTACCCGAGCTACACCCTGCATTACCACTGCATCAGCGGCACATCGATGGCGACGCCGTTCGTCGCCGGCACCGCCGCGCTGCTGCTCGAGGCCAACCCCGGGCTGTCGCCGGACCAGATCGAGCAAATCCTGGTGCAGACCGCCGACCCGATGCCCTACCCGACCCACTGGGTCGGCGGTGGGTACATCAACGTCGCCCGGGCGGTGGAAGTCGCCAGGCGCACCGTGGGCGAACGCCAGCGCTTCCTGTCCGGCGTCACCGCCTGGTCGAGCCAGGGCATCTGGAACGCGGTCGCCGACCGCGCCGCGCTGGTCGACCTGGACGGGCGCTGGAAGACCGTTGCCCACGCCGAAGCCAGCGACGGCAGCTACCAGGCCGCCGCGGTGACGAAGAAGGACACCCCCCGCGCGCGCCTGGCCTTCTCGGGCACTGCCTTCCAGCTGCTGTATCCGCGCAACAGCAAGGGCGGCGTGGCCGATGTCTACGTCGATGGCAGCCATCGCGGCCGGATCAGCTTCTACAACCCGACGCCCGATTTCGAGCGCTTCGCCATCAACGGCATGAACAAGGGCCTGCACCGCATCGAGCTGCGCGGCATCCAGGGCCAGGTGTACTTCGACGGCGTGCTCACCGATGGGCCGCTGTTCCCGAGCGACACCGTGCTCGTCGAGGAGACCCAGACCTTCGCCGGGACGATGGGCCCGTCGGTCGAGAACCTGCAGATCGACGAGTACACGATCGAAGTCGGCAGCGACACGACGACGATCCGCGCCGAGCTGCGCTGGGGCGGCGGCATCGATCTCGACCTGTACCTGCTCGACCCGGAGGGCAACCAGGTCGCCTCGGCGGCGACCCTGGCCAACCCCGAGGTGCTGGAGTTCGCGGTCAAGGTGCCGGGCACCTACACCTACCAGGTCACCGGCTACGCCACCGTGGTGGCCGACTACACGCTGACCAGCACCCAGGTCCGGGCCGTCAGCGGGCAATGAACCGGGCGGCGGCAACCGCATGGCGCGCCGCCCGCGAGCCCCCGGCAGGACGCCGGGGGCTCGTCCGTTGCGGGGGGGGCCATGGCCGTTCCCTCGCCCGGGCGATGCACACCGTCAGCGCAGTACCGCCGGCAGATCCTTCTCGATCTTCTCGGGCGTGTCGGTCGGCGCGTAGCGCTTGACCACGCGGCCGTCGCGGCCGATCAGGAACTTGGTGAAGTTCCACTTGATCGCCTCGCTGCCCAGCAGGCCGGGCTGTTCCCGCTTCAACCAGCGCCAGAGCGGGTGTGCGCCGTCGCCATTGACCTCGATCTTGGCGAACAGCGGAAAGCTCACGTCGTAGTTGAGCTGACAGAAGTTGCGAATCTCCTCCTCATCGCCCGGCTCCTGATGGCCGAACTGGTCGCAGGGAAATCCGAGCACCACCAGTCCCTGCTCGCGGTACTTGCGCCACAGCGATTCCAGCCCGGCGTACTGCGGGGTGAAGCCGCACTTGGAGGCCACATTGACGATGAGCAGGACCTTGCCCTCGAACTCCTTCAGCGAACGCTCCCGGCCGTCGATGTCGATGGCACTGAAGTCGTAGACGGTGTTCATGGCGCGCCCTCCGGATGGATGCCTGCAGCTTACCAGTCCGCCGGGCGGGTCGATGTCCTGCCTCCGCCATCCCCTGCGTTGCCCCCCATGCGGATGCCCGATGCACGGGGGGACGGATGGGCAGTTCATCAGCGCGATGGAGCGGATCGATTACACCGTGTACGTGCACCGTCCCGACCTGTCGACGCCGCGCTGAGCGCGATCCGCACCATCGCCGCGACGGGCGGCGGCACGCCTGCCGGCGGCGGCAAGACCGGCCGCCGCCGGCACGGCACGGCTCAATGCCGCGCCAGGTGCACGATGCGCGGATCGACCAGGCGCTCGAAATCGCGGTAACGCATCCGGACCAGTTCGCTGTGGGTGCCGGCGTTGAAGGCGATCTCCTCGTCCTCGGCCAGCGTGTCGGACACGAACACGTCCAGCCCGTAGAGATTGCCGAACGGCGGCATCGCGCCGAGCTCGCACTCCGGGAAGCGGTCCTTGAACTCCCATTCGCTGGCCAGCGCCACCTCCCCGGCACCGGTCGCCTCGCGCAGGCGTCCCAGATGCACGCGCTCGGAAGCGGGCACCACGACCATCGCCAGGCGGCCGTCGAGCTTGACCATCACGGTCTTGGCCATTTCCTTCCCCGGGATGTGCGCGCTGGCCGCGACCTCCTGCGCGGTGTAGGCGAGCGGATGCGCAATGGTCTGGTACTCGACCTGATTCGCGCGTAGGTACTCTTCGAGTCTCTGCAGCCACATGGCCGTAGCCTCCGGTAGGGGGAGCCGTACGCGCCGTGCGGTGGCGGTGGTGGGGCCGGGCACTCGCTGCGCGCCGGCATCCGTGTCGATGGGATATCCCGCCGCGGGCATTGCGCCCCGGCATACGGAAGTCTACTCCCGCCCCGCCGCATTGGCACCTGCCGGCGGGAACCGGATGTGAACGGGACGACGGTTCGCGCACGGCGATCCGGCGGCGCGGAACGGGCGCGGTATCATCGATCGACGCCACGGCCCACCGCGTCCGTTCAGGATCCCCAGGGCCTTTCGGCACGGGCCCGGCTTCGCCCTGTGCCCGCATCCTTCGCGATTTCCCCAGCCACCGGGAGCCCACCGATGACCAGATTGCTGTTCGCCTGTCTGTTGCTGCTTTCCAGCGCCCTCGCCACGGCGCAGGACCGGCGGCCGATCAGCCACGAAGACCTGTGGCTGATGCCGCGTGTGGCCGCCCCGGTGGTCAGTCCGGACGGCAAATGGGTCGTGTTCACCGTCACCGAGCCGGCCTACGACCCTGCCGAGCAGGTGGTCGACCTGTGGCTGGCGCCGACCGACGGCAGCACGCCGCCGCGCCGCATCACCGCCAGCAAGGCGCCCGAATCCGGCCCGGCCTGGAGTCCGGACGGCCAGCGCCTGGCCTTCTCCGCCCAGCGTGACGGCGACAGCGCGCCGCAGATCTACATCCTCGATCTCGCCCGCGGCGGCGAGGCGCTGCGCGCCACCTCGATCAGCACCGGTGCGCGCCTGCCGCAGTTCTCCCCGGACGGCCGGCGCATCCTGTTCACCAGCAACCTCTATCCGGAGGCGGCCAGCGACGCCGACAGCAAGCGCGTCGCCGAGGAGCGCAAGGCGCGCAAACACAGCGCGCGCACCTACACCGGCTTCCCCATCCGCAACTGGGACCGCTGGCTGGACGAGCGCCAGCCACGCCTGTTCGTGCAGACCATCGGCCGCGACGACGCCCGCGACCTGCTCGGCGGCACCACGCTGATCCGCTCGCCCGGCTACGCCGGCCGCATGACCAACAGCGGCGAGGAGCTCGATGCAGTGTGGGCGCCGGATGGCCGCTCGATCGTCTTCGTCGCCAGCACCAACCGCCACAACGCCGCCTTCGCCTTCACCCACACCGACCTGTGGCAGGTGCCGGTCGATGGCGGCGAGCCGCGCCGCCTGACCGGCGCAGCCGACGCCCCCGAGGCCGAAGGCCCCGGCTACACCCAGCCGCGCTTCAGTCCTGACGGCCGCACCCTGTACGCACTGCTGTCGCCGCACACCGGCAAGGTCTACAACGCCACCCGCCTGGCCGTCTTCGCCTGGCCGAGCCTGCGCGCGCAGCCGGCCATCGAGCTGCCGGAAGGCCGCTCGGTCAGCACCTACGCGATCTCGGCAGACAGCCGCAGCGTCTACATCACCGCCGAGGACGCCGGTCACGAGAAGCTCTACCGCGCGACCGCCGGTCGCGCCGGCGCCGAGCTGGCCTTCGACATGGCGCGCGGCCTGTACACCGGCATCAGCAGCTCGCAGCGCGGCGCGACCGTGCTGGTCGGCCTGTACGAGAGCGCGACCGAGCCGCCGGAAGTGGTGCGCATCGACCCCGCCCGCCGGACCCACCACCGCCTGAGCAGCTTCGGCGTCGAGCGCGCCGCCGCGCTGGACATGGCGCCGGTCGAGCACTTCTGGTTCACCGGCGAGCGCGGCGCACGCATCCACAACATGCTGGTGCGGCCGGCCGGCTTCGACCCGAACAGGCGCTACCCGCTGTTCGTGGTGATGCACGGCGGCCCGCACACCATGTGGCGCGACCAGTTCGTGCTGCGCTGGAACTACCACCTGCTGGCCGGCAGCGACTACGTGGTGCTGCTGACCAACTACACCGGCTCCACCGGCTTCGGCGAGGCTTTCGCCCAGGGTATCCAGGGCGACCCGCTCAAGGGGCCGGCCGAGGAGATCAACCAGGCCGCCGACGTCGCCATCGCGCGCTACGCCTTCATCGACGGCGACCGCCAGTGCGCCGGCGGCGCCAGCTACGGCGGCCATCTGGCCAACTGGCTGCAGGCCACCACCGACCGCTACCG
This sequence comes from Rehaibacterium terrae, assembly GCF_014202935.1. Lineage (GTDB taxonomy): Bacteria > Pseudomonadota > Gammaproteobacteria > Xanthomonadales > Xanthomonadaceae > Rehaibacterium > Rehaibacterium terrae. The sequence goes on along the minus strand of NZ_JACHHX010000013.1, from coordinate 25,098 downwards.
CTGCCTGGTCAGCCATGCCGGCCTGGTCAACCTCAAGTCGCAATGGGGCACCAGCGACATCGCCTATTCGCGCGAAGTCGGCCAGGGCGGCCCGCACTGGGAGGACATTCCACTGTGGCAGGAGCAGAACCCGATCCGCTACGCGGCCAACTTCAGGACGCCGGTGCTGGTGACCTTCGGCGAGAACGACTTCCGCGTGCCGATCAACAACGGCCTGGAGTACTGGGTGGCGCTGCAGCGGCAACGCGTCGAGAGCCGCCTGGTGGTTTACCCGGACGAGAACCACTGGATCCTGAAGGGCGAGAACAGCCGCCACTTCTACCGCGAAGTGAGCGACTGGCTGGGCCGCTGGCTGGGCACGGCGGACGCGCCCCCCGCTTCACCGTGAAGTGCTCACGGCGAGGGCGCGCCGGCGCCCCTCGCCGCCTCTCCGCATCCATGCAGATCTGGGTCGACGCCGACGCCTGCCCGAACGCGATCAAGGACATCCTGTTCCGCGCCGCCGAGCGCGCGCGGATTCCGGTGACCCTGGTCGCCAACCGGTGGCTGCGCACCCCGCCCTCGCGCCACATCCGCGCCGTACAGGTGCCGGCCGGGCTGGACGTGGCCGACAACGAGATCGTCAAGTGCGCCGCGCCCGGCGACCTGGTGGTGACCGCCGACATCCCGTTGGCGGCTGCCGTGATCGACAAGGGCGCGCTGGCACTGAACCCGCGCGGCGAGCTCTACACCCGCGATTCGATCGCCCAACGCCTGTCGATGCGCAACTTCATGGACGAACTGCGTGGCGCCGGCATCGACACCGGCGGCCCGGCCGCCCTGCACCCGCGCGACCGGCAGGCCTTCGCCAACGCCCTCGACCGCTGGCTGGCGCAGCGCCCGCGCGGATGAGCACCATTGCGGTGCTACCCGTCCGCGCGCATCGCCGACGTGCCGTCCGGCGCCGGCAGCCGCCGCCCGACCTGCCAACAGGCCAGCCAGGCCAGGGCGACCGTCGCCACCACCACGAGTGGACCCGTCGCACTAAACAGCCGCAGCGGCCAGGCCATCGCCCACGCATGTTGAAGAAAGACTCGATACCGAACCCGGGCGGCCAACGCGGCAAGGCCTGCAACACCGGGCCGCTGCCCAGCTCGGACTCGCTCACCCCACGCAGGAACATCCGCTCTTCTGAGAGCCGGGAACCGGGCAAGCGGTTCAAGGCCGTCATTTCCAGGCAACAGCAGCAAGCGGGGATGGCAGCGCCGCGCTTTTTCCCGGCCCCGGATCTCCGGTCCCGTCCCTTCACCCCTGCCGAACGTCATGGGTGCCCCGCCGCACGGGTTCCGGTAGGCTCATGGGTTTGTTCCACAGCCCGAAGGACAGCCCCATGAAATCCCGCCTCGCCCTCGCCCTGACGACGGCGCTCGCGCTGCCACTGGCCGGCTGCGGTCCGTCCGAGCCGCCCGCCGGCGCCGACACCGCCGCCACCGCGCCGACCGAAGCCAACCCCTTCTTCGCCGCCAGCACACTGCCGCTGCAGTACCCGCCGTTCGACCGGATCCGCGACGAGCACTACGCGCCGGCCTTCGAGCGCGGCATGAGCGAGCACCGCGCCGAGATCGAGGCCATCGCCGGCAACACCGAAGCGCCGACCTTCGAGAACACCATCGTCGCGATGGAGCGCGCCGGCCAGACCCTGCGCCGTGTCTCGGCGGTGTTCTTCAACCTCGCCGGCGCGCACACCAACGAGGCCATCCAGAAGGTACAGGCCGAAATGGCGCCCAGGCTGTCCGCCCACAACGACGCCATCCTGCTCAACGGCGCACTGTACGAGCGCGTCAAGGCGCTGTACGAGCAGCGCGACCAGCTCGGCCTGGACGCCGAATCCAGACGCCTGCTGGAGCGCTACCACACCGACTTCGTCCGCGCCGGCGCCCAACTGTCCGAGGCCGACAAGGAGCAGCTCAAGGCCATCAACAGCGAGCTGGCCTCGTTGCAGACCCGCTTCGGCCAGAACGTGCTGCGCGAAGTGAACGCCTCGGCGGTGCTGTTCGACAGCCGCGAGGAGCTGGCCGGCCTCTCCGAGGCCGAGATCGCCGCCGCTTCCAAGGCCGCCGAGGAGGCCGGCCACGAGGGCAAGTTCCTGATCGCCCTGCAGAACACCACCGGCCAGCCGCCGCTGACCGACATGACCAACCGCGACGCGCGGCGGAAACTTTTCACCGCTTCGATCATGCGCGGCAGCCGCGGCGGCGAGTACGACAACCGCGAGGTCGTCGCCCGCATCGTCAAGCTGCGCGCCGAGCGCGCGCGACTGCTGGGCTACCCCAACCACGCCGCCTACGTGCTGGAAGACGCCACCGCCCAGACCACCACGGCCGTCAACGACCTGCTCGCCAAGCTGGCGCCGGCCGCGGTCGCCAACGCCCGCCGCGAGGCTGCCGACATGCAGAAGATCATCGACGCCGAGGGCGGCGGCTTCGAGCTGGCTGCCTGGGACTGGCAGCACTACGCCGAAAAGGTCCGCCAGGCCAGGTACGATTTCGACGCCAGCGCGCTGCGCCCGTACTTCGAGCTGAACAACGTGCTGGTCAACGGCGTGTTCTACGCGGCCAACCGGCTCTACGGCCTCAACTTCACCGAGCGCACCGACCTGCCGACCTACCATCCCGACGTGCGCGTATGGGAAGTCACCGATGCCGACGGCAGCCAGCTCGCCTTCTTCCTCGGCGACTTCTACGCCCGCCCGTCCAAGCGCGGCGGCGCCTGGATGAACTCCTACGTGCAGCAGAACAAGCTGTTCGGCACCAAGCCGGTGGTTGCCAACCACCAGAACATCCCCAAGCCGCCCGAGGGCGAGCCCACCCTGATGACCTTCGACGAGGTCACCACGATGTTCCACGAGTTCGGCCATGCGCTGCACGGCATGTTCTCGGACGTCACCTACCCGCGCTTCGCCGGCACCTCGGTGCCGCGCGACTTCGTCGAGTACCCCTCGCAGGTCAACGAGATGTGGGCGACCTGGCCGGAGGTCCTCGCCAACTACGCCAGGCACTACCAGACCGGCGAACCCATCCCGCAGGCCCTGGTCGACAAGGTGCTGGCGACCGAAACCTTCAACCAGGGCCACGCGACGACCGAATACCTCGCCGCCTCGCTGATCGACCAGGCCTTCCACCAGCTCGGCCCCGACCAGGTGCCCGACGACGTGATCGCCTTCGAGGCCGAGGCGCTGAAGCAGGCCGGCGTCGATTTCGCGCCGGTGCCGCCGCGCTACCGCACCACCTACTTCTCGCACGTGTTCTCCGGCGGTTACTCGGCCGGCTACTACAGCTACATCTGGAGCGAGGTGCTGGACGCCGACAGCGTCGAGTGGTTCAAGGAGAACGGCGGCCTCAAGCGCGAGAACGGCGACCACTTCCGCCGCACCCTGCTCTCGCGCGGTGGCAGTGTCGACGCCATGCAGCTGTTCCGCGACTTCCGCGGCCGCGACCCGCAGATCCGGCCGCTGCTGGTCCGCCGCGGCCTGGTCGACGATACCGCCCAGCAGCGCTAGGCCATCCCTCACTGCGAGACCCGCCGCCGCCCGGAGCGATCCGGGCGGCGGTTTCGTCTGCGGCGCCGGGCGCGGCCGGGATTTGACCGGCATCAAGGCGCGGCGGCGGCGGGCGCGCGAGAGTGGTGCGGCCGGAAACCGTCCGGACAGACCTGCGAGGCTGCACCATGCGCATCTCCGACATCTGCATCCGCGGCGTGGTCTGCATCGCGCCCGACGCCTCGATCCTGGACGCCGCCCGGGCGATGCGCGAGCACCATGTCGGCTGTCTGGTGGTGGCCGAGCGCCGCGATGGCGACGCCCGCCCGCTGGGCGTCCTGACCGACCGCGACATCGTGCTGGCCGTGGTTGCGCCGGACATCGACGTCGACGTGCTCACGGTCGGCGACGTGATGTCGCCCCAGCCGCACACCTGCCGCGAGGACGACGACCTGTTCGGCGCACTGCAGACCATGCGCCGCCACGGCGTACGCCGGCTGCCTGTCGTCGATGACGAAGGGCGGCTCGCCGGCATCGTCAGCGCCGACGACGTGATCGCCGCCTTCGGCATGGAGGTCACCGAACTGGCGCGCGCCTTCAAGTACCAGCAGGCGCGCGAGGCCGAGCAGCGGGTCTGACGGCGCCCTCGCCGCCCCTCAGCGACCGGTGCCGCCGCGCGGCGCATCCGCCCCCTCGCTCCGCCCGGGCGCGGTATCCGGGATCCTGCGGCGCCGGCTGCCGTACTCGACGCTGCGCGATTGCCGCACCGGCTGCGGATACAGCCGCATCACCCCGACCACTGGGCAGACTCGGCCTCGCCCACGGCGAGAAGTCCCTGAAGAACGTCAAGGACGCCTGGATCGCAGAGCAGAAGGTCGTGATCGACCAGGGGCGGGGCGCCAGCCATGGCATCGTGATGCGGGTCAGCTCCGTGCCGGCATGGGCACCGCCGGTGCCGGGCCGGTCAGCCAGCGCGCGAACCAGTCGACGGCCAGGCGGGCGACCTGTTCGAGCGCGCCCGGCTCCTCGAACAGATGGGTCGCTCCGGGCACGACCACCAGTTCGGCGCTGGCGGTCATCGCCGCCAGCGCCTGCCGGTTGAGCGCCAGCACCTCGCGATCGGCGCCGCCGACGATCAACAGGGTCGGGGCCTGCACGCGCGCCAGCGCGACGTCGCCGGCCAGATCCGGACGTCCACCACGCGACACTACCGCCCTGACCGCATCGCCCCGTGCCGCCGCCACCCGCAGCGCCGCGGCCGCGCCGGTGCTGCTGCCGAACAGCCCGACCGGCAATGCGGCCACGCGCGCGTCGTGCCGCGCCCAGCGCAGCGCAGCGTCGAGCCTGTGCGCGAGCAGGTCGATGTCGAAGCGCGCCGCCGGGTCGGCATCCTCGTCCGGCGTGAGCAGGTCCATCAGCAGCGTGGCGAAGCCGGCGCCCTCGAGCGTCGCCGCCACCTGCCGGTTGCGTGGGCTGTGCCGGCTGCTGCCGCTGCCGTGGGCGAACAGGATCAGGCCCCGCGCGGTATCCGGCACGACCAGGTCGCCGGTCGTCGCGACGTCCTCGCAGAGGATCGTCACCGTCTGCCTGCCCTCGCCTGCACCGGGACGACTGGCGGCCAGCAAGGCGACCACCTGCTCGTCGCTCACCTGGTCGAAGCGGTCGTAGTACTGGCCGACCGCATGGAAGTTCAACGGCGCGGCCAGACAGACCACCTCGTCGGCCAGCGGCCGGACCCGCTCCAGGCTGTCGCGCGCCGCCACCGGCACCGCGCAGACCAGGTGCGCGGCGCCGGCCGCGCGTGCCGCGCCCAGCGCGGCGATCATGGTGCTGCCGGTGGCAAGACCGTCATCGACCACGATCACGGTGCGACCGGCGGCGTCCAGCGGTGGCCGGTCGGGCGTGTAGCGGCGGCGGCGGTCGCGGATCAGCGCCAGCTGGCGCTCGGTCTCGCGGCGGATGTAGGCCGCATCGGCCCCGGTCAGCGCGGCATGGCTGGCCAGGTGCACGCGGCCATGCTCGTCGACCGCGCCGATCGCCAGCTCGGGATTGCCCGGCGCGCCGAGCTTGCGCACCAGCACCACGTCGAGATCGCCGCCGAGCGCGGTGGCCAGAACCCGCCCCATCGGCACCGCGCCGCGCGGAATCGCCAGCACCAGCGGTCGGCTTCCGTGCAGATGCGCCAAGGCCACGGCCAGCCGTCGGGCGGCATCGTCGCGGTCGGCGAAGGGCAATGCGGTCATGGCCGGACTCCCCCTGTCCACTCCGGGGCGGAGCGGTGTTCGAGCCGACCAGCCTACGCCGAATGGATGGCGCCGGCTTGACGGTCGTCAAGTCCGCCGCGAGCGCTCAGAGCCTGTGAAGAAATGCACGTCCTGTGCATTTTTTCAGTCGTGAGTCCGGTACATGCCCGGACTCACTCCCGCGGATCAAGCACTCACGTGCTCGATCCGCGACCGGCCATCCATGGCCGGGCTGAGAGCTTGAAAAATTCACAAGCGCTCACTCCCAGCGGCGCAGTACCAGCGTGGCGTTGGTGCCGCCGAAGCCGAAGCTGTTCGACAGCACGGTGCGCAGGGGCGCCGCGCGCGATTGGCGCACCAGCGGCAGCCCTTCCACCTGCGGATCGGGCGTGTCGACGTTGACCGAGCCGGCGATGAAACCGTCGCGCAACATCAGCAGGCAGTAGATCGCCTCGTGCACGCCGGCCGCACCCAAGGAGTGGCCGGACAGGGACTTGGTCGAGGAAAACGGCGGCATGTCCTCGCCGAACACCTCGCGCAGCGCACGCAGCTCGGCCACGTCGCCGACCGGCGTGGAGGTGCCGTGGGTGTTGATGTAGTCGATCGGGCCCTCGACACCCTGCAGCGCCATGCGCATGCAGGCCGCCGCGCCGTCGCCGGAGGGGGCCACCATGTCGACACCGTCGGACGTGGCACCGAAACCGACGATCTCGGCGAGGATCCTCGCGCCACGCGCCTGCGCGTGCTCCAGGCTCTCCAGCACCAGCGCGCCGCCGCCACCGGCGATGACGAAGCCGTCGCGGTCGGCGTCATAGGCGCGCGATGCGCGTTCGGGCGTATCGTTGTAGCGGGTCGAGAGCGCGCCCATGCCGTCGAACAGCATGGTCATGCCCCAGTGCAGCTCCTCGCCGCCGCCGGCGAACATCACGTCCTGCAGGCCGAAGGCGATCTGCTGCGCGGCCACGCCGATGCAGTGTGCCGAGGTCGAGCAGGCCGAGGAGATGGTGTAGTTGAGCCCGCGCACGCCGAAGGCGGTGGCCAGGCAGGCCGACACCGTCGAACTCATGCAGCGGGTCACCATGTACGGACCGACGCGGCGGATGCCGCGCTCGCGCAGCGTGTCGGCGGCTTCGATCTGGTTGGCCGGCGAACCGCCGCCCGAGCCCATGATCAGGCCGGTACGCGGATGCGACACCTGCTCCGGCGCCAGACCCGACTGGGCAATGGCGTCGGCCAGCGACACGTAGGCATAGGCCGCCGCGTCGCCCATGAAACGGCGCTGCTTGCGGTCGATGCGGGCGTCGAGATCGATGTCCACCGCGCCGCCGACATGGCTGCGCAAGCCGCGTTCGGCGAATTCCGGGATGGCGCGGATGCCGGAGCGGCCCTCGCGCAGCGAGGCGGCGACGGTATCGGCATCGTTGCCGAGGCACGAGGCGATGCCCATGCCGGTAATGACGACGCGACGCATGCGATCAGAAACCTTCGGTGGAGGTGAACAGGCCGACGCGCAGGTCCCTGGCCGTGTAGATCTCGCGGCCGTCCACGCGCATCGATGCATCGGCGATCGCCATCACCAGCGTGCGGTTGACCACGCGCTTGAGGTCGATGACGTACTCGACCTTCTTCGCGGTCGGCAACACCTGCCCGGTGAACTTCACCTCGCCCACGCCGAGCGCGCGGCCACGGCCCTTGAAGCCCTTCCAGGTCAGGAAGAAACCCACCAGCTGCCACATCGCATCCAGCCCCAGGCAGCCCGGCATCACCGGATCGCCGCGAAAGTGGCAGTCGAAGAACCACAGGTCCGGGGAGATGTCGAGTTCGGCCAGCACCTGGCCCTTGCCGTGGGCGCCGCCCTCGTCGTCGATGCGGGTGATGCGGTCGAACATCAGCATCGGCGGCAGCGGCAGGCGGCCGCTGTCCGGGCCGAACAGCGTGCCTTCGCCGCTGGCGAGCAGCTGCTCGCGCGAGAACGAATCGAACATGGAAACTCTCTCTTGAACTGACAGGCGTGGCTGCCCGGGGAAGCGGCCGATTATCGCGGGCGGTACACGGCCGCGCCACTGCAATAGGCTGATATTGAGTGCAATTGATGACCTGCGTCAGATGTCGCGATGGATACGCCTGCGCACGGTCGCGATGCCATACGCAGGCGCATCCATGCGGTCTTTCAGTCGAGCGCGGGCCAGCCGGAGGCGTCGAGCGTTTCCCGACACGCATGCCAAGCCGCGTAGGCCAGCCACGGCATCGTCAGCGCCAGGCCGAGGAAAGCGGTCGCGAAGCCAAGCGCGGTGAGCAGGACGATCCACGCCGCCCACTGGATCATCACGCCCTTGTTGCGCATCACCGCGTTCACGCTGGACAGGCAGGCGGTGACCATGTCGACGTCGCGCGCCGCGATCAGCGGCAGCGAGAACGCCGCGCTGGCGAACACCAGCGCGGCGAACAGCGAGCCCACCGCCGAACCGATGGCCAGGAATTCCAGCAGCGAGCGCAGGTCACCCTCGCCGGCCGGAAAGAACACGTGGATCATCAATCCAGCGCGCGACCAGACCAGCAACACCACCAGCAGGATCAGCGCATACACCAGCGCCTGTCCGATCACCCGCCGCATCAGTCGCAGCGAGCGCGCCAGCGTCGGGCGCACGCCGTCGGCGAGGTCGCGGCTGACCGAGTACAGGCCCACCGCGAGCAGGGGCGCGATGAAGACGAAGCCGGACAGCAGCGCGGCCAGCAGCGCGAACCGCCCCAGCCACCACGCCAGCGCCGACACGGCAAGACTGACCAGCACGATGGCGGCGCCGTACAGCAACGAGATTCCCGGTGCGCGCCGCAGGTCGCGCCAGCCCAGGCGCAGCCAGCGCAGCGGCGCCGAAGCGGCCAGTATGCGGCACGGCACGACCAGGTCGCGGCCGGCGTCGTCGGGCGGTGGCGCAGACGGGTGCGGGATCTGGTTCACGGCAACGGCTCCGGCGGAGGCTGCCGTCGAGCATAGCCGGGAACGACAAAAGGGGCGCAGCGCGCCCCTTCCGTCATGGGTGGCCGATTGCCGGCCTTGCAGTATCAGGGCAGTATCAGGCCGTCATCAGCCGCTTCTTGCGGCTCTTCAGTTGGCCGTGCAGGTCGCCGGCCTTGCCTTCGTACTGCATCGCCAGCACCCGGATCAGGAAGCTGTTGCCGCGGTCGAACCGCACCGCATGCACCTGCTCCAGCAGGCAGCTTTCGGCCTGCTCGAGCTGCGAGACGAACTCCAGATCGACCTTGCCCAGCTCCTTGCCGGCGGCGCGATAGCTGTTGCGGATCTCGTCCAGCCACTCCATCGTGCTGCGCCTGCCGGCGCGCCTGGGCACCTCGCTCTCCAGTTCGTGGACCAGCACCGCTTTCGCCTGCGCCATCTGCCGGAACAGTTTCACCAGCTCCTTGTCCTGCACCTTCTGCGCGGCGGCCTCGTAGAAGCCCACGCCTTCACGGGTGGCCTCGATCAGGTCGGGGAGGATCTTCGTCGTTTCGCTCATGGGCGCTCCTGTGCGGTGCGCGACGACCGCCCGGGGACCGGGCGGCAGCGATACCTGCCTGATCGGCGAGCGGATCGTCGCTGGGGAACCTGACGGCGTTGGCCGGCGCACGGGCGCGGGACTGGATTGTCAGGACTTGCGTGAGCTTAACGAACAGCGCATCAAGAAAACGTTATCCGGCCGGAAAGCCCTGTCATGCAAGGCGCTCCAGCGGACCGGGACATGCGCAGGCGCGCGGAGCGGCCCTGCCGCGGACCGCCCGGGGCCGTTCAGAAATCGCTGCGATGGGGCAGCAGGCCGCGCAACTCGGCGTCGGTGAGGTTGCGCCACTGCCCGGGCTTGAGATGACCGAGCATGATATTGACGATGCGCACGCGCACCAGCCGCTTTACCCGGTAGCCGAAGTGCGCCGCCATCAGGCGGATCTGCCGGTTCAGTCCCTGGGTGAGCACGATGCGGAAGCCGAACTTGCCCAGCCTGGACGTGCGGCACGGCAGGGTGAGCTGGCCGTGCATCGGGATGCCGCCGCGCGCCATGCCACGCAGGAACGCATCGGTGACCGGATGGTTGACCGCCACCAGGTACTCTTTCTCCTTGGCGCTCTCGGCACGCAGGATCTCGTTGACGATATCGCCGTTGCTGGTCAGCAGGATCAGCCCTTCGGAGTCCTTGTCCAGCCGGCCGATCGGGAAGATCCGCCGCTCGTGGCCGACGAAATCGACGATGTTTCCCTTGACGCTGGCTTCTGTGGTGCAGGTGACGCCGACCGGCTTGTTGAGCGCGATGTAGACGTGCCGCCGTGTGCCGCCGGCCGGTCGCCGAACCAGCGGCTGGCCATCGACGCGGACCTGGTCGCCCTCGCCCACCTGCGTGCCGATGCCGGCCGGCTGGCCGTTGACGGTGACCCGGCGCTCGGCGATCAGCCGGTCGGCCTCGCGGCGCGAGCAGAAGCCGGACTCGGCAATGTGCTTGTTCAGTCTCATGGAAAGCGCGGACAGCGGGCGTGGCGGGAGTATGATCGGGGGCGCATGCTGTCACAGCGGCCGCCGCGAAGCCATCGGCTCGCCCGCCGCCGCCGAATCGCCCCGCCCACTGCCGGAGACATCGCGCCATGCTGCAACAGGAACGTCGCAACCCCGACCGCCGGCCGCCGACGCTCGCCCACCCCGCACTCAGCGAAGCGCAGCGGCTCGCCCTGCGCGACCTCCAGGTCGCCGGCTGGGACCTGATGTTCATCCGCAACCAGACGCCGCCTCCGCCGCCGCAGGTGATCGTCTATCACCGGCGCAGCAAGAGCTTCGCCGTGATCGAGCACGACGGCAATCTCCGCGAGCGTCCCGATCTGCGTCTGCGCGCCTGAGCGCCTGAGCGCCCGAACGGACCGGGGCCTCAGGGCTTCGGTCGCTCCCCGAGCAGGCGCGCGGGCAGAAACAGGATCGCCCTGACCAGCGCGATCAGGGCCTCCATCAGCGCGCCGAAGATCCGGAAAGGGATCGAAAGCAGCCACAGCAGCGGCCATAGCACGAGCACCAGCAACGCCAACGGCCACGCCACAACCAGCACCAGCGCCCACAGCAGCAACACCAGCAGTACGTTCATCCGCGGTCTTCCGGACGGGGGCGTCGATCATACGGCGGACGGCGGAACGGCGGGCGAGAGCCGGCATCAGGCTTCGGCGCCGACACGGCCGGCCTCGTCGCTGCGGCGCGCCCGGCGCAGCGCGTACAGCGCCATGTCGGCGCGCCGGACCAGCTCCTGCGGCGTATCGACCTGGTCGTCGAAACTGCTGACGCCGATGCTGGCGCTGATGTAGAGCTCCTCGCCGTCGAAAGGTACCGGCGTGGACTCCAGCGCCTCGCGCATGCGCGCGGCCAGCGCCTCGGCATCGGCGGCGAACAGGCCCGGCAGCAACAGCACGAACTCGTCGCCGCCCCAGCGCACCACCTCGGCGCGCGGCGGCATCAGCGCCTGCACCCGCCCCACCAGCACGCGCAGACACAGGTCCCCGGCGTCGTGGCTGAAGTTGTCGTTGATGCGCTTGAGCCGGTCCATGTCGAGGAACATCAGCGCAAACGGCACGCCGCGTGCCTTCGCGGCTTCGAACATTTCCCGCAGCCGCGCCTCGCCGGCACGGCGATTGAGCGCGCCGGTCAGCGGATCGATCTGCGCCAGCCGCAGCGCGCGGTCGCGCTGCAGGCGCAGCTCGAGCGCATGACCGGCAAGGCCGAGCGCCAGCACCACCGACTCGAATGCCACCGCGCCCAGCGGCCCGAACAGGTTCAATGGCGTCGGCGGCAACACGCCCAGGCCGACCAGCGTGCGCATGCCGCTCAGCACCCCCAGCGGCAGCCAGGCGACCAGGAACAACCAGGCCGCCCGCGAGCCGCGCCAGCCGCTGCGCAGCAGCACGCCCAACAGCAACGGGGGCAGCAGCGCGAACAGCAGGCTGGAGGCGCCGGCCAGCGGCGGCCACTCGCCGGAACCCGGCAGCAGGTAGGCCCCGGCCAGGGCGGCGAACGCCAGCGCCAGAACGCGCAGGACGCGATCGGCCGGCGCATCGATGCGCGCCAGCTCGACGAACTGACGGACGAAATGCAGCATCAGCGTCATCGACAGCGCAACCAGGAAACCTGACGGCGAGCCAGGCACCGGCCAGCGCGCGAGCGCCGGCCACCACTGCTGGGCCAGCCCGGTCGCGAAGACGGTCCAGCCCATCAGACCGGCGATGAAGGCGACGTAGGTCAGGTACATCGACTCCCGCAGCCTGAGCCAGAACATCAGGTTCATCAGCAGCATCACCGCCAGCGCCGTGAATCCGGCGGTGATCGCCACCACGAACTGGCGTTCCGTGCGGCGGAACTCGTCCTCGCTCTGGACCGCCAGGTTCAGGTAGAGACGTCCGCCGTGAACGATGCGGATGTACACCGGCATGTCGGCCGCGGCCGCGTCGAGCGGAAACGCGTAGGCGTGCGGGGCGCAATCCGGCCCGCCAGGACGGAAGAAACTCGCCGTTCGCTCGCGCCAGCCGCCGTTGCCGTCGGGCAGATACACACTGAGCTCGCGCAGCGGCACGCGGATGATCGACAACACCCAGCGCCCCTCGCGCAACGCCTGGTCGGGGTCGAGCCGAAGCCAGCGTGGCTGGGCACTGTGCGGCATCAACATCCGGGGACTCGCGGACGCATGGAAGTGCGCGTCCACCTCGCCCGCGAGCACCTGCTCCACGTCGACATCAGCCAGGGCCGGATCGAGCACGCGCAAGCCGGCCGCGTCGGCCGAAGCCGTCGCAACGGCGACCATGGCGGCAATGGCGACCCAGCAAGCGACAGCCTGCGTCCTGCGCATCGGACCCCCCCCTGTAGCGGCGCCTGGGCGCCGCCGAGCCGGCCATACCGCGCCGACCCCAACATCCCTGTTGAAAAACGCACATCCTGTGCGCTTTTCAAGTCGCGAGTCCGGCACGTGTCCGGACTCGCTCCCGACGGATCAATCGCTCACTGCGATTGATCCGCGATGCGAGCCATCCTTGGCTCACCCGGCAGGCCGTTTTTCAACAGCCTGCCAACCGGCGGAGCTTACCCTACTCCGGGGTATCGATGCTCACACCGCCTCGATCAGCGCGACCATCCGCCGCCGGGTGGCCGCATCGGGCAGCTGGCCGCGGGCGGCGGCGAGGTTGTCCTCGAGATAGCGCAGCGTCGCGGTGCCCGGAATGGCGCAGGTCACGGCCGGGTGCGAGACCACGTACTTGAGGACGAACTGCGCCCAGCTGGCGATGCCCAGCTCGGTCGCCCAGTCCGGAATGCGGTGGCCGCGGAAGGCCTCGAACACCCGTCCCCGGCCGAACGGCAGATTCACCAGCACCGCCATCCCGCGCTCGGCGGCCAGCGGCAGGATGCGTTCCTCGGCCTCGCGGTTGTCGATCGCGTAGTCGATCTGGACGAAGTCCAGCGCCTCGCTGCGCATCAGCCGTTCCAGCTCTTCGTACTGCGGCTTGAAGCTGGTGCTGACGCCGAGGTAGCGGATCCGTCCCTCCTGCTTCCATTCGCGCAGTACCGGCAGCATGTGCTCGACGCCGGCCAGGTTGTGGATCTGCAGCAGGTCGATGCGCGCAGTGCGCAGCCGCTCGAACGAGCGCGCCATCTCCGCCAGGCCCGCTTCCCGCCCGTCGCGTCCGGCGCCGACCTTGGTGGCGAGGAACAGCCGGTCGCGGTTGCCCAGGCTGGCGACCAGGTCGCCGACCACCGCCTCGGCACGGCCATAGGACGGCGCCGTGTCGACCAGTCGGCCGCCCATGCGGGCGAAGGCGTCGAGCACCTCGCGCAGCGGCGCACGCTCGTAATCGGTTTCACCGACGTCGTAGCGGCGCGCGGTGCCGATCCCGATCACCGGCAGCAACTCGCCCGTCGACGGAATCGCCTTCTGGATCAACCCGCTGCCGGACGCGGCTTCGGCCAGGGACTCGGCGATCGCGAGTGGCGAGCGCGCCAGGGCCAGACCTGCACCGAGGCCAAGGCCAAACTGGATGGCACGCCGACGCGCCAGTGAGGAGGGCTGCTGCATGTGGAACCTCCGGAGGATCATCAGTCACTCGATGCCGCTCAAGCTTAGCGCCGCCAGGCGCCAGGATCACCATGCCATTGGTTCACTCAGTCCCGGCTGCGTCGATGCATTCACGTCCCGCGGCGAGATGGCCTGCCCGAACCGCCGGCGTCGATGCATCGGCTATCCTCGCGCGATGCCGATCGCCGACCGTATTCGCTGGGCTGGGCTCGCCGCCGGCCCCCTCGCCGCCGCACTGCTGTACCTGCTGCTGCCCGTTGCCGATGCCGGCGGGCTGAGCGACGCCGGCCGCGCCACCGCCGCCATCGGCGTGTGGATGGCGCTGTGGTGGATGACCGAGGCGATCCCGCTGGCGGCCACCGCGCTGCTGCCGGTGGTGCTGTTCCCGCTCACCGGAGCGTTGCCGGCCGCACAGGCGCTGCGGCCGTACGCCTCCGACATCGTGTTCCTGTTCATGGGCGGCTTCATGATCGGCCTGGCGATGCAGCGCTGGGGCCTGCACACCCGCATCGCGCTGGGCATCGTGCGCCTGGTCGGCACCGCGCCGATGCGGCTGGTGGCCGGCTTCATGCTCGCCACCGCCAGCCTGAGCCTGTGGATCTCCAATACCGCCGCCACGGTGATGCTGTTGCCTGTCGGCATCAGCTGCATCGAGCTGCTGCGCCGCCACCTCGACGAGAGCGACCCCGCCACCGCCGCCGCACTGCGCAACCTCGGCACCTGCCTGATGCTGGGCATCGCCTACGGCGCCTCGATCGGCGGCCTGGGCACCCTGATCGGTTCGCCGCCGAATCTCGTCCTCGCCAACTACGCCCGCGCCGAGCTGGGCCAGGAGATCACCATGCTGGCGTGGATGAAGATCGGCCTGCCGCTGGTGGCGCTGATGCTGCCGCTGTGCTGGCTGTACCTCACCCGCCTCGTTTTCCCGGTGCGCCTGCGGGTACCGGATGCGGCGCGCACCGAGATCCACGACGAACTCGGCCGGATCGGCCCGATGAACCGCGGCGAGCGCATCGTGCTGGTGGTGTTCGTCGGCACCGCACTGGGCTGGATCTTCCGCCCGCAGCTGGTCGCGCTGACCGGGCTGGAAGCGCTGACCGACACCACCGTCGCCATGTGCGGCGCGCTGGCCCTGTTCCTGCTCCCGGTCGATTGGCGCCGCCGGGAATTCGCGCTCGACTGGGAGACGGCGCAGAAGCTGCCGTGGGGCGTGCTGCTGCTGTTCGGCGGCGGCCTGAGCCTGGCCGCCGCCATCGGCACCAACGGCGTCGATGCCTGGCTGGCATCGGGTTTCGCCGGGCTTGCCGGCGTCAAACCGCTCTGGGTGCTGCTCGCCGCGACCACGCTGATCGTCTTTCTCACCGAACTGTCGAGCAACACCGCGACCGCCAACACCTTCATCCCGATCCTCGCCGCCGCCGCGATCGGGCTGGGCATCGAGCCGATGCCGGTGCTGTTCGCCGCCGCGCTGGCCGCCACCTGCGCTTTCATGCTGCCAGTGGCCACGCCGCCCAACGCCATCGTGTTCGCTTCGGGCCTGGTCGGCATCGGCCAGATGATGCGCGCCGGCCTCGGCCTCAACCTGATGGCGATCGTGCTGATCGCGCTGGCGATCCGCCTGTTCGGCGACTGGCTGCTGCCAGCCTGGTGAGGCTGGGCTATGCTCGACCACGGGCCCGCCGGAGCCACGCCGATGTCGGTGCGTACGACGCTGTGCCTGCTGCTGTGCCTTGCCACCGTGGCGCTGCTCGCCGGCTGCGCCGCCACCGTCGTCGCACCGGGCGCGCCCGTCCAGCCGCGCCCGGTGTATCTGCTCGACCACGGCCGCCACACCAGCCTGGTCCTGGTCGATGCCAGTGGACGGCCGGTGCGCATCGCCTACGGGGAATGGCGCTGGTACGTCGAGGGCGAGACTGGCGCCGTGCGTGCCTTCGGCGCCTTGTTCCGCCCCACTCCGGCAGCGCTCGGGCGCCACATGCTGCGCCGCCATGACACCGCGCGCTTCCAGGACGAGGTCGGCTCGCGCATCCGCGTCATCGTGCCGCTGCAGGCCGAGGCCGCAGCCGTGGACCGGCTGCTGCAGGACATCGACCGTCTGTTCGAGGCCCGTGCCGACACGCGCCGCTACAGTGCCGCGCTCGAGCTCGAATTCGTCGTCCACCCCGAGCCTTATACGCTCGGCAACAATTCCAACCACAAAGTCGCCGAGTGGCTCCGCGAGCTGGGCTTCGAAGTGCGCGGCAGCCCGATGCTGGGACGCTGGCGCGTGCGGGAGCCGCAGGCGCACTCCGACCGGACAGGCAGCGAAATCCGGTTGCCCCCGTCGGCGCCGCACGGCATGCGCCATGCAAACCGGACCGAAGCGCCGGCCCGTCCGCCGGCAGGCATGCCACTGCCCCACCGCACACCGCAAAGCTCCGCTCGGCCAGGCTCGACGGCGGCGGCACGCTGGCCGATCATGCGCACCGGCATCGTCGCCACAGGCCGCCCATGCGCCGGATTCCCGCTGTCCTCATCCTGACCGCCACCCTGCTGCTCGCCGCCTGCGGCGGCCCCGACCTGCCGCCGCCGAACGGCCGCGTCGCCGAACTCACCCTGATCGACGAAACCGTAGGCGACGGCGAGGAAGCGAAGTCCGGCATGGAAGTGACCGTGCACTACACCGGCTGGATCTTCGATCAGGACGCCCCGCGGCAGCGCGGTGCTAAATTCGACAGTTCGCGTGACCGCGGCCAGCCCTTCACCTTCCCGCTCGACCGCGGCCGGGTGATCCGCGGCTGGGACGAGGGCGTGCAGGGCATGCGCGTGGGCGGTCGGCGCGTACTGCTGATTCCACCCGAATACGGCTACGGCAGCCGCGGCGCGGGCGGCGTGATCCCACCCAACGCATCGCTGGTGTTCGAAGTCGAACTGGTCGCGATCACCGGGCGCTGACGCCGCGTCAGCCGCGCAGCAGCAGGTAAGGCACGGCCGTGGTCAGGGCGATGATCGCGGCGATGCCGAGCAGCGTGGCGAGCACCCGCAGCGGCTCTTCGCGCAGCACGGTCCACAGCGTCGGCGCGCGGCCCTCGCGGCGGGCGGCCGCGACTTCGGCGCGCACGCGCTCGCGACGCTGCGCCTGGTAGGCATCCATGAGCCGCCGGGCCTCCGGGTAGTCTGCCGCCTCGCTGATCCAGATGCCGCCGGCCGAGAAGCCCCAATTGCCCGGCCGCGTCTCATAGAACGCGATGGCGTGCTCCCTGAGCAGCTCGCGCACCTCGTCGGCCTCGTCCTCGGGCACGTGACGCAGATTCAGCAACAGCTTCGACATGCGCCGATCATAACCGCCAAGGCGTGCGCGAGGCCCATGCCCCCCCGTTTTCAGCCAGCGGGCGCTGGCGTCCTGGTGTTTCCGGGAGGCGCTGTAATTCCCGGGATCGTGAAAGAACGTCCGTGCCGATGATGCGTGGAACTCAGGGATCAGGCGTGCTTCATTGCTGGACCTGACCCCGTACGTGACCCCGTACGCTGTTGTGGCGTGTTTGCCCCGAACGCCAGCCTGCGCGCACAGCTCATGCCATCGGGGCGCGGCAGGCGGCCTGCGACTGATGCAGCGCCGCTTGACAGCGCGAACGATGAGCCGCGCAGCCCCGAGGAGAAGCGCCGTTCGATGAGTTGGGCGCAACGCCTCAAGCGCGTGTTTGGCATCGACGTGAACGTGTGCGTCCACTGCGGCGGCAGCGTGCGGATCGTCGCCAGCATCGAGGAACCCAGCGCCATTCGGGCCATCCTCGCCCACTTCGAGAAGCATGGCGCGCTGGAGGAAGCGCACTACCGGCCAGCAGCACGCGCACGGCCAGTGCAAGCCGCGTGACGATCTGCCAGCAGCGCAGCCGACGGCGAAACCGGAATCCGAGCCGAAGCGGCCACGATCCGCCGGGCGGCGCTCGGTCCGCGGTCGGGAATCAGCGAAGAATGGCTGATGACAACGCCGCTGCCTGGCCCCGCGATGCCGAAATCCGACGCGCGGCCGTGTGATCGGTGCCCAAGCCGGCTCTTGCAGGGCCGCCGCCTACCCGACAGACTGTCGGAAAAAGGGCGCTTGAACTTCCTATGCGCGGTGCGGCCGCAAGATGGCGGAACGAATGACAAAAGAAAGCGAGATCGAGCAGGATCTGATTTCCAAGCTGGCAAGCTTGAACTACTTGCGTCGTGACGACATCAGGGATCGCGCCGCGCTGGAACGAAATTTCCGCCAGAAATTCGAATCGCTTAACCGTGTAAGACTGACAGACAGCGAGTTCGAGCGGCTACTCGGCGAGATCGTGACCCCGGATGTATTCGCCAATGCGGAGCGGCTGCGGAACTGGAATACTTTTGAACGAGAAGACGGGACGCCGCTTCACTATCAGCTCGTGAATCTTAAGGACTGGTGCCGGAACACCTTCGAGGTGGCCAGCCAGTTGCGCATGAACACGCACAGCAGCCATCACCGGTATGATGTGCTTATTTTGCTCAACGGCCTGCCGGTGGCGCAGGTAGAGCTCAAATCGCTCCGGGTTTCGCCCCGGAAGGCAATGCAGCAGATCGTCGAATACAAGAACGATCCGGGGAACGGCTATGGCAATAGCCTTCTGTGTTTCTTGCAGCTGTTCATCGTCAGCAATCGAAGCCAGACTTGGTATTTCGCCAACAACAACAACGAGCATTTCCTGTTCAATGTCGAAGAGCGCTTCCTGCCGGTCTATCGTTGGGCAGCGCGCGACAACCGGAAGGTCGAGCACCTGGCGGACTTCGCCGAGCAGTTCCTTGCCAAATGCACGCTCGCCGAGATGATCAGCCGCTACATGGTGCTGATCCAGAACGAGCGAAAGCTCGTCATGATGCGCCCGTATCAGGTCTATGCCGTCAAGGCGATCGTCGATTGCATCCACGAAAATCGTGGAAACGGCTACATCTGGCACACCACCGGATCGGGCAAGACCTTGACGTCGTTCAAGGCATCCACCCTGTTGAAGGACAACCCCGACATCGAGAAGTGCCTCTTCGTCGTCGACCGCAAGGATCTCGACAAGCAGACGCGCGAGGAGTTCAACCGCTTCCAGCCGGGTTGCGTCGAGGAGAACACGAATACCGAAACCCTGGTTCAGCGGCTCTTGTCTGACGACTACCGCAACAAGGTGATCGTCACCACCATCCAGAAGCTCGGCCTTGCGCTCGACGGCACCAACAGGAAGCAATACCGCGAGCGCCTGGAACCGCTGCGGGACAAGCGTGTGGTCTTCATCTTCGACGAATGCCACCGCTCGCAATTCGGCGAGAACCACAAGGCCATCAAGGCGTTCTTCCCCAATGCCCAGCTTTTCGGCTTCACCGGCACGCCGATATTCGAAAAGAACGCCAGCGCGGTTCGGGTCGAGGGCGAGGAAGCGCGTCTGATGACGACGCAGGAGGTCTTTCAACAGGAGCTCCACGCCTACACGATCACCCACGCCATCGATGACGGGAACGTGCTGCGCTTCCATGTCGATTACTTCCGGCCCGACGGCGCCGCCGCAAAGCTCGGCGAAACCCCGGCCAAGCGCGCGGTAATCGAGGCGATCCTCGAAAAGCACGACGCGGCGACCAACCAGCGCAAGTTCAACGCGCTCTTCGCGACCGCCTCGATCGACGAGGCCATCGAATACTACCGCCTGTTCAGGGAAATTCAGGCCGCCCGCGCGGCGCAGGATCCGGAGTTCATGCCGCTCAACATCGCCTGCGTCTTCTCGCCCCCGGCCGAGGGCAACCGCGATGTCGCCCAGCTTCAGGAAGACCTGCCGCAGGAGCTCGAGGACAACCGCAAGGATCCCGGCCGCAAGAAGGCCGCGCTGGCCGAAATCATCGCCGACTACAACGCGCGCTACGGCACCAATCACGATCTGGCGAATTTCGACAGCTACTATCAGGACATCCAGAGCCGCATCAAGGATCAGAAATACCCCAATGCCGACCTGCCGCGTGGGCGCAAGATCGACATCATCATTGTGGTGGACATGCTGCTGACCGGCTTCGATTCGGCCTATCTGAACACGCTCTATGTCGACAAGAACCTGAAATACCACAGCCTGATCCAGGCATTTTCGCGCACCAACCGGGTGCTGAACGACGCCAAGCCCTACGGCAACATCCTCGACTTCCGCGCCCAGCGCGCGGCGGTGGACGAGGCCATCGCGCTGTTTTCCGGCGAGGCGCCCGAACGCGCCAAGGAGGTCTGGCTGGTCGATCCCGCGCCCAAGGTCATCGAACGGCTGGCCGAGGCCACGCGGAGCCTGACCGAATTCATGGCCGGCCACGGCCTGCCCGCCCGCCCCGAGGAGGTGAGCAACCTCAAGGGCGATGCCGCGCGCGCAGGCTTCATCGAACGCTTCAAGGAGGTCCGGCGGCTGGCCACCCAGCTCGAGCAATACACCGACCTTGCGCCCGAGCAGAAGGACCAGATCCAGGCGCTGATCCCCCGCGACGACCTGCGCGCCTTTTCCGCCCGCTATCTGGAGCTGGCTAAACAGCTTCAGGACAAGGCCCGCAAGTCCGACGACCCCACCGCGCCCGGCGCCCAGCTCGATTTCGAGTTCGTGCTCTTCGACAGCGCGCTCATCGATTACGACTATATCATGGGCCTGATCGCCCGCTTCAGCCAGGCCGAACCGAAGCGGCAGAAGATGACGCGGGCGGAACTCATGCGCCTGCTCGCCTCTTCCGCCCGGCTGATGGAGGAACGCGAGGATCTCGAGGCCTATGTCGCCACCCTCGCCGAGGGCGAGGGGCTGAGCGAGGCCGAGATCCGCAAGGGTTACGAGCGGTTCAAGGCCCAGCGCCAGGCCGAGGAACTGGCCCGCATCGCCGAACGCCACGGGCTGGACGTTAAGGCGCTGCAGGGCTTCGTCGATCTGATCCTCGGCCGGATGATCTTCGACCCCGACGCGCTGACCGAGCTTTTCCGCCAGCGTGGCCTGGGCTGGAAGGCGCGGGCGCAGGCGGAACTGGCCCTGATGGAGGATCTGATCCCCTGGCTGAACCGCAAGGCCGAGGGGCGCGAGATTTCGGGGCTCGAGGTCTATGATGCCCACTGACGGCCCTGTTCCGAACCTGCGCTTCCCCGAATTCCGCGACGCCGGGCCATGGGAGGTGAAGCGGCTGGGGGAGTTGGTAACGACCATCGCGCCGCCGAAAAAGCTTCAGACGACGGAGTATCAACCGAGTGGTCAATTCCCGATCATCGACCAGTCGCCGAACGACATTTGCGGATGGACCGACGACGAAGCCGCACTTGTCGAGGTCGATTTTCCGGTTGTGGTCTTCGGGGATCACTCCTGCGTCGTGAAACTGGTGGAGTCCCCGTTTGCGCAAGGCGCGGACGGCATCAAGATCCTTGCACCGGCCGATGACATCGACGGTCGGTTCCTTTTTCTGTCTCTTGAGGCAAATCCTGTCGAGCAAAAGGGTTACAATCGCCATTTTTCCGATCTCAAAGAAAAGCTCATTCCGTTTCCGCTCAAGGCTTCAGGCGAACAACAGAAAATCGCCGATTGCCTGTCGTCGCTGGACGATCTGATCCGGGCCGAGGGGGCGCGGCTGGGGGCGCTGAAGGACCACAAGCGCGCCCTGATGCAGCGCCTCTTCCCCCGCCCCGGCGAGACCACCCCCCGCCTGCGCTTCCCCGCCTTCCGCGACGCCGGGCCATGGGAGGTGAAGCGGCTGGGGGAGGTTCTGACCGAGCACGGACTGAAGAGTTCGGGGCGTGAAGAGGTTTTCTCGGTCTCCGTTCACAAGGGGCTGGTTAATCAGCGCGAGCATCTCGGACGGAGCTTCGCAGCCGAGAATACGGGCCATTACAATCTTGTTCGGCCGGGAGATGTTATCTACACCAAGAGCCCGACCGGTGAGTTCCCGCTCGGAATTGTCAAGCAAAGCAAGATAGACACGAACGTTATCGTCTCGCCTCTATACGGGGTCTTTGCGCCAAGGAACATTGCCATTGGCGCTTTGTTGGACGCTTTCTTTGAGTCGCCGAGCAGAGCCAGGATCTTTCTCGATCCACTCGCTCAAAAGGGGGCAAAAAATACGATCAACATATCCAATGAAGCTTTTCTTTCTGGTCAGATTACACTGCCTCCCGTTGAAAACGAACAACAGAAAATCGCCGATTGCCTGTCGTCGCTGGACAATCTGATCCGGGCCGAGGGTGCGCGGCTGGGGGCGTTGCGGTCCCACAAGCGCGGCCTCATGCAGCAGCTTTTCCCGCTGGACTTCGGCTAGACCATGCCCGACGCCGGACCCTTCGCCACGCTCGAGGAACTCGCCGCCCATCTGCGCCAGCAGATCGCGGCGCAGAACAAGAAATGCACCCTGATCTTCGCCCATAACGGCACCGGCAAGACGCGCCTGTCGATGGCCTTCAAGGAGCAGGGCAAGACCCGCGACGCCGATGGCACCGTCACGACCCGCGACACGCTCTATTTCAACGCCTACACCGAAGACCTGTTCAGCTGGGACAACGACCTGGCCCACGACCGCGACCGCGTGTTGCGCATGAACACGGCATCGGCCTTCTTCGACGGTCTGGCGGAACTGGAGATGGAAAACCGCATCCGCCCGCTCTTGCGGCGCCATGCCGACTTCGACTTCCAGATCGACTATGGCCAGGGCACGATCCTGTTCTGGCGAGAGACGGTGAAGGACGCCTCAGACGAGGACGTCCCCGTGCCCATCAAGATCTCGCGCGGCGAGGAGAACATCTTCATCTGGTGCTTCTTCCTGGCCGTGGCCCAGCTCGCCATCGACGGGCAGGAGGCCTATGCCTGGGTGCGATACCTCTACATCGACGATCCCATCTCGTCGCTCGACGAGAACAACGCCATCGCCGTGGCCGCACATCTGGCGCGGATGCTGAAGGGGCAGGATCGGCTGAAGGCCGTCATCTCCTCGCACCACACGCTGTTCTTCAATGTGCTGTGCAACGAAGTCAAAAACGCGTGGCGTTTCTACATGCGCAACATTGGAGAGAATTGGGCACTAAACGACACCGCCGATACCCCAAGATTCTACCACGTTGCCATGCTGAAAGAGCTTTGGGAGGTATCCCGCTCGGGAACCCTTTACCCCTACCACTTCACGATTTTGCGCAGCGTCATGGAAAAGGCCGCGACATTCCACGGGTATGACGGTTTGAAAAAATTCGTCGCGGAAATCTCGGATCAAGATGATGACGAGGAACTTCAGTTGCGCCACGTTCAGCTTCTAAGTCACGGTAGTTACTCACTTTTCGAGCCGAGGGAAATGGTTGATGACAACAAAGAGATTTTTCGGAAGTTACTCAGAAACTTCATGAACAAATACCGCTTCAACCCCGAGCTGTTCCCCGCGGCTGAGGCAGAGGAGACCGCCGCATGACCGAACAAGAGCAGACCAAGCTGGGAAAGATCCTCTGGGCCATCGCCGACGAGCTGCGCGGGGCGATGAACGCGGACGACTTCCGCGACTACATGCTGTCGTTCCTGTTCCTGCGCTATCTGTCCTCGAACTACGAAGACGCCGCCCGGGCCGAACTCGGTGCCGACTGGCCCGAACTTGCCCCGGGCGACCGGCGGTCGCCCCTGGCCGTCTGGTATGCGTCGAACCCCGAGGATGCGCCGGAGTTCGAGACGGTCATGCGCCGCAAGGTGCATTACGTCGTCAAGCCCGAATTCCTCTGGACCTCCATCGCCGAGATGGCCCGGACGCAGAGCGATGCGCTGCTGCGCACCCTGCAGGCGGGTTTCCGCTTCATCGAGACCGAGTCCTTCTCGTCGAACTTCCAGGGCCTCTTCTCCGAGATCAACCTCGACTCCGACAAACTCGGCAAGACCTACGCGCAGCGCAATGCGCGGCTGTGCACGATCATCCAGAAGATCGCCGAGGGGCTCGCGGAATTCCCCAGCGACCGCGACCTTCTGGGCGATGCCTACGAATACCTGATCGGCCAGTTCGCCGCCGGGTCGGGCAAGAAGGCCGGCGAGTTCTACACCCCGCAGCCGATTTCCACCATCCTGTCGCGCATCGTGACGCTCGATGCCCAGGACCCGGCGCTCGGCCCGCGGGCGAAGCTGAACCGCGTCTACGACTTTGCCTGCGGCTCGGGCTCGCTTCTGCTGAACGTGCGCAGGCACATCGGCAAGCACGGGATCGGCAAGATCTACGGGCAGGAAAAGAACATCACCACCTACAACCTCGCCCGCATGAACATGCTGCTGCACGGCGTGCGGGATACCGAGTTCGATATCCACCACGGCGACAGCCTGGAAAACGACTGGGACATCCTGCGCGAGCCGAACCCGGCGAAGAAGGTCGAGTTCGATGCGGTCATCGCCAATCCGCCCTTCAGCTACCGCTGGAGCCCGACCGAAGCGATGGAGAAGGACTTCCGCTTCAGGGATTACGGCCTTGCACCCAAGTCGGCGGCCGATTTCGCCTTCCTGCTGCACGGGTTCCACTTCCTCGCCAAGGACGGCACCATGGCGATCATCCTGCCGCACGGTGTGCTGTTCCGGGGCGGGGCGGAGAAGAGGATCCGCACCAAGCTGCTGAAGGACGGCAATATCGACACCGTGATCGGCCTGCCCGCGAAACTGTTCTACTCGACCGGCATTCCTGTCTGCATCCTGGTGCTCAAGAAGTGCAAGCGCACCGATGACGTGCTGTTCATCAACGCGGCCGAGCATTATCAGCCGGGGAAGCGCCAGAACACGCTCCTGCCCGAGCATATCGACAAGATCGTCGATACCTACAGCCAGCGCAGGGAAGAAGATCGCTATTCGCGGGTCGTGAGCCTCGAGGAGATTGAGAGGGAGCACGACTTCAATCTGAACATTTCCCGATACGTCAGCACGGCCGAAGCCGAGCCGGAACTCGATCTCGGGCTGGTGCATCGCCGGCTGGCCGACCTGCAGGATCAGGCTCAGTCTGCGGCGAGACGGCACAACAGCTTCCTTGAGGAGCTTGGCCTGCCGCCCCTGCCTCTCGGGGCGACAGCGCGATCTGAATGATCGCGTTCTACTCTATGCGAGGCATGCCTGTCCCGGAGGTGGCCGCGCCACGTCTCCGGGGCAGGTGCAGAGGGTGCAAGTGCGGCGAGTGGCGAAGGTTCGACCCGGGTCGCATCACTGACTTAGTCGGCCCTGCAAAATGCACGAACTCCGCAGCGGGCTTGGCTTGGCCCCCCTTGGACGACTGCGCGAATCCCCGGAAAATCACACCGTCGTTG
>NZ_JACHHX010000012.1 GCF_014202935.1 Rehaibacterium terrae | reverse complement strand
GGCGCCCGGCGGCGGCGCCAGGTCGGTCACGGTGCGCCGTTGCGCGAGTGGCTGACGACGTTGCCGGCACTTGGATGAATTTCGCAGGGCCGACGGTGTAGGCGGCGACGAACACCCACCACGGCGCCTCGAAGAACAGCAGCCGCGACAGCCAGTGCTCGACGAAGGATTCCGCGTAGGCCGCCTGTCCGGCGCGGCGGCGCAGGTCCTGTTCCCAGACCGTCAGCGGACACAGCCGGCCGAGCCAGGCCTGCCCGGCGATGTACAGCATCAGCAGCAGGTGGGTCAGCCGCAGCGGCAGGTTGCGCACCCAGCGCCAGCCGCGCCAGCCGCCGAGCAGGAACAGCGGCAGGCCGAGCACGACGCAGGCGGCGATGGCCGCGTGCAGGACCAGGATCGCATCGGCCAGCACGGCGGCGGCGGCGGGCGGGAGCGCGTCCATGCCGCCATTCTAGGCCGGGTCGGTCAGGTAGCAGGTGCGCGCCGGCGCAGCAGCGCCGGGGTGATCAGCCCGTTGGCCAGCGCCACGCCCAGCAGCACGACCGCACCGCCGAGCAGCATCGTCGCGGTGATCGCCTCGCCCAGGAACAGCGCACCCCAGCTCACGCCGAACACCGGGATCAGGTAGGTCACGGTGATCGCGCGGGCCGGGCCGATGCGTTCGAGCAGGCGGTAGTACAGGAGGTTGGCCAGGCCGGTGGAGGCCACGCCCAGCGCGATCGCGCTCAGCCAGGCGGCCGCGCCGGGCGTCCGCGCCGGCCAGGTCATGACCGTCGGCGGCAACAGGATGAGGGTGGAGATCGACAGCGCGGCGAAGGCGATCAGCAGCGGCGGCACGCCGGCCACCGTGCGCTTGGCGTAGTTGACCGCGAAGCCGTAGAGGATCGCCGCGCCGGTGCAGGCGGCGAAGGCCAGGCCGGCGGCGCCGCGGGCCTCGGCGCCGGAGAGCTTGCCCGACACCAGCACCACCACGCCGGCGAAGCCGACCAGCAGGCCCAGCGCCTGCCCCCAGCCGAGCCGGTCGCGCAGCCACAGCACGGCGATCAGGCCGGCCCACAGCGGCGCGGTGGCGTTGATGATGGCGGCGTAGCCGGCGTTGATCGTGAGCGCGGCATAGGCGAACAGGGCGAACGGCACCACCATGTGGGTCAACGCCAGCACGGTCAGCGGCAGCCAGCGGCCGCGCAGCCCGGCCAGCAGCTGCCGCGGCGCCGAGCCCAGCAGCACCAGCCCGCCGAGGAACAGAGCGCCCATCCCGACCCGCATCTCGACCAGCGCGATCGGCCCGAACTCCGGCGCCGCCAGGCGCATGAACAGGAACGACGCGCCCCAGAGCGCGCCGAGCAGGAGCAGGTCGATCAGGTCGCGGGTTTTCATGGCGGGGGAGGGCGGGGGGAGGCGCGCATTATCCGCCCGCGCCGCCCGCCACGGATATCCGGATTCCGGACTTGTGCGTTGCGGATTCGGACAATCTGCGGGCGATCGCCGCGATGTTCAGGCGAAGGTGTCGAGCAGTGTGCCGAGCATCGCGTGCCCGGCCGCCAGCGACTTGATGTTGGCTTCGAAGCCGTGCCGGGCCCGGGTCAGGCCGACCAGGTCTTCCACTGCCAGCCCCGGTGTCTCGGCCGGCGCGCGCGCCACCACGCCGGCGACGCCGCCGCCGGCCTGCGCCTGCGGCAGCACGACCTGACGGCGGAAGCCTTCGGTGGCGGCGTTGGCGATGTTGTGCGCGCCGGCATCCAGCTGGCGCCGGGCCAGCTGGATGCCGGACAGGGCGATGGCGGAGAGCGCACTCATGCCTTCACTGTGCAGCCTGCCGGGCACCGCTGCCGTGACCGCCGGCACGGTTTGCCGATCACTCCTCTTCCGGCCTGGGCTTGTACGCCTCGACCAGCTGCTTCTGCACGTTCGGCGGCACCGGTTCGTAGTGGCTGAACTCGATGGTGTAGCGGCCGCGGCCGGCGGTGATCGCCTTGAGTTCGTTGGCGTAGTCGCCGATCTCGGCCAGCGGCACCTGCGCCTTGATCACCAGCTCGCCGCCGCGCAGCGAGTCGGTGCCGTTGATCCGGGCGCGTCGCGAGGCCAGTCCACCGGTGATGTCGCCCACATGCTGTTCGGGCACCGCCACGTCGAGGTTGACGATCGGTTCCAGCACCAGCGGCCTCGCCTTGGCGATGGCGTCGAGGAAGGCCTTCTTTCCGGCGGTGATGAAGGCGACTTCCTTGGAGTCGACCGGATGCGACTTGCCGTCGTAGACGATCACGCGCACGTCCTGCAGCGGGTAGCCGGCGATGGCTCCGGTCTCCAGCACCAGCCGCACACCCTTCTCGACGGCGGGGATGAACTGGCTCGGGATGGTGCCGCCCTTGACCTCGTCGACGAACTCGAAGCCGGCGCCGCGCGGCAGCGGCTCGATGCGCAGGAACACCTCGCCGAACTGGCCGGCGCCGCCGGTCTGCTTCTTGTGCCGGTGGTGGCCGTCGGCGCGGGCCGAGACGGTCTCGCGGTAGGCGATGCGCGGCGGCCGGGTGTCGACCTCGACGCCGTAGCGCCCGGCCATGCGCTCGAGCATCACCCGCAGATGCAGCTCGCCGAGGCCGCGGATGACGGTCTCGTTCAACTCGGCGTGGTGCTCGACGCGGAAGCAGGGATCCTCCTCCGCCAGCCGCGCCAGCGCATTGGCCAGCTTCTGTTCCTGGCCCTTGTGCTTCGGGCTCACTGCCAGCCCGAACATCGGCTGTGGGAAGTCCAGCGGTTTCAGGTGGATGTGGTCCTCGTCGTGGCTGTCGTGGAGGATGGCGTCGAAATGGATCTCCTCCACTTTCGCCACCGCGGCGATGTCGCCGGGGATGGCGTCCTCGATCTCGACGTGGTCCTTGCCGCGCAGCTTGAACAGGTGGCCGACCTTGAACGGCTTCTTGCCGTCGTCGATGAACAGCTGGGTGTCGCGGCGCACCGTGCCCTGGTAGATGCGGAAGATGCCGAGCTTGCCGACGAAGGGGTCGTTGACGATCTTGAACACGTCGGCGATGACGTGGGCGTCCGGATCGGGTCGCGCCTGCACTGGTTCGGCGTTCGCGCCGCTGCCCTTCACGAACGGCGGCGGGTTGGCTTCCAGCGGGCTGGGCATCAGCTTCTCGATCAGGTCGAGCAGCTCGCGCACGCCGGCGCCGGTGCGCGCCGAGACGAAGCAGATCGGCACCAGGTGGCCTTCGCGCAGGCATTGCTCGAAGGCGTCGTGCAGCTCATCGCCGGAGAGCCCCGCCTCGCCTTCGTCCAGGTAGCGGCCCATCACCTCTTCGTTGATCTCGACCACCTGGTCGATGATCCGCTGGTGCGCCTCGGCGACGGTGCCGAAGTCGCTCTCGCCGTCGGGACGGAAGAAGCAGTCGACCACCCTGCTGCGCCCCTTGGCCGGCAGGTTGATCGGCAGGCATTCGGGGCCGAAGGTCTCGCGCAGCCGCGCGACCAGCGCCTCGAGGTCGGCGTCCTCGGCGTCGATGCGGTTGACCACCAGCAGCCGGCACAGCCGGCGCGCCTTGGCGTAATCCATCAGCCGCTGCGTGCTGTGTTCGATGCCGGCCGCGGCGTTGACCACCACCGCGCAGGTTTCCACCGCCGCCAGCGCCGACAGGGTCGGGCCGCGGAAGTCCGGGTAGCCCGGAGTGTCGATCAGGTTGACGTGGACGCCGCCATGATCGATCGATGCGATGGTCGAGTTGATCGAATGACCGCGCGCCTTTTCCATCGGATCGAAGTCGGACACGGTGTTGCCGCGTTCGACGGTGCCTGCCGTCTGGATCGTGCCGCCGGCCTGCAGCAGGGCTTCGAAGAGGGTGGTTTTGCCGGCGCCCGCATGGCCTGCCAAGGCGACATTGCGGATCTGTGAGGTGGTGTAGTTGGGCATGAGCGGACTTCTCCCGGACACGGGTGGACGAGTCCGTCATGGTCGTCCGCGCGGTGAGCGCTGCCCCACGAGCGATGGCGCTCGGCGGGCGGTCATGGCGGGGCCGCGCCTCCCCGGCGCGGCTGCGGCTAGCCTTCCATCCCCGGCCGGCGCGGTCAACCGCCGCGGCGTAGACTGGGAGGCCCATCGACCGGAGGAGGCAGGCCATGCAGATCCAACGTCGTGCCACCGCCCGCTGGGAGGGCGGGCTGAAACAGGGGCAGGGGCGCCTGAGCACCCCCCAGAGCGGCTTGCTCGACGGCCAGCGCTACGCCTTCGGCACCCGCTTCACCGATGAGGTGGGCACCAACCCCGAGGAGCTGCTGGCCGCCGCCCACGCCGGTTGCAACAGCATGGCGCTGGCCGCCAGCCTGGAGCGTGCCGGTCATGTCGCCGAGCGGGTCGAGACCGAGGCCGAGGCGCGGATGGAGCTCGGTGCGGCCGGCCCGAGCATCGTCGGCGTGCACCTGAAGGTTTCCGCGAAAGTGCCCGGCATCGGCGCCGACGCATTCGCCGCCATCGCCGAGGATTCGAAGAGAAACTGCGTGATCTCGCGGGCGCTCGGCGTGCCGGTGAGCCTGGACGCCAGGCTTGTCGACTGAGGCGGCCGCGCCGTCGGCGCTGTTCGTCCACGGCGCCGGCGGCGGCGGCTGGGAGTGGACGGTCTGGAAGCGGGTGTTCGCCGCCCATGGCTGGCGCACGGCCGCGCCCGATCTGCTGCCGACGCCCGGCGGCCTGGCGGTCACGCGGCTGCCGGATTACCTCGCGCAGACGGTCGCCGCGGCCGGCGCCTTGCCGCCGCCGCGCGTGCTGGTCGGCGCCAGCCTGGGCGGCCTGCTGGCGCTGATGGCGGCCGAGCGTGTCGCACCGGCGGCGCTGGTGCTGGTCAATCCGTTGCCGCCGGCGCCGTTCGCTGCGGAGCTGCCGGCGTGCGCGCCGCATCCGGCCATCGTGCCGTGGGGACGCGAAGCCACGCTGGCCGGCACGCGGCGGGCGCTGCCCGATGCCGATGAGGCGACCTGCCTGTACGCCTTCCGCCGCTGGCGCGACGAGTCGGGCGCGGTGCTGAATGCCGCGCGCGCGGGCATCGAGGTCGCGCCGCCGGCATGTCCGGTGCTGGCCATCGCCTCCAGCGACGACGAGGATGTGCCGCCGACGCTGACGGCACGATTCGCCGATGCGATCGGCGCCGACCTGCTGCGCGTGCCCGGCAGCCATGTCGGCCCGCTGCTCGGTCGGCAGGCCGCCGCGGTGGCGGCGCAGACTGTCGCCTGGCTGAATGCCCGCGCCGGGTTCAGCCGGACTTAATCGCCGGCGGCCTAGCGTGATTTCCGCAGGACGCCGAAGGGTCGGTGTCCCGGAGACCCACGCCATGAACCGCTCTCTTTCCCGCTCCGTGCTCGCTGTCGCTGCCATCGCGATCGCCGCCGTCGCCGGTACCGCCGCGGCCGGCCCGCGCGATCGCCACTACTACGACGAATACGGCGCTGTCTACGACTGGGCCAAGGTGGTCGACGTCGCGCCGATCATCGCCGAGTCCAGCCGCCCGGTGTACCGCGAGCAGTGCTGGGACGAGCCGGTGCGCGAGCGTTATGTCTACGAAGACTATCGTCGCCCGCGCAGTTCGGCCGGCCCGGTGCTCGGCGCCATCGTCGGCGGCGTGGTCGGCAACCAGTTCGGCAGCGGCAGCGGCAAGGTCGCCATGACCGCCGCCGGCGCGGCGCTCGGCCACGCCATCGCCCGCGACTCGCAGCGTTACGACGACCGCCACGCCTACGCTCGCTATCCGTCCCACGAGCGCGTGGTCTATGCCGAGCGCTGCCGCACCGTCACCGACTACGTGCGCGACGAGCGGGTGATGGGCTACGACGTCACCTACCGCTACCAGGGCCAGACCTACCGCACCCGCACCGACTACCATCCGGGCGACCGCATCCGCGTGCGGGTCGATGTCACGCCGGTGCACTGAGCCCACGGTCGTTCCACCGCGCGACCTTCGCCATGCGCGCAGGGGCCCGCGGGCCCCTGCATCCTGTGTGCGCTCCGGTCCTTCCCGGTCCGGCCGCGCTTGACCTGGGTCATCCACGGCGCCGCCGACGGCGCTAAAGTAGCGGCATGGCCCCCGCCCCTCCGCGCCACGCCGTCCTCGTCGCCCGCCTGCTGGTGTTGGCGCTGCTGCTGGCGCTATGGCCGGGTGCGCTGCCGGGGGCGGCGGATTGCTGTCCGCATGCCGCGGCCGCGGCGCCGGCCGGGAGTGGCAACCCGATGCCGTGCGACGACGACATGCCGTTCGCCGACTGCGATGCCGACTGCGCGCTGCGCTGCGCGGCGCCGACGCCGATCCATGCCGACCTGCGTCTGATCGCGACGCATTCCATGCACGCCGCCGGCCCGGCCGGACGCCTCGCCGCGTCCCATCCCCGGCCCGCGCCTGCGCCGCACCTGCGGCCGCCGATCGCCGCCTGAGTTCCGCCCCGTGCCGGGCCGCGCGCCCGCTCCTTCGGCCGTATTCGAGGTGGTATCGACATGATCGCCGCAATCCGTCTCCGCGCCGGGACGCCACGCCCGTGGCGGCGTCCGGCCTGGTGTGCCTGTCTTGCGCTGCTGCTGATCCTCGCCGCCTGCGGGCGGACGCCGCATGAGCCGCATCCCGCTGCGGTCGGCGATCCGGTCGCCGTGGCCGCCCCGGTCGCGGGCTACGTCTGTCCGATGCATCCGCAGGTGGTCGACGACCGGCCGGGAACCTGCCCGATCTGCGGCATGGACCTGGTGGAGCGGCGCGCGCCCGCGGCCTCGCCCGGCGAGCGCCGCATCCTGTACTGGTACGACCCGATGCGGCCGGAGGTGCACTTCGACGCGCCCGGCCGCTCGCCGTTCATGGACATGGACCTGGTGCCCCGCTACGCCGACGAAGCCGGTGCGGGCGTGGCGGTGGACCCGGCGCTGCGGCAGAGCCTGGGCATCCGTACCGGCCATCCGGTGCGCCTCGAGATGACGCCGCGGCTGCGCGTCGCCGCGCGGGTTCTGCCCGATGCCGGCGGCGTGGTGCGGCTGTCGGCGCGCAGTGGCGGCTGGATCGAGCGGCTGCTGCCGCGCGCCGAAGGCGACCCGGTCGAGGCCGGGGCGGTGGTGGCCGAGCTGTACGCCCCCGAGCTGGTGCAGGCGCAGAACGAACTGCTGCTCGGCGGCGAGGCCGCGAGCGCGGGGCGCGAACGGCTGTCGCGGCTGGGGATCGCTGCACGCGACATCGATGCCGTGCTAGCCGCCGGCCAGCCGCGGCGGCGCCTGCCGCTGCGCGCACCGGTCGCCGGCGTGGTGTCGCGGCTGCCGGTGCGCGAGGGCGAGGCGGTGCCGGCCGGCGCGACCGTGATCGAACTCGCGCCGCGGCAGGCGCTGTGGATCGAGGCGATGCTGTTCCCGGCACAGCGCCTGCAGCTGGGCGAGCGGGTACGTGCGCGCTTCACGCTGCCCGGCCTGTCCGGCCGCCATTGGGAGGCAGAGGCCAGCTACCTCGCACCGGCGGTGGATCCGGTGACGCAGACGCTGGCGCTGCGTTTCCCGCTCCGCGATCCGGACGGGCTGCTGCCGCTCGGGGCGTGGCTGGACGCCGAGATCGAGGGCGCGATGCACCTGGCCGAGGTGGCGGTGCCGGCCGCGGCGGTGATCCGCAGCGCCGACGGCGACCGCGTGGTGCGGCTCGACGCCGACGGCCGCTTCCGCCCGGTCGCGGTGTCGATCGGCGCGATCCACGACGGCTGGATCGAGATCCGCGCGGGGCTGCGGCGCGAGGACGAGATCGTGCTCTCCGGCCAGTTCCTGCTCGACGCCGAGGCGCAGCTGCAGTCGGGATGGATGCGGATGGCCGTGCCGGAGGCCGATGACGGTCCGCAGGGCGACCACGACCACGGCGACGATGGTCACGACCGGCACGACGGCGCGGATGACGACCAGGCGCATCACGGCCATCCGCACCGGGAGCGGCGGCCGTGATCGCCCGGCTGATCCACTGGTCGCTGGCGCACCGCGCACTGGTGCTGCTGGCGACGCTGCTGCTGACCCTGTTCGCGCTGGCTTCGGTGCGCACGTTGCCGCTGGACGCGATCCCGGACCTGTCCGACACCCAGGTGATCGTGCGCACCTCCTGGCCAGGACAGGCGCCCCAGATCGTCGAGGACCAGCTCACCTATCCGGTCGCCACCCGCATGCTGGCGGTGCCCGGCGCGCGCGCGGTGCGCGGCTTTTCGATGTTCGGCGATTCGTTCGTCTACGTGCTGTTCGAGGACGGCACCGATCCGTACTGGGCACGCTCGCGGGTGCTCGAATACCTCTCGCAGGTGCGCGGCGAACTGCCGGGCGGCGTCGAGCCGCAGCTCGGGCCGGATGCCACCGGCGTCGGCTGGGTCTACCAGTACGCGCTGGTCGACCGCAGCGGTCGGCACGATCTGGCCGATCTGCGCGCGTTGCAGGACTGGTTCCTGCGCTTCGAGCTGCAGCGTCTGCCGGGGGTGGCCGAGGTGGCTGCGGTCGGCGGCTTCGTGCGTCAGTACGAGGCGCGCGTCGACCCGCGTCGCCTGCAGGCCTACGGGCTCGGCTTCGAGCAGGTGCTGGCGGCGGTGCGCGCGGCCAATGCCGAGAGCGGCGGCTCGCTGCTGGAGATGGCCGAAGCCGAGTATGTGGTGCGCGGCATCGGCTATCTGCGTTCGCTCGCCGATCTGGGCGCGGCGCCGCTGGGCGTGGTCCGCGATGGCCGCGCGCTGCTGCTGCGCGACGTCGCCGAGCTGCGCGAGGGTCCGGCCGCGCGGCGCGGCATCGCCGAGCTGGACGGCGAAGGCGAGGTGGTCGGCGGCATCGTGGTGATGCGCGACGGTGGCAATGCGCGCGCCGTCATCGCCGCGGTCAAGGCGCGCCTGGCCGCGCTGGCGCCCGGGCTGCCGGAGGGCGTCGAGATCGTCACCGTGTACGACCGCTCGGCGCTGATCGATCGCGCCGTCGAGAACCTCTCGATGCGGCTGGTCGAGGAGATGCTGATGGTGCTGGCGGTGTGCGCGTTGTTCCTGTGGCACCTGCGCTCGTCGCTGGTGACCGCGATCGCGCTGCCGCTGGGCGTGCTGGTGGCGCTGGCGATCATGCGCTGGCAGGGCATCACCGCCAACATCATGTCGCTGGGCGGCATCGCCATCGCCATCGGCGCGATGGTGGACGCGGCGGTGGTGATGATCGAGAACGCCCACAAGCGGCTGGGCGAGTGGGCGCGCGTGCACGGCGCGCCGCCGCGCGGCACGACCCACTGGCGGCTGATCGGCGAGAGCGCGGCCGAGGTCGGGCCGGCGCTGTTCTTCTCGCTGCTGGTGATGGCGCTGTCCTTCCTGCCGGTGTTCATGCTGGAGGCGCAGGAGGGTCGGATGTTCGCGCCTCTGGCCTGGACCAAGACCTGGGCGATGGCAGTGACGGCCGGCCTGTCGGTGACGCTGGTGCCGGTGCTGATGGGCTATGCCGTGCGCGGTCGCTTCGTCGACGAGGGCGAGCATCGCCTGTCGCGCTGGCTGATGGCCGGCTATCGGCCGCTGCTCGCGCTCGCACTGCAGCGCCCGCGGCTGGTCCTGGCCGCGGCGGCGGCGCTGGTGGCGCTGACGCTGTGGCCGGCCGGCCGGCTGGGCAGCGAGTTCATGCCCGAACTGGAGGAGGGCGACCTGCTGTACATGCCGACCACGCTGCCCGGCCTGTCGCCGGCCGAGGCGCAGGCGCTGCTGCAGCGGACCAACCGCCTGATCAAGACCGTGCCCGAGGTCGACACCGTCTTCGGCAAGGCGGGCCGCGCCGACACCGCCACCGACCCGGCGCCACTGACGATGATCGAGACGGTGATCACTTTCCGTCCCGAGCGCGAATGGCGTCCCGGCCTGACCCGCGCCGACCTGCTGCGTGAGCTGGACGCGCGGGTGCAGGTGCCCGGCCTGACCAATGCCTGGGTGCCGCCGATCCTCAACCGCATCAACATGCAGGTCAGCGGCCTGCGCACGCCGCTCGGTCTGCAGGTGAACGGACCGGACGTGGCCGAACTGTCGCGCGTCGCCGCGCGGCTGGCCGCCGCGCTGCAGGCGGTGCCCGGAACCCGCTCGGCCTTCGCCGAGCGGGTTGCCGGCGCGCGCTACGTCGAGATCGTGCCCGACCGCGAGGCGCTGGCCCGGCATGGGCTGGACATGGCCGCGATGCAGACGCTGATCGCCGTCGCGATCGGCGGCGAACCGGTCGCCCGCCTGCTGGCCGGGCGCGAGCGCTACCCGGTGGTGCTGCGGTTGGCGCCGGACTGGCGCGATACGCCGGAGGCGCTGGCGGCGCTGCCGCTGGTGACGCCGGTCGGCAGCCATGTGCCGCTCGGTGCAGTGGCCGCGGTGCGCATCGCCGATGGTCCGCCGATGATCCGCAGCGAGGACGCCCGCCCGGCCACGTTCGTGTTCCTCGACCTCGACGACCCCGACATGGGCGGCTGGATCGCCCGCGCCGAGCGCGCGCTGGCGGAAGTGCCGCTGCCGCCCGGCTACAGCTGGAGCTGGGCCGGCACCCGCGTCTACATGGAGCGCGCGGCGGCGCGGTTGTGGATCGCCGTGCCGCTGACCCTCGGGCTGGTGTTCGTCCTGCTCTACCTCGCCTTCGGTCGCGGCGCCGAAGCCGGCATCGTCATGCTGACCCTGCCGCTGTCGGTGGTCGGCGGCGTCTGGCTGCTGTGGGCGCTGGGCTACGCCTGGTCGGTGGCGGTGGCGGTGGGCTTCATCGCCCTGGCCGGCGTGGCCGCCGAGTTCGGCGTGGTGATGCTGATCTACCTCGACGGCGCCGTGCGCCGCGCGCGCGCGGCCGGCGCGCTGGTCTCGGACGCCGCCCTGGTGCAGGCCCTCACCGAAGGCGCACTGCGGCGCATCCGCCCCAAGGCGATGACGGTGATCACCATCGTCGCCGGCCTGATACCCATCATGCTGGCCGAAGGCGCCGGGGCGGCGACCATGCAGCGCATCGCCGCGCCGATGCTCGGCGGCATGCTGAGCGCGCCGCTGCTGTCGCTGCTGGTGATCCCGGCGGTGTACCGGCTGTGGCTGGGGCGCGAGCTGCGGAGCGCCGCCGCTGTGCAGGACGGAGGTGCGCGATGAGCCGTCGTCTCCTCCTGCTCGCCTGTCTGGCGCTGGCCGCTTGTGCAGCCGCGCCGCGAGTACACCACGACGACATCGCGTCGGCGCTGCACGCGATCGGGACCGACGCTGCGCTGCCGGCCGGCGAGGCGGGCGAGCCGCCGCCGCCGGGTGCGCTGTCCGACGCGCGCGATGCGGTGGCGTTCGCCTTGCGCCACCATCCGCGCGTGCATGCCGTGCTGGCGGAACTGGACGGCGCGGCGGCGATGCGCTGGCAGGCCGGGCTGGCGCCGGACCCGATGGCTTCGGCCATGGCGTTGCGCCGCGAGGGCGGCGGCTGGATGCTCGAATACGGACTGATGCAGTCGTTGTTCGCGCTGCTCGACCGGCCGCAGCGCATCGCCGAGGCCGAGGCCGCGCTGCGGCGGGCCGAGGCGGAGACGGTCGCCGCGCTGCTGGCGCTGGCGCGGGAAGCCGAGGACGCATGGGTGGCGAGCGTGGCCCAGGGCGAGCGTGCCGCGCTGCTGGCCGAGGATCTGGCCCTGGCCGAGCAGCTGCATGCCTTGTCGGAGGCCCAGGCCGGTGCCGGCGCGGTCGGCCTGGAGGCGCGTCTGCGCGTCGCCATGGAGCGGGCCGAAGCCGAGGACCGCCTCGCCGCCGCCCGCGCTGCGCTGGTGCGCGAACGCAGCCGCCTGGCGGAAGCCCTCGGCCTGGCCGGCGCCGGCGGCCTGCAGCTGCCGGCGCGGCTGCCCGAGCCGCCGCTGCAGGCCATCGATGCCGAAGCCCTGCACGCGCTGGCGCGTTCGCGGCGACCGGAGCTGCGCGCCGCCGAGGCCGAACGCGAGCGTACCGGGGTGGCGTTGCGACGCAGCGACCGGTCCGGCGGCATCGACGCCATCGATCTCGGTCTGCGCCGGCAGCAGGACGCATTCGGCCCCGAGCTGCGGATCGCGTTGCCGCTGTTCGATCGCGGACAGGCACGACGGGCGTCGGCGGCCGCCCGGGCACGCGCTGCACAGGCGGAGCAGGCGCTGGCCGAACGCGGGGTGGCGCGCGAGGTCGAGCGGGCACTGGCGCGACTGGCGCTGGACGAGCAGCGGCTGCGGGCCACCCGCGAGCGCGCGCGCCATGCCGAGCTGCGTGCGGCGCTGGCCGCGCGACTGCATGCGCAGGGCAGTGCCCCCTATGACGAACGCCTGCGGAGCGAGCGCGAGGTGCGGATGGCCGGCATGGCGCTGATGGATGCGCGCGAAGCGGTCTGGCAGTCGCTGCTGGCGCTCGCTGCGGCCACCGCCTCGGCGCTGCCGACGGCCCGCGAGGATTGAGCGCGCAGGATGCCTTGGGCATAGTCGGCGGCGATCCCCGGGAGGCCCCCATGCGTCGACTCGCCCTTGCCTTCGTCTTCGCTCTCGCCCTGTCGCTGCCGGCCGTGGCGGCCGAGGTGACCGTGCTCACCGCCGCCCGCATCCATACCGGCGAGCCCGGCGCCGCCCCCGTGGAAGCGATGGCCTGGGATGGCGAGGGGCGCATCCTTGCTACCGGCGGCGTGCGCGAGCTGCTGGCCCGCTATCCCGGGGCCGAGCGCATCGACGCGGCGGGCCGCACGGTGATTCCCGGCCTGATCGACGCCCACGCGCACCTGATGGGTCTGGGCTACGCGCTGATGCGCGCCGACCTGGCCGGTGCCGACAGCAAGGCCGAGATCCTCGCCCGGCTCAAGGCCTTCGAGGCCGAACTGCCGAAGGGCGCCTGGCTGCTCGGCCGCGGCTGGGACCAGAACCGCTGGCCGGACAAGGCGTTCCCGACTGCGGCCGATCTCGACGCCGCCTTCCCCGAGCGCCCGGTGTGGCTGGAGCGCGTCGATGGCCACGCCGGCTGGGGCAACTCGGCCGCGCTGCGCGCCGCCGGGCGCGATTTCTCCGGCGACTGGCAGGTCGACGGCGGCCGCATCCTGCGCGAGAACGGGCAGGCCACCGGGGTGTTCGTCGATGCGGCGATGGCCTTGATCGAGGCGGTGATCCCGCCGCCCGACGACGCCTTCCGCGAGGAAGCCTTCGAACGCGCGCTGGCCGAGAGCGCGAAGTACGGTTTGACCGGCGTGCACGACATGGGCGTGTCACTGGCCGATCTGGCCCTGTACCGGCGCTTCGCCGACAGTGGCCGGCTCACCCTGCGGGTCAACGCCTATGCCGACGGCGACAGCCACGCGCTGACCGCACTGTGCGCCTTCGGTCCGCTCGCGCACCCGTCCGGCCGCCTGCGGATGCGCGGCGTCAAGCTCTACGCCGATGGCGCGCTGGGCTCGCGCGGCGCCGCGCTGCTGGCCGACTACCACGACGAGCACGGCCACCGCGGCCTGCTGGTGACTGCGCCCGAGGCGCTCGAGGCGGCGATGCGCAAGGCCCGCGACTGCGGCGTGCAGGTCGCCACCCATGCCATCGGCGACCGCGGCAACCGGCTCGTGCTCGATCTCTACCAGAAGCTGCTCGGCGAGCGGGCGAGCACCGACCACCGCTGGCGCATCGAGCATGCGCAGGTGGTCGCGGTCGAGGACATCCCGCGCTTCGCCGCACTCGGCGTGCTGGCCTCGATGCAGCCTACCCACGCCACCTCCGACATGCCCTGGGCCGGCGACCGGCTCGGCCCGCAACGGCTGGCCGGGGCCTATGCCTGGCGGCGCTTCCTCGATGCCGGCGTGCGGATGCCGTTCGGCTCGGACTTTCCGGTCGAGTCGGTCGATCCGCGCCTGGGGCTGTACGCCGCGGTGACGCGCCAGGACCTCGAAGGCCGCCCGCCGGGCGGCTGGCTGCCGGACCAGAAGCTCGGCTTCGCCGAGGCCTTGCACGGCTTCACCGCCGCTGCCGCGCATGCGTCGTTCGACGAGCAGACGCTGGGCACGCTGGCGCCGGGCAAGCGTGCCGACTTCGTGATCCTCGACGCCGACCCGTTCGAGCTGCCGGCGACGGACCTGCCGCGCAACGCGGTGCGCTCGACCTGGGTGGACGGCCGGCCGGTGTACCGGGCGCCCTGATCGCACCGGTCACCGCGTGCGGACCGCGGCCGGCAGCGGCAGCCGCCGGCCGAATCACGGATAATCGCGGGCCGCCGCGCGCCCGCGCGGCCGGTTGCCGACCGCAACGGCCCCAGCAAGGAGATGCATGAGCACCGCCCAGCCCGCCCCCGGCGCGACCTCGCCGGGATGGATCGTCCTCAAGTTCGGAGGCACCAGCGTGAGCCGTCGCGCCCGCTGGGACACGATCGGCCGGCTGATGCGAAAACGCGCCGAGGAGGAAGGCGCGCACGTCCTGGTGGTGGTCTCGGCGCTGTCGGGCATCACCAACGAGTTGCAGGCGGTCTGCGACGAACATGCCGATGCGGCTGAGGTGGCGCGGCGCCTGGAGGCCATCGTGGCCCGCCACCGCGCCTTCGCCGGCGAGCTGGAGGTCGATGCCGACGCCGTGCTCGGCGCACGCTTCGATGCGCTGCGCGCGCTCGCCGCCGACCCGCGTCGCCCGGGCGGCGCGCTGGGCTGGCAGGCCGAGGTGATGGCGCAGGGCGAACTGCTCTCGTCCACGCTCGGCGTCGCCTACCTGCGCAGCCAGGGTGTCGATCTGGACTGGCTGGACGCGCGTGATGTCCTGCGCGCGGTGCCGCTGCCCAACCAGAACGACTGGTCGCGCCATCTGTCGGCCTCCTGCGACTACGAAGGCGACGCCGGACTGCCGCAGCGCCTCGCCGAACGCGGCCGGTTGCTGCTCACCCAGGGCTTCATCGCCCGTGCCGCCGACGGCGGCACGGCGATCCTCGGCCGCGGCGGCTCGGACACCTCGGCGGCCTACCTCGGTGCCCTGCTGAAAGCGCGCCGGGTGGAGATCTGGACCGACGTGCCGGGCATGTTCAGCGCCAACCCGCGCCAGGTGCCCGACGCGCGCCTGTTGTCGCGGCTGGACTATGAGGAGGCGCAGGAGATCGCCACCACCGGCGCCAAGGTGCTGCACCCGCGTTGCATCCATCCCTGCCGCGAGGCCGGCGTGCCGTTGTGGATCCGCGACACCGGGCGGCCGGACTTCCCGGGCACGGTGATCGGCGACGGCGCCGCCACCGTGCCGGGCGTCAAGGCGATCAGTTCGCGCCGCGGCATCGTGCTGGTGTCGATGGAGACCATCGGCATGTGGCAGCAGGTGGGCTTCCTCGCCGACGTATTCGAGAAGTTCAAGCGCCACGGCCTGTCGATCGACCTGATCGGTTCGTCCGAGGCCAACGTCACCGTCTCGCTCGACCCCAGCGACAACCTGGTCAATTCCAACGTGCTCGACGCCTTGTGCGCCGACCTGGCCGAGGTATGCCGGGTCAAGGTGATCGCGCCGTGCGCGGCGGTGACCCTGGTCGGGCGCGGCATGCGCTCGCTGCTGCATCGCCTGTCCGACGTGCTGGCCGAGTTCGGCCGCGAGCGCGTGCACCTGATCTCGCAAAGCTCCAACGACCTCAACCTGACCTTCGTCGTCGACGAGGGGCTGGCCGAAGGCCTGCTGCCGCGCCTGCACGAGCTGCTGATCGGCTCGGGCGCGATGCCGGTCAACGAGACGCAGGTGTTCGGCCCGGGCTGGAACCGGCTCGACGCGCCGCGCGCCCCGCGCGGGCCGTTGTGGTGGGAGCGCCGCCGCGACCAGGTGCTGGCCCGCGCCGCCGCCGGCACGCCGCGCTATCTCTACCACCTGCCGACCGTGCGCGAGCGCGCCCGCGAGCTGGCCGGGGTGGCGGCGGTGGACCGCCGGTTCTACGCGATCAAGGCCAACCCGCACCCGGCCATCCTGCGTGCGCTGGTCGAGGAGGGCTTCGGCCTGGAATGCGTGTCGGCCGGCGAGCTGGAGCGCGTGTTCACGGCCGTGCCGGAGATCGACCCGGACCGGGTGCTGTTCACCCCGAGCTTCGCGCCGCGTGCCGACTACGCGCTGGCGCTGGCGCGCGGCGTGCACGTCACCGTCGACAACGCCGTCGTGCTGCGGCAATGGCCGGCGCTGTTCCGCGGCCGGGAGCTGATGCTGCGGCTGGATCCCGGCTTCGGCAGCGGCCACCACGAAAAGGTCCGCACCGGCGGCAAGGAGGCCAAGTTCGGCCTGGCCCTGGACGGCCTGCCCGATTTTCTCGACGCCGCGCGCGCGCTCGGCGTGCGCATCGTCGGCCTGCACGCGCACATCGGCAGCGGCATCCATGACCCGGCCCACTGGCGCGAGGTCTACGGCCGCCTGGTCGCCATCGCCGAGAGCATCGGCACGGTGGCGTGGATCGACGTCGGCGGCGGCCTGGGCGTGGCCTACGACCCGGAGGCCGATCCGTTCGACCTGCGCGCCTACGCCGCGATGCTGGCCGAGGTGAAAGCCGCCTGTCCGCAGTACGCACTGTGGATCGAGCCGGGCCGTTATCTGGTGGCCGAGGCCGGCGCCCTGCTGTTGACGGTGACGCAGGTGGTCGAGAAGGCCGGTGTGCGCCGGGTCGGCGCCGACGCCGGCATGAACGCGCTGATGCGACCGGCGATGTACGGCGCGTTCCACGAGATCGTCAACCTCACCCGGCTCGGCGACGCGCCGGGCACGCCCGCCGACGTGGTCGGCCCGATCTGCGAGAGTGGCGACGTGCTCGGCCGCCGCCGCCCGTTGCCGGACGCCACCGCCGAGGGCGACGTGCTGCTGGTCGGCCACGCCGGCGCCTACGGCGCGGCCATGGCCAACACCTACAACCTGCGCGCGCTGCCGCAGGAGGACGTGCTGGATGTCTGAGTGGAAATTCGAACGCGACGCGATCGCCGCGTTCCGCTTCGTGCGCTGCGGCTTCGATGCCGGTACCGGCGAGGCGACCCTGGTGTACGCCTTCGACGACGGCCCCGAGCTGGTCGAGCGCATCACGATCCCCGGTGCGCCGTTCGCGCTCGACGCCGTCCGCCGCGCGGCGGTCGAGCGCGCACTGCGGCTGCTGCATCTGATCGCCGGCGTCAGTTACTACAAGGCGGCGGTGCCGGCGGAGATCCGCGTCGAATCCCATGCCATCGACGCCGACACCGCAGCGCTGCTGACCGCGATCTACGAGAACGGACTGGGCGAATTCGCCTACCGCAACGGGCTGAGCCTGCGCGGAAAGATCCGCTTTCCGGCCTCCGATGCCGGTGCGCAAAAGCCCTCCCCTGCAAGGGGAGGCTTGGGTGGGGAGGGTGTTGAAGCCGAGACGCCCGGCGAACACCACCCCCACCCCGGCCCTCCCCCTGAGGGGGAGGGAGCTCGAGCCGGAGGTCGCGGTGCGCGTGCGCTCGTCGCGATCGGCGGCGGCAAGGACTCGCTGGTCAGCATCGAGGCGCTGCGCGCCGCCGGCGTCGACCAGACCGTGGCCTGGATCGGCAGTTCGCAATTGATCCGCGCCTGTGCGGAACGCACCGGTCTGCCGACGCTCAACATCGGCCGCCAGCTCGCCCCGGAGCTGTTCGAGTACAACCGGCAGGGCGCGTACAACGGCCACATCCCGGTGACCGCGGTGAATTCGGCGATCCTGGTGCTGGCCGCGCTGCTGCACGGGCACGACCAGGTGGTGTTCTCCAACGAGCGCTCGGCCAGCTACGGCAGCCTGATTCCGGGCACCGGCGAGGTGAACCACCAATGGTCGAAAGGCTGGGACTTCGAGCGCGCCTTCGGCGAATACGTCGAGCGCCATGTCGCCGGCGGCCTGCATTACTACTCGCTGCTGCGGCCGTGGTCGGAGCTGGCGGTGGCGCGCGCCTTCGCCCGGCTCGACCGCTACGACGCGCATTTTTCCAGTTGCAACCGCAACTTCCACATCCTCGGCGAGCGCCCGGCCAGCCGCTGGTGCGGGCAGTGCCCGAAGTGCCACTTCGTGTTCCTGGCGCTGGCGCCGTTCATGCCCAAACCGCGGCTGGTGGCCATCTTCGGGCGCAACCTGCTCGACGAGCCGGCGCTGGCCCCGGCCTTCGACGCGCTGATCGAGTACCGCGACCACAAGCCGTTCGAGTGCGTGGGCGAGGGCAGGGAGTCGCGTGCCGCCTTCATGACGCTGGCGCAGTCGCCGGCCTGGCGCGAGGATGCGCTGGTGGCCCGCTTCGCCCGCGAGATCGCTCCGCAATTGGCCGTCCACCCGCGAGCCGGTGACGGGCTCGACTTGGCAAGCCTGCTGCCGGCATCGGACACTCACCGGATTCCCGGGGATCTTTGGGGCAGGATCCGTGCGCATCTCGGAGCTTGAGGGGCGTCGCGTCGCGTTGTGGGGCTACGGCCGCGAGGGCCGGGCGGCCCTGGCGGCCTTGCGCTGGCGTCTGCCGCGCCAGCCGCTGACCCTGTTCTGCGGACGCGACGAAGCCGGCGAGGCGCTGGCGCTCGACGACCCGGCGCTGACCATCGACACCCAAGTCAGCGCCGACAAGCTGGCCGCCTTCGAGTTCGTCATCAAATCGCCCGGCATCAGCCCCTACACCTCGCCCGCCGCCGACGCGGCGATGCTGGGCGCGCGCTTCATCGGCGGCACCGCGCTGTGGTTCGGCGAGCATGGCGCCGACGCGCGCACGATCTGTGTCACCGGCACCAAGGGCAAGAGCACCACCACCGCGCTGGTCGCCCACCTGCTGCGCGCCGGCGGCCACCGCACCGCGCTGGCCGGCAACATCGGCCTGCCGCTGCTGGAGCTGCTCGATCCGGTGCCGCCGCCGGAGTACTGGGCGATCGAGCTGTCCAGTTACCAGACCGGCGATGCGGTCGCGCCCGAGGTGGCGGTGGTGCTCAACCTGTTCCCCGAGCATCTGGACTGGCACGGCACCGAACAGCGCTACATCGACGACAAGCTGGCGCTGGTGACCCGTGCCAAACCCAAACACGTGGTGCTCAACGCCACCGACCCGCGGCTGGCGCACTTGTCGCTGCCGGGTGCGCAGGTGCACTGGTTCAACACGCCGACCGGCTGGCACCTGCGCGAGCATGTGATCTACCGCGGCGGCGAGGTGGTGCTCAACACCCGCCATCTGCCGCTGCCCGGGCGGCACAACCGCATCAACCTGTGC
The DNA here is from genome assembly GCF_014202935.1 of Rehaibacterium terrae. Taxonomy (GTDB): domain Bacteria; phylum Pseudomonadota; class Gammaproteobacteria; order Xanthomonadales; family Xanthomonadaceae; genus Rehaibacterium; species Rehaibacterium terrae. The sequence continues at coordinate 74,704 of NZ_JACHHX010000012.1, read as the reverse complement.
GCCGCGCTGGCGGCGATCGAGGCGATGGGGCTGGATGCGGCCGCGCTGGCGCCGCAGGCGGCCAGTTTCGTGCCGCTGCCGCACCGGTTGCAGTCGCTGGGCGCGCGCGGCGGCATCGAGTTCGTCAACGACTCGATCAGCACCACGCCCTACGCCAGCCTGGCCGCGATGGACTGCTTCAAGGGCAGGCCGGTCGCCATCCTGGTCGGCGGCTACGACCGCGGCCTGGACTGGGGCGTGTTCGCCGACCGCATCGCCCACGACCCACCGCGCATGGTGGTGACGCTGGGCCAGAACGGCCCGCGCATCGCCGAGCGGCTGCGGCCGCTGGCCAACAACGGCCGCTTCCAGATCGCCGAGGCCTTGGAACTCGACGAAGCCGTCGAGCTGGCGCGCCGGGCGCTCGATCACCAGGGCGTGCTGCTGCTGTCGCCGGGGGCGCCGAGCTTTCCCCGCTACCGCGATTACGCCGAACGTGGCCGCCACTTCGCCCAGGTCTGCGGCTTCGATCCCGACGCGATCTGCGCGATTCCCGGCCTCGGCATCCATTGAGGGAGGGGCGCGGCGGTCGCGGTGTCCGCTTCCACCGGCGCGCTCATTGCCACCCCGGGCGCGTCGGCCGGGCGATCCGCCGGCGTACACTCGTGGCCAGACTCGAAACCGGGAGACTGCCATGCGCATCATGCTCGCCCTGCTGCTTGCCCTCGCTGCCGCGCCGCTGGCGGCCGCGCCCAGGGCCGAACCGGTCGAGTGGACCGATGGCGACACCAGCTTCAGCGGCTTTCTGGTCTACGACGATGCCTCCGCCGCGCCGCGGCCGGGGCTGGTGATGGTGCCCAACTGGATGGGCGTCACCGACTCGGCGGTGGAGAAAGCCAAGGCCGTCGCCGGCGACCGCTACGTGGTGCTGGTGGCGGACATGTACGGCAAGGGCGTGCGCCCGGCCAACGCGCAGGAGGCGGGCCGGGCCGCGGGCGCGGTGCGTGGCGATGCCGCCCTGATGCGCCGCCGCGCCGCGGCCGCGCTGGCGGCGCTCCAGGCGCAGGCGGGGAAGGCGCCGCTGGATGTGTCGCGACTGGGTGCATTCGGCTTCTGCTTCGGCGGCACGGTGGCGCTGGAGCTGGCGCGCGCCGGGGCCGATCTCGCCGGGGTGGTCAGCCTGCACGGCGGCCTGATCACGCAGGCGCCGGCGCGGGCCGATACGCTGCGGGCACGGGTGCTGGTGCTCAACGGCGCCGACGATCGCGCGGTGACCCACGAGCACATCGTCGGCTTCGAGCGCGAGATGCGCGAGGCCGGCGCCGACTGGCAGTTCGTCAATTTCGGCGGTGCGGTGCACTGCTTCGCCGAGGCCGATGCGGGCGACGACCCGGCCAGCAACTGCCGTTATCACGCACCATCGGCGCAGCGTGCCTACCGGATGCTGCACGATTTCTTCGCCGAGGCCTTCACCGCGCGGTAGCGGCGGCGCTTGCCGGCAAGCGGCCTCAGTGGTCGCGCTCGACCGCGTAGCGGGCCAGGCCGCGCAGGGCGGCCAGCCAGTCGCTTTCGGGCAGGCCTTCGAGCGCGGCTTCGGCGGCGCGGGCGTAAGCCAGGGCGCGCTGGCGGCTGTAGCCGATGCCGCCGGTGGTCTCGATGGCGCGCAGCACCTCGGGCATCGCCGTGGTGTCGCCCTGCTCGATGGCGGCGCGCAGGCGGCCGCGGGTGGCCTCGTCGCTGTGGGCAAGGGCGTGGATCAGCGGCAGGGTGGCCTTGCCCTCGGCCAGGTCGTCGCCGAGGTTCTTGCCGAGCGCGTCGGCGTCGGCGGTGTAGTCGAGCACGTCGTCGGCGATCTGGAAGGCGAGCCCCAGGTTCATGCCGTAGTCGTGCAGGCGCTGCTGCACATCGTCGCCGGCGCCGCCGAGCAGCGCGCCGAGGCGGGTGGCGGCGGCGAACAGCACCGCGGTCTTGCGCTCGATCACGCGCAGGTAGGCGGCCTCGTCGGTGTCCGGGTTGTGCACGTGCAGCAGTTGCAGCACCTCGCCCTCGGCGATGGCGTTGGTGGTGTCGGCCAGCACGCGCATCACCGTCATGCGGTCGAGCTCGACCATGAGCTGGAAGCTGCGCGAGTAGAGGAAATCGCCGACCAGCACGCTCGGCGCGTTGCCCCACAGCGCATTGGCGGTGCGGCGGCCGCGCCGCAGGTCGGACTCGTCGACCACGTCGTCGTGCAGCAGGGTGGCGGTGTGGATGAACTCGATCACCGCCGCGAGCTGGTGATGGTCGCGGCCGGCATGGCCGAGCGCGCGCGCCGCCAGCACCACCAGCATCGGCCGCAGCCGCTTGCCGCCGGCGGCGACGATGTGCTCGGCGATCTGGTTGATCAGCACCACGTCCGAGGCCAGCCGCGCGCGGATCAGCGCATCGACCGCCGCCATCTCGTCGGCGACCAGGTGCTGGATCTCGGGAAGAGCGGCGGCGGGGCGGGGCGTGTGCGTGTCCATCGTGGCTCGTGCTCGGCAACCGGCGGATTATACGGGGGCGCCCGCGGCTGCCGCCCCATCGCGCTCGATCCGGCGGCGCCTTGATCCCGCGCAAGCGGTGCCGGTGTGTCGTCTCCGTATAATCGCGCCTCTTCCCTTGCCCCGCTGCCTGCCTTGGAACGCCTCAACGCCCTGGAATGGCGCACCGCCCTGAGTCTGGCCAGCGTGGTCGGGCTGCGCATGTTCGGGCTGTTCCTGCTGCTGCCGGTGTTCGCGCTGGCGGCGCGCGACCTGCCCGGGGCGACGCCGCTGCTGATCGGCCTGGCGCTGGGCGTGTACGGCATCGGCCAGGCGCTGTGCCAGGTGCCGCTGGGCTGGCTGAGCGACCGCATCGGCCGCAAGCCGGCGATCACCCTGGGGCTGCTGGCGTTCGCGTTGGGCAGCGTGGTCGCCGCACAGGCCGACTCCATCCACGGCATCATCCTCGGGCGCGCGCTGCAAGGCGCGGGCGCCGTCGCCGGTGCCGGCCTGGCGCTGGCGGCCGACCTCACGCGACCCGACCAGCGCGGCAAGGTGATGGGCCTGATCGGCGTGAGCATCGGCGGCGCCTTCCTGCTGGCGCTGGTGCTGGGGCCGCCGCTGTTCGCGCTGGGCGGGTTGGCCGGGCTGTTCGGGCTGATGACCGGGCTGGCGCTGGGCTCGCTGTTCCTGTTGTGGACCGTGGTGCCGCCGGCGCCGCGCCTGCAGGCGGCGCCGGGGCCGCGCGGCGCGTTGCGGTTGGTGCTGGCCGATCCCGCGCTGCGCGCCATGCAGATCGCCGTATTCGTGCTGCATGCGGCGCTCACGGCCAGTTTCGTCGGCCTGCCCTTGCTGCTGCTGGACGACATCGGCCTGGCCGTGGGCGAGCACTGGAAGCTCTACCTGCCGGTTCTGCTGGCCTCGGCGCTGGCGATGGGCGCCCTGCTTTCGCGCGGCGGCGCACGCGCGCCGCTGCGGCTGATCCTGGCAGTGGTGCCGGTGCTGGGGGCGGCGCTGGCGCTGTTCGCGCTGGCCGGGCGCGACCTGTGGCTGCTGGGCGCGGTGGCCTTCGTCTTCTTCACCGCCTTCAACCTGCTCGAAGCCAGCCTGCCCACGCTGACCTCGCGGCTGGCGCCGGCCGAGCTGCGTGGCACCGCGCTCGGTGCCTACTCCACCGCGCAGTTCCTTGGCGCCTTTGCCGGCGGCGTGCTCGGCGGCTGGGCCTTGGGCGAGTTCGGTCGCGACGGCATGTTCGTGCTGATGGCGCTGGTCGTGCTGGCGAGCTGGCCGCTGCTGGCGCGGCTGAACGGGCCTGCGGCAGCAGTCGAGGAGGGGGCTTGAGGGGCGGGACCCGGTCGCGAGCGGTTTTCCTACCCCCGGACCCGCGATCGGCGGAGGGGCCGGGCAGGGTGTTTATACTTAGGCTTTCGCGGCGGCGACCCGCCGCCTGACAGCAAGGAAAATTCCATGGCGCGTGGCATCAACAAGGTGATCCTGGTCGGCAACCTGGGCGACGACCCGGAGGTGAAGTACACCCAGAGCGGCATGGCGGTGACCACGCTGCGCCTGGCCACCACCAGCGTGCGCAAGGACCGCGACGGCAACACCCAGGAGCGCACCGAGTGGCACCGGGTCAAGCTGTTCGGCAAGCTCGGCGAGATCGCCGGCGAGTACCTGAAGAAGGGGCGCCAGGTCTACATCGAGGGCTCGATCCGCTACGACAAGTTCACCGGCCAGGACGGCCAGGACCGCTACATCACCGAGATCATCGCCGACGAGATGCAGATGCTCGGCGGCGGCGGCGAACGCAGCGAGCGCGCCGCCGGTGGCGAGCGCGGCTACGGCAGCAGCCAGCGGGGCGGCGGCGCCCAACCCGGCCGCGCACCGCAGCAGAAGGCGCCGGTCGAGGAAGGCTTCCCCGACGACGACATCCCGTTCTGAGCGTCGGGGTGTCCATGAAAACCTGGCTGGTTACCGGCGGCGCCGGCTTCATCGGCGGCAATTTCGTGCTCGATGCGGTGGCGGCCGGTGTGCGCGTGGTCAATCTCGACGCGCTCACCTATGCCGGCAACCTCGACACCCTGGCCTCCCTGCGGCACGACCCGCATCACGTCTTCGTCGAGGGCGACATCGGCGACCGCGCCCTGGTCGCGCGGCTGCTCGCCGAGCACCGGCCCGAGGCGGTGATCCACTTCGCCGCCGAAAGTCACGTCGACCGTTCGATCGACGGCCCCGCGGCCTTCGTCCAGACCAATGTGGTCGGCACCCTGAATCTGCTCGAATGCGCCCGCGACTACTGGCGCGCGCTGGAAGGCGCGGCGCGCGACGGCTTCCGCTTCCTGCACGTCTCCACCGACGAGGTCTACGGCTCGCTCGGCGACACCGGCAAGTTCACCGAGGACACGCCGTACGCGCCCAATTCGCCGTACTCGGCCTCGAAGGCCGCGTCCGACCACTTGGTGCGCGCCTTCCATCACACCTACGGCCTGCCGACGCTCACCACCAACTGCTCCAACAACTACGGTCCGTACCAGTTTCCCGAGAAGCTGATCCCGCTGATGATCGCCAAGGCGCTCGCCGGCGAGCCGCTGCCGGTGTACGGCGACGGCCGCAACGTGCGCGACTGGCTGTACGTCAAGGATCACTGCGCGGCGATCCGCCGTGTGCTCGAGGCTGGTCGTGTCGGCGAGACCTACAACATCGGCGGCGATGCCGAGCGGCAGAACATCGAGGTGGTCAACACGATCTGCGCCCTGCTCGATGAGCGTCGCCCGCGCGAGGACGGCCTGCCGCGCGCCACGTTGATCACCTATGTGAAGGATCGGCCCGGCCACGACCGCCGCTACGCCATCGACGCCTCCAAGATCCGTCGCGAACTGGGCTGGACGCCGGCGATGAGCTTCGAGGACGGCATGGCGGCGACCGTGGACTGGTACCTCGACAACCAGGCCTGGGTGAACCGTGTGCTGGACGGCAGCTACCGTCTGGAGCGGATCGGGCGAGGCGACGCGTGCTAGCGGACGGCCGGTGGGCGTCCGCCGCGGCGCCGGGCGCCCGGCCACGGGTGGCCAGGCCGGGCTGTCCTGAGTGGGCGGCATGGCGCCATGGGCGGCACGACATGCAGCCGGCGCGCATACGAAGGAGACTGGCATGAGCCATCGACGCGGCATCATCCTCGCCGGCGGGTCCGGCACCCGCCTGTATCCGATCACCCAGGCGGTCAGCAAGCAGCTGCTGCCGGTGTACGACAAGCCGATGATCTACTACCCGCTCAGCGTGCTGATGCTGGCGGGCATCCGCGAGGTGCTGATCATCAACACCCCGCACGAGCAGGCGTTGTTCCAGCGTCTGCTCGGTGACGGCTCGCAGTGGGGCATGCGTTTCGAGTACGCGGTGCAGCCGGAGCCGGAAGGGCTGGCGCAGGCCTACCTGATCGGCCGCGAGTTCGTCGCCGGCCGGCCGAGCTGCCTGGTGCTCGGCGACAACATCTTCTACGGCCACGGACTGACCGAGCTGCTGCGTCGCGCCAGCGCGCGCGAGCAGGGTGCCACCGTGTTCGGCTACTGGGTGAAGGACCCGCAACGCTACGGCGTGGCCGAGTTCGACGCCGACGGCCGCGTGATCGGCATCGAGGAAAAGCCGACCCGGCCGAAATCGAACTACGCCGTCACCGGCCTGTACTTCTACGACGGTCGCGCCAGCGATTACGCCGCCACGCTCAAGCCGTCGGCACGCGGCGAGCTGGAGATCACCGACCTCAACCGCTGCTACCTCGACGACGGCGCGCTGCACTTGGAGAAGATGGGCCGCGGCTATGCCTGGCTCGACACCGGCACCCACGAGTCGCTGCTGCACGCGGCCAACTTCATCGAGACCATCGAGGCGCGCCAGGGCCTGCGGGTGAGCTGCCCGGAGGAGATCGCCTGGGGCAACGGCTGGATCGATGCCGCGCAGCTCGAAGCGCTCGCCAAACCGTTGATCAAGAACGGCTACGGCCAGTACCTGATGGGCCTGCTCGAGCACGGGAGGATCGCGTGAAGCTCGTCCAGACCGACCTGCCCGGCTGCGTCGTCATCGAGCCGCAGGTGTTCGGCGACGCGCGGGGGTTTTTCTACGAGGCCTGGAACGCCGAGCGCTTCCGCGCGCACGGGCTCGATCTGGAGTTCGTCCAGAGCAACGTGTCCTGCTCCGGCCGCGGCGTGCTGCGCGGCCTGCATTACCAGTGGCCCAATCCGCAGGGCAAGCTGGTCAGCGTGCTCGAAGGCGAGGTCTACGACGTCGCCGTCGACATCCGCCGCGGCTCGCCGTACTTCGGCCGCTGGACGGCGGTGCTGCTGAGCGCGGAGAACAAGCGCCACTTCTGGATTCCCGAAGGTTTCGCGCACGGTTTCGTGGTGCTCAGCGAGCGCGCCGTGTTCAGCTACCTGTGCACCGCGCCCTACGACAAGGCCGGCGACGCCGGCGTGCGCTGGAACGACGCCGCCATCGGCATCGACTGGCCGGTGAGCGAGCCGCTGCTGTCGGCCAAGGACGCGCAGGCGCCGTTCCTCGCCGAGGTGCCGCCCGAGCGCCTGCCGGAGTACCGCGCATGAAATGCCTGCTGATCGGCGCCGACGGCCAGCTCGGCTTCGAGCTGACCCGCGCGCTCACCCCGTTCGGCGATCTCGTCCGCACCACGCTCACCGGCCGCGCGCCGGGCGGCCTGGCCTGCGAGGCGCTGGACCTGTCCGATGCCGCGGCAGTCGCCGCCCTGGCCGCACGGCATCGGCCGGACCTGATCGTCAACGCCGCCGCCTACACCGCGGTGGACCGCGCCGAGGACGAGCCGGCGCTGGCCCAGGCGATCAATGCCGATGCCGTGGCCGTGCTGGCCCGCTACTGCGCCGACCATGGCGCGCGGCTGCTGCATTACTCGACCGATTACGTCTTCGATGGCGCCGCGACCCGCCCGTACCGCGAGGACGACGCCGTCGCGCCGCTCGGCGTCTACGGCCGCAGCAAGCGCGACGGCGAGGATGCCGTGCGTGCCAGCGGCTGCGCGCACATGATCTTCCGCACTGCCTGGGTCTATGCCGCGCGCGGGCACAACTTCATGCGCACCATGCTGCGGCTCGCCGCCGAGCGCGACGAGCTGCGCGTGGTCGCCGACCAGGTCGGCTCGCCCACGCCGGCGCGCTGGCTGGCCCAGGTCACCGCGCTGGCGCTGGCGCAGGGCAAAGACATCGACGGCACCTGGCATGTGGTCGCCGATGGCGAAACCAGCTGGTACGGCTTCGCCGCCGCCATCGTCGAGGATGCCGTCGCCGCCGGCCTGCTGCAGCGCGCGCCGCGGGTGACGCCGATCGCCACCGCCGATTTCCCCACCCGCGCCCGGCGCCCGGCCTACTCGCGGCTGGACACCGGCAAGCTCGCCCGCGACTTCGGCCTGCGCCTGCCCGACTGGCGCGAGGGCGTGCGCCAGGTGCTGGGCGAGCTGGTGCCCTGACGTGGGGCGCGGTTCGACCGCGCCCGATCGCGCTACCTATACTTGCCCGACTTTGCCCCGGAGCGGCCCATGCCCAGAGCCCTGCGCGTCCCCCACACCCTGGTGCTGCTGTTCGCGATGATGGTGCTGGCGCTGGTCGGCACCTGGCTGCTGCCACAGGGCAGTTTCCAGACCACGACCAACGAGCACGGCCGCGAAGTCGTCGTGGCCGGCACCTATGCCCGGGCCGAGCAGCGCGTGTGGTTGCCGCCGACCACGCTGCTCACCGCCGTGCCGCGCGCGCTGGCCGCCGCGCAGGAAGTCATCTTCTTCATCTTCCTCGTCGGCGGCGCCATCGCCGTGCTGCGCGCCACCGGCATGATCGACGCGCTGCTCGGCTGGATCCTGCGCCATGTCGGCCACAGTCCCGGCCTGCTGATCGGCATCGGCATGACCGTGTTCGCCGCCGGCTCCAGCGCCATCGGCGTGGCCGAGGAGTACATCCCTTTCGCCGCGCTGCTGATCGCGCTGTGCGTGGCGATGCGGATGGATGCGGTCACCGCCATGGGCATCATGGTCTGCGGCTACGGCATCGGCTACGGCGTGGCCGCGCTCAATCCGTTCACCGTGCTGATTGCACAGGATGTGGCCGGGCTGCCGCCCACTTCGGGCATGGGCTTCCGGCTCGCGTTGTTCGTGCCGTTCGTGGCGATCGGCATCCACCACGTCTACCGCTATGCGCAGAAGGTGAAGGCGGACCCGTCGGCCAGTCTGGTCGCCGATGTGCCCGGCGCGCAGCACACCGCGCCTGCCGAGTACCCGCCGATGACCGGCGCGCGGCTGGCGATCCTGCTGGCGGTGTTCGTGGTGCTCGGGCTGATGGTCTGGGGTATCGCCGCGCGCGGCTGGTATCTGATCGAACTCGGTGCCTTGTTCCTCGGCCTGGCGATCTTCGCCGGGCTGGCCGGCGGCCTCGGCCTCGACGGCAGCGCCCGGCGTTTCGCCGAGGGGGCGTCGGAACTGGCGACCACCGCGCTGCTGATCGGCTTCGCCCGCGCGATCGCGCTGATCCTGGAAGACGGCCAGGTGCTGCACACCATCGTCAACGGTCTGGCCGGACCGTTGCAGTCGGCCGGCGCCGAGGTGGCGGCGGTGGGCATGCTGCTGATCCAGACCGTGCTGAACTTCTTCATCCCGTCCGGCAGCGGCCAGGCCTATGTGACCATGCCGATCATGGCGCCGCTGGGCGACCTGGTCGGGGTGAGCCGGCAGGTGGCAGTGCTCGCCTTCCAGTTCGGCGACGGCTTCTCGAACATGATCGTGCCGACCAATGTGGTGCTGATGAGCATCATCGGCATCGCCGGCATTCCCTACGACCGCTGGTTCCGCTTCATCTTCCCGCTGATGGTCAAGCTCACCCTCGCCGCCGCGGTGGCGCTGGTGGTGGCGGTGAGCATCGGCTGGCAGTGAGCGGCACCGGTCTGCGGACCGGCGGGTGACCCGGATGCCGGCCCGGGCTACCCTTGCGGTCCGGGCTCCCTTCTGGACTGAGGACCAAGCGATGCATCCAGCCATTTCCCGCAGCCTGCTCGCCCTCGGCGCGGCCCTGGCCCCGTTCGCGGCCCAGGCGCAGACGCGTGGCTTCGACGTGCGCGACCTGGTCGTGCTCGAGCGCGCTTCCGCGCCGACGCTGTCGCCGGACGGCGGCAAGCTGGTGTTCGCCGTGCGCGAGGCCGACTACGAGGCCAACCGTGCCAGTACCGGCCTGTGGATCCGCGATCTGCGCACCCGCGACCAGCGCCCGCCGCAGCGTTTCACGCCGGAGGGCTGGAACGTCAACAGCCCGAGCTTCTCGCCCGACGGCCGCATGGTGTATTTCCTCTCCGGCAAGTCCGGTTCGATGCAGCTGTGGGCGCAGCCGGCGGCCGGTGGCGAGCCGGTGCAGGTCACCGACTACCCGCTGCCGGTCGGCAGCTACCGGCTGTCGCCGGATGGCCGCGCGGTGGCGCTGAGCTTCGACGTGTTCCCCGACTGCGAGGATTTGGCCTGCAGCAAGGCCAGGCTGGACGCCAGGGCCGAGCGGAAGTCCACCGGTCAGCACTACCGCCAGCTGTTCGTGCGCCATTGGGACACCTGGAAAGACGGCCGCCTGTCGCAGCTGTTCGTCGCTCCGCTGGCCGGGGGCAAGGCCGGCGAGCCGGTGCGGGTGAGCGGTGCGCTGCGCGGCGACATCCCGCACAAGCCGTTCGGCGGCATCAGCGACTACGCCTGGGCGCCGGACGGCCGCTCGCTGGCGGTGAGCGTGCGGCTGGCCACGCCGGACGAGCCGTGGTCGACCGACTTCGACATCTGGCGCATCGCCGCCGACGGCCGCGGTGAGCCGGTCAACCTCACCGCCGACAACCCGGCCTGGGACGCCGACCCGGTGTTCAGCGCCGACGGCAGGACCCTGTACTACCGCGCCATGTCGCGCCCCGGTTTCGAGGCCGACCGCTTCGCGCTGATGGCGCTGGACCTGGCCAGCGGCCAGCGCCGCGAGATCGCACCCGGCTGGGACCGCTCGGCCGACGGCATCACCCTGTCCGCCGACGGCCGCACGATCTACACCACAGCCCAGGATCTCGGCCAGCGCCCGCTGTTCGCCATCGACATCGCCAGTGGCCGGGTCCGCCGGGTGGCCGGCGACGGCAACATCGGCGGTTTCGACCTGGCTGGCGGCACGCTCGCCTTCACCCGCGACACCCTGACCTCGCCGGCGCAGGTGTTCGTCGCCCGCGCCGACGGTGGCGCGGTGCGGCAGATCAGCCAGCTCAACGCCGAGCGGTTGAAGGACATCGCCTTCGGCGAGTTCGAGCAGTTCAGCTTCAAGGGCTGGAACGACGAGACCGTCTACGGCTACGTGGTCAAGCCGTGGAATTACCGGGCCGGCGAGAAGTACCCGGTCGCCTTCATCGTCCACGGCGGCCCGCAGGGCTCGATGGGCAACAGCTTCCACTACCGCTGGAACCCGCAGACCTATGCCGGCAAGGGCTTCGCCGTGGTGTTCATCGACTTTCACGGCTCCACCGGCTACGGTCAGGCCTTCACCGACTCGATCTCGCAGGACTGGGGCGGCAAGCCGCTGGAAGATCTGCAGAAGGGCTGGGCCGCCGCGCTGCAGAAGTACGACTTCCTCGACGGCGGGCGCGCCTGCGCGCTCGGCGCCAGCTACGGCGGCTTCATGATCAACTGGATCGCCGGCCAGTGGCCGGACGGCTTCCGCTGTCTGGTCAACCACGCCGGCGTGTTCGACCAGCGGATGATGTACTACGCCACCGAGGAGCTGTGGTTCACCGAGTGGGAGAACGGTGGTCCGCACTTCCAGGTGCCGGACAACTACGAGCGCTTCAACCCGGTCAACCACGTCAGCGCGTGGAAGACGCCGATGCTGGTCACCCACGGCCAGAAGGACTACCGCGTGCTGGTCGAACAGGGCCTGGCCACCTTCACCGCCCTGCAGCGGCGCGGCATTCCCAGCGAGTTCCTGTACTTCCCGGACGAGAATCACTGGATCCTCAGCCCGCACAACAGCGTACAGTGGCACGATGCCGTCAACGACTGGCTGATCCGCTGGACGGCGAAGGAGTGAGGCCGCAGTGAGCGACGACCGCGCCCGCGTGATCGATCTGGCGAGACTGCGCAAGACCTGCGCGCAGTGCTCGCTGCAACAGCTGTGCCTGCCCGCCGGCGTCGCCGCCGACGACCTGGAAAAGCTCGACCGGCTGGTGCGCAAGCGCCGGCCGCTGGCGCGCGGCGAGGCGCTGTTCCGTACCGGCGCGCCGCTGCAGGCGCTGTACGTGGCCCGCGAGGGCGCCTTCAAGACCACCGCCCTGGCCGAGGATGGCAGCGCCCAGGTCATCGGCTTCCACCTGCCCGGCGAGCTGATGGGCCTGGATGCGCTCGGCGGCGGCCACCACCGCTGCGAGGCCGAGGCGTTGGAGCCGGCCCAGGTCTGCGAGGTGCCGTTCGCCGAGCTGGGCCGCATCGCCGCGCAGATCCCCTCGCTGCAGCAGCAGCTGCTGCGCGTCATCGGCCAGAGCGTGGGCCGCGACCAGGATCATCTGGAGATGATGGGCCGCCGCCACGCCAACGAGCGCGTGGCGCTGTTCCTGCACAGCCTCGCCGAGCGCCTGCAGGCGCTCGGCCGCGACCCGCACGCCTTCACCCTGCCGATGAGCCGCGAGGACATCGCCAGCTACCTCGGCATGGTCATCGAGACCGTCAGCCGCACCTTCAGTCGGCTGCAGGAGGAGGGCATCATCCAGGTGCGGGGACGCCAGCTGAAGATCCTCGACCGCGCGCGTCTGGACACGCTGGTGCACGATCCCGAGGAGCATCGGGCGCGGGGATGAGGCGGGGCGACCCGTGCCGTATCCGCGGCCGCTCCCGCCCGGCGCTGCGCCGGCTGCCGCGGCTCAGCCGCCGACGCGATCCGTCGCCGGATTTTCGCCGCGCACGGGCGCCAGGCTGCCCATGATCCGCCGCAGCGCGTCGCGGGCGGCGTCGAAGGAGAAGTGACGGCGCACGTTCTCGATGCCGTTGTCGGACAGCCTCTGCCACAGCGCCGGGTCGCCGTAGAGGCGGACGATGGCGTCGGCGAAGGCCTCGGGGCTGTCGGCCACCAGCACGTCCTCGCCCGGGCGCAGGTGCATGCCCTCGACCGCGCAGGAGGTGGCCACCACCGGCTGGCCATGGGCCATGCTGAGGTTGACCTTGCCCTTGACCCCGGCACCGTAGCGCAGCGGGGCGATGGCGATGCGGCAGCCGTCCATGTACGGATCGAGGTCGCGCACGTAGCCGTGGAAGACCACCCCGGGGTGGTCGCCGAGGATGCGCACGGACTCGGGCGCGTCGGCGCCGATCAGGTGCACCCGCACGTCGGGCAGGTGTGCCCGCAGCAGCGGCAGCACCTGCTTCACGAACCAGCGCGCGGCATCGACGTTCGGCGGATGGCGATAGCCGCCGACGAAGACCAGGTCGCGGCGTTCGGCGAATGGTCGGCGTCTGCCGGGGATGGCGTGGACGTTGGACAGCACGTCCACGCGCGCGCCGGGCGCCTCGCGGGCCAGGATCTCGCGTTCCATCGGGCTCACCACCAGGGTGAGGTCGGACTCGCGGATCAGTCGCAGCTCCTTTTCGCGGGTGGCCTCGGCGTTGCGCGCCATCACCGGACTGCGCGCCAGTTCGGCTTCGCGCCGCTCGCGCAGGTAGTGCAGGTCGACGGTGTCGAACACGAAGCGCGCCTGCGGGGCGAACTGGCGCACCAGCGGCAGGTAGGTGCGGGCGACGTAGTGGCGGCTGGCGATGACCAGGTCGAAGCGCGATCCACGCTCGGCGAACCAGCGCGCGATGTTGCCCAGGAACGGGCGGTACCAGACCTCGACGCCGAGCTGCTGCAGCGCCTGGGTGTAGGCGCCGTCGTGGGCGCGGTTGTCGGCGAAGAAAGTGACCGCACAGCCTTCGTCGAGCAGCAGGCGCATCAGGTTGAGCATGCGCAGCGAGCCGGAATCGCGGTCCGGTGTCGGCGTGCAGGCATCGACGATCAGTACGCGGCGCTGGGCGCGGTGTCGGGCGGCGAGCTCGGCCGGCGTGCCAGGCGCGGCATGTCCGGCGCTCAGGGTCGTCTGCCAGCGGGCGAGGAACTTGCGCTGGTTGGCGACCTGGTAGGCCTTCACGCCCTGACGGGTGTCGGTGCCGGCGGTGACGCCCTCGCAATGCGCCACCACCGACTTGGGCTGGTACAGCACGCGCAGGCCGCGTGCGCGGACCTGCATCGCCAGGTCGGTGTCCTCGTAGTAGGCCGGCGCGTAGTGGCCGTCGAAGCCGCCGAGTTCGTCGAACAGCGCGCGCGGTATCGCGATGGCGGCGCCGGAGCAGTAGTCGGCCTCACGGACGAAGCTGTAGCGCGGGTCGTCGGGGTCGTCGAAGCGGCCGTAGTTCCAGCCCGAGCCGTCGGCGAAGACGATGCCGCCGGCTTCCTGCAGGCGGCCGTCGGGATAGACCAACTTGCTGCCGACCAGGCCGACGCGCTCGTGTTGCGCGAAGGTGTCGAGCAGGGCGTCGAGCCAGCCCGGCCGCACCTGAGTGTCGTTGTTGAGGAAGACCAGATACTCGCCGCGCGCCAGCGCCGCACCGGCGTTGCAGGCGCCGATGAAGCCGAGGTTGCGCGGATTGCGGTGAAAGCGCAGGCCGGGTATCTGCGGCAGGGTCGTGGCGGTGTCGTCGCTGGAGCCGTCGTCGACCACGATCACTTCGAACGGCGTGCGGTCGCCGCAGGCGGCGAGCGAGCGCAGGCAGTCGAGGGTATGGCCGAGCTGGTTGTAGACCGGGATGACGATGCTGGCCTGCGGCGCGTTGCATTCCGGCAGCTGCGGCAAGGTCGCGGCCGCCGGCTGCTCCCCGGGCGGTGGCAGGGTAGGCGTCGGCGCCGTGCCGGCGCGCAACTCTTGCAGGGTGCGGCGCAGGGTGTGACGCAGGCCGCGCACGCGCAGGCTGGTCAGGCCGCGTTGCAGCAGGTTGCGGGTGCGGCGTAGACGGAAGGTGAGCTCGACCCGGGCATCGCTCAGCCAGCGGTTGATCGCCCGTAGCGGGGCGGTGAGGCGCCAGGAGCGGCTTTCGAGCAACCGGCGACGCTCGGCTTCGGCTTCGTCTCGCTGGGTCAATGCCACGTCGCGCTGGCGGATCAGGTCGTCGGTGTCCCTATCGTACAGGGCATAGGCGGATTGCAGGCGCTCGGCGAGTTCGTGCTGCTGGGTTTCCACCGCGCGCAGGCTGTCGCGCAGGTGCTCGACCTGCTGGCGCAGTTCGGCGGTCTCGTGCTCGAAGCCGCGCTCGCGCTCGTCGAGCTGTTGCGCGAAGGCGCGCTCGTTGGCGGCGATCTGCCGCTGCAGGTCCTGGGCCCAGTCGGCGCGGCGGTCGAGTTCGGCCTGCTGCTCGGCGAGCCGAGTCTGCAGGCTGGCGATGCGGCCCGAGGCGGCCGACAGTGCGGTCGCCAGCGCCAGTGTCCGGGTGACGGCCGGGTCGGCGGGCGGGAGCTGCGGCGACCGCGGCGGTTCGGCCGGCAGCGCCTGCCGCCAGGCGGAAGCCATCGCGCCCAGACCGGGCAGCGGCGGCGCCGACAGCCGCGCCAGCGCGCGGCGGGCATCGAGGTCGTGGGCGAGGGTGGCGAGGCGGGCGCAGAGGCTGTCCGGTTCGGGCGCCACCAGCAGGCCATTCTCGCCGTCGCGGATGCGTTCGCGGTAACTGCCCAGCGCGGTGGCCAGCACCGGCAGGCCGAGTTGCCACATCTCCGAGAGCGTGTAGCTCCAGGTCTCGGCGACGGTGGACGGCAGCAGGGCCAGATGCGGGCGGGCGCGGGCGACCAGCGCGGGCAGCTCCTCGCGCCGGTAGTCGAGCAGCACGTGCACGTTGCGCGCGCCGAGAAAGCGCTTGCCGGCCTGGCCGGCGCCGAGCAGCAGCAGCTCGACGTCGTCCGGCAGCCGTTCGATCAGCTCGGCCAGCAGTTCCTCGCCCTTGCCGCCGTGGATGCGCCCGGGCACCAGCACGCGCAGGCGGCCGCCATCGTCGTGCGGCGCGCCGACCTCGGCCAGTGCCGAGGCGCCGTGCGGAATCACCGTCCAGCGGCGTTCGGCCAACGCCGGCGCCATCCGGCACTGGTTGTCCCGCACGCCAGCGGTGGGTGCGACCAGCTGCGCGTCGGCCCGGGCCAGGGCGTCGAGGTAGGCCGTGCGCAGGGTGCGCCAGTCGTCGGGATCGCGTTCGGCGAAGGGGCTGTCGGCCGGCTCGGTGAGTGCCGCCACCAGGGCGTCGTCGTCGAAGCGCGCGTCGGGCTCGCCAAAGCGGGCATGCAGGCGCGGCCACAGCGGGTAGTAGTCGTGGGTGCAGACGGCGGTCGGCAGCCCGGTGCGCAGGGCGTCCAGGCTGTGCCCGATCAGCGAGGACACCAGTACCGCACCGACGTTCCAGTCGGCCAGGATGCCGGCGAGGATGGCGCGGTATTCGGCGGATTCGAGGTCGGTGCTGGCGATCGGCGCCGACAGCGGCCATTCGTGCAGCGGCTCGGCGTCGAGGCGGGCGTGCAGGGCCAGTCGCTCGCCGTGACGCTGGCGTTGCCAGTCGCCATGGGCGATCAGGACCAGGTGGTGGCGCTGGTCGTCGCCAGCCTGCAGGTCCTGCACGAAGCGCCAGGCGCCGCCGCCCCAGCCGTGCAGGATGTGCAGCACCACCGGGCGGCCGTCCAGGCCGGGCAGGCCGTCGGGCCGGTGCGGTGCGGCCTGCAGTCGCTCGCGCAGAGCCGCGATCGGCAGGGCGGGCGTAGGGTCGGAAGCGGGCTGCCGAGGCGCCTCGACGTACAGGCAGGCCAGCAGCCCGCCGCGCAGGCTCGGCGGCAGACGCTCGTCGGCGATCCGTTCCAGGCGGGCCAGCGCATCGGCGCGCCAGAGGCTGAGCGCGGGCGACCAGTGCCGGCCGGGGTGGACGCGATGCTCGGCCAGCAGCCAGCAGCGGGCATCGGCCTCGGCCAGCGCGGGGGCGGGGCCGGTCCAGGGGTTCAGGGCGTCGAGGGCGCTGCCGGCCGTCGCGATCACGTCGATTCCGGGCGCACCGGCCCCGGCCGCCAACAGCCGCTCGAAGGCCGCGTGCGGCAGGCGGGCCTCGGCCTGCACCAGCACCACGTCGCGGCCGGGCCAGCGCGCGCGCGCCTCGCGCAGCGCGCCCAGCGGCGTGCCGTCGCCGGGCGCGGCCTCCCAGCCGGGCAATGCGGTGCGGCTGCCGCAGACCAGCCTGGGGCCGGGAACCGGCCAGGTTTCGGCCAGCGTGGTCAGCGTCGAGGAGGCAGGCGCTTCGACCGAGCGCGTCCACAGGCAGAGCAGCGGAGCGGGGGATGGGTTCATTCGCATCGTCCGCACGCGGACGCCGTTCGGTCCGGTCCGCCATTGGACCGGGTCACTGTTAAGGATTGATTGCAACAACGCAGCCACCGTCCGTGGACGGCGCGCTAGACTGCGGCGTCGCAACGATTGTCTCATCAACCGTGCCACGCAAGGCGTCCAACCGCATCAAAGCCGTCCCCGCTCCGCTCCGCCGCTGGCGTCGTTGGCTGGTCTACGGCCTGCTGACCGGCGTCGGTCTGGCGCTCGGCTTCCTGCTGCCCTACGTCTGGGTGCTCGACCGCGAGGTGCGCGAGCGCTTCGAACAGCTCGAATGGCAGGTGCCGACCCGGGTCTACGCCCGCCCGCTGGTACTGACCCCGGGCCTGCGGATGAGCCCGGAGGCGCTGGAACTGGAGCTGCGTGCCGCCGCCTACCTGGCCGACGGCGAGGGCAAGCTGCCCGGGACCTACGTCCGCGACGGCAGCCGCTTCATCATCGCCACCCGCGCCTTCGCCGACCTCGACGGCCCGCAGCCCGGGCGCCGACTGGAAGTGGTGCTGGCGACCGGGCGGGTGGCGGCGCTGCGCGACCTCGCCCAGCACCGGCCGCTGCCGCAGGCGCGGCTGGACCCGGCCCGCATCGCCACGCTTTACGGCAGCAAGCAGGAAGAGCGCCGGCTGGTGCGTCTGGAGGATCTGCCGCCGCTGCTGATCACCGGCCTGCAGGCGGTCGAGGATCGCGACTTCAAGCATCACCGCGGCGTCGATCCGATCGGCATCGCGCGCGCGCTGTGGGTCAACCTGCGCGAGGGTGAGGTGCGCCAGGGCGGCAGCACGCTGACCCAGCAGCTGGTGCGCAGCCTGTTCCTGAGCCGCGAGCAGACCGCCGCGCGCAAGTTCAACGAGGCGCTGCACGCCCTGATCATCGAGGCGCGCTTCGACAAGCGGCGCATCCTGGAGGCCTATCTCAACCAGGTGTACCTGGGGCAGCAGGGCGGGCAGGCGATCCACGGCGTCGCCGCGGCGGCCGAGTTCTGGTTCGGCCGCGACGTGCGCGCGCTACGCACGCAGGAGATCGCCCTGCTGATCGGCCTGATCCAGGGGCCGAGCTACCACGACCCGCGCCGCTATCCGGAACGCGCCATCCGCCGCCGCAACCTGGTCATCGACGCCTTCGCCGAGACCGGCCTGGTCGACGCCGCCGAGCAGCAGCGCGCCAAGGCCGCCCCACTCGGGGTCACTCCGCGTCCGGGCGTGGCCGCCAACCGCCACCCGGCCTTCATGGACCTGGTGCGCGAGCAGCTGGCCCGCGACTACCCGGCCGAGGCGCTGCGCGGCGCCGGTCTGAGTATCCACACCACGCTCGCGCCTTCGGCGCAGCACTTCGCCGAAGCCGCGGTCAAGGATACGCTGGCGAGCCTCGCCAGCAAGCACCGGCCCGAACTGCAGGCCGGCCTGGTGGTCACCGACACCCGCAGCGGCGAGGTGATGGCGGTGGTCGGCAACCGCCTGGTCGACCAGCACGGCTTCAACCGGGCGCTGGAGGCGCGGCGGCCGGTCGGATCGCTGCTCAAGCCCTTCGTCTACATGCTGGCGCTGGCGCAGCCGGGCCGGTACTCGCTGGCCACGCCGGTCGAGGACGCGCCGATCCAGGTGCGGTTGGCCAATGGCAGGCACTGGATGCCGGAGAATTCCGACGGCAGGAGCCACGGTCGGGTCTGGCTGCGCGAGGCACTGGCCAAGTCCTACAACCAGGCGACCGTGCGGGTCGGGCTGGATGTCGGCGTGGAGCGTCTGGCGCAGCTGTTGCAGGTGCTGGGCGGCGTGAAGGCGCAGCCCAATCCTTCGCTGATCCTGGGCAGCGTCGACCTCAGCCCGTTGGCGGTGGCGCAGCTGTACCAGTTTCTCGCCTCCGGCGGGCAGATCCAGCCGTTGCGCGCCGTGCGCGGCGTGCTCGATGCCGAAGGCCGGCCGCTGAAGCGCTACGACGTCGACATCGCCCCGGCCCAGCGCGGCGACGCCATCGCTGCCCAACTGGTCGCGCTCGGCCTGCAGGAGGCGGTGACCAGCGGCACCGGCCGGCAACTGCTCGCCGACGGACTCGGCCACCTGCAGGCGGCCGGCAAGACCGGCACCAGCAACGACAGCCGCGACAGCTGGTTCGCCGGTTACACCGGCAGCCACCTCGCCGTGGTCTGGGTCGGCAACGACCGCAACGAGGCCACCGGCCTGTACGGCGCCACCGGGGCGATGCGGGTGTGGTCGGCGCTGTTCCGCAAGCTGCCCAGTGCGCCGCTGCAGGTCGATGGCGAGGGGCTGGAATGGGCCTGGGTGGATCGGGAAGAATTCGCCACCACCGAGAACGACTGCCCCGGCGCCCTGCGCGTCGCCTTCGTCGCCGGCTACCTGCCACCGTACCATCGCGGCTGTACCGTGGATCGCCTGCGCGACTGGCTGGGCTTTGGAGAACGCAACCGATGAAACGATGGACCCCACTGGCCGGCGCGTTGCTGCTGGCGGCCTGCACCACCCCGTCGTCGCCGCCCGCGCAGCAGGCCACCAAGCCGCCTGCGCCGCCGGTGCGTGACCTGGTGGCGCAGGTGCGCGCCGCCGCCGAGGCCGACGACGCACTGGCGGTGTCACCGCTGCGTGACCCGCAGATCGAAGACCTGCGCGAGGAAGTCGAGCGGCTGGAGCGCGCCGGCAAGTACCGGCAGGCGGCCGCCGTGCTCGCCCGGGCGCTGGAGATCGTGCCCGACGATCCGGAACTGCTGCAGCATGCCGCCGAGCTGGCGATCCACCGTCAGGCCTGGACCGAAGCGGTGGAGCTGGCCAGTCGCTCGTATCATCTCGGTCCGCGCCTGGGCCCGCTGTGTCGGCGCAACTGGACCGCGCTGCGGGTGATCTACGAACTGCACGCGCAGGACGAGCACGCCGCGCTGGCGCGCGAGAAGCTGGCGCAGTGCACGGTCGAGCCGCCGGTCAGGATGTGACGGGCCCGGGGGTCGGGATTCATACGGCACGCGGCCGGACCCGCCAAAGCGGTTTTGTTCCACACCCCGATGCCCGTTACGCTCCCCGCCATCCGGCGCGGACGCATCCGCCACGCCGGCGCGTTCGAATCCCGAATCCGAATCCCGAATCCCCGACTCCGGCTCCCCCGTGACCTCCCTCACCGCCCGTACCGCCGCCGCCCTGGCGGCCGACGGCCCGCTGGCCGGGAGGCTGCCGGGCTACGTCCCGCGTGCGGCGCAGCAGCAGCTCGCCGTCGCCATCAGCGAGGCGATGGATACCCGCGGCACGCTGGTGGCCGAGGCCGGCACCGGCACCGGCAAGACTTACGCCTACCTGGTGCCGGCGCTGTTGTCGGGGCAGCGTGTGATCGTCTCCACCGGCACCCGGGCCTTGCAGGACCAGCTCTACCATCGCGACCTGCCGCGCGTGCGCGAGGCGCTCGGTGTCGGCCTCAAGACCGCACTGCTCAAGGGCCGCGCCAATTACCTGTGCCTGTACCGCATGGAGCAGGCCAAGGGCGAGGCGCGCTTCGCCTCGCGCGAACAGGCATCGCAGTTCCAGCGCGTGGTGGCGTGGAGCCGAGGCACCCGGCGCGGCGATCTCGCCGAACTGGCCGACCTGCCCGAGGACTCGCCGCTGTGGCCGGCGATCACCTCCAACACCGAGAACTGCCTGGGCAGCGAGTGCCCGTTCTGGGACGAGTGCTTCGTGGTGCGCGCGCGCCAGCAGGCGCAGGCGGCCGATCTGGTGGTGGTGAATCACCATCTGCTGCTGGCGGATCTGGCGCTCAAGCAGGAGGGCTTCGGCGAGATCCTGCCCGGCGCGCAGAGCTTCGTGCTCGACGAGGCGCATCAGTTGCCCGAACTGGCCAGCCAGTTCTTCGGCGAGGCGGTGAGCGCGCGGATGTTGAACGACCTGGCGCGCGACGCCCTGGCCGAATGCAGGTCGGTGACCGGCGCGCTCGCCACCGTGCAGGCGCCGGTGCGTGCGCTGGAGCAGCAATTGCGCGAGCTGCGCCTGGCGATGCAGACGCTGCCGCCGCGCGGCCCGCAGGGGCGACTGCTGGCCGAGCCGGGGCTGGAAGACGGGCTGGATGCGCTGGCCGACGCGATGCATGCGCTGCACGACGCGCTCGCCACGCTGGCCGAGGCCAGCCCCGGCTTCGCCGCCTGCCGCGAGCGCATCGCCGACATCGGCGCGCGGCTGGCGCGCTGGCGCTTGGT
Organism: Rehaibacterium terrae; assembly: GCF_014202935.1. Lineage (GTDB taxonomy): Bacteria > Pseudomonadota > Gammaproteobacteria > Xanthomonadales > Xanthomonadaceae > Rehaibacterium > Rehaibacterium terrae. The sequence goes on along the minus strand of NZ_JACHHX010000012.1, from coordinate 53,614 downwards.
CGAGACAGGCGAGGAGACGGCGGGCGAGGAGCAGGAGGCGCCGCCGCGCAGGGACTTCGACGTGCGCTGGTACGAGCTGACCCAGCGCGGCTTCACCCTGCAACGCACGCCGCTGGACGTCGCCGGCCCGCTGCGTGCCTTCCGCGAGCGCAGTGGCGCGGCGTGGATCTTCACCTCGGCGACATTGGCGGTCGGCGGGCAATTCCACCACATCGCCCGCAAGCTCGGCCTCGGCGAGCACGCCACGCTGCTCGAGCCCAGCCCGTTCGACTGGCCGACGCAGGCGCTGTGCTACCTGCCGCGCGGTCTGCCCGAGCCCAATTCGCGCGACTACACCGCCGCCATGCTCGATGCGGTGTGGCCGGTGCTGGAGGCCTCCCACGGCCGCGCCTTCCTGCTGTTCACTTCGCACCGCGCCTTGCGCGAGGCTGCCGAGCGGCTGGCCGACGGCCCGTGGCCGCTGTTCGTGCAGGGCAGCGCGCCGCGCAACGTGCTGCTGGAACGGTTCCGCGCCTCGGGCAACGGCGTGCTGCTGGGCGCGGCGAGTTTCTGGGAGGGCGTGGACGTGGCCGGCGAGGCCTTGAGCGTGGTGGTCATCGACCGGCTGCCGTTCGCCGCGCCCGACGACCCGGTGCTGGAGGCGCGGCTGGAGGCGGTGCGCCGTGGCGGCGGCAACGCTTTCCGCGACGAGCAGTTGCCGAGCGCGGTGATCGGCCTCAAGCAGGGCGCCGGCCGCTTGATCCGTACCCATGCCGACCGCGGCGTGCTGGTGCTCTGCGACCCGCGCCTGCTCGGCAAGCGCTACGGCCGGGTGTTCCTCGACAGCCTGCCGCCGCTGCCGCGCACCCGCAGCCTCGACGACGTGAAAGCCTTTTTCGCCCGCGCCGCCGATCGCGTGCTATCGGAGTCCGCATGAACCTGCTCGCCATCGAAACCGCCACCGAGGCCTGCTCGGTGGCGCTGTGGGTGGACGGCGAGGTGCTTGAGCGCCATGAGGTCGCGCCACGCCGGCACACCGAGTTGGTGCTGCCGTGGGCACAAGCCCTGCTGGCGGAAGCCGGCCTCGCGCGCTCGCAACTCGACGCCATCGCCTGCGGCCGCGGGCCGGGCGCCTTCACCGGCGTGCGGCTGGCGGTCGCCATCACGCAGGGCCTGGCGCTGGCGCTGGATCGCCCGGTGCTGGCGGTGTCCACACTGGCCGCGCTGGCGCTCGAAGCCGAAGGGCATGACAGCATCCTCGCCGCGATCGATGCGCGCATGGGCGAGGTCTACGCCGGCCTGTTCGGCCGCGACGCGGAGGGGCTGGTCTCGCCCCTGGGTGAGGAGCGGATCGGCGCGCCGGCCACGCTCGCGCTGCCCGGCACCGTGCCGTTGGTCGGCGTCGGCACCGGCTTCGCCGCCGAGGGCGGCGTGCTGCGCGAACGCCTCGCCGCGCGCCTGCTCGAATGCCGCGCCGAGGCACTACCGCATGCGGCCGCCGTGGCGCGGCTGGGCGCGCGCGCCTTCCGTCGTGGCGAGGCGGTCGCGCCGGAAAGGCTCGAACCGGCCTACCTGCGCGAGAAGGTCGCGTTGACGCTGAGTGAACAGGGGAAGGGAGTGGAGAGCCGGGATCGCGGACCGGAGACCGGGGAGCCAGGCAAGAGCCCGTGATTCCGGCCTTTCGAGGCTCAGGGTGGCATCAAATTTCCATCGCCGCCCAATCCCAGCGCGACATCGCCCCCGGCTTGCGCCGGGGCGGCGCGGATTCGATGCTTTTCCGGTTTCCGCTTACAGGTCCTGCTGGTAGCGGACGTAAGGCACGCGGCCGGTGGTTTCGGGGTCTTCGTCGGAGAGCCCCCAGGGGTTCTTGCCGCGGCTGACCAGGTTCTGCGCGCCGACGGTCAGGCGCGCGCGCCACGGAGTGCGCCAGGTGAAGCCGACGTCCAGCCCGCCCCAGCTGCCGTCGCGGCCGGCGGTGTCGATGACGCGGCTGCTGATGGCGCCGCTGAACGGACCGTAGCCGGCGCCCAGGCTGAGCTCGGCGCTGTCCCACTGCTGCAGTCCGAGCGCCTCGCCGGCCGGGATCAGGCGGGCGCGGGCAACGGTGCCGCCGATCGCGATCCAGCCGTTGTCGCCGATGTCGAACTGCGCGCCGAGGCCGAGATCGTTGCGTTCGATCCGGCTGCCGAGCAGCGACAGCCCCGGCAGTTGCTGCTGCCAGGCCTGCACCGGCGCGTATTGCGGGAGCGGTTGCGCGAGCGGCTGCACGCTCGGCAGGTCGTAGCGGCCGAAGCCGAGCGAGAACTCGAAGCGGCCGCCCGGCAGGTCGTAGCGGGTTTCGCTGCGCACGCCGGCGCGGTAGGGGCCGAGCGGGTCGGCGACCGCGTCCAGCGAACCGAGCAGGCAGTGCTGGGCCAGCGCGCCGAGGGTGTTCATCAGGCCACCGTGCGGGTCGCACAGTAGGGCCAGGCCGCTGTTGGCCTCGAGCTTGAGTGTGGATTGCAGCTGGCCCTCGCCCAGGCGGACGCGGGCGCCGAAGCCGAGGTCGGGCAGGGGGTCGCCGCTGCCGATGACGCGCTCCAGCGGGCTGCGCGGCGAGGCGTCGAGCAGCAGCAGCGCCTCGATCCGTCCGCTTTCGCGGTTCCAGACCGGCAGGACCGTGGTCGACTCGGCGCTGCTGGCCGGGGCGGCCTGGATGATCGGCCCGTCGGGCGCCTGCGCACGCGCCGGCAGCGCCGCGAGGGCGAGCAACAGGCTGGCGGTCAGGGCAAGGCGCACGGAGAGGGCTCGGTTCACGGGGACATGGACCCGGTCGCGGAAGTCGAGTTCCCGCCGGGGCGTGGCTGGATTCTACGCCGCTTACGAAACGCTAACAAACACCGGTGGGCCGAAATGTGACCACGTCCGTCGCTTTTCGGCTCATTGCAGCCGGTCCGGCGCGCGGCCGGTCGGCGGGGTGAACAGCTGCTCGATGTCGACCCGGTCGAAGTCGTAGCGCCGGTTGCAGAACTCGCAGGTGATCTCGGCCATGCCGCCGGCGGCGGTGGCCATCGCCTCGTCGTGGCCCAGGCTGCGCAGCATCGCGGCCACCCGCTCGCGCGAGCAGGAGCAGCCGAAGTCCAGCGGCGAGGCGCCCAGCAGGCGCACGCCCTCTTCGTGGAACAGCTGCCAGAGCAGGGTCTCGACCGGCAGGGCGCACAGCTCCGCGGGGGTCAGGGTGTCGAACAGGGCGCAGGCACGGTCCCAGCCGTCCGCATCGCCCTGCGTCTCGGGCAGCAGCTGCAGCATCATGCCGGCAGCGACATCGCCGTGGACGGCCAGCGCCAGGCGGGTCGGCAGCTGCTCGGACTGGGCGAAATAGCCTTCGAAGGCCTCGGCCAGGGTGTCGGCGTCGAGTCCGACCAGGCCCTGGTAGCGGACCGGTTCATGGCTGCCGGCTGGGTGGTTCTCGATGGTGATGGCCAGCAGCGAGCCGGGCCCGAAATGGCGCGGCGTCAGCGGGCTGGGGGTCGGCGCGTTGAAGCGTGCCAGGCCGCGCAGTTGGCCGGTGCGGGTGCACTCGGCGAACAGCGTGTTGAGCGCGCCGGTGCCGCGCAGCTGTACGCTCAGACGGCCGTCGACCTTGACGTGGCCGGTGAGCAGGCCGGCCGCGGCGCAGGTCTCGCCGAGGCGGGCGGCGATCTCGGGCGGGTAGTCGGCACGGTCGCGGATGCTGGCCCAGGTGTCGCTCAGGCGGACGATCACGCCGCGCACGCCGGAGCGCTCGAGCAGGAAACGGGTCAGGGCATCGCGGTCGTTGCGTCCGGTCATGGCAATGCGCGCGTCCCCGGCCGCGGCGCGGCCGGGGATCGGGTCATAATCGGGAGGAGGTCACGTCGGAGGGACTCAACTATGCGGGCAGCCCGAGCCGGACTCAAGGTGGACGCCGTCGCGCCAGGCGAGGCACCCCGCGGGTGAGGCGGCAGGCGATCTTCCGCCGCCGACCGTCGCCGTGGCGCCGGCTGCGGCGCCTGCTGTGGCTGCCTGCGGGCTTCGTACTGGTGACGCTCCTGCAGGTGGCGACGGTGCGTTTCGTCGATCCATGGACCAGTGGCTTCATGCTGGCCCGGCGCGTCGAGGCCTGGTCGGCCGGCGAGACACTGCGGATCGACTACCACTGGCGCGACTGGGGCGCGTTGTCGCCGCATTTGCCGATCGCGCTGGTCGCCGCCGAAGACCAGAAATTCCCGACCCATCGCGGTTTCGACTTCGATGCCATCGATGCGGCGTTGGCGCGCTATCAGGGCGATGGCCGCCTGCGCGGCGCCAGCACGATCAGCCAGCAGGTGGCCAGGAACCTGTACCTGTGGTCCGGGCGCAGCTGGCTCCGAAAGGGCCTGGAGGCCTGGTACACGGTCCTGATCGAGGCGCTGTGGCCGAAGCGGCGCATTCTGGAGGTCTATGCCAACCTGGCCGAGTTCGGCGATGGCATCTATGGCGCCGAAGCCGCTGCGCAACGTTTCTTCGGCAAGCCCGCCAGCGCCCTGACGCCCACCGAGAGCGCGCGGCTGGCGGCGGTGTTGCCCAGCCCGCGCCGCTACCGGGCCGAGGCGCCGGGTCCGTATGTGCTGCAGCGGCAGCGATGGATCGAGCAACAGGTGCGCCAGCTCGGCGGGCCGGACTACCTGCGCGAATGCTGCGGCTGATCAGTCGCGGGCGGGAGCGGGGCAGGCCGGCGCCGGCGCATGCGGCGCGTCCGGCCACTAGCGGCGCTTGAACCACAGCGCCACGCCGACCAGCCCGATCAGCACCGGCACCTCCACCAGCGGCCCGATCACGGTGGCGAAGGCGATCGGCGAGGCCAGCCCGAAGGCGGTGATGGCGACGGCGATGGCGAGCTCGAAGTTGTTGCTGGCGGCGGTGAACGACAGCGCGGTGGCGCGGCCGTAGTCGGTGCCGGTCCGGCGCGACAGCCAGAAGCTGACGAAAAACATGATCACGAAGTACAGCGCCAGCGGCAGCGCGATGCGCAACGCGTCCAGCGGCAGCGCCAGCACCGCGCCACCCTTGAAGGTGAACATCGCCGTGATGGTGAACAGCAGCGCGAACAGGGTGATCGGCGCGGTGCGCGGCACGAACACGCCGTCGTACCAGGCCGCGCCCTTGGCGCGGCGCAGCCAGCGGCGGGTCAGGAAGCCGGCGGCGAACGGGATGCCCAGGTACACCAGCACCGCCTGCGCGATGGTCCAGAACGACACGTCCACATCGAAGCCAGGCAGCCCCAGCGCCGAAGGCAGCAGGCTCATGAAGAACCAGGCGTAAACGCTGAAGAACAGCACCTGGAATACGCTGTTGAACGCCACCAGGCCGGCCACGTATTCGTTGTCGCCGCGGGCGAGCTGGTTCCAGACGACCACCATCGCGATGCAGCGCGCCAGGCCAATCAGGATCAGGCCGGCCATGTACTCGGGCTGGTCGCGCAGGAAGATCACCGCCAGCGCGAACATCAGTGTCGGGCCGATCACCCAGTTCTGCAGCAGCGACAGCGCCAGCACGCGGCGGTCGCGGAATACCGTCGGCAGCGATTCGTAACGCACCCGCGCCAGCGGCGGATACATCATCAGGATCAGGCCGAGCGCGATCGGCAGGTTGGTGCCGCCGACGCTCAGGGCGTCGAGCCGCGCCGGCAGGCCGGGGAACAGCTCGCCGAGCAGTACGCCCAGCGCCATCGCGGCGAAGATCCACAGCGTCAGCCAGCGGTCGAGAAAGGCCAGGCGGCCGGCAGGGCGGTCTTGGGTCATGGCGTGGTTCGGATTTGCCATTTCGGAGAGAAGCGGGGCGTTGCGGGAGCGGCGATGGCCGCTCGCGCTGGCGAAGCGTCAGGCTTCATTGGCCGCGAGCGTGTCGAGCAGCGCCTTCACCCGCGCGGAAATCTCGTCGCGCACGGCGCGGTAGCCGTCGTCGTCCATGTCGCGCGGATCGGGCAGCGCCCAGTCCTCGCGGCGCTTGGCCGGCACCCACGGGCAGTGGTCGCCGCAGCCCATGGTGACGACGGCGTCGAACGCGATGCCGGCGATGTCGTCGAGCGACTTGGAGCGGTGCGTGCTGAGGTCGTAGCCTAGTTCGGCCATGAAGCGCACCGCCTTGGGGTTGATCCGCCCCGACGGGTGCGAGCCGGCGCTGTGGGCTTCGATGCGGTCGCCGCCGTGCAGGCGGGCGAAGGCTTCGGCCATCTGGCTGCGGTTGGAATTCTCCACGCAGACGAAAAGGACGCGCTTGCGCAGCGGGTGGTTCACAGCGCGCCCAGCCGTGGCGGCATGTCGGTGGCGATCGTCAGGCCGACGCAGGGGTTGCAGCGTTGCCACTGCGCACGCCGGTCGTCGCGGCAGCAGGGCTCGCTGCCGAGCGTCCGGGTGTAGAAACGGATGCCCGCTTCCAGGTCGGTGACGTGCAGGTCCACATGCAGGCAGGTCATGGCGGTTTCCTCGATCACTCGGATCACTTGGTGGCGTGGCGGGACGGCGCCGGGGCGCAGGCATCGCCGGCGCAGCAGTTCTCGGTCAGGTAGCCGAGCAGCGCATTCATCCGGGCGTAGTCCGCCGAGACGTGGATGGTGCGTCCTTCGCGGCGATCCCGGACCAGCCCGGCCGCGCGCAGGGTGTTGAGGTGCGCGCTCAGGGTGGCAGGCGGGATGTCCAGCTGCTCGCGCAGTTCGCCGACGGTCAGGCCGGCCTGGCCGGCCTGGACCAGCCGGCGGAAAGCCTCCAGCCGGTGTTCCTGGCCGAGGGCGCGGAGGGCGAGCAGGGCGGCGGCAGTGTCCATGTCGAAATAATTCTAGAAAAATGGAAGAATGTCAAGCGCCGGATGCCCGGCTAACATGCCGGCTGCGCTTCAATGTCGCCGCCATGTCGCCACGTCAACGTCTGTGCATCGTCGTTCCCGCCTTCAACGAGGCTCAGGCCCTGCCCGCGCTGCAAGCGCGCATCGCTGCCGTACTCGACACGCTCGACCTCGACGGCCGTGTCCTGTACGTGGACGACGGCAGCCGCGACGACACCTGGCAGGTGATGACGGCGCTGGCCGAGGCCGATCCGCGGGTGTCGGCGATCCGCCTGAGCCGCAACTTCGGCAAGGAACTGGCCCTGACCGCCGGCCTCGATCATGCCGACGCCGACGCCGTGGTGGTGCTCGATGCCGATGGCCAGGATCCGCCGGAGCTGATCCCCGCGTTCGTCGCCAAATGGCGCGAAGGCTTCGATGTGGTCTATGGCACCCGCCTGGCACGCGATGGCGAGAGCTGGCTGAAGAAGCTCACCGCGGCGGCGTTCTACCGGGTGATGGCACGGCTGTCGTCCACGCCGGTGCCGCGCGATACCGGCGACTTCCGGCTGCTGTCGCGGCGCGCGCTGGATGCGCTCGGGAAATTGCGCGAGCGGCACCGCTTCATGAAGGGACTGTTCGCCTGGGTCGGTTTCCGCCAGTGTGCGATCCCCTACCACCGTCAGGCGCGGCTGGCCGGGCGCAGCAAGTTCAGCTACTGGCGGCTGTGGAATTTCGCGCTGGAGGGCATCACCAGTTTCTCCACCGTGCCGCTGCGGGTCGCCACCTACGTCGGCCTGCTGACCTCGCTGCTGGCCTTCGCGTTCGGCGTCTGGATCGTGCTCAAGACGCTGCTGTGGGGCGACCCGGTGGCGGGCTATCCCTCGCTGATGGTGGTGATCCTGTTCCTCGGCGGCATCCAGCTGATGGCGCTCGGCATCCTCGGCGAGTACCTGGGCCGGCTGTACGACGAAGCCAAGCAGCGGCCGTTGTACCTGGTCGACGAGTGGCGTCCGGCGCGTACCGACTGAATTGGCTTGTCAGATGCCGTGGAGGACGTGAGCCGCGACCGGGCCTCCCCGCGGGGTGGCTGGTCGCCGCTCGCGCCGTGCCTTGGGCCGGCGCCGATTACCCGCTGTCGCGGCGACCGGACTATGATCGTCCCGTCACCGTAGCCAGAGGGGGTTGCCATGCGTACCGTCCGTCAGCTGCTGGAAGAGAAGGAGCGGCGTCTGATCGCGATCGCCCCCGAGGCGGCCGTCCTCGATGCGATCCGGCTGATGGCCGAGCACGGCATCGGCGCGGTGCTGGTGATGGAGGGCGGGCGGCTGGTCGGCATCCTCTCCGAGCGCGATTACGCCCGCAAGGTGATTCTGCAGGGGCGGTCTTCGTCGAGCACGACGGTGCGCGAGGTGATGAGCGCGCCGGTGGTCACCGTGACGCCGGACCACAGCTCCGACGCCTGCATGCAGCTGGTCACCCACGAGCGCATCCGCCACCTGCCGGTGGTCGAGGACGGGCGCGTGGTTGGTGTTGTCTCGATCGGCGATCTGGTCAAGGCGGTGATCGAGGACCAGCAGGAAGAGATCCAGCACCTGCACCGCTACATCGCGAGTTGATGCGCGCCGGCGCAGGGGCGCCGCGGTCGCGACGGCGAGTTGCCCGGGCCGACGGTCGCGGCCATGGCCGCGACCGCGACGCGGCAGCGGTCACGATCCGCGGTCCCCGGCTTTCGCCGGGATGAGAAATGCTGGATGCTTTTCCGGTTTCCGGTTTCCGGTTTCCGGTTTCCGGTTTCCGGTTTCCGGTTTCCGGTTTCCGGTTTCGGTGCCAGTCAGTCGAGCGCAGGCCCGGCCACCTGCGAATACACCGCCACGAAGTGGCACACACTGCCGGCGATGACGAAGCCGTGCCAGATGGCGTGCGCATAGGGGAGGCGGCGGCTGAGGTAGAACAGCGTGCCCACCGTGTAGGCGATGCCGCCGGCGAACAGCCAGGCCAGCGTCCAGCCCGGCAGCAGGCGCAGCATCGGCTCGATGGCAACCAGCGCCAGCCAGCCCATCGCCACGTAGATCAGTGTCGAGAGTCGCTTGAACCGGCCGGTGAAGAACAGCTTGAACACGCAGCCGGCCAGCGCCAGCGTCCAGACCGTCGCCAGCAGGCTCCAGCCCCACGGCCCGCGCAGGCCGACCAGCGCGAACGGCGTGTAGGTGCCGGCGATCAGCAGGTAGATCGCGCAGTGGTCGAACACCTTCAGCCGCGATTTCGCCGCCGGGTGCGGGATGGCGTGATAGAGCGTGGAGGCGAGATAGAGCAGCAGCAGGCTGGCGCCGAACACGATCGCGCCGGCCAGTTGCCAGCCGTCGCCGAAGATGGCCGCCAGCGTGATCAGCACCGCGCCGCCGGCCAGCGCGGCCACCGCCCCCAGGCCGTGGGTCAGGGCGTTGAGCAACTCTTCGCGCAGCGAGTCGGTGGTGGTCATCGGAGCATGGTCCATGGCGTGATGGCGGAGAGCTTACGCCAGCTTCCCGACGCGGTTTCGAGCCATTGCTCGATCGCCGTGGGCGTCAGTCCACGGCGATGGCGTGCGCGTGTTCGCGGGTGGCGGCGAAGGTCACCTCGGGCCAGCGTTCCTGGGTGAGTTGCAGGTTGACCCGGGTGGGCGCGAGGTAGACCAGCTCGCCGGCGGCGTCGAGGGCGAGGTTCATCGCGTTCTTCTCGCGGAACTCCTCCAGCTTCTTCGGGTTGTCGCAGCGGATCCAGCGCGCGGTGTTGATGCCGACCTGCTCGAAGCCTGCATCCACGCCGTACTCGTCCTTGAGCCGGTAGGCGACCACGTCGAACTGCAGGCTGCCGACCGCGCCCAGGATCAGGTCGTTGCTCATCAGCGGACGGAAGAACTGGGTGGCGCCCTCCTCGCTGAGCTGCGCCAGGCCCTTCTGCAGCTGTTTCATCTTAAGCGGGTCGCGCAGGCGGGCACGGCGGAACAGTTCCGGGGCGAAGTTGGGGATCCCGGTGAAGCTCAGGTTCTCGCCCTCGGTGAAGGTGTCGCCGATCGAGATCGTGCCGTGGTTGTGGATGCCGATCACGTCGCCCGGCCAGGCCTCGGCGGCAATCTCGCGGTCTGAGGCCATGAAGGTGAGCGCATTGGCGAGCTTGACTTCCTTGCCGCTGCGCACGTGGAAGGCCTTCATGCCGGCGCTGAAACAGCCCGAGCACACGCGCATGAAGGCGACGCGATCGCGGTGCTGCGGGTCCATGTTGGCCTGGATCTTGAACACGAAGCCGGTGAGTTTCTCCTCGGTCGGCTGCACCTCGCGGGTGGTGGTGGCGCGTGGTTTGGGCGAGGGCGCGTGCTCGACGAAGAAGTCGAGCAACAACTGCACGCCGAAGTTGTTCACCGCCGAACCGAAGAACACCGGGGTCTGCCTGCCGGCCAGGTAGGCGGCCTTGTCGAACGGGTGCGAGGCGCCCTCGACCAGCTCCAGCTCCTCGCGCAGCTCGCGCAGCATGCCGGCGCCGATGCTCGCCTCCAGCGCCGGGTCGTCGAGCGAGGCGAAGATGGTGCTGTCCTGGCGGGTGAAGTTGCGGCCCGACTCGTACAGGTGCACTTCGCCGGTTAGCAGATGCACCACGCCCTTGAGCCGCTTGCCCATGCCGATCGGCCAGGTGATCGGCGCGCACTGGATCTTCAGCACCGACTCGATCTCGTCGAGCAGCTCGATCGGCTCCTTGCCCTCGCGGTCGAGCTTGTTGATGAAGCTCATGATCGGCGTGTCGCGCAGGCGGCACACCTCCATCAGCTTGATGGTGCGCTCCTCCACGCCCTTGGCCACGTCGATGACCATCAGCGCCGAGTCCACCGCGGTGAGCACGCGGTAGGTGTCCTCGCCGAAGTCGGCGTGGCCCGGGGTGTCGAGCAGGTTGACGATGCGGCCCGCGTAGGGGAACTGCATCACCGAGCTGGTCACCGAGATGCCGCGTTCCTTTTCCAGCGCCATCCAGTCGGAGGTGGCGTGGCGCGCGGCCTTGCGGCCCTTGACCGAGCCGGCCATCTGGATGGCGCCGCCGAACAGCAGCAGCTTTTCGGTCAGCGTGGTCTTGCCGGCGTCGGGGTGCGAGATGATCGCGAAGGTGCGCCGGCGCAGGGTTTCGGTGCGTTGCTCGGACATGAACTCGGGCGCGCCGCGGCGCGGGCCGTGGCGGGGGGCGGGTGGCGGAGAGGGCGGAAAGTATAGCAGTGGCGGCGACTTGGCCGTGCCTCGCCAGGCAGTCACTGGCCCGGGATGGCGATGGTGCCCTGTGGGCCGGCGAGGCGGAACGGGATCGATTCCAGCTTCATTCCGCGGTTGACCTGCACCACGAAGTGCAGGTGCGGGCCGCTGGAAAAGCCGGTGTTGCCGGAGTGGCCGATGTGCTGGCCGGCGCGCACGCGCTGGCCCTCGCGCACCAGCACGCCGTCGGGCGCGAGATGGGCGTACACGGCCATCGTTCCGTCCGGGTGCAGGATGCGGATGTGGTTGGCGCGGCTGGCGAACTTCTCCCGGTCCATGCCGGCCTTGTGGAAGTCGGACTCCACCTGCATCACCACGCCCTCGCGCGCCGCCAGCACCGGCGTGCCCTCGGGTACGGCGAAGTCCACCGCGTGGCGGTTCTGGTCGTCGTCGTGGCTGAAAGCGCCGCCGAAACCCTGGTCGATGCGCCAGGACATGCCGCCCACCGGCAGCAGGTAGTCCACGTCCTGCGGCTGGGCCGACGGATCGCCCGGCACCGCCGCCAGCTTGAGGCTGAAACCGCCCGGTCGGCCCGGGTCGGCCAGCTGCAGGGTCGCCAGCCGGCTTTCCGCCGCCGCCGGCAGCACGCGGGTCAATGGCAGCGCGGGCTCGCTGGCGACGTTCTGGCGGTCGCTGAATTCCAGCCGCACCTCGACCGGCCCCGCCAGCGGATTGCGGGCGAGGGCGATGTAGCCGGCGTCGGTGCGTTCGATGCGCAGCCGGGCGAGGGTGCCTGGCTCGCCGGGCAGGCGACGCACCTCGACCCGGCCGGCTTCGCGGCCGGGCGGTGCGCGGTCGGTGTAGTGGACCACGCCGCGTTCGTCCACCCAGCGGTAGACCTTTTGCGCCGCCAGCGGGGCGGCGGCCAGCAGGCACAGCGTGACGGCCAGGGTGCGGTACATGCGGCCCAGTGTACGGACGCGGATCAGTCTTCGCAGTGAACGCGCAGGCCGAGCGCGGCGGCGATGTCGCGCCAGTCGAAGGCCGCCACCGCTTCGTCGTTGTGCACAGCGAAGAACACGCCGGCCGGGAAGCGCCGCGAGCCGGCCGCGTGCAGCCAGATGCCGTCGGTATTGGCGACCGTCTCGCCGGCGAAGGTGCCCAGGTGCGTCAGGCTCTCGCGGTCGAAGACATGGAACAGCGAGCGGTCGGGGTACTGGTCGGTGGCCAGCCAGTAGCCGCTGCCGTCCGGACAGGCCCACAGGGCGATGCCTTCGGCCTGGGCGCCGAACAGCCCCCGGCCGAGGGTCAGGCCGCTGAAGCGGCCGCTGGCCAGTTCGTACACCCGCAGCGCGGTGCCGGTGGGAAGGTGCTCCTCGGCCACCAGCAGGCGGTCATGGTGCGGATCGCCGAAAACCGATTCGGCGACCCGGATCGCGCCGGCCGTGCTGGTGTCGCCGAAGTCCTCGACGTGACGCGCGCTCACCGCGTCGTCCTCGTACAGCACACGGTAGCGGCGCAGACGGCCGTCGAGCCGGTCCAGCGGCGGGACGGTGTCGTGATCGGCGCCTTCCATGTAGGAGTCGGTCACGATCACTTCCAGCTCCCCCGGAGCCAACTCGTGCAGCCACAGGCCGTAGGGGCTGCGCAGTTCGCTTTCGCCGAAGGTCGCCAGCGGTCGCAGCTCGGGAAGGCGCAGCACCTGCACGCGGCGGTTGTCGCGCTCGGCCACGAACAGCAGGTCGGCGAACACGGCGATGCCGTTGGGGCGGTCGAACTCGCCGGGGTTGGGGCCGCGCCGGCCGAAGGTGCGCAGGTTCTCGCCGCGCTCGCCGTCGTAGATGCGCAGCCGGTGGGTGGTCTTGGCGGTGACCAGCAGCCAGAGCCGGCCGTCCTCGGCCAGCCAGGCGGCCGGCGAGTCCAGCGTGTCCTCGGGAATGCCGGGGGCGATGAAGGCCTCGGCGACGGTCGCGAAGCTTCGATCGATGCTGCTCGGCCGCTCCCGGTGGGCATCGGCTTCGAGCAGTGGCGGCCGCGGGCCGGGACCGGCGCAGGCGACGAGCAGGAGCAGCAGAACCAGGAGAAGCAGCGACAGGCGTCTGGTCAGCGGCATTGGGAGCAGGCCGGGGCGACAAGAGACGCAGGCTAGCAGATGCCGGTCCCCGTGGCACAGGCACGGGCCGGGGGCTGCGCGGGCTTGGTCAGCACTCGATGACGTTCACCGCCAGCCCGCCACGCGAGGTTTCCTTGTATTTGTCCTGCATGTCGCGGCCGGTGTCGCGCATGGTCTTGATGACCTTGTCGAGGCTGACCTTGTGCTTGCCGTCGCCGCGCAGGGCCATGCGGCTGGCGTTGATGGCCTTGACCGCGCCCATCGCGTTGCGCTCGATGCAGGGAATCTGCACCAGGCCGCCGATCGGGTCGCAGGTGAGGCCGAGGTTGTGCTCCATGCCGATCTCGGCCGCGTTCTCGATCTGGCCCGGCGTGCCGCCGAGCGCGGCGGTGAGGCCGGCGGCGGCCATCGAGCAGGCCACCCCGACCTCGCCCTGGCAGCCGACCTCGGCGCCGGAAATCGAGGCGTTTTCCTTGTAGAGGATGCCGATCGCTGCGGCGGTGAGCAGGAAGTCGAACACGCCCTGCTCGTCGGACTTGGGACAGAAGCGGTCGTAGTAGTGCAGCACCGCCGGGATGATGCCGGCCGCGCCGTTGGTGGGCGCGGTGACGACGCGGCCGCCGGCGGCGTTCTCCTCGTTCACTGCCAGCGCGTAGAGGTTGACCCAGTCGAGCACGGTGAGCGGGTCGCGCATCGCCGATTCGGGCTTGGCCGCCAGCTCGCGGTACAGCAGCGGCGCGCGACGCTTGACGTGCAGGCCGCCGGGCAGGGTGCCCTCCTCGCGGATGCCGCGCGCCACGCAGTCCTGCATGGCCTGCCAGAGCTGGCGCAGGCCGTTGCGGATGGCATCGGCGTCGCGCCAGGCCTGCTCGTTCTCGAACATGATCTGCGCGATCGACAGGCCGGTCTGTTCGCAGCGCGCGAGCAGCTCGTCGCCGCTGTGGAACGGATGCGGCAGTTCGGTGGTGTCGGCGACGATGCGGTCTTCGGCGGCCTCGTCCTGGTTGACCACGAAGCCGCCGCCGACCGAGTAGTAGTCGCGGGTGGCGATCACGGCGCCGTCGCCGTCGTAGGCGGTGAAGCGCATGCCGTTGGTGTGGTACGGCAGCTTCTGGCGCTTGTTCATGATGAGGTCGTGCTTCTCGTCGAAGCCGATCTCGTGGCGGCCGAGCAGGCGGATGCGCTTGCTGCTGCGGATGCGCTCGAGCGCGGACGGGATGATGTCCGGGTCGATGGCATCCGGCCAGTGGCCCTCCAGCCCCATCAGCACGGCCTTGTCGGTGCCGTGGCCGCGGCCGGTGAGCGCCAGCGAGCCGAACACTTCGGCGCGCACGCGGGCGGTGCGTTCCAGGTCGCCTTTTTCGTCCAGCCAGCGGGTGATGAAGCGAGCGGCGGCGCGCATCGGTCCGACCGTGTGCGAGGAGGAAGGTCCGATACCGATCTTGAACAGGTCGAAGAGGCTGACGGCCATGCTGGGGAATCCGGTGGAATGCCGCCTATTCTATGCCTCCCGCTGTTTGCGCCCAGCTTCCGACGATGCGCCTGACGCTCTACACCCGCGACGACTGCCACCTGTGCGACCAGGCCATGGAGGTGATGGCGGCCGCGCGGGTGCCCGAGTACGAGAGCGTATGGATCGACGGCGATGCGGCACTGGAGGCGCGCTACGGCGTGCGGGTGCCGGTGCTGCGTGACGAGGACAGCGGCACCGAGCTGGGCTGGCCGTTCGATGCTGCCGCCGTCGCGGCTTTCCTCGCCTCGCCGTGCCGCGGCTGAAGCCGTTGGCCTTCGGCAGACGGCTGCGTCGTTCCCGCAACAGCCGGGTGCCGGGCACTGGCCACGGCGGGGTGGCTCACGCCCGCTCCGGCCGCTCGAAATCGCTAAGGTGGCGCTCTTCCGCCGTGAGCGTTTTGCGGGCGAACGGCCTCACCCAGTCGCCGTCGGGGCCGCTGGCGGCGAGGAAGGCGCCGCGGTGGGCGGCGCAACGCGGTACGCCCGGACGTCGCCGAACATGGCGGGCGCTCACTCCGCACGGTGCAACGCGAGCCGCGTCCGCACCTGCACCTCGTTGGCGATCATGTCCAGGTCGGCCCAGTCGCCGCCACCGATGTCGAAGTCCAGGCGCCGCAGTGTTGCCTCGCCTTCGAGGATGGCCGGCTCGCCGGCGGTCCAGCGGAACTCCAGCGTGACCGGGCGGGTGATGCCGCGCAGGCTCAGTTCGCCGTCGGCGGCGTAGCGGCCGTCGCCGAGGGCACGGAAGCGTTCGGCGCGGTAGTGCGCCTGCGGATGGCGGCGGACGTGGAAGAAGTCGCTGCCGAGGAGCGCTTCGTCGCGCTCGGCGTTGGCGGTGTCGGCGCTGGCGAGGGCAATGGTCACGTCGAAGCGGGCGTGGTCGAGGTCGTCGGGATCGAAGCGGATCGCCGCCTGGAATTCGCCGAAGCGGCCCTCGAAACGCTCGCCTTGGGTCATGCCGATGAAGCCGAGTGTGGAGGCGGCCGGGTCCATCCGCCAGTCGGCGGCGTGTGCGGAGCAAGCGAGCAGCAGGGCGAGAGCGAGCGTGCGGATCATGCGGTGCCTTTGTCCTTGTCGTTGGCGCCGCCGCCGGCAGTGCGGCGGCCGAAGCGCGGCAGCATGCGACGCAGGGTGTCGTCGCGGTCGAGGTAGTGATGTTTGAGCGCGGCGGCGGCGTGGCCCAGCGCCAGCAGCGCCAGGGTGAGGGCGAGCCAGCCGTGCAGCGCGCGCCAGAACGCACGCATCTCCGGGTCGGGGGCCACCAGCCTGGGCAGGTTGAACTGGCCGAACCACTGCAGCGGGAAGTTGGAGGCCGAGTTGTAGGCCCAGCCGGCCAGCGGGACGGCGATCAGCAGCGCATACATCGTCCAGTGCACGAGGGTGGCGGTCAGGTGCTGCCAGCGTGGCGTGCCGGGCAGCGGCGCCGGCGCGCCGGCATACAGCCGCCACAGCAGCCGCAGCGCGACCAGGGCGAGCACGGTCAGCCCGAGCGACTTGTGCAGGGCGTAGATCTTCACCTTGGTCGGGTTGTTCGGCAGTTCGGTCATGAACAGGCCGACGCCGAGCAGGCCCAGCACCAGCAGCGCGGTCAGCCAGTGCAGGGCGATGCTCGGGCCGCTCCAGCGGCCCAGGCGTTGGTGCAGGCTCATCGGTCCGTCTCCTGGTCGTCGGTGTCGTCGAAGCCGGCATCGCGGACGCGGATCGCCTCGGCCTCGATGCGCAGGTCGACACGGTTGCCGATCACGGTGGGAAAAGCGAGCAGTCCGAGCTCTTGGCGCAGCAGCGAGCCGCTGGCCGAAAAGCCCGCGCTGGGGCGATGGGTCATCGGGTTGCGCTTGAGCGCGTTGAGGGTGACGTCGAGCGTGATCTGCCGGCTGACGTCGCGCACGCGCAATTGGCCGGTGACGCGGGCGCGGTTGTCGCCGAGCGGCTCGACCGAGGTCGACACGAAGCGCGCCTCGGGATGGCGCGCGGCGTCGAAGAACTGGCGGCCCAGCATCTGCCGGTTCCAGTCGGCGTCGCCCATGTCAAGCCGCGCGACCGGGATACGCGCCTCGACCCGCGCCGTGCGCCAGTCCTCCGGATCGAAACGCAGCCGGCCGGTGATGCCGGAGAAGGTGCCGATGGCCTGCGACAGGCCGGCGTGGTCGATGAAGAACACGACCCGGGTGTGCACCGGATCGAGCTCGTAGTCCTGCGGCGCAGCAATGGCCGTGACCGGCAACAACGCGACGAGCAGGACGCTCGGCAGGCGGGCGATGCGCGCCATGCGGGCCTCCGTGACGATCTGCCCCGATTGTAGGCGCCTGCGGGTGAACGCCGCATGCTTGCCGGTGGGGCGTGGCATTGCCAAGATCGGGCGCGGTGCCGGCCGTGGCGGCATCCCGGCCCGCCGGACCAAGGCAAACGGTTCGTCGCTGCCGCGCGCGGACAGCGGCACGGCATCGCGGAGGACAGGGACATGTTGCGTCTGCCAGGTCGAGATCACGACCTGGGGAGAAATTAAGGGCACGGCATCGCGGAGGACAGGGACATGTTGCGTCTGTGGGTATCGATGCTGGCCGGGGGGCTCGCCGTCGCGGCACAGGCCGCGGGAATCCTGCCGGAGTCACCGCGCCCGCGCGGTTACGGTGTCGCCGATGGCCTGCCGTCGCTGGCGGTACACGCGCTCGCGCAGGACCGCGAAGGCTACCTGTGGGTGGCGACCGGCGACGGCCTGGCGCGCTACGACGGGGTGTCGTTCCGTGTCTGGCGGTATGTGCCGGGCGATCCCGGCGCGTTGCCCGGCAATGTGGTGCAGGCGCTGCACGTCGACGCCGACGACCGCGTCTGGGTTGGCACCGAGGGCGGCGGCCTGAGCGTGCTCGATCACACGCGCGAGCGGTTCCGTCATTACCGCCGCGCGACCCATCCGGACCTGGGCAGCGACGATGTCTGGGCCATCACTTCCACGCCCGACGGCGCGCTGTGGTTCGGCACCTTCGCAGGTGGCCTGCACCGGATGGATGCCGACGGCCGCATCCTTCGCTTCGTTCACGACCCCGACGACCCGGCCAGCCTGCCGGCCGACACCGTGCTGACCCTGCTGGTCACCCCCGACGGCGCGCTGTGGGCCGGCACCACCGCCGGCGCGGCGCGCTGGACCGGCGACGGGTTCGATGTCGTGCCGGCGACCGAGCTCGATGGCCCGGTGGTGCTCAGCCTGTCGCCGGCCGCAGGCGGCGGGCTGTGGATCGGCAGCAACGGCGGTCTGCACTTGCGCGAGCGTGACGGCCGCATCCTCAGGCCGGCCTGGCGGGACAAGCTGTCCGACCGTGCGGTGCAGGCGGTGATCGACGACGCCGACGGTGCGCGCTGGATCGTCACCCAGCACGGCATCGACCGCGAGCGCGACGGCGAGGTGATGCGCGTGCCGCCGGCGGACATGGCGCTCGGCCTGCTCGGTGCCTTCGTCGATCACGAGGGCGGGCTGTGGTTCCATGCCAACGGTCGCGGCCTGATGCATCTGCCGCCACGCTGGCGCGACTTCGCCGTGCTGCCGCGCCCGACCCAGACCGACGCGCCCGCCATCGCCCTGGTACGCGGCATCGCTGCCAGCGCCGATGGCAGCTACTGGCTGGTCGGTACCGGCGGCGGGCTGGATCGCCTGGATCCGCGCAGCGGCCGCATCGAGCGCCTGCTCGATACCGCACGCGGCCTGCCCGAGCGGCGCCTGTGGAGCGTGCACGAGCGCGGCGACGGCAGCGTCTGGATCGGCCACCAGCGCGGCCTGACCCGTTATGACCCGCGCGACGGCGCGCTCCGCCACTGGCTGCACGGCGCCACCGAGGCGCCACCGGCCGGCCCGGTCGATTTGCTGGTCGAGGACGCCGATGGCCGGCTCTGGCTCTCCGCCTATGGCGGCGGCATACAGGCACGCGATGCCGATGGCCGCGTGCTGCACGACCTGCGTCCCGGCGACGGGCGCGGTATCGTGGCCGCCGACACCGAGCAGCTCGCCTTGGGGCCGGACGGCCGGTTGTGGCTGGCCGGCGCCCAGGGCCTGCTCGCCTGGGACGAGGCCAGCGCGCGCTTCGTGCCGGTGCCGGGCGGGCCCGGCGAGCGTGTGTTCGGCTTCGACCACGACGGTCATCGCGTCTGGCTGTTGCGGCTGGGGCTGCTGGAGGCCTACGACTGGAGTGACGGCGAACTCCGGTTGGGGCACCGCGTCGACGACCGTGCCGGCCTGCCGGCGGTCGAAGGCGGTGGCCTGGTCCTGGGTGCCGGGGCGGTCTGGATCACCACGCCGCGCGGTCTGGTGCGTTACCTCCCCGGCAGCGGCAGCGTGCGCGTGTTCGGGGTGCGCGACGGCCTGCCCAGCCAGGAGTTCGGCAACCGCCCGCCGCGGCGCGGCGTGGACGGGATCGGCCTGGCCGGCACCCTCGACGGGCTGGTGCTGTTCGATCTCGCGGCCGCGGCCGCGACCGTGCCGCCACGGCTGGTCATCGAGGAGGTCGAGGTGCGCCGCGGCGAACGCGTGGTCGCGCTGGCGCACCATGCCCCGCTGCTGATGCCGGGCGATCGTGATCTGCGCATCGTCGCCCGGCTGCTGTCCTTCGTCGATCCGCCGGCGCATCGCTACCGCTACCGTCTGCATGGCTACGATCCGGACTGGGTCGAGGTCGGGGCCGGCGGCGAGCGCGTGTTTTCGCGCCTGGATCCCGGCGCGCATCGCCTCGAGGTGCAGGCGGCGGATGCCGATGGCGTGTGGTCGCCGGTGCGCATGCTGACATTCCAGGTGCAGCCGCCGTGGTGGCGCAGCGCGTGGGCGTTCGCCCTGTACGTGCTGGGCGCGCTGCTGCTGCTTTGGCTGGCGGCCCGGAGCTATCGCCTGCGCCTGCTGCGACGGCACCAGTACCAGCTGATCCGCGAGCGCCAGCGTCTGGCCGAGCAGGCTTCCGAGGCCAAGACCCGCTTCCTCGCCACGCTCGGCCACGAAGTGCGCACCCCGATGACCGGCGTGCTGGGCATGGCCGAGCTGCTGCAGGCCACCGCGCTGGATCCACGCCAGCGCAGTTACGTCGATGCCATCCGTCATGCCGGCGAACACCTGCTGCGGCTGGTCAACGACACCCTCGACCTGGCCCGGATCGAGGCCGGCAAGCTCGGTCTGGACGATGTGCCGTTCGACCTGCACGCATTGATCGATGAGGTTGCCGAACTGATGGCGCCGCTGGCGGAAAAGAAGGGCCTGCGCTTCCACTGCCGCATCGCTCCCGGAACGCCGCGCGGACTGCGCGGCGACGCGCATCGCGTGCGCCAGATCCTGCTCAACCTCGGCAACAACGCGATCAAGTTCACCGAGCAGGGCGAGGTCGCGCTGCTGGCCGAGCCGTTGTCGCCGCAGGGCGTGCGGCTGGTCGTCAGCGACACCGGTCCCGGCCTCAACGCCGAGCAGCGTGCGCGCCTGTTCCGGCGCTTCGAGCAGGCCGACGGTGCACGCACCGCCGCCCGTTACGGCGGCAGCGGGCTGGGTCTGGCGATCAGCCGGGAGCTCGCCGCCGCGATGGGCGGCCGCATCGACGTCGAGAGCACGGCGGGCAGCGGCAGCCGCTTCCGCGTCGAGCTGCCGCTCCCCACCGCGGAGCTGGCGGCCAGCGGCGAGCGGACGAAGGCCACCGCCAACGGCGGTCTGCGCATCCTGCTGGTGGAGGACGATGCCACCGTCGCGCGGGTGATGACCGAGTTGCTGCGGACCCAGGGGCATGAGGTCACCCATGTCGCGCACGGCCTGGCCGCCGTGGCCGAGCTGTCGCAGGGCTTCGACGTGGGCCTGCTCGACCTCGACCTGCCCGGCATCGACGGCCACGAACTGGCGCGGCTGATCCGCAGCCAGGGATACCGCTTCCCGCTGATTGCCGTCACCGCGCGCTCGGACCCCGATGCCGAGGCGCAGTCGCGGGCGGCCGGCATGGACGGCTTCCTGCGCAAGCCGCTGACCGGGGTGATGCTGGCCGAAGCGATCGAGGCGGTCGCGGGCTCGGCACGGGTGTCGGGCGGTGCGGCCTGAGTGCCGCCGCAGCGGGGTGCCGGGTGCTTCCTACAGCGCCCGGCCGTCGAAGCGCTGCACCGGGATCGCGTCGAGGTCCACGCCGTCCAGGCAGCGCAGGTTGATCGCCGCCATCGCCTTGCCGTCCGGGCCGACGCCTTCGCCGAAGGGATGGATGCCGCAGGTGGGGCAGAAACGGTGCCGGATGACGTGCTGGTTGAAGGTGTAGGTGGCGAGCTCGGCCTCGGGCGTGCGCAAGTGCAGCTTCTCGCGCGGGACGAACCATAGTGGCGCGCCCTTGCGGTGGCAGATCGAACAGTTGCAAACCAGCGCGCTATCGATCTCGCCCTCGACGTCGAAGACGACGCGGCCGCAGTGGCAGCTGCCGTGGTAGGTGCTCATGACGGGTCTCCTGGTTCGCTGGCGGGGAGGACGGCGCAGGCGGCGGCGCGTTGCAGCAGCAGGGTGCGCTCGCGGGCGTTGCGGGTGAGGCCGGCGGCGCGCTGGAACTCGGCATGCGCCTCGCGCAGGCGGCCGAGCCTGGCGAGCAGATCGCCACGCACGCTCGGCAGCAGGTGGTAGTCCCTGAGCGTACCGGCGGCGGCCAGCGCATCGACGATCTCGAGCCCGGCTTCGGGGCCGAACGCCATCGACAGCGCGACCGCGCGGTTGAGCTCGACCACCGGCGAGGGCGCGAGCTGGGCGAGGGCGTCGTAGAGCGCGGCGATGCGCGGCCAGTCGGTGTCGGCGGCGCTGCCGGCGCGGGCGTGGCAGGCGGCGATGGCGGCCTGCAGCGTGTACGGGCCGAGCGCGCCGCCGAGCGCCTCGGCACGTTCGAGCGCGGCCAGGCCGCGGCGGATCAGCAGACGGTCCCACTGCGTACGGTCCTGGTCGAGCAGCAGCACCGGTTCGCCGTCGGGCCCGACGCGGGCGCGCAGGCGCGAGGCCTGGATCTCCATCAGCGCGAGCAGGCCGTGCACCTCGGGCTCGCGCGGGGCCAGGCCGGCGAGGATGCGGCCCAGGCGCAGCGCCTCCTCGCACAGCGCCGGGCGCACCCAGTGCTGGCCGCTGGTGGCGGCATAGCCTTCGTTGAAGATCAGGTAGACGACTTCGAGCACCGAGCCCAGCCGCGCGGCCAGTTCTCCGCCGCGCGGAAGCTCGAAGGGAATGCGGGCTTCCGACAGGGTGCGCTTGGCGCGGACGATGCGCTGCGCGACGGTGGGTTCGGGGACGAGAAAGGCGCGGGCGATCTCCTCGGTGGTCAGGCCGCCGAGCAGGCGCAGCGTCAGCGCCACACGCGCCTCGGTCGACAGCACCGGATGGCAGGCGGTGAAGATCAGTCGCAGCAGATCGTCGCCGACCGGGTCGTCGGCGGCGGTCGCGGGGTCGTTGCCGTGCGGATCGGCGGTGAGTTCCAGGGTGTGGCCGAGCTCCTCGTGCTTGCGCGCGTGCAGCTGGTGGCGGCGCAGGTGGTCGATGGCGCGGTGCTTGGCGGTGGCCATCAGCCAGGCGCCGGGGTTGTCGGGGACGCCGTCGCGCGGCCAGTGCTCGAGCGCGGCGACCAGCGCGTCCTGCGCCAATTCCTCGGCCAGGCCGACATCGCCGACGATCCGGGCGATGCCGGCGATCAGCCGCGCCGACTCCATCTGCCAGACGGTTTCGACGGTGCGGTGCACCTGGGTCATGGCCGCCGCGCCCGATCCTTTCAGGTGAAGCAGGGCCCGAACTCGCGCACCTCGACCGTGGCCCAGGCGGCGGCCGGACACTCGGCGGCGATCTCGACCGCCTGCGCTTTGTCGTCGCAGTCGATCAGGAAGAAGCCGCCGACCATCTCCTTGGCCTCGGAGAACGGCCCGTCGACGGTACGACGCTTGCCGTCGCGCACCTGCACGCGCACGCCGTCGGCGTCCGAGCGCAACGATTGCACGCCCAGCAGCAGGCCGCGCCGCTGCAGCGATTCGCCCCAGCGGGTCATCTGTGCGAACAGGTCGCGGCCTTCCTCTTCGCTGCGGGTGGCGCGTTGGCCGACGGGTTCGACGATCAGCAGCGCGTAGGGCATCGGTGAACTCCTCGGGTTCAGGCGGGACGGTAGCGCAGGATGACGCATCCGTTGCCGAGCGGGCGGGCTTCGCGCAGGGCCATTGTGTGCCGGCCGCCGCCGGGTTTGAACAGCCGGTTGCCGTTGCCGAGCAGCAGCGGCACCAGGCACAGCCGGTACTCGTCGATCAGGCCGGCTCCCGTCAGCGCATCGCAGAGGTCGGCGCTGCCGAAGATGTAGATGTCGCGGCCGGGCTCGGCCTTGAGACGGGCGACCTCGGCGGCGGCGTCGCGGACCAGGCGGCTGTTGTGCCAGTCGGCCTGCTCGAGCGTGCGTGAGCAGACCACCTTCGGCACCGCGTTCATGAAGTCGGCGATTTCGCCGCTGGCGGTCTTCCAGTACGCCGCCATGCCCTCGAAGGTGCGGCGGCCGAACAGCAGCATGTCGGCGGTGCGTGCCTGGTCGAGCGAGAAGCGTTCCAGTTCCTCGCCCCACACGGTTTCGTGCCAGTCCAGCGACCACGGCTCGACGCCCTCGAAGTAGCCGTCGAGCGTGACCAGGTTCCACATGATGATCCGGCGCATGCGGGACGCTCCTCAGGCCTCGACGCCGATCATCCAGCCGACCCCGAAGCGGTCGGTGAGCATGCCGAAGCGCGGCGACCAGAAGGTTTCTCCGAGCGGCATGATCACGCTGCCGCCGTCGGCGAGCGCGGCGAAGACACGATCGGCGGCGTCGGCGTCTGGCACGCTCAGCGACAGCGAGAAGCCCTGCGGGCGTGCCGTCTGGCCGCTGCCGTCGTCCGAGCCCATCAGTCGCAGGCTGCCGATGCGCAGCGAGGCGTGCATGACTTTGTCCTCCCAGCCGGGCGGGGCGCACTCGGGCGGTGGCGGCTCGGGGCTGTCGCGGTAGCGCATGAGGGTTTCGTACTCCGCGCCGAGCGCGTCGCGGTAGAAGTCGAAGGCTTGCCGGCAGTTGCCGTTGAAGAACAGGTAGGGCTGGATGAGCATGACGATCTCCGAGCGAATGGGAAGCGTATCCCGGCCTGTTGCGGACCGAACGTAGGGCCGGGACGGGGCGGGACTGGCGGCGTCAGAAGGCTTTGCCGCGGGCCAGCACCTCGGCCTGGGCGCGCAGCCGTTCTTCCTTCTCGCGCAGCTCGGGGGTGAACTCTTCGCCGAAGTCCTCGGCCTCGAATACCGGGCGGATCTCCAGCTCGCCCTCGACGCCGGTCGGGTTGGGGCAGCGCTTGGCCCATTCGATGGCCTCGTCCAGCGAGCGCACCTGCCACAGCCAGAAGCCGGCGATCAGCTCCTTGGCCTCGGCGAACGGCCCGTCGACCACGGTCCGCGAATTGCCCGAGAAGCGCACCCGCGCGCCCTTGGCGCTCGGCTGCAGGCCCTCGCCGGCCAGCATCACGCCGGCCTTCACCAGCTCCTCGTTGAACTTCGTCATCTCGGCCAGCAGCTCGGTGCCCGGCATCTCGCCGGCCTCGGTGCTCGCGGTGGCCTTGACCATCACCATGCAGCGCATCGTCGTCTCTCCTTGTCGCGGACGCGCGGAAGTGCGCGCCCTTGCCGGTACGACGAACGGGAGCGGAGGATTTCGACCGGGCCGGGGAAAGATGCCGGCCGGCCGTTCACCCGGCCGGATGGAACCGGACCGCGCGGATCAGGCCGTCGGCCACCTGGTGGACGGCGACCGTCTCGTGCGGCTCGGGGCGGAGGCCGCGCACGCGCTCGTGATCGGCCACCTTGTCGCCCAGCGCCAAGCGGTCGACCAGCTCGGCGTGCAGCCCTTCGCGGTCGAAGCGCTCGCGGGCATGGAAATCGGCCAGCGCGGCGCGGCCCTGCAGCGCGGGCGTGGTGGCGGGCAGGTGCCGGATCGTCACGTCCTCGGCGCAGCAGGCGACGAAGGCGATGGGGTCGCGGGCGTTGCAGGCGTCGGGCTGGCGCTGGGTGCGGGCTTCGGGTGCGGCGGGTATCAGGCCTCTTCCATCGGGATGACCAGCCACAGCACCAGGTAGATCAGGATGCCGGGGAAGGCGGCCGAGGCGATCGAGACGATCACGTAGATCAGCCGCAGGGCGTTGGCGCTGAGGCCGAAGTGCTCGGCCAGGCCGCCGATCACCCCGGCCAGCCAGCGGTCGTTGCGCGAGCGGCGCAGGGGGCGGTGTGTGCTCATGGACGGTCTCCTCGGGCGGTTCGGTGAGCGTGGCCGCAACCCGGTATCAAGTCAGGCCGCGCTGAATTCGTGCACGGCGTCGACCAGCACCCTGACATGCTCCGGGTCCATGTCCGGCGACAGGCCGTGGCCGAGGTTGAAGACGTGGCCGAAGCGGGAGCCGCCGTTGGCGGCGGCGTAGTCGTCGAGGGCGCGGCGCACCTCGGCGCGGATCGCCTCGGGCGAGGCGTAGAGCGTGGCCGGGTCGAGGTTGCCCTGCAGCGCGACCTGGCCGGCCGTGCGGCGGCGGGCGTCGCCGAGGCTGACGGTCCAGTCCACGCCCAGCCCTTCCGCGCCGCAGGCGGCGAGGTCTTCCAGGTATGGCGCGTTGCCCTTGCCGAACAGGATCAGCGGGGTGCGCGCCTCGCCTTCGCCGCGCGGCAGTTCGGCGGCGATGCGCTGCAGGTAGCGCAGCGAGAACTCGCGGTACAGGTGCGGCGCCAGCACGCCGCCCCAGGTATCGAACACCTGCAGCGCCTGCGCACCGGCGGCGCGCTGGGCGGCGAGGTAGGCGATGACGGCGTCGGTGACCACGTCCAGCAGCCGGTGCAGCGCGGCCGGCTGGTCGTAGGCCATGGCCTTGATGCGGGCGAAATCGTCGCTGCCGCCGCCTTCGATCATGTAGCAGGCCAGCGTCCACGGGCTGCCGGAGAAGCCGATCAGCGGCACGCGGCCGGCGAGTTCGCGGCGGATCAGCGCCACCGCGTCCATCACGTAGCGCAGCTCGCGATCCATGTCGGGCACGGCGAGCTTGGCGATGTCGGCCTCGCTGCGGATCGGGCGCTCGAACTTCGGGCCTTCGCCCTCGGCGAAATACAGCCCCAATCCCATCGCGTCGGGCACGGTGAGGATGTCGGAGAACAGGATGGCCGCGTCCAGCTCGAAGCGTTCGAGCGGCTGCAGGGTGACCTCGCAGGCCAGCGCCGGGTTGGTCGCCAGGCCCATGAAGCTGCCGGCCTTCGCGCGGGTGGCGCGGTACTCGGGCAGGTAGCGGCCGGCCTGGCGCATCAGCCAGACCGGCGTGGCATCGACGGGCTCGCGGCGCAGCGCGCGGAGGAAACGGTCGTTCTGGGGCATGCTCTGGCGCTCCTTCGCGGCGCGGCGGTTACTTGGGGGCTCCGGCGCCCTGGGCGAACATCACCTGGAAGCCTTTCTTCAGGTGCTGGTCGCGGGCCTTCTCGAAGGCGGCCAGCGCGGGTTCGCGATCGAGGTACTGCTCGCGGCGCAACTGCGACTTGCCGCCGATCTGGCCGGTTTCGCGCAGCAGCGTCCAGCCGCCCAGCAGGTCCTGCTGGAGCACGAGCTGCACGAAACGCGGGGCCTCGCCGGCGACGGGCCGTTGCTGGAGGAAAAGACGCATCGGCGAATTGTAGCGGCAGCGAGAATCAGCCGGCGAGGACGGCGAGCACGGCGTCCTCGGCCACGTCCTCGACGATCTCGGCCCGGCCGATGCCGCGCCACAGGATCAGCCGCAGGCGGCCGGAGCGGTTCTTCTTGTCCAGCCGCATGCGCGCCAGCAGTGCCTCCGGGGCGAGGCCGGCCGGGACCGCGACGGGCAGGCCGAGGCCTTGCAGCAGCGCGGCGAGACGCTCGGTATCCGTGGCCGCGGCCAGACCCAGCGCCTGCGACAGTCGCGCCGCCAGCACCATGCCGGCGGCGACCGCTTCGCCGTGCAGCAGGCCGCCGAAGCCCTGTTCGGCCTCGATGGCGTGGCCGAAAGTGTGGCCGAAATTGAGCAGGGCGCGCTCGCCGGTTTCGGTTTCGTCGCGGGCGACGATCGCGGCCTTGTGCGTGCAGCAGCGTTCGATCGCCGCGGCCAGTGTGTCGGCATCACGGGCCAGCAGGTCCTTGCTGTGCGTTTCCAGCCAGGCGAAGAAATCGGCATCGCCGAGCGCGCCGTACTTGACCACTTCGGCCAGGCCGGCGCGCAGTTCGCGCTCGGGCAGCGTGCGCAGGGTGTCGGTGTCGGCGATCACCGCGGCCGGCTGGTGGAAAGCGCCGACCAGGTTCTTGCCGGCCGGCAGGTCGACGGCGGTCTTGCCGCCGACCGAGGAGTCCACCATCGCCAGCAGCGTGGTCGGCACCTGCACCAAGCGCACGCCGCGCATCCAGCAGGCGGCGGCGAAGCCGGCCAGGTCCCCGATCACACCGCCGCCGAGCGCGACCACGGTGGCGTCGCGGCTGGCGCCGAGCGTGGCCAGCGCGTCCATCAGCTCGGCGAAGCGGGCGAGGGTCTTTTCCTGCTCGCCCGGCGGCAGGATCACGCTGCGCACGAGCTTGCCGGCCAGCGCGGCTTCGAGCTTGGCCAGATACAAGGGCGCGACGTTGGCGTCGGTGACGATCAGCACGTGGCGGCCGGGCGCGCAGCCGGCGATGAGCCCGGGCCGGTCCAGCAGGCCGCGGTCGATGTGGATGGGGTAGCGGCGGGCGCCGAGTTCGACCTGCAGGGTGGTCATCAGGCGGCCTGCGGGCGTTGCCAGCGTTCGGCGAGCTGGGCGAGCAGGCGCTCGGCGGCGACGCCGACGGCGAGGCCGTCGGACTCGAAGCGCAGGTCGGCGATCTCGGCGTAGAGCGGGCCGCGCTGTTCGGCCATCGCCCGCAGCCGCGTCTCGCGGTCGGGCGTCTGCAGCAGCGGGCGGGTGCGGTCGCGGTCCAGGCGTTGCAGCTGCTGCGGCACGCTGGCGTGCAGGTGCACGACGAAGCCGCGCTCGCGCAGCAGGCGGCGGTTGTCCGGGTCGAGGATGGCGCCGCCACCGGTGGCGATCAGCTGGTTCTCGCCCGCGCACAGTTCGGCGATCAGCGCCCGCTCGCGGGCACGGAAGCCGGTCTCGCCCTCGCACTCGAAGATCAGCGCGACGCTGGCGCCGGTGAGCTCCTCCAGGCGCTGGTCGGCGTCGACGAAGCGCAGGCCGAGGCGCTCGGCGACGCGCTTGCCGATCGAGGTTTTGCCGGCGCCCATCGGGCCGACGAAGACGAGGTTGGGAGCGGGGTTCATGACAGCGCGGATGCTAGCATCCGGGCGATCCGCGCGGTGGCGCGGCGGATGCGGGAGCGGCTCTGGTGGCGGGACGACTGATCGTGGTGGCGGGCGCGGGCGATGTCGGCGGACGGTTGGCGGCCTTGCGCGCGCTGCGCGGCGACGAGGTGATCGCCGTGCGTCGGCGGGTGCAGCCGCTGGCAGCCGGGGTGCGCGCGGTCGCGGCCGATCTGGTCGGCGGCGCCGGCCTGGATCGCCTGCCGAAACGTCCCGATGCGGTGGTGTTCGCCGCCGCGCCGGACGCGCGCGAGGAGGTGGCCTATCGCCGCCTGTTCGTCGACGGCATCCGTCGGCTGCTGGATGCCTTCGCCGAGGCGCCGGCACGGTTCGTGCTGGTGTCCTCGACGGCGGTGTACGGCGAGGACGGCGGTGAATGGGTCGACGAGGACACACCGCCGCGGCCGCCGGCGTTCAACGGGCGCGTGCTGTTGCAGGCCGAGCAGACGCTGGCCGCCGATTGCGCCGGCGCGCTGGTGCTGCGCCTGAGCGGCCTCTACGGGCCGGGCCGCGAGCATCTGCTGCGCCGTGCCCTGGCCGGCGCGCCCGGGCGGCCACACTGGACCTGCCGCATCCATGTTGCCGACGCGGCGGCGGCGCTGTCGCATCTGCTGGATCTGCCGACGCCGGCGCCGCTGTATCTGGGCAGCGACGACTGCCCGGCACGCGAGGACGAGCTGTTCGCCTGGCTCCGCGCTCGCAGCGGCCTGCCGACGCTGCCCGCGCTGGCCGGGGCGGAAAGCGGACGGCGGGTGAGCAACCGGCGTCTGCGCGCGAGCGGCTGGGAGCCGCGCTTTCCGGATTTTCGCGCGGGCTATGGCGCGCTGCTGGCCGGGCGTGGCCAATGAGGGCGTTCAGGGTTTGAGTTCGTCCAGCGGGCGCCGCGCTTCGTCGATCCGCACCACCCGGTCGGCGAGCGTCGGCAGGGTGCGCAACGCCTGCCGGCTGATCCGCTCGAAGAACTGCACGAAGCGCTCGACCTGCTTGCGGGTCATCGCCTGGCGGCCGGGGTTGGCGGCCTGCAGCGCGCATTCCTGTTCCCAGCGCCAGTCGGGCACGAGCCCGAACCCCGGCCCTTGCAGGAACAGCAGCCGGTCCAGCCGCGCCCACAGCGGGCCGTAACAGGCCAGGGCGCGGTTGACGTGGCGGCGCCAGGTCAGGTCCGGGTCTTGTTCGCGCTCGAGCGCGTTCAACGGTTCGACCAGTCCGGACTCGGCCTCGGGCGGCACGCACAGGCACCAGCCCTCGAACACGATCAGGTCGGGGCGGTGCGTGACCACCGGCCACTGCCCGGCGGGCAGGCGGCGGTCGTCGAGTTTGTCGAAGCGCGGCAAGCGCACCGGTCCGCCGGCGGGCAGGGCACGCAGGGCATCGAGGGTGCGGCAGGCGAGGTCGACATCATGACTGCCGGGCGGGCCGCGCGTGGCCAGCAGCGGATGCACCGTGCGGCCCAGGTGTTCGCGCTCGTCATGATCGAGGTAGAAATCGTCGATCGAGAGCACCACCGCCGACCGCCCGCGCGCCCGGCAGGCGCTGTCGAGCTGGGCTGCCAGCGTGGACTTGCCGCTGCCCTGCAGGCCGGCGATGGCGAACACCGGCGGCGCGCCCGGCACGGCCAGTGCATAGTCGAGCACGGCCGCGACGAAGGCGGGCGCGAAGCCGGCGGGGGCTTCGGTCTTGACGGGCCGCAGGTGCGTCGAGCGTTTCATCGGGCGACAATGGCTGACTGTCCGATCAAGAACACGTCATGAGCGACCTTTACACCGAAGCACTGGACACATTTCGTGAACTGCTCGACGAAGCGCGCGCCGCCGGCGATCCCGAGCCGACCGCGATGACGCTGGCGACGGCCAGCCGCGACGGCCGCCCCGCGGCCCGCACCGTGCTGCTCAAGGGCGTGGATGCGCGCGGTTTCGTCTTCTTCACGAATTTCGACAGCCGCAAGGGCCAGCATCTGCGCGAGAATCCGCAGGCGGCGCTGCTGTTCCTGTGGAAAACGCTGCGCCACCAGGTGCAGGCCAAGATCGAGGGCCGGGTCGAGCGCGTTTCCGACGAGGAGGCCGACGCCTATTTCGCCAGCCGTCCGCGCATGAGCCAGCTCGGCGCCTGGGCCTCGCTGCAATCGCAGACGCTGGATTCGCGCGAGACCTTCGAGAAGCGGCTGGCCGACTACGAACGCGAATTCGCCGGCGGCGAGGTGCCGCGCCCGCCGCACTGGGGCGGCTTCCGGGTGGTGCCGGACCGGATCGAGTTCTGGTACGGCGCCGAGTTCCGCCTGCACGAGCGGCATTGCTACGAGCGGGTGGACGGGAAGTGGATCAAGCGGTTGCTGTATCCGTGAACGGCCGGGCGTCGGGAATCGGGAATGCGCAGCCGCAACGGCGCCGCGCCGCACGTGGCGGCGCGCCTGCGTCCGGCGATTTCCGATGCCCCGCGTCCCATTCCCGTCCGACCGGGCCGCAGCGCATCGTCTGCCTGACCGAGGAACCGACCGAGACGCTCTACCTGCTGGGCGAGCAGGACCGCATCGTCGGCATCTCCGGCTTCACCGTGCGGCCGCCGCGGGCGCGCAAGGAGAAGCCCAAGGTCAGTGCGTTCACCAGCGCGAAGATCGGCGAGATCCTGAAGCTCGAACCCGACCTCGCCATCGGCTTCTCCGACATCCAGGCCGACATCGCCGCCGAGCTGGTGCGGCATGGGGTGGAGGTGTGGATCGCCAACCACCGCAGCGTGGACGGCATCCTCGACTACATCGGCCGGCTGGGCGCACTGGTCGGCGCCGCCGGGCGGGCGCAGACGCTGGTCGCCGGGCTGCGTGCCGGACTGGACGCGATCGCCGCCGAGGCCGCGCGGTTGCCACGCCGGCCGCGGGTCTATTTCGAGGAATGGGACGCGCCGCAGATCACCGGCATCCGCTGGGTCGCGGAGCTGGTGCGGATCGCCGGTGGAGACGACATCTTCCCGGAACATGCAGCCATGTCGCTGGCTAAGGACCGCATCATCGCCGATCCGTCCGAAGTCGTCCGGCGCGCGCCGGATCTCATCCTGGGCTCGTGGTGCGGCAAGCGGTTCCGGCCGGAAAAGCTTGCCGCCCGTCCCGGCTGGGACAGCATCCCGGCGGTGCGCGACGGCGAGCTGCACGAGATCAAGTCGCCGATCATCCTGCAGCCGGGGCCGGCGGCGTTGACCGCGGGGGTGGGCGAGATCGCGCGCATCATCCGGCAATGGGCCGAGCGCCACGCCGGCTGAACGGGGGGCACGGCGGCTGCCCATTCAGCGTCCGGTTGTGGCATAAACCCGGCAGTCACCGCGGAGGAGGGAGTCCCATGATTCGCAAGCTCGTGTCTTCGGTTCTGGTCGTCGCCCTGGTCCTGGTCGGCACCACCGCGCAAGTGTCGGCGGCCGTCATCGGCACCCAGCAGGCCCTCGCCGCCGAGGCCCGCCAAGCCCGCATCGCCGAGGTCCAAACCATGCTGGCGCGCGCCGACGTCGAGGCGGCGATGGTCGAGCTCGGTGTCGACCCCGCCCAGGCACGCCTGCGCGTGGCCTCGCTCAGCGATGCCGAGCTGGCGCAGCTGCACGGTCAGCTGCAGGAGCTTCCGGCCGGCGGCGTGCTGGCGGTGCTCGGGGTGATCCTGGTCGTGTTCATCGTGCTGGACCTGACCGGCGTGGTGAAGATCTTCCGCCGCTGAGCCGATGGCAGCGGCAGCGTCCACGGCCGCCGGCGCGCGGCCGTGGCTCCGGCGGCTGGCTGGCGTGCTGCTGGTCTCGCTGGCCGGCGGCTGTGCGCTCGGGCCGCGCATCGATCTGCAAGCGCTGGCGCCGGAGCCGACCCGGCTCGCGGGCGTTCCCTTCTTTCCGCAGACCGCGTTCCAGTGCGGCCCGGCCGCCCTCGCCGGCGTGCTCGGCGCCGCCGGCGTCGAGGCCACGCCGGAGGCGCTGTCGCCGCAGGTCTATCTGCCGGGCCGTCGCGGCAGCCTGCAGCTGGAGCTGGTGGCGGCCACACGGCGCGCCGGCCGCCTCCCCTATCTGATCGACCCTGCTCCGGAGGCGCTGTTCGCCGAACTTCGCGCCGGTCGGCCGGTATTGGTGCTGCAGAACCTGCGCACGCCGGGATTTCCGGTCTGGCACTACGCCGTGGTGGTCGGGCACGACCCGGCGCGCGGCCGCGTCGTGCTCAACAGCGGGACCCGCGAGGGCATGCGCATGCCGGCCCGCAGCTTCCTGCGTACCTGGGACTGGGCGGAGCGCTGGGCGCTGGTCGCGCTGACGCCGGGCGAGCTGCCGGCGCGGGCCGACCCGCGCCGCTATGCGGAGACGGTGGCGGCCTTCGAACCGGTGGCCGGCGCTGCGGCGGCCGAACTGGCCTGGCGAGCGGCACTGCGGGCCTGGCCACAGGATCCACGGCCATGGCTGGGCTTGGGCAATCTCGCCTATGCCGACGGCGAGCGGCACGAAGCGGCGCGGCGTTATGCCGAGGGGCTGGTGCGGGCGCCGGGGGATGCGGTGCTGGCCAACAACCTCGCCAGCGTGCTCGGCGAGCTGGGCTGCCCGCGTGCCGGCGAGCGGGTGTTGCGGCCGGTGGCGGCCGCACTGCCGGACGATTCGCCCTGGGCCGAGGCGCTGGCGACGACCCTGGGCGAACTGGCCGGCCGCGACGGCGCCGACGACGAATCCTGCCGCGCGCTGCTGCGCACGGACTGACCCGGGCGGCGAGCGGCGCCGCGGCTCAGCGCGGCGCGAAGAACTGCTGCTGGAAGCGCACCTGCAGCGGGCGGTCGTCGACCCGCGCCTCGATCTCGAAGCCCAGGGTCTCCCCATCGTTCACGCGAGCTTCGCCGAGGTAATAGATCGCGTCGCCCTCGCGCACCTCGCGCAGGCGGATCTCCTGGCGCTGGCCGGCGCTGTTGGTGGCCGAGGCGCGGACGTCGGCGGCGACCGCGACATCCGCGTCGGCGACCGCGCGGCGCAGCGCGATGTTGAGCAGGACGCGGTTGCCGGAGCGGGTGATGCCGTACTGGCGGGCGACCTCGGCGGTCAGGCTGGTCGTCGGCAGTGCACTGTAGTGCAGGGTGAGGTCACCGGAAGTCAGCTGCCCGGCCGCCAGCGGGGTGGCGAAGGCGAGCAGGGCGAGGGCGAGGAAGCGACGTAGCTGGGGCATGGTGGAAAACTCCAGGTCTGGGTGCGGCGGCGCGCCGGCGGCGGTGGGCCGTCATGGCGCGGCTGTTCAGTCGTGGGCGGCTGACAATTCCCTGCCGCGGCGGGTGGCGGCGGCGATGGCCGCGCCGACCAGCGTACGGAAGCCACCGGCCTCGAGGGTTTCCAGCGCCGCCTGGGTGGTCCCGCCGGGTGAGGTGACGCGCTGGCGCAGGACCTCGGCCGGCTCGCCCGATTCGACCAGCATCCTGGCCGCGCCGAGAACGGTCTGCAGCGTCAGCGTGCGTGCCGCGTCCGGGGCCAGGCCCTGCGCGACGCCGGCCGCCTGCATCGCTTCGGCGAGCAGGAAGACATAGGCCGGGCCGCTGCCGGAAACGGCGGTGACGGCGTCCATCCGCGTCTCGTCGGGGATCCACACGGTGGCGCCGACCGCGCCGAGCAGCGACTCGGTCAGCGCGCGTCGCGTCGCGTCGACGCGCTCGTTGGCATGCAGGCCGGTGACGCCGGCGCCGAGCAGGGCGGGCGTGTTGGGCATGCAGCGCACGATCGCCTGCCCTCCGCCCAGCCAGCGGTCGAGCTGGGCGGTGGCGATGCCGGCGGCGATCGAGACGATCAGCGGCGCATGCGTTTGCGCGGCCGGCGCCAGGCTCTCGCAGACCGCACGCATCGCCTGCGGCTTGACCGCCAGCAGCCACACGTCCGCCGCCGTGGCGGCGGCGAGATTGTCCGCATGCACAGGGACGCCGAAATCGCGCGCCAGCGCGGCGCGCGCCTCGCCGCTGGGGTCGGACACCGCGATCCGGTCGGCCGGGATGCCGCGCGCGATCAGCCCGCCGATCAGTGCGCGGGCCATGTTGCCGCCGCCGATGAAGGTGATCCTTGCGGGAATCGGGAGTCGGGAGTCGGGAGCCGGCATGGTGAGCGATGGAGCGGGGGAGGTGACGGCAAGCATAGTCGCACTCGCCAAGGGGACAAGCAGGCGGACGCCTGCATCTACGGATTCCGATTGCCGATTTCCGGTTCCCGGGGTTGCCGCGGCCCGAACAGGGCCGACCCCACCCGCACCAGCGTCGCGCCCTCGGCGATGGCCAGCTCGAAGTCCTCGCTCATGCCCATCGACAGCGTGTCGATGTGCGGATGGCGCGTGGCCAGCCGGTCGTACAGCGCCTTGACCTTACGGAAACTGGCGCGCCGGGCGCCGGCGTCCGGGTGCGGCGCGGGGATCGCCATCAGTCCGCGCAGGCGCAGCCGCGGCGCGGCGGCGATGGCCTCGGCCAGCGGCAGCACGTCCTCGGGACGGCAGCCGGACTTGCTGGCCTCGTCGTCGATGTTGACCTGGATCAGCACGTTCAGCGGCGGCCGGTCGGGCGGACGGTGGCGGTCGAGCGCGGCGACCAGCTTGGTCCGGTCCAGCGTCTGCACCCAGTCGAAGCGGGTCGCCGCCTCGCGCGCCTTGTTCGACTGCAGGTGGCCGATCAGATGCCATTCCAGGGTCAGGTCGGCCAGCGCATCCTGCTTGGCCAGCGCCTCCTGGACGTAGTTCTCGCCGAAGGCGCGCTGCCCGCAGGCGGCCAGGGCGCGGATCCGTCCGGCCGGCTGGGCCTTGGAAACCGCAAGCAGGCCGGCGGGCTGTGGCCGACCGGCTGCCCGGCTCGCGTTGGCTATCCTATGAACGATGTCGCGAAAGGCCTGTCTCAAGGCGTCCATGTCACGTCCATGTCGGGCTTTGACGGCTGTGCATTAGGGCTATACTGCCCGGGAACGCTACATCCCGGATTGTAGTCGCAGCGCCAAGGGGAACGCGCATGGACATCGCGGAACTGCTTGCCTTCTCGGTCAAGAACAAGGCCTCCGACCTGCACCTGTCGGCCGGCCTGCCGCCGATGATCCGCGTCGACGGCGACGTGCGCCGCATCAACATCCCCGCGCTCGACCACAAGCAGGTGCACGCGCTGGTCTACGACATCATGTCGGACAAGCAGCGCCGCGATTACGAGGAATTCCTCGAAGTCGACTTCTCCTTCGAGATCCCCGGCCTGGCGCGCTTCCGCGTCAACGCCTTCAACCAGAACCGCGGCGCCGGCGCCGTGTTCCGCACCATCCCGTCCGAGGTGCTGACCCTGGACGATCTGGGCGCGCCCAAGGTCTTCCGTGAACTGATCGACCAGCCGCAGGGGCTGATCCTGGTCACCGGACCGACCGGTTCGGGCAAGTCGACCACGCTGGCGGCGATGGTCGACCACATCAACAAGAACCAGTACGGGCACATCCTCACCATCGAGGACCCGATCGAGTTCGTCCACACCTCGCAGAAGTGCCTGATCAACCAGCGCGAGGTGCACCGCGACACCCACGGCTTCAACGAGGCGCTGCGTTCGGCGTTGCGCGAGGATCCCGACTACATCCTGGTCGGCGAGATGCGCGACATCGAGACCATCCGGCTGGCGCTGACCGCGGCCGAGACCGGTCACCTGGTGTTCGCCACCCTGCACACCAGCTCGGCGGCCAAGACGATCGACCGCATCATCGACGTGTTCCCGGCCGGCGAGAAGCCGATGGTCCGCTCGATGCTGTCCGAAAGCCTGCGCGCGGTGATCTCGCAGTCGCTGCTGAAGAAGGTCGGCGGCGGCCGCATCGCCGCGCACGAGATCATGGTCGGCATCCCGGCAGTGCGCAACCTGATCCGCGAGGACAAGGTTGCGCAGATGTACAGCGCCATCCAGACCGGCCAGCAGTACGGCATGCAGACGCTCGACCAGTGCCTGCAGGATCTGGTCAAGCGCGGCCTGATCACCCGCGTCAGCGCCCGCGAATACGCGAAGGACAAGCGGTTGTTCGACTGACGGGTCAGCGGTGAGCAGTCAGCGGTGAGCGGCTGGAGCTCCCCATTTTCGACCGCTCATCACTCACCGCTCACCGCTCACCGGAGTCAAGCCATGAGCAGCATCGACTTCACCAGCTACCTCAAGCTGATGGCCCACAAGAAGGCCTCGGACCTGTTCATCACCGCCGGCGTGCCACCGTCGATAAAGGTCAACGGCAAGATCGCACCGATCACCCAGAATCCGCTCACGCCGCAGCAGAGCCGCGATCTGGTGCTCAACGTGATGACGCCGGCGCAGCGCGAGGAGTTCGAGAAGACGCACGAGTGCAACTTCGCCATCGGCGTGTCCGGCGTCGGCCGCTTCCGCGTGTCGTGCTTCTACCAGCGCAATCAGGTCGGCATGGTGCTGCGCCGCATCGAGACGCGCATCCCGACCATCGAGGAGCTGAATCTGCCGCCGATCATCAAGACGCTGGCGATGACCAAGCGCGGCATCATCATCTTCGTCGGCGCCACCGGCACCGGCAAGACGACCTCACTGGCGGCGATGATCGGCTACCGCAACCAGAACTCGACCGGCCACATCATCACCATCGAGGACCCGATCGAATTCGTGCACAAGCACGAGGGCTGCATCATCACCCAGCGCGAGGTCGGCATCGACACCGACAGCTGGGAGAGCGCGCTGAAGAACACGCTGCGCCAGGCGCCGGACGTGATCATGATCGGCGAGGTGCGCACCCGCGAGGGCATGGATCATGCCATCGCCTTCGCCGAAACCGGCCACCTGGTGTTGTGCACCCTGCACGCCAACAACGCCAACCAGGCGATGGACCGCATCATCAACTTCTTCCCCGAGGACCGGCGCAGCCAGCTGCTGATGGACCTGTCGCTGAACCTCAAGGGCGTGGTCGCCCAGCAGCTGGTGCCGACCCCGGACGGCAAGGGGCGGCGGGTGGCAGTCGAGATCCTGCTCGGCACGCCGCTGGTCTCCGACTACATCCGCGAGGGCGAGATCCACAAGCTCAAGGACGTGATGAAGGAGTCCACCAACCTGGGCATGAAGACCTTCGACCAGAGCCTGGTCGAGCTCTACATGGCCGGCGAGATCAGTTACGAGGACGCGCTGCGCTACGCCGACTCCAGCAACGAGGTGCGGCTGAAGATCAAGCTCAGCCAGGGCGGCGACGCACACACGCTGTCGCAGGGCCTGGATGGCGTGGAGCTGGTCGAGAACCGCTGATCGCTCCCATCCGGGGCGGGGCGCGAAGGCCGGGTTCGCCCGGCCTTCGTTTCGTGTGGCGCCGGCGTCCGGCGCACGGCACCAGCGCAGCCATGGCGGCCCCGCCGCGCGGATGGCGGGCGTCGAGCCAGGCGGCGGAGGAGCCGCGCGACCCGGTCAGTCGCAGGATCGCGCCGGTGTCGTGGCGGCCGGCGTTTGACCGGCCGTGGCCGGCGGTATCCGGCCCCTGCCGGCGGGCACCGCCGGCAGGCCGGTGCGCCGGACGAGCGGCTACAATGGGCGCATGCACGCTCCCCGCTTCCTGGCCGATCACTTCCTCATTGCCGTGCCGGCGATGGACGATCCGAATTTCGCCAGGGGGCTCACCCTGCTCTGCCAGCATGACGAGGCGGGGGCGATGGGGCTGCTGGTGAACCGGGTGTCCGACTACTGCCTGGGCGACGTGCTGCGGCAGATGAAGATCGAAACGGACGACGCCGCGCTGGCCGCGCAACCGGTGCTGATCGGCGGCCCGGTACAGCCCGAGCGCGGCTTCGTGCTGCATGACGACGGCCGCGACTGGGTTTCGACCCTGCGGATCAACGACCGCCTGGCAGTGACCACCTCGCGCGACATCCTCGAAGCCATGGCGCGCGGCGAAGGGCCGGAACACGCGCTGGTCGCGCTCGGCTACGCCGGCTGGACCGCCGGGCAGCTCGAAGCAGAACTGGCCGAGAACGTCTGGCTGACCGTTCCGGCCGACCGCGACATCCTGTTCTCGTTGCCGCTGGAGCGGCGCTGGCAGGCTGCGGCCGAGCGGCTCGGCGTCGACCTGGGCCGGCTCGCCGACTATTCCGGACGCGCCTGAGATGGCGATCGGCTGCGTGCTCGGCTTCGACGTCGGCGCGAAGCGCATCGGTGTGGCGGTCGGCAACGCCCTGTCCGGGACCGCCCGCGACCTGAGCGTGCTGGACGTGCGCGGCGGCCAGCCGGACTGGCCGGCGGTACAGCGCCTGCTGGCCGAATGGCGCCCGGATGCGCTGCTGGTCGGCGACCCGCGGACGCTCGACGGCGGCGACCAGCCGGCGCGCCGGCGTGCCCGCCGCTTCGCCGACAGCCTGCGGCAGCGTTTCGCCCTGCCCGTGCACCTGGTCGACGAGCGCTCCAGTTCGGTCGAGGCGGCGCGCCGCTTCGCCGCCGGACGCGCCGCCGGCACCCGCCGGCGTGGCGATGCCGACCGGCTCGATGCCCTCGCCGCCGCCGTGATCGTCGAGCGCTGGCTGGCGGCACCGACCGACCCCATCCCATCCTCCACCGATCCCGACGCCTCTCCCCGATGAGCGATCTCCAGCTTGCCTCCGACGGCCGCCTGCGCCACCTGCTCACACTCGATGGCCTGCCGGCGCCGGTGCTGGTCCGCCTGCTGGAGCGCGCCGAGGCGCTCGTCCCGCACGCGCACGGTGGCAGCGGGATGCGCGCGGCGCTGGCCGGCCAGGCGTTCTGCACGCTGTTTTTCGAGGCTTCGACCCGCACCCGCAGCAGTTTCCAGCTGGCCGCGCAGCGGCTGGGCATGGACGTGCTGAACTTCGACGCCAGCACCTCGTCGACCAGGAAGGGCGAGACCGCGCTCGATACCCTGCGCACCATCGAGGCCATGGGCGTGCATTGCTTCGTGGTGCGCCATCACGAGGACGGCGCGGTGGCGGCCCTGGCGGCCGGAGCGGCCGGGCAGACGGTGCTGATCAACGGTGGCGATGGCCGCAGCGCCCATCCCACGCAGGGGCTGCTGGACATGCTGACCATCCGCCAGCACAAGGGGACGGACTTCTCCCGGCTGAAGGTCGCCATCGTCGGCGACGTCAGGCATTCGCGTGTCGCCCGCTCCGACCTGCATGCCCTGCGTGCGCTCGGCTGCGGCGAGATCCGCGTCTGCGGGCCGGCCAACCTGCTGCCGCAGGACGACACCCTGCGAGGCTGCACGGTCACCGACGACCTCGACGCGGCGCTGGACGGCGTCGACGTGGCGATGACCCTGCGCCTGCAGCGCGAGCGCATGGAGGACGGGCTGGTGCCGTCGCTGGAGGCGTACTACCGCGACTACGGCCTGACCGGCGCACGGCTGGCACGGGCGAAGCCCGACGCGATCGTGATGCATCCGGGGCCGATGAACCGGGGTGTCGAGATCGAGGCCGCGCTGGCCGATGGCCCGCGCTCGGCGATCCTGCGCCAGGTGGCCAACGGCGTGGCGGTGCGGATGGCGGTGATGCTGGAGCTGCTGGGGCGCTAGCCATCACGCCCGGGCGGGCGGCTTTGCCATGCGCGACCCGCTCCGCGAGGCTCTTCCCGGTTCCCGGCCTCTCTCACTCCCCGCTCAGCGTGCCGCCCTGCAGGAACTGCCATGTCCGCGTGATGTGCAGCACATCGATGTTTTCCTGCGTCTGCGGCAGGGCGGGGAAGGGCTCGGCGAGGCGGACGATGCGGATCGCGGCCTGGTCGAGCACGCTGTGACCGCTGGGCTGGACGATGGTGATGTCCTCGACCGTGCCGTCGCGACGCACCGCCACGGTCATCACCAGCCGCCCGCTGAGCTGGCGACGGCGCGCCTCCTCCGGGTAGTTCAGGTTGCCGACCCGCTCGACCCGCGCCACCCAGGCACGCAGGTAGGCGGCGTATTCGTACTCGCGGGTGCTGGCGGAGACGAACTTGCGTCTGGGGCGCTTGGCTATCAGCTGGGCCTGGCGCTCGATCTCGGCGCTCAGGCGGGCCATTTCCAGGCTCTGCTGGATCAGCTCGCGGCCGGTGGGCAACGGCAGGGGCGCGTCGGGCGGCGTGTCCTCGGGCGACCGGACCGGGTGCTCGCGGTCGGCGCCGGTCAGCACTCGCGCCTGGGCGGCCGGCTGCGGCGGCGGCGTCTGGGCGTCGAGCGGCCGCGGGGCGATGCCTGGCTCGGGTTTGGGCACCTGCGCCGGCTGCGGCTCGCGTGGGCGTTCGGTGCGTTCGGCCTCGCCGCCGCCCTGCTGGCTGGCCTGGGCCAGGAAGTCGGCCTGCTCGGGCGGGGTTTCGCTGTGGGTCTGGACCAGGATCACGTCCAGCGTCGGGGTCACCGGCGCCGGGTCGTCGACGCTGAAGCCGATGCCGAGGATGACGATGCCGTGGACGATCAGCGCCAGCGCCAGGGTGGCGCCGAAACGGTCGTCCGGGGTGATGCGCGGCGTGGACGCCACGTCAGTCCCGGCTGCCGAGGCGCGCCTCGATGGCATCGAACAGACTCCCGGCGATGTTCAGGCCGAACTGCCTGTCCAGCTCGCGGATGCAGGTCGGGCTGGTGACATTGACTTCGGTCAGCCAGTCGCCGATCACGTCCAGTCCGACGAAGAGCATCCCGCGGCGTTTCATTTCCGGGCCGACCTGGGCGGCGATCCAGCGGTCGCGCTCGCTCAGCGGGCGCCCCTCGCCGCGGCCGCCGGCGGCCAGGTTGCCGCGGAACTCGTCGCCCTGCGGTACCCTCGCCAGGCAATAGTCCACCGGCACGCCATCGATCAGCAGGATGCGCTTGTCGCCGGCGGCGATCTCGGGGATGAAGCGCTGCGCCATCGCCAGGTGGCGATCGCCCTGGGTGAGGGTCTCCAGGATCACGTTGATGTTCGGGTCGCCGGCGCGGGCGCGGAAGATCGAGCGGCCGCCCATGCCGTCGAGCGTCTTGAGCACGGTGTCGCCGTGCTCGGCGATGAAGGCGCGCAGCTCCGCCGCGCTGCGGCTGACCAGGGTGGGCGGGCAGCATTGCGGGAACAGCAGGGCGGCCAGCTTCTCGTTGAGGTCGCGCAGGCCCTGCGGATCGTTGACGATCAGCACGCCTTCGGCCTGGGCCAGCCCGAGTATCTGGGTGTCGTGGAGGTAATTGGCGTCCACCGGCGGATCGGTGCGCATCAGCACTACCTGAACCGTGTTCAGCGGGCGCCGTACCGGCTCGCCCAGGCTGTACCAGCCGGCCGGGTCGTCGCGGACGGTGAGCGGCGCCATCCGCGCGAACGGGCGCCCGTCCCGGACCGCCAGGCCGCCGGGAAGGACGTAGTGCAGCCGGTGGCCGCGCCGCTGCGCTTCCAGCAGCATGGCGAAAGTGGAATCCTTGCCGATCTTGATCGAGCCGATCGGGTCCATGACCACGGCGACGTCCAGGGGCATGCGCGAGCATCCGCAATCGGGGCCGGTTATCGTAGCAGGCGCGTCCTTGGCTTCGTGGACCGGTTCACGCTAACGATCTTCCGCACGAATGTGCGCTTGACATGGTTTCGGCGGGCTGGGATATAAGCAGCGATGCGCCCGGGCGGCAGCCGCGCCGCGGCACAGAGCAACGGGATTACGGGGAAGCAGATGGACGACGCGAATCGGACCGGCAGCCTTGCCGGCCTCAGGGTCATGGTCATCGACGATTCCAGGACCATCCGCCGCACGGCGGAAACCCTTCTCAGGAAGGAGGGCTGCGATGTCGTCACCGCCACCGACGGCTTCGAGGCGCTCGCCAAGATCGCGGACCACCAGCCCCAGATCATCTTCGTCGACATCATGATGCCGCGCCTGGACGGCTACCAGACCTGCGCGCTGATCAAGAACAACCAGCAGTTCAAGACCACTCCGGTGATCATGTTGTCTTCCAAGGACGGCCTGTTCGACAAGGCGCGCGGCCGCATCGTCGGTTCCGAGCAGTACCTCACCAAACCGTTCACGCGCGAAGAGCTGCTGTCGGCCATCCGGAGCTACGTTCCGGCCGCCTGAGCACGGGCACACTTTCCTGGGGGGATCCACATGGCACGCATACTCATCATCGAAGACTCGCCGACCGACACCAAGGTCTTCACCACCATGCTCGAGAAGAACGGGCATGCGGTGATCGCGACGGGCAATGCCGAGGACGGGCTGGAGATCGCCCGCCGCGAGAAGCCCGACCTGGTGCTGATGGACGTGATCCTGCCGGGCATGAACGGCTTCCAGGCCACCCGCGCGCTCAGCAAGGACCCGGACACCAGCGGCATCCCGGTCATCATCGTCAGCACCAAGGGCATGGAGACCGATCGCGTCTGGGGGCTGCGCCAGGGCGCCAAGGACTACATCGTCAAGCCGCCCAGCGAGAAGGATCTGGTCGGCCGGATCGGCGCCCTGCTGGGGCAGGCCTGAGGGCTGGAATGGAGAGGTCCGACGAACGCTCGCCCTTCGCGGTACTGGTCGATTACGAGCGGCGCTCGCTGGCCCACCGGGCCGGACGGCCCGAACAGGTCGACACGCCGGGGCATTGGCGAGGTGTCGGCTTCCGGCTCGGCGCCCGCCGGCTGGTGGCCCCCTTCGACGAGGTGATCGAGATCGTTCCGCTGCCGACGGTCACGCCGGTGCCTGGCGCCGCGCCATGGATGCTGGGCATCGCCAACGTGCGCGGCAACCTGCTGCCGGTGGTGGATCTGAAGCAGTTT
Source organism: Rehaibacterium terrae (assembly GCF_014202935.1). Classification (GTDB taxonomy): domain Bacteria; phylum Pseudomonadota; class Gammaproteobacteria; order Xanthomonadales; family Xanthomonadaceae; genus Rehaibacterium; species Rehaibacterium terrae. Next base: position 11,010 of record NZ_JACHHX010000012.1, on the reverse strand, counting down.
CTCGAAGGCGAGCGCACCGCGCTGCTCGAATCGCGCCGTGTGCTGGTGGTGCGGCAGACCGGTGGCAACGTCGCCGTGCTGATCGACGAGCTGTACGGGCAGCGCACCTTCAACGACGCGCAGCGCGCCGAGCCGGGGGAGATCGCGTCCGGTCGCTACGCCAACTTCGTCCAGCGGGCCTACCGCCAGGGCGACGACACCTGGGGCGTGTTCAGCATGGAGCTGCTCACGCGTACGCCGGAATTCCGCCAGGCCGCGGCGTGATGCGGCCGGTATTTCCACTGGGGACAGAGGTCGAGTCATGAGTACTGCATTGGGCGCAATCGCCGGCAAGGAACGCAGCGCGGCGATCAACTTCTGGGTGCTGGTCCTGACGGCCGCGCTGATCGTCTTCGCCCTGAACTTCTATCTCTCGACCCAGCGCAACGCCGAGGAGAACAAGGCGCGCGAGCTGATCGCGGAAGTCCAGGTGCTGTCGCAGCAGATCGCCAAGTTCGCGGCCGAGGCGGTCGCCGGCGGCTTCGAGGCCTTCGCCGAACTGCAGGCGACCCGGACCCGCATCGACACCATCCTGAACGATCTGCGCGAGGGCAATGCGGCCGAGGGCGTGCCCGGTTACCGGGACGACGCGGTGGTCGGCGAACCGCTGGCCCGGCTGAGCCAGACCTGGACGCCGATCAACGACAACGCGCAGCGCATCCTCGAGCGCGAGGAGCTGGTCCTGGACCTGGCCGAGACGGCCGCCGCCTTCTCGACCCGTGTGCCGCAGCTGCAGGCGCGCATGGACGAGGTGGTGCGCTTCATGTCCGAGGCCGGTGCGCCCAGCTCGCAGATCTACATCGCGGTGCGCCAGATCGTGCTCGCCGACCGCATGGTGCGTTACGTCACGCAGATCCTGCAGGGTGGCGCCGGCGCGGTGTCCGCGGCCGACCGCTTCTCGCGCGACGCGGCGGTGTTCGCCCAGGTGCTCGCCGGTCTGCGCAACGGCAACAACGAGCTCGGCATCCGCCGGGTCGACAGCCCCGCCGGCCAGCGTGCCCTGGCCGAGGTCGATGCGCTCTATCAGGAAGTGCAGCAGGACGTGGACGCCATCCTCGGCGCCTCCACCGATCTGTTCGAGGTGAAGGAAGCCTCCGGCCAGATCTTCCAGGACTCGACCCTGCTGCTGGACGGTGCGCGCAACCTGGCGACCGCCTTCAACGCGCTGCCGGAGCGGCGCGTGTTCCCGAGCCTGTGGGTGGGGCTGGTCTCGGGCGCCCTGGCCATCCTCGGCATCGTCGGCCTGCTGTTCACCCTGTGGCGCGACCAGAGTCGCCGCTACCAGACCACCCAGGAGCTGAACCAGCGCAACCAGGAGGCGATCCTGCGCCTGCTGGACGAAATGGGCTCGCTCGCCGAAGGCGACCTGACCGTCAAGGCGACCGTCACCGAAGACATCACCGGCGCGATCGCGGACTCGATCAACTTCACCGTCGAGGCGCTGCGCAGCCTGGTCGAGACGATCAACCAGACCGCGGTGCAGGTCGCCGCGGCGGCACAGGAGACGCAGGCGACCTCGATGCACCTCGCCGAGGCGGCCGAGCACCAGGCGCAGGAGATTTCTTCCGCCTCCGCCAAGATCAACGAGATCGCGGTCAGCATCGACCAGGTGTCGAAGAACTCCGCCGAGTCGGCCGACGTGGCGCAGCGCTCGGTGCAGATCGCCGCCAAGGGTGCCGAGGTGGTGCGGCAGACGATCCAGGGCATGGACAACATCCGCGACCAGATCCAGGAGACATCCAAGCGCATCAAGCGGCTCGGCGAGAGCTCGCAGGAGATCGGCTCGATCGTCGAACTCATCAACGACATCTCCGAGCAGACCAACATCCTCGCGCTGAACGCCGCCATCCAGGCGGCCTCGGCGGGCGAGGCGGGCCGCGGCTTCGCGGTCGTGGCCGACGAAGTGCAGCGGCTCGCCGAGCGTGCATCCAACGCCACCAAGCGCATCGAGACGCTGGTGCAGACGATCCAGGCCGATACCAACGAAGCGGTCAGCTCGATGGAGCAGACCACCGCCGAGGTGGTCGCCGGCGCCCGTCTGGCGGAGGACGCGGGCCTGGCGCTCGGCGAGATCGAGAAAGTGTCGAACGACCTCGCCGAGCTCATCCAGAACATTTCCGAGGCGGCGCGCCAGCAGTCCGCCGCGGCGACCAACATCACCGCGACGATGAACGTCATCCAGGAGATCACCACCCAGACCTCGCAGGGCGCGAGTCAGACCGCCGAGTCGATCGGCAACCTCGCCCAGCTGGCGGCCGATCTGCGCCGCTCGGTGGCCGACTTCAAACTGCCGGGCTGACCGGAACCTTCGGAGGCGGGCATGGCACGGGATCGCGCCGCTGGTACGGCACCGTGCGCTGACGGAATCCTGGCATGAGGCTGCACGACGACATCGATCACATCACCCTCGGCTGGGTCAAGCCCGAGCTGGACGAGACGTTGCGCCAGGCCAGGCATGCCCTGGAGGCGCACGTCGAGACGCCGGGCGATCCGAACTGGATCCGCGCCTGCGCCGGCTTCCTGCATCAGGTCAGCGGCACCTTGCGCATGGTCGAGCTCTACGGCGCCGCGATGGTCGCCGAGGAGATGGAGCATCTCGCCCGTGCCCTGGCCGCCGGGGCGGTGGCCGACCGCGATGAGGCCTACACCGTGCTGATGCGCGGCATCGTGCAGCTGCCCGACTACCTGGAACGCCTGCAGAGCGGGCACAAGGACGTCCCGATCGTCCTGCTGCCGCTGCTCAACGAATTGCGCGCCGCACGCGGCGAACAGGGCGTCCCGGAAAGCGTGCTGTTCTCGCCCGTGCTGGATGCCGAGCTGCCCGCCAGTGCGCGCGGCCCGGATGCGCCGCTGCCCGAGGCGGTGCTGCGCGACCAGGCCGAGGTGCTGCGCGTGCAGTTCCAGTCTGCGCTGCTGCGCTGGCTGAAGAACGGCGAGAACCCGGACACCATCTCCGCCCTGGCCGCCGTGTGCGACCGACTGGTCGGCGTGGTTCGCGCCGAATCCGCGCGCCGGCTGTTCTGGGTTGCGGCCGGCACGCTCGAGGCGCTGCAGGCGGGCGCCTTCGAAGCCTCCAAGCCGCTGAAACAGGCGCTGGCCCGTGTCGAGCGCGAGATCAAGCGGCTTGCCGACGGCGGCGAGGCGGCCTTCCGCAGCGACCCGCCGCTGGAACTGACCCGCCAGCTGCTCTACTTCGTCGCCCACGCCCCGACCGACCACGGCCGCATCGGCGAGATGCGCGAGGTATTCCAGCTCAACCGCTACGTGCCCAGCCAGTCCGAACTGGAGCATGCGCAGAGCAGCATGACCGGCCACAACCGCGAGCTGCTCGACACGGTGTCGGCCGCGATCAAGGAAGATTTGCTGCGGGTCAAGGACGTGCTCGACCTGCACCTGCGCGGCGGCGGCTCCGATACCGACCTTTCCGCCCAGACCGAGGTGCTCGATCGCGTGGCCGACACCCTCGGCATGCTCGGCCTGGGCGTGCCGCGCCGGGTGGTGCAGGAACAGCGCGACGCCATCGCCGCAGTCGCGGGCGGATCACGCCCGGCCGACGAGACCACCCTGCTCGACATCGCCGGCGCCCTGCTCTACGTCGAGGCCTCGCTGGACGACCAGGTGGCCCGGCTGGGCCAGCCGGAATCCGACATCCACGTCGGTCCCGGCGCGCCGTTGCCGGGCGCGGAGGCGCAGCGTCTGCTCGACGCGGTCATCAAGGAGGCCATCTCCGACTTCTCGCTGGTCCGCCAGGCCTTCGTCGCCTATGTCGAAACCAGCTGGGATGCCAACCAGCTGGCCGACGTGCCGCGGCTGCTCGACGAAGTGGCCGGCGCGCTGCGCATCCTCGAGCTGGAAGAGGCGCCGGCCTACCTGCGTGGCATCGAGCGTTTCACCCGCATCGAGCTGCTCGACCACAGGCGCGTCCCCGACGCGCGACAGCTCGACACGCTGGCCGATGCGCTGACCAGCATCGAGTACTACCTGGAGGCGCTGCGCGACCACCGCGCCCGCCGCGACAGCATCCTGACGATCGCCCGCGACAGCCTGGCTTCGCTGGGCTACTGGCCGCTTCCCGCGTCCGCCAGGGCCGAGGCGCCGCCACCCGCCAGCGCCGCCACGCCGACGGTTGCGCCGTCGCCGGCTGCGTCCGCACCCGATGGGACGAGCGCGACGACGACCGACGGGCCGGTCGCGACGTTCACGCCGCCGACCGCCGCGGATGATGCCCTGCGCGAGGCGCCCGCACCTGCCGCCGACGCGGACGCCGCAGCGGTCCCCGATCGGCCCGCCGAGGCCGCCCAGGCCACCGAGGTCGCCGAGGCCGCCGAGGTCGCCGGCGAAGCCGCTCCGGCCGCCATCGAATCCAGCCAGGCGGCGCCGACGCGAGCGGCCTCTGCGGAAGCTCCGCCCGCCACACCCGTGCCGGCACCGGTCACCGGTGGCTTCGACAGCGCCATCGAGGACATCGACGACGAGATCCGCGAGGTCTTCCTGGAGGAGTTCCAGGAGGAGATCGCCAACCTCGACCGCCTGCTGCCGTCCTGGCGCAGCCAGCCGGAGAACCTGGAGCTGCTGCGCTCGATCCGGCGCGTGTTCCACACCCTCAAGGGCAGCGGCCGCCTGGTCGGCGCGCTCACCCTGGGCGAATTCAGCTGGAAGATCGAGAACATGCTCAACCGGGTGCTCGACGGCACCCGCCAGGCCAGCCCGGCGATGGTCGCGCTGCTGGATGCCGCCCACCGCGCGCTGCCGCAGCTGCACGCCGCGCTGCGTGGCGAGCAGGCGCTCGTTGCCGACCTCGCCGCCATCCAGGACGCCGCCGACCGCTTCGTCGCCGGTGAAGAAGTGCTGCCCGAGGGCATGGTGGTGCCGCCGGTCGAGGTCGCCGCGGACGACGAGCCGCCGCTCGCCGAGCCGGCGTCGCCCGCCACGGCGGCGGCAGAGCCCGCGCCCGAGGCGGCCGCCGAGGACGAGTCCAGCGGGGTCGTGGCTGCGGTCGATCCGGTGCTGCTGGAGATACTGAAGGTCGAGGTCGCCGGCCACCTGCAGACCATCCAGGGCTGGCTGGACCAATGCGCGAGTGGCCCGGTCGCGGCCAGCGACGCGCTGTTGCGCGCCGTGCATACGACCAACGGCGCCTTCGCCATGACCGAGGTGCCGCTGATCACCGAAGTCACCGCGCCGCTGGAGAGCTATATCAAGCGGCTGCTCGCGCATTCCAGCCTGCCCTCGCCGCGGGGGGTGGCGCTGGTGGCCGAGGCGGCGGACGCGATCCGGCGGGTCATCGCGGCCCTGGAGCGCACCCGGCCGGTACTGCCGGCACTGGGCGATCTGCCGGCGCGCATGGCCGCCGAGCGCGACACCCTGCCCGAGCCGCAACGCCCGACGCTGCCCGGCTGGGAGCCGGAGGAGCACGAAGAGGCCGAAGCGCTGCTGCCGCGCGTGGTCGACCTGGAAGCCCCGGACACCTCCGCCTTGCCCGAACTGCCCGCGGACGACATGTCGCCGCCGGCCACGGCTGCGACGGAGCCGGTCGCCGCCGAGCCGGACGCCGCCTCCGGAGTCGCCGCGGAAGCCGGCGCCGGGTCCGCGACGCACGCCGGATCGACCGCCGCCGTCGCGGAAACCCCGGACGACAGCGCCACGCGCGACGAGGATCTCGAGCGCGCGATCGAGGCCATGAGCGCCGGCGAAGAGCTTGCCGGTTCGCCGCCCGAAGCCGACGAGCCGGCCCGGCCGCCGATGTCGGAGGCGGACCCCTTCGCCGGCTACACGGAGGAAGAGGCGGCCGAGCTGGCGGCGCTGTTCGCTGCGGAGGCGCGCGGGAACACCGCTTCCGGCGGAGCGCCGGCCGAGGCCGAGACCGTCGAGACCGCAGCGGTCGAAACCGAGCCGGCCGAAGTCGAGCCGGCCGAAGTCGAAGCGGTCGAAACCAAGCCGGTCGAAGCCGAGGCGGCCGAAGCCGAGGCGGCCGAAGCCGAGGCGGTCGAAGCCGAGGCGGTCGAAGCCGAGGCGGCCGAAGCCGAGGCGGTCGAAGCCGAAGCGGTCGAAGCCGAGGCGGCCGAAGCCGAGGCGGTCGAAGCCGAGGCGGTCGAAGCCGAGCCGGCCGAAGTCGAGCCGGCCGAAGTCGAGCCGGCCGAAGTCGAGCCGGCCGAAACCGAGGCGGTCGAAACCGAGGCGGTCGAAACCGAGGCGGTCGAAACCGAGCCGGTCGAAGCCGAAGCGGTCGAAGCCGAGGCGGTCGAAGCCGAAGCGGTCGAGCCCGCACGCGCTGCTAGTGCATTGGGGGACGTCGCACTGGCCGTGCATGCCGACGACCCGGATCCGGACGCGCCGCTCGACATGAGCGACATCGATCCGGATCTGCTCGACATCTTCCTGGAGGAGTCCGCCGACCTGCTCGACCATGCCGACGGCCAGCTCGCCCTGCTGCGCGAGAACCCGTCCGAGCGCGAGCCGGTCATCGCCCTGCAGCGCGACCTGCACACGCTCAAGGGCGGTGCGCGCATGGCCGGCATCCAGGCGGTCGGCGAGCTCGGTCACGCCATGGAGTCGCTGCTGGAGGCCGTGGCCGAGAATCGCCGCGAGCTGGACAAGGATGGCTTGAACCTGCTCGAGCGCGGCTTCGACCGGCTTCACGGCATGGTCCAGCGAGTCGCCCGCCGCCTGGCCGTGGCGCTGCCGGCCACCCTGATCGGACAGGTCGAGGCCCTGGTTCACGCCCGTCCGCCGGCGGCCGCGACCGCGCCGCTGTCGACGCCGGGCGGGGCGGCCAGGCCCTTGCCGCCGCTGTCGGCGCCGCTGCACGCCGATGCGCTGCCGGACGAGGACGACATCGGCGGCACCCGTGCGCCCCAGGAGCTGGTGCGCATCCGCGCCGACCTGCTCGACCGCCTGGTCAACTACGCCGGCGAGGTGGCGATCTACCGCGCCCGGCTGGAGCAGCAGCTCGGCGCCTTCCGCAGCAACCTCGGTGAACTCGACCAGACCACCGGCCGCCTGCGCGACCAGCTGCGCAAGCTCGAGATCGAGACCGAGGCGCAGATCATCGCCCGCTACCAGCGCGAGCACGACGACACCGACGAAAGCTTCGACCCGCTCGAGCTCGACCGCTTCTCGACCCTGCAGCAGCTCACCCGCGCGCTGGCCGAGTCGGCCGCCGACCTGGCCAGCCTGCAGGACGTGCTCGACGATCTCACCCGCCAGCACGAAACCCTGCTGCTGCAGCAGTCGCGGGTCAGCTCCGACCTGCAGGAAGGCCTCATGCGCACGCGCATGGTGCCGTTCGACGCGCTGGTGCCGCGCCTGCGCCGCGTGCTGCGCCAGGCCGCCGCCGAGACCGGCAAGCAGGTGCAGCTGCGTGTCGAGGGCGCGCAGGGCGAAATGGACCGCAACGTGCTCGAGCGCATGACCGCGCCGCTGGAGCACATGCTGCGCAACGCCGTCGCCCATGGCCTGGAGTCGCCGAATGAGCGCCGGCGCGCCGGCAAGCCGGAGGAGGGGACGGTCAGGGTCACGGTCGCGCGCGAGGGCTCTGAAGTCGTCATCAGCGTCAGCGACGACGGTCGCGGCCTCGATGCGGAGGCGATCCGTCGCAAGGCCGTCGAGCGCGGTCTGCTCGATCCGGAGGCGCAGGTCGGCGAGCAGCAGCTGTACGGCTTCATTCTGGAGACCGGTTTCTCCACTGCCGAGACGGTCAATCGCCTGGCCGGTCGCGGCGTCGGCATGGACGTGGTGCACAGCGAGATCCGCCAGCTCGGCGGCTCGTTGCAGATCGCCTCCAAGCCGGGGCAGGGCAGCACCTTCACGATCCGGCTGCCGTTCACGCTGGCGGTCACCCAGGCCGTGTTCGTGCGCATCGGCGAGACCAGCTATGCGGTGCCGATCGCCTCGGTGCAGGGCGTCGGCCGCATCTCCCGCCAGGAGCTGGAAGCCCAGCTGGTGCAGGAGCGCCCGGTGTACCGCTACGCCGGCGAGGACTACGCGATCCACGACCTCGGCCGTCTGCTCGGCCACGCCAGCGCCAAGGCGCAGGAGAGCCTGCAGATGCCGCTGCTCCTCACCCGCTCCGGCGACGTGCGCACCGCGATCTGCATCGATCAGGTGATCGGCAGCCGCGAGATCGTGGTCAAGCCGGTCGGCCCGCAGGTCAGCTCGATTCCGGGCATCTTCGGCGCCACCGTGATGGGCGACGGCAGCGTGGTGGTGATCCTCGACATCGCGCCGCTGGTGCGCCGGCAGGCGTTGGCGCCGGTCGGCGAGGCACCGGTGTCGATGGCCGATGTGCGCCGCGTGCCCCTGGTCATGGTGGTCGATGACTCCATCACCATGCGCAAGGTCACCAGCCGCGTGCTCGAACGCCACAACTTCGAGGTGGTCACCGCGAAGGACGGCGTCGACGCGATCGAGAAGATGGCCGAGCGCGTGCCCGACCTGATGCTGCTCGACATCGAGATGCCGCGCATGGACGGCTACGAACTGGCCACTCATATGCGCAACGACGCGCGGTTGCGTGCCGTGCCGATCGTCATGATCACCTCGCGCAGCGGCGAGAAGCATCGTCAGCGCGCCTTCGAGATCGGCGTCAACCGTTACCTCGGCAAGCCCTATCAGGAGGCGGAACTGATGAGCAACGTGTTCGATCTGGTCGGACCGGTGCGCGGTCATGCCTGAGGGTCTGCGGATCGCCCTGCTGGGGCGCGCGGGCGAGGCCCGCGATCATCTCCGCCGAGCGCTGGCCGATCTGGGCGCCGATATCGTCGTCGAAGGCGATCCGGTCGAACTGGATCCCGGGACGGTGGGAGACACCCGCCCCGGCGTACTGGTGATCAGCCTCGACTCGGCGATGGAGGAACAGCTCGATCGCTGGGACGGGTTGCTCGACGATCCGTCGATCAACGTCGTGTTCGACGAGGCCGAGGTCACCCGCCGGCTGTCCGGCTGGGATCTGGCACGCTGGGCGCGACACCTCGCCAGCAAGGTGATGCGCGCCGGCGACCTGCTGCCGCCACCGCCGGCCGAAGCCGAGCGCGTACCGGATCGCTACCCGCTGCCGCAGCCCGGCGCGCCGCCGACACCGGCCGAACTGATGGCCGATGCGCGCCTGGAGGACTACACCCGCGACACCGCCGAGATGGCCGCCGATGTGCCGTCCGGGCCGCTGTTGACCGAGCTGGGCGACGACGGCGACGGATCGATGCCCGACGATGCCGGGCTCGAAGTCGAGACGCTGGACGCCGAGGCGCTCGGGCTCGATCTGGACGAAATCGACAGCGCCTTCGGTCGCGATGTCGGCGTCGGGACCTGGCGTGCGTCGATGCCGGCACCGTCGGCCGAAGCGGATGCCGCCACGTTCGAGCTTGATGCCGACCTGCAGGCGCTGGAGCGCGCGCTCGAGCTGGGCGCGAGCGGCGAGCGGGTCGATTTTTCCGCCATGCCCGGCGCCGACGAGGCGCAGTCGGCGAGCGGCCATCCCTCCGCTGCCGGCGATGACGAGCCGTCGCCCTCCCGCGAGGCTGAGGCGGCGCCTGCCTCGGGCGACACAGCGGGCGCAGGCAACGGCGCCTCGCTGTTCGGCGCGCTCGAACTGGTGCCGCTGGACGATGAGAGCGAATCGATGACGCAGGCGCGACCGGCCGGAAACGGGACGTCTGCGCCGGCAGCCGCCGGTACGGCGTCGGCTTCGGCGCCGGCCGCCGCGCCAGCACCAGCACCAGCCCTGAGTTTCGAGGACATGCTCAGCGGCTTTGGCCTCACCGATGGACCCGTGGTCGCCGGCGAGGCGCGCGGCGCCATCCTGCTGGTGTCGGGGGTGGGCGGGCCGGACGGCGTACGCCAGTTCCTCGGCGCCCTGCCCGAGCGCCTGCCGGTGCCGGTGCTGGTGCATCAGCAGCTGGAAGCCGGCAACCACGACCGTCTCGCGCCGCAGATGGCGCGTGCCAGCCGACTGCCCGTCTACCTGGCCGAGCCCGGTGCGCAGGCGAGGGTCGGCGAGGTGGCGATCCTGCCTTCGCGGGTGGCGCTGGAGGCGGTCGACGGCGACCCGCCGGCCTTCGTCGAGGGCGAGGCGACGCCGGTCTCGCTGGTCGAGACCTTGGCCGTGTTCGGACGCGACGTGGTGGTGGTGGTGCTCAGCGGCGCCGACCCGGACGTGGTCGGGCCCATCGCTGCACTGGCCGCGAACGGCGCGCTGGCGCTGGCGCAGGACCCGGCCACCTGCTTCGACGGCAAGGCCGCCTCGGCGCTGCATCAGCAAGGCTTCGTCATCGCCGCGCCGGCCGAGCTGGCCATGCGCGCAGTGCAGCATTGGTCCGCATGAGAATCCGATGAGTGCTACCCAAGCCGACATCCGTGGCGTCCTGATCGCAGTCACCGAGGGCCGCCTGTTGCTGCCGAACGCCTCGGTGGCCGAGGTGATCACCTATGCCGAGCCCGAGGCCGTGCCCGGCGCGCCCGACTGGCTGCTCGGCCGCATTCCATGGCAGGGCTGGCGGCTGCCGGTGCTGTCGTTCGCGCGCCTGGCCGGGCTGGCCGGACAGGAGCGCGAGTTCGGTGCCAAGGTGGTGGTGATCAAGGCCCTCGGCGGCCATCCCAAGCTGCCTTACTTCGCCCTGCTGACCCAGGGCTTTCCGCGTCTGGTCACGGTGCCCGAAAGCGGGCTGCTGCTCAGCGACGACGGCAAGTCGCCGCCACTGGGCGTGCGCATGCGCGCGTTGTACAAGGACGAGCCGGTGCTGATCCCCGACCTCGACAGCATCGAACTGCTGATCCGGGACGCGCTCGGCCAGGCGGCCTGAGGGCAGTTCGCCCCGGAGGACGCTCGGTCTGCTTTGTGCGGTGTTTTTCGCCTAGCAGCTTGTTGAAATTCTCCCGCGCCAGAGCTTGCTTTCAAGCCCTCTGTTTGCGATATCGACCTCAGCCATAGTGAGGGTGTGGGATGCGTGGTGCAGACGTCACTCAGGAGTCGTTGTT
>NZ_JACHHX010000011.1 GCF_014202935.1 Rehaibacterium terrae | reverse complement strand
GCGGCGTTGGCGATGCTTGGTTCGCTGCGCGGCCGACGACGGCGCACGCTGGCCGCGGACAAGGGGTACGACACGGCGGACTTCGTCGCGGGCTGCCGGGCCATGGGTATCACCCCGCACGTTGCGCAGAACACCTCGCACCGCCGCAGCGCCATCGATGGCCGCACTACCCGACACGCCGGGTATGCGATCAGCCTGCGGACGCGCGCCTGGATCGAAACGCACTTCGGCTGGCTCAAGGCGGCTGCCGGAATGCGTCAGGTCAAGCAGCGCGGCCTCGCGAAAGTCGAGGCGCTGTTTCAGCTGGCGATGGCGGCGAGCAACCTCGTCCGCCTGCCGAAGCTGATCGCCGCGGGGGCCGCGTGATGGCGGCCCCGGCGGGCAAGGTGCGCCCGGAAGCCCGAAATCGGGCTTGTTTCAGAGCGCGGGACGCGCTTGCGGAGCGCTTGAGCAGCGAGAAATCCGCGCTGCCGACCGAGTCGGGGCTTCGCCGGGTCGAATTTCAACAGGCTGCTAGCCGCAGTCCCCGTACAGTGCCTGCAGCGCGGCGATTGCCGCCAGCCCGGCGGTCTCGGTGCGCAGGATGCGCGGACCCAGACGCAGGCCGCGGAAGCCGGCGGCGCGCAGCGTCGCCCGGTCGCGCTCGGACAGCCCGCCCTCGGGACCGACCGCCAGCGCGACTTCCGCGTTCGCGGGCAGCGCCAGTGCGGCCAGCGTGCATTCGCCCTCGGGGTCGAGCGCCAGCTTGATCGTGTCCTGCGGCAGCGCCGCCGCCCACGCCGCCAGCGCCTGCGGTTCGGCCAGCGACGGCAGCCGCGCTCGGCCGGACTGCTCGCAGGCGGAAGCGAGCACACCTTGCCAGTGGGCAAGGCGCTTGCCGGCGCGCTCGGCGTCGAGCTTGACCTCGGTGCGCTCGGTGATCAGTGGCGCGACGGCGGCCACGCCCAGTTCCGTGGCCTTCTGCAGCACCAGGTCCATCTTCTCGCCGCGCGCGAGGCCCTGGCCGAGGATGATGCGCAGCGGCGACTCGCGATCGATCTCGCGCTGGCGAAGGACCTCCGCCTGCGCGCTTTTCTTCGCCACCGACACCAGCCGCGCGTCGTAATCGCAGCCGTCGCCATTGAACAGCACGCAGGCGTCGCCGACGCCCAGCCGCAGCACGCGCAGCAGATGCGCGCTGGCGGCCTCCGGCAGCGTCACGGTGGCGCCGATGGAAAGCGGCGCGTCGATGTAGGTCCTGGTCAGTCGCATGGCGTCGGATAAACGGGCTGGATCGGGAGCAACGGCACTCACGGAGAAAGAAAGAGATCAACGCAGGACGCGGACAAGCACCGGACCGGAAGGGCCGGCAGTCGCTGGATGACGATGCCGCTTCCGCCTCCTCGCCCGCTGTTCCTCCCGCATTCTCCGTGCGCGCAACCGCTGTCCGGTCGTCGGCTCAAGCTGTCGCCGCGGCGATCGCCGTGGCGGTGACATCGGCCAACAGCGTCAGTTCCTCCTCGCCGACGCAGTAAGGCGGGAACCAGTACAGCACGTCGCCGAGCGGGCGCAGCACCACGCCACGCTCGATGGCGTGGCGGTAGGCGCGCAGACCGCGACGGTCGGCGGCGGGGAAGGGGGTCTTGCTGGCCTTGTCGGCAGCAAGCTCGATGGCGAGGATCATGCCGGTCTGGCGCACGTCGGCGACCTGCGGATGGTCGGCGAACGGCGCCGCCAGCTCGGCCATGCGCGCGGCCAGCAGGCGGTTGCGGCCGAGCACGTCCTGCTCGCGGAAGATCGCCAGCGTCGCCAGCGCCGCCGCGCAGGCCAGCGGGTTGCCGGTGTAGCTGTGCGAGTGCAGGAAGGCGCGCTCGCGCGAGTCGTCGAGGAAGCTTTCGTAGATGCGCTCGTGGGTCAGCACCGCCGCCAGCGGCAGGAAGCCGCCGGTCAGCCCCTTCGACAGGCACATGAAGTCCGGCGCGATGCCGGCCTGCTCGCAGGCGAACAGGGTGCCGGTGCGGCCGAAGCCCACGGCGATCTCGTCGGCGATCAACAGCGTGCCGTGCGCGTCGCAGATTTCGCGCGCACGGCGCAGGTACACCGGGTGGTACATGCGCATGCCGCCGGCACACTGCACCAGCGGCTCCAGGATGAGGGCGCAGATTTCGCCCGGATTGGCGGCGAACAGCGCCTCCAGCTCCTCGGCGCGGCGCAGCGCGCACGCTTCCGGCGATTCGCCCGGTTCGGCCTCGTAGGCATCGGGCGAGGGCGCGAACAGCGGCTGCAGCAGCAGCGGCGCATAGACGCGGCGGTACAGCGGCACGTCGGTGACCGAGAGCGCGCCGATGGTTTCGCCGTGGTAGCCGTTGCCGAGTGCGACGAACTTGCGGCGCTGCGGCTGGCCACGGTTGACGAAGTGGTGGAAGGCCATCTTCAGCGCCACCTCGACGCCGGCCGAGCCGTTGTCGGCGAAGAACACCCGCGTCAGGCCGGGCGGGGTGATCCGCACCAGCTCCTCGGCCAGCTGCACCGCCGGGGCGTGCGAGAAGCCGGCGAGGATCACGTGCTCCAGCGTGCGCGCCTGCTCGGCGATGGCCTCGGCGATGCGCGGGTTGGCATGGCCGAACAGGTTGGTCCACCAGCTGCTCACCGCGTCGAGATAGCGCCGGCCGTCGCGGCCGATCAGCCAGGCGCCTTCGCCGCGGGCGATCGGCACCAGCGGCAGGGTGTGCGGGTGCTCGGCCATCTGCGTGCAGGGGTGCCAGAGCACGGCCAGGTCGCGCGCCTGCCATTGCGCGGCCTCTGCTAGCATCGCGGCATCGTCTTTGGTGGTGTCCATACGCAAATGATCCGGGCCCGGCGCATGCAAGTCCAACCCCGCGGTTTCACGCTGATCGAGATCCTGGTGGTCGTGGTCATCCTCGGCATCCTCGCCGCCGTGGTGGTGCCGCGGCTGATGGATCGCCCGGACGAGGCGCGGGCGGTGCGCGCGCAGGCCGACATCCAGGCCATCGTCAGCCAGCTCAACACCTTCCGCCTGCACAACTTCCGCTACCCGACCACCGACGAGGGCCTGGAGGCGCTGGTCAGGGCGCCGGCCTCGCTCGCCGCGACCTGGAAGGGGCCGTATCTCGACCGCGTGCCGAAGGACCCGTGGGGCCGCGAGTACCTTTACCTGCATCCCGGCCGGCACGGCGAGATCGATGTCTGGACGCAGGGCGCCGACGGCCGCCCGGGCGGCGAGGGCGCCAATGCCGATATCGGCAACTGGGAGTAGCCGGAGTTCGGCGCCGGCAAGAAGCATCGCGGCGGCTGGGCGGGTCCGGGTAATTCCCAAACACCGGGACGGGAACGGGATGGCCTTGAGCGAGCACCGAGCGCGTTTCCCGGGTCACGGCTCCCGGTTTCCGGCTCCCGGCTTCACCCTCATCGAACTGCTGGTGGTCGTGGTGATCCTCGCGGCGCTGATCGGAGCGGTGACGCTGGCCTTTCCCGATCTGGGCACGCGTCGCGGCGACAACGCCGCCGCCCGCGTCGAGGCCCTGCTGCGGCTGGCCTGCGAGCGCGCCTTGGCGAGCGGGCACGATGTCGGCATCGCGGTGTCGCGCAGCGGCTTCGCCTTCGGTCATTTCCGCGCGGGCCGCTTCGAGCCGGTGGCGGACTCCCCGGCCGAAGCCTTGCGTCCACGCCGTCTCGATGAGGGCACCACCCTGGCCCTGCAGGTGGACGGCCGCAGTCTCGTCCTGGACGCGCTGCCGCCGGCACGGCCACAGCTCGCCTGCCTGGCGTCCGGCGAGCTCACCCCGTTCGTGCTGGAGCTGAGCCTGCCGGGCGGCGCCACACGCCGCCTGCGTGGCTACCCAAGCGGTGCGTTGGTCTGGGAGGGTGACGATGCGCGTCGCTGAGCGCCAGCGCGGCTTCACCCTGCTGGAAGTGCTGGTGGCGCTGGCCATCCTCGCCGTCGCGATGCTGGCGCTGGTGCGCACCGCGTCGATGGAGGCCGCCGCGCTGATCCAGTCGCGCGAGCACACCCATGCACAGTGGGTCGCGTCCAACGCGATCGCCGAGGCGCGGCTGGCGCGCGACCTGCCGGCGCAGGGCCTGCGCGAGGGCGAGGAGACGCTGGGCGGGCGCCGCTGGCACTGGCAGATGTCGATCGCGCCGACGCCGACGCCCGGCATCCGCCGGCTCGACGTGGCGGTGCGGCCCGACGGCGCGCGCGAGCCGGTGCTGGTGCTCACCGGCTTCGTGGGAGGCTGAGATGGACTTGCGCTGTCTGGACAAGGGCAACAGCACGCACGCCGTGCGTGCTTCTGCTCTTCACCCAATCCAGCGCGGCTTCACCTTGCTGGAAGTGATGGTGGCGGTGGCGATCTTCGCCGTGGTCGCCGCGCTGGCCTGGGGCGGGCTGGACACGCTGGCGCGCAGCCGCCACGCGCTCGATGCCGAGAGCGCGCGGCTCGCCGCCCTGCAGCGCGCGGTGGCGATGTTCGAGCGCGACCTGCGGCAGGCGGCGGCGCGGCCGGTGCGCGATGGTTTCGGCCAGACGCGACCGGCATTGCTCGCCGGTGGTGATGGCATCGAGCTGAGCCGCTTCGTCGGCCAGGGCGGCTGGGTCGGCCCCGCACCGCAGGTCGAGCGGATCGACTGGCAGTGTCGCGACGGCCGGCTGCTGCGCGCGCGCTGGCCGGCGCTGGATCGCACGCCGGCGACGCGGCCCGAGACCGAGGCCCTGCTCGACGGCATCGACGACTGCCGCTGGCGTTTCGTCGATGACGGCGCGGTGATCGCGGTGTGGCCGCCGCAGGAGGCCGATGCCGCGAGGCTGCCGCGCGGCGTCGAGTTCCGCTTCCGCCTCGATGGCGTCGACTACCGGCGCCTGCTCGAATTGCCGCACAACGCGGAGCGCGCGCCATGAGGCGGCAGCGCGGCGTCGCGCTCATCGTCGCCATGCTCGCGGTCGCGCTGGCGGTGCTGCTGGTGGCGGCGCTGCTGGATCGTGGCGAAACCTCGCGCGCGCAGTTGCGCGACCACTGGCGCGCCGAGCAGGGCTGGCAGCTGATGGCCGGGCTGGAGGCATGGGCGGCCGAGATCCTGCGCGAGCAGGCCGCACGCTCCGGTGGCGTCGATGCGCTCGGCGATCCGTGGGCGCAGCCGATGCCGCCGGTGGACATCCCAGGCGCGCGCATCACCGGCCGGCTGCGCGACCTCGGCGGCTGCTTCGACCTCAACTCGCTGGCGCCGCATGGCGTGGCCGACGAGCAGGCCATCCGCCGCTTCGAGCGCCTGCTGCGCACGCTCGGACTCGACCCGCGACTGGCCGCCGAGGCCGCCGACTGGATCGATGCCGACCACGAGCCGCGCGCCGGCGGCGGCGAGGACAGCGCCTACGCCACGCTGGCGCCAGGCTATCGCGTCGGCAACCGCCCCTTGGCGCACGCCAGCGAACTCAAGCGGCTGCGCTCGATGGACATGCGCAGCTGGCAGGAGTTGTCGCCCTATGTCTGCGCGCTGCCGACGCCGGCCCCGCTCAACCTCAACACCGCGCCGTGGCCGCTGTGGACGACCCTGGATGACGCGGTCAACGAGAACATCGCCCGCCGACTCGCCCGCGAACCCGGCAGCGCCTACGGCTCGATGGAGTCGCTGCAGCTCGCCCTGCAGCGCGAAGGCATCGCCGCCGACCTGCGCGGCTACGGCCTCGGCAGCACGTACTTCCTCGCCGAGGCGCAGATCGAGGCCGATGGCATCCCGTTCGCCTACAGCAGCCTGCTGCAACGCCAGGGCCTTGCAGTGCGTGTGGTGGCGCGGATGCGGGGGGCTTATTGACAGGCGGTTGAGAGAGATCCTGTGCTTGGCCAGATCCTGGTCGCCTCCATCGAACTACCGCAAGGTCGATGTGCAGTCTTGGCACACAATAGCCAGGGGTGTTTTCCTGACATTTCGGCCGAGGGTCGCCCGCGGAGGGGTCACTGGCTGTGCAAGCTTCGCGTTCTGCAGCTGCAGGTGGTTTGCGGCGTACGCCGCCGGTGGCTGCTGATGAAGCAGCTCCCGAAAGAGCTGGTCGGGCATGTTCTCGACATGCCAGCCGGAGGCTGCGCTCAGGTGCTTCTCAGCGCGGAGGTGGCGATGCAGGCTCGCCAAGCCGGGCGATATGGAACTCCTCCAGACGGACATTGAGCCGTTCCATGGTCTGCAGATCGAGTTCCTGCCCGCGGAGTTCAGCCGGCAGGTCCATCGTGAGACAGAACACTCGCGCTCCGCGCGAGCAGACAGCCGCAGCAACATGCAGGGGCAGGGTGCCGAAAACCTCGTCACCGGGCATGACCTGTTCGTGGTCCAGGTGACGGACCTCGTTTGCCTGGATCCCGCGTGACCTCAGCCACGCGATGGCTCCCGGGTGCCGGCTCACCAGCCAGCGGTTCATGGCAGGTTCTCCAGGCGCAGGCGCGCGGGCTCCAGCGCCAATCGATAACGCTTCGCGCCACGAGGGCCCTCAGAGACGATGCCGTAGCGCTCCTTTCCTACGGCGCCATAGGTTTTCGAGATGGCCTGGTTGATGCGGCTGATCAGTGGTTCCAGCCACTTGATCGGCTCCCGCGCGGGTTTGCTGCCATCTGGGTCCTCGAAGCTGTTCTCCAGGCTGATGCGGGCATCGGAGTGAAGCCCATAGTGGCCTGCCAGGTCATAGATTTCGTTCAGGTAGCCGAGGTTCTTGACGCTGTTGCGCGCAAATGCAAAGGCATTGCGTTCGATCCATCCACCGTCGCCGTTATGCTGACCTGACAGGCGGCGCATGGCGAGCCAGTGCAAGACCAAGACCTCGCTCTGCTTGAGGGTGAGGTTTTCATCGCCCAGGGTGGCGACCGCTCGCCCCGCCTGGTGGCCAGCCGATCGGTCGATGCGGATGGTCAGCTCGATTCCGCGCGCGGTTCGTTCGGCCCGTTCCACGGCCTCGGAAAAGCTCAGGCGGCGTTCGCTCATGGCTGCAAACGCACAGCTTCCGAGGCGAACGATGGGGATCTCGGCAAGATGGATCTCCGCGTTGGTCGTGCACATTTCCAAGCCTTGTGAATTGCGCAGCGTAACGGGCTGGCGTGGCTTGTAGAAGAAGTCACGATGTTCGGTGAAGCCCTCCGACACCAGGACGTGTGAGACGCGGTCCTGTTCACGACCGAACAGACTCAGGGCATAGCCAAGATAGAACCCCATCGTCTTTCTCCCACCAGCAATCGAAGCGTGGATTGCGGTATCGGGATCTTCCGTCAACTCGGCTACTCGCCGGGTGATGTGGTCAGCGGCAATCTGGTTGTCCTGCGGCGTGATGATGTCGGTCAGCTGCTGGCCGCTGGCATCGCGGAAGATTTCGATGCAGTCGGCATCGAAGTGGATTCCAGTCAGGCCGTATTCCGCACACAGGCGATGGAACATCGCACGGTCGGGGGCCAGCAGAGAAAGTCGAGTCTGCTCGGCACCACGCGAGGTGGTCAGCACCCGGATTTCAGTCGGGATGAAAGGGGGGCGGCTCTTGGCTTCCACTGCCAGTGCATAAAGCGTTTCGGTGATGATCTGCGGGCTGTTGCCGCTCACGCACAACAGTACACGGCGTGGAAACTCGTGGGGCTCCATGACGATGCGGATGGGTACGTGGGTGTGGTGGCGATAATTTAGTGGCCGATCGGATGACTGGCCTGGTCACAAGCTTGCAGAGTCTGCGGTCGTGACGGCAGCGACCCGGTAGCGGCCATTGCCGAAGGCGGCCTGCTTCCCGACATGCAGGTGTACTCCGATCTGGAGCAGCTTCTCGAATGGAGCCAGCGGGCCAGACATCCGGAAACGGCCGACAATGCCGCTGGTCGGGTGGCACTGTCCCTGTCGGCTTGACCAGCGAGTCTCGTGCATCCAGCGAAGCTCGGCCTCGGGCATGGTCACCTCACGTGACCATGCCGTCATCTGGGCGAAGTCGAGTCCCAGTGGCTTGCCGTAAAGGTCGCAAAGCAGTCCCAGTCGGCGTACCAGCCCGATCAGCCAGCGGCTGGCCGTGAATCGGTCCGGTCGCAGGATCTGGCCTCCTTCCTGAAGCCGGAGCGGGCTTTGCAACTCGATGACCAGCTCGCCTCGTTCCCGTGGCGCAGCCACGGTCAGGGGGCCCAGACACAGACTCGGCGCCTGCGTCGGGACCGAGGAGTCCGGGCACCAGCGCCCCTGCTCAAGGCGCATGAGCCGGTCCGGGGCGTACATCAACCGGGCTTTGCCAACCCCGTTGCGGCCAGTCTTCGCCAAGGACGCCAGCACGAGTCCGATCTGTTCCTGGGCGGGGCCCATAAGCACAAACTCCAGACAGCATCCGCTTGCAGTCGCGCTGACCTCATTGAGCACATAGGGAGGAGGCACTGCTGACAGCGAGCCAAGCGCATGAGCCGGTGGTGGCAAGGGGTCGAAAATCCGCCGGTAGTTACAGCTGGCAGGCACTGGGCAGCCGGTGCACTGTTTTGCTCCCGTCACACAGGCCATCTGGCGCAGTGCTGCACCCCAGGCGCTGCGCCAGATGGCCAGCGGGGGCGGTGTGGCAACGGCTCCGCTGCCACGCAGATGCAGACGGTAAACAGAGAGTTCCAGCATCAGCCGGGTGGAAGCTCGCAGTGGCTGATTTCGATGGCCCTGCCTGTCCGCGAGAAGCGGATGCGGACAGGGAGTTTGCCATCCGTGGCCCGCTCCATCTGTTTCTTGCTCAAGCGCTCACGTAGCGATTCCCAGATCGGCTTGGGCACCATTCCCTCGGAATTGCCCACCCGTGCGTAGGCCTTGCCGGTGGGTTTCTCGAACCGGAGCAGAGCGTCGGCTTCCTCATCCTCACTCCGCTCGACATTGCCGTAACGCTCATCGGCCTTGGCCGTGTGCGTGGTCTGCATGGCTTCACTTCCCATCGCACCATAGCCCACGGCCGTCTTGGCACCGAAGCCGAGCCACTCGAAGGCGTGCTGCATCGCTGCTTCCAGCAGCGGTTTCCAGGCTCCGTTTTCAGCAAGGTCTGGAACCAGGCGGCGGAGGCGGACCATGTCACAAGTGACATGAAAGACAAAACGCGAGCCCGGGGGCACCGTGAGGAAGGGGATGGGGTTCGGCTGCCCGCTCTCGTGGGGGCTGGAACTGTTTCCAGCCTTCGTTGCCAGTGTCTGCTGGTAGTAGTGCCCCTGATGCGGCGTCATGATTTCGACCATGAGCGCATCCCCCGAAACCTGCGGAATCACGTCCCAGAACTGCAGCAGACCGCGGAACGCCGGTGAAGCATCTTCACGGCCGAAGAACAGGTCGATCAGTGACAGCCGCACCGGCTGCTTGCTCTCCGGATCGAGCAGCGCCTTGCCGCTGGCATCCGTCAGGAGATGGCTGCACTCCAGGCTCCAGCTGGCCGTGCCGCCCCAGCCGCCATCGGCGAGTTCCTCGGCAGCGCGGCGCACCACCCCTTTCACACCGCTACCGGGCAGGTAGGGCAGGCCGTAGGGGTTCAGGAAGGCAAAGCCGTTTTCCAGCGGATGCTCATTGCCCAGCCCTGTGGTGAAAGGGGAAACGGCCTGAGTATCCAGCACCAGGCGGGCATCTTCGGTGGCCATTGCGGCAAGAGCCTGTTGTTGGCGTTCGAGCAGCGCCCGCATCGTCTGGCGGTCGTCACTACCAAGCCGGGCAGCCTGTTTGAGGGCCGTGCTCTTGTTTTCTTCCTTTTCCTCGCCCCGGCCTTCGTAAACGGTATCGGAGGTGCTCCAGTTGCACTCCCCGGAACGCCGGTCAACGCCCCAGAGCCTGAGGTAGAGCCCGAAACGCAGCCCCGGCGACGCCGTGTCGAAGTTCTGGCCGAGATAGTGGGGGACGGCGGCGATCGGCATGGCTTCAAGCCCCCTTGCGCGCGGAGGCCATCTGGCGCAGCCACTTCAGCCAGGCGAAGGTTTCCACCGTGACCTGACGGTAGCGTTCCGGCTTGCATTTCATCAGCTCTTCCATGAACTTCGGGAACTCCGCAGGGAGGTCCGGGAACTGCGACGCAAGCCAGGCGCGCAGATCCTGTGCCACCTTTTCCTGCGCACCTTTCTTTTCATGGCAGAAGGCCATGACCTGCATCAGTCCGCTGTTCATGATCAGGGCCGGCAGGCCCTTGGCGAAGTTGACGTGCTCCTTGTCGTAGCTGGCGCTCTTGTTCCAGGCATCCTGGGCGCGCTTCTGCTCGAGGGTCGCCATGGCCTTCAAACCTCCATCTTCGCCAGTACCAGGCCGCGGCCGGTGGTGGCGTCACCTCCCACCTGCAGCAACCGGCCATCCAGCACCGTACGCAGTTGCGCCATCACGGCCTCGGCCGGCAGTTGTTCGCCTTCTCCGGTCCGGGTCTGGCTGGCGAGTACCGGGGCGATCAACAGCGATTCGGGAGGCAGGTTTTCGGTGTAGAAGAGCCCGCCATCATCGGCGGTTCCGGTGTCATCATTGATCCGGACGTGAGGCTCGACCACGGTGGCGTGTCCGCTGAAGTAGGCGAAATCGGTATCCGACAACAGCACCAGGTCGGCCTTGAACTTGTCGCGGAAGAACGCGTGTGCGGGGTCCGCCGGCAGGGCACGGCTGGCGAGGTCGTCGGCGATCTTTGCCAGCGCTTCCGATGCCTTGGCGGTGTATTCGAAGGCTTCCAGGTGGAGCCGGTCACCCGTGAGCAGATCCGGGTTGATGATCGCGGCCTGCCCGGAGTCGATGTCCGGAATCTGCCATTCGACGGGGCGGCCCAGTGCTTGCAGCAGACGCTGAGTGCGGGCCAGCGCCTGCGGGCAGCTGGCATAGACGAAGCCGCGCCGCAGGCTGCGCACCGGCATGGCAATCAGCTGTGCGTCTCCAAAGCTGATGGCGCCGGCGTGCAGCCGCGGGCTGCCGGCATCCGGACCGAACAGCGCATCCAGGCGGGCCTGGAGTGCCTCAGGCTGGGCTGCATCCACCAGGGCGGACAGTGCTTGCCAGGCATGACGGACAGCGCCTTTGAGGCCGGAGCCGGCGAATACCGGATGCCCGGTATGGCGTTCGCGCTGGATGGGGTTGTCGATCACGCCCACGGCTTGACCGGCGCCCATATGCACCGGGCTGACGGCGTACAGGAACAGGGCGGCGCGTTGCTCGAACATCGAGTGTCTCCCGGGTCGGTGTCAGACGGTCAGTAAACGGCGAAACAGAAACGGTTGAAGCCCTGGACACGACGCTCGTCATCTTCGCAGGGGCTCGACCACAACCCTTGGTCGGCAAGCTTGGCGAGTGCTTCGGCGGTGGTGCCAGGTTCCAGCTCCAGCCAGTACACGCTGCCGGCGGGAGCCACCCGTTGCGCAGGGCGTGGTTGCTGGGTGGCCAGGTTCCAGCCTGAAACCACCTCGCTGCGAGGCACGGCCGAACACACGATGCGGCCGCGAATGCCGTGCAGCTCGAAAGCAGCGCCCCGAGTGGCATCAGGCGTGCCGCTTCCGGTGGGCAGCCAGCCTTGCGGGAACAGGCCAGGGGTGGTGAGGACCATCCGGCAGCGCCCCGCTCGTGCGATGTGGTCGTAATCCGGGATCGGCCACTCGGCATCGGCCGCGGTCAGTGTGGCCGGGTGGCCATCGCCACCGAAGCGGACGACGGCGGGCGCCGGCAACGTGGCTCCGGTCACGGCGGCCAGAAAGCCCACGCCGGGCGTCATGGCCACCGCCTGCGAAGAGAAGAGGCGGTGATCCTCCGCCGCGCCACGGCTGGCATCCAGCCCGACCCCCACGCGAAGCTCCGTCTTCCAGAGCCGGGCCTGTTCCACCCAGGCGCTCTCCGGAATGGGAGAACCTGCGAGATAGGCGCGCCAGCCCGAAGCACTCAGCCACCACCCGCCCTCGGGCTTGATCCGCTGGGCCTGCGCCAGTACCGGGGCCTTCGGAAGCGGGCAGGAAACCGCGATTCCATGGCCAAGCGCTTGCGGAAGCATTCGGGAAGCCTTGGGTGGGCAACGGCGATCTCCGTCATTCCGGGCCTCACCCAAGCTTTCCTCACCCGGGCTCAGTACCAGATCGGCCGGGGGCGCAAACAGGGGTTCGACCCTGCCGTTGGCCATGCGCCGGGCCAGGTGGAAGGCGGTGAGCGTGAAGGGGCCGGGTTGCGCCGGCGTGCCAAGCGCCGGATGTGGCTGGTCGCCTCTGGCATAGCGCTGCAGATCCACCCGGTCGCAGGCCAGCAGATGGCTGCGCAAGGCACCGGCAGCAACGGAAGGCCAGGGCGGCACGAGGCTTTCGCCAACACTGCCGGCATCACCGAACAGCTTGTTTCCACGCAGGACCAGTACGTCCAGTGGTTCGAGAAAGTAAGCCGCCTGGCTCATGCGCGCATCCTCTCCTGGGCAGGGCCGCTCCCTTCATTTCTTTCCGGCGAACGAAGCCGGACCTCGCGGGCCAGAAATTCGGCAACGCCCAGCAGGTTGGCCATCCATTCGCGGGGCTCGGGGTGCCCGATGGCGGCCTTCACCAGCGCATTGGCAAGGGAACGGGCCTCGGGGTGACTGCTCTGCCGCTGGAACTGGTAGGCCAGCAGCGCGCTCACCATGTCCGGGGCCTCAGCCGGGTCGGGAAGATCGGAGAGCCAGCCCAGGCTGTGGTAAACGGCACGGCGCGAGGTGTCCTCATCGCCAAGGAAGGCAATGCAGCGTTCGAGCAGGAACGCCTGGTTCCATTTGAGCGAAACGTCCAGCTTGCCCCCGGAGCGCTTGATCACACTCAGGCAGAAGGCGTCCCGGCCACCTTCATTCTTGGCGCGCTTTTCGGCCGTCCGGAGTTCACGCAGCACCGCATTCAGTGGGGCCTGATGATGGGCCACCACCAGTCCGGCCGAGGCGGTGGCATGCCTGCCCATCATCCGCATCAGCCGGCCCTTGAGCCAGGCGAAGCCATTCCGGCAGTGCAGGCCATCCCTGTCCTTGCCCAGTTCGCCCCAGTCGGTGTCCTGGTCCTCCGGCAGGGTTCCGCTGTAGGCGTGGCGCAGCCGCTGGGCGCAGGGCAGGAGATCGCGCGCCGGCATGACCGCCAGCACGTCGTCACCGCCCGCATAGATCAGCCTTCCCAGGTGCTCTTCCTCGACCACATGGCGTGCCACGTGTTGGGAAAAGTCATTGAGCGCGGAAGAGACCGCCAGATGCCGGCCCGGCGAGACAGCACGGCGCTGCTCGCCGTAGGCGCGGATCTTGGGGTGCGCCTGGGCGATGCGGTCGAAGCCCACGCGCACCTGCTCGTGGAAGCTCTGCCTGTAGGGGATGGCCGTCTCGCCTTCGCCGCCCAGGATGGCGCCCATGCGGTCGCCGTCGAGCATCAACAGGGCGTAGTAGGTCTCCAGGCGGAAACGCTGGCGCTGCTCGTCCGCGACGGCCGTGGCGAGTGTCCGCCGCACGGCATCGTGGAGACCGGAGGCTTTTTCTTCATTCTCCAAGTCGAGCAATGCCGGGAGAAGCCGTGCCTCCTTGAGCGCTTTCGCATTCGCAGCATGCCGCCGGATCAGCCGGCGGGGCAGGGCCACGGCTTCCGCTTTCAGTTCTTCGGCTTTCGGGAGGGCGTCGGTCAGCCCGCCCTTCTCCAGCCAGGCATCGAGCTGCGCGGCCAAGGCCATGGTGTGGGTGCTGACGGTGAACCGGCCGATATCGTCACGTCCGAGCGCCCTGGCCACTTCCCCGGCGAACAGGGAGGGCCATAGCCGCTTCAGGGCGGCAAGGCCTCCCAGATGTTCGCCCTCTTTCGCCCATGCGCGGCGCTTTTCGTTCACCTGGGACCAGAGCGTGCCCGCCTGCTTGCGTTTGCCCGGTGGCAGATCAAGGTGCTGACGGTCGAGGGTCAGCCATTCCACCTCGCCGCTCAGCGAGTCTCGCCAGCCCGTCTGCTGCAAGAGCGTGAATGGGCGGGTGGCCTTGGCCGCTGCCAGCGCGCGTTCGGCCAACTCGAAGATGGCGGGGTACAGCACCCCGGGGTTGGGGGCGAAGAAACGGACCGGCTTGCCGTCCTCATCCCACTCGATTGCCTCGGAGAGCACCTTCCATGCCGGGGAGGCAAGGAAACCGGCGTCTTCTTCCGTCTGGTTGCCAAAGAAGGGGGCCATGGCCTCACGCAGGGCCGACAGATCGAGGTCGCGCTGCTTCTCGGCATCGCGGCAGCGGATCAGTGCGAAGGGCACGCTGGCCCAGTGCACCTCCGGGAAGCCTTCGAGCTGCTCGCGCATCTGGGCATAGGCCGGGCAGTCCTCCTGCAGCGGCTTGCCGATGGCCTCGAGCAGGGCATCCACGGTGGCCTTGCCTTGAGCCTGAATCCAGTCCCGCGCGGCCTTGGTGCAGGCGTCGGCCAATTCAGCCGCCCGGCTGGCCGGCACCACGGCCACGAAGCGATTGGGCAAGGCAGCGGCGAACAGCGGATTGGCATCACTGGCCCCCTTCTTCCACTCGCAATTGGCGAACAGCGCATCGGGCAGTCCCATGGCATCGCGCAGCCAGAGGTCCACCTGGGCCAGGCCGCGCAGGCGTGGGAACAGGATGGCATCAGGGCCGAGCGCCTCGGCCAGTGGGCGCATGGTTTCCCAAGCCAGTCGCGAAAGCAGGTGCGAGCCGGCCCAGAGATCGTCCAGCTTGCGCGCCTGGGCAATGAAGCCCTGCACCGGCCCGATGCTCAGGGTGAGCAGGGCCGGCTCGCCCTCGGGGTCGCCAGCAAAGGCGCCGGCGAAAGCGGATGTGAGATCCAGGTGATCCCAGATCGAATGATCGGGCACCCGGGTGTCGGCAGGCAGCAACGACCAGAGCGGGCCGAACTTGCCGAGGTCGGTATCACCACACAGCTCCGGCCCGAAGCGCCAGAAGGCCAGGGCCAGTTTGCGCCAGTCGGTGCTGGTTCCATCCCCGGCGCCAAGCGCGACGAGCAGATTGCTGAAATGCTCGAAGGCGGTCTGCTTGGCCGTCTCGATGCTCACCTCGGCCAGTTTTCCGAGGTCGAGCGATTCACCCGTGAGTGGATGCACCAGTTGTGGGCGCTCGGTCCAGCGGACCTGATGATGCGGATCGACAGCGATGGTCTTCTGCTCGCCGGCCTTCGTGGTGACGGTGATCTCCCGCATCGGCCACTGTGGCCGGTCAGCTGCGGCCGCCCACCAGTCGGCACGCTGGACATGCCGGTACATGGACCGGGGAATCTGGCTGCCGAAGCCAGTGCGTTGTGCCAGCAACCGGATCAGCGCTTCGTCATTGTCCGGATCGATGGCATCGGGCAGCGTGTGGTAGCCGAGCAGGCGCGTCAGTGCGCGGGAGGTGCCATTTTCATGGCCAGCTGGGTCGCGCATCAGTACCAGCGCCTTCTCCGCCGGGTCGTGCAGGCGGGCCGCGAGTTTGGTCTGCCAGAGCATGATGTCAGTCATGGTCATGCCTTGATGCGCGAAAGGTTCTGGTGATCGAGATGAGCGTGGACACGCGCCCACACCTGTTCGATGACGAGGCGCTTCGGGGCGAAGGCAGGTGGCGGGAGGTGCGGCAGATGGACGACGAGTCCCCGGACGCGGCCGTCATCGAGACGCTGCAACTTGAAGCGCAGCTGGTTGGGAAGCCGGGCTTCCTTGGGCCAGCTGCCCACGGCATGCTTGGTGACTGGGTAAGCCAGCCAGTGGCGTTCCTGCGGTTGCTGGCCATCGCCTCTGACACGCAGCTGCGAGCGGAGGCTGATCTTGAGACTTGCCAGATCCTGCATCGCCTCGCGCCAGTTCTTGACTGGCCTCGTTGCCCAGATCAGCGGGCCGGCGGCATCCTGGCCGATGGCATGCGGCCAGTCGCGGTCCAGGCAGTCCTGCCAGTTGCGCAATGGAACCTTTCCGGTCAGTGCGGCCGTGCCTTCCCCGGGAGCCAGAGCATAGGAACCCCAACCATTCCGGCTGCGCCCGCCCACGGTGCCGAAACGGTGCATCAGCCAGAGAGTCTGTTCCAGCAGGTCGGCGCCCGGGGCGTCCTCAGGCCATGCCAGAGAAAACAGGGCTGTCTCACCCTCCTGGATCGCCGCATTGGCTTTCAGCGTCTCGCCCTGGCGGCTGTTGCTCACCGGCCCGTAGCCGAGGTAGGTGCTGGCCGAGACCCGGTTCCTGCCATCGGCGGTCGCCACCCTGGGAAGGCTGGTCCAGTCTTTTTTCTTGAGCCTGCCCTCGCTCCAGGGCGCGAGGCGCAAGCGAACCCGGCTCTTGCAGGACTCATCCAGCCAGGCATTGCCGAACAGCTGGCCCTCGACTTCGCGCAGGCGCCGGAAGTCCTCCGGGAAATCATTCTGGGCAGCCCACGCCACCCGGAACCACTGCCGCAGCTGTGCCTTGTAGGGTGGGGTGCGCCAGCGGCCATTCTGTTCCGCATCGCCGAGGAAGGCGGGGCTGTCCATCCGGAGGGTGAAACGCTTGATCTGCATGCCAGGCTCCATGGTGGCAAGCATGGGCCGATGAGCCGTGATGTGCGCATCGGCAAGCTTGCGGCGACTCTCAAGTGTTGTTCATCCGGTTCAGGGTGGCCTCGAGTTCCCGACGAAGCCGCTCCGGGTTCTTCATCAGCTCGGCATGCTTCCGGAAACGTGGCACGGTGCCATGGGCACAGGCATTGCGGACGTTCTTGAGCAGCCAGTAGGCCTCACGTTTCCAGTCGGGGTGTTCGTCGTCCTTCAGTTCCTGCCGGAATGCCTGATCGGCGCGCTCCCGGTCCTCATGCCGGAGCGGGTCACCCTGCATCTCGTGCGTGGCACGGGAGAGAAAAGCCTCCAGCCCGAACACGCTGGCGCGCAGGATGTCGCCTCGTTGCAGAGCCTGCAGTGCCAATGCGTGCTGCCAACCGGCCAGATCCGGTTTCCTGCACCATTTCAACCGCTCCTGCAGCCGCTTCCGGAACAGCTCGGAAGCGCCGGAGAGGGGAGATTCCAGGCGTTCCAGCAAGGGCCTGAGCTCTCGTACCGCATCCTGCACATTGGTCTGGTTCAGCGCGAGCCAGGCCCGTTCCAGCCGCTTGGCCTCGAGCTCGTCCAGACCATCGCGGCAAAGCAGGGGGGCGAAGGCGGAGAAGTCGCCGCTGGCATCCAGCCGCACGAAGGCCGACAACCACTGCTCGATGCCCAGTAGGCCATCGAGGGCAAGAACCGGCGTGATGCCCGGATCGCGCCCGGTCATGTCGAGCGCGCCGTACCAGAGCCCCTTCACCGCAAGCCTGCGTGCATGCGTGAGCATGAGGGCCGAGAGCATCCCCAGCATGGCGAGGTGCCGGAAGCCGTGGGTGACGTCGAAGCTGACTTCGCCCGTTTTCACCTCATCGGCCACGATGTCGAGGATGGCCAGCTGGTCCTCGAAGCTGCTGGCATAGGGGATCAGCCTGGGGCGGACCTTGAAGCCGAAGTGCTGGCCAAGTAACGGCTCGATCTGATCGAGCAGGGCCTGACTGACGGCACCGGCTTCACTCGCATCGATCAGCTCGAGGCGCAGTTCGTCGTTGCCCTCGAGCGGCAGGAACTCCACCAGTGCCGGCCACATGCTGCCCGCAGTGCCGAGGATCAGCATCGCATCCGGCCTGAGGTAGTCGGCCAGGCTCAGGCCAAAGAACGGAGTCTCGCGGATTCCCCCGTCCGGGAAGCGGTAGCGGGCCCTGCGGTACCCGGTGTTCCTGTCCAGCTGCGACTTTCCGAGAAAGCTCACCAGGGTGTGCACACGACGACTCCAGTCCATGGGGCGTGGCGATTACATACGGCATCCGCAACCCGGCCGCAACCGCAAGCTTGCCGTTCGTGCATCGTTCCAGGGCTGGGCCATGCTGGAGCGGCACGGAAGCCAATGCGCCATGGATGGCGCCCGATCGGTCATGGGGGAGTGATGAGCACCCTGCGGCGACTGCACATCGTCTGCTACGACGTGAGCTGCCCGAGGCGGCTGCGGACTGCGCTTGTCCTGGCGCGCCGATATGCCAGCGGTGGGCAGAAATCCGTGCACGAGTGCTGGCTGAATGCCCGCGAGCAGGGCGATTTGCTGGCCGACCTTGCCCGGCTGATCGATGAGGATCGGGACCGCATCCTGTGCGCACGCCTCGATCCGCAGAGATCACCCATGTTTCGCGGTGCCGGCCGCCTCCCGTGCGACGACGACTTCCTGCTGGTGGCCTGACTCATGCGGACTGTCGTGATCGACCGCCAGAATCTGATGCTGCGCCATGAGGGAGGCGCCTTGTGCCTGCGTGACGGGCAGGGCGCAGTGCAGCGCATCCCGCTCGGGCAGATGGACCGGCTGGTGGTCGAGAACGAAGCCCTGATCAGTGCCAATCTGATCCGCCAACTTGCGGGTAATGGGATCCCGCTATTGGTGGCGCGTGGCCGCAGCCGCAGTTCGGCCGCAATCCTCGCCCCTGCGGGCGGCGATGCCGCGCGCCGGCTCCGGCAGATGCGGGCCTGGCTCGACCCGGACCTGCGTCTGCATTTTGCACGTTTGGTCGTGCGTTCACGGATCGCAGGCCAGATCTCCGCTCTGCGTGCCTGGGCCAACATGGTCCCCGTGCACCGCTATCCCCTGAGCCGCACCATGCGGGCCCTGCGCAAACTTTCGCAGAGGCAGCACGCACGTTCCGGGATCGCAACCCTGCGGGGCATGGAAGGTGTCGCCAGCCGCATGTACTTTGCCGCCATGCGCCTGCTGCTGCCGAAGGCGCTGGATTTCCCGGGCCGCCGCCGCCGACCGCCTACCGATCCGGTCAATGCCAGCCTCTCACTGGGCTTCACCCTGCTCCACGGCCGCATTCTGGAGGTAGTGCATCGGGCCGGGCTGGATCCGTCCATCGGTGCCCTGCACGAGCTTGCCTACGGACGGCCCAGCCTGGTTTGCGACCTGGTCGAGAGCGAGCGCGCGCAGATCGAGCGCTGGGTGGTGCGGGCGTTCCGGCAGCAGACCCTGCAAGCCTCCCACTTCAGCCGCACCGCGAGCGGCGTGATCTTGCGCAAGGAAGGGCGGGGCCCATTCTTCGCCACGATCGAGCCGTTGTTGTGCCGCTGTGCCCGACGCAGTGCCCGGCGTGTCCAGCAGCTGATCCAGAACCTTCCGGAGCTGTGACAGATGGCTGCAGACGCCCGGAAGACCCTCTGGATCGACCTTTCCCGCGGCTATCAGCTGCGCTGTGACGGCCCGGCCCTGCGCGTGCAGGCCGAGAGCGGGCAGTCGAGCTGGGTGCCTTGGCACCGGTTGGCCCTGCTCATCCTCGAAGGGCGTGGCGAGATCGGCACGGATGTGCTGATCATGGCGGCGCGCCATGGTGTGAGGCTGCGGGTGATGTCGGCGGGGCAGTCGGTATGCGATCTGGAGCCGGCCGAACCCATAGTCGACCCACTCGATGCGCAGTGGGATGAACTGCTCGAAAATCCCGACTGGCGGCGCTCATGGGCTGCGTTCCGTTTGCGGCAGACGCTCTGGGCAGTGGCGCGCGCCGTGGGGCGGCCAATCCGCCTGGACCTGGCTCTTTTCCTGCGGCAGCCGGGGGCCTTGGCCGCCCGAATCGGTCTGTCGCCTGCCGCTGCCTGCGACGCCCTGCGGCACCTCACCGCGAGCTTCAAGCTGGACGCGCGCTGCCTGCTGTTGGACGCCGGATGGAGTGTTGCCCGGTTGCGCAGGCCCCGGCCCGGCCCCGACCTGTCCGGCTATCTGCGCCGGCAATTCGCCTACGAGGCGCTCGGCCTCTGGCGCAGCACAGGCATCCCAGATGTTCCATCCCGCTGGCACGCCCGGCACCGTGAGCGGTTCCTGGCTCGTGGCCGGTCCAGCATCGATGGCGCATTGCGCTGGCTCGCTGACATCACCTGCCTGCGATGAGCGAACGCCCCCTGCCCTGGCTGATCGCCTACGATGTGCGCTGCCCCCGGCGGCTGCAGCGCCTGCGCCGCTTTCTCAGTCGGGTGGCTGCGCCGGTGCAGTACTCTGTATTTCTGCTCTATGCTCGCAGCAGCGAGATGCACGCGCTGATGGATGTCATGGCCGCAGGCTGGATTTCCCCAGAGGATGATCTGCGGGCCTATCCGGTGCTCGAGTCAGGCGTCACCGCCTTCGGGCGGCCGCGCTGTCCCGAGCAGTGGAGTGGCTGGCTAGCCCTCATCCAGCAGCAGGGAAACTCCGACCAGGGGCAGCCGCTGTAAGGTGTGTTGACCAGGATCAGGATGCAGCACCGGAGCCGGCCGACCACGGGAACCGGTTTTCGTCTTCAAGCCAGATGTGCCCGCAGCCTGCAAGCCCGGAAGATGGTCCTGCCTGGGCCAGTTTGTGCAGGAGCTTGTGATGTCTCGAAACCAAGCCAGACGGCATGATCCATCTTTCGAATCGAAGCAACCAGCCATCGGGCCCGGGGGCTGCGGCAACTTGCTCGCCCCCATCGGTCTGCGCCAAGTGGTCCCGGTAGCAAAGGGGGTGTTGCAAGTTGTTGATGCGGAATGTAAAAATCAGCCGGAGCGGTTCAGATCGCCCCCCCACCAATCGGGGATTAAGAGGCTGGCCAGACGCTCAGCCAGCTCAACGCGGTACGTTCAGATCGCCCCCCCACCAATCGGGGATTAAGAGTCGGTCCCGCCTTGCGATAGCGTCGCTTCGCCTCGTTCAGATCGCCCCCCCACCAATCGGGGATTAAGAGTCATTGCTCGTCCTCCATGCGCCGCTCGACTTCGGTTCAGATCGCCCCCCCACCAATCGGGGATTAAGAGTGTGTGATTGCGATATATCTGTTCATGTCACCCTCGTTCAGATCGCCCCCCCACCAATCGGGGATTAAGAGGCTCGCCCCGCACGCCGCTCAGGTTGCCACGCACGGTGTTCAGATCGCCCCCCACCAATCGGGGATTAAGAGGCAGGTCGCGCGGCAACAGCGCATCGACGGCCAGCGTTCAGATCGCCCCCCCACCAATCGGGGATTAAGAGGAGACCACCGCGTGCTGCAGGTGATAGCGGAATGTTCAGATCGCCCCCCCACCAATCGGGGATTAAGAGGGATGCCAATCTCGCAGATCAACACGCCATCGGCGTTCAGATCGCCCCCCCACCAATCGGGGATTAAGAGTGCGGCCGAACATCATCGCCGGCGTGTCGCCGGTGTTCAGATCGCCCCCCCACCAATCGGGGATTAAGAGGCATCCAGCGCCGCGACCGCATCCTCCGCGCTCGGTTCAGATCGCCCCCCCACCAATCGGGGATTAAGAGCCATTCGATACAGTGCGTTACGCGCAGCATATGGTTCAGATCGCCCCCCCACCAATCGGGGATTAAGAGCGGGGTGGGCCGTTGGGTGGATTGAGCCTCAGCGTTCAGATCGCCCCCCCACCAATCGGGGATTAAGAGGTGTGGGTTGCGCCGGATTACACGCCGGCGCCCGGTTCAGATCGCCCCCCCACCAATCGGGGATTAAGAGGCGGGCTTCACCCGCTTCCGCTCTCGCCTGAGCTGTTCAGATCGCCCCCCCACCAATCGGGGATTAAGAGCTGGAGGGTGCGCGGGTGAGCGGGCAGGCGGGTGATGTTCAGATCGCCCCCCCACCAATCGGGGATTAAGAGCCGATGGTCAGGGTGATGTGCTGGTTCTCCAGCGTTCAGATCGCCCCCCCACCAATCGGGGATTAAGAGGCCTCGAATTCATCGGGTGTCACATCGCGCTCGGCGTTCAGATCGCCCCCCCACCAATCGGGGATTAAGAGTCTCCTGTGGCGTGTGGGTTGCGCCGGATTACACGTTCAGATCGCCCCCCCACCAATCGGGGATTAAGAGGTTGCGGCTGGCGTCGGGGTGGTGGTCGACGAGCGTTCAGATCGCCCCCCCACCAATCGGGGATTAAGAGCGCAGTCCGCGCGCGTAGATGCCGACCGCCACACGTTCAGATCGCCCCCCCACCAATCGGGGATTAAGAGCTCCTATGCGCCACGACACTTTCGACGGATGAAATGTTCAGATCGCCCCCCCACCAATCGGGGATTAAGAGCCGCATATCAGCCAACAAATGCGCCACCCTCGCCCGGTTCAGATCGCCCCCCCACCAATCGGGGATTAAGAGCGACAACATGGCCGCGCAGTTCGCCGTAGCAGATTTGTTCAGATCGCCCCCCCACCAATCGGGGATTAAGAGGTCTGCGCAGGATTCGAGTTCGCGGGCGACGCTGGGTTCAGATCGCCCCCCCACCAATCGGGGATTAAGAGTGGCCGGGCTGGCCGAACACGTCGGGCCGGAGCTGTTCAGATCGCCCCCCCACCAATCGGGGATTAAGAGTGCCCGCCGGTGGCCTGCTCGATAGCAACGCAGCGTTCAGATCGCCCCCCCACCAATCGGGGATTAAGAGCGAGGTTTTCGGTGCTGTCGCCCACCGGGCACTCGTTCAGATCGCCCCCCCACCAATCGGGGATTAAGAGTGTTCATGGGGGGGCTTTACGCCGATGTCGGCGTTTGTTCAGATCGCCCCCCCACCAATCGGGGATTAAGAGTTGCACGCGGCAGACGAGTCGCGCAGGCTGATGTAGTTCAGATCGCCCCCCCACCAATCGGGGATTAAGAGCGCGGAACAGTCCGGCATTGGTACGAGCCCGCGGTTCAGATCGCCCCCCCACCAATCGGGGATTAAGAGCCGGCGACGGCACCGAGCGTCACCCACAGCCACGCGTTCAGATCGCCCCCCCACCAATCGGGGATTAAGAGATCCAAAGCGCCCACGGCCTGAGCCACACAGCATGTTCAGATCGCCCCCCCACCAATCGGGGATTAAGAGAAGCGCGCAGATGGGCCAATTGACGGGCGGTCAGGGGTTCAGATCGCCCCCCCACCAATCGGGGATTAAGAGAGCTGTCCCCCTCGCCGCTGACGATGTAGTAGCGTTCAGATCGCCCCCCCACCAATCGGGGATTAAGAGGGGACGGACGGAAATTGCCATGACATTTCTCCTCGGTTCAGATCGCCCCCCCACCAATCGGGGATTAAGAGGCGCACGAGTGACACGAGACACCGCGCGGACAGCGTTCAGATCGCCCCCCCACCAATCGGGGATTAAGAGAAAATGCGGATGAAGTGTTCGCGCTGCCTTTGGATGTTCAGATCGCCCCCCCACCAATCGGGGATTAAGAGGCCCGCGTCGGCGTTCAGCAGCGCCACAGCTTCTTGTTCAGATCGCCCCCCCACCAATCGGGGATTAAGAGGCTGCGCCGCCTCACGGATCAAAAAGGTTTTGCCGAGTTCAGATCGCCCCCCCACCAATCGGGGATTAAGAGGGTGGCCGAGCTCACCGATGAGCTCGTAAGCGCCGGGTTCAGATCGCCCCCCCACCAATCGGGGATTAAGAGGAGGGCGACACCGCAGACCTGGCAGCGAGCGTCCTCGTTCAGATCGCCCCCCCACCAATCGGGGATTAAGAGGCAAGGGCCGCATCCGCCTTGTCGGCGGACGCGGCGTTCAGATCGCCCCCCCACCAATCGGGGATTAAGAGGGCCAGCTCGGCGCGGTATGCCTCGATGGCGTGTTCAGATCGCCCCCCCACCAATCGGGGATTAAGAGGCCGCGCGGCGGCTGCATTGCAGCCAGCTGGCGGTTCAGATCGCCCCCCCACCAATCGGGGATTAAGAGACCCACCGTGTACGGGTGAGCGTAGGACAGCAGTTCAGATCGCCCCCCCACCAATCGGGGATTAAGAGGCCAACCTGGCTGCCAAGTTGAAACTTGCAGCGTGTTCAGATCGCCCCCCCACCAATCGGGGATTAAGAGAGCAGTGGCTACTGCGCACAATCCGGAGTGTGGCAGTTCAGATCGCCCCCCCACCAATCGGGGATTAAGAGCACAGTGGGCGGACGGAAATTGCCATGGCGTTTCGTTCAGATCGCCCCCCCACCAATCGGGGATTAAGAGCCGGCCGGAGGGGTAGGTGATCCTATATGCCGGGCGTTCAGATCGCCCCCCCACCAATCGGGGATTAAGAGGCCAGTGAACGGAACGAGTAGTTCCATGCGGGCCTGTTCAGATCGCCCCCCCACCAATCGGGGATTAAGAGGTCGCGCTCTACCTGAGCGACGTAGTCGGTTCAGATCGCCCCCCCACCAATCGGGGATTAAGAGCATGGCGACGATGGCGGAAGCGATCTGGTAATAGTTCAGATCGCCCCCCCACCAATCGGGGATTAAGAGCGAGGGATAGCAAAAAGAATTACCGGATGGAGTGTTGTTCAGATCGCCCCCCCACCAATCGGGGATTAAGAGCGCGTGTAGCGCCAGCGCGTGACGCAACGCGGCCGTTCAGATCGCCCCCCCACCAATCGGGGATTAAGAGGCGAGACACCGCGCGGACAGCAGAGACGAGGCTGGGGTTCAGATCGCCCCCCCACCAATCGGGGATTAAGAGGCGCCTGATTTATCTTCTGGCTCATGATTGGTTTCGGTTCAGATCGCCCCCCCCACCAATCGGGGATTAAGAGAGTGACCCCCGCACGGCGCGAGCCACGGCCGCAGGTTCAGATCGCCCCCCCACCAATCGGGGATTAAGAGGTGAGCCTCTCGATGAGGTAATCTTCCTGCGCGATGTTCAGATCGCCCCCCCACCAATCGGGGATTAAGAGATGAAGTCGCGGAACTGCTGGATCAGGTCTTGGTTGTTCAGATCGCCCCCCCACCAATCGGGGATTAAGAGCCAGCCGGGCCGGGCTGGACCGATCAATGTCGATCGTGTTCAGATCGCCCCCCCACCAATCGGGGATTAAGAGGGTCCTGAACGTCGCGGGCGCACGCAACCGCGAAGTTCAGATCGCCCCCCCACCAATCGGGGATTAAGAGGGCCCATGATTTCAAGGCGCGCGCGACGGCTTGGTTCAGATCGCCCCCCCACCAATCGGGGATTAAGAGCCAAGGTTCGGCCGCGCCTTCAGCACGTCGGCCGCGTTCAGATCGCCCCCCCACCAATCGGGGATTAAGAGTTCGAGATCTTCGATCACTGCTAATTCCTCTCGTGTTCAGATCGCCCCCCCACCAATCGGGGATTAAGAGCGAGGACGAGGCGACGCGGTAAACGTCTGTGCGAGGTTCAGATCGCCCCCCCACCAATCGGGGATTAAGAGCGGGCTGGACCGATCGATGTCGATCGTCGGGGTAGGTTCAGATCGCCCCCCCACCAATCGGGGATTAAGAGCGAGTTCGTTGTTCAGGTACATGGCATTTCTCCGTTCAGATCGCCCCCCCACCAATCGGGGATTAAGAGATACGCGCGGATTCGATCCGCGCGGCCGCCTCGAGTTCAGATCGCCCCCCCACCAATCGGGGATTAAGAGCGTGACGCGTGAGCGTATGTAGCGCACCATTACGGTTCAGATCGCCCCCCCACCAATCGGGGATTAAGACGTGCGCAGAGGCGCACCAGTGACGCGACCCACGGCGCGTTCAGATCGCCCCCCCACCAATCGGGGATTAAGACCAGGCTTCAACTTCCTTCGTGGGTAAGCGTCTGGCCACGACACCTACCGCAGCGCCAACGTGTGATCGGGCACCACACTCGTAGACAATCGCATCCAATCCACCAGCCGATCCATGCCGCAGCGCAGATCGATCGGCTCGACCGCCAGGAACCACTGCGACGGCAGCCGCATCAGCCGTCCCTCCGCACGATCGGCAGCAGCCGCAGCGGCGCCACCTCCTGCCCCCACAGCCGACGCCGCCACGCGGCGAACTCCCACCGCGGAATGCCCCACAGCCGGCAGTACACCACCTGGCTCAACCCGCTGCGCACCTGCGAGCGCACATGCGCCCGCCACCGCCACACCTCCGAACACGCCATCGACCGGTCCTCCGTTGGGGAAACCAGCGACGGTCGGGAGATTCAGGTCAGGAAGGAGGGTGTCGTGGCCGGACGCTTACCGCTCGGCCATGGCCTGCATGATCCGGTGCCTGAGCGTCCACGCCGTGCGGTAGCACACGCCCAGGTGCCGCATGAGTTCCAGCGCCAACAGGTTGGTCTTGCTGGCCGTGAGCAGGTGCAGGGCCAGAAACCAGGTGGTCAGGGGCAGCTTGCTGGCCGCGAACACTGTGCCGCTGGTGAGGGTGCTCTGGTGGTGACAGCCACGGCACGGGTAGTACACCCACCCCGCGCGCCGGAACCGCGAGCGCGCCCGGCCGCCGCAGGTCGGTCAGCAAAAGCCGCGGAGCCAGCGTGCGCGATACAACGCCCGGCAGCACTTGGCTCGGCCCCGTACCGCTGGATGAACTCCGCCATCGACAGCCCCGCTCGAAACTGCACCCGGTTCATCGCCATGGCCGCTCTCCTCCCCGGAACATGACGGCCAGCCCGTGCTTCGCGTATCTCAAGTCATGCGACCGCCGGCTGAGCTTCGTCGCTCATCAGGTCGATGTATCGAAACGACAACGAGTCTGACACTGGGGTGCGCGCCTGTGCCTCGACCGGTTCGATCGGGCTTGCCGTGTGCGATCACCACTTGGGACACGTCAGGCCCTTGGGATGCGCTCTGCCGCATGGGCCTTCCGGACGGAAACAGGAAGGGCCTGTTTGCTTCTCCATCTCCCGCGAAAGCGGGAGTCCAGTGTCTTGCACCGACGTCCCAAGTTGCCGCCGTGACTCGGAGCGCGACGCAGCCAAGCTCTTCCGGTTACCGGTTACCGGTTTCCGGCTACCGGCTACCGGCTGCCGGCTTCCGACACCCGCTAGAATCCACCCCATGCCCCGCCTCCTGATCCGCCTGCTTCCCGATGGCCGTGCCGCCTGGCTTGCGCTCGGCCGCGACGGCTGTCCGCTGGGCGCGGTGACGGCCGGTCTGCCGCCTGCCGGTGCGCACGACGAGGTGGTCGCGATTGCGCCGGCCGAGGACGTGCTGCTGCTCGGTGCGCCGCGGGTGGCGCGCAGCGAGAAACAGCTCGCCCGGGCGCTGCCCTATGCCATCGAGGATCGACTGGCGATGCCGGTGGAAACCCAGCACGTCGCCTGGGCGCCGGCGAGTGATCCGGCGCGGGTGCTGGTGGCGGTGATCGCCCGCGAGCGGCTCGACGCACACCTGGCGACCCTGCGTGCGGCCGGGCTGGAGCCGGACGCGCTGGTGCCCGAGCCGCTGCTGCTGCCGGTCGGCAGCCTGCTGGCCGAGCCAGGCCGTGTGCTGCTGCGCGGCGACGAGAGCCATGCGCTGGTGCTGACGCCGGAGGAGCTGCCGGCCTTTCTGCCGGCCGGTCCGGTCGAGGCGACGCTGGCGGCCGGCGCGCAGCCCGATCTGCCTGCGACGGTGATCACACGCCGCGTCGACGACGCGCTGCATGCCTATGCCGCCGCGTTGGTGGACGGGCTTCCGCTCGATCTGCTGCAGGGCGGCTACGCGCCGCGTCGCCGCCGCGAGGGGGCCGCGCGGGCCTGGCGCCACGCCGCCCTTGCCGCCGGCGTCGCGGTTGCGCTCGGCGTCGTGCATCTGGCGGTCGAACGCCAGCAGCTCGCCGCGCACGTCGCGGCGCAGCGCGAGGAAATGGCGCAGCTGTTGCGCGCCGCCGTGCCCGGCACGCAGCGCATCGTCGATCCCGTCCAGCAACTGCGCGCCGCGCTGGCGGCGGGCGGCGAGGGCGGTGGCGATGCCGCGCTCGACCTGCTCGCCGCCGCCGCGCCGGCGCTGAGCGCCGATGCCGCGACCGTGCTCGATGCGCTCGACTACCGCAACGGCGTGCTCGAGCTCACCGTCACCGCGCCCGATGTTGCCGCGCTCGATGCCTTGCGTGCACGCCTGGCCGCCGCCGCGCTGCGGGTGGAGCTGACCGCCGCCACGCCCGGCAGCCGCGGCGTCGAGGGCCGGCTGCGGATCGGGGGCGGCGCATGAGCGCCTGGCTGGCTTCGCTGTCGGCGCGCGATCGCCGCATCCTCGCCGTCGGCGCGGTGCTGGCGGCGGCGATGCTGCTGTGGGCCTTCGTCTGGGATCCGCTGGCGCGCTCGCGCGAGGCCTTGCGCGCGGAAGCCGCCGACAACGCCGCCGCGCTGGCCTGGATGCGCCCGGCCGCCGAACGGCTGATCGCGCGTGGCGGTGTGGTCGTGACGCCCTCGGCCGATGGCCGCTCGCTGCTCGCCCGTGTCGACGCCGGTGTGCGCGAGGCGGGGCTGGCATCGAGCCTGCTCGCCGTCGAGCCGCAGGGCAGCGACCGTGTGCGGGTGCAGTTCGGCGGCGCCGACTTCGACCTGCTGGCCGGCTGGCTGGAACGTGCCGCCGCCGCCGGCATCGTGATCGAGGAGTTTTCCGCGCAGCGTGCCGCCGCGGCCGGGCGTGTCGATGCCCGCCTGCTGCTGCGCGAAGGAGCGCGCTGATGCGGCGTGCGTGGTGGGTCGCCGCGTTCGTGCTGGTCTTCGTGGCCGCGCTGCTGGTGTTCCTGCCCGCGTCGGTCGCCTTGCGGCAGGTCGAGTCGCGCGTTCCCGGGCTGCGCTTCGAGGAGGTGTCCGGCACGGTCTGGCGCGGCCAGGCCGGGCGGGCGCTGATCGGCATGCACGATTACGGCCGCCTGCAATGGCGCGTCCGTCCGCTGGCGCTGCTGCGCGGGATCCTCGATGTCGAGCTCGACTGGCAGGGCGGCGACCGCCATGCGCGGGGCCGGCTGGCCTACGGCTTCGGCGTGCTGCGCGCCGACGCCGTGCGTGCCGAGTTCCCCGCCACGGTGCTGCAACGGGTGCTGGACACGCCGGCGCTGCAGCCGCACGGCCGCGTCGAGGTGAACGTCGCGCGCGCCGAGTTCGCCGGCCGCGAGCCGCGCCTGCTCGAAGGCGATGCCGTCTGGCGCCAGGCCGCCGTCAGCGGCGCGGCGCGCGCCGCGCTCGGCGGGATCCATGCCCGTTTCGGCCTGCAGCCGGATGGCGGCATCGGCGGTACGCTCGACGACGACGGCGGCCCGCTGGCCGTGGCCGGCGATTTCCGTCTCGATGCCGGCGGCTACCGTGCCGAGCTGCTGCTCGACGCCCGCGACGCCGCTGCGGCCGAAGCGCTGCAATGGGTCGGTCAGCCGTTGCCCGGGGGCGGACGTGTGTTGCGGCTGGACGGGCGCTGGCTGGAATTTCCCCGGAGGGAATCGCGTTGAACAGGCAATTGCCGACCATCCACGGCATCGTCGAACGCGACGAGGGCCGCAACCGCATCGAGGAGCTGGACCTGGAGTTCAGCAACGGCGAGCGTCGCCGCTACACGCGCATGAAGCCGCGCGGCCCCGGCGCGGTGATCATTGCCGCGGTTCCCGATCCGGATACGGTGCTGCTGGTCCGCGAATACGCCTGCGGCGTGCATCGCTACGAGCTGGGCCTGCCGAAAGGGCGCATCGACGCCGGCGAGACCCCGCTGCAGGCCGCCAACCGCGAGCTGAAGGAAGAGGCCGGCTTCGGCGGCCGTCGCCTGACGCTGTTGCGCCCGCTGACGCTGGCGCCCGCGTACATGGGCCACCAGACCCATCTGGTGCTGGCCGAGGATCTGTATCCCGAGCGCCTGCCGGGCGACGAACCCGAACTGCCCGAGGTGATTCCGTGGCGCTTCGACGCCCTGCACGAGCTGATGCTGCGCGAGGACTTTTCCGAGGGACGCGCGCTGGCCGCGCTGTTCATCGTCCGCGAATACCTGCAGCGGCGTGGCAGCGGGGGTGGTGATGCCTGAGCTGCGCGAGGGCTGCATCCGGCTGGCGCGACAGGCTGGCGCCGCCATCCTGGCCATCTACCGGCAGGATTTCGACGTCACCGCCAAGGACGACCGCTCACCGCTGACGGCGGCCGACCTGGCCGCACACCGGCTGATCGTGGCCGGACTGACGGCGCTGGCGCCGGACATCCCGGTGCTGTCCGAGGAAGGCGCCGATATCCCCTGGGAGGTGCGCCGGTCGTGGCGCCGTCACTGGCTGGTCGATCCGCTCGACGGCACCCGCGAGTTCGTCAAGAAGAACGGCGAATTCACCGTCAACATCGCCCTGGTCGAGGACGGCGAACCGGTGCTGGGCGTGGTGTATGCGCCGGTGCTCGACCACATGGTCCACGCCGAACGTGGCGTCGGTGCCTTCCTGCGCCTGCCCGACGGCTGCGACGAGCCGCTGCGTACGCAATGCCCCGCGCGGGCGCCGTTGCGTGTGGCCGCCAGCCGCTCGCACCTGGACGAGCGCACCGCCGCCGCATTGGCGCGGATGGGCGAGGTGCAGACGTTCGGCCTGGGTTCCTCGCTCAAGTTCTGCCGCATCGCCGAAGGCCTGGCCGATGTCTATCCGCGCTTCGGCCCGACCAGCGAATGGGACACCGCCGCCGCCCAGTGCGTGCTGGAAGCCGCCGGCGGGGCCGTGCTCGCCCTCGACGGCTCGCCGCTGCGCTACAACCGCAAGGCATCGCTGCTCAACCCCGACTTCATCGCGCTCGGCGACCCCTCGCTGCCGTGGCGGGAGTGGGTGGTTGGAAGCGGGGAACCGGCAGCCGGCAGCCGGTAGCCGGAAGAGCGCGTTGCGCTGTCCCGGCCGCAGCGGGGAAGCGGGCGGGGCGATGGCAAGATGACACAGCACTCCCGCTTTCGCGGGAGTGGCGAAGCAAGCATGTTTTTCCGGTTTCCGGTTTCCGGTTTCCGGTTTCCGAGTCCCGAGTCCCGCCCCCATGTCCACCGACATCGACCGCCTGCTCCACATCATGGCCCGTCTGCGCGATCCCGGGCGCGGCTGCCCGTGGGACGTGAAGCAGACCTTCGCGACCATCGCGCCCTACACCGTCGAGGAGGCCTACGAGGTCGCCGACGCCATCGACCGCGGCGACTTCGACGACCTGCGCGACGAGCTGGGCGATCTGCTGCTGCAGGTGGTTTTCCATGCCCGCATGGCGGAGGAGCAGGGCCGCTTCGACTTCCGCGACGTGGTGGCCTCGATCTGCGACAAGATGGAGCGCCGTCATCCGCACGTGTTCGGGGATGCCAGCGTCGAGGACGCCGAGGCGCAGACCGTGGCCTGGGAGGAGCACAAGCGCCGCGAGCGTGAGGGCAAGGGCGAGGACCGCAGCGTGCTGGCCGGCATCGGCCGCGGCCTGGCCGAGTGGCAGCGCGCCACCAAGCTGCAGCAGCGCGCCGCCCGGGTCGGCTTCGACTGGCCGGGCATCGAGCCGGTGATCGCCAAGCTGCACGAGGAGATCGACGAAGTGCGCGAAGAGCTCGAGGCCGGCGCCGACCGCGACCGGCTGGAGGACGAGATCGGCGACGTGCTGTTCGTCTGCGTCAATCTCGCCCGCCACGCCAGGGTGGACTTCGGTGCCGCGCTGCGCCGCGCCAACCACAAGTTCGAGCGCCGCTTCCGCCGCATGGAACAGCTCGCCGCCGCCGACGGCGTGGACCTGGCCACGCTCGCGCTGGAGCAGCAGGACGCCTACTGGGACCGCGCCAAGGCCGAAGAGAAGAGCAGGAGTGAGTGAGGAGGAGTGAGTGAGGAGGAGTGAGTGAGGAGGAGTGAGTGAGGAGGAGTGAGTGAGGAGGAGTGAGTGAGGAGGCGTGAGTGAGGAGGCGTGAGTGAGGAGGCGTGAGAAACCAGGCTGGACAGCGGCTGCTCCGGGCGTCCGGGTTCTCGTCATCCCGACCAACGCCGGGATCCATTGAAAGGCCACGTCGCGGCCACGGCCGCGTCAGTGGCAACGACGCCGGGCTTTCCCTCGTTTCTCACGCCTGTTCACTCGTTTCCGGGCGCTGTCCGTTCGCTGCGGTGCAGCTTGAACCGCACAGGCGCAGGGCGCACGCTGCCAACCGGAGGTGAGCCTCGATGCCCCAGCGTTACGCCAGCTTCCGCGAGTTCTATCCCTACTACCTGAGCGAACACAGCGACCGCACCTGCCGGCGGCTGCACTTCGTCGGCAGTGCCTTGGTGCTGGGCGTGCTGGGCGCGGTGATCGCCGGCGCGCTTTCGCCGTGGTGGCTGCTCGGCCTGCCGGTGATCGGCTACGGCTTCGCCTGGGTCGGGCATTTCTTCTTCGAGAAGAACCGCCCGGCCACCTTCACGTATCCGCTGTATTCGCTGGTCGGCGACTGGGTGATGTTCAAGGACATGCTCACCGGCCGCATCCGGTTCTGATCCAGTCCAGGGTTCAGTCCAGGATTCAGTCCAGAAGATCAGCCACGCCGCCAGCACCATCAGCGCGAAGCCGGCCAGGTGGTTCCACTTGATCGGCTCGCCCAGGTACCAGACCGAGAAGCCGACGAACACGGTCAGCGTCACGAACTCCTGGATCGTCTTGAGCTGCACCGCCGAGTAGACGCCGTGGCCGATGCGGTTGGCCGGCACCTGCAGCGCGTATTCGGGCAGCGCGATCAGCCAGCTCACAGCGATCACCGTCAGCAGCGGCGCGGCCTTGAACTTCAGGTGGCCGTACCAGGCGAAGGTCATGAACACGTTCGAGGCGAACAGCAGCGCGATCGGCAGCAGGTAGGGCGTCAGCGGGGCGGGCATGGCGGTGTCCGGGGCGGGGCCGGCGTCGCAGGGTGCCGGCGGATCGCGCGGATTCTACGGTGTGCCGGCAGGGTGGGTGATGAATGTCTTCCCCAGCCCGGTCCCGTCACTCAGGTCGCCTCGCGCAGTGCCCGCGCTGGCGGCGTGCGGACGATGCGGCGGGTGCCCCACCAGCCGGCGAGCATGGCGATGGCGATGCCGCCGAAGCCGCCGGCCAGCAGGCGATCCCACGGCAGCGCCGGGGCGAGCTGGAACAGCTCGCGCGCCACCAGCCAGCCGGTCGCCGCCGCGCCGCCCACCGCCAGCAGCGCGGCCATGCCGCCGAGCACGGCGAATTCGACCAGCACCGCGCCACGCAACTGCGCGCGGCGGGCGCCGAGCGTGCGCAAGACGGCGCTTTCGTGGCGGCGCTCGCCGCCGGTGGCCTGCAGTGCGGCCAGCAGCACCAGCACGCCG
Source organism: Rehaibacterium terrae (assembly GCF_014202935.1). Lineage (GTDB taxonomy): Bacteria > Pseudomonadota > Gammaproteobacteria > Xanthomonadales > Xanthomonadaceae > Rehaibacterium > Rehaibacterium terrae. The sequence continues at coordinate 71,505 of NZ_JACHHX010000011.1, read as the reverse complement.
GCGGCGAGGCTGAAGGCCAGCACCAGCTGCACCGCCTCGACCACGCGGCCGATCACCTCGCGCACCCGCGACAGGATGGCGTCGATGTCCAGCAGCGACAGGTTGGGATGGGCGCGGGTCAGCGCCGCCAGTTCGCGGTCGCGGCCGGGCGGCAGGTGGAAGCTGGAGATCAGGTTGTAGGCGGGCGCGTCCTCGCCCAGCGCGCCGGGGTTGAGCAGCAGGAAGAAGTTCACCCGGAAACTGTCCCAGTCGGCCTTGCGCAGGTTGCTGATGGTCGCGGTGAAATCGCGCTCGCCCAGACGCAGGGTGAGCGTGTCGCCCACTTTCAGGCCGAAGCGCCGCGCCCAGCCGGTTTCCACCGACACCTCCGCCGCGCGGCTGCCAGGCCGCCAGTACTCGCCCGCGACCAGCGTGTTGGCGGGCGGGAAATCCTCGCGCCAGCTGAAGTTGATCGGGCGGTCCAGCCAGTTGGCGGCGCTGGCGTCGGGGAAGCTCAGCTCCGCCGGCGGGCGGCCGTTGATCGCGACCAGCCGGCCGGTGGCGAACGGTTCCAGCCGTGGCGCGTCCACACCGAGGTCGCGCAGCGCGGCGAGCACATCCTGCGCCTGTGCCGGCTGCACGTTGAGCAGGAAGTAGTTGGGCGTGTCGGCCGGCAACTGGTCGCGCCACTGCTGCAGCAGCGCCGGGCCGACGGCGGCGAGCAGCAGCAGCGCGCACAGCGACAGCGACAGGCCCACCAGCTGCACCACGCTCAGGCTGCGGCGGCGGGCGAGCGCGGCCAGCCCCAGCCGCCACGGCCCGCGCAGGTGGCGCTGCAGGCGCTTGAGCACGACCAGCATCGCCCAGCCGAGCAGGCCGGCCGCGGCGGCGAGCGCGGCCAGCCCGCCGAGCACGTACTGCGCCAGCCGCGGGTCGCGGGTGGCGAACACCACCAGTGCGACCGCCGCGGCCAGTGCGGCCAGATACACCAGCACCGGCAGCGCCGGCCGTGCGCCGAGACTGCGATTGAGCACCCGCACCGGCGGCACGCCGCGCAGCCGCAGCAGCGGCGGCAGGCCGAAGCCCAGCAGCAGCACACCGCCGATGGCGATGCCGGCCAGCGCCGGCGTGGCCTGCGGCAGCGGCAGGCGGTCCGGCAGCAGCGTGCCCAGCGCCTCGACCAGCCCGGCCTGCGCGATCAGGCCGAGCGCGAGGCCGAGCAGCGAGGCCGGCACCGCGAGCAGCAGCAGTTGCAGCGCCAGCGCGCCGAGCACGCGGTTCTGCGGCGCACCCAGGCAGCGCAGGATGGCGACCGCGTCGATCTGCCGCAGCGCGAAGCGGTTGGCGGCCAGCGCGGTGGCGACGCCGGCCAGCAGCACGGCGAGCAGGGCGGCGAGCGCGAGGAAGCGTTGCGCGCGCTCGAAGCTGCCGCGCAACTGCTGCTCGGCATCGGCGATGGAGATCAGCCGGTGGCCGTCGAGCCGCGGGCGCAGCCAGTCGCGGAAGGCGTCGATCTGCGCGGGACTGCCGGCGAACATCAGCCGGTGCTGGGCGCGGCTGCCCGGGCCGAGCAGGCCGGCCGCCTCGACATCGGCGAGATTGACCAGCAGCCGCGGCGCGAGCTGGAACAGCTCGCCGCTGCTGTCCGGCTCGGCATGCAGGCGGCGGGTGATGCGCAGCTCGCCGTGGCCGAATTCCAGCGTGTCGCCGGGGCGCAGGCCCAGCGCATCGAGCAGGCGGGCGTCGGCGTAGGCTTCGCCCGGTTGCGGCGCGGGCGTGGCCTCGGGATCCAGGCCGGCGAGGTCGGCGGTGGTTTCCAGCGTGCCGCGCAGCGGGTAGCCGGCATCGACGGCCTTGATGTCGGCGAGCTGGCTGCGCTCGCCGGCGAACAGCACGCTCGGGAAGCTCACGATGCGTGCCGTCTTCAGGCCGCGGCGACTGGCTTCCCCGGCCCAGTCTTCCGGCAGAGGCTGGCGTGCAGCGACGCCGAAGTCGCCGCCGATGATCTCGGCCGCGCTCTGCGTGAGCGCCAGCGTGACGCGGTTGACCAGGGTGCCGACCGCGGTCATCACCGCCACGCCGAGCACCAGCGCGGCGGCGACGGTGAGCAGGTCGCCGCCGCGCAGTTCGCGGCGCAGCGAGCGCCAGGCGAAGGGCAGCATCCTCATGCCGCGGCCTCTTCGCGCAGCCGGCCGCCGTCGAGGCGGTAGACGTGGTCGCAGCGGCGGGCAAGGGCGAGGTCGTGGGTGACCAGCACCAGGGTGGTGCCGTGCTCGCGGTTGAGCTGGAACAGCAGGTCGGAGATCTGCCGGCCGGTACTCTGGTCGAGGTTGCCGGTGGGCTCGTCGGCGAACAGGATGCGCGGCCGGGTGACGAAGGCGCGCGCCAGCGCCACGCGCTGCTGCTCGCCGCCGGAGAGCTGGCGCGGGTAGTGGCGGCGGCGGGCGGTGAGGCCGACCAGCGCCAGCACCTCGTCCACGCGCGCGGCGTCGACGCCGCCGTTGAGCTCCAGCGGCAGGGCGACGTTCTCCTCGGCGGTCAGCGCCGGCAGCAGGTGAAAGCTCTGGAACACGAAGCCGACCTGCTCGGCGCGCAGCGTCGCGCGGGCTTCCTCGTCGAGCCGGTCGAGCCGCGCGCCGGCCAGCGTGATTTCGCCGCGGGTGGGCAGGTCCAGGCCGGCGAGCAGGCCGAGCAGCGTGGTCTTGCCCGAGCCGGAGGCGCCGACGATGGCCACGCTTTCGCCCGCGTTCACGGACAGCTCGACCGCGTCCAGTATCTTGAGCTCGCCCTCGGGCCCGACCACCGACTTGCCGACCTGCCTGGCGCGTATGACCGCATTGCCTTCCGTCTTCATCCGTTCGCTGTTCCTGTTCGTGTGCCTGGTGGGCGCGGCGCTGGCGCGTCCGGTGCTGGTGCTGGGCGACAGCCTCAGCGCCGCCCACAACATGCCGGCCGAGGCCGGCTGGGTGGCCCTGCTGCAGGATCGCCTCAGGCAGGAGATGGCGGCAGCGCCGGAAGTCATCAATGCCAGCATCAGCGGCGAGACTACCGCGGGCGGGCTGAGCCGGTTGCCGGCGCTGCTGGAGACACACCGTCCCGGCGTGGTGGTGATCGCGCTCGGCGGCAACGACGGCCTGCGCGGGCTGCCGCCGGCGCAGGTGCGCGCCAACCTCGAGCGGATGATCGTGCTCAGCCGTGAAGCCGGGGCGAAGGTGCTGCTGCTGGGCATCGACATCCCGCCCAACTACGGTTCGGCCTATCGCGACCGCCTGCGCGCGGTTTTCGACGAGCTGGCCGCCGAACACGGCGTGCCGTTGCTGCCGTTCCTGCTCGACGGTGTCGCGCTGGACCCGGCGCTGATGCAGGCCGATGGCATCCATCCCACCGCCGAGGCGCAGCCGCGGCTGCTGGAGAACGTCTGGCCGCTGCTGCGGCCGCTGCTCTGACGCCGCCCCGGCATCACCGCGGCGGCTTCACGCCGTGCTCACCGTCGCCCGCGTCTACTCTTCACAAAGCTGAAGACCCCTTCGGCATGGAGATTGGCCATGCGCTCACGCGAAGAACCCGCCGGTCTGGTCCTGCTGGTCGAAGACAACCGCAACATCGCCGAGATGGTCAGCGAGTATCTGGAGGGCCGCGGCTTCGGCGTGGACTACGCCGCCGACGGCCTGGACGGCTACCGGCTGGCGGTGGACAACAGCTACGACGCCATCATCCTCGACCTGATGCTGCCGCGGCTGGACGGCATCGAAGTCTGCCGACGGCTGCGCCACGACGCCAAGAAGTCCACGCCGGTGCTGATGCTCACCGCCCGCGACACGCTGGATGACAAGGTCACCGGGCTGGACGCCGGTGCCGACGACTACCTGGTCAAGCCCTTCGCCATCCAGGAGCTGGAGGCCCGCCTGCGCGCGCTGATCCGCCGCGAGCGCCGCCAGGTCAGCGCCGAGGTGCTGAAGGTGGCCGACCTGGTGCTGGACACCGCCAGCCTGCGGGTGACCCGCGCCGGTCGGGAAATCACCCTGTCGCCGATCGGGCTGCGCCTGCTGTCGATCCTGATGCGCGAGTCGCCGCGGGTGGTGAGCCGGCGCGACATCGAGCGCGAGATCTGGGGCGACGCGCTGCCCGATTCGGACACCCTGCGCAGCCACCTGTACAACCTGCGCAAGGCCATCGACAAGCCGTTCGGCAAGGAGCTGCTGCACACCGTGCAGAGCGCGGGCTACCGCATCGCCGATCTCGACGCGCCGCCCAGCACGTGAGCCGTCGCCCCGCCGTCCCCGCCGCCGGTCGCGCGCCAGGCCCGTCATGACCATCGAACGCAGCGGTCTGCGCCGCAAGATCTGGGTCGCCTTCATCCTGCAGGTGGCGGCGATCAGCTTCGCCACCATCCTCGGCGTCTACGGTGCCTCGGCGGTGCTCAAGCACGTGCTGATCAACCGTGCCCTGCAGGAGGAGGCGGCGCACTTCTGGAGCCGCTACGCGGCCGATCCCGGCGTGGGTCTGCCCGACACCTACAACATGAAGGGCCATCTGGTGCCACCGGGCGGGGACGACGGCCACCTTCCCGCCGACCTGCGCCCGCTGCCACCCGGCTACCACAGCCTGCCGCGTTCGCAGGGCGGGGCGCTGGTGCATGTCGAGGACGGGCCGGGCGGGCGGCTGTACCTGGTGTTCAAGCAGACCCAGGTCGATGCGCTGGCGTTCTGGTTCGGTGTGGTGCCGCTGGTGCTGGTGCTGCTGGTGATCTACGTGATCGCCTGGGCCACTTACCGCATGTCCCGGCGCGCGGTGTCGCCGATCATCTGGCTGTCGAACATCGTCAGGCATTGGGATCCGAAGCGGCCGGACACCACGTCGCTGGACCCGGCCGCGCTGCCCGTCGACGTGGAAGGCGAGACGCTGCTGCTGGCTTCCTCCCTGCACGACTTCGCCACCCGGCTGGAGAGCTTCGTCGAACGCGAGCGCAACTTCACCCGCGACGCCAGCCATGAGCTGCGCACACCGATCACCGTGATCCGGATGGCCAGTGATCTGCTGCAGACGGTCGAGGGACTGCCCGCGAGCGCGCAGCGCTCGGTGGGCCGGATCCAGGCTGCCGTGCGCGACATGGAGGCGCTGGTCGAGGCCTTCCTGATCCTCGCCCGCGAGGGCGATGTCGGTCTCCCGGACGAGGATTTCGTGGTCAATGACGTGGTCCGCGACGAGGTCGACAAGGTGCGTCCGCTGATCGGCCACAAGCCGGTCGCGCTGCGCATCGAGGAGTCGGCCGCGTTTGCCCTGCGCGCGCCGGCGCGGGTGTTCGCCGTGCTGTTCGGCAACCTGCTGCGCAACGCCTGCAAATACACCGATCAGGGCGAGGTCGTCGTGCGGGTGCTCGAGCGCAGCGTGGAGATCGAGGACACTGGCATCGGCATGAGCGAGGAGGAGCTGCGCCGTGCCTTCGAGCCGTTCTACCGCGGCGGCGACGGCCAGCGCGGCGGCCATGGCATCGGGCTGTCCATCGTCCGCCGGCTGTCGGAGCGTTTCGGCTGGCCGGTGACGCTGGAGAGCGTGCCCGGCCGCGGCACCCGCGCGTGCATCCGCTTCCCCACAGCCAGGCCGTTGCGCGAGTGATGCCCGCGTGCCGCCGCCTGCCGGCCACCGGCAGCCATCGGCTGCGACGGATTTTCCGTTCGTGCATCGTTGACACGAGTCCGGCCGTCCAGCCGGCGACCGCCGAACGGAATCCCGCCCCCCACGCCACGGAGACACGCCACGCATGACCAGCCCCGCCCACCGTCCCCAGTCCTCGTTCTTCCGCCGTCGCTGGCCGATGCTCGCGCTCGCCGCCGTCGCCGTGGCCGCCGCCGGCTGGTACTGGTCGGGGCGCGACGCCAATCCGCCGCGGGCCTGGCGCACCGCCGAGGTCGAGCGTGGCACGGTGCGGGTGTCGATCTCGGCCACCGGCAGCCTGCGCGCGCTGTCGACGGTCGACATCGGCTCGCAGGTGTCCGGGCAGATCCTCAGCGTGCATGCCGATTTCAATGACCGCGTCGAGCGCGGCCAGGTGATCGCCCGCATCGACCCGGCCACCTTCCAGGCGCGGCTGACCCAGGTCCGCGCCGACCTCGCCAGTGCCCGCGCCTCGCTGGAGGAGGCGCGCGCCAGCCTGCGCAACGCCGAGGCCGATTACCGCCGCAAGCGGGAACTGGCCGAGCGCCAGCTGATCGCCCGCAGCGAGGCCGATCTCGCGCTCACCGTCCGCGACCAGGCGCGCGCCCGGGTCGGCTCGGCCGAGGCGGCGGTGGCGCAGCGGCAGGCGGCGGTGGCCAATGCCGAGCTCGACCTGTCGCATACCGAAATCCGCTCGCCGGTCGACGGCGTGGTGCTGTTGCGCGCGGTCGAGCCGGGGCAGACCGTGGCCGCCAGCTTCCAGACCCCGGTGCTGTTCCAGATCGCCGAGGATCTGGCCAAGATGCAGATCGAGCTGTCGATCGACGAGTCCGATGTCGGCCAGATCCGCGCCGGGCAAGGCGTGCGTTTCACCGTGGATGCCTTTCCCGGGCGCGACTTCCACGGCAGCGTGCAGCAGGTGCGGCTGGCCGCCAGCAACACCCAGAACGTGATCACCTACCCGGTGGTGGTGCTGGTCGACAACCCCGATGGCAGCCTGCTGCCGGGGATGACAGCGAATGCCGAGATCGAAGTGAACCGCCGCGAGAATGTGCTGCGTGTGCCCAATGCCGCGCTGCGCTTCCGCCCGGCCGACGCGCCGGCCGAGACGCCGCCCGCCCGCGGCGGCCGGATGGGCTTCAACCTCGGCGAGGATCTGCCGCGCATCGTCGACGGTCTGGGTTTGAGCCCGGCGCAGCGCGAGGCCTTCGAGCGTGATCATGCGGCCCAGCGCGAGCGCATGGCGCAGGCGCAGGGCCAGCGCCCGCCCGGCGGTCCGGGCGGTCCGGGCATGGCCGGCGGAGGCGGCGGCATGATGGTGATGGGCGGCAACGCCGGAGGCGCCGCGCCGTCGCCCGAGATGATCCGGCAGATGGTGCTCAAGCGCGTGCTCGACAGCTATGGCGATTTCCGCGCCAGCCTCGACGACGGCCAGCGTCGCCGCTTCGAACAGGCCGTGGCTGAGCTGCTCACGGCGCGCCGGGTGACCCTCTGGAAGGAGGAGAACGGCCGCGCCGTCGCCGTCGAAGCGCGGGCCGGCCTGTCCGACGCCACCCACACCGAGATCGTCGGCGGCGCGCTGGCCGAGGGCGAGCGCGTCATCGTCGGCCAGGAGCGCAGCGCGCGATGAGTGTGAGTGGCCGCAATCCCGTCATCGCCATCGACGGCCTGCGCAAGGTCTACGCCGAGGGCACGCCCGCCGAGGTGGTCGCGCTGCGCGGCGTGTCGCTGCGGGTCGAGCACGGCGAGTTCGTCGCCATCATGGGGCCGTCCGGCTCGGGCAAGTCCACCCTGATGAACCTGATCGGCTGCCTCGACACGCCCAGCGGCGGTTCCTACTTCTGCGACGGCGTCGATGTCGCCACGCTCGACGCCGAGCAGCGCGCGCGGCTGCGGCTGGAAAAGATCGGCTTCGTCTTCCAGGGCTTCCACCTGCTCGCACGGATGAGCGCGCTGGACAACGTGATGATGCCGCTGATCTACGCCGGCGTGCCGCGCGCCGAACGCCGCCCGCGCGCCGAACGCGCGCTGGCCGAGGTCGGCCTGGCCGAGCGTGCCCGGCACAAGCCGAGCGAGCTGTCCGGCGGCCAGCAGCAGCGTGTCGCCATCGCCCGCGCGCTGATCAACGCCGCGCCGATCATCCTCGCCGACGAGCCCACCGGCGCGCTCGACACCCGGACCAGCGAAGAGATCATGGCCCTGTTCAAGCGTCTGCAGGCGGCCGGTCACACCATCGTGGTCATCACCCACGAGCCGCCCATCGCCGCTTACGCCGACCGCGTGTTCCACATGCGCGACGGCGAGCTGCACGAAGCGACCCGGGAGGCCGCATGAGCGCAGATGGTGGTCACACCCGCTCCGCGCCTGGCATCGCCAGCGCGACCCTGCTCGACATCCTCGGCATGGCCGCCTTCGCCCTGCGCGGCAACTGGCTGCGCAGCGTCCTGACCGCGCTGGGCGTGATCATCGGCATCGCCGCGGTCATCGTGATGGTGTCGGTGGGGCAGGGCACCCAGGCCGAGCTCGACCGCACCATCTCGCGGCTGGGCTCCAACCGGATCGAGATCTTCCCCGGCTCCGGCCGACAGGGCGCGGTGCGCATCGGCGCCGGCAGCATCATGTCGCTGACCGAGGGCGATGCCGACGCCATCCGCGCCGACATCCCCGAGGTGCAGTACGTCGCCGCCAGCCTGCGCGGCGGCACCCAGGTGGTGAATGCCGAGCAGAACTGGTCCACACAGTGGGTCGGCGTGCAGCCGGACTGGTTTCCGATCAACGGCTGGGAAGTCGCGCTGGGTGAACACTTCGACGAACGCGACTACGGCGCCGCCGCCAAGCGCGTGCTGCTCGGGCAGACCGTACGCGAGCGGCTGTTCGGCGATGCCGATCCCACCGGCGCCACGATCCGCGTCGGCCGCGTGCCGTTCACCGTCGCCGGCGTGCTGTCGCCACGCGGGCAGAGCGGCTGGGGTGGCGACCAGGACGATGTCATCGTCGTGCCGCTGGAAACCGCGCGCCGCCGGCTGATGAGCAACCTCAACATCGGCCCCGGGCGAGTGATGCAGATCTCGGTCAGCACCGCCCGCGCCGAGGATCTGCCGCACGTCGAGCGCGAGCTCGTCGAACTGCTGCGCCAGCGCCACCGCATCCCGCCCGGCGGCGAGGACGACTTCGTCGTGCGCAACCTCACCGAGATCGTCAGCGCCCGCACCCAGACCACCCGGCTGATGTCGCTGCTGCTCGGCGCGGTCGCCTCCATTTCGCTGATCGTCGGCGGCATCGGCATCATGAACATCATGCTGGTCTCGGTGACCGAGCGGACCCGCGAGATCGGCCTGCGCATGGCGGTCGGCGCCGGCCCGCGCCAGGTGCAGGCGCAGTTCCTGGCCGAGGCGATGATGCTCTCGCTCGGCGGCGGCGTGATCGGCATCGCCATCGGCATCGCCGGCGCCCTGCTGACCAGCCGCTTCGGCGCGCTTCCGGTCGAGCTGAACCTCAACGTGATCGCCCTGGCGACCGGCTTCTCGGTCGCCACCGGCCTGTTCTTCGGCTACTACCCGGCGCGCAAGGCCGCCCGGCTCGACCCGATCGAGGCGTTGCGGCATCAGGGGTGAGGGCAGTTGAGGCGCTCGGCTACGCCTGCCAAGGGTCGAGCAGTTGAAGCCCGGCGTGCGCGAAATCGCGCAGGTTGCGCGTCACCAGCGTCAGCCCGTGCGTGATCGCGGTGGCGGCGAGCAGGCTGTCGATGGCGGGCATGGGGCGGCTCGCGCTCGCCAGCAGACGGCCCCAGCGATCCGCCACGGCCGCGTCCACCGGCAGGATGCGGCCGGCGAAGAATCCCGGCAGGTCCACTTCCAGCCAATCGAGCAGGGTGCGCTTGCGGGGACTCTCGGGCAGCGCCTCGATGCCCTTGCGCAGCTCGCCCAGGGTGAGCACGCTCAGGTGCAGCGTCGTGGCCGGGCGTTCGGCCAGCCAGCGGCTCACGTTGACATCGGGCTCGCGCCGGCGCAGCTCCGAGAGCACATTGGTGTCGATCAGATAGCTCAAAGCGGCACCTCGCGCGTGGGGCTGCGATCGCGGTCGAGGTCGATGTCCTCGGCACCATGCAGCGGCGAGCGGCGCATGAATTCGACCAGCGACTGGCCGGTGCCGGTGAGCCGTTCGTATTCGCTGCGCGAGAGCACTACCGCGACCGGCCGGCCGTGCCAGGTGATCTCCTGGGGGCCGTCCTGCTCGGCTTCGCGCACGAGTTCGGAGAAGTGGGCTTTCGCTTCCTGGATCTGCCACGCGCGCATCGGGATATTCCGCGATATGACTAGAATGGTCAGATGGTAATTCGTGCCGGGTCCGTTTGCCAGTCGCGCCTGAACGTTCCGGCTCGCCAGCGGTCGGAGGATGCGCTACCGTCCCCGCCTTGTTCGCCAGAGTTCGCTGTCCGATGAGCTTCAATCCCTTTGCCTGGCCGTTCCGTGCGCAGTACCTGCTGGGCGCGCTGCTGTGCGCGGCACTGCTGGGTTATGCGCTGTACGCGCAGCATGTGATGTTCCTCGACCCGTGCCCGCTGTGCATCTTCCAGCGGGTGGCGTTCATGGTGCTGGGGGCGGTGTTCCTGCTCGGTGCGATCCATGGGCCGAAGTCCGCCGGCGGGCGGCGTGCCTACGGCGTGCTGGCGGCGCTGGCGGCGGCGGGCGGCATGACGGTCGCCGGGCGGCATGTGTGGCTGCAGTCGCTGCCCGCCGACGAGGTGCCGGCCTGCGGGCCGGGGCTGGAATACATGCTGGAGGCCTTCCCGCTGCGCGAGGTGCTGGTCAGGGTGTTCAGCGGTTCGGGCGAGTGCGCCGAGGTGGACTGGACCTTCCTCGGCCTGTCGATGCCGGCCTGGACGCTGATCTGGTTCATGGCGCTGGGCACGGCCGCGCTGTGGGCGGGTTTCCGCCGGCGCTGAGCCTGCGTGCCGCCGGGCTTGCGGCGTCGGTGCGCTGTGGCATGATGCCTTGATGCAGCGCAACAAACCCCGGACTTTCCTCATGCCTCCCGTCGATCGCGGCCCGCAACCGGTCAACCTGCCCACCGACTGGGCGCCCGATTCGTGGCGCACCAGGCCGGCGGCACAGATGCCGAGCTGGCCCGACGCCGGCGCGCTGGCCGAGGCCCTGGCCGAGCTGCGCCGGTTGCCGCCGCTGGTCACCTCGTGGGAGATCCTGGCGCTGAAGCGCCAGTTGGCCGAGGCGCAGGAGGGGCGGCGCTTCCTGCTGCAGGGCGGCGATTGCGCCGAGAGCTTCGCCGACTGCGAATCCGGGCTGATCTCCAACCGCCTGAAGGTGTTGTTGCAGATGAGCCTGGTGCTGGTGCACGGGCTGCGTCTGCCGGTGGTGCGGGTGGGGCGCTTCGCCGGGCAGTACGCCAAGCCGCGCTCGGCCGACAGCGAGACCCGCGACGGCGTCACCCTGCCGAGCTACCGCGGCGACTTCATCAACGCCCCCGAGTTCAGCGAGGCCGCACGGATCCCCGATCCGCGCCGGATGATCAAGGGCCACGCCCGCTCGGCGATGACGATGAATTTCGTCCGCGCGCTGATCGACGGCGGCTTCGCCGACCTGCACCACCCCGAGTACTGGGATCTGGGCTGGGTCACGCACTCGCCGCTGGCCGAGGAATACCAGCGCATGGTCGCCGCCATCGGCGACGCGGTGCGCTTCATGGAGACGCTGTCGGGCGAGGAGGTGCACAACCTCAACCGAGTCGATTTCTACACCTCGCACGAGGCACTTTTGCTGCCCTACGAGGAGGCGCTGACCCGGCAGGTGCCGCGTCAGTGGGGCTGGTTCAACCTGTCCACGCATTTTCCCTGGATCGGCATGCGCACGGCGGCGGTGGACGGTGCGCACGTGGAGTACCTGCGCGGCGTGCGCAACCCGGTGGCGGTGAAGATCGGCCCGGCGGTGACGCCCGACGTGCTGCTGCGCCTGATCGACGCCCTCAACCCGGACGACGAGCCAGGCCGGCTGACGCTGATCCACCGCATGGGGGCAGCGCAGATCGCCGAGCGGCTGCCGCCGCTGCTGGACGCGGTGCGGCGCGAGGGGCGGCGCGTGCTTTGGGTCTGCGACCCGATGCACGGCAATACCGAATCCGCCAGCAACGGCTACAAGACGCGCCGCTTCGGCAACATCCGCAGCGAGCTGGAGCAGGCCTTCGACCTGCACGCCGCGGCCGGCACGCGGCTGGGTGGTGTGCATCTGGAGCTGACCGGCGAGAACGTCACCGAATGCACCGGCGGCGCCCGCGAACTGACCGATGCCGATCTCGAGCGCGCCTACCGCTCCAGCGTCGACCCACGGCTGAACTACGAGCAGTCACTGGAGATCGCCATGCTGATCGTGCGCAAGCGCGCGCAGCTGCTGGCCCCGGCGGCCGGCTGACCGGCCGGGCGGTCAGGGTGGTCAGGGCGGTCAGGGCGCCAGGGTGGGGAGCAGGCGCGGCGGTCGGCGCGCCCGGGTGGCCTGCTCGAAGGCGTGGGCCAGCGCGATCAGCCGGGGTTCGCTGAAGGCGCGGCCGATGAACACCACGCCGACCGGCAGGCCGTGCACCTCGCCGGCCGGCACGGTGATGCTCGGGTAGCCGGCCACCGCGGCGGCGGAATAGCCGGCACCGAGGAAGTGGTCGCCGTTGACCGGGTCGATCGGCCAGGCCGGGCCGACGGCCGTGGTCAGCAGTGCGTCCAGTCGATGCGCGTCCATGGCCGCGTCGATGCCCTCGCGGCCGGCGAGGCGGCGGGCGCTGTCGCGCGCTTCGAGGTAGGCGGCCTCGGTCAGCGGGCCTTTCTTCGCCGCCATCTCGAACAGCTCCTGGCCGAACCAGCGCAGCTCGTGCTCGGCATGCGCCGTGTTGAATGCCATCAGCGCCTCCAGGGTGCGCAGCGGTGCGCCGCTGTCGGCGAGGTAGTCCTCCAGCGCGGGGCGGAACTCGTACAGCAGCACCTCGAACGCGTGCTTGCCGAACCGGCCATGGCTGGGCAGGTCGGCCGGGTCGACGATCTCGGCGCCGGCCACGCGCAGGGCGGCGATGCTGGCTTCCATCACGCGATCGACTTCACTGTGGAAGCCCATCGCCTTGCGCATCACGCCGATGCGCGCGCCGCGCAGTGCGTCGGCGTCGAGGAACGCGGTGTAGTCGGGTACGAGGTGCGCTTCGGCGGCTTCGGTCGCCGGGTCGCGCGGGTCGGCGCCGGCCAGCGCGCCGAGCAGGGCGGCGGCATCGGCGACGCGCTGCGCCATCGGGCCTGCGGTGTCCTGCGAAGGCGAAATCGGGATGATGCCGTGGCGGCTGACCAGGCCGACCGTGGGCTTGATGCCGACCACGCCGTTGACCGCCGCCGGGCAGATGATCGAACCATTGGTTTCGGTGCCGACCGCCAGCGGCGCCAGGCCGGCGGCCACGGCCACGCCCGAGCCGGCGCTGGAGCCGCAGGGGTTGCGGTCCAGGACGTAGGGATTGCGGGTCTGTCCGCCGCGCCCGCTCCAGCCGCTGACCGAGCGGGTGGAGCGGAAGTTGGCCCATTCGCTGAGGTTGGTCTTGCCCAGGATCACCGCGCCGGCCTCGCGCAGCCGCGCGACCAGGTGCGCGTCCCGCGCCGGGCGGTGTTCGGCCAGTGCCAGCGAGCCGGCCGAGTTGGCCATGCCGGTCGCGTCGATGTTGTCCTTGAGCAGCACCGGGATGCCGTGCAGCGGACCGCGCACGCGGCCCGCGGTGCGCTCGGCGTCGAGGCGTTCGGCCTCGGCGAGGGCGTCGGGGTTGATCTCGATCACCGCGTTCAGGCGCGGGCCGTCGTCGTCGAGCGCGGCGATGCGCTCGAGGTAGAGCGTGGTCAGTTGCCGGGCGCTCAGCCGGCCGTCGCGCATGGCGGCCTGTAGCTCGGCCACGCTCGCATCGTCGAGCGCGAAGGGCGACCCGGCGGCGGGTGGCGGCACGGCCTCGTGCGCACAGGCGGCGAGCAGCAGGGGCAGCAGGCAGGGTGCGAGTCGGTGCATCGGCAGGTCCTCAGGCGGCGGGGCGTTCTTCCATCAGCGCCAGCATGTTGCCTTCGGTGTCGCGGAAGAAGGCCAGCCACAGTGCGTGGTGCGCGTCACGGTGGACCAGTGCGGGTTCGCGCAGGATCTGCGCGCCGCCGGCGCGCAGCGTGGCGAGCTGTGCGGCGATGTCGTCGCTGCGGAAGTACAGGATCGAGCCGGGAGGGGCGAGGTCGGGCGAGCTGGGCAGGGACAGCATCAGCCGGGTCGGACCGCACTGGAAAAAGCTCATGCCGCCGGCTTCGAACAGCAGCGGCAGGCCGAGGACATCGCGGTAGAAGGCGGTGGCGCGGGCGACGTCCCGGCAGGCGACAGCGATCTGGGCGATCTCGCGCGGTGCGGTGGGCATGGCGGCGGCTCCGGGGCGGCGGTGCCGCCGATGCTAGCGCGTGGCGGCCGTGGCCGCCGGGTCGCGGCCGCCGTCAACTGCGCAGGCGCAGGTAGAGCTGCCAGCCGGCGTAGTCCAGGTCGAGCTCGCCGCGCAGCGTGTCGCCGCGCCGGCCTTCGGCTTCGAGCCGGGTCCAGGTGTAGCGCAGGCCGATGCCGAGTCGATGCGCGGGGAAGTATTCGGCGGCGGCGCTGGCTTCGAGGATCGTGCCATGGATGCCGGCGTGGCGCAGGCGCATGGCGCCGGCGTCGAGCCGGTAGCGCCAGCGCTCGCCCGGCGCGGCCTTGAAGGCGAGGCCGAGGCTCGGCGCATAGAGATGGCGCGCATAGTCGGCGCGCAGCGGCTCGGGCGGGCCGCCGTCGTTGCGCGCCTCGCCGTCCAGGTCGATGCCGGCGCGCAGGCGGGTCAGCCCCAGCACCAGGCCGCTGGCGCGCGTCGCCTGGCGCCAGCGCCACCAGGTGTAGTCCAGATCGAGCACGTCCAGCCCGAAGCGGCCGCGCACGTCGGCGTCGACCGGAAAAACGACGCCGGAGAAGACCAGCTCCTCGGTCAGCGTGGTGTCGTGGCGGCGGCGGTCGCGGAAACCGCGCAGGCGCAGCTCGTGGTCCTGGGTGGGCGCAAGCGTGAGTTCGGCCATGCGCAACCGCTCGTGCCGGTCGAAGCCGAAGCTGTCGTCGAAATCGAAGGGCGTGCCGCGGACGTCGGTGTTGCCGTCGATCCGGCCGTCGAGCCCGAGCCGGTTGCCGTAGCCGCCGAAGGCCAGGCTCCAGCGCTCGTGCAGCAAGCCGTCCGCGGCCGGCGTGGCGGCCGGCAGCAGCGTCGCAAGCAGGAGCGCCGGCAGGCGGAAGCGCATGGCTCTCACGCTGCGCGCGAGGCCCGCTTGCGGTCCACCTCGTGGCGCAGCTTCTTGCGCAGGCGGATCGCGACCGGGGTCACTTCGACCAGCTCGTCGTCGTCGATGAACTCCAGCGCCTGCTCCAGGCTCATGCGCAGCGGCGGGGTGAGCGCCAGCGCGTCGTCCTTGCCGGCGGCACGGAAGTTGGTGAGCTGTTTGGCGCGCAGGGCGTTGACGGTGAGGTCGTTGTCCTTGGCGTGGATGCCGACGATCTGACCCTCGTAGACCTCCTCGCCCGGCTCGATCATCAGCCGGCCGCGCTCCTGCATGGCGAACTGGGCGTAGGCGGTGGAGGTGCCGGTGTCGTTCGAAATCAGCACGCCGTTGGGGCGCTTGCCGATCACGCCCTCGGCCTTGGGGCCGTAGTGGTCGAAGACATGGAACAGCAGGCCGGTGCCGGCGGTGAGGGTGCGGAACTCGGTCTGGAAACCGATCAGGCCGCGCGCGGGAATGATGAACTCCAGCCGCACCCGGCCCTTGCCGTCCGGCTCCATGTTCTGCAGCAGCGCCTTGCGCTCGCCGAGCCGCTGCATCACGCCGCCCTGGTACTGCTCGTCCAGGTCCACCACCAGCGACTCGAACGGCTCCATGAGCTGGCCGTCGATCTCCTTGACGATCACTTCCGGGCGCGACACCGCCAGCTCGTAGCCCTCGCGGCGCATCGTCTCGATCAGGATCGACAGGTGCAGCTCGCCGCGGCCGCTGACCTTGAACTTGTCGGCATCCTCGGTGTCCTCCACGCGCAGCGCGACATTGTGCTGTGTTTCGCGGATCAGGCGGTCACGCAGCTGGCGCGAGGTCAGGAACCTGCCGCCACTGCGTTCCTTGTGGCCGGCGAACGGCGAGTCGTTGACCTGGAAGGTCATGCTGATGGTCGGCTCGTCCACGGTCAGTACCGGGAGCTGCTCGACCGCGGACGGATCGCAGACGGTCTCGGAGATGCCCAGGCCCTCGATGCCGGAGATGGCGACGATGTCGCCGGCCTGCGCCTCCTTCACCTCGTGCCGCTCCAGGCCGTGGAAGCCGAGCACCTGCAGCACCTTGCCGTTGCGGGTCCTGCCGTCGCGGTCGATCACGGTGACCGGCATGTTGGTGCGGACGCGGCCGCGCTGGATGCGGCCGACGCCGATGATGCCGACGTAGTTGTTGTAGTCCAGCGAGGTGATGCGCATCTGGAACGGACCGTCCGGATCCACCGACGGTGGCGGCACGTGCCGGACGATCGCCTCGAACAGCGGGGTCATGTCGCCCGAGCGCACGTCCTCGGTCAGGCCGGCATAGCCGTTCAGGCCCGAGGCGTACACCACCGGGAAGTCGAGCTGCTCGTCGGTTGCGCCGAGGCGGTCGAACAGGTCGAAGGTCTGGTTGAGCACCCAGTCCGGTCGCGCGCCGGGGCGATCCACCTTGTTGATCACCACGATCGGCTTGAAGCCCATCGCGAAGGCCTTCTGGGTGACGAAGCGGGTCTGCGGCATCGGTCCGTCCATGGCGTCGACCAGGATCAGCACCGAGTCCACCATCGACAGCACGCGCTCGACCTCGCCGCCGAAATCGGCATGGCCGGGAGTGTCGACGATGTTGATGCGCCAGGTCTCGCCCTGCGGGTCGGTCCAGCGGATCGCGGTGTTCTTGGAGAGGATGGTGATGCCGCGCTCCTTTTCCAGGTCGTTGCTGTCCATCACCCGCTCGGCGACCTTGTCGCGTTCGCCGAAGGTGCCCGACTGCTTGAGCAGCTGGTCGACGAGCGTGGTCTTGCCGTGGTCGACGTGGGCGACGATGGCGATGTTGCGGAGCTTTTCGATGGACATGCGGGCGGGCGCCGGAGGCCGGGCGCCAAGGCTGCTGGGAAGGTAGCCGATCATTATAGCCGTCCCGGGTGGGTGCCTGCCTGTCGCCCCGGAACCTGTGGCACCCTATGCGGTTTCCAGGCCCGCCCGCCCGCCGCGCCGCGGCGGCCATTTCCGCAACCCCGCAACCTTCGTCCCGGACCCTGCCCATGACCGACCTGATCGCCACCTTCACCACCGCGCGCGGCGCCATCCGTGTCCGGCTGCATGCCGACCAGGCCCCGCTGACCGTGGCCAACTTCGCCAACCTGGCGCGCCGCGGCTTCTACGACGGCTTGACGTTCCATCGCGTGATCGCCGACTTCATGATCCAGGGCGGCTGCCCCGAGGGCAGCGGTCGCGGCGGTCCGGGCTACCGCTTCGAGGACGAGTTCCACCCCGAGCTGCGCCACGTCCGCGGCGTGCTGTCGATGGCCAATGCCGGCCCCGGCACCAACGGCAGCCAGTTCTTCATCACCCACGTCGACTGCCCGTGGCTGGACGGCCGCCACACCGTGTTCGGCACCGTGCTGGAAGGCCAGGACGTGGTCGATGCGATCCGGGGCGGCGACGTGATCGAGAAGGTCGAGATCGCGGGCGATACCGGTGCGCTGTTCGCCCGCTTTGCCGACCGGCTGGAAGGCTGGAACCGCATCCTCGACGCGGCCTGACCGGCCGGGGGCGGCAAATCGCCCCGTTCGGGAAGGTCTGAACACGTCCATCCTGGACTTGTCAGCCCACGCCGCATCCGGCGCGTGTCCGGACGCGGCTGCGACGAATCAGGCACTGGCGTGCTTGATTCGCGGGCCGGCCATTGCTGGCCGGCGGAACCTCTGAATTGATCAGCGGTTCCTTTGATCCAGGTCGGGGTGGCGCGCACGACCGCGGCTAGACTGCGGGCAGGTTCTTCGGCTTCCGCACCTGCCCGCCATGCCCGAGTCGTCAGCATCACGCGCTTCCCCGCCCGTCTGGCACGCGTTGCCGGTCGACGAGTGCCTGTCGGTCCTGTGTACCCATCGTGGCGGTCTGACCGCGGACGATGCCGAGCGTCGCCTGGCCGACCTCGGCCCCAATGCCCTGCCGTCGCCGCCGCGTCGTCCGGCCTGGCGGCGTCTGCTGGCCCAGTTCCACAACGTGCTGATCCACCTGCTGCTGGTGGCGGGCGTGGCGGCGGCGGCGCTCGGCCATCCGGTGGACGCGGCGGTGATTTTCGGCGTGGTGGTGGTCAATGCGCTGATCGGTTTCGTGCAGGAGGGCAAGGCCCAGCACGCCATGGAGGCCATCGGCCGGATGCTGGCGCCCAAGGCGCGGGTGCTGCGCGATGGCCATCGGCGCACGCTCGATGCCGAATGTCTGGTGCCAGGCGATGTGGTGCTGCTCAAGGCCGGCGACCGGGTGCCGGCGGATCTGCGGCTGATCGAGAGCCAAGGCCTGCGCATCGACGAGGCGGCGCTCACCGGCGAGTCGGTGCCGGTGGAGAAATGCACCGCGACGGTGGCGGAGGATACTGCGCTGGCCGAGCGGGTCGGCATGGCCTACGCCGGCACCATGGTGGCCGGCGGGCAGGGGGTGGGCGTCGTGGTAGCGACCGCGAACGCCACCGAACTCGGCCGCATCAGCGCCCTGCTCGGTCGCGTGCAGCCGCTGACCACGCCGCTGTTGCGCCAGATCGAGCACTTCGGACGCCGGTTGTCGGTAGTGATCGTCTCGCTGGCGGTGGCAATGGTGGTGCTGGGCTGGCTGCTGCACGACACCCCGCTGCTGGCCGGTTTCATGGCTGGGGTCGCCTTGGCGGTGGCAGCGATTCCGGAGGGCCTGCCGGCGATCATCACCATCACCCTGGCCATGGGCGTGCGGCGGATGGCGGCACGACAGGCGGTGATCCGCCGCCTGCCGGCAGTGGAGACCTTGGGCGCGGTCAGTGTCATCTGCACCGACAAGACCGGCACCCTGACCTGTAATGAGTTGGTCGCCGCCCGGATCGGACTCGCCGATGCTGCCTGGGCGGCGGAGCAGGCCGGGGCGCGGGCGCCGGCCCTGCTCGAAGCCGCCGTGCTGTGCAACGAAGCCGCTGCCGATGGCCACGACGGCGACCCGATCGAGCGGGCGCTGATCCGGCTGGCGCAGGCCGCTGGCGTGGATGTCGCCGCCCGGCGCGAAGCGCATCCGCGACTGGCGCTGCTGCCGTTCTCGTCGGACTACAAGTTCATGGCGACGCGGCATCCGGGCCGGATCTGCCTCAAGGGCGCGCCGGAAACCGTGCTGGCGCGCTGCGACCGCCAGCGCGTCGGCGATGACGAGCAGCCGCTCGATACCGACCACTGGCATGCACTGCTCGATGCGATGGCGCGCGATGGGCTGCGCGTGCTGGCATTGGCCGAAAAGCGCCTGGACGACGATGCGGCGTGCCTGGACCTGGCGATGGTCGAACGGGGGCTGTGCCTGCTCGGGCTGGTCGCCTTCATCGACCCGCCGCGGCCGGAGGTGCCGGACGCCATCGCCGCCTGCCGCAGCGCCGGCATCGCGGTGAAGATGATCACCGGCGACCATGCCGCCACCGCCGCCGCGATCGCGCGCGCGCTGGAGATCGCCGGCGACGATGGGGTGCTCACCGGGCCGGAGCTCGACCGTCTGGACGACCGGGCGCTGGCAGAGCGGGTGGAGGCGGTGAACGTCTATGCCCGCGCCACGCCCGAGCACAAGCTGCGGCTGGTGACCGCCCTGCAGGCGTGCGGCCGGGTCGTGGCGATGACCGGCGACGGCGCCAACGACGCGCCGGCGCTCAAGCGCGCCGACATCGGCGTGGCGATGGGCATCAAGGGTACCGAGGCGGCCCGTCAGGCCGCCGAGATGGTGCTGGCAGACGACAACTTCGCCACCATCGTCGCCGGCGTCGAGGAGGGGCGCGGCGTCTACGACAACATCCGCAAGGCGCTGATGTTCATCCTGCCGACCAATGCCGCACAGGCGCTGATCATCCTGCTGGCGGTGCTGGCGGGTCTGGCCGTGCTGCCGCTGACCCCGGTGCTGATCCTGTGGGTGAACCTGGTCACTTCCGTCACGCTGGCGCTGTCGCTGGCCTTCGAGCCGCTGGAAGCGGGCGTGATGAAACGTGCGCCGCGCTCGCCCACGCAGGGTCTGCTGGGCGGCTACATCGTCTGGCGCGTCGTGTTCGTCGGCGCGCTGCTCACCGCGATGAGTTTCGCCGGTTTCCTGTTGTGGGTGGACGGTGGCGGCGAACCGGCCCTGGCGCGCACGGTGGCGCTGAACATGCTCGTCGCCGGCTCGGTCGCGTATCTGTTCAACAGCCGCCGCTGGACCGCGCCCGGCTGGACGCCGGAAGCGCTGCTGGCCAACCCCTGGGCCTGGCTGTCGGTGGCGGTGCTGGCGCTGTTGCAGGCGGCGGTCACCTACTGGCCGCCGGCGCAGGCGGTGTTCGGCACGCAAGGGCTGGGCTGGCGCGAATGGGGCTGGATCGCCGCGCTGTCGGCGGCCCTGTTCATCGTGGTCGAGCTGGAGAAGGCCTGGCTGCGACGGTGGATGAACTGACCGGCGGGCGACCGGTCACGGCAGCACCGCCACGCCGATCAGCCAGGGGTGGGCCAGTGCGAAGCCGGCGTAAGCCGCCGCACCGGCCACCAGCACGAGTGCGTCCTTCCACAGCGGCTGCCGCTGCTCGGTCTTGCGTGCCCCGCGCAGGTTGGCCGAGGCCATCGCCAGCAGCGCGTAGCCGATGAAGCCGCCGAACAGCAGCAGCGAGGACAGGTCGCCGCGCACCAGCAGATGGCCGACGCCCCAGAGCACCACGCCCCACAACATCGGGTGGCGGGTGTAGCGCTTGAGGTTGCCCGGCAGGTAAGCCGCGGCGAGCAGCACGAAGGCGGCGAACAAGAGCGGGTAGACCAGCGGCCGGCCCCACGCCGGTGGCAGCCAGAGCGGTTCGTGGGGCGCCCTGGCATGGCCGAGCACGATCAATAGCAAACCCAGGGCCGACACCAGCGCGAACAGACCCCGGTAGGGCAGGGCGCCGAGCCGCTCGATCAGTCGCCGGCGCAGCGGCGGCAGCCAGGGCAGGGCGTGGATGGCGAAGAACAGGGCCAGTCCGAGGATCAGCAGGCTCATGCGCGCGCTCCGTGATGGTGGCCCGGACCAGCATAGCCAGACCGGCGGGCTCGGCGGAATCGGGGGCTGTGCTATCCTTCCCGGCCTCGTTTCCGGCCACTTCCCGTCGAGGAACCACCGATGCCGAAGCTCGCTGCGCGCGTGGGTCGCGCCAAGCCCAGCGCGATCATGCAGGTCGCCGACAAAGCCAAGCAGCTCAGGGCCGAGGGCCGCGACATCATCAGCTTCTCCATCGGCGTCCCCAACTTCCTGCCCGGTCCGCACGTCTACGACGCGGTGCGCAAGGCGCTCGACCACGACAGCGGCCAGTACGGCTCCAACCGCGGCGACACCGCCCTGCTCGACGCCTTCCTCAAGCACATGGAAGGCATCGGCATGACCGGCTACACGCGCGAGAACGTGGTCGTCACCATCGGCGCCAAGCACGGCCTGTACAACCTGTTCGAAGCCCTGGTGGACGAGGGCGACGAAGTGCTGATCCCGACCCCGTACTGGACCAGCTACCTCGACATCGCCGAGATCCTCGGCGCCCGCGTCACCCTGCTGCCGTGCCCGCCGGAGCAGAACTACAAGCTCACCCCGGCCCAGCTCGACGCGGCGCTCGGGAGCAGGCCGCGCCTGTTCATGTTCAACAACCCGTCCAACCCGACGGGCATGGTGTACACGCAGGACGAGATCGCCGCGCTGGCCGACGTGCTGGCGAACCATCCGGACACCTGGGTCATCACCGACGACATCTACAACCGGATGGTGTTCGACGGCCTGAGCTACCACAACTTCGTGCAGTTCCGCCCGGAACTGCGCGACCGGGTGATCTTCACCGACTCGATCTCCAAGACCTACGGCATGCCCGGCTGGCGCGCCGGCTTCCTCGCCGGCCCGGCGGACGCGATCCGCGCGGTGGTCACGCTCAACTCCAACCACATCACCAACGTCCCCGAGATCGTCACCGCCGCCGCCATCGCCGCGCTGAGCGGTCCGCAGGACGTGCCGGCGGCCAAGTGCGCCGAGTTCCAGCAAAAGCGCGACCAGGTGATGGAGGTGCTGGCGCGCATCCCGGGTGTGGTCTGCCCGCGTCCGCAGGGTGCGTTCTACGTGTTCCCGGACATCTCCTGCGCTTTCGGCAAGTCGCACGACGGCCGCCGCATCGGCAACGACGTCGACTTCTGCAACGCCCTGCTCGAAGCCAAGGGCGTGGCCTGCGTCCCCGGCTCGGCCTTCGGCGAGCCGCGCTCGATCCGCATCAGCTATACCTGCCCGACGCCGCAGCTGCTGCCGGGCATGCGGCGCATCGAGGAATTCTTTGCCGAGCTTGTCTAGGAGACCGTCATGACCCGACAGCTGACTGCGATCATCGAGCGCGAGGGCGACGGGTACGTCTCGCTCTGCCCGGAGCTGGACATCGTCAGCCAAGGCGGGAGCATCGAGGAGGCGCGCACCAACCTCATCGAGGCGCTCGAGCTGTTTTTCGAAACGGCATCCGAGCAGGAAATCCGCGAGCGCATGCACGACGAGGTCTACATTACCCAGGTCGAGGTCGCCGTTGCCTAGACTCAGGCGGCTCTCGGGCCGAGAGATCTGCGAGATTCTCGCCGCGCACGGCTTCGTGCAGGTGAGACAGCGAGGCAGCCATGTCGTGATGCAGCGGCGTCAGGCAGATACCACGACGACGGTCCCGGTCCCCGACCACAAAGAACTACGCATCGGTACCCTGCTTTCCATCATCCGCCAGTCGGGTGTCGAGCGCAGTGTTTTCGAAGAACAGTCACCGTAACCACACGTTGGATAAAACCATGAAGACCCCCCTCCGTGTTGCTGTCACTGGCGCCGCCGGCCAGATCGGCTACTCCCTGCTGTTCCGCATCGCCTCCGGCGAGATGCTCGGCAAGGACCAGCCGGTCATCCTGCAGATGCTCGAGCTGCCGATGGAAAAGGCCCAGGCCGCGCTGCGCGGCGTGATGATGGAGCTGGAGGACTGCGCCTTCCCGCTGCTGGCCGGCATGGTCGGCACCGACGACCCGATGGTCGCGTTCAAGGATGCCGACGTGGCGCTGCTGGTCGGCGCGATGCCGCGCGGTCCGGGCATGGAGCGCAAGGATCTGCTGCTCAAGAACGCCGAGATCTTCACCGTGCAGGGCAAGGCGCTCAATGCCGTCGCCTCGCGCGACGTCAAGGTGCTGGTGGTCGGCAACCCGGCCAACACCAATGCCTACATCGCGATGAAGTCGGCGCCGGACCTGCCGAAGAAGAACTTCACCGCGATGCTGCGCCTGGACCACAACCGCGCGCTCAGCCAACTGGCCGCCAAGGCCGGCGTGGCCGTGGCCGACATCGAGAAGCTCGTCGTGTGGGGCAACCACAGCCCGACCATGTATCCGGACTACCGCTTCGCCACCGCCAAGGGCGAGAGCCTGAAGGCGAAGATCGGCGACGAAGCCTGGAACCGCGAGGTCTTCATTCCCACCGTCGGCAAGCGCGGTGCGGCGATCATCGAGGCGCGCGGCCTGTCCTCGGCCGCCTCGGCCGCCAACGCCGCCATCGACCACATCCGCGACTGGGTGCTGGGCACCGATGGCAAGTGGGTCACCATGGGCATCCCGTCCGACGGCAGCTACGGCATCCCGCAGGACGTGATGTTCGGCTACCCCGTGATCTGCAGGGACGGCGAGTACGAGATCGTGCAGGGCCTGGAGATCGACGAGTTCAGCCGCGAGCGCATCAACAAGACGCTGGCCGAGCTGGAGGAAGAGCGCGCCGGCGTCGCCCATCTGCTGGGCTGAGCCGCGACGCGATCGCTGCGACGACGGGCGGCCTCCGGCCGCCCGTCGTTTTTTCCGCGCTTGCGGCGACGGCACGGGGGCGGCACGCCGACTGGGCTAAAATGCCGCTTTTCCGCCGGGAGTACGCATGAGCCAGCCCAGCCCGGGCGCGAAGTTCCGCGCCGCCCTGGCCGCCGAGTCGCCGCTGCAGGTGATCGGCGCCATCAATGCCAACCACGCCCTGCTCGCCAGACGCGCCGGCTACCGCGCCATCTACCTGTCCGGCGGCGGCGTCGCCGCCGGCTCGCTGGGCATGCCCGACCTCGGCATCAATACGCTCGAGGACGTGCTGATCGACACCCGTCGCATCACCGATGTCTGCGACCTGCCGCTGCTGGTCGACATCGACACCGGCTTCGGGCCGAGCGCCTTCAACATCGAGCGCACCGTCAAGTCACTGATCAAGGCCGGCGCCGCCGCCTGTCATATCGAGGACCAGGTCGGCGCCAAGCGCTGCGGCCACCGCCCGGGCAAGGAGATCGTCTCCACCGAGGAGATGGTCGACCGGGTGAAGGCGGCGGCCGACGCGAAGACCGATCCCGACTTCTTCCTGATCGCCCGCACCGATGCCATCGCCGTGCACGGCGTGGACGCCGCCATCGAGCGCGCCGTGGCCTGCGTGGAGGCCGGCGCCGACGGCATCTTCGCCGAGGCCGCCTACGATTTGGACACCTACAAGCGCTTCGTCGACGCGGTGAAGGTGCCGGTGCTGGCCAACATCACCGAGTTCGGCAAGACGCCGCTGTTCACCCGCGAGGAGCTGGCCTCGGTCGGCGTCGCCATCCAGCTCTACCCGCTGTCGGCCTTCCGCGCCATGAACAAGGCCGCCGAGGCGGTGTACGAGGCGATTCGCCGCGACGGCCATCAGCGGGCCGTGCTCGACAGCATGCAGACCCGTGAGGAGCTGTACGAGCGGATCGGCTATCACGACTACGAGCAGCGGCTGGATGCCCTGTTCGCCCGCAGGCCCGGCTGAGCGGGCCGGCCCAGGCCGTGCTGAACGGGCTTTGGCTCGGCTTTTTCCTGGTGGCGGCCGTCGCCGGTCTGGCGCGCTGGCTGCTGGCCGGGGAAGGGGAGGTCTTCGCCGCCATGGTGGCGGCGCTGTTCGACATGGCCCGGCTCTCGGTCGAGGTGATGGTGCTGCTGTTCGGCACGCTCACCCTGTGGCTGGGGCTGCTGCGGATCGGTGAGCGTGCCGGTGTGATCGATTGGCTGGCGCGTGCCTTGGCGCCGCTGTTCGCCCGCCTGATGCCGGAGGTGCCGCGTGGGCACCCGGCACTGGGGCTGGTCACGCTCAACTTCGCCGCCAACGGCATCGGTCTGGACAACGCCGCCACACCGATCGGGCTGAAGGCGATGCGCGAGCTGCAGGCGCTGAACCCCGAGCCCGAGCGCGCCAGCAACGCCCAGATCCTGTTCCTGGTGCTCAACACCTCCTCGCTGACCCTGTTGCCGGTCAGCATCTTCATGTACCGGCTGCAGCAGGGCGCCAGCGACCCGACCCTGGTGTTCTTGCCCATCCTGCTGGCCACCACCGCCTCGACTCTGGCCGGACTGCTGGCGGTGGCCTGGGTGCAGCGGCTGCGCTTGGGCGACCCGGTGGTGCTGGCCTGGCTGGGGGGCGCGGCGCTGCTGCTGGGGGCATTGCTGTGGCTGCTGGCCGGAATGACCGCGGTCGCGCTGGCGACCCTGTCCAGCCTGGCCGGCAACCTGTTGCTGCTGGCCGCGGTGCTGGCCTTCCTGTTGGCCGGCGCCTGGCGCCGGGTGCCGGTGTACGAGGCCTTCGTCGAGGGGGCGCGCCAGGGTTTCGAGGTTGCCCGCGACCTGCTGCCCTATCTGGTCGCCATGCTCTGCGCCATCGGCGTCTTGCGCGCCTCCGGGGCCCTGGACTTCGCGCTCGAGGGGGTGCGCGCCGCGGTCGCCTGGCTGGGAACCGACACCCGTTTCGTGGATGCCTTGCCGACCGCCCTGGCCAAGCCCTTCTCCGGCAGCGCGGCACGGGCACTGCTGATCGAAACCATGCAGCACTTCGGGGTGGACAGCTTCCCGGCGTTGCTGGCTGCCACCGTGCAGGGCAGTACCGAGACCACGTTCTACGTGCTGGCGGTGTATTTCGGCGCGGTCGGCATACGCCGTGCCCGTCATGCCGTCGGCTGTGCACTGGTGGCCGACGTTGCCGGCATCCTTGCCGCCATCGCCGTCTGCTACCTCTTCTTCGGTTGATGCTCGCGGCCGGGCGGACCTGCCGCCGTGGGGCCCGGGGGGCGAGGGCGGCCGGCGTGGCGGGGACGGAGCCAATATAATCGCTGTTTTCACACCCGGGACTGCACCGTGAGCGAATCGACCACGCCCAAGCCGAAGAAATCCGTCGCCCTGTCCGGCACCGCCGCCGGCAACACTGCCCTGTGCACCGTCGGC
The DNA here is from genome assembly GCF_014202935.1 of Rehaibacterium terrae. Taxonomy (GTDB): domain Bacteria; phylum Pseudomonadota; class Gammaproteobacteria; order Xanthomonadales; family Xanthomonadaceae; genus Rehaibacterium; species Rehaibacterium terrae. The sequence goes on along the minus strand of NZ_JACHHX010000011.1, from coordinate 45,334 downwards.
CGCAGCGGCAATGACCTGCATTACCGCGGTTACGACATCAAGGACCTGGCGACGAAGGCCACGTTCGAGGAAGTCGCCTACCTGCTGGTGTACGGCCACCTGCCGACCTTCAGCGAGCTGCAGGCGTACAGGCGCAAGCTCAAGTCGCTGCGCGGCCTGCCGGCGCTGGTGCAGGAGACGCTGGAGCTGATCCCGGCCAATGCGCATCCGATGGACGTGCTGCGCACCGGCTGCTCGGTGCTGGGCACCGTACTGCCGGAGAAGGACGACCATGCCGTGCCTGGCGCGCGCGACATCGCCGACCGGCTGATGGCCAGTTTCGGCTCGATGCTGCTGTACTGGTACCACTTCACCCACAACGGCCGCCGCATCGAGGTCGAGACCGACGACGACTCGATCGCCGCGCATTTCCTGCACCTGCTGCACGGCCACCCGCCGAGCCAGCTGCACGCCGACGCGCTGGACAAGTCGCTGGTGCTGTACGCCGAACACGAGTTCAATGCGTCCACCTTCACCGCCCGCGTGATCGCCGGCACCGGCTCGGACATGTACTCGTGCATCACCGGTGCGATCGGTGCACTGCGCGGCCCCAAGCACGGTGGAGCCAACGAGGTGGCGATGGAGATCATCGCCCGCTACCAGAGTGCCGACGAGGCCGAGGCCGACATCCGCGCCCGGGTCGAGCGCAAGGAGATCGTGATCGGCTTTGGCCATCCGGTCTACACGGTGGGCGACCCGCGCAATCCGATCATCAAGGAGATCAGCCGCAAGCTCTGCAAGGAGGGCGGCAACCAGGTGCTGTTCGACGTGTCCGAGCGCATCGAGACGCTGATGTGGGACATGAAGCGGATGTTCCCCAACCTGGACTGGTACAGCGCCTCGGCCTACCACATGATGGGCGTGCCGACGGCGATGTTCACGCCGCTGTTCGTGATCGCCCGCACCTCCGGCTGGAGCGCGCACGTGATCGAGCAGCGCATCGACGGCAAGATCATCCGCCCCAGCGCCAACTACATCGGTCCCGAGGACCGCGAGTTCGTGCCGCTGGAAAAGCGCGGCTGAGCATCGCGTTCCCGGACAGTGCGCACAACGGGCCGCCGCGCGCGGCCCGTTGCCGTCATGGCGGCGGGCGGGGGTGGGGCGCCGTCATGCGGGGAGTTCGCGGGTTTGCCCCGCTTCGGTCAGAATCGGCCGCATGAACGAACGGGTGCGCGCATCGCGGCGGGAGATCCTGGGCTGGGCGATGTTCGACTTCGCCAACCAGGCCTACACGCTGCTGATCATCACCGTCGTCTTCGGTGACCTGTTCACCCGCATCGTGGTCGGCGACGCGCCCGACTACCGCCTCGGCAACCTGCTGTGGAGCCTGTCGCTGGCCACCAGTTACCTGCTGGTGGTGGTCTGCGCGCCGGTGGCCGGCGCAGTGATGGACGCGGCTTCGGCCAAGAAGCGCTTCCTGTTCGCCAGCTACCTGCTGACGGTGGTCGCCACCGCGGCGCTGTACTTCGTCGCGCCCGGCTATGCGGCACTCGGCGTACTGCTGCTGATCGTCTCGAACTTCGCCTATTCGATCGGCGAAGCCTTCATCGCCAGCTTCCTGCCCGGGTTGGGGCCGCCGCGCGATCTGGGCAAGATTTCCGGCTTCGGCTGGGCGCTGGGCTATGTCGGCGGGCTGGTGGCGACGGTGTTTGCGCTGCTGGCGCTGGGCGAGGTCAGTGAGGAGAACTTCCAGCGCATCCGCTGGGTCGGGCCGTTCGCCGGCGGGTTCTTCCTGGTGGCGGCGATCCCCACCTTCCTGTGGCTGCGCGAGCGCGGCACGCCAAGGCCGTTGCCGACGCTGCGCGATGCGCTGGCGACCGGTTTCGGGCGGGTGCGCGGCACGCTCTCGCGCCTGCGCCTGCATCGCGACCTGGCGGTGCTGCTGGTGTCGGTGTTCTTCGCCATGAGCGGCATCTACATCGTGATCGCCTATGCCTTCATCTACGGCGCGCAGGTGATCGGCTGGGACGAACCGGTGCGGGTGGTGATGTTCGTGCTGGTGCAGATCACCGCGGCCGCCGGCGCGCTCGGCTTCGGCTGGCTGCAGGACCGCATCGGCGCGCTGCGGACCTATCGCATCACGCTGTGGACCTGGGTGCTGGCGGTGCTGCTGATCCACCTCACGCCCGAGCTGAGCGTGCTGCTGCGGAGCATGGGCATCGACTGGCAGGCGCAGCAGGTGTTCCTCGTGGTCGGCTGCGCGGCGGGCATGAGCCTGGGGGCCTGCCAGTCGGCGACGCGCACGCTGGTCGGGCTGTTCTCGCCGCTTTCGCGCAGCGCCGAATTCTTCGGCTTCTGGGGCCTGAGCCTGAAGCTGGCCGGCGCCTTCGGCCTGGTCGCGGTCGGACTGCTGCAGGCCTGGCTCGGTCTGCGCACGGCGGTGCTGTTCTGCGCGCTGCTGTTCTTCGCGGCCTGGCTGGTCAGCCTGCGGGTGGACCAGGGGCGCGGCGAGGCGGCGGCCGAGACGGGCGGCTGACATGGACGCGGTCTGCCGCTTCCGTGCCGCCGATGGCGTCGAGTTGGGCTATCGCCGCTGGCGACCCCGGGCCGAGCGGGGGATGCCGTTGGTGCTGCTGCATGGCGCCGCCAGCAACGGCACCCGCTGGTGGCATTTCGTCGCCACCACCACGTTGCGGCACGGGCATCGGCTGATCCGCCCCGATCTGCGCGGCCACGGCCTGTCGCTGTGGCGCGGGCCGGCGGACATGGCCCGCTGGAGCGACGATCTGGCCGAACTGCTGGATCAGGAACGGATCCCGCGCGCCCACATCGGGGGGCATTGCCTGGGCGCGAACCTGGCACTGCACTTCGCCGCCCGCCATCCGGGGCGCTGCGCCGGACTGGTGCTGATCGAGCCGATGGTCAGGTCGGCGCTGGTCGGCACGCTGGCGCGGCTGCGACCGCTGACGCCTTTGCTGCGGCTGCTGGTGGCGTTGCTGCGCGGCGGCAACCGGCTGGGCCTGCACCGGCGCCACCTTCGACCGCTGGATCTGGAGGCGCTCGACCGCAGTGTGCAGGGGGCGATCGGCTCGTCCGCGATGCTGCGCCGCTACGGCTCGCCCTGGCACGACCTCAGGACACTGCCCAGCGCGCAGTACCTGGCCAACCTGCTGGAAGTGCTGCGGCCGCTGCCGCTGGCGCGGGTACGCAGCCCGGGCCTGGCCGTGCTCTCGCGCGGCCGGCTGATGGCCGATCCGGCGCGGACCCGGGCGGCGCTGGCGATACTGCCGGGCATCGAGTTCGTCGAGCTCGATGCCCGGCACTGGATTCCCACCGAACAGCCCGACGCCATGCGCGAGTGCATCGATGCCTGGGTGCTGGCCCACGATGCGACGCAGGACTCGCTTGCACCGGAGTGACAGCAGGGCGACGCCTTTCCGGTTTCCGGTTTCCGATTTCCGGCCTTACTCCAGCCCCTGCGCCTTCAGCGCCCGCTGCACGCCGGCATCCGCCTTCATCCGGGCGAAGTGGGCCTGCAGCCTGGGCTTGTCGGCGAGATCGATGCCGTGCGCCATCGCCCAGCGCAGGATCACGAACAGGTAGGCATCGGCCGGCGACCGGTGGCCGGCCAGCCAGTCGCGGTCGGTCAGGCGGCTCTCGACCGGGCCCAGCAGCAGGGCGATGCGCGCGCGGGCGGCCTGCTTGAGAGCGTCGTGCTGCGACGGGTCGGGATGGAAGCGCGCCGGGCTGAAGATCGGCCCGAAGGCCTTGTGCACGTCCGAGTTCAGGTAGGCCAGCCAGCGGTTGGTCTCGGCGCGGTCGCGCAGGCCGTTGTCGCCGCCCAGGCCCGCCTCCGGGAAGCGGTCGAGCAGGTAGTTGAGGATGGCGACGTTCTCGGTCAGCACCCAGCCGTCGTCGTCTTCCAGGGTCGGCACCACGCCGGCCGGGTTGATCTTCAGATACTCGGGCGAGCGCAAGGCATCGCGGGCGACTTGCCGGGTGTCGTACGGGCAGCCGATCCACTCCAGCACGATGTGGTCGGCCAGCGAGCAAGTGCCGGGGATGAAGTAAAGCTTCATGGTGGGAGGTGGGGCTCATCGACGGGAGCGCCCACCATGCGACAGCGCCCCGGCTCGAACAAGCCGGGGCGCTGGAACGCTGCGTGTGGAATGGGGCGTCGGGTTTACGGCGCCAGCCGCATCACCCGGTAGAAGCTGTGATCGCCGATGACCGCGACCGGCTGGGTCGCCCAGGCGGGGTTGGCCAGATCATGGGCGGCGAAGTGGCTGGCGCCGGGCACGATCTCCCTGCGCTGGCCGGGCGGCAGCGACCACTCGCGCTGGGTCTGGAAGGCGATCCGTACCGCCTTTTCCCAGGCCGTGACGTTCTTCAGCCGGTGGCCGGGGTGGATGAGGGTCGGCGCGAACTGCCCACGGGCAGTGACCACCTCGCAGACGCTCTCGCCCCACAGGCCGCTGTCGCGGCGGCGCAGGGCCACTTCGGCGACGGCGCGCTGCCCGGCTTCGGACTGGTTGCGCGCCTCCAGGTAGATGGTGGTGGCGAGGCACAGCGGCTCGGCGGCCGGCTGCGGCAGGACCTGGGCAAGCCAGAGAATCCAGGCCAGCTTCATGGCGGTACTCCTTGCTCCGTTGCGCCGCATTGCCCGCGGCCGCTCGGAAACGGCCACCCAACCTGCCAACGGGGGAAGGGAAGGGGACGGGACAGTCGGCCTGGCGTGATGGGGACGGACGGGCTTTTCGGCCCGGCCGCCGGCCGGTGGATCCGGTCCGGCACCCCCGCGCGGCCATGGGCGCGGGGGCGGTTCGGGGGCGCACCCTAACGGCCAGAAACCGAACGCCAGCTGAACGTGGCGTCAGAACCGATTGATTCCATTCAGGTTTGCCCGCTGCGCGGAGCGTTCCGCCGGCGTTCAGAGCATGGCGGCGAGACGACTGCCCTGGTCGATGGCGCGCTTGGCGTCGAGTTCGGCGGCGACATCGGCGCCGCCGATCAGGTGCGGCTGCCGGCCGGCGGCCTGCAGCGGTGCGAGCAGCTCGCGCAGCGGCTCCTGGCCGGCACAGACCACCACGTGGTCGACCGCCAGCAGGCGCTGCTTGCCCTCCACCTGGATCCGGAAGCCCTCGTCGTCGACGCCCAGGTACTGCACCCCGCCCAGCATCTGCACACCCTTGGCCTTGAGTGTGGCGCGATGGATCCAGCCGGTGGTCTTGCCCAGTCGTGCGCCGGGTTTGCCAGGGCTGCGCTGCAGCAGCCAGATCTCGCGGGCGGGCGCTTCCGGTGCCGGTCTGGCCAGCCCGGCGCGGGCCTCGAAGGCCGGGTCCACGCCCCACTCGCCCATCCAGCGGACGGGATCGAGCGCGGGCGAGTCGCCGTCATGGACCAGGAATTCGGCCACGTCGAAGCCGATGCCGCCGGCGCCGACGATGGCGACCCGGCGACCCGGCACCACGCGTCCGGTCAGCACATCGAGGTAGCCGACGACCTTGGGGTGATCGCTGCCGGGGAAGCGCGCCTGCCGCGGCATCACGCCGGTGGCCAGCACTATCTCGTCGAACGGCCCCAGGTCTTCCGCCTTCACCCGCGCGTTGAGATGCAGGCGCACGCCGGTCTGGGCGATCCGGCGGCGGAAGTAGCGCAGGGTCTCGTGAAACTCCTCCTTGCCGGGGATCTTCTTGGCCAGGTTGAACTGGCCGCCGATCTCGCCGGCGGCGTCGAACAGGGTCACCTCGTGGCCGCGCTCGGCGGCGACCGTGGCGCAGGCCAGCCCGGCCGGGCCGGCGCCGACCACGGCGATGCGCTTGCGTGTCTGGGCGCGGGTGTAGATCAGCTCGGTCTCACGGCAGGCGCGCGGGTTGACCAGGCAGCTGGCGCGCTGGTTGACGAAGACATGATCCAGGCACGCCTGATTGCAGGCGATGCAGGTGTTGATGTCCTGCGCCCGGCCCTGTTCGGCCTTGATCACCCACTCGGGGTCGGCGAGGAAGGGCCGCGCCATCGACACCATGTCGGCCTGACCGGTGGCGAGGATGCGTTCGGCCACGTCCGGCATGTTGATGCGGTTGGTGGCGACCAGCGGCACGCCGACGTGCGGTCGGAGCTTGGCGGTGACACCGGCGAAGGCGGCGCGCGGCACCGAGGTGGCGATGGTCGGCACCCGCGACTCGTGCCAGCCGATGCCGGTATTGATGATGGTCGCGCCGGCCGCCTCGACCGCCTTGGCCTGGGCGACGATTTCGTCCCAGGCCGAGCCGCCCTCGACCAGGTCGAGCATCGACAGCCGGTAGATCAGGATGAAGTCCGGCCCGCAGGCCTCGCGGATGCGGCGCACGATCTCGACCGCGAAGCGCATCCGCTTCTCCGGGTTGCCGCCCCACAGGTCGCCGCGCTTGTTGGTGCGCGGGGCGAGGAACTCGTTGATCAGATAGCCCTCCGAGCCCATCACCTCGACCCCGTCGTAGCCGGCCTCGCGGGCCAGCCGCGCGGCATCGGCGAAGGCCTGGATCTGCCGCTCGACGCCGCGATGGCTGAGCGCGCGCGGCGTGAACGGGTTGATCGGCGCCTTCAGCCGGCTTGGCGCCACCGAGAACGGGTGATAGGCGTAGCGGCCGGCATGCAGCAACTGCAGGCAGATGCGTGCGCCTTCGGCGTGCACGGCGCGGGTCACCTGGCGGTGCTTGCGCACCTCCCAGGGCCAGCTCAGCTTGCCGGCGAAGGGCTTGAGCCAGCCGACCATGTTGGGCGCGAAGCCGCCGGTGACCATCAGCCCGACCCCGCCGCGCGCGCGCTCGGCGAAGTACGCCGCCAGCTTGGGGAAGTCGCGGCTGCGATCCTCCAACCCGGTGTGCATCGAACCCATCAGCACCCGGTTGGGGAGGGTGCAGAAGCCGAGGTCGAGCGGGGCGAACAGGTGCGGGTAGGGCGTGTTGCTCATGCGGATGCGAGGGGGTGGCACGGAGCGCCTACCCTGCCCGGAATCCGCCGGGGCGACAAGCCGGTCAGTGGAAGGCGTAGGCGTCCATGGCCAGCGAGCCGAACTGCCCGGAGTGATGCAGGCGCTCGACACGCGCCGTGTCGCCGCTGGCACCGAGGGCGAAGAACAGCGGCATCAGGTGCTCGACCGTGGGGTGGGCGCGGCGGGCGTGCGGGGCGCGCGCGCACCAGTCGAGCAGGGCATCGGTGTCGCCGGCGAGCAGGCGCGCGTGCATCCAGTCGGCGAACTGGCGTGCCCAAGGCGGGGCCGGCCCATCGGGCCGCCGCCAGTCCAGTTCGCCGAGGTTGTGGACGAAGCCGCCGGAGCCGATCAGCAGTACCCCCTCGTCGCGCAGCGGCGCCAGGGCGCGCCCGATCCGCAGGTGCCACGCTGCATCGCCGCGCGGATCGACCGCCAGCGGCAGCACCGGAATCTCGGCGGCCGGGTACATCCGCCGCAGCGGCACCCAGACGCCATGATCGAGGCCGCGCAGCGGGTCGACCCGGCCGGGCAGACCGGCCGCGCGCCACAGTCCGGCGATGCGTCCGGCCAGCGCCGGATCGCCCGGCGCAGGGTAATCGAGCGCGTAGAGCGGGGCCGGGAAGCCGGTGAAGTCGTGCACGGTCGCCGGCTTCGGCGCGCCGCCCACCGCCGGTACCGCGGCCGGATAATGCGCCGAGGCCACCACGATGGCGTGCGGCCTGGGCCAGCGTGCGGCCAGATCGTCGAGGAAGCGCCCGGCGGGCGAGTCCTCGATCGCCAGCATCGGCGCGCCGTGCGACAGGAACAGGGTGGGGAGGAGGGCGGTCATGGCACGCAAAGCCGGCGGGGCCACCGGGACGGCGGCCCCGGATGGGAGTCAGGCGCGGGCGGCGTTGAGCTTCAGCGCAAAGGCGCCCGGGCCGAGCAGGGCCTGCACCAGCGCGGTGATGCCCAGGAACAGCGGGAACTCCCAGCCGCCACCCGGCGCGCTGAACACCCAGCCGTTGCCGGCATGCGGGTAGATCGCGCCGAAGGCGATCACGGCAAGGCCCAGCGAAGCCCAGCGGGTCATCACGCCGGCGAGCAGGGCGAGGCCGCCGATCAGTTCGCCGGCGATGACCAGGTGGGCGAGGAAGCCCGGAAAGCCGATCGACTCGAAATAGCCGACCGTGCCCGGGATCGTGAACACGAACAGCTTCAGGCCGGCATGGGCCAGGAACAGGATGCCCAGCGAGAGGCGCAGCAGGGTGGCGGCGTAGTCTTGGGGCCGGAGGGTGGAAGTCATGGCGATATCCTCGATCAGGGGCCGGCGGGTGCCGGTGTGGGCATAGCTTCGCCAGTGCCAAACAGCAAGTAAATCGACAAAAAACGAAAACTTTGATTGCATGATTGCAAATGGACTGGGACGACCTCCGCTACTGCCTTGCCATCGCCCGCGCCGGCACGCTGGCCGGCGCCGCCCGTGCGCTCGGGGTGAACCACTCCACCGTGTTCCGCCGGCTCAATGCCTTCGAGGAAAAGATCGGCGTGCGCGTGTTCGAGCGGCTGCCGGCGGGCTATGTGCCCACCGCCGAAGGCGAGGAGATCCTGCGTCACGCCGAGGCGGCCGACGAAGCGGTGCTGGCGTTGGAGCGCACCGTCGCCGGCAAGGACTACCGGCTGGCCGGCCGGATCCGATTGACCACGGCTCCGAACCTGGCGGCCGACTTCGTCGCCGGCTATCTGCCGGACTTCCTGGCGATGTACCCCGACATCCGCATCGAGATCGCCGCCGGCGACCGCGATTTCGACCTCGCCCGTCGCGAGGCCGATCTCGCCCTGCGCGCCACCTCCACGCCACCCGAGTACCTGGTCGGACGGCGCGTGTGCGAGGTGCCGTGGTGGGTGTTCGTCGGCGAGTCCTATCTCGCCCGGCGTGCGCCACCGCGCGACATGGACGAGCTCGGGCAGCACCCGTTGATCGGCGCCGAGGCCAGTTTCCTGCGTGTGCCGGTGTTCGCCTGGCTGGAGGGCCGCCACGGCGAGTCCGCCTTCACCGTGCGCGCCAGCGACCTCAACACGATGGCGGCGCTGGCGGCGGCCGGGCTGGGGCTGGCGCTGCTGCCGATCGACCAGCAGATGCCCGGGCTGCTGCCGCTGTTTCCGGTGACGCCGAATTTCGAGGCCGGACTGTGGCTTCTCACCCACCCGGACCTGCGCCATGTGGCGCGGATCCGGGTATTTTCCGACTATCTGGCCGAGCGGCTGCGGGCCGATCCGCGGCTGCGGGCGCCGGGTTCCCGCTGACGCCCGGGCGGGTGTGCCGGCAAGGCCTGGTGTCCTGCCAGGCTTGGTTTCGGCCCGGTGTGGCGCCTGTGCGCAGCCTTTGTTAGAGTTTGGTTAACGCAGCTTTCACGGATGCGTTGTAAGCTGGACAAGATGGCGTGCAAACAATGGCCGTCGCGTTGGTGAGCCTGCTTCTCGAGAGGCGGCTGAATTCCATCATCAAGGAGCTGACCATGAAGAAGAAACTCCTGTGCTGTGCCCTGCTCGGTGCGCTGGGTGCGGCTCAAGCCGTTGTGGCCCAGGATTACGATGATCGCTGGTATGTGAGTGCTTCTGCCGGGCAGATCGGGTTCGACAGCAAGCGTGAGCTGAAGGATGCCGCGTTCGGCACCATCGGCTTGGGCAAGTTCTTCAGCCCGCGTTGGTCGGTTGATTTCGATCTGACCTACACCAATCCGCGCTTCGAGGCCAATGAGCTTCTGTGGAGCATGTACGGTGCCAGCGTCACCGGACGCTACCACTTCCGCAATGCCGATCGCGGCTGGTGGCCGTATGTCGGTATCGGTGGCGGCGTGCTGCGCAGCGAGGAGGAGTTCGATGCTTTCCCGAACCCGAACTCGCCCGGTGAGAACAAGACCAACAACCTCTTCGTGCAGCCGGTGGTCGGCCTGCAGGCCAGCTATGGCCGTGCCAGCGGCCGGGCCGAGCTCGGTTACCGTTTTGACTTCAACGACAGCAGCGTGGCGGCGCCGACCCGTGACCGGTTCAGCGACCTGCTGCTCTCGGTCGGCATCACGATCGCCCTCGGCCCCGAGCCGGCCAAGCCGGTCGAGCCCGAGCCGGTCGCTCCGCCGCCGCCGCCGCCGCCGCCGGTGCAGTACTGCCCGGATGGTTCGGTGATGGGGCCGGACGGCTGCCCGGTGCCGCTGACCATCGACCTGCGTGGCGTCAACTTCGACTTCGACCGCGCCACCCTGCGTCCGGACGCGATCGCCATCCTCAACGAGGCGATCGAGATCCTGAAGAAGTATCCGGACCTGCGCGTGGAAGTGGCCGGCCACACCGACCTGTGCGGCCCGGAGAGCTACAACCAGCGCCTGTCGGAGAGCCGTGCCCGCGCGGTGTACGAGTACCTCACCAGCAACGGCATCTCGGCTTCGCGCCTGGTCGGCCCGGTCGGTTATGGCGAGAGCCGCCCGCTCGAGCCCACGCCGCAGACCTTCCCGGCGTGCAAGAGCGAGACCAACCGCCGCACCGAGCTGAACGTGCAGAACTGATACCGCACGTCCCGCCTCGCGTGACCACGAAGCCCGGCCCAGTGCCGGGCTTCGTCTTTCCGCGTGCCGGTGTCCCGTGTCGGCCCGGCCGTTCAGCGGGTTCAGGCGCCGCGCTTGAATCGCCGCGGCGCGATTGCCTACACTGCGGCGGACTTCGTTGCCGGACACCCGCCGCTCATGCCACGCACCGCTTTCGTTGCCGCGCTGATCCTGTTCTCACTGGGTACGACGGAGGCGGTGGCGACGGATTGCGCCGGCAGCGCCGTGCCGTTGCCGCTGCCGGTGCGGCCGACGGCGATTCCTCCCGTCGCCCACGAACTGCCAGGCACTGGCAGCCAGCTCGGTGAACCGCGCGGCCTGCTGGCGCGTTACAGTGACGAATCGCAGTCGGTCGACCGCGTGCTGATGCGCTCCCGTCTGAAGGCCTGTCGGCAGGCGGCTGCCGCCGATCCCGGCGCCGGCTACACCCCCCGGACCGAATTCGACAACACGCCTTATCGCTTCAACGCGCGCAAGGGCTTCACTGCCGCCGAGTTCGAGGCGTGGATGAAGGAAAAGGGCATCCGCATCGTCAACGGTCGCGCCGTGATCGGCGGTGCGCCGCAACCGGCCGAGGCCGCAGCGCAGCCGGCCGCGGCCACTGCGACGACGCAGTGCGCGCAGGGTGCCGCTAGCGCTTGCTGAAGCGGTAGTGGGCGACCAGCCACTGGCTGCCGCCCTCCCAGCCGAACAGTTCCGCGCAGGCCATCCAGAACATCCGCCAGCGTTGCGCCCACAGTGCGCCCTCGCGCTCGCCGCAGGCGGCGCGCAGCACGGCCAGCACCTCCCCGCGGTTCGCGTCCTGGTTCGCCAGCCAGTGGTTGGCGGTTTTCTGGTAGTGCGTGCCCGGTAGCAGCCAGCGCTGCTCCAATGCCAGATGCTCCTGGAAATGCAGCAATGTGTCGGCCGCGGGCATCAGGCCGCCGGTGAAGAAGTACCGCCCCATCCAGTTGTCCTCGCCCTCGGTCTGGAACGGGTACATCAGGAAGCGGTGGCAGAAGATGTGCACGAACAGCCTGCCGTCGTCCTCCAGCCAGCCGGCGATGTTGGCGAGCAGATGCCGGTAGTTGCGCATGTGCTCGAACATCTCGATCGAGACGACGCGGTCGAAGCGTGTGTCCAGCGCCAGCCGGTTCACGTCGCAGGTGATGATCTCGACGTTGCCCAGGCCGCGCGCGCGGGCTTGAGCCAGGATGTGCTCGCGCTGCGTGCGTGAGTTGGAAACGCCGGTGATGCGCGCATTCGGGTAACGCTCGGCCATCCACAGCGTGAGCGAACCCCAGCCACAACCCAGTTCGAGTATGCGCTGGCCATCAGCCAGCCCGGCGCGTTCTTCGTACAGCGCCAGCATGGCTTCCTCGGCCTGGTCCAGGGTCTCGTCCCCGCGCGGATAGTAGGCGCAGCTGTACTTGAGGCGCTTGCCCAGGCACAGTTCGAACAATCGTGTCGGCACCTCGTAGTGCTGGGCGTTGGCGGCTTCCGTCTCGATGGCGATCGGGCTGCGCCGCAACGTGTCGAGCAGCGCGCGGAAGCGGGCATCGGCACGGGCGGGGTCGTCGATGTGCTCCTCGCGCAGGCGTCGCGCGCACAGGCGGCGGATGCCGTGACGGATCAGCGCGTCGGGAATCAGGCCACGTTCGGCCAGGGCGATCGGCGACATCGGTTCAGTTCCTCGGGCGGCGCGGCGGCCAGGGGATGAAGGGGCTGACTTCGCGCTGGTAGCGGCGGTAGGCCTCGCCGCGGCTGCGCAGGGCCTGCTGCTCGGTCCATGGAATGCCGGTGAAGCGGTACAGGAAGAGCAGCATCAGCAGCGGTCCGGCCAGGCTCAGCCACCACTGCGGCGCGCCGATGGCGAGCAACACGTAGGCGAACCAGTGCAGCCATTCGAAGAAGTAGTTCGGGTGGCGCGACCAGCCCCACAGCCCATCGCGGCAGACCTCGCCCCGATTGGCGGGGTTGGCGCGAAAGCGCGCGAGCTGGCGGTCGGCCAGTGCCTCGCCGCCGACGGCCAGCGCCCAGATCGCCAGCGCAAGCGCCGTCCACACGGTGAAGTCGCGCTCGGGGTTGCCGGCCGCCACCAGCATCGGCAGCGCGAAGATCGCGACGAACACGGCCTGCGCCTGGAAGAACACGAAGAAATAGCGTTGGTTGCCTTGCCAGTGCTCACGCAGGAAGCGGTAACGGCCGTCCTCGGGTTCGTGCAGCACGCGATGCAGCAGGTGCAGGCACAGCCGCGCTCCCCACAGGCTGCCCATCATCGCGACCAGCCCGCGCGGCAGTGCCGCGCCGTCGCCGAAGGCGCCGGCGAACAGCGCTGCCGCCGCCATCAGGCCGGCCCAGACCACATCGACGTAGCCGGCGTTGCCGATCCGTCGGCACACCCACCACGCCGCCGCCATGACCAGCGCCGAGGCGATCCAGACGATGAGCAGCCCGGTGAGGATCATCGCCCGGCCACCTTCGCGCCGATGCGCGTCCTGTGGATGCGGCCCACCCGCAGCAGCAATGGCACCACCAGCGCCCACGCCAGCGACACCGCCAGCAGCGCCGGCAGCGGGTCGCCGACGAATTGCACCGCACCGAAGCCACGTGCGGCGGCCAGGTAGGCCAGGGGGGCGCCGGCTGCGCCCAGCGCGGCAGCCAGCCAGGGCAGGCCGCGCAGTCGCGCCAGCGAGTGATTGAGGGTGAGCGCGAAGCCGAGCCACATCGCCATGATCCACGGCGGCGCCACGCTTTCCGGCCAGGGCGCGGCGAAGACGACCAGGCCGGCACGTACCCACAGGGTGTCGAGCGCGAAGCCGAGCGGCAGCGCCACGGCCAGCAGCGACAAGTCCTCGCGCCGGCGTCCGCCCCAAGTCAGTACGGCCGCAGCGAACGCCAGCGCCGCCAGCGGCCCGAGCCAGGACAGCCCGTTCGCCGCGCCGATCACGGCGGCGAACCAGACGAGCTGGAAACCGATGGCGTTGGCGAGCGTGGACAACATGGTGGGCGCGCGGGTCATGCGTCGGGAACGAACTGCGCGCGACGATTGCCCGGCTTGGCGAACAGCAGTTGGGCATCGCCGATACTGCGCTCCAGGAATCCGCCTTCGCAGTAGCACAGATAGAACACCCACAGTCTGATGAAGCGCGCGTCATGGCCGAGTGCACGCACCCGCTCGCGCGCAGCCAGGAAGCGCTCGCGCCAATGGCGCAGCGTGAGCGCGTAGCTGGGGCCGATGTCCTCCATGTTGAGCAGGCGCAGGTCGGTGACGCGCGCCATCGAGGACAGGATCGCGCTCACCGAGGGAATGAAGCTGCCAGGGAAGACATGGCGCTTGATGAAATCCACCTCGCGCAATGCCTTCGCGTAGCGGTGGTCCTCGATGGTGATGGCCTGGACCAGCGCCAGGCCATCGTCCTTCAGCAGGGAGGCGCATTTGCGCAGGTAGGTGTCGAGGTACTGGTGACCAATGGCTTCGACCATTTCGATCGACACCAGCTTGTCGTAGCGGCCGGTGAGGTCGCGGTAGTCCTCCAGCAGCAGCGTGACGCGGTCGGACAGGCCGGCGGCGGCGATGCGCTCGCTGGCCAGGGCGTGCTGCTCCTTCGAGATCGTCGTGGTGGTGACGCGGCAGCCGTAATGCCGTGCCGCGTGCAGCGCGAAGCCGCCCCAACCGGTGCCGATCTCGATCACGTGGTCGGCGGGCTTGAGGTCGAGCTTGCGGCAGATGCGGTCGAGCTTGCGGACCGAGGCCGATTCCAGCGGCTCGTCCGGCTCGGCGAATATCGCCGACGAGTACATCAGGTTGTCGTCGAGGAACAGCTGGAACAACTCGTTGCCGAGGTCGTAATGGGCGGCGATGTTGCGCCGGCTGCCGGCGCGGGTGTTGCGGTGCAGCGCGTGCAGCAGCTTCATGGCCAGCCCGCCGAGCCGCGCGCCGCCGGTCTCCATGCCGTCGAGCAGGTCGCGGTTGCGCACCAGCAGTCGCACCAGTGCAACCAGGTCGTCGCAATCCCAATGGCCGTCCATGTAGGCCTCGCCGGCACCGACGCTGCCGTTGAGCGCAACCTGCCGGTAGAAGTCCGGCGTGTATACGCGCACGCAGGCCTGCAGCGGCTCGGTCGTATCGGGGTCGGCGCGGCCGAGCTCGGTTTCGCCGAGCGCGTCGTGTACGGTCAGTCGACCGCGCAATCCGGCGAGCCGGGCCAGCAGGCGCTCACGCAGGAAACGGTCGAGGCTGCCGTAACGCGCGCTGTCGCGGTCGATGTCGCGGGGCAGGGAATCGGCGGGGGTACTCATCGGGTAGCGTTCCTCGCGGCGGTGTCGGGGTGGTCGTGCACCGGCACGCCCTTGAGCTTCAGGCGCAGGGCCTGCCAGTAGATGCCGGCGAGCACCCGCAGGGTCATCGCCGGGTAGCGCGCCAGACAGCGCGCCAGGTTCGGGCCGTCGAGCGGACGGCGCACCAGCACGAGGGTGGCGTCGAACTCACGACAGTCGCGCTCGCGGACGGTCATGTGCACGCGCAGTTGGTCGCCCGGCACGGTGAAGCGCCAGTCGTACTCGCGCGCCATCGCCATGAACGGCGAGACGTGGAAACGCTTGTCGAAACGCCAGCCCAGCGCCTTGCCGTGCGCCTTCGCTTCCCGTGCCGGCAGCACGTAGGCGTGGCGCTCGTTCCAGGGGGTGTTGTTGATCTCCGCCATCACCCAGTCCAGGGTTTTTCCGTCCGCGGCGAAGCCGTAGTAGAAGCTCACCGGGTTGAAGCAGTGGCCGAAGTAGCGCAGGTGCGTCAGCAACCGGATCGGCCCGGCCGGGCGCCGGCCGGTCCTGGCGGCCACGGTGTCGCGCACGCAGGCGTCGAGCGGGCGGCTGGGATCACCGTGGTAGTCGGCGCGGCGGAACCAGGCCAGGTTGGGGCGGTCCGCCGACCACAGCCAGCGATCGCGAAAGACCTGGTCGAGCTCGGCCAGATCCAGATAGAGCTGGAACATCCGGTAGCCGAATGCATGCTCGCGCGGCGCGAAGCGGCGGTGCCGGACCCAGCCCTCGTAGATGGCGCTGTTCAGTCCCATGCCGCCCCCAGCCCGCGAGCCACGTCCACCGCGCTGCGCAGGCCGTCCTCGTGGAAGCCGAATCCCCAGTACGCGCCGCAGTACCAGGTGCGGTTGCGGCCGTTGATCTCGTCGCGACGTGCCTGCGCGGCGATGCTGGCATGGGTGAGCACCGGGTGGTGGTAGACCATTCGCGCGATGATCCTGTCCGGGTCGATATCCGCGCTCCGGCCCAGCGTGACCACGAACGGTTCGGGCGAGTCGAACGACTGCAGCAGGTTCATGCAGTAGCTGACGGTGCATTGCGCCTCGGGCGTGGCCGGAACGAAGGCGTTCCATGCGGCCCACGCCTTGCGCCGGCGCGGCAGCAGGCGGGCGTCGGTGTGCAGGATGGTGTCGTTGGCCTGGTAGGGGATGGCGCCGAGGATGTCCTGCTCGCGCTGGTCGGCGTCGCGCAGCAGGCGCAGGGCCTGGTCGCTGTGGCAGGCCAGCACGATCTGGTCGAAACGCTCGCTGCCGGCGGCGCTGTCCACCTCCACCGCATCGGTGAGCCGGCGCACGGCATATACCGGGGTGGCGGTGCGGACCTGCACATCCCAGCGTGACCGCATCGCCTCCACGTAGCGGCTGGAGCCGCCGCGTACCACCCGCCACTGCGGCCGTCCCTCGACCTGGAGCATGTGGTGGTTGGCCATGAACTGCACCAGGTACTTGGCGGGAAACCTCATCACCGTCGCTGTCGGTGAGGACCACAGGGCGCTGGCCATCGGGATCAGATGGTCCTCGGCGAACATCGCCGAGTAGTCGTTGGCGGCGAGGTAGTCGCCGATCGTCGGGCCATCATCCGGCAGGTCGAGCAGCGTGGGTGCCTCGCGGTAGAAGCGCAGGATCTCGCGCACCATCCGCCAGAAGCGCGGTCGCAGCAGGTTGCGGCGCTGGCAGAACAGGCCGTCGAGGCTGCTCGCGTTGTATTCGAGCCCGTTGCGCGCGTCCTGCACCGAGAAGCTCATCGTGGTCGGCTGCGAGCCCACCTCCAGCTCGCCGAACAACCGGCACAACAGCGGGTAGTTGACCGGGTTGAACACGATGAAGCCCGAGTCCACGTGGTACACGTGCCCGCCGCGCTCGACGGCGTGGGTGTGGGTATGCCCGCCAAGCCGCGCCTCGCGCTCGAACAGCACCACCTCGTGTTTTCGCGACAGCAGCCAGGCCGCGCCCAGCCCGGCGATGCCGCTGCCGACCACCGCGATCCTCATGCACGCTCCCGACGCGATCCGAGCACCGCCGCGGGCACGGGCCTGAGGTCGCGCACCAGGCCGAGCAGCGCCAGCAGGCGCAGGCCGTAGTAGGTCAGGTCGATCTCCCACCAGCGGAAGCCCTGTCGTGCCGAGCCGGGATAGTGGTGATGGTTGTTGTGCCAGCCCTCGCCGAAGGTCAGCAGCGCCAGCAGCCAGTTGTTGCGGCTGTTGTCGCGGGTGGCGAAGCGTCGGCTGCCCCAGCGGTGGGCGAGCGAATTGATGGTGAAGGTGACGTGAAACAGCGCCACCGTCGAAACGAAGAAACCCCAGACGAGCAGTTGAGGCCCGTTGGTCTGCAGCGCCGGATAGGCCCGTTCGAGCCAGCTGCCGAGGAAGTACAGCCCTGCCGCCAGCGCGACCGGCACCACGATGTCGTAGCGGTCGAGCCAGCGCAGTTCGGGATAGCGGGCGAGGTCACGGATGGCCCGGTGGTCGGTATGGAAGCCGCGCTCACTGAGGAACCAGCCGACATGACTCCAGAAAAATCCGCGTGTCACCGGCGAGTGGAGGTCTTGCGCAGTGTCCGAATGGCGATGATGGTGCCGATGGTGTGCCGCCCACCACAGCGGCCCGCGCTGCACCGCCGAAGCGCCCAGCAGGGCGAACGCGAACTGCACCGGACGCGAGGTGCGGAACGCCTTGTGCGAGAAGTAGCGATGGTAGAAGGCGGTGATCGCGAACATTCGCAGCGCGTACAGCGCGAGCGCCACCGACAGTGCGAACCAGGAGAACCCGACCCACAGCACGCCCAGGCAGGCCGCATGCAGGCCGATGAACGGCAACACCCGCAGCCAGTCGATGCGGTCGGGGCTGCCCTCGGGCACCGGCGCGGTGGCATCGCCGCTGTCGAACCAGCGCCGCAGCGCCAGCCAGCGGTCGGGCCGGGGGGAGGTCAGGGAACGGGTGTCGTGCGATCCATCCATGCGCCAGACATTGCCGGGCGCGCGGTGATGGGGCAGTGAATCCGCGAGGCGTCACGGCTTTCACGCGGCCGTGACGGCGAGGTGTCCGCTCAGAGGGCGATGCTGACGGCGGTACGCACCGAGTTGGCGATGAAGCAGTTGGCGTGCGCCTTGGCGTGCATGCGCTCGATCGTGCTCGGGTCGGGCCGTCTGTCACCGCCGAAGTCGATGCGCGGACGCAGGCTGACCCGGGTGATCGCCAGCCGGCCCTGTTCATTCTTCTCCAGGAAGCCGACCGGGTGGTCCTCGTAGCGCTCGACCAGGTAGCCGCTCTTGGCGGCCACGGCCAGGAAGGTGAGCATGTGGCAGGACGACAGGGCCGCGACCAGCATCTCCTCCGGGTCGACGCCGGCCGGGTCGCCGAACCAGGCCGGCGCCGAAGAGGCTTTCACCGTCGCGCCGTTGTCGAATTCCAGCGTGTGGTCGCGGCTGTACTTTTCGTAGGTGAACTCGTGATCGCCGCGCGACCAGCGGACGACGGCGGTGTGTTCGGACATGGCGTGCTCCCGGAATGGCAGGGCAAGCGTAGCCATTTCGCCCCCGGCTGCGCCATGCTTCCGCCGATGAAAACACCATCGTCCCTGCGCACTGCCGCCGTCGCCCGCCGCCTTGGCGTCGCCCGCGTGCTGTCCAAGGCCGGGCTGTGCTCGCGCACCCGGGCGGCCGAGTGGGTGCGCGCCGGGCGGGTGGGTGTGAACGGGCGCATCGTGCGCGACCCGGAGCATCCGGTGGTGGAGGGGCGCGACCGGGTCACGGTGGACGGCCGGCCGGTCGAGGCGGCCGAGCGCGTGTACCTGCTGCTCAACAAGCCGCGCGGGCTGGTCACCACCGTCGCCGACGAGCGCGGGCGGGACACCGTCTACCGTTGTTTCGACGGCGCCGGACTGCCCTGGATCGCGCCGGTCGGCCGGCTCGACAAGGCCAGTGAAGGGCTGCTGCTGTTCAGCAACGACCCGGAATGGGCGGCGCGCATCGCCGATCCGGACACCGGCCCGGACAAGACCTACCACGTGCAGGTCGACACGATTCCCGATGATGCGCTGCTGGCGGCGCTGTGCGCCGGCATCGACGATGGCGGCGAGCACCTGGCCGCGAAGTCGGCGCGGTCGCTGCGCGTCGGCGCGAAGAACGCCTGGCTGGAGATCGTGCTCGACGAGGGCCGCAACCGGCAGATCCGTCGCCTGCTCGCCGCCTTCGACATCGGTGTGCTGCGGCTGGTCAGGGTCGGCATCGGCTCACTGGTGCTGGGGGATCTGGGCAAGGGCCAGTGGCGCCTGCTGCATCCCGAGGAAGTCGCGTCACTGGCGGCGGGGAAGGCCGGCGGCGGCGGAGTGCGCCGCGCGCCGCGGCGGCTTCCGGTCACCGGATCACGCCCAGTTCGCGACCAACCTGGGTGAAGGCGGCGATGGCGCGGTCCAGGTGCTCGCGGGTGTGGGCGGCGCTCATCTGGGTGCGGATGCGGGCCTGGCCCTTGGGTACCACCGGATAGAAAAAGCCGATTGCGTAGATGCCTTCCTCCAGCAGCCGCTCGGCGAACTTCTGCGCCAGCGGCGCGTCGTACAGCATCACCGGCACGATCGGGTGCTCACCGGGCTTGAGATCGAAGCCGGCGGCCGTCATCCGCTCGCGGAAGTAACGGGTGTTGTCGGCCAGCGTTTCGCGCAGGTCGCCGGCCGCGGCCAGCATGTCGAACACCTTGATGCCGGCGGCCACCACGTGCGGCGGCAGCGAGTTGGAGAACAGGTACGGTCGCGAGCGCTGGCGCAGCATCTCGATCACCTCCCTGCGACCAGTGGTGAAGCCGCCGAGCGCGCCGCCCAGCGCCTTGCCGAGCGTGCCGGTGATGATGTCGATCCGGTCCAGCACGCCCTTGACCTCGGCCGAGCCACGGCCGGTGGCGCCGAGGAAGCCGGTGGCATGGCATTCGTCGATGTGCACCAGCGCGTCGTACTTGGCCGCGAGCCGGGTGATCTCGTCCAGCGGCGCGATGAAGCCATCCATCGAGAACACGCCGTCGGTGGTGATCATGATCGTCTGCGCGCCGTCGGTGCGGGCCTGCTGGAGCTGCTTCTCCAGGTCGGCCATGTCGCAGTTGGCATAGCGGTAGCGGCGCGCCTTGCACAGGCGGACACCGTCGATGATCGAGGCATGGTTGAGGGCGTCGGAGACGATGGCGTCGTTCTCGCCCAGCAGCGGCTCGAACAGGCCGCCGTTGGCATCGAAGCAGGCGGCGTAGAGGATCGTGTCCTGCTTGCCGAAGAAGTCGGCGATCTTCGCTTCCAGCCGCTTGTGCAGATCCTGGGTGCCGCAGATGAAGCGCACCGAGGCCATGCCGAAGCCGTGCGTGTCGAGCGCGTCCTTGGCGGCCTGGATCACCTCCGGGTGGTCGGCCAGCCCGAGGTAGTTGTTGGCGCAGAAGTTCAGCACCCGGCGGCCATCGGCCAGCTCGATC
Source organism: Rehaibacterium terrae (assembly GCF_014202935.1). Lineage (GTDB taxonomy): Bacteria > Pseudomonadota > Gammaproteobacteria > Xanthomonadales > Xanthomonadaceae > Rehaibacterium > Rehaibacterium terrae. Next base: position 25,056 of record NZ_JACHHX010000011.1, on the reverse strand, counting down.
TCCGCCGACTGCGGGCTGGTGATGACGCGCTCGGACTTGAACAGCCCCTGCGCGCGGATGGATTCGAGCTCGGCGGCGTAACGCTGGATGGCGGTGGACATGGGCGGTTCCGGGGCGTGGCTGTGCGGGGAGCGCGGATTTTAGCCCAGCCGGGAGCGTGGCCGTTTCGATGACGCCGCGGCGTTGCCTGTCTGTACGGTCCGATGCGCGAGGGGGCGCGCACGGTGCGCGAACGCGGCAGGCCGCGTTGCGGCGGAGGATGCCCTCATGCGCTACCGCGCCTTCATCAGCTACAGCCATCGCGATGCCCGTTGGGCGCGCTGGCTGCACCGTGCGCTGGAAGGCTACGCGGTGCCGCGCCGGCTGGTCGGCGCGGCCGGCGAGTTCGGCCCGGTGCCGTCACGCCTGCGGCCGGTGTTCCGCGACCGCGACGAACTGGCCTCCGCCGCCGACCTCGGCCAGCGTGTGAAGGACGCGCTGGTGGCGTCCGAGGCGCTGGTGGTGATCTGCTCGCCGGCCGCCGCCACCTCGCGCTGGGTGAACCAGGAGGTGCTTGCCTTCCGCCGCCTCGGTCGTGATGCGCGGCTGTATGCGCTGATCGTCGACGGCGAGCCCAACACCGGCGATGCGCGCGAATGCTTCCCGCCGGCATTGCGCGACGGCGCCGACGGCTTGCCGCCGCTGGAACCGATCGCCGCCGATGCGCGCCCCGGCGGCGACGGTCATGCGCTGGCGCGGCTCAAATTGCTCGCCGGCCTGCTCGGTGTCGAACTGGATGCGCTGCGCCAGCGCGATGCGCAGCGCCGTCATCGCCGCATGCTGGCAGTGGTGGCCGCCTCGCTGGCCGGGATGATGCTGACCGGCTGGCTGGCCTGGACCGCCAGCGTGGCCCGCGACGATGCGCGCCGCCGGCAGGACCAGGCCGAGGACCTGATCGAGTTCATGCTCACCGACCTCAAGGAGCGGCTGGAGGGCCTGCAGCGGCTGGACGTGCTCGACGCCGCCGCCGACAAGGCGCGCGAGTACTTCGACGCGCTGCCGCCGCGCGACCTGGACGAGGACGCGCTGGCGCGTTCGGCGCAGGCCCTGCGCCAGCTCGGCGACCTGCGCATGCGCCGCGGCCAGTGGGACGAGGCGCTGGCGGCCTTCGTCCGCGCGCGCGACATCGACGCCGAACGACTGGCGCGTGCGCCGGACGATACGCAGCGCATCTTCGACCTGGCGCAAAGCGAGTTCTGGGTCGGCAACGTGCACTTCCGCCGCAACCGCTACGGCGAGGCGCTGCTCGCCTTCCAGGCCTACCGCGATGCCGCCGCGCGGCTGGTACGGAGCGCGCCCGACAGGCCCGAGTGGCTGATGGAGCTGGGTTATGCGCACGTCAACCTGGCCAGCGCGCACAGCGGCGCGCGCAATCATGCCCTGGCCCTGGAGCACGCCGAACGCGGCGTCCACCATCAGCGCCAGGCCATCGCCCTGCGACCGGACGACGAGACGCTGCAGCGCGAGGTGATCGAAGCGGTCGCCTGGCTGGGCACCATCCAGGGCAATGCCGGCCAGCTGCACGATGCCTGGCGCAGCCGTGTCGAAGTGCGAGAAAGCTGGGAAGCGCAGGCGCGTGCGCATCCCGGCGACCTGCGCATCGAGCAGAAGCTGGCCTACGCCTGGCGTGGCGAGGCCACCGCCCTGCTGTGGCTGGGACGCGGCGAGGAGGCCTTGGCCGCCTATGGCGAGACCATGACGCGGCTGGCCCGGCTGGTCGCGCACGATCCGGACAATGCCGGCTGGGCGCGCGTACTCGCCAACGCCAGCGTCGATCACGCCCGCGCCTGGGTCGACCTGCAGCGTCCGGACGACTTCCCGGCCCCGGTGCTGGCGCGACTGCAGGCGATGGCCGACCCGCTCGAGCACAGCGTGCCCGAGCACGCCGCCGCGCGTGCGCAGGCACGTGCGCTGTTGGCCTGGCGCGCGGCGCGCATGGGCGAGCGCGAGGCAGCGCAGGCGCAGCTAGACAGCGCCTGGCGCTTCCTGGAAGGGCTGCGCGCGGCGCACCCGCAGGACACTACGATCGGCCGACACTACGTCGAGGTGGCGCTGCTGCGCCAAGCGACCGAACCGGACTGGCTGTCGCCCGCGCGAGTCGAAATGCTGGAGGCGGATGTCGACGATGCCCGGCTCGGTCTGGCCGAACGTGCCGCGCTGGCGCGATTGTGGATCGCCGCCGGCCGCCCGGACCGGGCGCAGGCCTCTGTGGACACGCTGCACGCGCAAGGCTTCGCCGAAGCCGCATTCCTGCGCGCCTGCCGGCATGCCGGCCTCTGCACGTCCGGGCCCGAGGTGGTGGCCGGCGCCACGACGGACAGGCGTTGAACTCCGGAGGCAGGGCCTGGCGGAAGGGCCGCGCAGGCGGCCCCGAGGGGACGGCAGGCCACCGGGTCGGCGTGGGCGGCGCCGCCTCGGTCCGTCCCGCGCCGCCCTGGAGCCACAGTCATGAGCGATGCCACCGTTTCCCTCGTTTTCAGCGTGTCCGGCCAGGGCAAGGTCTCGTTGGCCAGCGCGGCCGTCGCCGGCAACGGCGCCAGCGTCGATGCCAAGGGCAACGTCAAGGTCCTGCGCGACCGCACGGCCGACCTGGTGTTCTCGCTCGACCAGGCCTCGGCCAGCCGCTGGGGCATCACCGCGGTCGCCCTGAAGGGCCACAAGGTAGGCAAATGGGATGGGCTGGGCGGCAAGCCGGCGCTGACCGCAGGCGAGGAAGCCGATTTCAGCGCCGGGGGGCGCGGTTTCAACCGCGTCACCGGCCAGCTGCAGTTCGACCCGTCCGAGCGCCGCGCATCGGTCACCATCAGCGACGCCAACCGCCGTCCGTCCAAGCTCGACTACCGCCTGACCGTGGCCACCGCCAGCGGCAGCGCGGTCGGGCAGTTCGATCCGATGGTCGAGAACGAGGGTGTCAGCATCCGCTGAGGACGGGCGTCCGGCTCATCCAAGCTGGCTGTGCTCCAGCGGCCGGTCGCGGTGCAGCAGGGTCCACTCGGCGTGCTCCTCCAGCGCGGCGGCGCCCAGCGCCTGCAGGATGCGGCGGCGCTCGTCGTCGTCGCGGGCGCGGTCCAGCCGCTGGCGGGCGTTGCCGTAGATGCGCGCCATGAAGCGGTACTGCTTGATCAGCTCCTTGTCGGCCTTCTTGTGGGAATACGCTTCGCGCACGCCGGCGATCAGCGGCAGCATGCCCATCAGCACCAGCAGCCAGCCCTCGAGCGGCTCGTCGATCCACGGATTGAAGGCCAGCAGGGCCACCGCGGTGAGCAGCCCCAGGGCCAGGCAGGCGTGGCCGACCTTGCGGGTGCGCAGGTAGTGGCGGGCGCGCTCGTCGGCGCGATGGCGGAAGTAGTCGAACTGGCCGGACTCGCGACTGCCGACCCAGTGCTGCATCACCCAGTCCAGCCAGGCCGGATGCGGCCGTTCGCCGGGGTTGCCGTACAGGCTGGGCATGCGCATGACGTGACGGATCCAGCCCAGCTCGATGTCCTGCTTCTGCAGGAAGCTGTCGTAGGCGAAGCTCGGCGAGTCACGGTTGGCGGCGCCGGCCAGGGCGAGGTGAAACTGCACACGCAGGCCTTCGGCGAGCACGCGGTAATCCAGGTAGCGCCGATGCCATTGCCGCGATTCGCCGATGCGCCAGAGCGCGAAGCCGAGCGCGAACAGGCCGAGGAAGACGGCGATGAACCACTTCGAGGCGTCCAGTTCGGAGTAGGCCAGGAAGGACAGCCCCATCAGCACGGCCAGCACGTGGATCGCCAGCAGCGACTGGTGCACGCGGCGCTGAAAATGCACCGCCAGCCAGTCGGCGGTGGCGAACAGGCGGTCGATGCGCAGCGCGACCGCGGTCGGCGATGCCGGTGGGCGCGCCGGCAGCAGGGTCGTGCGCGCGCGATCGATCCGCATCCGGTAGCGTGCGAGATCGGCGTTGAACGCCGCCATCTGGCGGAACATGCGGTCGTAGCCGTTGGGCACCGGACCGTCGCCGGGCACGCGGCTCTCGGCGGTGAGCCACCAGGCGTCGCCCGCTTTCGTCGACGGCGTTTCGCCGCGTCGCGAACAGACGACGTGGTACACGAGGTCGCTGTCGTCGTCGGCGAACAGGTTGGGCGCGTCGCTGGCGCGGCGCAGGCCAGGCAGCTCCTCGTGCAGGTGGAAGTGCAGCACCTGGCCGGTGCCGCCGGGCGCGTCGGTGGGCCTGCCGTCCCACAGCGCCAGCAGGATCTGGCAGTGGCTGGAGATGAACAGGCCGAGCTGCGCGTACTGACGGTCGCGGACGGGCTTGGAGGCGAGGCCGGCGGCGGTGTCGCCCGGCGCCAGCGGCAATTCCAGGACATCGGCATCGGCGATCAGCGCGCGGAAGCGCGCCAGCGTCGCCGGGTCGGAAAAGTCGCGCTCGTAGTCGGGCAGCGGCATCGGCAGGGGGGCCGTCAGCGGGATGCGCAGTTCGCGCGCCACTTCCGCCACCAGCAGGTCGCCGCCCTCGGCCAGTGCGCACAGCAGGCGCAGCGGCGTGCCCGGATAGTCGCGCCGCAGGCGTTCGAGCAGCGCACGCACGGTTCCGCGCAAGGCCGGCTGCTCCGCATCGACCAGGTCGCGATGCGCGACCACGCCGATGACCAGTTGCGCGGGCTGTTCGCTGACGGGCACGGGTGCGCCTCGAATCGCAGGGATGGGTGGCCCGGCCGTCGCCGGGCACGATGCGCGGCATGCGCATCGTCTTTCCAACGCAGGCTCAGGGCGAAACCGGCGAAGCCACGTAGGGCGGGGCGCCGGCGTAGCGTACGTGCGGCACCAGGCTCCAGCCGCGGCGGGTCAGCATGCGCTCGCTGCGCGGGCTGAGCCGGCCACTCACCAGCAGGGTGCGGTAGCGGCGGTCGCCGATGCCGGGGCGGTCGAACCACTGCCGGATCTGCGGCGTCCAGCTCAGGTAATCCACCGGCAGCGGCAGCACGAATTCGCCGCCGCGGGTCAGGTAGGCCGGCAGCGCGCCGACCGGCACGAAGTGGCCGCCGTGTGCCTCGTCGCGCAGGTAGTGGTCGAGCAGGCGCAGGCTGTTGACCACGAAGCGCGCCTCGACCTCGCTCGCCGCCATCAGCGCGGTTTCCAGGAAGGCCTCGCAGCCGCCGGCCGGGCGCAGCCCGACCAGCAGGTCGACCAGCGCGGTCTGCAGGGTCGGCGTATAGGTGCCCTTGTGCAGGAAAGCGTAGCGCAGCTCCTCGTCGGCGCATACGCGCGCGAGCTGGTCCTCGTTGCGCGCACGCACGTCTTCGGGCGCCATGGTCAGCACCAGGCGGTCGACCTGCTGCACGTAGCCGAGCACCTCGCTGGCGCCGCCGGTGGCCAGGGCCAGCGCCTGGTTGATGCCGAGCTTGCCGCTGCTGGCGGCCCAGGCCAGCGCGTCCAGGCGCTCCTTGAGCAGCGGATTGCTGGTGTAGGGGTCGACCCCGAGCCGCTCGGCGATCTCGCGGCGCGCCTTGCCGTAGCCGGCCTCGTTCTTGATCAGCCGGCCCAGCTCGCGCGCGGGCTTGTCCCACCAGGGCCGGTCTTCGGCCGGGGTGGGATCGCGGGTGGCGGCCAGCGGGCCGTCGACCTCCTGGTAGGGCGAGCCTTCATGGCTGATGCGCTCGTCGATGCGGTGGCCGAGCTTGCGCGCCTGTGCGCCCAGTTTCGACAGCCTCTCGCCGAAGTAGCGCAGCACGCCCTGCGGCAGTCCGACCACGCTCTGCACCGGGTGGCTGGCGACGTTGGCGATCGCCTTCACCGGCGCGGCAACCGCCTCCAGGCCGCTGGCGCGCAGCGTTTCGCCGACGCTTTCCGAGTACAGCGCCTCCAGCGCCGGCATCTCGCCGACGCGGATCGCCAGCATCTCCACGCTCTCGGCCTGCAACTCGCCCCACGGCGTGTGCAGGCGGAAGCGCGCCTGGTAGCCGCGCACCTCGGCCCGGGCCTCGACCCGGTACCCGGGGCCGGCCAGCAGGGCGGGCGCGACCAGCTCGGCCGCCGGCAGCACCGGTTCCTGTTCGGCGTGCGCTGGGGCGCCCGCGCAAAGCGCGAGCACGAACGGCAGGAGGCGGCGCGACAGCGACATCGACGGGGCGAGGTGTGGACGGTACAGCGGCCGCCCATGATCCGGCTGGCGCCTGAACCGTCGCCGCACGGACAGGTTAGCATCGGGAGCATGAGCGCAGCCGATCGCGTCGCCCTTGGGGTTCCACTGTGGCCGTTGCCGCTGCTGGTGGCGGCGTTGCCGGTGCTGGCCACCCACCTGGCCTGGTGGTTGTCGGTGCAGGGCGACTACATCCCGCTGTGCAATCCGTACCTGGAGGGCTGCACCTCGATCAGTCGCGCCGCCCGCCACGGCCTCGGCAACGACCTGTTCCGCATGGCGATGCTGCCCTGCGCGACGCTGCAGGCGCTGTTCTGGCTGGCCGCGCACCGCTGGCTGCGCCGACACGACCCGGATGTCGGCCCATGGGTGCTGTGGCTGGGCGTGATCGGTGCCGGCTTCCTCGCCGTCTATGTCACCTTCCTCGGCACCGAGGGGGCGATCTACCAGGTGCTGCGCCGTTACGGCGTGCACATGTACTTCGCCGGCACCTTCCTCGCGCTGATGGCGACATTGCGGCGGCTGGCGCGCTGGCCTGGCGAGCCGGCCTATCGGCTGCTGCTGACGGTGGCGCTGGGGATGCTCTCGCTCGGCATCGCCAGCGTGGCGATCGACGCCACGGTCGCGGACCGCGCGCTGAAGGAGCGGTTGGAGAACATCCTCGAGTGGAACCTCGGCCTGTGGCTGACCGCGATGTTCGCGGTGTTCGCCTGGCGCTGGCGGCGCGAGGGGCTGCGGGTGGGGCTGCAGTGAGCGGCAGGCGTGGCGCGGGCCGCGCCTGCCAGGCGGATCAATCCCAGCTGCACACCACCTTGCCGCACTGGCCGGCGTCCATCAGGTCGAAGCCCTGCTGGAAGTCGTCGATGTGGATCTGGTGGGTGAGCACCTTGTGCAGCGGGAAGCCGCCGCGCACCAGCTGGGTCATCTTGTACCAGGTCTCGTACATCTTGCGGCCATAGATGCCCTGCACGGTCAGGCCCTTGAAGATGATGCGGTCCCAGTCCACGCCCGAGCCCTTGGGCAGGATTCCGAGCAGGGCGATCTTGCCGCCGTGGTACATGGCATCGAGCATGTCGTTGAAGGCGACCGGATGGCCGGACATCTCAAGGCCGACGTCGAAGCCCTCGATGCCGATTTCCTTCATCACGTCGTGGATGTTCTCGCGGGCGACGTTGACGGTGCGGGTGGCGCCCATGTCCTTGGCCAGGTTCAGGCGGTAGTCGTTGACGTCGGTGATGACCACGTGGCGCGCGCCGATGTGCTTGACCAGGCCGGCGGCGATGATGCCGATCGGGCCGGCGCCGGTGATCAGCACGTCCTCGCCGACCACGTCGAACTCCAGCGCGCAGTGCGCGGCGTTGCCGAACGGGTCGAAGAACGCCGCCAGCTCGGACGGGATCTCGTCCGGGATCGGCCACAGGTTGCTGGCCGGCATCACGATGTACTCGGCGAAGGCGCCGTGGCGGTTGACACCGATGCCGACGGTGTTCGGGCACAGGTGCTGGCGGCCGGCGCGGCAGTTGCGGCAGTGGCCGCAGACGATGTGGCCTTCCGCCGAGACGCGGTCGCCTTCCTTGTAGCCGGTCACGCCTGGGCCCATCGCGACGATGCGGCCGACGAATTCGTGGCCAATCACCAGCCCCGGCTTGATCGTGCGCTGACTCCACTCGTCCCACTTGTAGATGTGCAGGTCGGTACCGCAGATCGCGGTCTTCTCCAGCTTGATCAGCACCTCGTTGGGGCCGGGGGTCGGCACCGGCACCCGTTCCATCCAGATGCCCTTGGCCGGTTCGCGCTTGACCAGCGCCTTCATCGTCTGCGCCATGGAAATCACCGCTGAGGGGGCGCCGGGCCCCGGAAAGGGAAAGTGCGAATTATACGCGGCCCTTCCGTCGCGCCCGGCGGTCGGTCTGTCCCGCGCCCTATGCTGGAAGTCATGGGGCGGCTGGCGGGCAGTGGCCGATATACTCGGCCCTTTGCCGACCACAGGGGGATATCGCAGATGCGCAAAACCGTTCTGGCCTTGGCGCTGCTCGGCGCCGGTGGCCTTGCCGCCGCCGGCGAGGGCATGTGGGTGCCGCAGCAGCTGCCGGAGATCGCCGGCCCGCTGAAAGCGCGCGGCCTGCAGCTCGACGTCAACCAGCTCGCCGACCTCACCGGCGACCCGCTCGGCGCCATCGTCAGCATCGGTGGCTGCACGGCCGGCTTCGTCTCGCCGGACGGGCTGGTGGCGACCAACCACCACTGCGCCTACGGCGCCATCCAGCTCAATTCCACCGCCGAGCGCGATCTGCTCAAGGACGGCTTCTATGCCGCCAGCCTCGGCGAGGAGCTGAGCGCCGGCCCGAACGCGCGCGTGTTCGTGATCGACCAGATCCGCGACGTCACCGACCAGGTGATGGCGAAAGTGACCCCGCGCCTGGGCGGGGCCGACCGCGCCCGCGCCATCGAGGCGGCGCAGAAGGCGCTCGTCGCCGAATGCGAAGCCGACGGCGGCGTGCGCTGCACGGTGTATTCGTTCTTCGGCGGCATGCAGTACCGGCTGTTCCGGCAGCTCGAGATCCGCGACGTGCGCCTGGTCTACGCGCCGCCCGGCGCGATCGGCAAGTACGGCGGCGACGTCGACAACTGGATGTGGCCGCGCCACACCGGCGACTTCGCCTTCTACCGCGCCTACGTCGGCCCCGACGGCAAGCCGGCGGCGTATGCCGAGGACAACGTCCCGTACCGCCCGAAGCGGCACCTCAGGATCGCCGCCGAGGGCCTGCAGGCCGGCGACTTCGCCATGGTCGCCGGCTATCCGGGCGTGACCTTCCGTTACGCGCTGGCGGCCGAGTTCGAGCACAACGTCGAGTGGGCGTATCCGTACCGGATCGCGATGCTGGGCGATCTGCTCGCCATCGTCGCCGCGGCCGGCGAGCGCGATCGCGATGTCCAGATCAAGTACGCCAGCCTCAACGCGAGCTGGAACAACGTGATGAAGAACCTCACCGGCCAGCTCGAGGGCTTCGCACGGATGGACGCCGGTGCGCTCAAGCGGGCGCGCGAGCAGGCGGTGCTCGACTGGCTGAAGACCCGTGGCCGCGCCGCGCGCCCGGCGCTCGACGCCCACGCCGCGCTGCAGCGGATCCATGCCGAGCGGCGTGCCAGCGCCGAGCGCGATCTGCTGCTCAACACCTTTGCCAATCTCGGCCTGTTCGACGCCGCCAAGCGCATCCACCGCAACGCGATCGAGCGCGAGAAGCCCGACGCCGAGCGTGCCAGCGGCTATCAGCAGCGCGATCAGGCGACGCTGGAAGGCCACCTGCGTCAGCTCGAGCGCCGCTTCGACCCGGCGGTGGACCGCGCCCTGCTCGGCTACCTGCTCAAGCGCTACGTCCTGCTGCCGGCCGACCAGCGCCTCCCCGAGCTGGACGCCTGGCTGGGCGGCAGCGACGCCGCGACGATCGACGCCCGCCTGGCCACCGCCTACGCGGGCACCGAGCTCGGCGACACCGGCAAGCGTCTGGAATGGCTCAAGGCCGACCGCGCCGCCATCGAGGCCAGCGACGACGCCTTCCTGCAGTTTGCCGTGCAGCTGACGCCGGCACTGTTGCGGCTGGAGGAGGAGGGCCGGCGCCTGGCCGGCGAGGACCAGCGCCACCGCCCGGCCTTCCTGCAGGCGGTGATCGACTACAACCGCAGCATCGGCCAGGCGGTATACCCCGACGCCAACGGCAGCCTCCGCATCACCTTCGGCAACGTGATGGGCTACTCGCCGCGCGACGCGGTGAACTACGCGCCGTTCACCACCCTGCAGGGCATCCTGGAAAAGGACACCGGCGTCGATCCGTTCGACTCCCCGGCCAACCAGCTCGACCTGATCCGCGCCGGCGCCTTCGGCGGCCGCGCGTCCGCGGCACTGGGCAGCGTGCCGGTCAACTTCCTGACCGACATGGACGTGACCGGCGGCAACTCCGGTTCGCCCACGCTCAACGCCCGCGGCGAGCTGGTCGGTCTGGTGTTCGACATGAACTGGGAGAGCGTCAGCTCCAACTGGGTGTTCAACCCCGAGCTGACCCGCACCATCCACGTCGACATCCGCTACATGCTGTGGGTGATGGAGCAGGTCTTCCCCGGCCCGCGCCTGCTGCAGGAGATGGGGGTGAGGGCAGCCGAGTAGGCCGCGGCATCCGCCGGAAATGCGAGGGCCGGGAGCGATCCCGGCCTTCGCGTTTTCCGCCCGGCACCGCGCTTGCCGCGCGCCGCAGGCCGTAGAATTTCCGCATGTCCGTCCGATCCCTTCCCGACTGGCTGGAGTACATCCAGCGCCAGCACCCCCGCGCCGTCGATCTCGGCCTGGAGCGCGTCCGTGTGGTCGCCGCGCGGATGGGACTGCCGCGGCCGGCGCGGCGGGTGATCACCGTCGCCGGCACCAACGGCAAGGGCTCGACCGTGGCCTTCATCGAGGCCATCGCCCGCGCCGCCGGCTGGCGGGTGGGTGCCTACACCTCGCCGCACCTGCTGCGCTACAACGAGCGCGTGCGGGTGGATGGCCACGAAGTCGATGACGCCGCGCTGGTGGCGGCGTTCGAGCGGGTCGAGGCGGCGCGCGGCGACACTCCGCTGACCTATTTCGAATTCGGCACGTTGGCGGCGCTGGCGGTGTTCGCCGGCGCCGACCTGGATCTGGCCGTGCTGGAAGTCGGCCTCGGCGGCCGGCTCGACGCGGTGAACATCGTCGATCCCGATGTCGCCGTGATCACCACTGTCGACCTCGACCACCAGGACTGGCTCGGCGCCGAGCGCGAGGCCATCGGCATGGAGAAGGCCGGCATCCTGCGTCCCGGCCTGCCGGCGGTGCTGGGCGAGGCCGATCCGCCGTCGAGCGTGCTCGGCCACGCCTACCGGATCGGCGCCTTCGCCATCCGCGCCGGCTGCGACTACCTGGTGGACCGCTTCGACGATCACTGGGTCTGGCGCGAGCCGGGCTGCGAGCTTAGCCTGCCGTATCCGGGGCTGGCCGCACCGGTGCAGCTCGCCAATGCCGCCACCGCCATCGCCGCGCTGCGCGCGCTGCCCGACGAGCTGCCGGACACCGCCTTCGCCCGCGGCGTGCGCGAGGCGCGCATCCGTGGCCGCCTGCAGCGTTTCGAGCGTGATGGCGTGGAGGTCGTGGTCGATGTCGGCCACAACCCGCAGGCGGCCCGGCAGCTGGCCGACTGGCTGGCGGCGCATCCCGCGGCCGGCGTCACCCGGGTGGTGTTCAGCGCCCTGGCCGACAAGGACCTGGTTGGCCTGGTGACGCCGCTGCGCCCACTGGTGGCCGGCTGGTGGCTGGCCGGGCTGGCGGCGCGCAGCGAGCGCGGTCTGGATGCGCGGGGGCTGGCCGAACGCATCGGCGGGGTGCTCGGGGCGCAGGCACTGCGCGAAGACGATGTCGCGACGGCGCTGCGTGCCGCGCTGGCCGCCTCGCACGCCGGCGACCGCATCCTGGTCTACGGTTCCTTCTTCACCGCCGCCGCGGCGCTGGAAGTGCTCGAAGCCGGTGCGTAGGAACACGCGTGTCGTTCCGGCAAGGGTGCGTCCTTAAGGTCCATCAAGGTTCGCCGGCCGCGGAGGGCTATAATTCCCGCCACGCTTCCGCCGGCCGACGCCCTCGATGGATACCGCCCTGAAACAGCGCCTGATCGGCGCCGCCGTCCTGGTGGCGCTGGCCGTGATCTTCCTGCCGATGCTGCTCGAAGGCCCGGCGCCGGACGGCGGCGCCAGCCACGTGCCGCTGGAGATGCCGGCGCCGGCCGATCGCCGGTTCGAGACCCGCGAGCTGCCACTGGTGCCGCCGACGCCGGTCGGCGATGCCGCCCCGGCGGCACCCGCGGCCGATCCGGACGATCCGAACCGCATCGTCACCGTCGATGCCGACGACGCGCCGCGCCAGGATGCGCTGGCCGACGACCCGGCCACCGCGCCGGTCGATCTCACCGCCCGTGTCACCGCGCCCGCGCCGGCCACGCCGCAACCGCAGCCACAGTCTGCCGCCCCGGCGCCCGCCGCCCCGGCCCCCACGCCGCCTGCCGCCGAGATGCTGCACGCCGCCCAGGCCGGTGGCCGCTACGTGGTCAACCTCGGCAGCTACACCAACCAGGCCAATGCGCGCGCGCTGGTCGACGCGCTGAAGGCTTCGCAGCTGCCGGCATACGCCGAGGAGGTCACGATCGGCAGCCAGCGCGGTCTGCGCGTGCGCGTCGGCCCCTACGAGCAGCGTGCCAGCGCCGAGTCGGCCCGCCTGCGCGCGCTGCGCGTGCGCGACGACGTGCCGGCGACCGTCGTCGCGCTCGATGCCGCGACGCCGGCGCCGTCGCAGGCCGCCGCCGGTGGCGTCGCTGCCGGCTTCGCCGTGCAGGTCGGCGCCTTCCGCACCGAGGCCGATGCCATCGCCCTGCGCGACCGCCTGCGCAACGGCGGCTTCGTCGCCTTCAGCGAGCGGGTGCAGACCGAGAGCGGCACGCTGTACCGGGTGCGTGTCGGCCCCGAGCCCGACCGTGCCGCCGCCGAACGCCTGCGCGACCGGGTCAACGAGCGGTTCCGGCTGAACGGCATGGTCGTGGCGCATCCTTGAACGGCACGCCGCTGCCCGCATGCTGAACTGGGCCGACATCGTCCTGCTCGCCATCGTCGCGTTGTCCACGCTGGTGGGCCTGTGGCGCGGCTTCATCGTCGAGGCGCTGTCGCTGGGCGTGTGGGCGGTCGCGTTCTGGGTCGCGTTCCAGTTCGGCAAGCCGGTGTCGGAGCTGTTCGAGGGCCACATCGACACGCCGTCGGCGCGGCTGTTCCTGGCGCACGCCATGCTGTTCATCGGCGCGCTGGTGGCCGGCGGCCTGGTCACCTGGCTGGTCGGACGGCTGGTCGCCGGCACCGGCCTGTCCGGCACCGACCGTCTGCTCGGACTGCTGTTCGGGCTGGTGCGTGGCGCTGCGCTGGGCTGCCTGCTGGTGCTGCTGCTCGGGTTCACTCCGCTGCCGCGCGATCCGTGGTGGCAGGAGTCGCGACTGTTGCCCGGCTTCCAGCGGGGCGCGGAATGGATGAAGTCCTGGCTGCCGGACGCGGCCGCCCAATACGTCCGCTTCGGCGCGGACGAGCTGCCGGCGCCGCGTGCGCCCACCGGAGAGTAAGAGCATGTGCGGAATCATCGGAATCGTCGGCACCAGCGAGGTCGCGGCGGCGCTCTACGACGGCCTGACCGTCCTGCAGCACCGTGGCCAGGACGCGGCCGGCATCGCCACCGTCGATGGCAGCCGTATCCGCATCCACAAGGGCAACGGCCTGGTCAAGGACGTGTTCGGCGAACAGCACATGCGCCTGCTCACCGGCCGCGTCGGCATCGGCCACTGCCGCTACCCGACCGCCGGCTCGGAAGGTTCGGACGAGGCGCAGCCGTTCTACGTCAACTCGCCCTACGGCATCGCCCTGGCGCACAACGGCAACCTGATCAACACCGAGGCGCTGCGCCGGCAGGTGTTCGAGACCGACCGCCGCAACATCAACACCGAATCCGACTCCGAGGTGCTGCTCAATGTCTTCGCCCACGAGCTGGCCGAGCAGCACGCGCTGACCCCGCAGGCGGCGATCGCCGCGGTAGCCGGCGTGCACCGGCGTTGCGTCGGCGGCTACGCGGTGGTGAGCGTGGTGCTGGGGCTGGGTCTGGTCGCCTTCCGCGACCCGCACGGCATCCGTCCGCTGGTGCTGGGCAGGCGCGAGACCGCCGACGGTTTCGAGTACGCGGTGGCCTCCGAGAGCGTGGCGCTGGACATCCTCGGCTTCCAGCGCCTGCGTGACGTCCGGCCGGGTGAGTGCGTGGTGGTGACCGCGCGCGGCGATCTGCACGCCGAGGTCTGCGCGCCGCCGGCCGAGCACGCGCCGTGCATCTTCGAATACGTCTATTTCGCCCGTCCCGATTCGATGATCGAGGACGTCTCGGTGCACAAGGCGCGCATGCGGATGGGCATCAAGCTCGGCGAGAAGATCCAGCGCCTCAGGCCCGACCACGACATCGACGTGGTCATCCCGATCCCCGACACCTCGCGCACCTCGGCGATGGAACTGGCCAACGTGCTGGGCGTGAAGTACCGCGAGGGCTTCATCAAGAACCGCTACATCGGCCGCACCTTCATCATGCCGGGGCAGGGCGAGCGGGTGAAATCCGTACGCCGCAAGCTCAACCCGATCCCGCTGGAGTTCAAGGACCGGGTGGTGCTGCTGGTGGACGACTCGATCGTGCGCGGCACCACCAGCCGCCAGATCATCCAGATGGCCCGCGATGCCGGCGCCAGGAAGGTCTATCTGGCCTCGGCCGCGCCACCGGTGCGCTATCCGAACGTCTACGGCATCGACATGCCGGCCGCCGAGGAGCTGGTCGCACACGGCCGCAGCGAGGAGGAGGTGCAGAGCCTGCTCGGCTGCGACTGGCTGGTCTACCAGGACATCGCCGACCTGGAGGACGCGGTGGCGGGGCCGAAGCGGCGGCTGACCACCTTCGACTCGTCCTGCTTCACCGGCAGGTACGTCACCGGCATCGAGCCGGACTACTTCGAGCGCATCAGGCAGCAGCGTTCCGATGAGGCCAAGCGCAAGCGCCGCGCGTCGTGAATCGGCCGGAGCAAGGCAGAAACGCGTGCGGAGGAGTGGGACGAGGGAGCGGCATCGCGCCGGACGCATCCGTTCTCCCCTCGCTTCTCAACCCTCTTGACTCTTCTCGCCTCCCGCTCCGGATGAATTCGATCCACGCCGCCGCCCGCCGCTGTCTCGACGCCTGCGACCCGCAGGAGAAGGTCGCGCTGACCCTCGCCGCCGGCGCGGCGTTCGCGCGTGGAGAGCTGGCGCCTGCCGCCGACGACACACCGCCATTGCCGATCGGCGCGCCGGGGCGTCCGGAACGCCCGCGCCTGGTCACCCCGCGTGCATTGCCGCAGCGCGGTCTGGGTACGCCGGAGGGGCGCATCGCCTTCGTCCACGCCATCGCCCACATCGAGTTCAATGCCATCAACCTGGCCTGGGACGCGGTGTACCGGTTCCGCGGCATGCCCGCCGGCTTCTATGCCGACTGGGTGGGGGTGGCGGTGGATGAGGCGCGACATTTCCAGCTGCTCGCCGCGCGTCTGGCCGAGCTCGGCGCCGCTTACGGCGATCATGACGCGCACAACGGGCTGTGGGAGATGGCCGAGAAGACCGCGCACTCGTGTCTGGAGCGGATGGCGCTGGTGCCGCGCGTGCTGGAGGCGCGCGGGCTGGACGTGACCCCGGGCATGATCGAGCGGCTGCGCCATCTCGGCGACGAGCGCACCGTGGCCGTGCTGGAACTGATCCTGCGCGAGGAAGTGGCCCACGTCGCTGCCGGCAGCCGCTGGTTCCGCTGGTGCTGCGCACGCGAGGGCGTCGATCCGGACGAAACCTTCGCCCGGCTGATCGCGCAGCATGCCCGCGCCGCGCTGCGCGGACCGTTCAACCACGAGGCGAGGATGGCTGCCGGCTTCGATGCCGGGGAACTGACGGCGCTGGAGGCGCTGATCCGCTGACAGAGCCGCTCTACGAAATGGTGTTTCGGCGGTATGCTCGGCGGATGAATACATTCCACCGTTTCGCGCCCGGTTTCGTTCTCGCCTGGTGCGTCATCGCATCGTCTGGTTGCGGTCCCTCGCCGGAGGAGCGCCGCGCGGCGGCGCAGGCCGCCGCGGCGCAGCGCGCCGAGGCCGAGGCCGCCGAGCAGTGGCGGCTGTACGAGCAAAACCGCGAGGACGGCAACATCGAACTCGCCGCCGCCTATGCCGAGCTGATCGTGGCGCGCTACCCGGCTACCGAAGCGGCCAGGGCACTGGTCCCCATCATCGACGAGGTGCGCCAGCAGGCCGCCGAGGCCCGCGAGGCGCGCCGGCTGGCGTCGCTGTGGCGCTACCAGACCGCGCCGATGGCCGGCGGCATCCAGAAGACGGCGGTGATCCACAGCAGCGACGGCGGCCAGCCGAACATCCGGCTGGTGCTGCGCCAGCACAGCGAATGGGGGCTGAGCACCTTCCTGCTGCCGGATGCCGACGTGTTCGACTGCCGGCGCTGCCAGGTCGGCATCGCCTTCGATGCGGCCGCGCCGCGCCGCTTCGCCGCGACCAAGGCGGCCGATCCGCAGAACCCGGCCCTGTTCATCGACGACAAGGCCGCCTTTCTCGCTGCGCTGGCCAAGGCCAAGACGATGCGCATCGAGGTACCGGTCAAGGGCGGCACGCGCACGCTGACCTTCGAGGTCGGCGGCTACGCGCCGGCGCGGTTCGAGGCCGGTGGCTGAGTCGGGAGCCGGTAACCGGAAATCGGTAACCGGTAACCGGCTGCCGCTTGCGGCGGCTCGATCGACAATCGGAACAGCCCTCGCACGCGCTCTCCGATTTCCGGCTACCGGCTACCGGTTACCGAAACCGACAAGCCAAGCCAAGCTCCGGAAGCGCGCCGATCAACCCAGCGCGGCCAGCTCGAAGCCGTCGGTATCGACCCGCAACACCGAGCCCTGCCGGTACCAGTCGCCGAGCACGATGCGTTTGCGCGGATGGCCGGCGGCGACCAGCGAGTGCACCGCCGGGCGGTGGGTGTGGCCGTGGATCAGCAGGCCGACGCCGAAGCGGGCGAGGGTGGCCTCCACCGTGGCCGGCGTGACATCGGTGATCTCCTCGCGCACGCCCTGCATGTGGGCCTTGCTGGCGGCACGGGCCTGGGCGGCGAAGGCCTGCCGTTGCGGCAACGGCTGACGGAGGAAGTCGCGCTGCCAGGCCGGGTCGCGCACCTGGCGGCGGAAGGCCTGGTAGGCCTGGTCGTCGCTGCACAGCAGGTCGCCGTGCATCAGCAGCGCCGGGCGGCCGTACAGCATCGTCACGCAGGGATCGGGCAGCAGCCGCATGCCGCAGCGGCGGGCATAGCCCGGCCCGAGCAGGAAGTCGCGGTTGCCGCGGATGAAATAGACCGGCACCCCGTGGTCGCTGACGGCGCGCAGGCCGCCGGCGACGGCGGCGGCGACCGCGGACGGGTCGTCGTCGCCGACCCAGGCTTCGAACAGGTCGCCGAGGATGTACAGCGCATCGGCGTGCATCGCCTCCTCGCGCAGGAAGCGGAGGAACAGGGCGGTCGCTTCCGGACGCGCGTCGTCCAGGTGCAGGTCGGAAACGAACAGGGTGGCCACGGTGCGGAGCGGCTGGTTCACTCGCCGCCGGCAGGCGCCAGGATGGTGACCCGCTCGATGACCACCGGTGTCTTCGGCACGTCGCGCGGGAACGGTTCCTGCGGGCCGGTCTCGACCGCGCGGATGCGATCGACCACCTCCATGCCCTGCACCACACGACCGAACACTGCATAGCCCCAGGTGTAGGCGCTGGTCTCGCTGCTGAAGTCCAGACGCGGGTTGTCGACCACGTTGATGAAGAACTGCGAGGTCGCCGAATGCGGGTCGCTGGGCATGCGCGCGGCGGCGACGGTGCCGCGCAGGTTGCTCAGACCGTTGTTGGCCTCGTTGGGAATCGGCGCGCGCGTCGGCTTCTGGCGCAGGTCCGGCGTGAAGGCGCCGCCCTGGATCAGCAGGTTGTCGATCACCCGGTGGAAGATGGTGCCGTTGTAGTGGCCCTCGCGGGCGTATTGCAGGAAGTTCTCGACCGTGCGCGGGGCCCTGTCCGGGTACAGCTCGATCGTGATCTCGCCGAGCGTGGTGGTCAGCAGCACGCGTGGCCCGGGCGCGGGCGTGGCTTCGGCCGCGGCGGGGGCGGTCTGGGCGGACAGGGGCAGGGGCAGCAGCAGGGCGGCGAGAACCAGCAGACGCTCGAGCATCCGGGACTCCATGCGGAGAAGCTTGCGAGGCTGGCATATTAGCAGGCCGCCGGCCCGTTCCTGCCCTCCGGAGCGCGGTCGCGGCCGTTCATTTCCGGGAGACCCCGCCATGCGTCTGCTCACCGCCTGCCTGTTCTTCGCCGCCTTGTCCGTGGCCGCCGCCGGACTGCCGCGCAGCTCCGCGCCCGCCGAGGCGCGGCTGTACTTCATCAGCCCACAGGACGGCGACAGCGTCGACAGCGAGTTCACCGTCCGTTTCGGCCTGTCCGGCATGGGGGTGGCGCCGGCCGGCGTGGTGGCCGCACATACCGGCCATCATCACCTGCTGATCGATACCGATTTGCCACCACTGGACCGGCCGATTCCCAACGATGCCCGGCACCTGCATTTCGGCCAGGGCCAGACCGAAGCCACGATCCGCCTGCCGCCCGGGCGGCACACGCTGCAGCTCCTGCTGGGCGACCACGCCCATATCCCGCACGATCCGCCGGTGATCTCCGAGCGCATCACGGTCATCGTCCGCGACTGAGCGCCGGTCGCCGGCGCGCTTCGACGACCGGCCTGCCTGCGCGGGCACCCCGGGACTGCCGGCGGTCCGCTAGAATCCGCACTCTTTGACCTCACGAACTCCGGCCCGATGACCTGCCGTACCCGTTTCGCTCCCAGTCCCACCGGCTACCTGCACATCGGCGGCGCCCGCACCGCGCTGTACTGCTGGCTGGAGGCGCGCCGTCGCGGTGGCCAGTTCGTGCTGCGGATCGAGGACACCGATCGCGAACGCTCCACCGAGGCCGCCGTGCAGGCCATCCTCGATGGCATGGCCTGGCTCGGGCTGGCGCATGACGAGGGGCCGTACTACCAGACCCTGCGCTTCGACCGCTACCGCCAGGTCGCCGAGGATCTGGTCAGGGCCGGCAAGGCCTACTACGCCTACGAGAGCAAGGAAGAGATCGAGGCGATGCGTGCCGAGGCGATGGCCAAAGGCCTCAAGCCGCGTTACGACGGCCGTGCCCGCGACCTGAACCTGCCCGAGCGCAACGATCCCAACAAGGTGATCCGCTTCAAGAACCCGCTCTCGGGCAGCGTGGTGTTCCACGACAAGGTCAAGGGCCGGATCGAGTGGAGCAACCAGGAGCTCGACGACCTGGTGCTGATCCGCTCGGACGGCTTCCCCACCTACAACTTCGCGGTGGTGGTCGACGACATCGACATGAAGATCACCGACGTGATCCGCGGCGACGACCACGTCAACAACACCCCGCGCCAGATCAACATCTACGAAGCACTGGGCGCGCCGGTGCCGGCATTCGCCCACTTGCCGATGATCCTCGGCGCCGACGGCACCAAGCTCAGCAAGCGTCATGGCGCGGTCAGCGTGATGCAGTACCGCGAGGACGGCTTCCTGCCGCACGCGCTGCTCAACTACCTGGTGCGGCTGGGCTGGTCGCATGGCGACCAGGAGATCTTCTCGCGCGAGGAGATGGTCGCCCTGTTCCGGATCGAGGATGTCAACCAGAAGGCCTCGCGCTTCGATCCGGACAAGCTGTGCTGGCTCAACCAGCACTATTTCAAGCACGGTGATCCGGCGATGGTACTGCCGGAGCTGGAGTACCACCTCAGGCGGGCCGGGCTGGACCTGGCCAGCGGCCCGGCGCCGGCCGACGTGCTGGTGGCGCTGGCCGACCGCGTCAAGACGCTCAAGGAGATGGCCGAGCGCGCCAGCGTCTGGTACCGCCCGCTGCGCGAGTACGACGATGCGGCCGTGGCCAGGCACCTGGGCGCCGCCGCGCAGGCGCCGCTGGCCGACGTGCGCGAGCGTCTGGCCGCGCTGAAGGCCTGGACTCCGGAAGCGGTCAACGCCGCACTCGGCGAAACCGCGCAGGCGCTGGGCATCGGGCTTGGCAAGATCGCCCAGCCGCTGCGCGTGGCGATCACCGGCACCCAGGTGTCGCCCTCGATCGATCACACCGTGTATCTGGCCGGCCGCGACGAGGCGCTGCGCCGGATCGATGCCGCGCTGGCGCTGATCGGCCGGCGCGCCGAGGGCTGAATCGGCGCCCGTGGCGCGGTAGGATGCGGTCATGAGCCATGCGCACCGCCATGCCTGCACCGACCCGGCGCATCACGTCGATGATGCCGAGGGCTTCATCCGCGAGGTCGAGCGCGTCTGTCTGGAGCGCGGCCTGCGGCTGACGCCGCTGCGCGCCGAGGTGCTGCGGCTGGTGGCCGAGGCCGGCCGGCCCGCCAAGGCCTACGACCTGCTGGACCGGATGCGGTCGGTGCACGGCAGCGTCGCGCCGCCGACGGTGTACCGAGCGCTCGATTTCCTGCTCGAGAACGGCTTCATCCACAAGCTCGAGTCGATCAACGCCTTCGTCGGCTGCCATCACCCGGCCACCGAGCAGCACTCGGTGCCGTTCCTGATCTGCGACCGCTGCCATGCCGCGGTCGAGCTGGAGGACAGCCGCGTCGCCGACATGCTGGAGGCCAGCGCCCGCGCGCTCGGCTTCCAGCCGCAGGCGCAGACCCTCGAAGTACACGGCCTCTGCGCCGAATGCAGCGAAGCTTCCTAGTGAACGGACACCGCATTTTCCGTCCGGCCGCACTGGCCGGCGCGCTGGCGGCCGCGCTGGCCGCGCTCGCGGCGCCCGCCGCCGCGCAGGACTTTCCGGTCGAGGCGCCCGTGCCACCGCCCGCGCGGCAGGCGCTGGCCGGGGACGAGGCGGCGGGCGAGAGTGGCGAGCCGGCTCATGTGCCGCCGCCGCTGGTCACGCCGCTGCACATCCTCGACCGCCACGTGCTGCCAGGCACCCGCATGGTGCTGACCTGGAACGGCAGCCAGGGCTATGCCGGCAACGACATGGCCGCGCCGGTGATCGTCGTGCACGGCGCCCAGGCCGGCCCGACCCTGTGCCTGACCGCCGGCGTCCACGGCGACGAGATCAACGGCGTGGAGATCGTGCGACGGGTGATGAACACGCTGGCCCCGGAGCAGGTGAGCGGCACGGTGATCGGCGTGCCGGTGGTCAACCTGTTCGGCTACCAGCGCGGCTCGCGCTATCTGCCGGACCGGCGCGACCTGAACCGTTTCTTCCCCGGTACGCGCTATGGCTCGGTCGCTTCGCGCATCGCCCACAGCTTCTTCGAGAACGTCGTCCGTCATTGCGACGCGCTGGTCGATTTCCATACCGGCAGCTTCGACCGCAGCAACCTGCCGCAGGTGCGCGCCGACCTGCGCATTCCCGAGGTGCTGGAGTTCACCCGCGGTTTCGGCGCCACCGTGGTGCTGCACAGCAAGGGCAACCCGGGCATGCTGCGTGTCGCCGCCACCGCGGTGGGCATTCCGGCGGTGACCTTCGAGGTCGGCGCGCCGGCGCGCCTGCAACCGGAGGAGATCGAGACCGCGGTGGCCGCGATCGCCCGGCTGATGCACAAGATGGGCCTGGTCGAGTCCGAGTCGATCGAGCAGGAGCCGCAACCTATCTTCTACGAGTCGCGCTGGATCCGCGCCGACCATGGCGGCCTGCTGATCAGCGACGTTGAGCTCGGCCAGCGCGTGCGCCGCGGCCAGCGGCTGGGCCGGGTGATCGACCCGCTCGGCAACACCGAGCGCGATATCGTCTCGCCGATTTTCGGCCGCGTGCTCGGCATGGCGCAGAACCAGCAGGTGCTGCCCGGCTTCGCCGTCTACCATCTCGGCGAGGAGACCAGCGAAGAGAAGGCGGTCGAGGAGGCCGCCGCCGGCCACGCCGAGCCGCCGGTCGAGGAGGACGGCGAGCACGGCGCCCCCGAGGCCGCCGGCGAGCGCACGCGCGACCCCGAGGACGATTTCGAGTAGTCCTCGCGCTGGGCGCGGAGATGGACACGGAAACGAAGAAGGGGCCGGTGGCCCCTTCTTCGTTCCTGCGCCGGCGGATGCGGTCAGAACAGCGCGCGGATGCCGAAGGCGATGGCGCGGCCCGGCAGCGGCGCCAGGTCCTTCAGCAGCGAGGTGTGCGGCCGGGCCTCGCGGTCGGTCAGGTTGGTGCCGTCCAGGAACACCTCCCAGCCGACGTTGCCCACGTCCCAGTGGTAGGCCAGGTGGGCGTCGACCAGGGTGTAGCCGGCGCTGGCGTCCTCGAAGTCGGCGACGCGGTCCTGCCTGGCGTGGCGCACCGCGCCGAGGCTGGCGCGCCAGCCGCCCAGTTCCCAGCGCAGGTCCGCGCCCAGACGTGCGGCCGGGATGCGCGGCAGGTCGCCGCCGCCGTCGCGCAGACGGCCGCGCACCGCATCGCCGAACAGACGCAGATCCCAGGTGCCCTGCGCGTTCTCGGCCAGCCGGACCGTCGCCTCCGCTTCGATGCCGTTGAAGCGGGCATCGGCCTGGGTCCACTGACGCACCGGCAGGTGGTCTTCCTCCTCGCCGGTGTCGGCCAGGTAGATGAAGTCGCTGAAGCGGGTGTGGTAGGCCGAGGCCTTGGCGTCGAAACGGCCGTGGTGCCAGTGCAGGCCGAGCTCGATGCGGTTGGCGACTTCGGTGTCGAGGTCCTCGTCGCCGATCTCGAAGCTGCGGGTGGCGAGGTGCGGGCCGTCGGAGTACAGCTCCTCGGCGGTCGGCGCGCGCTCGGCGCGGTCGAGGCCGAACAGGACGTGGAGGTCCTCGCCGGCGCGCCACTTGCCGGCCAGCGAGAAGCTGGCGGTATCGAACTTGGCGGTGGGCTCGTCCTCGGCGTCGATCTTCACGCGGTCCAGGCGGCCGCCCAGCTCCAGCTTGAAGGCGCCGAAGTCCCTCTCCTCCAGCAGGAACAGGCCGAGGTCGCGGCTGAGCGAAGGCGGCACGAAGGCTTCCTCGCCTTCGGCCGAGAAGTCGCGCCGGCCGTACTGCAGGCCGTAGGCGCCACGCCAGCCGCCGAGCTCGGCATGCACCGCCTCGATGCGGCCCTCCGTGCCCTTGTTGGCGAACACGGTGCTGATCTCGTCGTCCTCCAGTTCGACGTGCTCGTAGTCGTTGCGGGCGAGGCGGAAGCTCAGCGACTCGTGGCCGGCGAAGGGCTGGTAGAGCGCGCCGCGCACATCGACCCGCTTCTGGCGCAGGTCGATGCGCACGTCTTCCTCGTGCTCGTCGTGGTGATCGTGGTCGTGGTCGTGATCGTCGTGATCGTCGTGATCGTCGTCGTGGCCGTGGGCGTGGCCCGGCACGCCGTAAAGGGTGTCGAAGAAGCTGTAGGACGCCCCGATGAAGCCGCGCTCGCCGATCAGCGACGCGCCGAAGCTGGCCGCCTTGGTGCGGATCGCGCTGTTCTCCAGCCGCTCGCCGTGGCCATGGCCGTCGTCGAAATGGTGGCCGGCCTCGGCCGGCACCGGGATCCGGAAGTCGTCGGTCTCGCGGCTGAGCAGGCTGGCGTTGAAGGCGAAGTTGCCGCCGCCGCCGTCGAGCCGGAGCATGCCGGTGCGCTCGTCGCTGACCGTGTTGCCACGCAGCTCGGCGCGGCCGCTCAGGCCGGAGTCGGTATCGGGCACGCGCTGCGGGATGCGGCCGTCGACCACGTTCACCGCGCCGCCGATCGCGCCGCTGCCGTACAGCAGGGTGGCCGGGCCCTTGAGCACCTCGATCTGGTCGGCGAGGAACGGCTCGATGCTGTTGGCGTGGTCGGCGCTGACGGTGGAGGCGTCGAGCGCCGGCAGGCCGTTGGCCAGCACCTGCACGCGGGCGCCGTCGAGGCCGCGGATCACCGGCCGGCCGACACCGGGGCCGAAGGCGCTGGACTGCACGCCGGTCAGACGCGACAGGGTCTCGCCGAGCGAGTTGCTCTTGTGGGCATCGAGTGCCTCGCCGGCCAGCACCTCGGCCGGACGGGCCAGATCCTCGACCGACTGCTGCAGCGGGGTGGCGGTGACGATCAGGGCATCCAGACGGATCGCCTCGCGATGCGGATCGCCGGCATCGGCGGCGATTCCGGCATGGGCGGGGGCGGTCAGCGTCAGGGCCAGGGCGGCGGCGAGGGGGTGCAGCGGGAGGTGCTTGCGGTTCATGGTGGGCGTCGCTTTTGTTATAGAATAACGGAACGGGAATGTTATACTGTTCCGAAATCGACGCAACCCGGCCGAAGGTCATGCCGCTTCCGAGCCCGACATCGATCACCGCCACCGTCGCCGACCGCATCGGCGCCAGTGGCTCCTTCCTGTGCGCCGTCCATTGCGCGCTCGGGCCGGTGATGCTGGCCATCCTGCCGACCGCCAGCCTGGGCGTGCTGTGGTCGGAGAGCTTCGAATCGATCTTCACCGTGTTCGCCACCGTGCTCGGCCTGGCCGCGCTGGCCTTCGGCTATCGCCGTCACCGCCGTGTCCATGCCTGGCCGATCCTGCTGTTCGGCTTGGCGGCCTTGTGGGCGGATACCATCTACGAACCGCTGCACACCCAAGCCGTGCCGCATGCGCTGGTGATGACACTGGGTGCGCTGCTGGTGGCGGTAGCGCACGTGGTCAACCTCAGGCTGTCCCACGCCCCGGCGCTGTCGGGCGACTCCCCCGACTGACGGCCGCCGCCCACAGGCTTGGGGCCGGCCGCCTGCGGGTGGTAGGCTACGCCCCCCGTTCCCACACCTTTTCGACTTTCAGGAGCATTCCATGGGCAAGGGCGACAGGAAGACCCCGAAGGGCAAGCGTTATGCCTCCAGCTACGGCAACGCCCGTCCGCACAAGGCCGTCAAGAAGGCCGCCGCCGTGACCAAGGCCCCGGTGGCCAAGAAGGCTGCGGTCAAGAAGAAGGCCTGACGCGCTCCGCGCTGCGGTCTGCGAAGCCCCGCCCTGTGCGGGGCTTCGGCGTTTTGGGGCTTGCGTATTGCCAGGGTGCGGCTTCAGCCGCGCCCGCTTTTTCAGTCCCTCCACATCAAGGGGAGGGCGTTGCTCGGGTTCGTGGGGTCGTCGCGATCCTCCGGTGCTACGCGCTGGGGTTTGTGCGCCTGTGAGTTCGTCGCGACCTGCCGGCGCTACGCGCCGGGTGTTTCGTGCGTCTGTGGATATCTCGCTAACTGGCCGGCCCTTCGGGCCGGGGGTTCCGTCCGCCTGCCGGCGGCCGGGTTACTTTTCTTTGCTTG
>NZ_JACHHX010000010.1 GCF_014202935.1 Rehaibacterium terrae | reverse complement strand
GAACCCTCCGAACAGGATGTTCGGAGGGCGCGAGCACCTGGGGTGCCCTTCTCTTTGGTCACTTTCTCTTGGGCAAGCAAGAGAAAGTGACCCGGGCGCCGGCAGGCGCACGGAACCCCCGGCCTGAAAGGCCGGCCAAATCGCGACAAACCTGCAAGCGCACGGGACCCCGGCGCGTAGCGCCGGCCAGTTCGCGAGACACCCACAGACGCACGAAACCCCAACACAACACACCGGCCAGGTCGCGAGAGACCCACAGGCACACGAGCCTGGCGGTGCAACGCGCTTGGGCACCGAAGACGGGGGGATAAGAAGACAGTTGCTCCTACAGACGCTAGTGTTCCGCGCCGGCCTGGACGCGGAGATCCTCGCGCGTCGCCAGCGTCGTGCGCAGGGCGATGCGCAAGGCCTCGCTCGCCATCGCCACCGGCAGGCCGGGTGCGCCGGGGTGGCGTGCGGCCTGTTCCGGCGAATACGGGATGTGGACGAATCCGCCGCGCATCCCGTCATCCAGTGCCTGCATCAGGCCGTAGAAAACGTGGTTGCAGACGTAGGTGCCGGCGCTGTTCGACACCTCGGCCGGGATGCCGGCGTCGGTGAGCGCGGCGAGGATGGCCTTGATCGGCAGCGTGGCGAAATGCGCCGGCGGGCCGTGCGGATCGACCGGGCTGTCGATGGGCTGCCGGCCTTCGTTGTCGGGGATGCGGGCGTCGTCGAGGTTGATCGCCACCCGTTCCAGCGAGATGCGCGGCCGGCCGCCGGCCTGGCCGACGCAGATCGTCAGCGTCGGACGGTGCGCGCGCAGCGCCTCGCGCAACACCTCCAGCGAACGGCCGAAGACGACCGGCAGTCGTACAGCGACGACGCGGTGGCCGACGATGGACTCGCCGTCGAGCACGCGCACCGCCTCCCAGGACGGATTGACCGCCTCGCCGCCGAAGGGCTCGAAACCGGTGAGCAGCAGGGTGGGTTGGGGCATGGTGGGGCTCGTGGTGTCATCGTGTTTGTGTTTGTGCAGGAGTGGCTTCAGCCGCGACCCCAGGAGCGAGAAACGAGTGAAGAGGAGTGAGAAGTGAGAGAAAGCATCGGCTAGCCGAAGTCCCGCTCTTCTCTCATTCCTCACTCCTCTTCACTCGCTCCTCATCACTCGGTCGCGGCTGAAGCCCCTGCCACGGGACGAAAATCAGCCGGCATGGCGGAAGACGATGAAGTACATCAACACGATGTTGCACGCCAGCAGCGGGATGGCCGTGCCGATCTGGGCGCGGATGACGCCGTAGGGGTCTTTCAGTTCCAGCAGCGCCGCCGGCACCAGGTTGAAGTTGGCCGCCATCGGCGTCATCAGGGTGCCGCAATAGCCCGAGAGCATGCCGATCGCGGCCAGCGAGGCGGCGTCGGCGCCATGGCCGTTCACCAGCAGCGGCAGACCGATGCCGGCGGTCATCACCGGGAAGGCGGCGAAGGCGTTGCCCATGATCATGGTGAACACGGCCATGCCCAGCGCGTAGGCGACCACGAGCACCAGCCGGTTCTCCACCGGGATGCCGGCCTTGACCAGTTCGGCCACGGCCTCGCCGACGCCGGTGGCCGAGAACACGCTGCCCAGGGTCGCCAGCAGCAGCGGCAGCAGCGCCGCCCAGCCGATGGCGTCGACCAGCCGGCGCGACTGTTCCACGGCCGCGCCGGCGCTTTGCCGGGTCAGCCGGCAGGCGGCGAAGGTGGCGATCAGGCAGGCCACGCCCAGCGCGACCAGCGTGGTCTGTTCAGCGCCGAACAGGCGCTGTCCGGCGATTTCCGCATCCTTCAGCACCACCGCGCCGAGCAGGGTGACGCCCGGGATCAGCAGCGCCGGCCAGAACAGCCGGTTGCCCAGGCGCGCGGCCTCGGCGCGCTTCTCGTCTACCGTGCTCTGGTCGTAGCGGCCCATGCGGATGCCGCCGAAGCCGGCCAGCACCGCCAGCAGCACCACGATGCCGCCCATCACCGGCGCCGGCAGCCGCTCGCCGACCAGCAGCGCCAGCGCCAGCAGCCCCCAGAACAGGGCCGTGGTGTGGCGGCGCGGGTTGCCGCGGTCGCGCAGCCCGAGCCAGGCCAGCCAGCCGATGTAGCCGCCCGCCAGCCAATAGATCCACTGCAGGGTGATCACGGACGCACCTCCGGTGCCGCCTGCGCGACGATGGCGCGCGCCTCGCGCTCCAGCCGGCGCTCGAAGCGCAGCACGCGGGTGGTGTGGATGGCGAAGGCGCACAGCGCGGTGGGGATGCCCCACAGGGCGATATGCAGCGGTTCGAGCGCGATGCCGTTCTCGGCGAAGAAGCCCTGTATCAGCAGCACCGCGCCGAAGGCGATGAACACGTCCTCGCCGAAGAACAGGCCGACGTTGTCGGTGCCGGCGCACATCGCTCGCAGGCGCTGGCGCTGGTCGTCGTCCAGCGCGCCGATGCACGCTTCCGCCGCGCCCTCGGCCATCGGCGCCAGCAGCGGCCGCACAGTCTGCGGGTGGCCGCCGAGGCTGGTCAGGCCCAAGGTGGCGGCGAGCTGGCGCAGGCCGAGGTAGGCCACCAGCAGGCGGCCGGCGGTGGCGCCGCGCATGCGTGCGATCCACGCCTGTGCATGCTCCTTCAGGCCGTGGCGTTCGAGCAGGCCGATCACCGGCAGCGTCAGCAGGAACAGGGCGAGATAGCGCTGCTTGGTGAAGGCCTCGCCGAACAGGCCCAGCACGGCCAGCAGATCCTTGCCGGCGACCAGGCCGGTGACCAGGCCGGCGCTGACCACCACCAGCGCGGGATTGAGGCGCAGGGCGAAGCCGGCAACGACCCAGGCGACACCGATCAGCGGCCAGTAGGACATGGGGTTTCAGTCCGGTGTGGAGAAGGGCGGGGCGATAGCGATGCCCTCGGCCGCCAGTGCCGCGCGCAGCGCGCGGGCGAAGGCGGCGGCGTCGGGGCGGTCGCCGTGCAGGCAGAGGGTGTCGGCGCGGATCGGCACGCGCTCGCCGGTGCGGGCGACGACGATGCCTTCACGCAGCATGCCGCGCACCTGTGCCAGCGCCTCGTCGAGCGAGTCGATCACCGCGCCTGGCTGATCGCGTGGCGTGAGCGTGCCATCGGCCTCGTAGCGGCGCTCGGCGAAGACCTCGTGCGCCACCCGCAGGCCGACGCGTTCGCCGGCGGCGGTGAGGGCCGAGTGGGCCAGGCCGTACAGGATCAGCCCCGGGTCGAAGTCGCGCACGGCGGCAGCGATGGCCTCGGCGATGGCGGCATCGCGCGCGGCGAGGTTGTAGAGCGCGCCGTGCGGCTTGGCGTGATGCAGCCGGCCGCCGGCGGCGCGGACGAAGGCGGCGAGCGCGCCGAGCTGGTAGAGCGTGTCGGCGTGGACCTGTTCGGGCGTCGTCGCCAGTTCGCGCCGGCCGAAGCCCTCGCGATCCGGGAACGAGGGGTGGGCGCCGACGGCGACGCCGTGGCGCAGGCAGACCGCCACCGCCTCGCGCATCCGCAGCGGGTCGCCGGCGTGGAAACCGCAGGCCAGGCTGGCCGAACTGATGTGTGGCGCGATCGCTGCGTCGTCTCCGCAACCCTCGCCGAGGTCGCAGTTGAAGTCGATGCGCAGCGGGCGGCTCATGGGCGGCGGCTATTTCGAGCCCTTGAACAGCATGCTCAGGCCGACCGCGATCAGGATCGCCGGCCACCAGGTGGCGACCAGCCGGCCGAAGTCGAAGCGGGCGAAACCGAGGTTGTCGAGCAACAGTACGCTGCCGAGGACGATGAGGATGATCGCGGGGAGGCTGAATTTCATGCGGGTTGGCTCGTAGGGGAAGTGCCGGCGGTCAGGTGCGGGCGGCCAGCCGTTGTGCGACCGCCAGGGCGATTCTGGCCAGCCGCGCGCGCTGATCACAAGCCGCGCGCCAGGCGGAGTCGGCATCGGTCGGGCGCAGGTGCAGGGTGTCACCCGGGCGCAATTGCGCCAGCCGTGGCAGGTCGGCGCTGGCGACATGGCCGATGCGCGGGTAGCCGCCGACCGTCTGCGCCTCGCCGAGCAGGATGATCGGCTGGCCGTCCGGCGGCAGCTGGATGGTGCCGACGGCGACCGGTTCGGAGACCCGCTCGCGGCGGTCGGCCGATTGCAAGGGCGGGCCGTCCAGCCGCAGGCCCTGGCGGTTGCTGGCGGCGGAGACTTTCCAGCTCGTCGCGAACAGGGCATCGGCAGGCTCGGTGGCGTCGCGGCCAGGCAGCACATGCGCCAGGGCGTCGCGGTACAGGTCGATGTCGGGGGCCGCTGCGATCCACCACGGCGGGATGCGTGGCGTGTCGACCGCGGGCCCTGCTTCGCGTGCCAGTGGCAGCAGGTCGCCGGCGGCGAGCATGCGTCCGCGCATGCCGCCGAAGCCGCCACGCAGGTCGGTGGACGCGCTGCCGAGCAGGCGCGGCACGCCGAGGCCGCCGTGGATTGCCAGATAGGCGCGGCAACCGCGTCGGCAGGCGCCCAGTCGCAGCTCGCCGCCGGCCGGCAGATCGAGCGGGCGCCAGCCGGGCAGCTCGACATCGTCGTGGCGGGCGTCGATCTGCGCACCGGTCAGGGCGATGCGCAGCGGCCGGTCGAAGCGCAGGCGCGGACCGCTGAGTGTGATTTCCAGCAGCGGCGTGTCCGGCGCATTGCCGACCAGCAGGTTGGCGACGCGCGCGGAGTAGCCGTCGAGCGCGCCGGCGGTGCCGACGCCGTAGCGGCGCAAACCGGTGCGGCCGAGGTCCTGCACGCTGGTCAGCAGCCCGGGGGCCAGCACCTGCAGGCTCATCGGCGCTCCCGTGCGTGCGTGGCGAAGGCCGCGTCGTCGACGGCGACGAAGCGCACGCGGTCGCCGGGGGCGAGCAGGGCGGGCGGGTCGCGCAAGGGGTCGAACAGTACGAGCGGGGTGCGGCCGATGATGCGCCAGCCGCCCGGGCTCTCGCGCGGGTAGATGCCGGTCTGGGCGCCGCCGATGGCGACACTGCCGGCCGGCACGCGCTGCCGTGGCGTCGCCAGGCGCGGCAGCGCCAGCATGGGATCGAGGCCGAGCAGGTAGGGAAAACCGGGTGCGAAACCGAGCAGCGCGACGTGGTAGTCGCCGGCCGTGTGGCGGGCGACGACCTCGTCCGGTGACAGGCCGCTGTCGCGGGCCACAGCGTCCAGATCCGGGCCGTCCTCGCCGCCGTAGCGCACCGGAATCTCGATCGACCGTGCCGACGGCGTTGCCGCCGGGTCGTCCGTGTGGTCGGCGAGCGTCGCCAGCCGCGCGCGCAGCCAGCGCTCGGCGGCCGCCAGCGGCGGCTCGGCGGGGCCGAAGGCGGCGGTGTCCAGGTACAGCGCCAGCGTCGCGTAGGCCGGCACCAGGTCGAGTAGCCAGGGCGGGCGGATGACGTCGAGCGCCGCCGCCAGTACATGCACTCGGCGGTTGAGGTCCGGATCGATGCGCTCGCCCCAGCGCAGCAGCAGGGCGGCGTCGCCGAGCGGTTCGATGGCCGGCGTCGTCACACGCCGAGCGCCCGCTGCAGCCGCGAGACGCACTCGACCAGCGCCTCGGGCGTGTACGGGCGGGCGTTGACCCGGCCCCAGACCGGCGCCGGCCAGGCCGGGTCGTCGGTGTGCCGTGCGATCACGTGCACGTGCAGCTGCGGCACCAGATTGCCGAGCGCGGCGACGTTGAGCTTGTGCGGCCGGAACAGCGCCTGCAGCGCGCGCGAGCAGCGGCTGATCTCCTCCATCAGCGCGCCCTGTGCGGCGGCGTCGAGGTCGACCAGTTCGCGTGCGTCGGGCACGCGCGGCACCAGGATCAGCCAGGGGTAGTTGGCGTCGTCCATCAGCCGCAGTTCGGACAGCCCGAAGGTCGCGACCGGGTGGGTGTCGCCGGCCAGTTGCGGGTGCAGGCTCCAGTGGTTCATGGCCGTTGCCTCGTCATGGCTTGAGTGTGCGCTCGAAGAAGGCCAGGGTGCGCTCCAGTGCCAGCCGCGCGCTGGGCTCGTCGTAATCCTCGCGCGCCTCGCAGTTGAAGCCGTGGCCGGCAGGATAGACGTGGATCTCGGCCTGCGGCTGCAGTTCGCGGTGCAGCTGCACGTGCTCGGGCGGGATGATCGGGTCGCGCTCGCCGAAGTGGAACAGCATCGGCGCGTCGAGCTGCTCGTGCAGGAACGGCACCGTGCGTCCGCCGTAGTAGCTCACCGCCGGAAAGCCGTGGCGGGTGTTGGCCAGGAAGGCCACCGTGCCGCCCCAGCAGTAGCCGACCACGCCGACCTTGCCGAGATGCTGAAATTCGCGGGCGGCCTCGACCACGTCCTCCAGTACCCGCTCGAAGCCGATTTGCGCGACCAGCTCGCGGCCGCGCTCCACCCCCTCGGGCGTGTAGTCGAGCTCGACGCCGATCTCGACGTGGTCGAAGAATGCCGGCGCCACCGCCACGTAGCCGTGTGCGGCGAAACGGTCGACCACGTCGCGGATGTGACGGTTGACGCCGAATATCTCCTGCACGACCACCAGCACGCCTTTCGGCGGGATGGGCGGATCGGCGCGCCAGGCGCGGATGCCTCCGGCCGGCGCGTCCAGCGAGATCCAATGGCCCATGGCGACCCCTCCGCGGTGGAAGGCCCTATGGTAGCGCCGGCGCTATAATCCGCGCCCCCCGTTTCGCGGCGCCGTCATGTCCCGTTCCAACCCCAAGGTCGGCTTCGTCAGCCTCGGCTGCCCCAAGGCGCTGGTCGATTCCGAGCGCATCCTCACCCAGCTGCGGGTCGAGGGCTACGACATCGTGCCCAGCTACGACGACGCCGACGTGGTGGTGGTCAACACCTGTGGCTTCATCGATGCGGCGGTGGCCGAGTCGCTCGACGCCATCGGCGAGGCGCTGGCCGAGAACGGCAAGGTCATCGTCACCGGCTGCCTGGGCAAGCGCCCCGAGCAGATCCGCCAGGCGCACCCGGGCGTGCTCGCCATCACCGGCCCGCAGGACTACGGCAGCGTGATGCAGGCGGTGCACGAGGCGCTGCCGCCGAAGCACGATCCGTTCCTGGACCTGGTGCCGGACTACGGTTTGAAGCTGACGCCCAGGCACTACGCCTACCTGAAGATTTCCGAGGGCTGCAACCACCGCTGCAGCTTCTGCATCATTCCCTCGATGCGCGGCGACCTGGTGTCGCGCCCGGTGGACGAGGTGCTGCGCGAGGCCGAAAAGCTCGCCCGTGGCGGCGTCAGGGAACTGCTGGTGATCTCGCAGGACACCTCGGCCTACGGCGTGGATCTCAGGTATGCCGAGCGCGAATGGCGCGGCCGGCCGTACCAGACCCGCATGAAGGCGCTGTGCGAGGGGCTGGCCGAGCTCGGGGTCTGGGTCCGCCTGCACTACGTCTACCCGTACCCGCACGTCGACGAGATCATCCCGTTGATGGCCGAAGGCAAGCTGCTGCCGTACCTGGACATTCCCTTCCAGCACGCCAGCCCGCGCATCCTCAGGCTGATGAAGCGCCCCGGCGCGGTCGACAGGACGCTCGAGCGCATCGCACGCTGGCGCGCGATCTGCCCGGACATCACCCTGCGTTCGACCTTCATCGTCGGTTTCCCCGGCGAAACCGAGGAAGAGTTCGAGGAGCTGCTGGATTTCCTCGAAGAAGCCCAGCTCGACCGCGTCGGCGCCTTCGCCTACTCACCGGTCGAGGGCGCGGCGGCCAACGCGCTGCCCGACCCGGTGCCCGAAGAGCTCAAGCAGGAGCGGCTGGCGCGCTTCATGCAGCGCCAGGCCGAGATCAGCGCCGGCAAGCTCGAGGCCAAGGTCGGCACGGTGCAGACCGTGCTGGTCGACGCCATCGACGGCGAGCTGGCCATCGCCCGCTCGATGGCCGATGCGCCGGAGATCGACGGCACCGTGCAGATCCAGGACGGCGCCGTCGCCGGCCTCAAGCCCGGCCAGTTCGCCGAGGTGACGATCATGGGCAGCGACGAGCACGACCTGTTCGCGCTGGTCGATCCCGGTCAGGAAACGGACTGACGCCAGCCGGCCCCGTCGCGGAGGCCCTCGCTTCATCCGCGCCGTCGATTCCGGGTGTCGGGCGGCACCGCCGCTCCCTCGCCCGAACTGCATCGACCCGCCGGGTGCCGGGCCGGGTCCGGAGCTGGTTTAGACTCTGGCACGAAATCCCCAGCGGAGGAGTCGCCATGAGTAACGGGAACGGTTCGCGCAAACAGTGGTGGGTGAAGGTGCTGGTCGCCGTCGTGGTCGTGTTCGCCATCGGCTGGTGGACGGGGCGCGCAGGACCACAGACGCGCGTCGGCGAGCTGACCGCGGAACTTGCGGCCGTCCAGGCCCGTGCCGAAACCGCCGAAGCCGCGAACGCCCGCGCGCTGGCCCGGATCGGCCTGCTGCAGACCCAGGTGCAGCTGATGCAGGCCGCCATCGAGCTCGACCAGCGCAACTTCGGCATCGCCAACCGGCAGGTCATCGCGGCCCGCGAGGCGCTGGCCGGCGTCGACATCGACGTGCTCGGGCTGGATGCGGAGAAGGTGCATGCGCTCAAGGCCGCGCTGGGCGAGACCGACCTGACCGTGGCGACCGATCTGGCCGTGCAGCGGCAGGTGCTGGTCGGGCTGATCGCCAGGGTGCAGGCCCTGCTGCCGTCGGACTGAGCGTCCGGCTCAGTCCGTGTCCGGCGGTTCGTAGCTGATCGAAACCACCACGAACTGCGCGACACCGCCGGGCAGCTGCACCTCGAACTCGTCGTCGACGCGTTTTTTCAGTGCCGCGCGCGCGAGCGGCGAATCCACGCTGATCCAGCCGCGCGCGCCGTCGCTCTCGTCCGGGCCGACGATGCGGTAGCGCGCGAGCTCGCCGCTGGCAGCGTTCTCCAGCTCGAACCAGGCGCCGAAGAAGATCGCCGATGTGTCCGCCGGGCGGCCCTCGGCGACCTTGAGCTTCTCCAGCCGCTTGCTCAGGTAACGCACGCGGCGGTCGATCTCGCCGAGCTGCTTCTTGCGGTAGGTGTACTCGGCGTTTTCCGAACGGTCGCCCTCGGCGGCGGCGGCGGCGAGCGCCTTCACCACCTCGGGGCGGCGGACACGCCACAGTTCGTCGAGCTCGGCGCGCAGCCGCTCGAAGCCCTCGCGGGTGATGATCGGGGTGGATGCGGGGGCGGGGGGACGCCAGCGCGACATGCTCGAAATCCCGTGCGGCCGCCCCGCGCGCGGCGGGGCGGCCCTCGCTCATTTCGTTCAGCCGGCCTGCATGGCCTGGATGTACTCCAGCGGCGCGCCCGGGCCGATCGGCAGGTCCAGCGCCAGCCAGATCGAGAACAGCACCGTCCAGCCGATCAGGAACACGATGGAGTAGGGCAGCATCACCGCCACCAGCGTGCCGATGCCGGCCTTGGGCTCGTAGCGCTGGAAGAAGGCGATGATCAGCGCGAAGTAGCTCATCATCGGCGAGATGATGTTGGTCACGCTGTCGCCGATGCGGTAGCCGAGCTGGGTGATCTCGGGCGAGTAGCCCAGCAGCATGAACATCGGCACGAACACCGGCGCCATCAGCGCCCACTTGGCCGAGGCCGAGCCCATGAACAGGTTGGCGGTGGCGGTGAGCAGGATGAAGCCCATGAACAGCGGAATCGCCGGCATGTTCAGCGCCTTGAGGAAGGTCGCGCCCTCCACCGCGAAGATCAGCCCGAGCTGGGTCCAGTTGAAGAACGCCACGAACTGCGCGGCGAAGAACACCAGCACCAGGTAGCCGCCGAGCGTGGCCATGCTCTGGCTCATGCCCTTGATGACGTCCTCGTCGCTCTTCACCGTGCCGGCACCGATGCCGTAGGCGATGCCGGCCACCACGCCGTAGGCGAAGATGATCGCGACGATGCCCTGGAGGAAGGGCGAGTTGAGCAGGTCCCCGGTCTCGCGGTCACGCAGGAAGCCGTCGGCCGGCAGCGTGCCCCACAGGATCAGCGCGGTCAGCGCCAGCGAGGCGACCAGCGCATAGACCAGCCCGCGTTTCTCGGCCGCGCTCATCGGCTCGATCTTCTCGTCGCTGCTGCGGGTGGCGGCGTCCGGGAAACGCTTGGCAACGATGACCTCGGTGACGAACCAGCCCAGCGCGGTCACCACGAAGGTCGACACGAACATGAAGTAGTAGTTGGCCGCCGGGCTGACCGTGTAGTCGTGGTCGAGGATGCGCGCGGCCTCCTGCGACAGGCCGGCCAGCAGCGGGTCGATGGTGCCCAGCAGCAGGTTGGCGGAATAGCCGCCCGACACGCCGGCGAAGGCGGCGGCCATGCCCAGGATCGGGTGGCGGCCGGCGGCCTGGAAGATCAGGCCGGCCAGCGGCACCAGCAGCACGTAGCCGATCTCGCTGGCCATGTTCGACATCACCCCGGCGAACACCAGGATCGGCGTGAGCAGGAAGCGCGGCGCGGCCAGCACCAGTTGCCGCAGCGCCGCGCCGATCAGGCCCGAATGCTCGGCCACGCCGATGCCGATCAGCGACACCAGCACCGTGCCCAGCGGGGCGAAGCCGGTGAAGTTGGTGACCAGGCCGGTGAGGATGCGGTGCAGGCCGTCGATGCTCAGCAGGTTGACCGGACGGATCTCCGCGCCGGTGACCGGGTGGTGCACCATCAGGGTGAACTGCGAGGCGATCCAGGACAGCACGATCACGGTCAGCGCCAGGATCGCGAACAGCGTCGCCGGATGCGGCAGCGCGTTGCCACCCTTCTCGACGATGTTGAGGAAGCGGTCGATCGCGGTGCGCTTGGCGGGCGTGGCGGGCAGGTCGGACATCGGTTCAGGCTCTTGAATGCAGGGCACGCGGGCGGCCCGAGGCGGCCGAATATACCCGAGGGTGGCCGCAGCCGCTTCACGCCACCCATAATCTGCCCACTTCGCTGGCCCGAGGAGCGACTGTGTGATCGCTGCGCTGTGGATGATTCCGGCCGTCCTGTTGGCCTGGGGCGTGCTCACCTACAACCGCCTGGTCCGGTTGCGCAACCAGGTGCGCGCCGGCTGGAGCGACATCGACGTGCAGCTCAGTCGCCGGCACGACCTGGTGCCGTTGCTGGTCGAGGCCGTTCGCGGCTACGCGGGCCACGAGAGAGCGCTGCTGGAAAGCGTGACCACGCTGCGTGCGCAGGCCGTCGCCACCGACCGGCCGGCGCGGCTTGCCGAGCTCGAGGGCGCACTGGAGCAGGCGCTGGGCAGGCTGTTCGCGCTGCGCGAGGCCTACCCCGAGCTCAAGGCCAGCGACAACTTCCTCAGGCTCCAGGCAGACCTGGTCGAGGTCGAGGATCATCTGCAATACGCGCGCCGTTTCTACAACGGCGCGGTGCGCGCCTACAACGACGGCATCCAGCGCTTCCCCGACCTGCTGCTGGCGCGGCCGTTCGGCTTCACGGCGGCCGAGTTCTACCGTGCGGCGGACCAGGCGCGCGCCGCGCCGACGGTGGAGACGGCACGATGAGCCGCTGGCCGATCCTGCTCGCCTTGCTCTGCGCGCTGCCGGTCGCGGCGCAGGAGCGCATCCTGTCCTTCCACAGCGACATCCGCATCCAGCCCGACGGCGCGATGGAAGTGAGCGAAACGATCGTCGTCCGCGCGGAAGGGCGCAGCATCCGGCGCGGCATCTACCGCGACTTCCCGACCCGTTACCGTGACCGCTTCGGCAACCGCGTCGTGGTCGACTTCGAGCCGCTCGAAGTGCTGCGCGACGGCCAGCCCGAGCCGTGGTTCACCGAGCGGCTGGGCAACGGGGTACGGCTGAACACCGGCAGCGACGAGTTTCTGCCGGTGCCGGCCGACATCACCTACACCCTGCGCTACCGGACCACACGCCAGCTTGGTTTCTTCGCCGGGCACGACGAGCTGTACTGGAACGTCAACGGCAACGGCTGGGATTTGGCCATCGAACGGCTCTCCGCCGAAGTGCGCCTGCCGGTGGCGGTGCCGGCCGCGCAGCTCGATGCCGAGGCCTACACCGGCGTTGACCGAGCGCGCGGACGCGACTACGTGGTGGAAGTCGGGGACGGCGTGGCGCGCTGGCGGGCGACGCGGCCGCTGGGCGCGCGCGAGGGACTGACGCTGGTGCTGGCCTTTCCCAAGGGCGTCGTGTCCGCGCCTACCCGCAGCCAGCGCCTGTACTGGCTGCTGTACGACAACCGCGGCGTGCTGGTGGCGCTGGCGGGTTTCGTCCTGCTGCTGGCCTTCTACCTGTGGCGCTGGCATCACCACGGTCGCGATCCGGCGCCCGGGCCGGTGTTTCCGCAGTACGCGCCGCCGGAGGGCAAGACGCCGGGCGGGCTGCGCTTCCTGCGCCGGATGGCCTACGACGACCGCTGCTTCGCCGCCGACCTGGTCGACATGGCGGTGCGTGGCTATCTCCGCATCGAGCGCGACAAGGGGATGCTCACGGACCGCTGGAGGCTCACGCGCCTGCCGGGTGCGGACGCCGCCGTGCTCGGCGACAGCCAGCGCGCGATCGCCGCAAGGCTGTTCCGCAAGGGCGACACCGTGGAGCTGGCGAGCGGCAACGCCAGCGAGATCGGCAGCGCCCGCGGCGAACAGATCAAGGCGCTGATGCGGCACTACAAGCCGCATTACTTCGTCGGCAACGGCGGCACGCTGCTCACCGGTCTGCTGTTCTCGGTGGCGTATGGCATCGCGGCGCTGGCGATCGCGCGTGGCGACGGCATCGCGGCGATCGCCGTGCTGCTCGGCCTGTCGGTGGCGGCGCATGCGGTGTTCACCTGGCTGATGCGCGCGCCCACCGCCGAGGGGCGGCGCCTGCTGGATCGTGTCGAGGGCCTGCGTCTGTACCTTGGCGTGGCCGAGCGCGACGAACTCAAGGCACTGTCCGGTCCCGGCGAGCCGCCGCGGCTGGACGCGGCGCGTTACGAGGCCTTGCTGCCCTACGCGCTGGCGCTGGATGTCGAAGAGGCGTGGACGAGAAAGTTCACGCATGCCGTCGGTGCCGCCGCGGCGGCGACCGCCGCGGCCGGCATCGGCTGGTATCGTGGCCCCGGCGGTCTCGCCGATCTGGGCAGCCTCAGCCGCGATCTCGGTCGTGGCCTCAGTCGGCAGATTTCGTCCTCGGCCACACCGCCAGGCAGCAGCTCGGGCAGCGGTGGCGGCGGTTTTTCCGGCGGCGGCGGTGGAGGCGGCGGTGGTGGCGGGCGCTGACCGGAAACCGCGGCTCAGCGCCTGCGCGAGCCACCGGCCATGCCGCCCAGTACGCCGCGCAGGATCTGCCGGCCGAGCTGGTTGCCGACCGTGCGCATGGCCGACTTGGCGGTGGCCTCGATCGCGCCCTGGCGGCGGCCGGTGCCGAACAGGAAGTCCTTCAGCCAGCCGCCGCGCTGCGCCGTGTTGTCGGCTTCCGGCCTGGCCTTGGCCGCCTCGCGGGTCGCCGCCGCCTGCTCGGCGCGACGAGAGAGGATTTCATAGGCGGACTCGCGGTTGACCTCGTTGTCGTAGCGGCCACCGACCGGGCTGCGGGCACGCACCGCGGCGCGCTCCTCGGGCGTGATCGCGCCCATGCGGCAGCGCGGCGGCGCCATCATCACCTTTTCGACCGGCGTCGGGATGCCCTTGTCCTGCAACGTGGACACCAGCGCCTCGCCGACGCCCAGCGTGGTGATCGCCTCGGCCACCTTGAAGGCCGGGTTGGGCACGAAGGTCTCGGCGGCGACACGCACGGCTTTCTGGTCGCGCGGGGTGAAGGCGCGCAGCGCATGCTGGATGCGGTTGCCGAGCTGGGCCAGCACCTCCGATGGCAGGTCGTCGGGCTGCTGCGAGCAGAAGTACACGCCCACGCCCTTGGAGCGGATCAGCCGCACCACCTGCTCGATGCGCTGCCGCAACGCCGGCGGGCAGTCCTGGAACAGCAGGTGCGCTTCGTCGAAGACGAACACCAGTTTCGGCGCGTCCAGGTCGCCGACCTCCGGGAGCGTTTCGAACAGCTCCGACAGCAGCCAGAGCAGGAAGCCCGAATACAGCCGCGGGCTGAGGATCAGCTTGTCGGCGGCGAGTATGCTGATGACGCCGCGGCCGGACATGTCCTGACGCATCAGGTCGGCCAGCTCCAGCGCCGGTTCGCCGAAGAAACGCTTGCCGCCGGCCTGTTCCAGCCGCAGCAGCGCGCGCTGGATCGCCGCCACCGACTGCCCGGCGATCAGGCCGTAGCGCTGCGAGATGTCCTTGGCGTTCTCCTGGGCGAAGCCGAGCAGCGCGCGCAGGTCGTCCAGGTCGAGCAGCAGCAGGCCCTCGTCGTCAGCGAGCTTGAAGACGATGTCGAGCACGCCGGCCTGGGTGTCGTTGAGTTCGAGCATGCGCGCGAGCAGGGTCGGCCCGACCTGCGAGACGGTGGTGCGCAGCGGGTGGCCGAGTTCGCCGAACAGATCCCAGAAGATCACCGGGCTGGCCTCCGGGCGGAAGTCGCCCAGCCCGAGCTGCGCGGCGCGCTGTTGCAGGCGCTCGCCCGGCGTGCCCGGCATGGCCAGGCCGGCGATGTCGCCCTTCACGTCGGCGATGAAGACCGGCGTGCCGATCCGCGAGAACGCCTCGGCCAGCACCATCAGCGATACCGACTTGCCGGTGCCGGTGGCGCCGGCGACCAGGCCGTGGCGGTTGCCATAGCGCGATTGCAGGGTGACCGGGACGCCGTGGCCGAGGTCGGACTTGCCGAGGAACAGGTCGGTGTTCACGCGCGTCTCCCGGGGTGGTGACCGGATTCTAGAACGTGCCCGCGTCATGCCGTGACGCAGGCCGGTTGTGGCCCGCGGTGACGGTCGCTAGGCTGCCGCTTGCACGCCGTTTCCCAGCCATCCCCCATGTCCCGATACGTGTTGCTTTCCTTGGTCGTCCTAATCGCCGGCTGCGCCGCTTCCGGCGCCCCGCGCACCGCCACCGTGCCCCCGGGGCGGGCCGTGGATGCGCTCTACCAGCGGCTGGATGCCGCCGGCGAGCGCTATCGCAGCGGGCTCGAACAGGTGGCGGCGGGCGAGGTGGAGGCCGGCCGCGAGGCGATGCGCGCGGCAGCCAGCGACATGCAGGAGGCGGCGATCGCCTGCACCAACACCGCCGGCTGCGACAGTGCGCGCTTTTTCGCCGCCTACGATGCCCTGCTGGCCACGCGCGACGAGGCTGGCGACGAGGGGCTGACGGCGGGCGAGGGCGTGCTGCTGCAGGCGGCCGGCGATTCGCCGCTGCTGGCACACCTGCCCGAGGCCGGGCGATCGATCAACCTGCTCAACGGCCGCGAGCTGCGCGACATCATCGAACTCAATGGCCCGGTCAAGGCCGCGCTCACCGAGTGGCTGACCTGGATGCGCCCGCAACTGGTCACCGCCTGGGAAAACTATCAGTACATGCGCCACCTGATGTGGCCCGAGTACGAACAGGCCGGACTGCCCGAGGCGCTGCTGTTCGGCATCCTCGCCAAGGAGTCCGGCGGCCGCGTGCACGCGGTGTCGCGGGCCGGCGCCAGCGGCCCGTTGCAGTTCATGCCGGCGACCGGTCTGCGCTATGGGCTGGGGCGCGTGGACGGCTTCGACACCCGCTTCGATCCGCGGCTGTCGGCGCGCGCCAACGTGCTCTACCTCAACGACCGCTTTGCCGAGTTCAACCACAACCTCGAACTGGCGCTGGCCGCCTACAACGGCGGTGAGGGCCGCATGGGCCGGCTCTACCGGCAGACCGGCGGGCGCGGCTTCTGGGATGCCCGGGTGTATTCGCAGCTGCCGGCCGAGACGCGCGAATACGTGCCCATGGTGCTGGCGGCGGCCTGGCTGTTCCTGCATCCGGAGGACTACGGGCTGGAGTTTCCGGCGGTGGACCCCCGGCCGGCCACGGTGGCGCTGGCGCGCAGCATGTCGATCAACGAGCTGGCGATCTGCATCGGCAACGCGGGCAGCCGCGACGGCTGGTTCCGGGTGCTGCGCAACCTCAATCCACGCTTCCAGGCGAATGCGCCGATTCCGGCCGGCACCGAGCTGGCGATGCCGGCACGGATCGTGCCGGCTTACCAGGTGCATTGCGTGGACGGCGCGCGCGGCCGCTTGGCACAGGAGCTGGCGGCCGCGCGGATGCCGGGCGTCGCGGCGGCTCCGTCGGGCGGCGGGCGCACCTACGTGGTGAAGGCCGGCGACAGCCTGGCGGCGATCGCCCGCCGCCACCAGTGCCCCAGCCCGCAGGCGCTGGCCCGGGCCAACGGCATCAAGGCGCCGGCCTACCTGATCAAACCCGGACAGCGTTTGCGGCTGGAGGGGTGCCGCGCCTGACTCCGGGTCTCGGGGATCGCGCGGGCCGCGGCGTGCCCGGTCGCCGCGTCCGCTATTCCGCCGTTAATGCCGGCGGCACTACCGTGGACGCATCCCCTCCAGGGAGGCTGCCATGAGGCTTCTGCCGACATTCCGCGGGCTGCTGGTGCTGACCGCGCTGGCCTTCGCCGGCGAAGCCGCCGCGATGCGCTGCGGCACCCGGGTGATCACCACCGGCGACTACGACTTCCAGGTGCGCGAGCGCTGCGGCGAGCCGTACTGGATCGCCAGCTACGGCGAGCTGCTGGTGAGCGGCGCCGGCGGGCCGGTCGAACGCCGCACCGAGCGGGTCCACGACGAGTGGTACTACAACTTCGGCCCGAACCGGCTGGTGCACCGGCTGACCTTTCGCGACGGCCGCCTGCTGCGCATCGATACGCTCGGTTACGGCCGCCACAGCATCGGTGGCGACTGCGGCGACATCGCGCTGATGCGCGGCGCGGTGCCGGGCGAGGTGGTGCTGCGCTGCGGCGCGCCCGAGTCGCGTACCGCGCGCTACCGCGACATCCTGATCCGCGACGGCCTCGGCAACGAGGTGATCCGCCCGGTGCGGCATGAGGAATGGGTGTACCGCTTCCCGGGCTCGCGCTTCGCGCGCCTGGCCATCTTCATCGACGGCCGCCTGGAGTGGGTCGAGCGGGTGCCGTTGTAGGTGCGGCAGATACAGTGCGAAGCAAGGAGTGAAGAGGAGTGGGAAACGAGGGAGGGCATCGCTTCGTGGAGGCCCTGCCCGCGCTGTCCGTTTTTCTTCGCCCGCTTCCCGCTTCCCGCTTTCCCGGTCACGGCCCGCGCCACGCCTGCGGAAACTTCCGGTGATGCCTGAGTGGCCGTTTCAACCCGTCAGCGCGTCCCAGCCCGGCCGCGGCAGGAAGCGCTCGCCGTGGCGGACCGAGAGCTGCTCCAGGCGCGCCTTGAGCTTGCCGGGGCCGGTGGCCCTGATGTGGGCGATCGGGCCGCCGCGGAAGGGCGCGAAGCCGGTGCCGAAGATGACGCCGGCATCGAGCAGGTCGGCATCGGCGACCACGCCTTCGTGCAGGCAGGCCACGGCTTCGTTGAGCAGCGGCAGGATCAGACGGTCGGTGAGGTCCTCGGGCGCCTCGTAGCCCTTCGGCAGCGGGGGCTTCACCGCCTTGCCGTTCTCCCACTTGTACAGACCCTCGCCGTCCTTGCGGCCACGCTTGCCGGATTCGAGCTTCGATTCCAGGCCGGGCGGAATCGGCAGCTTGAGGAAGTCGGCGAGGATCCGGCCCACGCTGGCGGCCACGTCCAGACCGACGGTGTCGGCCAGCTCGATCGGCCCCATCGGCATGCCGAACTTCAGCGCGGCCTGGTCGATGGCGGCGCCGGGGATGCCCTCGCTGTAGCAGGTGATCGCCTCCAGCAGGTAAGGCATCAGGATGCGGTTGACCAGGAAGCCGGGCGTGCCGGCAACCGGTACCGGCAGCTTGTCGATGGCGCGGCAGAAGGCGGCCAGGCGCCTCTCGGTGGCCGGATCCATGGCGTCGTGGCGGACGATCTCCACCAGCGGCATCATCGCCACCGGGTTGAAGTAGTGCAGGCCGGCAAAGCGGGCCGGGTGCCTGAGCTCCGCCCGCAGCTCGGCCAGCGGGATCGAACTGGTGTTGGACACCAGCAGCGCCTCGGGCCTGAGCGTCTCTTCCAGCCTGGCGTAGAGCGCGCGCTTGGCGTCGAGGTTCTCGAAGATCGCCTCGATGACCAGATCGGCCTCGGCCACGCCCGCGCCCTCCACGTCGGGCCTGAGCCGCGCGCGGGTCTGTTCGCGTTTGCTCTCGTCCTTGACTTTCTTCTCGAACAGCTTGTCGGCGCGCGCCAGCGCCGGCTGCACGTACTCCATCCCGCGGTCCTGCAGGGTGACCTCGAAGCCCTTGAGCGCGCACCAGGCGGCGATGTCGCCGCCCATCACGCCGGCGCCGACCACGTGCACGCGGGAGATGCCATGCTCCTTGCCGCCCAGGCCCTTGAGCCGCTCCTGCAGGAAGAACACCCGGATCAGGTTGCGCGCGGTCGGGGTCTGCGCCAGCTTCGCCACCGACCTGGCCTCGGCCTTCAGCCGCGCCTCGATCGGACCGCCGCTGCGCCGCCAGGTGTCGATCAGCGCATAGGGTGCGGGGTAGTGCTCCTTGCGCGCCTTGCGGGCGACCTGCCTGACCAGCATCGGCGCGAGGATCTGCCGCACCGGCCACAGGTTGGTGGCCCAGCCCATGAAGCGCTGCCGGAACGGCCGCGTCGTGCCGCGCCTGGCCAGCTCGATGGCGGCGTCGAGCAGCAGCGCCGGTTCGGTCACCCTGTCGACCAGACCGATCGCCTGCGCGGCCTTCGCCGACAGCGCCCGGCCGGTGAGCATCATGTCGAACGCGGCCGGTGCGCCGACCAGCTTCGGCAGACGCACGCTGCCGCCCCAGCCCGGGTAGATGCCGAGCTTGACTTCCGGCAGGCCGATGCGGGTGCTGTCGTGGTTGCTGGCGACGCGGTAGCGGCAGGCCAGCGACAGCTCGGTGCCGCCGCCCATGCAGTGGCCGTGGATGGCGGCGACGGTCGGGCAGGGCAGTTCGGCCAGCTTCTGGAACACCTGCTGGCCACGGCGGATCGCATCCAGCACCGTGCCCTTGCTGTCGAACTCCTGGAACTCCCGGATGTCGGCCCCGGGGATGAAGCCGGCCGCCTTGCCCGAGCGGATCACCACGCCCGCGGGCTTTTCGATGGCGATGCGCTCCACCAGCCGGTCCAGCTCGTCGAGCACCGCCTGCGAGAGGGCGTTGACGTGCTGGTCGGCGCGGTCGAGGGTGAGCACGACGATGCCGTCGGGGCGCAGCTCGGGCTGCCAGTGGGTGAAGCGAAGGCCGTCGAACATGGCGTTCCATCCGTTCAGGTATGGCGAAAGTCCGTATCATCCGGGCTGGACTTCCGGACGGTCAACGCCGTTGGCCGCCGGGATGAACTTTCCTCCGCCCGCGATGTCACTGATGACGGCCCGCGGGCCGAGTCGACAGGAGTGCCGGCCCGGATGGGCGAGAACGAATTGGACCAGGCGCTGGTCA
Organism: Rehaibacterium terrae; assembly: GCF_014202935.1. Taxonomy (GTDB): domain Bacteria; phylum Pseudomonadota; class Gammaproteobacteria; order Xanthomonadales; family Xanthomonadaceae; genus Rehaibacterium; species Rehaibacterium terrae. The sequence continues at coordinate 90,515 of NZ_JACHHX010000010.1, read as the reverse complement.
GACGTGTACAGCAAGGCGACAAGGCGGCCTTCGACCTGCTGGTGCGCAAGTACCAGCACCGGATCGGCGCCCTCATCGCCCGCTACATTCCCGACTGGAGCGAGTGCCAGGACGTGGCGCAGGAGACCTTCCTGCGCGCTTACCGCGCGCTCGGGAACTTCCGCGGCGACGCGCAGTTCTACACGTGGCTCTACAAGATCGCCGTGAACACCGCCAAGAACCACCTCGTGGCCTCGAGCCGCCGGCCGCCGACCGACGACATCGATGCGGTGGATGCGGTGCAGTTCGCTTCCGGCGAACGGCTGCGCGACACCGATACGCCCGAGCACGAGCTGCTGCGCGAGGAGATCGAGCGCACCGTGACCGAGACGGTGGCGCAACTGCCCGAGGAGCTGCGCACGGCGATCACCTTGCGCGAAGTCGACGGGCTGAGCTACGAGGAAATCGCCGAGGCGATGGACTGCCCGATCGGTACCGTGCGCTCGCGGATCTTCCGCGCCCGCGAGGCCATCGACGCCAGGCTGCGTCCGCTGCTAGACGGCGCTTCCGCGCGCCGCCCCCAGGAACAGTAGAGGCCGGTCATGACCGACATCACCGACACCATCGAGAACGACCTTTCCGCGCTGCTCGACGGCGAGTTGCCGCCGGACCGGGCCCGTTTCCTGCTCCGGCGTCTCGAGCGTGATCCGGCGCTGCGCGCCACTTGGGAGCGCTGGCAACTGGCCTCGTCCTGCCTGCGTCGCAGCGAGCTGCGGCCTATGCCGGCCGGGTTCGCCGAGCGTGTGGCGGCGACGCTCGATGGCGAGCCGGTGCCGCATGGCCGGCGTCTGCCGAAGCTGCTGCGCTGGGTCGGCGGCGGCGCGATCGCCGCCTCGGTGGCGCTGGCGGCACTGCTCACGGTGTCGCCGCAGCCGGCGCCGACGCCGGCCGAACAGGTCGCCGCGGCGATGCCGGGGCGGCTGAATGCGGCCTCCGATCTGACCGAATACGATCTGCGGCCACGCTTCGCCGCACCGGCGCAGCCGGTGGCGATCAGCCAGCGCGGCCCGGTGCTCGCGACCGAGGCGGTCGTCTTCGAGCAGGGCCTGGACCCCGAATTGCAGGCCTATCTCATCCGCCACCAGTCCCTGCTGCGGCAGAGCGGGCTGGGCGAGCTGGCGCCCTACGTCGATGTGCTTGCGCACCCGCGCGGCCGCGCCGTGCTGCACCGTGCCGGCTGGACGCAGGAAGGGGGTGATCGCTGATGCGCTGGCGTGCCGGCCTGCTGTCCCTGTTCGCGCTGGCGACCCCGGCGCCGGCACAGGATGCCGGGCAGTGGCTGGAACGCATGGCGCAGGCGCTGACCGCCACCGACTATCAGGGCACGCTGGTCTACGTCGAGGGTGGGCACATCGAGACGCTGCGGGTGTTTCATTCCGCGCGCGAGGACCGCGAGCGCATCGTCGCGTTGACCGGTCAGCCGCGCGAGGTGGTCCGCGATGGTGCCACCGTCACCTGCATCGGCACCGCGCCGGCGCCGCTGGTGTTCGACAACGGCAGCCTGTCCGGCCTGCGCCCCGTCGCCGATGCCGCCCGTCAGGGGCGACTGAGTGACTATGCCGTGCGGCTGGGGCCGCGTGACGAACGCATCGCCGGGCGCGAGACCGTGGTGGTGGAGCTGCTGCCGCGCGATGGCTACCGCTATGGCTACCGGCTGTGGCTGGACACCGGCACCGGGCTGCCGCTCCGGGTGTCGCTGCATGGCGGCAACGGCGAGGCGCTGGAGCAGCTGGCTTTCACCGAGATCGAACTCGGCCGCGCGCCGGCCGCCGCCGACCTGCGGCCCAGCGCGGCCGGCCAGACCACGACCATCCGCGCGCCGCAGACGCGCAAGGACGCTGCCGGCGCCTGGCGCGTCGCCGATCCACCGCCCGGCTTCACCCTGCGCCGCCACCAGGTCAGCGCCGAGGGCGAGCACCTGGTGTTCAGCGATGGACTGGCCAGCGTTTCGGTCTATGTCGAGCCACTCGGCAGCGCCCCCGTCCGTGAAGTCTCCACCCGGGCCGGGGCCGTGCATGCGCGGGCGCGGCGGATGGAGGGGCATCGGGTTTTCGTGATCGGCAAGGTGCCGGCGGCGACGATCGAGCGCTTCGCCGACGGCGTGACCGGTTCGGCACCGTCACGGCTTTCCGCTCCCGGTGGCTGAACGCGAGGCCATCGTCGTCGCCTGTGCGGCCGGCGAGCTGCATCTGCAGCCGCTGGCCGGCCCCTGCAGCGGCTGCAGCACCGGCTGTGGCGGTCGTTGTGATCTGTTCCGTGCCGATCTGGCAGGCGAGCTTCGCCTGCCGGAGCCTCCCGGCCTGCGTCTGCGGCCGGGCGACCGGGTGCTGCTGAGCCTCGACGACGACGCGTTGCGCCGCGCCGCCTTCGCCGGCTACGGTCACGCGCTGGCCGGCCTGCTGCTGGGCGCTGTCGCCGGCCATGGCCTGGCCCTGGCGGGCGGCTGGCCGCACGACCCGCTCACGCTGGCCGGCATCGTCGCCGGAACCTGGGTCGCGCTTCGCCGCGCCATGCGTATGGTTCCCGTGCCGCGGCTGCGGCTTGTCTCCGCGGCCGCCGGCCCCACATCCGAGGAAAGGAGTTCCCGTTGAACATGCATTTCCCCCGCATCCCCATGCCTACGATCAAACGCGCGTTCCTCACGCTGTCCCTGTTTGCCGTGGTTGCCGTCGCCCAGGCGGCGAAGCTGCCCGACTTCACTGCGCTGGTCGAGCGCAGCAGCCCGGCGGTGGTCAACATCGAGGCCACCCGTACCGCCGAGGCCGCCCTGCGCCGCGGCCAGAACATTCCGGAGGAAGATATCCCCGAGCTGTTCCGCCGCTTCTTCGGCCAGCCCGGCATGCCGGTGCAGCCGCGCGACCGCACTTCGACCGGCTCGGGCTTCATCATCTCGGCCGATGGCGAGGTGCTCACCAACCATCACGTCGTCGACGGCGCCGACCAGGTGATCGTGCGCCTGCCCGACCGCCGCGAGTTCGAGGCCAAGGTGGTCGGCAGCGATCCGCTGTCCGACGTGGCCCTGCTCAAGATCCAGGCACGCGGCCTGCCGACCCTGCCGATCGGCGACTCCAGCAAGCTCAAGGCCGGTCAGTGGGTGGTCGCGATCGGCTCGCCGTTCGGCTACCTCGACAACACCGTCACCGCCGGCATCGTTTCCGCCACCGGCCGCCGCAGTCTGGACCAGAGCCAGCAGTATGTGCCGTTCATCCAGACCGACGTCGCCATCAACCGCGGCAACTCCGGCGGGCCGCTGCTCAACACCGATGGCGAGGTGGTCGGCATCAACTCGCAGATCTTCTCCAACACCGGCGGCTTCATGGGCGTGAGCTTCGCCATCCCGATCGACGTGGCGATGAACGCCGCCCGCCAGATCAGGGAAAGCGGGCGCGTGCGCCGTGGCCAGCTCGGCGTGCAGATCCAGGATGTCACCCGTGACTTTGCCCGCAGTCTCGGCCTGGAGCGCTCGGCCGGGGCGCTGGTTGCCGACGTGGTGCCCGGCAGCCCGGCGGACAAGGCCGGCATCCGCCGTCAGGACGTCATCCTGGAGTTCAACGGGCAGGAGATCCTGCGCTCCAGCGACCTGCCGCCGCTGGTCGGCGCCACCGCACCGGGTACCCGCGTCAAGCTGCGCCTGCTGCGCGATGGCAAGGAGCGGACGCTGGACGTGGTGCTCGGCGAGCTGAGCGCGCCCGAGTCCACCGCCGGTGCCGGCGGCCCGCCGGCCAGCGCCAGCGGCGGCCTACTCGGGCTGGTGGTGGAGGACCTGACCGCCGAGCAGCGACAGGAGCTCGGCCTGAAGGCCGACGAGGGCGTGCTGGTGTCGCAGGTCACCGGGCTGGCGGCGCGCCGCGCCGGCCTGCAACCGGGCGACGTGATCCTGATGGTCGGCCGCACCGCGGTCGGCAGTGCGGCGGCGTTCGCCAAGGCCACCGAGGGCGTGAAGGCCGGCGACGCGGTGATGCTGCTGGTGCGCCGCGACGGCCAGACCAGCTTCATCGCCGTGACCCCGCGCGGGGACGGCTGAGCGCATCGGCGCGGGGCCGCCACGGCGGCTCCGCGCCTACCCGCCGCGGCAAGCCGGGGTCAGGGCCGGGCTCGGTCCCGGTCCCGGCCGTGCGATAATGCCCCGTTTACCACGACCCTCCAGGCCGGCGGCCGCGCCCTTCGCAATGCAACACATCCGAAACTTTTCGATCATCGCTCACGTGGATCACGGCAAGTCCACGCTGGCCGACCGCATCATCCAGATCTGCGGCGGCCTGGCCGAGCGCGAAATGGAAGCCCAGGTGCTCGACTCCAATCCGATCGAGCGCGAGCGCGGCATCACCATCAAGGCGCAGTCGGTGTCGTTGCCGTACAAGGCACGCGACGGGCAGGTCTACCAGCTCAACTTCATCGACACCCCGGGCCATGTCGACTTCAGCTACGAGGTCAGCCGCTCGCTGGCCGCCTGCGAGGGCGCGCTGCTGGTGGTCGATGCCGCCCAGGGCGTGGAGGCGCAGTCGGTCGCCAACTGCTACACCGCGGTGGAGCAGGGGCTGGAAGTGGTCCCGGTGCTCAACAAGATCGACCTGCCCACCGCCGACATCGACCGCGTGAAGGACGAGATCGAGGCGGTGATCGGCATCGACGCCGCCGACGCGATTCCGATCAGCGCCAAGACCGGCCAGGGCGTCACCGACGTGCTGGAGGCCATCGTCGCCCGCATCCCGCCGCCCAAGCCGCGCGATACCGACCGGCTGCAGGCGCTGATCATCGACTCGTGGTTCGACAACTACCTGGGCGTGGTCTCGCTGGTGCGGGTGATGCAGGGCGAGATCAGGCCCGGCGACAAGATCCTGGTGATGTCCACCGGCCGTACCCACCAGGTCGACAAGGTCGGCGTGTTCACGCCCAAGCGGCTGGTGAAGGATGCGCTGCTGCCGGGTGAGGTGGGCTGGCTCACCGCCTCGATCAAGGACGTGCACGGCGCACCGGTGGGCGACACGCTCACGCTGGCTTCGGCGCCGGCCGACAAGCCGCTGCCCGGTTTCCAGCAGATGCAGCCGCGTGTCTTCGCCGGCCTGTTCCCGGTGGTGGCCGACGACTATCCGGCGCTGCGCGAGGCGCTGGAAAAGCTGCGCCTGAACGATGCCGCGCTGCAGTTCGAGCCGGAAAGCTCCGAGGCGATGGGCTTCGGCTTCCGCTGCGGCTTCCTCGGCATGCTGCACATGGAGATCGTGCAGGAGCGGCTGGAGCGCGAGTACGACCTCGACCTGGTCACCACCGCGCCGACCGTGGTCTACGAGGTGCTGCTGACCGACGGCACCACGATGCCGCTGGACAACCCGGCCAAGCTGCCGCCGGCGAACAGGATCGAGGAGATCCGCGAGCCGATCATCCGCGCCAACATCCTCACGCCGCCCGATTACGTGGGCAACGTGATCACCCTGTGCGAGGAGAAGCGCGGCAGCCAGATCGGCATCAACTACATGGGCAGCCAGGTTCAGATCAGCTACGAGCTGCCGATGGCCGAGGTGGTGCTGGATTTCTTCGACAAGCTCAAGTCGGTGTCGCGCGGCTACGCCTCGCTGGATTACCACTTCCTGCGCTTCCAGGCGGGTCCGTTCGTGCGTGTGGACATCCTGATCAACGGCGACAAGGTCGATGCGCTGTCGATCATCTGCCATCGCGCCAATGCCGACCGCCGCGGCCGCGAGATCGCCGAGAAGATGCGCGAACTGATCCCGCGGCAGATGTTCGACGTGGCCATCCAGGCGGCGATCGGCTCGCAGATCATCGCCCGCACCACGGTCAAGGCGCTGCGCAAGAACGTGCTGGCCAAATGCTATGGTGGCGACATCACCCGCAAGAAGAAGCTCCTCGAAAAGCAGAAGGAAGGCAAGAAGCGGATGAAGCAGGTCGGCCGCGTGGAAATCCCGCAGGAGGCCTTCCTGGCGGTATTGCAGGTGGACAAGTAGCCGGGAGTCGGGAGTGCGGTATCGGAGGCCGGCAGGCATATCGCCACGCATGCGCTGCCGTCGTCGGGCTCTCCGGCTTCCGATTTCCGATTTCCGATTCCCGGTCGCCGGTTTCCGGTTTTTTTTCCGTATTCCATACCCGGCTCCCAAGGAGCACTCGTGAGCGTAGATTTCGCCACCGTCCTGGTACTGCTGTCGGCCCTGACCGGCGGCATCTGGCTGTTCGACCGGTTGCTGTTCGCCAAGCGCCGTGCGGCGCGCATGGCCAGGGGCGAGGCCAGGGAGCCGGTCGTCGTCGAGTACGCCCGCTCGCTGTTCCCGGTCATCTTCATCGTGCTGCTGGTGCGGTCGTTCATCGCCGAGCCGTTCCGCATACCGTCCAGCTCGATGATGCCCACCCTGCTGATCGGCGACTTCATCCTGGTCAACAAGTTCGCCTACGGCCTGCGTCTGCCGGTGACCCACACCAAGATCGTGCCGCTGGGGCAGCCCGAGCGCGGCGACGTGGTGGTGTTCCGCTACCCGGTCAATCCGCGCCAGGACTACATCAAGCGGATCGTCGGCCTGCCGGGCGACCAGATCGCCTATCGCGACAAGACCATCTACATCAACGGCGAACCGGTCGCGACCGAGCCGGTCGGCCGCTACATCGGCGTCGGCAGCGGCCGCGACATGACCGGTGCGCTGCTCCAGCGCGAGCGGCTGGGCGGGCGCGAGCATCAGATCCTGCAGCGCGACAATACCCCGGCCTTCATCCGCGGCGACGGCAGCTGGCGCGTGCCCGAGGGGCATTATTTCGTCATGGGCGACAATCGGGATAATAGCGAGGACAGCCGGTTCTGGGGTTTCGTGCCGGAGGAGAACCTGGTCGGCAAGGCGTTCGTGGTGTGGATGAACTGGGACAGCCGCGCCGGCGGGATCGACTTCTCCCGCATCGGCACGGTCATCCGCTAAGCTCACGCCCAGGTGGCCCAGCCAAGGGGAGCGACATGAAGGGGAACATGCAAACCAAGCAGCGCGGCATCACCCTGATCGGCTTCATCATCGTGATGGCCGTGGTCGGCTTCTTCGCCTACCTGGCGATGCGGCTGGTGCCTGTGTACGTCGAGTACTACAACGTGGTCAGCGCCATGAAGGGCGTCGCCGCCGAGCCGGGCGTCGCCAACATGGAGCCAAACCGGGTGCGCGACCTGCTCGACCGCCGCTTCAACATCGGCTACGTCGAGAGCGTCAAGCGCGAACACATCAAGATCACCCGCGATTCCAGCGGCTATCGGCTCAACGTCAAGTACGAAGTGCGCGGCCCGTTGTTCTACAACCTGGACTTCGTCGCCAGCTTCGACCGGACCGTGGACCTGACGCGCGGTGGCGGCGGCTGACGTCTTCGGCCACCGGTTCGCCGACCCCGGACTGCTGCGGCAGGCGCTGACCCATCGCAGCGCCGGTCCGCAGCACAACGAACGGTTGGAGTTCCTCGGCGATTCGCTGGTCAACCTGATCGTGGCCGAGGCGCTGTACACGCGCTGGACGCGAGCCGACGAGGGCACCCTGACCCGTGCCCGTGCGCACCTGGTCTGCGAGGCCTCGCTGGCCGACATCGCCCGCAGCCTGCGCATCGGCGAGCGCCTTCACCTGGGGCCCGGCGAACTCAAGAGCGGCGGGCACCGGCGCGACTCGATCCTGGCCGATGCGCTGGAGGCGGTCGTCGGCGCCATTTATCTCGATGCCGGATTCGAGGCCTGCAAAGCCGTGGTGCTGCCCTGGTTCGAGCCGGCCATCGCCACGCTCCCGGTCGGCAAGGTCGGCAAGGATGCCAAGACCCGCCTGCAGGAATGGTTGCAGGGACGGCAGTATCCGCTGCCGGTCTACACGCTGATCGAGGCCATCGGTGAGGACCACGACAAGCTGTTCCGCGTCCGCTGCGAACTGAGCAGGCCCGAGTGCGCCTGCGAGGGCGAGGGCAGCTCGCGCCGCGCTGCCGAGCAGGCTGCCGCCGAGCGCGTGCTGGCGCTGCTCGAAGACAGCTGAGCCCACGCATTGCGTGGCCACTCGGCTAGAATCCGCACATGCCCGCTCCCTACCGCGCCGGCCATGTCGCCGTCATCGGCCGACCGAACGTCGGCAAGTCCACCCTGGTCAACGCCCTGGTCGGGGTCAAGGTCAGCATCGTCTCGCCCAAGGCGCAGACCACGCGCCACCGCCTGCTTGGCATCGCCACCTTCGAGCACGGCCAATTGCTCCTGGTCGACACCCCCGGCATCCACGCCAAACAGTCGCGGGCGATGAACCGCTACATGAACCGTGCCGCCCGCGGCGCGCTCACCGACGTGGATGCCGCCGTGCTGGTGATCGAGGCCGGCCGCTGGACGGACGAAGACGGTCTGGCCTACGCCGCCCTGCGCGACGCCGGCGTGCCCTGCGTGCTGGTGATCAACAAGGTCGACCGTCTCAAGGACAAGACCGCGCTGCTGCCGTTCATCGCCGAGCACACCCGCGAGCGCGAGTTCGCCGCCGTGCATCCGCTGTCCGCGCTCAAGGGCAAGGGCCTGCGCGAGCTGGCCGACACGCTGATCGGACTGATGCCCGAGTCGCCGCCGCTGTACGGCGAGGACGAGATCACCGACCGCAGCGAGCGCTTCCTCGCCGCCGAGCTGGTGCGCGAGCAGCTCATGCTGCGGCTGGGCGAGGAGGTGCCGTATTCGACCACGGTCGAGATCGAGTCCTTCGAGGAGGATGGCGAGCTGCTGCGCATCGCCGCGGTGATCTGGGTCGAGCGCGCCGGGCAGAAACCGATCGTGATCGGCGAGGGCGGTCGGCGCCTGAAGGCCATCGGCACCGGCGCCCGCGAAGGCATGCAGAAACTGTTCGGCCGCAAGGTCTTCCTCAAGCTCTGGTGCAAGGTGCGCGAGGGCTGGTCGGACGACGAGTCGGCGCTGCGGCAGTTCGGCTACGCCGAGTAGGCTTGAGGGCAGGGGGCCGAGGGCGGAGACGCCTTGCCGTCATCCCGGCTTTCGCCGGGATGACGATGCCTCGATGTTCTTTCCCGAGTCCCGAGTCCCGAGTCCCGAGAATGCGCATCGCCTCCCAACCCGCCTGGATCCTGCATGTCCGTCCCTGGCGCGAGACCAGTGCGCTGGTGGAGCTGTTCACCCGTGATCATGGCCGTGTCGGTGCGGTGGCGCGCGGCATCCGCGGCCCGCGCCGACAGCCGCTGCGGGCGGCATTGCAGCCGTTCAGCCTGGTCAGCACCGACCTCGATCTGCGCGGCGAGCTGGCGCGGCTGGACCGCGCCGAGGCGCTGATCGCGCCGCTCGGCTTGGCAGGCGATGCGTTGCTGGCCGGCTTCTACCTCAACGAGCTGGCGGTGCGGCTGCTGCCGCGCCACGATCCGTTGCCGGCGCTGTTCGATCGCTACGGGCGCACACTGGCCGCGCTGGGGGATGCGGGGCTGGCATGGACGTTGCGGCGCTTCGAGCGCGACCTGCTCGACGCCCTGGGCGTGCTGCCGCCGCTCGATCACGACAGCCTCGGCGAGCCGCTCGACCCGGCCGCACGTTACCGGCTCGACCCCGAGCACGGCGCGCTGCGCGATCGCCAGCTCGCCGCCGGCAGCGTCAGCGGAGCGGCACTGCTGGCGCTTGCCGCCGACCGCGAGCCGCCACCCGGGCAACTGCGCGAGCTGCGCGAGGCGATGCGCGGGCTGGTGTCCCACCACCTCGGCCCGCGCGGGCTGCGCTCCTGGGGTCTGCTCGCCGAAGTGGCGCAGATGGGGCGCGCGCCCTGAGCCGTGCCGGCGTCGGCGCTATGCTTGCCGGATCGCCGCCGCAGGAGCCTGCCATGAGCCAGACCTACCGCATCGAGCGCGACTCCATGGGGGAGCTGCGCGTGCCCGCCGACGCCCTCTGGGGTGCGCAGACGCAGCGCGCAGTGGAGAACTTTCCGATCTCCGGCCTGCGCATGCCGCGCGCATTCATCCGCGCGCTGGGCCTGATCAAGGCCGCCGCCGCGCAGGCCAACGGCGAGCTCGGCCTGTTGCCCAAGCCGCTCGCCAAGGCCATCGCCAAGGCTGCGCTGGAAGTGGCCGAGGGTCGCCACGATGCGCATTTCCCGGTCGATGTGTTCCAGACCGGCTCGGGCACCTCCTCGAACATGAACGCCAACGAGGTCATCGCCACCCTGGCCGCGCGCGCCGCCCGGCGCAAGGTGCATCCCAATGATCACGTCAACCTCGGGCAGAGCTCGAACGACGTGATCCCGAGCGCGATCCAGGTCGCCGCCATCCTCGCCACGCAGGAGCAGCTGCTGCCGGCGCTGCGGCATCTGCGCAAGACCATCGACCGCCGGGCCCGCCAGCTTGGCAAGGTCGTCAAGACCGGTCGCACCCATCTGATGGACGCGGTGCCGCTGACCTTCGGGCAGGAGCTGTCGGCCTGGTCGGCGCAGATCGGCTCGGCCATCGTGCGCATCGAGGACAGCCTGCAACGTCTGCGCCGGTTGCCGCTGGGCGGTACCGCGGTCGGCACCGGCATCAACACCGACCCCCGCTATGCCAGGCGCGCGGTGGCGGCACTGGGCAGGTTGTCCGGCCATCGGTTCGAGAACGCCGGCAACCTGTTCGAGGGCATCGCTGCGCAGGACGGCGCGGTGGAGCTGTCCGGCCAGCTCAACGTGCTCGCCGTGGCATTGATGAAGATCGCCAACGACCTGCGCTGGATGAATTCCGGCCCGTTGGCTGGCCTGGGCGAGATCGAGCTGCCGGCACTGCAGCCGGGCTCGTCGATCATGCCGGGCAAGGTCAACCCGGTGATCCCCGAGGCGGTGTGCATGGTCTGCGCGCAGGTGATGGGCCAGCACGCGACCATCAGCCTGGCCGGCGCCAGCGGCAACTTCCAGCTCAACGTGATGCTGCCGGTGATCGCCCACAACCTGTTGCAGTCGATCGGGCTGCTCGGCAACGCCGCGCGCCGGCTCGCCGATGCCGCCATCGCCGGCTTCCGGGTGCGGCACGACCGGCTGCGGGACGCGCTGGCGCGCAATCCGATCCTGGTGACCGCGCTCAATCCGGTCATCGGCTACGAAAAGGGCGCGGCCATCGCCAGGAAGGCCTACCTGGAGGGTCGACCGGTACTGGAGGTGGCGAAGGAGATGTCCGGACTGGACGAAAAGAAACTGCGCAGGCTGCTCGACCCGGCAGCCTTGACGCGCGGCGGTATCATCGGCTGAGGGCGCTTTCGCGGCTAATCGCGCGAGGCATCGCCTTGCGGGCGGGGGGCGAAACCCGGCCTGCAGTCCGGCACGACCGCATCCCCGGGGACCAGCCACCAGTCGCGCCGGTTGGAGCGGCCGATGAACTCGGCGCGCTGACGGTCCACGCAGTCGCCCAGTGCCTCGTCGAGCACGAACAGCCAGCGTCGTTGCGGTTGCTCACCCAGCCAGCGGGCGGCATCGTGCCACTGGTCTTCCCAGGGGCGCTCGAAACCGAAATCCCGCGCCGGCCGGTCGGCCTGCAGCAGGTGCTGCTCGCGCCAGGCCAGCAGACCGAGTTCGGCCTCGGGACCGATGCGTTCGCCGACCCGCTGCATCAGTGCGCGGGCCGAACTGCTGGCGTCCAGCGCCGGTGCCAGGCCGAGCCCGTAGACGACCCACAACAGCGCGGTGAACAGCACCAGCGCCGTGCCGGTGCGACGCAGCCGGCTCCAGCCGAGCAGGACCAGGCCGCCGACACCGAGCGCGAGCAGCCAGAGCAGCAGCATCCGCAGCGCTTCGGCGTCGAGCGCGCGTTCCTCCGCCAGCCGTTGCGCCCAGCGCGGATCGGCGAGCAGACCGCTTGCGCCCAGCGCCAGCGCCGTCAGCGACAACAGCAGCGCGTAGCCCGCCAGCGTCAGCCGCACGCCGCGCCGTCGCATCAAGCCCGGCAGCAGTGGCGCGGCAGCCACGCACAGCAGCGGCAGGGCGGGGAAGATGTAGACCTCACGCTTGCCCGGGCTGGCGCTGAAGAAGGCCAGCACCAGCACCGCCCAGCCGAGCAGCACCAGCAGGCGCGCATCGCGTCGGCGCAGCCGCCGCCACCAGGCCGGCAGCAGCCAAGGCAGCAGCAGCGCGCCGGGCAGCCAGAGCGTGAAGATCACCTGCAGGTAGTACCAGGGCGGCTGGATGTGGTGCCAGGCGTTGGCGTAACGCTCGCCGGTCTGGCGGAGCAGGATCTCGCGGGCATAGGCGTGCAGGGCCGGGTCGTCGCTGGTCAGTACCACGGTCAGCATCGGCGCCAGCCAGACGGCGGTGCCGAGCACGAAGGCCAGCGGCAGGCCCCACCAGCGCGCCCCGGACGGCCGCGAGCCCGCGCCGCCATGCCAACCGTCGCGCATGGTCCAGATGGCGGGGATCAGGGCCAGCAGCGGCAGGAAGCCCACGCCCTTGGTGACCGTGCCCAAGCCGGCGGCGAAGCCGCCCAGCCACAAGGCCGGCCAGTCCGGCCCGCGCAGCAGGTGGCGCAGCAGCCCCCACATCGACAGCGTGGTCAGGAACACCAGCACCATGTCGATCTGCGCGCGCTTGGCCTGCAGGCCGAACTGCAGCACCACCAGCAGGCCGAGTGCCGCCCATATCGCCGCCCGCCGTCCGTACAGGCGGCGGGTCAGGTCATGGGTCAGCCACAGCGTGCCCAGCGCGGCCAGCAGCGAGGGCAGCAGGAAAGCGACCCGCCAGTCGTGCACCAGCAGGTAGGCGGCCGCCTGCAGCCACATGAAGGTGGCCGGCTTGTGCGCGTACAGCTCGCTGCCGCGATGGGGGATCACCCATTGCCCGCTTTCCACCATGTGCCTGGCGGCCAGCACGAAGCGCGGCTCGTCGGGTGGCGAAGGGTCGCGCAGGCCAAGCCCCGCTCCGAGCACGAGCAGGGCGAGCAGCAGCAGGCCGGGCAGGCGGATCGGAAGCGGGTGGGACATGGGCGCGCGGGGTGAAAGGCCGGCGGACAGCTTGCCATGGCCGGTGTGGGAATCGTGTCGCATGGCTTACGACAGTGCTCCGACGCCGGCTGCGGCAAACTGGAGAAAATCGCAAGATCGTGCCGATCGCAACGGGAGCCTGCCGGCGTGCGCCTGCTGATCGTCGAGGACAATCGAAGCCTGGTCGCCAACCTGTTCGACTATTTCGAGGCGCGCGGCCATCAGCTCGACGCCGCCCCCGACGGCGTCACCGGGCTGCATCTGGCCGGCAGCCACGACTACGACGCCATCGTGCTGGACTGGATGCTGCCACGGATGGACGGCCGCACGCTGCTGCAGAAGCTGCGCCAGGAGCTGGGCCGCGACACGCCGGTGATCATGCTCACCGCGCGCGACGAGTTGCCGGACAAGATCGCCGGCTTCCGCGCCGGCGCCGACGACTACCTGACCAAACCGTTCGCGCTGCCCGAGCTGGAGGTCCGGCTGGAGGCACTGCTGGCACGGGCCCGTGGCCTGGGCCGCCAGCGCGTGCTGCGGGTGGCCGACCTGACACTGGACCTGGCGACGCTGGAGGTCACGCGCGGCAGCCGTCCGCTGCGCCTGTACCCGGCTTGCCGAAAACTGCTGGAGGCACTGATGCGCGCCTCACCGGCGGTGGTCGCGCGCGAGCGGCTCGAACAGGCGCTGTGGGGGGACAGCCCGCCCGACGGCGACCTGCTGCGCTCGCACATGTACGAGTTGCGCCGCGCGGTCGACGGGCCGTTCGACGTCAAGCTGATCCAGACCATCCCCAAGGCGGGCTACCGCATCGTCGAGCACGCCGAGGTCGCCGAATGAACCGGCGCACGCTGCGCGCCCGCATCGCCACCGGTCTGCTCGGTTACGCCTTGCTGATGGCAGCGGCGATCTTCCTGCACGGCTACATCGTCAACGAAGCGGTCGAGCGCACGGTCTGGCGATCGCTGCTGGAAACGGAGCTGGATTACTTCCAGACACGCCGGGCAGCCGATCCGCGCTTCGAGTGGCCACAGACCGAGACGCTGGCCCTGTACCGCCGTCCCCTCAGTGAAACCGCATCGGCGCATCTTCCGTTGGCGCTGGAACGCCTGCCGCCCGGCCTGCACGACGAAGTCGCGCTCGACGACCACGAAGTGGTCGTGCTGGTCCGCGACATCGGCGACGAGCGGGTGTATCTCACGCTGGACATCAGCGATCTCGAGCGCGAGGAGCGGCGTCTCCTGCTGCTGCTGGTCGGTGGCTCGCTGCTGGCCGCCGGTCTGCTCGCCGTGCTGGCCTGGGTCGTGGCCGGCCGGCAGTTGCGGCCGGTCACCCGGTTGGCCGCGGCGGTCGATGCGCTGCGGCCGGACCAGCGCGGTCAGCGGCTGGAGCTGACCGACGATGCGCCCGCCGAGATCGCCACGATCGCCGGCGCGATGAACCAGTACCTGGAGCGCCACGAGCGCTTCGTCCGCCGCGAGCGCGAATTCGTGGACAGCGTCAGCCATGAGCTGCGCACGCCGATCGCGGTGATCGCCGGCGCCGCCGAGCTGATCGCCGCCCGTCCCGACTTGCCGGCCGCCGCCGTGGCACCGCTGCGCCGCATCCGCCAGACCGCGCGCGGCGTCGAGCAGTTGATCGACATGCTGCTGGTGCTGGCCAAGGAACCCAAGCGGCTCTCCAGCGTCGATCAGCGATTCCGGCTGGAGGAGCTGCTGCCGGAGATCGTGCTCGACCACGAGCATCTCACCCGCGACAAGGCGTTGCGGCTGCAGGCCGGCCCCTTCGCGCCGACGTTGCTGTCGGCGCCGTTGCAGGTGGTGCAGGTGGCGGTCGGCAACCTGCTGCGCAACGCCATCGAGAACAGCGACCACGGCACCATCGAGTTGCGGGTGGAGCTGGCCGGGGTGGTGCGGATCCGCGACCCGGGGCAGGGCATGACGCCGGAGGAGGTCGGCCGCATCTACGCCGCGCTGGCGCGCCGCGGCGAATGGCGGGTCGGCGCCGGGATCGGGCTGGAGCTGATCCGGCGCATCTGCGAGCACCTGGGCTGGCGGCTGGACATCGAGACCGGGCCGGGCCGGGGCACGCTGGCCGTGCTCGACCTGCGCGCCTCGCTGGTTTCCGAAGGCGACGCGGGCGGCGTGGTTTAACCCGCACGCAACTTCGTTCCGACCGGCTTCCGACAGCCCGGAAACGATCCTTCCGGCACCCCTCCCGGCGGCACCGGCCGACCTTTCCTGCGCATGGCACATTCCTTCCGGCCCATCGAGTGCATCGCCCGGTCACGAAGGCCCGCGCCCTCCGGGCGGCAGGCGCTGCTCTGGCTGCTGGCGATGCTGTGTCTGCTCGGTTTCGCCTTCCAGGGCACGCGCCCGCTGTGGGAGTCGGACGAGGGCCGCTACACGGCGGTGGCGCTGCAGATGCTCGACAGCGGCGATTTTCTGGTGCCGCGCCTGAACGACCACCACGAGCATTACACCAAGCCGCCGCTGACTTACTGGATCATCGCCGCCAGCGTGGCGGCGTTCGGTCGAAATGCCTGGGCGGTGCGCCTTCCTTATGCCTTGGCCTTCGTGCTCACCGGCCTGCTGGTGTACGCACTGGGCCGGCACTTCGTGCCCGAGCGGCCGTGGCTGCCGGCGCTGCTGTGGGGCAGCTCGCTGCTGGCCGTGCTGGCGGCCAACGTGGTCAGCACCGACGGGTTCCTGGTGTTGTTCGAGACGCTGGCGGTGCTGGCCTGGCTGCGGTCGCGCGAGGCGGCGCGGCCGTTGCGCTGGCAGCTCCTGATGGGGCTGGCTTTCGGCTTGGCCTTCCTGACCAAGGGACCACCGGGCCTGCTGCCGCTGCTGCCGATGGCGGTCTGGACGCTGGCGGTGGAAGGCCGCCAGGGACTGCGGCACCTGTTCCCTCCCGCGGCTTTGCCGGTGTTCGCCGTGACCGGCCTGGGCTGGTTCGTCTGGATCGTCGTCCAGCGCCCCGTCCTGCTCGGTTACTTTCTCGGTTACGAGCTGTTCGACCGGGTGTTCACGCCGGTGCACGACCGCAACGCGCAGTGGTATGGCGCGGCCAAGGTGTATCTGCCGGTCCTGTTTCTGGCCGTGTTTCCATGGGGACTGGTCGATCTGGGCTGGCTGCGCACGTTGCGCATGGCCTGGCGGCCGTCGGCCTGGCGGCGCTGGCTGGCCGAGGATCGCGACCGTGCCTTCCTGCTGCTGTGGACGCTGCTGCCGCTGTGCGTGTTCTTCGTCGCCCGCTCGCGCCTGTTCCTCTACGTGCTGCCGCTGGCGGTGCCGATCAGCCTGCTGCTCGCGCGCCGCTTCGCGCCCTCGATCGCCCCGGCCCGCGAGCCGTTCTGGCGGATCGCCCTGCCGGTCTGGGTTTTGCTGGTGCTGCTGGTGAAGGCCGCGAGCACGCAGATCCCCAGCCACAAGGACGCCCGCGCCGAGGCCGAGCGCCTGCTCGCCGGGGTGCGTCCGCCGGACCGCATCCTGTTCGTCGGCATGCCGGCGCACTACGGCCTGCGCCTGTATGCCGGCGTCCCGGTCGAGCAGGTCGACCGCCGGCCCACGCCGGGCGCGGCGGGGTTCGATCCACGCGAGGAGCTGTGCCGCGATCTGCGCGCCCATCCCGATGCCCTGCTGGTGGTATCGTCCACGCCGGGAGCGCCGGACCCACAGCGTGCTTGCCCGGACATCGCGCTCGCCGAACATTCGCCCGGCATCTGGCAGCCGGTGCCGGCCGGTGCGGCGACCACTGGCATCGCGTTGCCTGCCGTCGGACACTGACCGGACGAGCGGAGTGCGCCCTTCCAGTCTTCCCTTACCCATGGACCCGACATGGAGCAATGTCCCGTTCTGAGCGTGGTGGTGCCGGTTCACAACGAACAGGCCAACATCGCCCCCCTGATCGATGAAATCCTCGCCGCCCTGCGCGGTCGGCTCGCCTTCGAGATCGTCTACGTCGACGATGCCAGCCATGACGGCACGCTCGCCGAGCTGCGCCGTCTGCAACGCCGGACACCCGAGCTTCGCGTATTGGCCCACCAGACGCAGAGCGGGCAGAGCACGGCCATCCGCAACGGCGTGAAGGCCGCGCGGGCGGCCTGGGTGGTGACACTCGATGGCGACGGCCAGAATGATCCCGCCGACATTCCCAGGCTGCTCGACGCGCGCGCGAATGCGCCCGCCGAGGTCAAACTCTTCGCCGGCTGGCGCGTGCAGCGACGCGACTCGCTGGGCAAACGGCTCGGCTCGCGCATCGCCAACGCCGTGCGTCGCCGGCTGCTGCGCGACGACACGCCGGATACCGGCTGCGGGATCAAGCTGTTCGAGCGCGAGGCCTTCATCGACCTGCCGTATTTCGACCACATGCACCGCTACCTGCCGGCGCTGATGCAGCGTGCCGGCTGGAAGACGGTGAGCGTTCCGGTCAACCACCGTCCACGCACCGCCGGACGCTCGAACTACACCAACCTGGGGCGGTTGTGGGTGGGGCTGGCCGATCTGCGCGGCGTGGGCTGGTTGATCCGGCGCTCCCGGCGCACCGTCGTGCGCGAGTACCCGGCTGCCGAGGAGGCATCGCCATGAAGGACGCCACCGTCTGGATCATGATCGGCTTCCTCGGCCAGGCGCTGTTCTCGGCCCGCTTCATCATCCAGTGGCTGGCCTCGGAGCGGGCGCGCCGCAGCATCGTGCCCAAGGCGTTCTGGTACTTCAGCCTGGCCGGCAGTGCGGTGCTGCTGTCCTATGCCATCCACCGCGCCGATCCGGTGTTCATCGTCGGCCAGGCCTCGGGCCTGTTCATCTACCTGCGCAATCTCTACCTGATCAAGGTCGAGCACCGGGCCTCGCTGGACAACGGGGAGTGACACGCCGCGAGCGCGTCGCCGGCCTCGTCGAGCGCGACCGGCGGCGACCACGGGGCGCCGAGCAGCACCCGCTCGAACAGGGCCTGCCAGGGCGCAAGGTCCAGCCCGTGCGCGGCGATCCAGTCGGGGTTGTAGCAGGTGTCGAGATAACGCTCACCGCCATCGCAGATCAGCGTGACCACCGGCCCGCGTTCGCCGCGTTCGCGCAGCTCCGTCATCAGCCGCAGTGCGCCGACGAAGTTGGTGCCGGTGGAGCCGCCGCAGCGGCGGCCGAGCAGACGCTCGATGGTGCGCAGCGCCGCCAGACTGGCGGCGTCGGGCACGCGGATCATGCGGTCGATCACCTCGGGCACGAAGGATGGCTCGACGATCGGCCGGCCGATGCCCTCGATGCGCGAGGCGGCGTCGATGCGCAGGTCGCGCCGGCCAGTGCGGAAGGCGTCGAAGAACACCGAATGTTCCGGATCGACCACACACAGCCGCGTGCATTCGTTGCGACAGGCGGCATAGCGGATGTAACGGCCGATGGTGGCGGCGGTGCCGCCGGTGCCGGCCGACACCACCAGCCAGCGCGGGCAGGGGTCGGGCTCGGCGCCGAGCTGGTGATACAGCGATTCGGCGATGTTGTTGTTGCCACGCCAGTCGGTGGCGCGCTCGGCGTAGGTGAACTGGTCCATGAAGTGGCCGCCGAGCGCCGCGGCCAGTCGCCGCGCCTCGCTGGCGACACCCGGACCCGGCACGGTGTGGCACTCGCCGCCGTAGAAGGCGATGCGCGCCATCTTCTCGCGCGAGGTGCTCTCCGGCATCACCGCGATGAAGCGCAGGCCGAGCAGGCGGGCGAAGTAGGCCTCGGACACCGCGGTGCTGCCGCTGGAGGCCTCGATGACCGGGCGGTCCTCGCGGATCCAGCCGTTGCACAGGCCGTAGAGGAACAGCGAACGGGCCAGCCGGTGCTTGAGGCTGCCGGTCGGGTGGACGCTCTCGTCCTTGAGGTAGAGCGGGATGCCTGGGAAGGCCGGCAGGTCGAGCCGGATCAGGTGGGTGTCGGCCGAGCGCCGGAAGTCGGCCTCGATGCGGGCGATGGCGTCATGGGTCCAGGCGCGCGACATGCGGGATGCGGGACATGGAAACGGGCCACCCAAGGGTGGCCCGTGACGGCGCGGAACGGCTTGACCTTGGTCAACCGGGAGCCATCCGGCCGCCGTTGCGTCTTCGCGGTCATCCCGGCTTGCGCCGGGACGGCCAGGGTTCGATGCTCTTTCCGGTTTCCGGATCTCACCGCTTGCGCGGCAACAGCGTCTGGCCGCCGATGCCGGCGAGCGAGACGTCGCCGCTGCCCTTGCTGCGCAGCCTGAAGTCCCCGTCCACGTCGCGGGCGGAGATGTCGCCCGAGCCGAGCGAGTCCACGCTCACGCTGCCGCGTACGCCGCGCAGCACCAGATCGCCGGAACCGATCGAGCCGACCTCGACGTTGCCCCCGACCTCGCGCAGGGCCACGTCGCCCGAGCCGATGCTGCCGACGCTGGCGTCGCCGCGGATGCGCTCGACGGTGACGTCGCCCGAGCCGACCGAGCGCAGCCGCAGGCTGCCGACGTCGCGGGCTTCCAGGTCGCCGGAGCCGACCCGCGCCTGCAGCTCGCCGGCGATACGGCGCACCTCGACGTCGCCCGAGCCGATGGTCGTGTCGAGCGCGGCCACGCCTTCGATCCAGGCGTCGCCCGAGCCGACCTGCAACTCGACCGTGAGACGCTCCGGCACCCGCACGTCCATGGTCAGGTACTCGTAATGCTTGCCGAACAGCACGAACACCTTGCGGTCCGGCTTGCGGTGCTCGGCGCGCAGCACGAGGCGGTCGCCCTGGCGCTCCTGCACGATCTGCAGGTCGTCGAGGTAGTCCTGCGCGGAGGCGCAGGCCCGGCCGCGCACCATGCCGTCGCCATCGCCGGCACCGGTCAGCCGGATCTCGTGACGGCCGAGTTCGACGATCAGGGTGGAGACGCCGGCCAGGTCCAGTTGCAGGTCGCGCGGAGCCTCGAAGCGGCAGTCGCGGGCCTGCGCGGCGGTCGCCGTCAGGAGCAGCAGCGGAAGGGCGTAGAGCGTGCGCATGTGTGCGTGTCCTCGTATCCGATGGAAGGGGACGCCGGGGCTCAGCCTTCGTCGCGCCAGCGGCGCAGGCGGATGGCGAGCAGGATCATGCCGGCGCCGATCGCCGCCCAGATCCACAGCGAAGGCTCGAGCATCAGCTGGTAGACGTTGCCCAGCGAGGTCAGTCGCATGAAATCCTCGGGGCCTCGGATGCTGATGTCCTCCAGTTTGCCGAGCGGCAGCCAGCTGCCCGGGATCACGCTCAGCAGCAGGCGGGCGACCACGTCGCGCCAGAACCAGCCGTCCGGCAGGGACAGCGTGCGCATCAGGTCGAACCAGCTCACCAGGATGCCGGCGCCGACCGGGATCGCGATCGCCCACAGGAACGGCTTGGAGCGCGCCCAGACCGAGCACAGCATCAGCCAGCCGACCGTGGGCAGCGCCCACACCGCGTGCAGCGGTACCAGCGCCAGCAGCATCGTCGCCACTTTGAGCGGACTGGCCGCGCCGAACAGCAGGCCGAACACGTTGGCGCCGTGGAAGGCGAGATAGACGCCGAGCAGAAGCAGCATGCCGATGCCGGTGGCGATGCCGGCGGCCACGCCGATCAGCGGAGCGACCAGCAGCGCGCTGACGACCTTCGACAGCACGGTGTCGCGGTCGGAGACCGGCAGCGACTTCCAGAACAGCACGCTGCGGTCGCGGCGCTCGTCGTACAGGCAGGCCAGGCAGTAGAAGAACACCACGATGCCGACCACGATGCCGATCTGCCCGGCGACGGTGAGCAGCGTGACGTCGATGCCGGCGCCGATACGGGCGCGGGCGGCCGGGTCGAGGTTCTGGGTGATTTCGCTCAGCCGCAGCGCGCCGATCTGGATGTTGATCTCGGACATGCCGGCCTGACCGACCAGCATCGCCATCAGCAGGAAGACGAGGAAGATGCCGCCGGCGATCACCGGCGCCCACAGGAAGCCGCCACGATGCTCCCAGTATTCGCGCTTGAGCAGGGTGGGGAAGGTGTTCATGCGTAGGCTCCCTTCATGGTGGCGACGAACAGGTCGGCGATGCCGGGGGTGCGCAGCTCGCCGAGGGCGGACAGCCGCGCGCGCTCGACGCCGTCGAACAGGAAGACCGACTTGCCGAACACCTGGCGCTCGTCGAGCGGTGCCAGCGCGCGGGCGGCCTCGGCCTTGTCGGGCGGCACCATCACCTCGGTGAAGCGTTCGCCGATTTCGTCCATCGTCGCCGACAGCGAGATCCTGCCGTCGCGGATGAACATCAGGTCGGTGAGGATGTGCTCGATCTCCTCGACCTGGTGGGTGGTGACGATGATCGTCTTGTCGTGGTCGAAGTAGTCCTCGAGCAGGTTCTGGTAGAACTGCTTGCGGTAGAGGATGTCCAGCCCCAGCGTGGGCTCGTCGAGCACCAGCAGCCGGGCGTCGATCGCCATCACCAGCGCCAGGTGCAACTGCACGATCATGCCCTTGGACAGCTCCTTTACCCTCAGGTGCGGCTTGACCTGGGTGTGGGAGAGGAAGGCCTCGCACTTGCTGCGGTCGAACTTCGGGTGCACGCCCTCGACGAACTCGATGGCCTGCCACACGCGCATCCAGCGCGGCAGCACGGCGACATCGGCGATGAAGCAGACCTCGCGCATCAGCGCGTCGCGCTGCGTGCGCGGGTCGTAACCGAGCACCTTGAGCTCGCCCTCGAAGGGGATCAGCCCGAGGATCGCCTTGAGCGCGGTGGTCTTGCCGGCGCCGTTGGGGCCGATCAGGCCGAGGATGCGGCCGGGCGCGATGTCGAAATCGACGCGGTCCAGCGCGATCTTGTTCCGGTAGCGCTTGCTCAGGCCGCGGGCGGAGACGACGGCGCTCATCACGCCTTCTCCCCGGCCCGTTCGGCCGCTTGCACCAGCTCGTCCATGCGCAGGCCGAGGCGCCGGATGCGCTCGACCACCATCGGCCATTCCTCGTGCAGGAAGCGTTCGCGCTCGCTGGAGAGCAGTTTCTCGCGTGCGCCGTCGTTGACGTACATGCCCAGTCCCCTTCGTTTCTCGACCAGTGATTCGTCCACCAGCTCCTGATAGGCGCGGGAGACGGTGATCGGGTTCAGCTGGAAATCGGCCGCGACCTGCCGCACCGAGGGCAGGGCATCGCCGGGCTTGAGCACCCCGTCGAGGATCATCGCGACCACGCGCTCCTTCAGTTGCAGGTAGATCGGCGTGGTGTCGTTCCAGGTGACGGTCATGGATCAGGTCTCCTGGCGCGGTTGCCGGCCGCCGAACGAGAAATAGGGCATGGTCAGCTGCAGGCGCAGGCTCTGACGGCCGCGCAGTTCGACCTGCCCGAGCCGCTCGCGGGCAAGCTCCACGGTTTCCAGTACGCTGTCGGAAGGTTCGGTGCCACCGGAGGCGGCGCCGACCACCGGCCGGCCGCCGGTCAGGACGGCAACGACCGCGAAGGCGGCGATGGCGACCAGGGCGGCCAGGATGCTTGTGGGGCGGGTGTGCATGGCTTTCTCCCTCGGGGATACGCCGATCGCTGTCTGTGCGAGCCGGTGTTGTATGTAAGTATAACACCTAAACGGCTTCGGTCAACACCCTCTGCACGTCCAGGCAGGCAAACTGAAGTCATGGCCCGCTTCGCGGATCCCGCATCCCTTCGACCCAGCAGGACACGAAAATGCGCAGCTCATTGAAAAAAATGGTTTTTTCCATGGTGGTCGGGCTGTTGGCCGCCTCCCCGGCGCTCGCTGGCGGGACGCTGCTCGACCTCGAATACCGGCCGCTGGCCGGCCAGGAGCGGGTGAACCTGGCCGAACGCTTCGCCGGCCAGGTGCTGCTGGTGGTCAACACCGCCAGCA
The DNA here is from genome assembly GCF_014202935.1 of Rehaibacterium terrae. Taxonomy (GTDB): domain Bacteria; phylum Pseudomonadota; class Gammaproteobacteria; order Xanthomonadales; family Xanthomonadaceae; genus Rehaibacterium; species Rehaibacterium terrae. The sequence continues at coordinate 67,755 of NZ_JACHHX010000010.1, read as the reverse complement.
AGTGTGGCTTCACGCCGCAGTACGAGGGCCTGGAAGCCCTGCACCAGAAGTACCGCGATCGCGGCTTCTCGGTCGTGGGATTCCCCTCCAACGACTTCATGGGCCAGGAGCCGGGAACCGAAGAGGAAATCCGGGAGTTCTGCACGCTCACCTATGGCGTGAAGTTCCCGATGTTCGAGAAGGTGCATGTCAAAGGCCGCGAGGCCACGGCCCTGTACCGGCGGCTGGCGGCCGAAACCGGTCAGGCGCCGGCCTGGAATTTCCACAAGTACCTGATCGACCGCGAGGGCCGGGTGGTGGGCAGCTTCGGCAGCCGCACCGCGCCCGACGACGCCGGGCTGGTCGGCGAGATCGAGCGCCTGCTGGCGGCGCCGGCCCCCGGGTCCTGAGGCCCGGGGATTCTCCCGGCTCTGTGCGGGCCGCCGGTCGGTGGCCGGTGGCCGATCGCGGGTCGGGCACGCCATGCCCGTCCGCGGGTTTTCGAGTCGTAACCGACCGGCGCCTGAACCCGGCGTGGGCGGCGCGGGACCGGTGCCGCGCGGCGGCGTCCAATCCGTCTGCGTTTGCTCCGGTCGATGCGGACCGCGACAATACATCACGCCCGCGCCGGGCGGATACCGGCGCCCATCCCCAGGAGAATTCCCCACATGAAGTCGTTTCTGCGTCACAGCGCGACGGCGCTGGCCGTGACCGCCGCCCTCGCTGCCGGTACCGCGTTCGCCAAGGACAAGCTGGAAACCGAAAAAGACAAGGTCAGCTACATGGTCGGCATGGATGTCGCCCGCTCGCTGACGCCGATCCGGGACGAGCTGGATCCGGCCGTGCTGGCGCAGGCGATCCAGACCGTGCTCGCCGGCGGCAAGCCGCTGATGACCGATGAGGAAGGCGAGGCCGTGCGCGCCGCCTTCATGCAGAAGCTGCAGCAGAAGCAGGCCGCCGAGCAGCAGGCGCTGGCGGAGAAGAACCTGCGCGAAGGCGAGGCTTTCCTTGCCGCCAACAAGGACAAGCCGGGCGTACAGACCACCGCTTCGGGGCTGCAGTATCAGGTGATCCGCCAAGGCAACGGTCCCAGGCCGACTGCCACCGACACCGTGCGGGTGCACTACGCCGGCACGCTGCTGGACGGCACCAAGTTCGACAGCTCGTACGATCGCGGCCAGCCGGCGCAGTTCGCGCTCAACCAGGTCATCCCGGGCTGGACCGAGGGCGTGCAGTTGATGCCGGTCGGTGCCAAATACAAGTTCTGGATTCCCGGCAACCTGGCCTACGGCGATCGCGGCACGCCGGGCCCGATCGGCCCCAACCAGACGCTGGTGTTCGAGGTCGAGCTGCTGGAAGTGGTCAAGTAATCCGGATGATCCGGACGTGACGCGTTCGATGACGGCCGGCGGGCGACCCGCCGGCCGTTCGTTTTTGTGCGCCCGGCACGGGCGCACTCTTGGAGGTGCAAGTCCTCCCGTGAGCTGGCCACAGTGAGCGAAGCGAAGCGCAACTGCGGAAGGGCGACCGACCGTGGGAGGCAGGCGCGGATCGCCGACGAGCACGCCGGCCCCTGCCCAGCGCCGGTCCCGTGGGCGCTTGAAAGCGCCGGCCGCGCACACCATCTCCGCCGCATCCGCCCATCGACCAGGGATCGAGCGATGACTGCGACCGAAACCCATCATTTCCAGGCCGAGGTGCAGCAGGTGCTGCAGCTCGTCATCCATTCGATGTACTCGAACAAGGACATCTTCCTGCGCGAGCTGGTGTCCAATGCCTCCGACGCCTGCGACAAGCTGCGCTTCGAGGCGCTGCAGGATCCGGGGCTGTACGGCGACGAGCCCGGCCTGAAGATCGAGATCCATGCCGACAAGGCGGCCCGCACCCTGAGCGTGCGCGATACCGGCATCGGCATGAGCAAGCAGGAACTGATCGAGAACCTGGGCACGGTGGCGCGCTCGGGCACGCGCAGGTTTCTGGAGGCCATCGCCGAAGGGCGGAAGGCCGATCTGAGCCTGATCGGCCAGTTCGGTGTCGGCTTCTATTCGGCCTTCATCGTCGCCGACCGGGTGACGGTGACCTCGCGCAAGGCCGGTGCGTCCGAGGCGTTCGTGTGGGAATCGACCGGCGACGGCCAGTTCACCGTCTCCGAAGGCCCGGAAGACGCGCCGCGGGGCACCACCGTCACGCTGCATCTGCGCGAGGGCGAGGACGGCTACCTCGACGAGTGGAAGCTTCGCTCGCTGATCCGGACCTACTCGGACCACATCGGATTCCCGATCCGCATGCGCAAGCCGGACAGCGACGAAATGGAGACGGTCAACCAGGCTTCGGCGCTGTGGATGCGGCCGAAGAACGAGCTGACCGACAGCGACTATCAGAGCTTCTACAAGCACGTGGCGCATGATTTCGGCGAGGCGCTGGCGTGGGCGCATCATCGCGTCGAGGGCAATCAGAACTTCACCTGTCTGCTGTACGTGCCGGCGCGGGCGCCGTTCGACTTCCAGTTCTCCCGCGACGAACGCAAGGGGCTCAAGCTCTACATCAAGCGCGTCTTCATCATGGACGCCAGCGCGCAGATGCTGCCGGCTTATTTGCGCTTCGTGCGCGGCGTGGTCGATTCCGACGATCTGCCGCTCAATGTCAGCCGCGAGATCCTGCAGGAAAGCCGCCAGGTCGAGCGCATCAAGGGCGCGCTGACCCGTCGCGTGCTCGACCTGCTCGACAGGCTGGCCAGGGACGAGCCGGAGAAGTACGCCGGCTTCTGGCGCGAGTTCGGCGCCACGCTGAAGGAGGGCGTGGCCGAGGACGCCGGCAACCGCGAGCGTGTGCTCAAGCTGCTGCGCTTTGCCTCCACCCGCAGCGAAAGCCCCGGGCAGCTGGTGTCGCTGGACGAGTACATCGGCCGCATGGCGGCCGGGCAGGAGGACATCTACTACCTCACCGCCGATGGCTGGAATGCAGCCCGCAACAGCCCTCAGCTGGAGGCGCTCAAGGCGCGCGGCGTCGAGGTGCTGCTGATGCATGAGCGCATCGACGAATGGATTTCGGGTTACCTGCACGAGTACGCCGGCAAGCGCCTGCGCAATGTCGCCAAGGGCGAGCTCGACCTGGACGAGCTTGGCGAGTCCGCCGACCGGGCGGCGCGCGAGCAGGCGGCCAAGGAGGCCGAAGGGGTCGTGGCGCGGCTCAAGGGCATCCTCGGCGACGCGGTGAGGGACGTGCGCGTGTCCGCGCGCCTGACCACCTCGCCGTCCTGCGTCGTGCTCGACGAGCACGACATGGCCCTGCACATGCAGCGGCTGCTCAGGGCCGCCGGCCACGACATCCCGGCCGCCCGGCCGATCCTCGAGATCAACCCGTCACACGCGCTGGTGAAGCGGCTGGCCGGCGAGAGCGACGACGCCCGTGCCGCGGATCTGGGTTGGCTGCTGCTGGAGCAGGCGCAACTGGCCGAGGGCGGGGCGCTCGACGATCCGGCCGCCTTCATCGCCCGCACCAGCCGGCTGATCGCCGGCGAAGGCTGACGGCATCCCGAATGCGAGGCGGCGTCGGCCGACGCCGCCTCGTCGCCGCGAAAGCGCCGGATGGCACGCTTGCGCCGGTCGCCAAGTCATCCGGTTCCCGCTTTCGCGGGAATGACGACGGTGTGATGCTTGTTCCCGGTCCCGGCTCTCAGAACAACTCGATATCGCCGCTGTCGGTGCTCAATGCCTGGCCGCCGCTGCGTTCTTCGATGGTGGTGAAGCGGCGGGTGCGCTCCTCGCGCCAGGCGCGGGCGTCGAACTGCTGTTCGCCCAGGGTGCTGAGCAACCGGCTCAGGCTTTCGAAGTCGGTCTTCAGGTGCGACAGGATCTGGTCGGTGCGGTCCTGGAACTGCAGCTTCAGGATCAGTTGGTCGATCGCCTGCTTGCTCGACTCGGCGAACTGCCGCACGCGGGCGGCGGCGGCCTGCAGCTGCTCGCTGTCGTCGTGCAGTTGCTGGTGGGTTTGGCTGAGATCGGCATCGAGCGCGTCGAGCGCGTGCTGCACGCCGAACACGGTGCGTTCGGCGGTTTCGCACAATCGGCGCGCGGCGGGGAGCACGGCGTCGTCATGGGCGACCAGGCTGTCGAGAAAGTCGGCCAGCTCGGAGCCTTCGGGCGCCTGCGCGCGCAGCGCGCGGGCACGTTCGGTGAGCACGCACTGGCGTTTGGCGTCGGCCTTGCGGGCGGCGACCTCATGCGCCAGCGGTGCCAGCGCGGCGCGCAGGGCAAAGGCGCGGTCGCGCAGCGAGGCCTCGGCCTCGCGGGCCTGGCCGACGGCGTCGATCTGGGCCTCGTTGGCCCGGTTGGCCAGGTTGGCCAGCCCGAACACGGCCGGCAGCAGGCCCTCGACGTTCTCGCGGATCAGGCTGGCCAATGCGGTGATGAGCTGACTCCACTCCTGCAGGATGTCGTGCAGATCCTGCGGGGGGACGGGCGTGACGGGAGTCAGGCGCGGGGCGGCGTTCGACATGGCGGTCCGGCGGGTTGCGTTGTTCCGGTATCGGCACGTCGGGGCAGGACTTGAGACAATCCACGCCCAGCTCCACCAGTCCGTCTCGCCCGGGTTCCGCCGCCGATGAACGATTCCACGTCCGCCGCCGTCCGTCTGGATGTCTGGCTCTGGGCCGCGCGCTTCTTCAAGACCCGGAGCCTCGCCAAGCAGGCCGTCGAGGGTGGCAAGGTCGAGCTCAACGGCGTCGGCGGCAAGCCCGCCAAGCCGGTGCGGGTGGGTGACCGGCTGGTCGTCAATCGCGCCGGCGAGCGCTACGAGATCGAGGTGCTCGGCCTCAGCGAGCAGCGCGGCCCGGCGCCGCTGGCGCAACGGCTCTACAGCGAAAGCGAAGCCTCCCGCGCACGCCGCCAGGCCGAGCGCGAACAGCGCCGGCTGTCGGGCGCCGGGCTGGCCGCGCCGGCCACACGGCCGGACAAGAAGTCGCGCCGGCAAATCCGCGCGCTCAAGGATGGCGGCAAGGGCAAGCTGCCGCCGTGGTTCCCGCAGTGAAGCCGGCGCGGCTCACGCCTCGGCGCGGCGGTACACCGGCAGCTCGGGATTGCGCCGGAATTCGAAGATCAGCCGCGTCTCGATGTGGGCCACTTCGGGGCGTTCGGTGAAGGCGGTCAGGGCGAAGTCGCGCAGATGCTCCGCGTCGCGCACGCCGACATGCACCAGGAAGTCGTCGGCGCCGGCGAGATGGTAGAAGGCCAGCACTTCCGGCAGCCGCAGCAGATGGTCGTGGAAGCCGTCGACCAGCTCGCGCGAATGCCGCGCCAGCCGCACCGCCACCAGCGCCTGCAGGCCGATGCCGACCGCGGCCGGGGCGATTTCGGCGTGGTAGCCCTCGATGGCCCGCGCCTCGCGCAACCGCCGCACCCGTTCCAGCGCCGTGGACGGCGCGATGCCCACCCGTTCGGCCAGCGCCTTGTTCGGCATCCGGGCATTCTTCCGCAGCAGCCGCAGGAGGGCGAAGTCGATTCGGTCCAGGTCCACGGGAACCCTCGATCAGGAAATCTTGTTCGGCATGCAATCTATCATCCGCAGAAGCTTCTAGCATCGGCTGAGTTTCTGGAACGGAGTGCGAAATGCATCGCTTCGACACGCTTGCCGTCCATGCCGGCCGCGAGGACTTCCCGGACCTCGGCGTCCATGCGCCGCCGATCGACCTGTCGACCACCTATCCGGTTGCCGACCTTCAGGTCGGTACCGCCAGCTTCGACGCACTGGTCGCGGGCGAGGCCGCGGCCGCCAACCCGATCTACGCCCGCCTGCACAACCCCACGGTCGCGCGCGTCGAGCAGGCGCTGGCGCGACTGGAAGGGACCGAGGCCTGCGTGGCCTTCGGTTCGGGCATGGCGGCACTGACCGCGATGCTGCTGGCGGCGCGCACGCGCGGCGGTCACGTGTTGGTGGTGCGGCCGCTTTACGGCACCTCCGATCATCTGCTCGCCTGCGGACTGGCCGGTATCCGGGCCGAGTTCGTGCAGCCGGACGAGATCGCCGCGAAGATCCGCCCGGACACCGCGCTGGTGATCATCGAGACGCCGGCCAATCCGACCCTCGATCTGGTCGATGTCCGTGCCGTCGCGACGGCGGCCGGCGAGGTGCCGGTACTGGTCGATTCGACCTTCGCCACGCCGGTGCTGCAGCGGCCGTTCGAACTGGGCGCGACCTACGTGCTGCACAGCGCCACCAAGTTCCTTGGCGGCCACGGCGACGTGATCGCCGGCGTGATCTGCTGCAGCGAGGATCGCGCCCGGCCGCTGCGCCAGGTACGCGCCGCCACCGGCGCGCTGCTGCACCCGCTGGCCGCCTACCTGCTGCACCGCGGTCTGCCTACGCTGGGGCTGCGGGTGGAACGCGCCCAAGCCAATGCGCAGGTGCTGGCCGAGCGTCTGGCTGCGCATCCGGCGGTCGCCCGGGTCTTCTATCCGGGACTGGGCACGGTGAAGAACGCCCACCTCGCGCGCAGCCAGATGCAGGGCCCCGGCGCGCTGATCGCGTTCGAGCTGCGCGCCGGCTACGCCGCTGCCGCTGCGCTGATGCGTGCGGTGCGGTTGGTGACCCCGGCGGTCAGCCTCGGCTCGGTCGACAGCCTGATCCAGCATCCGTCCGGCCTGACCCACCGGGTGGTGGAGGAGGGTGCCAAGGCCGGCTGCGGCATCACGCCCGGGATGCTGCGCTTGAGCGTGGGCATCGAGCACGTCGAGGACCTGTGGGCGGATCTGGCCCAGGCGCTGACAGCGGCGGAGGCCGCCCTGGCGGTGGACAACGCCGCCTGAGCCGGAACCCGGGCCCGGGGGGATCGAGGCCCCGGGCCCGGACTGTGACGGCCCTCAGGCGCGCTTGCGGCGCAGGTCGAAGCGGTCCAGGTTCATCACCTTGTCCCAGGCCGCCACGAAGTCGCGCACGAACTTCTCCCCGGCATCGGCGCAGGCATACACCTCGGCCAGCGCCCGCAGCTCGGAATTGGAGCCGAACGCCAGGTCGACCCGGGTGCCGGTCCACTTCACCTGGCCGCTGCGGCGGTCGCGACCTTCGAAGACCTGTGCCGCCTCCGAGGTCGGCCTCCATTCCAGGTCGTTGTCCAGCAGGTGGACGAAGAAGTCGTTGCTCAGCGTGCCCACGCGCTCGCTGAACACGCCGTGGCGACTGCCGTCGGCATTGGTGCCGAGCACGCGCAGGCCGCCGACCAGCACGGTCATCTCGGGCGCGGTCAGGGTCAGCAGCTGGGCCTTGTCGATCAGCAGGTGCTCGGCCGGTACCGTCACGCCCGCCTTGCAGTAGTTGCGGAAGCCGTCGGCGAGCGGTTCGAGCGGGGCGAACGAGGCGGCATCGGTCTGCGCCTGCGAGGCGTCGGTGCGGCCGGGGGTGAACGGCACGGTGATGGCCACCCCCGCCCGTCGGGCCGCCTCCTCGACGCCGGCGCAGCCGGCCAGCACGATCAGGTCGGCGAGCGAGATCTTCTTGCCGCCCCCGGCTTGGGCGTCGAACTCGGCGCGGATGCCCTCCAGTGTCTGCAGCACCTTGGCCAGCCGGCCCGGCTGGTTGACTTCCCAGTCCTTCTGCGGCGCGAGCCGGATGCGGGCGCCGTTGGCACCGCCGCGCTTGTCCGAGCCGCGGAAGGTCGAGGCCGAGGCCCAGGCGGTGGAGACCAGATCGCTGATCGACAGGCCCGAGGCCAACACCCTTGCCTTGAGCGCAGCGATGTCCTTGGCATCGACCAGCGGATGATCGACGACGGGCACCGGGTCCTGCCAGATGAAGTCTTCCTCCGGCACCTCCGGACCCAGGTAGCGCGACTTCGGGCCCATGTCACGGTGGGTGAGCTTGAACCAGGCGCGGGCAAAGGCCTGGGCGAACTCGTCCGGATGCTCCAGGAAGCGGCGCGAGATCTTCTCGAAGGCCGGATCGAAGCGCAGCGTCAGGTCCGTGGTCAGCATCGTCGGCTTGTGCTTCCTGTTGGGGTCGAAGGCGTCGGGGATGATCTCCGGCGCGTCCTTGGCCACCCACTGGTAGGCGCCGGCCGGGCTCTTGGTCAGCTCCCACTCGTACTTGAACAGGTTCTCGAGGAAGTGGTTGCTCCACTGCGTCGGCGTCTGGCTCCAGGTGACTTCCGGGCCGCCGGTGATGGTGTCGGGGCCCTTGCCGCTGCCGTGCCGGCTGATCCAGCCCAGCCCCTGGGCCTCGATCGGCGCCGCCTCCGGGGCTGGTCCGACCAGCGCCGGATCACCGGCGCCATGTGCCTTGCCGAAGGTGTGGCCACCGGCGATCAGGGCCACGGTCTCCTCGTCGTCCATCGCCATCCGGCCGAAGGTGTCGCGGATGTCCTTGGCGGCCGCGACCGGGTCCGGGTTGCCGTTCGGGCCTTCCGGGTTGACGTAGATCAGGCCCATCTGGACCGCGGCCAGCGGGTTCTCCAGCTCGCGCTCGCCCGAGTAGCGCCTGTCCTCCAGCCAGGCGCCTTCGGCGCCCCAGTACACGTCGCGGTCCGGTTCCCAGGTGTCGGCGCGGCCGCCGCCGAAGCCCAGGGTCTTGAAGCCCATCGACTCCAGGGCCACGTTGCCGGCCAGGATCATCAGGTCGGCCCAGGAGATGCTTGCGCCGTATTTGCGCTTGATCGGCCACAGCAGTCGCCGCGCCTTGTCCAGGTTGGCGTTGTCCGGCCAGCTGTTGAGTGGGGCGAAGCGCTGCTGGCCGCGGCCTCCGCCGCCTCGGCCGTCGCCGATGCGGTAGGTGCCGGCGGCGTGCCAGGCCATGCGGATCATCAGGCCGCCATAGTGGCCGAAGTCGGCCGGCCACCAGTCCTGCGACTGCGTCATCAGCGCGCGCAGGTCCTGCTTCAATGCCTGGTAGTCCAGCCGCTCGAAGGCTTCGGCGTAGTCGAAGTCCGGCCCCATCGGGTCGGACCGGGACGAGTGCTGGTGCAGCAGATCGACCCGCAAACGGTTCGGCCACCAGTCCTCGATCGTCGGGCCGTGGCCGGCGGCATGCCGGAACGGGCATTTGCTCTCAGTAGACATGGCGATCCCTCCTGTGGGTGCGATGGATGATCGCGGTGCGTGCCGCGCCGCCAGTCCACCCTAGTCCGCAGCGGTCGCGAAGTGAAATCGAATGTGTCTACGATTTCGATATCTTCCGGCTATGGAATGCCGGCATGGCCGGTGGCTGCACAGCGCAAGCCTGATGGCGCGATCACCGGTCAGAGCAGGCTGCGCAGGCGGTACAGCGCCTCCAGCGCCTGCCGGGGGGTGAGTTGGTCCGGATCGATGGCGGCCAGCGCTTCCAGCGCCGGCGCCGGACCGGCGAACAGGCCCATCTGTTGCGGCGCGTCGAGCGCCTGCGGCGAGGTGTCCGGCACGCCCGCGCCGCGCTGTTCCAGTTCGGCGAGGTAGCGCCGCGCATCGCTCACCACCGCGCGCGGCAGCCCCGCCAGCGCCGCCACCTGCAGACCGAAGCTGCGATTGGCCGGGCCATCCTTCACCGCGTGCATGAACACCAGCCTGTCGCCGTGCTCGACCGCATCGAGATGGACATTGGCGATGCCGCTGCCGGGCTCGGCCAGCGCGGTCAGCTCGAAGTAGTGGGTGGCGAACAGCGTGTACGCGCGGTTGCCGCGCGCCAGTTGCAGCGCGCAGGCCTTGGCCAGCGCCAGGCCGTCATAGGTGGAGGTGCCGCGGCCGATCTCGTCCATCAGCACCAGCGAGTGTTCGCTGGCGTGGTGGAGGATGTAGGCGGTCTCGCTCATCTCGACCATGAAGGTGGACTGGCCGCGGGCGAGGTCGTCGCCGGCGCCGATGCGGGTGAGGATGCGGTCGATCGGGCCGATCCGTGCGCGCGTCGCCGGCACGAAGCTGCCGATATGCGCGAGCAGCACGATCAGCGCGTTCTGGCGCATGTACGTGCTCTTGCCACCCATGTTCGGGCCGGTGATGACCAGCATGCGGCGCTGTTCGTCGAGGACCAGGTCGTTGGGCTCGAACGGCTCGCTGCGCACCGCCTCGACCACCGGATGGCGGCCGCGTTCGATGTGGATGCCCGGTTCGTCGGACAAGGCCGGACGCGACCAGTCCAGTGCCTGCGCGCGCTCGGCGAAGCCGGCCAGCACGTCCAGCTCGGCCAGCGCGGCGGCACAGCGCTTGAGCGGCGGCAGCACGGCGTTGAGTGCATCGAGCAGCTGCTCCCACAGCAGCCGCTCGCGCGCCAGAGCGCGCTCGCGGGCGCTGAGCACCTTGTCCTCGAAGCCCTTGAGCTCCTCGGTGATGTAGCGCTCGGCGTTGCTCAGCGTCTGCCGGCGCGTGTAGTGTGCCGGGGCGCGCTCGGCCTGGGCCTTGCTGATCTCGATGTAGTAGCCGTGGACGCGGTTGTAGCCGACCTTGAGCGTGGCGATGCCGGTGGCCTCGCGCTCGCGGGCCTCCAGCTCGGTCAGGAACTGGTCGGCGTGCGTGCTCAGCCGGCGCAGTTCGTCCAGTTCGGCGTCATGACCGTCGGCGATCACGCCGCCGTCGCGCAGCAGCACCGGCGGCTGCGGCACGATCGCCGTGGCGAGCAGGGCGGTGGTGTCGGCGTGCTCGCCGAGCTCGCCGGCCAGCGCGTGCAGGCGCGGCGAATCCAGCGGTGTCAGCGTGGCGCGCAGCGCCGGCAGCATCGCCAACGCGTCGCGCAGGGTGGACAGATCGCGCGGCCGCGCCGAGCGCAAGGCGACGCGGCTGAGGATGCGCTCGACGTCGCCCAGCCCGCGAAAGGCTTCGCGCAGGGGTTCGAACGCGCGCGCATCGAGCAGCGTCTCCACTGCCTGGTGCCGCTCGCCGAGGATGCGGCGGTCGCGCAGCGGACGGTGCAGCCAGCGTCGCAGCAGACGGCCGCCCATCGGCGTGACGGTGCTGTCGAGCACCCCGACCAGCGTGTGCTCGCTGCGGCCGTCGATGCGGCTGTCGAGTTCCAGGTGGCGGCGGGTGGCCGCGTTCATCGCGATGGTGTCCTCGGCCGACTCGAGCGCGAGCGAGTTCAGGTGCGGCAGCCGCTGCTTCTGGGTTTCCTCCAGATAGCCGAGCAGCGCGCCAGCAGCGGCGATCGCCAGCGGCCGGTCCTCGACGCCGTAGGCGGTGAGGTCGTGGGTGCCGAAGAAACGGAGCAACTGGCGTCGGCCGCCATCGGCGTCGAAGTGCCACGGCCCGCGCCGGCGCAGGCCATTGCGCGAGGTCAGGAACGCCGGCCAGCCGTCCTCGTCGGGCAGCAGCAGTTCGGCCGGCTCCAGCCGCGCCAGTTCGGCGGCCAGCATGTCCTCGTCGGCGACTTCACTCACCAGGAAGCGCCCGCCGGACAGGTCCGCCCAGGCCAGCCCGTAGCCGGTCCTGCCGCGGGCCACCGCCATCAGCAGCGTGTCGCGGCGCTCCTCCAGCAGCGCCTCGTCGGTGACCGTGCCGGGCGTGACGATGCGCACCACCTTGCGTTCGACCAGTCCCTTGCTGGTGGCGGGGTCGCCGATCTGCTCGCAGATCGCCACCGACTCGCCCAATGCCACCAGCCGGGCCAGATAGCCCTCCACGGCATGCACCGGCACGCCGGCCATCGGGATCGGCTGGCCGGCGGAAACCCCGCGCTGGGTCAGGGTGATGTCGAGCAGCTTCGCCGCACGCCGTGCGTCGTCGTAGAACAGCTCGTAGAAGTCGCCCATGCGGAAGAACAGCAGGATGTCCGGATGCTCCGCCTTGGCGGCGAAGTACTGGCGCATGAGCGGGGTGTGCTGACTGACGTCGGCGGCGGACATCCGCGGGGCATCGGACAGGGGCAGGGCCGGGTATTCTAGCGGCATGGATGCCGCCACCGTTCCCGACGACACCACCCTGCATGCGCTGGCCGAGCGGGTCGGTCGCACGCTCAAGGCGCACCACCTGATGCTGGTCACCGCCGAGAGCTGCACCGGCGGCTGGATCGCCAAGACCATCACCGACATACCCGGCTGTTCGGACTGGTTCGACTGCGGGCTGGCCGCGTACAGCTACGAGGCCAAGCAGGCGCTGCTCGGCGTGCGGCCGGAGACGCTCATGGAGCACGGCGCGGTCAGCCGCGAGACGGTGCTGGAGATGGTGTCCGGGGCCTTGATCCATTCCGGCGCGAGCGTGGCGGTGGCGGTGACCGGGATCGCCGGCCCCGGTGGCGGCACCCCGGACAAGCCGGTCGGCACGGTCTGGATCGGCTGGAAGCGGCGCGGCGGCTATCCGGTCGCCGAACTGTTCCATTTCGATGGCGACCGCGAGGCGGTGCGCCGGCAGACCGTGGCTGCGGCGCTGCGGGGGCTGCTCGACACGGTCGCGTGAGGCGCGGCGGAAGCACCGCCCGGGACATGGCCGGACCTCACCACGAGAGGCGCCGGACTCGGCCGCTTCGCGGCTACGCCTTGGCTACGCTCGGTCCCACCTTGCGGGAATGACGATGCCTCGATGCTCTTTCCCGGCCCCCCATTGCATGGCTCGAATCGAGTTAGTAGTATTGCTACCAACAGCCCCGCCGGAGCCTGCCATGCGGATCACCGACACCCAGCGCGCCATGCTCGCCCTGATCGCCGAGCGCATCGAGGCCGAGGGCATGCCGCCCTCGCAGACCGAGCTGGCGCGGGCGATGGGTTTTTCCAGCGTGCGCGCCGCGCAGTACCACCTCGACGCCCTCGCCCAGGCCGGTGCCATCGAGCGTGTGCCCGGGCGGGCACGCGGCCTGCGCCTGACCGAGGCCGGGCTGGCCGAACTGGGCGTGGATGAATCGCCGGCATCGCACGGTAACGACGCCCCGGCCTCGGCGGTGGCCAGCGGCGAGGCCCTGCATCTGCCGGTACTCGGGCAGGTGGCGGCGGGCCAGCCGATCGGCGCCGACATCGGCCTGGAGCGGATGGTGCTGCTCGACCGCGCGCTGTTCATGCCGTCTCCGGACTACCTGCTGCAGGTCAAGGGCGATTCGATGCGCGACGAGGGCATCCTCGACGGCGACCTGATCGGCGTGCACCGCACCCGCGATGCCCGCTCCGGGCAGATCGTGGTCGCCCGCATCGACGACGAGATCACCGTCAAGCTGCTCAAGATCGGCAAGGACCGCATCCGTCTGCTGCCGCGCAATCCAGACCACGCCCCGATCGAGGTGCTGCCCGGCCAGGACTTCGCCATCGAGGGCCTGTACTGCGGTCTGGTGAGGCCCAGCCGGTGAGCCGTGAGGCGGCCCCACCGGGTGTTTTTCCGACCCGCCAGGCCGGCATCCGCCGATCCCGCGCGGCCGGCGCCGGCGTCAGTCTCGAACCCGCGTCGTGGCGTCTCAGCCGCTGCGACTTTCCGCCCGTAAACTGATCCCGTTCCCCCGCATTCCACCGAGGACACGACCATGGACGAGAACAAGAAGCGCGCGCTTGCCGCCGCCCTGAGCCAGATCGAGAAGCAGTTCGGCAAAGGCGCGGTGATGCGCATGGGCGACCGCACCGCCGAGGCCGCCGAGGTGATCAGCACCGGTTCGCTGATGCTGGATATCGCGCTCGGCATCGGTGGCCTGCCAAAAGGCCGCGTCGTCGAGATCTACGGTCCGGAGTCCTCGGGCAAGACCACGCTCACCCTGCAGGCCATCGCACAGTGCCAGAAGGCCGGTGGCACCGCCGCCTTCGTCGATGCCGAGCACGCACTCGATCCGGTCTACGCGCAGAAGCTCGGCGTCAACGTCGACGACCTGCTGGTTTCGCAGCCGGACACCGGCGAGCAGGCGCTGGAAATCGCCGACATGCTGGTGCGCTCGGGTGCGGTGGACATGGTGGTGGTGGACTCGGTCGCCGCGCTCACGCCCAAGGCCGAGATCGAGGGCGAGATGGGTGACCAGCTTCCCGGCCTGCAGGCGCGCCTGATGAGCCAGGCGCTGCGCAAGCTCACCGGCAACATCAAGCGCTCCAACTGTCTGGTGATCTTCATCAACCAGCTGCGCATGAAGATCGGCGTGATGATGCCGGGCCAGAGCCCGGAGACCACCACCGGCGGCAACGCGCTCAAGTTCTACGCCTCGGTGCGTCTGGACATCCGCCGTATCGGCAGCGTCAAGAAGGGTGACGAGATCATCGGCAACCAGACCAAGATCAAGGTCGTCAAGAACAAGCTGGCACCGCCGTTCAAGCAGATCGTCACCGAGATCCTCTACGGCGAGGGCATCAGCCGCGAAGGCGAGCTGATCGAGATGGGCGTCAATGCCAAGCTGGTGGAAAAGTCCGGCGCCTGGTACGGCTACAACGGCGAGCGCATCGGCCAAGGCAAGGAGAACGCCCGCCAGTGGCTGAAGGACAATCCTGCCGCCGCCGCCGAGCTGGAAGCCAAGCTGCGCGAGATCTTCGTGCCGGACCTGGTGATCGGCGAGGAAGCCGCCGAGGAAGTCGAGGCCTGAGTTGGACCGGGACGACGGTCAGCGCAGCCGTCGCGGCCGACGGCCGCCCCCGAGCGCCTATCAGCGGGCCGCCGGCCTGCTGGTACGGCGTGAGCACTCCCGCCGTGAACTCAAGCGCAAACTGACCGCCCGCGGCGTCGAGGCCGACGAGGCCGAGGCCGCGGTCGAGCGGCTGGCCGGGCAGGGCTGGCAGGACGACGGCCGCTTCGCCGAAAGCCTGGCCCGCAGCCGCGCCGCCGCCGGCCATGGGCCGCTGCGGATCCGCGCCGAGCTGGGCACGCATGGCCTGACGGGAGAGCAGATCGAGGCTGCCCTGGCCGCCTGCGAGGCCGACTGGGCCGAGAACGCCCGCCAGGCCATCGCCCGCCGTTACAGCGCGGCCGAACTGGCCGACCCGGCCAAGCGCCGCAAGGCCGCCGAGTTCCTGTTCCGTCGCGGCTTCGACCACGACAGCGTCCGCGCCGCCATCCGCTTCGATGCCGACACCGATCTGTAGTCGTGCACATGACGGGAGCCGTATCGCCATGTGGCAGCGGCCATGGCCGCGATCCAATGCGCCGCGGCCTGCCCATCGCCGCCATGGCGGCTCCCAGCGCCGAGCAGGAGCTTCTGCGACCGTGCAGTAGCCATAGCCCGGGTGCGGGCGCGCAGCGCCGGAATCCGGGGCGGGTTCGCGGTGTTCGTCCCGGGCTCCGCTTCGCTCCATCCGGGCCACTGGCCGTGTGAGCGGCCATGTGTCCGGGTATGGGAGCGGCCATGACCGCGCCCCCAGCGCGCCGCGCCCTGCTCATCGCCGCCCCGTGGCAGGGCCCATGGCAGCGCCGGCTCCGCGTCCCTGCTACCCTTAACGGCTTTCGCGGTTCGTGGTTGCCTGCCCGGGTTTCCGGCCTCATCTTGAGGGCGGCGGCGGCACCGGCCGCCCCGTATTCCAGACCCAGCCGACCCGCATGAAGACCACCAACGAAATCCGCCGGGATTTCCTCGAGTTTTTCCGTGCCAAGGGCCACGAAGTGGTGCCCTCCAGCCCGCTCGTGCCGGGCAACGACCCGACGCTGCTGTTCACCAACGCCGGCATGGTGCAGTTCAAGGACGTGTTCCTCGGCGCCGAGAAGCGCAGCTACAAGCGCGCCGTGTCCTCGCAGCGCTGCGTGCGCGCCGGCGGCAAGCACAACGACCTAGACCAGGTCGGTTACACCGCGCGTCATCACACCTTCTTCGAGATGCTGGGCAACTTCAGCTTCGGCGATTACTTCAAGCGCGACGCGATCGCCTATGCCTGGGAGCTGCTCACCGGCGTCTGGGGCCTGCCGGCCGAACGCCTGCTGGTCACCGTCTACCACACCGACGACGAGGCCTACGGCATCTGGAAGGACGTGATCGGCGTGCCGGCCGAGCGCATCGTCCGCATCGGCGACAACAAGGGCGCACCCTACGCCTCCGACAATTTCTGGCAGATGGCCGACACCGGCCCCTGCGGTCCGTGCAGCGAGATCTTCTACGACCACGGCGCGCACATCCCGGGCGGCCCGCCGGGCTCGCCGGACGAGGACGGCGACCGCTTCATCGAGATCTGGAACCTGGTGTTCATGCAGTTCGACCGCCAGCCGGACGGCACGTTGGTGCCACTGCCGGCACCGTGCGTCGATACCGGCATGGGCCTGGAGCGCATCGCCGCCGTGCTGCAGCACGTGCATTCCAATTACGAGATCGACCTGTTCCAGGCGTTGATCCGCGCCGCCGCCGAACTCGCCGGCACGCAGGATCTGGACAACAAGTCGCTGCGCGTGATCGCCGACCACATCCGCGCCTGCAGCTTCCTGATCGTCGATGGCGTGCTGCCCAGCAACGAGGGACGCGGCTACGTGCTGCGCCGGATCATTCGACGCGCCGTGCGCCACGTCTGGAAGCTGGGTGCGTTGTCTGCCGATGGCGCCTTCTGGAAGATGGTCGCGCCGCTGGTCGCGCAGATGGGCGAGGCCTATCCCGAGTTGCGCGCGAAGCAGGCGATGGTGGAGCAGGCGCTGCGCGCCGAGGAGGCCGCGTTCGCGCAGACGCTCGATGCCGGCATGCAGCGGCTGGAAGGCTACTTGCAGAAAGGGCAGGGCAGTCTCGACGGCGAGGCGCTGTTCCAGCTCCACGACACCTATGGCTGCCCGCCCGACCTGATCGTCGACATCCTGCGCGAGAAACACGCCGCGCTGGCCGACGGCGCGATGGCGCAGTACGAGGCGTTGATGGAACAGCAGCGCGAGCGTGCCCGCGCCGCCAGCAAGTTCGCCGGCGCCAATGCGTTGCCGGCCGAGTGGGTGGTCCGGCTGGCGCCGACCGAGTTCCTCGGTTACCAGGCGCTGAGCGCGGACGACTGCCGCGTGGTCGCGCTGGTGAAGGACGGCAGGCCGGTCGAGCAGCTCGATGCCGGCGAGGAGGGCGTGGTGATCCTGCACCACACGCCGTTCTACGCCGAGTCCGGCGGTCAGGTCGGCGACACCGGCGTGCTCGAAGCACAGGGCGTGCGCTTCGAGGTCGCCGACACGCAGAAATTCTCGGCGGTATTCCACGGCCATGTCGGCCGCGTCGTCAGCGGCACGATCCGCCTCGGTGATTCGCTGGCCGCGCATGTGGACGGCGACCGCCGCGCCGCCATCGTGCTCAACCACTCGGCCACCCACCTGCTGCACGCCGCGCTGCGCCGGGTGCTCGGCGAGCACGTGCAGCAGAAGGGCTCGCTGGTGGCGCCCGACCGGCTGCGCTTCGACTTCTCGCATTTCCAGGCGGTGTCTCCGGCGCAGCTGGCCGAGATCGAGGCGCTGGTCAATGCGCAGATCCGCCGCAACAGCGAGGCCGAAGTGCACCACATGGGCATGCAGGAGGCGCTGGACTTCGGCGCCATGGCCCTGTTCGGCGAGAAATACGGCGAGCGTGTGCGCGTGCTGCGCATGGGCGAGTTCTCCACCGAGCTGTGCGGCGGCACCCACGTGTCGCGTACCGGCGACATCGGCCTGTTCAAGATCGTCTCCGAAAGCGGCGTCGCCGCCGGCGTGCGCCGCATCGAGGCGGTGACCGGGCAGGGCGCGCTCGACTACATCGCCGAGCAGGAGCGCCGGCTGGACCAGGTGGCGGCCCTGCTGGGCGGCAGCGGCGCCGATGTGGTCGACAAGCTGCGCCAGCTGTTCGAGCGGCAGAAGAAACTCGAGCGCGAGCTGGAGTCGCTCAAGGCCAGGGCGGCTGCCGGCACGACCGCGGACCTCGCCGCCACCGCCGCCGATATCGACGGCGTGAAGGTGGTGGCCGCGCGCCTGGAAGGTCTGGATCCCAAGGCGCTGCGCGAGGCGGTCGACCAGCTCAAGCACAAGCTCGGCGACACGGTGGTCCTGCTGGCGGCCGCCAGCGGAGGCAAGGCCGCGCTGGTGGCGGGCGTGAACGGCGCCGCACTGGGCAAGGTCAAGGCCGGCGAACTCCTGTCCCATGTCGCCGGTCAGATCGGGGGCAAGGGCGGCGGCCGTCCCGACATGGCCCAGGGTGGTGGCGAGGACGGTCCGGCGCTGGTCAAGGCGCTGGAAGGCGTCCGCGACTGGGTGGCCCGGCGGCTGCAGTGATTCGCGACGATTGCGCAGGCGGTGATCGCTTCGTTACCATGCGGTCGCCGCCCGCCGGGCGGGGATGAAGGAGCGCCGCGGGCTGTGCCGCTGTCGCGGTCGGTCGCGGACCCGGCGCACGGAAGTACCGGGCAAGGAGACCACGCAATGCTTATTCTCACCCGCCGGGTAGGCGAAACCCTCATGATCGGCGACTCGGTCACCGTCACGGTGCTCGGCGTCAAGGGCAACCAGGTGCGTATCGGCATCACCGCGCCGAAGGACGTCGCCGTTCATCGCGAAGAGATCTATCAGCGCATCCACCGCGACGAGGAGTCGCAAGGCGGCCAAGGCGGGTCCGGTTTGCCGCCGAAAGGCTGAACCGGTATCCTTTGCGCCCGTCGCGTCGCGGGCGCGACCAGACGATTTCCCGGAGAGATGCCCGAGAGGCCGAAGGGGCTCCCCTGCTAAGGGAGTATAGGGTCAAAAGCTCTATCGAGGGTTCGAATCCCTCTCTCTCCGCCAGACACGACGAAGGCCCCTGATGGGGCCTTCGTCGTGTCTGGCGGAGCTGCGGCGCGCGGCGCGCGATGTCCTCGCGCAGGTCTCCATATTCCCCAGTGCTCCGCCGCGGACTGCCCACCGCGGCTCAGGTGTGCTTGTTTGCGGTATCCGGTATCCGGTTGCAGGCACGATCCGTCGCTTCCGTCGGAGCGGCGGAAGACGCAGTCGGCAGTCGACGCAGCATCTGCGCTGCGGTGCGGGCATGGCATTCCGTTCGCAGCTCGCGTCGCGCTCCTGCGGCGGGCGTCGTGCCGGCTGAGGCGGTCGCCGTGACGGATACGGATGCACTGCGCGCAGCCGCGGAAAATCTCCCATGGGGCGTTGACGGGTTCGGATTCATGCCCCATAATTTCGCTCCTTCGCGCCCGTAGCTCAGCTGGATAGAGCACCAGGCTACGAACTTGGTGGTCGGGAGTTCGAATCTCTCCGGGCGCGCCATTAAGCGAAAAAGGGCCCGCCGGCAACGGCGGGCCCTTTTCCGTTCCCGGTCTGGCATGAGGTCCGGTCGTCCTGCGGGCCACCACTGGCCGCTTCGGGCCGCGTCCAGAGCCGCAACAAGCCCCTCCGGAGAGAAGCTTGTTGCGGCAGTGCCGGCGATGCCGCCGAGGCTTACCAGATCACCACGCGCGCATCGCCCTCGCGCACCATCGGGTCACCGCTTTCGCAGCCGAAGGCTTCGGCGAAGGCCGGCATGTTCGACGGCGCGCCGATGGCGCGGAAGTTCGCCGGGGCGTGCGAGTCGGTGTTCAACCGCACCTTCAGCTCGGCCTCGGTGAAGTTGCGCCGCCACACGGTGGCCCAGTTCATGAAGAAGCGCTGGCTCTGGGTGAAGCCTTCGATCATCGGGTCGACGAAGCCTTCGCCCTGGGCGCGCCGCATCGCGTCGTAGGCGACGGTGAGGCCGCCGAGGTCGGCGATGTTCTCGCCCAGCGTCAGCCGGCCGTTGACGAACAGACCGGGCAGGGCCTCGTAGCCGTTGAACTGCTCGACCAGGATCGCGGTGCGGGACTCGAAGGCGGCGCGGTCCTCGTCGGTCCACCAGTTCTCGAAGTTGCCGGCGGCGTCGAATTTGCTGCCCTGGTCGTCGTAGCCGTGGATCATTTCGTGGCCGATCACCGCGCCGATGCCGCCGTAGTTGAGGGCGTCGTCGGCCTCGGGGTCGAAGAACGGCGGCTGCAGGATCGCGGCCGGGAAGACGATCTCGTTGCGGGTGGAGTTGTAGTAGGCGTTGACCGTCTGCGGCGACATGAACCACTCCTTGCGGTCCACCGGCTTGCCGATCTTGTCGAGCATGTAGCGGTAATTGAAGGCGGCGGCGGCCAGGGCGTTGCCGGCGTAGCTGTCGGCCGACACCTGCAGGCCGCTCCAGTCGCGCCACTGCTCCGGGTAACCGATCTTGGGCGTGAAGGTGCTCCACTTCTCCAGCGCCTTGGCCTTCGTCTCCTCGCCCATCCATTCCAGGTTCTCGAGCCGGTGCCTGAGCGCCTCGCTCAGGTTGCCGACCAGCTTTTCCATCTTCGCCTTGGATTCGGGCGGGAAGGCGACCTGCACGTAGAGCTGGCCGAGCGCCTCGCCCATCGCGCCGTTGAGGCTGTTCAGCACGCGCTTCCAGCGCTCCTGCATCTGCTGCTGGCCGCGCAGGGTCCGGCCGTAGAAGGCGAAGTTCTGCGCCTCCAGCGCGGCGGTGAGATAGGGTGCGGCGGCGTCGATGGTCCTGAAGCGCAGGTAGGCCTGCCAGTCGGCCGCCGGGGTGTCGGCCAGCATGGCGTTGATCTCCTGGAAGAAACCGGGCATGGCCAGCGAGAACATCTCCGGCTGTGCCACACCGATGGCGTCGAAGAAGGCGGTCCAGGAGAAGTTCGGGGTCAGCGCGTCGGCTTCGGCGAGCGAAACCGGGTTGTAGCGCTTGGCCGGATCGCGCAGTTCCACCCGTGGCAGCGAGGCCTGCGCCAGGCGGGTTTCGAAGGCCAGCACCTGTCGTGCCTGGGCGGCGGCGGACTCGGGATCGACGCCGGCCAGTTCCAGCGTCTTCGCCACATGCTCCACGAAAGCCGCGCGGATGCGTTGATAGTCCTCGCGGTCCTCCAGGTAGTAGGCGCGCTCGGGCAGCGACAGCCCGCCCTGGCCGGCATAGGCGATCACCATCTCGGAGTTCTTGAAGTCGGCGTTGGCGCCGAAGCCGAACAACATGCCGCGGCCCTGTGCATAGGCCTGGCGCAGGAAGGCGGCGATGTCCTCGCCCGAGGCCAGCGCATCGATCTGCGCCAGGATCGGCGCGATCGGCGCCACCCCGGCCGCCTCGATCGCCGCCTCGTCCATGCCGGCGGCGAAGAAGTCGCCGACCTTGCGCTCGACCGTGCCGGCCGGGGCATCGCCGGTCATCGCCGCCTTGGCGATCGCGTGCTGGATCTGCAGCGAGCGCTCGCCCAGCAGTTCGAAGCTGCCCCAGGTGGTGCGGTCGGCCGGCACCGGATTGGCGGCCAGCCACTTGCCGTTGACATGGGCGTTGAAGTCGCGGCAGGCCGGCACCGACGGATCCAGGTCGGCTGCCTGCAGCCGGTTCACCGGCGCGGTGATGGCCGACAGGTCGATCCCGGGCGTGGCGCCCGGGGCGGCGGCCTGTTCGCCGGACGAGCAGCCGGCGAGGGCGACGAGGATGGCGACGGAAAGGGCGGCACGCACGCGATGCTTCATTGCAGGTTCTCCTCGGCGCCGGGCGCCGCAGCAAGAGTGATGGAAGGCCCCACACCCTAGGTGCTGTCCGGGGTGGGGATATGTGTCGAAAGTCATGGGGTGCCGGCATGGCCGGGCCGGGCGCGGCCCGAAAAAACGGACGGCCCGGGGGGCGCCCGGGCCGTCGTGTCGCGGGGTCGCGGGGGGCTTACCAGATCACCACGCGCGCATCGCCCTCGCGCACCATCGGGTCGCCGCTTTCACAGCCGAAGGCCGCGGCGAAGGCCGGCATGTTCGACGGCGCGCCGATGGCGCGGAACGGCGCCGGGGCGTGCGGGTCGGTGGTCAGGCGGACCTTGAGTTCCTCGTCCTTGAAGTTGCGGCGCCAGACGGTGGCCCAGTTCATGAAGAAGCGCTGGTCCTGGGTGAAGCCTTCGACCATCGGGTCGTTGAAGCGCTCGCCCTGGGCTCGGCGCATCGCGTCGTAGGCGACCGACAGGCCGCCGAGGTCGGCGATGTTCTCGCCCAGCGTGAGCCGGCCGTTGACGTGGATGCCGTCGATCGACTCGTAGCCGTCGAACTGCTCGATCAGCCGGGCGGTGCGTTCCTCAAAGCCCTGGCGGTCCTTGTCGGTCCACCAGTTGGCGAAGTTGCCCTTGGCGTCGAAGCGGCTACCCTGGTCGTCGTAGCCGTGGATCATCTCGTGGCCGATCACCGCGCCGATGCCGCCGTAGTTGAGGGCGTCGTCGGCCTCGGGGTCGAAGAACGGCGGCTGCAGGATCGCGGCGGGGAAGACGATCTCGTTGCGCAGTGGGTGGTAGTAGGCGTTGACGGTCTGTGGGCTCATCTGCCACTCGCTCGGGTCGACCGGCTGGCCGATCTTGGCGAGCTGGTACTTCCAGTTGAAGGCGTTGGCCGCCATCAGGTTGGTGAC
Organism: Rehaibacterium terrae; assembly: GCF_014202935.1. Taxonomy (GTDB): domain Bacteria; phylum Pseudomonadota; class Gammaproteobacteria; order Xanthomonadales; family Xanthomonadaceae; genus Rehaibacterium; species Rehaibacterium terrae. Next base: position 45,606 of record NZ_JACHHX010000010.1, on the reverse strand, counting down.
GTAGGCCGCGCGCGAGGTTTCAAGACCGGACCAGTCGCGCCAGGTGTCCGGGTAGCCGATCTTGGGCGTGAAACCGGCCCATTTCTCCAGCGCCTTGGCGCGGGTCTCCTCGCCCATCCACTCGAGGTTTTCCAGTCGCGCCTTCAGCGCCTGGCTGAGGTTGTCGACCAACTTCTCCATCTTCGCCTTCGACTCCGGCGGGAAGGCCACCTCGACGTAGAGCTGGCCCAGCGCCTCGCCGGCCTGGGCGTTGATGGCGTTGAGCACGCGTTTCCAGCGCGGCTGCATCTGCTGCTGGCCGCGCAGGGTCTTGCCGTAGAAGTTGAAGTTTTCTTCGGCGAAGGCGTCGGAGAGGAACGGCGCGGCGTTGTCGACGGTGTGGAAGCGCAGGTAGGCCTGCCACACCTCGACCGGCGTGTCGGCGAGCATGGCGCTGACTTCCTTGTGGAAGTCGGGCGTGGCCAGCGAGAACATCGCCGGTGCGGCGATGCCCTGCGCCTGGAAGAACGCCGACCACGGGAAATTCGGGGTCAACGCGTCGGCGTCGGCGAGGCTGACCGGGTTGTAGTAGAGCGAGACGTCGCGGGAGAGCTCCTCGCTCGATTTCGATACCCGGGCCAGTCGGGTCTCGAAAGCCATCACCTGCTGCGCTTGCGCTGCGGCCGCGTCGGCCTCGATGCCGGACAGTTCCAGCACCCTGGCGATATGGGCGAGGTAGGCCTCGCGCGCCTTGATGTAGTCGGCGCGGTCTTCCAGGTAGTAGCCGCGATCGGGCAGGCCCAGGCCGCCCTGGCTGGCGTAGGCGATGGTCATGGTCGGGTTCCTGAAGTCCGACTCCGGGCCGAAGCCGAACAGGAAGCCCTGACCCTGGGCGAAGCCGTCGCGGATGTGGGCGGCGACTTGCTCCGGCGTGGACAGCGCGGCGATGGCGTCGAGCATCGGCTGGATCGGCGCGATGCCGGCAGCGTTGATCGCGGCCTCGTCCATGCCGGTGGCCCACAGGTCGCCGATCATCCGCTCGATGCCGCCTTCGCCGGTGGCGGCGGCGTGCTCGACCAGGGCGCGCTGGATCTCCAGCGAGCGTTCGGCCAGCAACTCGAAGCTGCCCCAGGTGCTGCGGTCGGCCGGCACCGGATTGGCGGCCAGCCACTTGCCGTTGACGTGCGTGTTGAGGTCCTGACAGGCCGGCACGGACGGATCCAGGTCGCTCGCCTTGAGCACGCTGACCGGCGTCTTGAGCGCGGACAGGTCGATGGCCGGTCGGGCAGGCGTCGTAGCCTGCTGGTTGTCGGCGGCGGGGGAGCAGCCGGCCAGGGCGAGGGCGACGGCCAGGGCGAGGGGGCTGAGCGAGCGGATGTTCACGGAGTGATTCCTGTGCCGATGGGTGGGGGCTGTCCGCGCAGTCACGCGGTAACCAGCGATGATGGACCGGTCGGCGGCTGCCGGTAAGTGGCGCAAGTCACGCCAACCAGCCCCGTTCGCGGGGCCGGTCGCGCGCGAATCTTGCCCGGGCTCGCGCGGAGCGGCCGCGATCGCGTTCAGACGGTTTCGTGGGCGCGTCGACGCGCCGTCTCGTCGAGCAATGCGTCGGCCGCGATCACGCAGCGGTCGCGCCCCTGCTGTTTGGCGAGATACATGGCGGCATCGGCCGGGCCAGACAGTCCGCCCACGGCTCGTCGGCCAGCAGGTTGGCACCGCCCATCGATACCGTCACCGGCCCAGCTGCGCAGCGCAGGCTGTCCCGCACGCAGCGCAGCAGCTTCTGTGACGTGGCGCGCAGGCCTTCATTGTCGGTGCCCGGCAACAGCAGCACGAACTCCTCGCCGCCGTAGCGGAACAGCCGGTCGCGTTTGCGCAGCACCGATTGCATCAGCCCGGCGAAGTCCCGCAGCACCTGGTCGCCGGCGTCGTGACCCAGGCGGTCGTTGACGCGCTTGAAGTGGTCCAGGTCGAGCACGAGCAGCGCCGCCGGCCGGGCCTGTGTACGGCGGCGGCGTTGTGCCTCGGCCAGTTCGATCTCCATCAGGCGCCGGTTGGGCAGGCCGGTGAGCGGGTCGTGGGTGGCGAGGGCCTCCAGTTGCCGGCGCTGGCTCTCGGCCCGGTGGGCGAAGATGAAGGCGAACAGGCTCACGAGCGCCGATGTGGTCAGGAACGACCAGCGCTCACCGGCATTGGCGAACAGCTCCCGGTGCAGCAGCAGGGCCGCGATCAGCGTCACGTTGGCGGCGAAAGCCAGCCGCTGGCTGGTCAGCAGGAAGGTGCTGAGCAGCACGGTATAGACCCACATCACGCCGACGTCGTCGAGCAGCTGGGCGATCAGCGCGCCGCCGGCGGTGATGATCACGGCGATCGCGGTGCCGGCCAGGCGGGTGCGGCCGGTCCGCCAGACGAAGATCATCGCGGCGATGATCGTGACGACCAGGGCCGTGTCGATGGCTCCGACAAGCCAGCGCCCCTGCGCAAAGCGGTAGATGCCGAATGGCGTGATGCCGACGATCGCGATCAGTCCGAACAGCGTGATGATCGCCAGATGGAAGTCGCCCCGCAGTCGTTCCAGCATCGATCCGCCCCTGATGGCTCCGCCCTTGGCGCCATGCCGTTCGTTGGCAAGGCCGCGCACGACCGACCTGCCGGCGTGTTGGCGGCATGGTCCGTTGCTGTCCCGCGGCGGGCAATGGGGGGAATCACCCAGGTCGCGGCGCAAGCGGCCATGTGCCGAGTGTGGCGTAGTTGCACGCAGTGCGACAACGGGCCGGGCCGTACAGGGTGAGCGCGCTGACGGCCAGGCTCAGGGGCGGCAGGGCGACCGGCGCGCGCGCCAACGGCTTGCCCGGGGCGCGGGCCAGGGTCACGTGCGGCCGGAAGCGCTGGGTTTCGGCGGGAAAGCCGAGTGCGCGCGCCCCGGCCTCCAGGTCAGCGGCCAGCGCGGCCAGCGCCGGCTCGTCGGCGAAGGCGGCGACGAGCACCCGCGGTGCCGCCGGTGGCCAGTACTCGATACGCTGCAGGGCGGTTCGCATTGCCGCGTGATGCGGGGCGGTGCGCGCGGCGAGCCGTTCGATCTCCCGGCGCTGGGCGTCGGTGGCCTCGCCGAAGAAGCGCAGGGTCAGATGCAGGTCGGCATCGGCCGTCCAGCGCAGTATGGGTGCGGCCGGCAGCGCCGCGCGCAGCGCCTCGCGCAGGGCGACCAGCGCGGCGCGGTCGACAGCGTCGGGGGCGACGGCGAGGAACAGGCGCGGCATGGCGTCACGCTGCACCGGCGCGGTCGCCGTCGCAAGCGGGGCTTGCGCACCGGCCGCGCTCTGCTAACGTGGACGCCGCAAGGATCAGGATTCCCATGCTCGCGAAGCCCCGTCTCCTGACCTGCGGCAGTGCAGCCGGTTGCCGTCTGGTCCCGTTCGTCCCCTCGCGCGTTCTCGTGCGCACGCCGACGCGTGCGTCGCGGGCTTTCTCCTGTTTCCCTGCGTTCCCTTCCCGCCGCGCTCGCGGCGAGGTCCCCGACGCTTCTGGAGAGAGACATGCGCGTGTTGGCCTGCGACGGCATCCATGAGGATGGCCTGACCCTGTTCCGCTCGGCCGGTTGGACGGTCGAGGTATCCGAACCCATCAAGGATCCGGCCGCGCTTGCCAAGGCGTTGGACGGCGTCGACGCGCTGCTGGTGCGCTCGGCGACGAAGGTGCCGGCCGAGGCGCTGGCCGGCGCCGCGCAACTGAAAGTGATCGGCCGTGCCGGCGCCGGCGTCGACACCATCGATGTCGACGCCGCCACCGCGCGCGGCATCGCGGTGATGAACGCGCCGGACGGCAACACGCTGGCCGCCGCCGAACACGCCTTGAGCCTGCTGTTCGCGCTGGCCCGCCACATCCCGCGCGCCGATGCCGGCATGAAGGCCGGGCAGTGGCCGAAGAACGGCCTGACCGGCTTCGAGCTGGAAGGCAAGCGGCTGGGCATCATCGGCCTGGGACGGATCGGCTCCACCGTGGCGCGCAAGGCGCGCGGCATCGGCATGGAGGTCGCCGCCCACGATCCGTTCCTGCCTGCGGCCGCTGCCGGCAAGGGCAGCGTGCCGCTGCTGGATCTCGACGCGCTGCTCGGCTGGGCCGACATCGTCACCCTGCATGTCCCGCGCACGAAGGAGACGACCAATCTCCTCGACGCCGCACGGCTGCGTACGATGAAGCGCGGCGCCTATCTCATCAACGCCGCCCGTGGCGGGCTGGTCGATGAGCAGGCCCTGCTGGAGGTGCTGGACGAAGGCCATCTGGCGGGCGCCGCGCTCGACACCTTCGCCACCGAGCCGCTGCCGGCCGACTCGCCGCTGCGCGGTCACCCCAAGCTGCTGCTCACACCGCATCTGGGCGCCTCCACCGGCGAGGCGCAGCAGGCGGTGAGCACGATCCTGGCGCGGCAGATTCTGGACTTCATCCAGACCGGTGCGGTCGCCGGCTGCGTCAACCTGCCACCGCTGACGCCCGAGGCCGCGCGCGAGATCGGCCCGTGGATGCCACTGATGAGCGCACTCGGGAAACTCGCCGTGCGGCTGGTGCCGGCGCCCACCCGCCTGCATCTGACCTATGCCGGCCGCACCGAAGGGCTCGATCCGCGCCCGCTCACCCGCCTGCTGGTGGCCGCGCTGCTCGGCTCGGCCTCCGGCCGCGTCACCCCGGTCAATGCCCTGCAGGAAGCCGCGCTGCGCGGGCTGGAGGTGGCCGAAACCGTCGGCGGCGACGGCGACGGTTTCGACCGTCTGCTGAAGCTGCGGGTGGAGGGGGGCGAGGGCGTGCGCGAGATCGAGGCCACCTTGCATCGCGGCCCGCGCGTGGTGCGCCTGGACGGCGTGGAGCTCGACTTCGACCCGCGCGCCCATTTGCTGCTGATGCGCAACGAGGATCGCCCCGGTGTGATCGGCCTGGTCGGCTCCCACCTCGGCGCCGCCGGCATCAACATCATCAACTTCTCGCTCGGCGCTACCGGCGACGGCCAGGCGGTCGCCGCCATCACCGTCGACCACGAGGTTCCCGCCGCACAACTGGTCGCCCTGCGCGCCATCCCCGGTATCGTCGAGATGGAGCCGGTCTGATGCGCATCCTGCTCGCACGTCATGGTGAAACCGCCTGGAATGCGGAGGGACGGTACCAGGGACAGCGGGACATTCCGCTGTCGCCGGTGGGCGAGGCCCAGGCGCGGGCCTTGGGCGAACGGCTGGCCGAGGTGCCGATCGCACGGGCGGTGGCTTCACCGCTGAGCCGCGCGCGGCGCACGGCGGAGATCGCGCTGGGCGCACGCGCCGGCCTGCTGGTGCTGGATGCCGGATTCGCCGAGATCGCTCACGGCGACTGGGAGGGCAAGCTGGCCAGTGAGATCCGCGCCGTCGATCCCGAGCGCCTGCGCGCCTGGCGGGAGGATCCCGAGTCGGTGCGGATGCCCGGCGGCGAATCGCTGGCCGAGGTGATGGTGCGCTGCTGGGCGGCCTTCGAGCGGGCCTGCGAGGGCCTGGCGGAGAAGGATGTGCTGCTGGTGGTCGCACACGACGCAGTCAACCGCCTGATCCTCGCCCGCGTGCTCGGCCTGCCGATCGCGCGGCTGTGGTCGTTCCGGCAGGCGCCGACCACGCTCAACCTGCTCGAAGGGCCGCAGGCGGCCGCGCTCGAGGTCGTGCGCCTCAATGATTGTGCGCATCACACGGCATTCTTCGGCGAGGCGGTACACCGGGCGCTGTAGCGATGATCCCGGTCAAACCCGCCCCGATCCGGTCGCGTTACCCTGCCGGCGTGGCTGCCGCGGAGGGTGGCGAATCGAGGTGCTGTCGATGCGAGTGACATTCCACGGGGCCGCCGGCGAGGTGACCGGCTCCTGCCATCTGGTCGAGGCCAACGGCCATCGGATCCTGCTCGATTGCGGGCTGGTGCAGGGGCGCGAGGAGGACGAGGGGCGCAACGCCGAGCCGTTCCCGTTCCGCGTCGAGGACATCGACGCGGTCGTGCTCAGCCACGCCCACATCGACCATGCCGGCCGTCTGCCGCTGCTGGTCAAGCGCGGCTACCGCGGCCCGATCTGGACCCATCCGGCCACCGCCGACCTGCTCCGCATCATGCTGGCCGATTCGGCGGCGCTGGCCGAGGCCGACGCCAACTACGCCAACCGCCACCGCGCGCCCGGCCAGCCCGAGGCCAGGCCGCTGTATACCCAGCGCGACGTCATCGACACGCTCAAGCAGGTGCGCGTGCTGGAGTACGACGTGGTGCGCGAGATCGCCGCCGGCGTGCGCGTGCGCTTGAGCGATGCCGGTCACATCCTCGGCTCGGCCATCGTCGAGCTGTGGGGCAATGGCAGCGAGGCGATGAAGGCGCGCAAGCTGGTGTTCTCCGGCGATCTCGGCCTGCGCGGCATCCCGATCCTGCGCAATCCGACACTGATCCCCGACGCCGACCTGGTGATGATGGAGTCCACCTATGGCGACCGCCCGCACCGCGACCGCGGCGCCACCGTGCAGGAGCTGGGCGAGATCTTCGCCCGCGCGCGGGAAGAGGGCGGCAACGTGCTGATTCCCGCCTTCGCGGTCGGGCGCACGCAGGAGATCCTGTACTGGTTCGCCAAGCACTACGACGACTGGCAGCTCGGGCGCTGGCGGATCTTCCTCGACAGCCCGATGGCGGTGAAGGTGCTGGATGTCTACAACCGCCACACCCGGCTGTTCGATGCCGACGCCAGCCGGGTGTGGGTGAGCCACCCGCATCCGTTCCGGCTGCCCAACCTGCGCCTGACCGCCGAGGTCGCGCAATCGCAGGAGATCAATGCCATCAAGGGCGGCGCGATCATCATCGCCGGCTCGGGCATGTGCACCGGCGGCCGCATCCGCCACCACCTGCGGCAGAACCTCGGCCGCCGCAATGCCCACGTGGTTTTCGTCGGTTACCAGGCCGCCGGCACGCTCGGGCGGCGGCTGGTGGACGGCGCCACGCAGGTGCGGCTGTTCGGCGAGGACATCCGCGTCAACGCGCAGGTGCACACCGTGGGCGGCTTGTCGGCGCACGCCGACCAGCCGGAGCTGCTGCACTGGTACGGCGGCTTCCGCGAGCGTCCGCCGGTGGTGCTGGTGCATGGCGAGGACCGCGCCCGCGAGCCGCTGGCGCGGAAGCTGCGCGAGACGTGCGGCTGCGAGGTGAGCCTGGCGCAACCCGGCGCCAGCGTCGAGGTGTAGAGGCGGTCTGTCGCGATAGCGACCGGCGGGTCCGTGTGGGCGCAGGCGCGGTTTTCCGCCAGGCCGGCCCGGGCATGCACCAGGCGACGTGCGGGAGAGGTCAGGACGAGGCCTTACCGTCGCTTCGGCTCGCTTCCCGTCTGCCGGTTCCGACGGAAAGGCGCCAGGCCGCCTGCAGGCGGCCTGGCGCGGTGCGGCAGATCGTGGTCAGCCGCGCTGCGTTTCGATCCAGCGCTCGATCTTGGCCTCCAGCACGTTCAGCGGCACCGAGCCGTCCTTGAGCACCTCGCGGTGGAAGGCGCGCACGTCGAAGCGCTCGCCGAGCGCAGCTTCGGCGCGATCGCGCAGCTCGCGGATCTTGAGCTGGCCGATCTTGTAGGCCAGCGCCTGGCCCGGGATCGCCATGAAGCGCTCGGCCTCGGAGACGGCACGGGTCGGCTGCACCGGCGAGTTGGCGTACATGTAGTCGAGCACGTCCTGGCGGCTCCAGCCCTTGGCGTGCAGGCCGGTGTCCACCACCAGGCGGATCGAGCGCCACAGCTCGTATTCCAGCGCGCCGAAGTACATCAGCGGGTCGCGGTAGACGCCCAGCTCCTTGCCCAGCGACTCCGCGTACAGGCCCCAGCCTTCGGAGAAGGCGGTCTCGCCCCCGAAGCGGCGGAACGCGGGCAGGTCGGTGAGTTCGCGCTGCAGGGCGATCTGGAAATGGTGGCCGGGCGTGGCTTCGTGCAGATACAGCGCCTCCAGCGAATAGCGCGGGCGGGCCGGGATGTCGTAGGTGTTGACGTAGAAGATGCCTGGGCGGCGGCCGTCCTGCGACGGCGCCTGGTAGGACGCGGCCGAGGCCGAAGGCGCGCGGAAGGCTTCGACCGGGCGGATCTCGAAGTCGGCCCGGGGCATCAGGTCGAACAGGGCCGGCAGCAGCGGATCGACGGTGGCGCGGAAGGCGCGGTACTGGTTCAGCAGGTCGTCCTCGTCGGCGAAGCGCGACTCCGGCAGCGACTGCACGTGGGCGAACAGGGCCGCGAGGTCGCGCTCGACGCCGAGCTGCCCGGCGACGTCCAGCATCTCGGTATGGATGCGGGCGACCTCGTCCAGGCCGATCTGGTGGATCTGTTCCGGAGTCAGCGTGGTGGTGGTGCTCTGTGCCACCCGCCAGGCGTACCAGGCCTCGCCATCGGGCAGGGCGGACAGGCCGACGCTGTCGCGGCAGGCCGGCAGGTATTCGTTGGCGACGTAGTCGCGCAGCCGCCGGTAGGCCGGCATCAGGGTGTCGGCGATGAGTGTGCGATAGGCCTCGGTCAGGCGCGCCCGGTCCGCAGCGGAGAAGTCGGCCGGCAGCTTGGCGATCGGCTGCCAGAACAGGGTCTGGGTCGGGTCGTCGTGGATCAGCGCGTCGAGCTGCGGGATCACCTTCTCGATCAGCACGCGCGGCTGCACGATGCCGCGATGCACGCCCTCGCGCAGGTTGGCGATCATCTGGTCGAACAGGGCGGGGATGTTGCCGGCGCGGGCCAGCCAGTGGTCGTAGTCCTGCACGGTGACGAACGGCTGCGCACTGCTGCCGGAGCCGAGCATGGCGTACTGGCCGGCCAGGTTGTAGAACTGGTTGAGCGGCGCCAGGTGCTGCGGGAAGCGGTAGCCCGCCAGCTCGCCCTCGAGGTTGTGCACGAAGATCTCGTAGCTCAGCCGCGCCTGCCCGTCCAGGCCGTCGCCGCCTATGGCCCTGGCGCGTTCCAGCCAGCGCTGGGCGAGGGCGCGGTTTTCCTCGATGTAGTCCGGGGCGAGGAAGTTCGGCAGGCGGTCGTTGTAGCGGTGGTCGCCGATGAAGGTGGCCTGGACCGGGTTGCGTTGCAGACGCTCCTCCCAGTATTCGGCGTAGAGCTGTTCGAGCTGGGCGGCACGGGCCTCGGCCTGCGCCGCACCGACGGCGGCGGTTTCGACGCCGCGATTGTCGTTGCCGCTGGGGCCGCAGCCGGCGAGCGCGGCACCGAGCGCCAGGGCGAGGACGGAACGGGTCAGCAGCGAACGGGAGGCGGGGGCGTGCGGCATCGAATCACTCCGGGGGCGAGGAAATTCCCAGCCTCGCCGTTGCCATACGGGGCGGCCATATGCCTTTAGTCACGGCACCCGGGAAAGAGCATCAAACCCTGGTCATTCCCGCGCAAGCGGGACCGGGCGCAGCGATGGCGCAGCCGCGAAGCGGCCGAGTCCAGTGTCTCTCGATTCAATACCTTGAAAAGTCGCTGGATGCCCGCCTTCGCGGGCAAGACGGCTCGAGCGTTGCCATTGCCGGCGCGCGCAGAGCCGTCGATTGGGCTTTTGACGAATCCCGAATTCAGCGCTGTGGCTTGAGGTCGGCCGCCTCGGTCGGCGGCTCGCCCTTCTCGGCCGGCGGCGTGAACGGGATATGGTCCGGACTGACCGCGCCGCCGGAGATGATGAAGGCCATGGCCTGGTCGATCGTCCAGTCGGTGGGGGTCACTTTTTCCACCGGCACGATCTCCAGGTAGCCGGAGGTCGGGTTGGGGGTGGTCGGCACGTACACCGCGGCCAGCTCGCGCTGCGATCCCTGCTCGCGGATCACCCGGGTGACGAAGCCGATCACCTTCATGTCCTGGTGCGGGAAGTCGATCAGCACCACGCGCTGGGTGCCCTCGGGCTTCTTCTGCAGCATGCTCAGCAGCTTCTTGGTGCCGCCGTAGATGGTCTGCACCAGCGGAATGCGGCTGATGAAGCTGTCGAAAGTCGCCAGCAGCTGGCGGCCCACCACGCGGTTGGCCAGCCAGCCCAGGCCGTAGAGGAAGGCGATGGTCAGCAGCACCGCCAGCACGAAGCGCAGCCATTCGTGGTCGAGCGCGACGCCGAAGAACGGCAGCAGCCGGCTGAACACGGCGAAGAAGGCATCGACGATCGGCGCGCCCAGCCTCGAGAGCTGGCGCAGCACGAACTCGAACACGATCCAGGTCAGCCACACCGGGAACACGGTCAGCAGGCCGGTGATGAGATAGCGCTGCAGGTGGGGGATGCGGGGCATGGTTGGCGATTCTATGGCGTAAGTGGGGGGCTGGCCGTCGGCAGTTCGTCCGGGCCCAGCTCGCGCACCAGGCGGAAGCCGACATCGTCGTAGCCGCGGCCGCCGGCGACAGCACGCGGAGCGGTGGCCTGCTCGCGCCCGGCCGGATCGCGCCAGGAGGCGCCGGCCGCCAGCCGCTCGCTGCAGTCGCCGGCGCAGTCTGCCAGCCATTCGGCGACGTTGCCGTGCAGGCCGCGCAGACCGTAACGACCGGCGTCGAGCGCGTCTGCCGGGCGGGTACCCTCGCAGCCGCGCCCCTGGCGTTCGCAGTCGCCATCGCCGGCCGCGGGGCCGGCGAAGCGCCGCCACTCGGCGGCGGTGGGCAGACGCAGACGCAGCCCGCTGCGTTCGGCCAGCCATCGCGCGTAGGCCTCGGCATCCTCCGGACTGACGCAGACGACCGGGTGGGTGTCGTCCTGGGCGAAGCCGGGGGCCGACCAGTCGCGGCTCTGGAACAGGCGCAGCAGCGCGAAACGGCCCTGGCAGCGGGCCGGCCCGCGGCCGCTGGCGCGGGCGAACTCGGCATACTCGCCGCGGGTGATTTCGCGCGCCATCACGGCCAGTGCCGGTTGCGTGTCGCTGGCCGGGGCGAAGAACACCCAGGGCAGGGCATGGTCGTCGAGCACATCGCCGGGGCGCGGCAGGCGTGTGCCCCGTTCGAGCCATGGACGCAGGTCGGGATGGTCCGGGTCGAGCGCCTGCGCCAGCTCGACCAGGCGCTGGCCGCGCCTGCCGTCGTGGGCCGCCACCGAGGCGGCGAGTGCGTCGATCAGACTGTCGCGCACCTGTTGCTTGAAGCCGCGCCAGGCGTCCTCGGTGGTCAGGCCGGCGCGCACCGCGAAATCGCGGGCCAGCCCGTGCAGGCGGCGGGCCTCGGCGGTGTCGCCCTCGCGGATGTAGCGGGCGACCTGCTCGCCGAGCCGGGTCAGCGTGGCGCGCAGACCGGCCTGCACTTCGGGGTCGAGCGGCTCGCGCGCGAACGCGGTCAGGAAGGTCTCGATCGCGTTGCCGCCCGGCGGGCGGCTGAGCGAGTTGCGCGCGAGCTGGCGGTGGCCGGCGGCGAGCAGGTCGGCCAGCTCGCCATGGGTCGGCGTGTCGATGAGGGTCGCCTGGTCGACCGGACGCTGCGGCGCGCTGTCGACCGCCGCGGCCGCAGAAGTGTCGAGCCCGGTGGGTGAGGGCGCACGCAGCAGCCACAGGCTGCCGAGGGCCAGCGCCAGGGTGATCGCCGCCGGCACGAACCAGCGCCGTGGGCGGTGGCTTGCCGGAATGTCCTGCGGGTGCGGGGCGTCGGTCATCGCGAGGGTTCGGGGGCTGCGCCGGGTGACGACGGCGCGCATGCAGCATACGTCACCGTGACATCCCGGCGACAGGCGTCGCCGTCGCCGGTGATGCGGTCAGTCCGTGCCCGGGCGGCGGCGCTTGCGGCGCACATACAGTTGCTTGCGCACGCGGGCCACGACCTCGCCGGCGCTGTCCGTCACCTCGGTCTCGAACCAGCGCAGCACCTTGCCGCCGTCGGCCGCGGCCGCGCGCAGCTCGTCGAGCGTTGCCGGCGGCAGGCGGAACTCGGCGCGCACGGTATCGCGGCCGGGTTTGACGAAGGTGATCTCGCCGGCCGCGTCCCACACCACATGGTCGCGGCCGAGCGCATTGATCGCCAGCAGCATCCAGAACGGATCGGTCATCGCGAACAGGCTGCCGCCGAAGTGGGTGCCGACGTAGTTGCGGTTGTACCAGCGCATGTGCAGGGCGACGCGGGCGTAGGAAAAGTCCTCCGCCAGTGCTTCGACCCGGATGCCGGAGAACAGGAACGGCGGCCACCAGTTCATCAGCCACCGCAGGCGCCGGGCCTTGCTCATCGCGCGGGCCGAGGATCAGAACAGCACCGAGGCCATCTTGCGGCGGTAGGCGCCGACCAGGTCCTCGTCCTCGATGACCGCGAAGGCCTCGATCAGCGCCTTGCGCGGCAGGCCGTCGGCATAGTCGCGGTCGGTCCTGAGCATGTGCAGGAAGTGATCGAGGCCGGCCCGGGCGTCGCCGTCGACGATCAGATGCGTGCCGAGCAGGTAGCGGGCTTCCAGGTCGTCGGGGTCGGCCTCGATGCGGCGCTGCAACTCGGCCTGTGTGGGTGCGTCCTTCAGGCGTTGGGCGAAACCCAGCCGCGCGCGCGCCGCCCTGGCGCGGTCGTCGGTGGCGAGATTGGCCGGCAGGGCGTCGAGCAGTGCGGCGGCCTCGTCGGTCTCGCCGGCCCGCAGCAGGGCGAGCGCGAGGTCGAGCCGCAGTTCGGCCTTGTCCGGCTCGGCGGCGAGAGCCTCGCGCAGCGCGGCGATTTCCGCCTGCGGATCGCGCGGCGCCTGGGCGGCGGGTGACTCCGGTTCGGCGGTTCCGGCCGGGACGATGCCGTGATGCTTGAGGAACTCGCGCAGCTGGCCTTCCGGCAGCGCGCCGGGAAAGCCGTCGACCAGTTGGCCGTCCTTGATCAGCATCACGGTCGGCACCGAGCGGATCTGGAAGTACCCTGCCAGCGCCTGCTCGGCATCGACATCGACCTTGGCCAGCACGAAGGCGCCGTTGTACTCGGCGGCCAGCTTCTCCAGCACCGGCTTGAGCTGCTTGCACGGCCCGCACCAGGCCGCCCAGAACTCGACCAGCACCGGCGTCTGCAGGGAGCGCTCGAGCACCTCGGTCTGGAAGCCGGCGGTGGTGGCGTCGAAGGCGAAGGCGGAGTCGGTCATCGTGGCTTTCCGTCGTGGGACTTGGCTCGATCAGATGGTGGCGCGACGGCGCGAATGCAAGCCCGTGCGACCGCGATGCGGTCGTGCCGGCGGCGCGTACCGCGTCAGGGCTGCCGGTACACCACGCCGTCCTTCATCACGAAATCCACCTTGCGCACCAGCGTGATGTCCTCCAGCGGATTGCCGGGCACGGCCACGATGTCGGCCAGTTTGCCCGGCTCCAGCGTGCCCTGCTCGTCCTCGGTGCCGAGCACCTGGGCGGCGTGGATCGTCGCCGTCCTCAGCGCCTCGGCCGGCGCCATGCCGGCCTCGACCATGAAGACGAACTCATCGGCGTTGTCGCCGTGGTAGCTCACGCCGGCGTCGGTGCCGAAGGCGATCTTCACGCCGGCCCGGTGCGCCCTGGCGAAGGTGTCCTGGATCTGCGCGCCGATGCGGGCGGCCTTGGGGCGCACGATCTCGGGGTAGTAGCCGTCGATCTTCGCCTTTTCGGCCACGAAGCGGCCGGCGCTGATGGTCGGCACGTACCAGGTGCCGTGCTGCTTCATCAGCCGGAAGATCTCCTCGTCCATGTAGGTGCCGTGCTCGATCGTGGTCACGCCGGCGAGAATGGCGCGCCGCATGCCCTCCTTGCCGTGGGCATGGGCGGCGACGTGGTAGCCGTAGTCCTTCGCGGTCTCCACCACCGCGCGCACCTCGGCCTCGGTGAACTGGGGGCCGTCGCCCGATCTGGCGTAGCTCAGCACGCCGCCGGTGGCGGTGATCTTGATCAGGTCCGAGCCGTCCTTGTAGCGCTGGCGCACCGCCTGGCGGGCCTGCTCGGCGCCGTTGGCCACGCCCTCGGTCGGCCCCGGCGCGCCGAGCGCCGCCGACAGTTCGCGGTTGTAGCCGTTGGTGGGGTCGGCGTGGCCGCCGGTGGTGGCGATCGACTTGCCGGCGGCGTGGATCCGCGGCCCCTTGATCTGCCCCTGCGCGATCGCGTCGCGCAGGGCCAGGGCGATGGTGCCACCGAGGTCGCGCACGGTGGTGAAGCCGGCCAGCAGCGTCCTCTCGGCGTAGCCGACGGCGCGGAAGGCGAAGTGCTCCGGATTCAGGCGGAAGCCCTCGGCGTAGCGCGCCGGGCTCGACTCCTGGGTGATGTGCACGTGCAGGTCGGTCCAGCCCGGCATGCAGGTATGGCCGGAGAGATCGACGATTCGTGCGCCCTCGACTCCGGTCCGGCCGGGCTGGACCGAGCGGATGCGGTCGCCCTCGATCACCACCGTGCGGTCGGCGACCAGACGGCCGTTGCGGGCGTCGAACAGTTGGCCGCAGTGGACGGCGGTGAGTTCGGCCGCGCCGGCGGCGGGCAAGACGGCGAGCAGGGACAGGGCAAGGACGGGGCGGGTCGGTGGCATGGTCGCGGCTCCTCGGTGGAGCGCCGACTATAGCGCGCGCCCGCGGGCGGCGACCGGACCGAAGGATCGAAGGATCATGGGCGTGGCCACCGTGGGAGGCGGCGGCCTCCCGCCATCACGATACAGCCCAAGCCCATCCGATCCCCTCGGGACGATCTGGCTGCGGGCCGGGGGATGCAGGGGCATGCTGCACAGCCGCGAAGCGGGCGACATCCGGATCCCCGGCAGTCCGCCAGCCCGATTGCCGGGGAATTGCTGGGGATTTGTGCACTGCGGTAGGCTGGCCGCCTTGATTTCTCCGCCCTCCGCCATGCAGCCCAACCACGCATCCGTCCCGGCCGAGCCGGGCGCCTACGATCCGCGCGCCGTCGAGGCCGCCGCCCAGTCCTTCTGGTCCCGCACCCGCGCCTTCGAGGTCGTCGAGGACCCGTCGAAGCCGAAGTTCTACTGCCTGTCGATGCTGCCGTACCCGTCGGGCGCGCTGCACATGGGCCACGTGCGCAACTACACCATCGGCGACGTGATCAGCCGCTACCAGCGCATGCTGGGCAAGAACGTGCTGCAGCCGATGGGCTGGGACGCCTTCGGCCTGCCGGCCGAGAACGCCGCGATCAAGAACCGCACCGCGCCGGCGAAGTGGACCTACGCCAACATCGAGCACATGCGCAGCCAGCTCAAGTCGCTCGGCTACGCCATCGACTGGTCGCGCGAGTTCGCCACCTGCCGGCCGGACTACTACGTGCACGAGCAGCGCATGTTCGTGCGTCTGTTCGAGAAGGGACTGGTGTACCGCAAGAACGCGGTCGTCAACTGGGATCCGGTGGACCAGACCGTGCTGGCCAACGAGCAGGTGGTCGATGGTCGCGGCTGGCGCTCGGGCGCCCTGGTCGAAAAGCGCGAGATCCCGCAGTGGTTCCTCAGGATCACCGCTTACGCCCAGGAGCTGCTGGACGAGCTCGACCGGCTGGATGGCTGGCCGGAGGCGGTCAAGACCATGCAGCGCAACTGGATCGGGCGCAGCGAGGGTCTGGAGATCGACTTCGCGGTCGAGGGTTCGGATGAGACCCTGCGCGTGTTCACCACGCGGCCCGACACCCTCATGGGCGTGACCTACATGGCGGTTGCCGCCGAGCATCCGCTCGCCACGCGTGCGGCTGAAGGCAAGCCAGAACTGGCTGCCTTCATCGCCGAGTGCCGCAAGGGTGGCGTGTCGGAGGCCGAGCTGGAAACGCAGGAGAAGCGCGGCATGCCGACCG
The DNA here is from genome assembly GCF_014202935.1 of Rehaibacterium terrae. Taxonomy (GTDB): domain Bacteria; phylum Pseudomonadota; class Gammaproteobacteria; order Xanthomonadales; family Xanthomonadaceae; genus Rehaibacterium; species Rehaibacterium terrae. Next base: position 29,940 of record NZ_JACHHX010000010.1, on the reverse strand, counting down.
GCCTGCACGCGATCCATCCGGTATCCGGCGAGCGCGTGCCGATCTGGGTCGCCAACTTCGTGCTGATGGGCTACGGCACCGGCGCGGTGATGGCGGTGCCCGGCCACGACGCGCGCGACTTCGAGTTCGCCCACAAGTACGGCCTGCCGATCAAACAGGTGATCGCGGTCGAAGGCGAGACCTACGACGACACCCGGTGGCAGGACTGGTACGCCGACAAGACCGACCCGCGGATGCGCGTGGTCAACTCCGGTGTGATCGACGGTCTGGATTACCGCGGCGCCTTCGACAAGATCGCCGAAGTGCTGGGTGACAAGGCCGAGCGTCGGGTCAACTTCCGTCTGCGCGACTGGGGCGTGAGCCGCCAGCGCTACTGGGGCTGCCCGATTCCGATGATCCACTGTCCTGGCTGTGGCGACGTGCCGGTGCCCGAGGACCAGCTGCCGGTGGTGCTGCCCGAGGACGTGGCCTTCTCCGGCGTGGTCAGTCCGATCAAGGCCGACCCCGAGTGGCGCAAGACCACCTGCCCGAAGTGCGGCGGCGCCGCCGAGCGCGAGACCGACACCTTCGACACCTTCATGGAGTCGAGCTGGTACTACGCCCGCTACACCTGCCCGGGCGCGGCCGACATCGTCGACGAGCGCGCCAATTACTGGCTGCCGGTGGACCAGTACATCGGTGGCATCGAGCACGCCATCCTGCACCTGCTGTACTTCCGCTTCTTCCACAAGCTGCTGCGCGACGCCGGCTTCGTCACCAGCGACGAACCGGCCAGCCGCCTGCTCTGCCAGGGCATGGTGGTCGCCGAGACCTTCTACCGCAGTCAGGCCGACGGCTCGAAGATCTGGTTCAACCCCGCCGACGTGGACATCGTCCGCGACGAGCGCGGACGCATCACCGGCGCCACCTTGCGTGCCGATGGCCGGCCGGTGGAGATCGGCGGCGTCGAGAAGATGTCCAAGTCGAAGAACAACGGCGTCGATCCACAGGCGATGGTGGACAAATACGGCGCCGACACCGTGCGCCTGTTCTCGATGTTCGCCGCTCCGCCCGAGCAGAGCCTGGAGTGGAACGAAGCCGGCGTGGAGGGCATGGCGCGCTTCCTGCGCCGGCTGTGGACGCAGGTGCACAAGCACGTCGCCGGCGGTCCCGCTCCGGCGCTGGACAAGGCCGCGCTCGATCCCGCGCAGAAGGCCATGCGCCGCCAGGTGCACGAGACCATCGCCAAGGTCGGTGACGACATCGGCCGCCGCTACACCTTCAACACCGCCATCGCCGCCGTGATGGAGCTGATGAACGCGCTGGCGAAGTTCGACGACGCCAGCGCCCAGGGCCGCGCCGTGCTGCAGGAGGCCTGGGAGGCCGTGGTGCGCCTGCTCAACCCGATCACCCCGCACGCCAGCCATGCCCTGTGGCAGGCGCTCGGCCACCCCGAGACGCTGATCGAGGACCTGAGCTGGCCGGTGGCCGATCCCGACGCGCTGGTGCGTGACACGGTCACCCTGGCGGTGCAGGTCAACGGCAAACTGCGCGGCCAGATCGAAGTGCCGGTGAGCGCCGATCACGCCGCCATCCAGGCCCAGGCCCTCGCCGAGCCCGGCGTGGCCAGGTTCATGGAAGGGCTGAGCGTGCGCAAGGTGATCGTCGTCCCCGGCAAGATCGTCAACATCGTCGCCGGGTGAGCCCGACAGGCAGCGCTCCCTCGGGAGCGGAAAGCAAAGCCCCTCTCCCCGGGAGTGATCGAAGCGGCGCTGTCGAGCCCTCCCCTTCAAGGGGAGGGTTGGGTGGGGATGGCGTGCAGGCTCCCGCACGGTGTCGCGAACACCACTCCCACCCCAGTCCTCCCCCTGATGGGGAGGGAGCAGAAGCCGCGCATCGGGGAGGCAGACGCGCGACGCAGCGGCCCGACGCAGTCGCGGCGGCTTCCCCGACGCCGACGCCCCTGCGATCATGCCCCCATCCCACCGGTTCCCGACCATGCGCCACCACCTCGCCCTTGCAGCCATCGCCCTCCTGCTGACCGCTTGCGGCTTCCAGCCGCGGCGCGCGCTCACCCTGCCGCCCGAGCTGGGCGCCGTGCAGGTCGAGTCCGGCGACCGCTACAGCCGCCTGGCCGACGGTCTGGCACGCGCGCTCGAACGCGCCGGCGCCAACGCCGACAAGGCCGCCGACAGGCAGCGGCGCGCCCGTCTGCGCATCGTGTCCGAGCGCTGGAACGAGGGCCCGCTGTCCACCGACGCCACCGCCCGCATCCGCGAGTACGTCACCCGCTACAGCGTCCAGTTCGAGCTGATCGATGCCGCCGGCGTCACCCGCGTGCCGCGCGAGACGGTCGAACTCAGCCGCGAATACGCCTTCGACGCCACCCGCAGCTTCGGCACTCCCGCCGAGCAGGAAGTCATCCGCGAGGAGCTGCAGCGCGACATGGTGGCCGCCATCCTGCGCCGCATCGACGCCAGCCTGCGCGCGGACGACTGAGCCGATGGAGCTGCGCCCCGACCGCTTCGAGGCCCAGCTCGCCCGCGAGCCGCTGCGCCCGGTGTACCTGATCGCCGGCGGCGAGCCGTTGCTGGTGCAGGAGTGCGCCGACGCCGTTCGCGCCAAGGCCCGCGAAGAGGGCTACGGCGAGCGCGAAGTCTTCGACGCCGAAGGCGGCTTCGACTGGAACACGCTCACCCAAGGGCTGGGTTCGCTCAGCCTGTTCGCCACCCGCCGCCTGTTCGACCTGCGCCTGCCCGGCGGCAAGCCCGGCAAGGAAGGCAGCGAAGTGCTGCGCGAGTACTGCGCCCACCCGCCGCCCGACACCGTCCTGCTGATCACCTGCCAGGACTGGAGCCGCCAGCACGCCGGCAAGTGGAGCGAGGCCATCGCCGCCACCGGCCACTTCGTCCCGGTCTGGCCGCTCAAGCCGCACGAACTGCCCGAGTGGCTGCTGCGCCGGCTGCGCCAGCGTGGCCTGCAGGCCACGCCCGAAGCCATCGACGTGCTGGTCGAGCGCGTCGAGGGCAACCTGCTCGCCGCCGCGCAGGAAATCGACAAGCTCGCCCTGCTGCACCCCGGCGCCAATCTCGACGCCGAAGCCATGGCCCGCGCCGTCGCCGACTCCGCCCGCTTCGACGTCTTCCGCCTGATGGACGCCACCCTCGCCGGCGAGCCCGCCCGTGTCGTGCGCATGCTCCGCATCCTGCGCGCCGAGGGTGAGCAAGTGCCTGCCCTGATGGGCTGGGTGGCCGGCGAACTGCAACGCATCGCCGGCTTCGCCGCCGTGCAGGACGCCGGCGGCAACGTCGCCGCCGCCATGAAGGACGCCCGCCTCTGGGACAGCCGCCAGGCCGCCTACCGCCGCGCCATGCAACGCCACGCCGCCGCCCGCTGGGAACACTTCGTCGCCGAATGCGGCCGCATCGACCGCATGGCCAAGGGCCGCGAAAAGGGCGACCCGTGGCTCGCGCTCGAACGGCTGCTGGTGGCGGTGGCCGAGCCGAAGGCGCGGGGATTGGTGGCATGAGTGTCGGGTCCCGGACGCTTCCGGTTTGCTGCGCAGCCAGTACTCCGGATGATCCGGAGCAGGCTCAGCGCTTGTTGCGGTACATCGCCGCGTCGGCGCGGGCGAGCAGGGCTTCGTAGCTTTCGGGGGCGTCGGTGAGTTCGGCGATGCCGAAGCTGGCGCGGGCGGGGGCGCGGCTGTCCTCGAGGTCGGCTTCGATGCGCTGGATGCGCGCCTGGGCGTCGGCGGTGGTGCTGCGGGGCAGGAACAGGGCGAATTCGTCGCCGCTGAGGCGGCCGAGCACGTCGCCGGTCTTGAGGTGACGCTGGCAGGTGCGGGCCAGGGCCTGCAGGGCGGCATCGCCGGCGGCGTGGCCGTGGCGGTCGTTGATCTTCTTCAGGCCGTCGAGGTCCACCATCGCCAGCACGGCGGGCTCGCCGCGATGGCGGGCGGCGGCCATGCCGGCGCGCACTTTCTCCTCGAAGAAGGCGCGCGAGTGGGCGCCGGTGAGCACGTCGTGAGTCAGCAGGTGGCGCAGGCGGGCGTTGTCCTCGTACAGCGAGGGCACGGCGAGGCCCAGGTGGCTGGTGGCGGCCAGGCCGATCAGCACGAACTGCAACGTCAGCGCCTGCGCGTCGAGGTGCAGGACGGCGGTGGCGGCCACCAGCAGCAGACCGAACAGGGCGATGCCGGCAAGCGCGCACAGCTCGCCCTCGGTGTGGACGATCCACAACTGGATGATGATGGCGACGAACAGCAGGAACGGCAGCGTTTCCTGCTCTGGAAACAGCGCCGCACCGGCCAGCACCAGTGCACTGGTGCCGAGCAGCACGGCGAGCTTGAGCGCGGCGCGCGAGGACATGCCGGGGCCGCGCCGGCCGCGGGCGAAGGACTGGATACCTTCCGGGACGGTGATGCCGGCGCGGCCGGCGAGCTTCACCAGGACGACGGCGCACAGCGAGCCGAGCGTGAGCAGGCCGGTGTAGTCGCCGATCCACCACGGCGCGAGCAGGCCCGGGAATTCGTCCGGGTGGATCATGCCGGTGCGGGTCAGGCCCCAGGCGCCGAGCAGGGCCGCCAGCCCCGAGGCGACGGCGCCGCCGATCAGCATCACGCTGACCTTGCGCAGGGTGGTGCGCGGCGAGGCCTCCCAGGCCAGCCGCCGCAACAGCAGGGCCACGCTGCCGTAGGCGCCGGTGTGGGTGAGGGCGAACACCAGCCCGGACAGGGCGATTTCGTTGCCGCTCAGGCCCTGCGCGTACAGGCGGTCGGTGATCAGCGCCGACAGCAGGCAGGCCAGCCACAGCACGGGCAGCGCCCGCGCGCCCAGCACCAGCAGCGCCGAGAAGGTCACCGCGGCCGGCGGAAACCACAGGCTGGCGTGCGGCGCGTACTCCAGCAGGGTCGAAGCGGCGAACGCCCCCAGCCAGACCGCGAGCAGCGCCGCATGTACGCCTGCCGTGGCCATGGCGGACGAGCGAGAACGCAAGAAATCCCCCTGCACGATGTACCGGATCGGCCTTGCCAATATAGCGGCAAGCGTCGGGCAAACCCGTACCTGGCGCACGGCTTGCCCCCGAACTCCGTGGCCCTGCGATGCCGTAAGCTCGCCGCTTCAGGCCACTGCCTTGCGTCCGCGATGCTCACTTTGCTCTACGGCGGCACGTTCGATCCGGTACATCTGGGCCACCTCGCGGTGGCGCGGGCGGCGCGCGATGCGCTGCGGGCGCGGGTGCGGCTGGTGCCGGCGGCCGATCCGCCGCATCGGGCGCCACCTGGCGCGAACGCGGCGCAGCGGGCGGCGATGCTGGACCTGGCCATCGCCGGCGAGCCGGGCCTGTGCGTGGATCGGCGCGAGCTGGGCCGGGCCGGGCCGTCCTACACCTTCGACACGCTGGCCGAGCTGCGGCGCGAGCTGGGAGCGACGGCGCCGCTGGCCTGGCTGGTCGGCGCCGATGCCTTCCGCGGATTGCCGGGCTGGCATCGCTGGCGCGAGTTGTTCGACCTGGCGCACTGGGTGGTGGCGGTGCGGCCGGGGCACGACCTGGCGGCCTTGGACGAGCCGCTGGCCTCGGCCTGCGCCGGGCGCTGGGTGCGCGAGCCCGACGCACTGACGGCGGCCCCGGCGGGGCGGATTTTCGTGCTGGAGATGCCGCTGCGGCCGGAGTCGGCCAGCGAGCTGCGCCGGCGCATCGCGGCCCGGGAGGACTGGGCGGAGATGCTGCCGGCGGCGGTGGCCGGGTACATCCGCACCGAAGGGCTGTACGGGGCGGTTCCCCGGCGCCCGCGCGGGCGTTGATATACTGGCGCTGCGGCTGCGTGCCGCGTCGATACAGGTAACCGTCACTTGTCCTCGCAAGCCCAGGTCATCAAGACCCGCCTCCCCGATCCCCCGCCGCCGCCCCAGGTCCTGCTCCGGCACGTGCACGACGCGCTCGCCGAGATCAAGGCCAAGGACGTCACCGAAATCGACGTCAAGGGCAAGACCAGCGTCACCGACTTCATGGTGATCGCCTCGGGCACCTCCACCCGCCACGTCAAGTCGATCGCCGATGAAGTGATCAAGTTCGCCAAGAGGGCGGGCGTGCAGCCGCTCGGCGTCGAGGGCGAGCGCGAGGCCGAGTGGGTGCTGGTGGACCTGGGCGACGTGGTCGTCCACGTCATGCTGCCGCGGGTGCGTGACTTCTACGCCCTGGAGCGCCTGTGGACGGTCGGCGACCAGCCGCCGGAAGCCGGATCGCTTCCGGCCTGAGGGTTCGCCTGCGGTCGCGGCGCGCGCCGCGAACCGATGCGCGGCGGGGTCCCGGTCGCGGCTTGCGCGGCGGCGGCAGTGGCTGCTGCGCGGCCACGAGCCTGGTGGGCTTCGGCTGCGCTGTCCATCCCCGATGAAGGCCCGCCTGATCGCCGTCGGCGAACGCGCCCCCGACTGGGTGGCGGCGGGGTATGCCGATTACGTGAAGCGGCTGTCGCACTGGTTGCCGCTGGAGCTGGTGGAAGTGGCGCCCGGCCTGCGCGGCAAGGGCCGCGACCCGCAGCGGGCGATGGCCGAGGAAGGCCGGCGGGTGCTGGCCGCGGTGCCCAAGGGCGGGTGGATCGTCGCGCTCGACGGGCGCGGCCGGGCCTGGTCGTCCGAGCAGCTCGCCGGGCGCCTGGCGCACTGGCGGCAGCAGGGTCGCGACCTGGCCTTTCTCGTCGGCGGCCCGGAGGGTCATGCGCCCGAGGTGCTGGCGGCGGCCGACGAGCGCTGGTCGCTGGGGCCGCTGACCCTGCCGCACATGCTGGTGCGGCTGGTGCTGGCCGAGCAGCTCTACCGCGCGGCGAGCCTGCTCGCCAACCACCCCTATCACCGCGCCTGAGGCGGATTTTCGCGGCCTGAAAACGCTGCGCCCCGCACGGGGCGGGGCGTAGCGGGAAGGCGGCGATGCCTGCGTGCTCCGCCTTACATGTCGACACAAACCGTGTAGGTCTGGCCTTCGTTGTAGGTGCCGGCCGCGCTAGTCGGGGGGGCATTGTCGGCGCCTGCCGTGGCGCGGAGCGTGCCGTTGTTGGGGCGGCCGTCATCCAGGGCCGTGTCCAGCGCCACCGCGGCCTTGCCCGGTACATTCCCGAGGCAGACCTGCAGGCGTGCGGACGGGCGCCCCTGATTGTTTGCGTTCACAATGTTGATCAGGCCGCCCCAAGGGTTTCGGGGGAGGGCAGCAGTGCCGGTCGTGGCTGGATTGCCGGACAGAAAGCCGGCGGCGCGCAGATGCCGGAAGAAGCCAATCTGCTCAGGCTCTGTCATCTGGTCCAGAGCATTCACGGTGCCAGTATCGATCCGGCCGTCACCGTTTCCAGCGGTCATGCCGGTCCAACTGGGGCCGCGGCCGGCCACGGCGCCCGGGTCATCGCCCGGCAATTGCCTGTAGCGGTCGATGTAGCCGGTATAGGCGGCGCGGATGGCGTTGATGTCGTTGGCGGCGCTCTTGATGCGGCTGTTCTCGATCAGCTCCTGGCCCTTCAGGATGCCGCCGAGCAGCAGGCCGATGATGACCAGCACGACGGCGATTTCGACCAGGGTGAAACCGGACTGCGTTTTCATGGGTTGCATCGGGTTACCTCGGGTTGCGCGGGTTGCGGGGGTATGACGCTGCTGCAGCCTACCGATGCCGGGGCGGGGCGGGGAGTCGAAAAAATTTACGGGGCCGGCAGGGTGAGCACGAAGTCGATGCCGGTCTCACGGCAGTGGGCGATGAGATCGCCCCCCAGTCCGCGCGCGGCCAGCCGGGCCTGGTGCAGGCCCAGGCCGGTGCCGTCGGGGCGGCTGCTGGCCAGCGGCTCGAAGAGGCGGGCGGGGGGCAGCGCCGGGGCGGTGTCCTGGCGGAACACGGCGCGCACGCAGCCGGCGTCGCGGACGAGATGCAGGCTCACGGGTGTGCCGCCGTTGCCGGCGAAGTTCGAGAACAGGTTGTCGAGGATCCGCTCCAGCGGCGGTCGTGGCAGCCGCAGCCGGTCCGGCCCGCCCGTCACCTCCAGGGACACGCCGTGGAAGCCGGCGTAGATCCGGGCCTCCTCGGCCAGCGACAGTTCGACCGCGGGCGGATCGACCGGCGCACGCCGGGCCAGGGTCGCCACCAGCCGCTCGGCCTGCCGCCGCACCATCGGCGCATGGCCGCGGAACTGCGCGGCCAGCTCCGGCAGCTCGCGCTCGTCCGCGTGCTCGAACTAGCTGCCGCAGCGACGGACGGGCGAGCGTCTCGGCCAGCTCCGGCTGGCCGAACAGGACGATGTTGAGCAGCTTGTGCCGGCTGGTCTCGAGATTGGAGAGCAGGCGGATCTCCTCCAGCGACTCGGGCGGCATGGCGTGCGCCTCGTCGACCAGCAGCACCACCCGGCGGCCGTCGCCGTAGCGCGCGATCAGCTCACGGTTGAGCGCGTCGAGCTTGGTCGGGGCGCTGGCGGCTCCGGGCGACACCCCCAGGTCGTGGGCGATGGCGTCGAGGATCTCGTCGCGGGAGAAGGAGGGATTGGCCAGGTAGATGGCATCGATCTGCGGCGGCAGGCGCTCCAGCAACATCCGGCAGAGCATGGTCTTGCCGCTGCCGACCTCGCCGATGACCGTGACGATGCCTTCTTCGGACTGCAGCGCGTAGCGCAGCGCCTCCAGCAGGGAGCCGCGGCCGGATCCGGCGAAAAAGAAATGCGGATTGGGGGTGATGGAGAAAGGCGTCTCCGACAGGCCGAAGTGGTCGATGTACAGGGATGTCATCGTGTCCTTGGGTCCGGAGGCGTTCGCCGCAGGTATTGCCGGTGTGTCCAAGAATATCCGAATAGCCGTCGTTATCGAGAACTTCGTCACAGGCGGGATCCGCCAGCCGGACGGGTTATCCTGTGCGGATGATCCATCTGGCTTCGCAATCGCCCCGCCGCCGCGAGCTGCTCGCCCTGCTGGGCGTGGAATTCGGCCTGCTCGACGTCGAAGTGCCCGAGCAGCGCGCCCCCGGCGAGCCGCCCGAGGACTATGTCAGCCGGGTGGCGCGGGAAAAGGCCGGCGCCGGCCTGCTCAAGGTGGTCGGCGCGCCCGGCGCACTGGTGCTCGGCGCCGACACCGAAGTGGTGCTCGACGACGAGGTGTTCGGCAAGCCGGCCGACGCCGACGACGCGGCGCGGATGCTGCGCCGCCTGGCCGGACGCACGCACCGGGTGATCTCGGCGGTGTGGCTGCTCAGCGCCGGTTGCGAGGGCCACGCGGTCAACGTGTCCGAGGTGCGCTTCGCCGAGCTGGGGGAGGACGAGATCGCCGCCTATGTCGCCAGCGGCGAGTGCTTCGGCAAGGCCGGCGCCTATGCCATCCAGGGCCGGGCCGGCGGCTTCGTGGCGCACCTGTCGGGCAGTTACTCCGGCGTGATGGGGCTGCCGCTGTACGAAACCCGGGTGCTGCTGCGACGCTTCGGCGTGGCGGTGTAGGGCCGGCTCAGGGGCTGGGCCCCGGCGGTTTCGTCATCCCGGCTTTCGCCGGGATGACGATTCTGAAACGCTGCTCCCGATTTCCGCTCACCGCTCACCGGTCTGCCCATGTCCGAAGAAATCCTGATCAACGTCACCCCGCGCGAGACCCGTGTCGCCGTCGTCGAGAACGGCATGCTGCAGGAGGTGCTCATCGAGCGCAGCTCGCGGCGCGGCTACGTCGGCAACATCTACAAGGGCCGGGTGCAGCGGGTGATGCCGGGCATGCAGGCGGCCTTCGTCGAGATCGGGCTGGAGCGGGCGGCCTTCCTGCACGCCTCGGACATCCTGCGGCCGCCGCCGGCCGCGGTGGCCAGCGAGGGCGAGGCCGAGCCGCCGCCGGCGCCGGTGCCGACCCCGCCGATCTCCGAGCTGGTGCACGAAGGGCAGGAGATCGTGGTGCAGGTGGTCAAGGACCCGATCGGCTCCAAGGGCGCGCGCCTGACCACCCAGCTCAGCATTCCCTCGCGGTATCTCGTGTTGCTGCCGCACTCGAAGGTCGTGGGCGTATCGGCCCGCATCGAGGACGAGGCCGAGCGCGCCCGGCTCAAGGCGCTGCTGGCGCAGTGTGCGGGCGCCTCGACGATGGGCTACATCGTGCGCACCAATGCCGAAGGACAGGGCGCGGAGGCGCTGGCCGAGGATGTCGACTACCTGGGGCGCGTCTGGGAGCTGGTGCGCGCCAATTCGGCGCGCACGCCGGTCGGCGGCTGCATCTACGAGGATCTGTCGCTGCCGCTGCGCGCCCTGCGCGACCTGATGCACGACGGGGTCGAGAAGGTCCGGGTCGATTCGCGCGAAACCTTCGACAAGATCCTGCTGTTCGCCCGCCAGTTCATGCCCGAGTTGGCCGAGCGGGTGGAACATTACCCGGGCGAGCGGCCGATCTTCGACCTCTACGGCATCGAGGACGAAATCCAGCGCGGCCTGCAGAAGGAAGTGCCGCTGAAGTCCGGCGGCCACCTCATCATCGACCAGACCGAGGCGATGACCACCATCGACGTGAACACCGGCTCCTTCCTCGGCCAGCGCAATCTGGAGGAGACGGTGTTCCGCACCAACCTGGAGGCGGCGCAGGCGGTGGCGCGGCAACTGCGGCTGCGCAACCTGGGCGGGATCATCATCATCGACTTCATCGACATGACCGACGAGGACCACCGCCGCCAGGTGCTGCGCACGCTGGAGAAGGCGCTGGCCCATGACCATGCCAAGACCACGGTGTACGACTTCTCGCCGCTGGGCCTGGTGGAGATGACCCGCAAGCGCACCACCGAAAGCCTGGCACGGCAGCTGTGCGAGCCCTGCCACGAATGCGGCGGCCGCGGCATGCTCAAGACCGCCGAGACGCTGACCTACGAGATCTTCCGCGAGATCACCCGCGCGGTGCGCCAGTTCGACGCCCAGCGGCTGCTGGTGCTGGCCGCCCCCAAGGTGGTCAACAAGATCCTGGAGGAGGAGTCGGCCGCCGTGGCCGAGCTGGAAGAATTCCTCGGCAAGTCCATCCGCTTCCAGGCCGATGAGCAGTATTCGCAGGAGCAGTATGACGTCGTGTTGCTTTGAGCCGGGACCGGGGGGCCGGGGCCGGGGACCCGGGAAAAGCGTCGGTAGCGGCACACCATCGCGTGCGCTGACGGAGGCGCGCGTGCGCGCCCGATCCGCGTACTGCCCGGCACTCCGCCGCCACCCGGTGCTCTCCCCGGGGCCGATGGCACCGGCATGAGCCCCCTCCGCCGCCACCTCCGGCACCTGCGCCGCTGGCTGGCCTACGGGCTGGCGGTGCTTTTGATCGTGGCCGCGGTGCTGGTGGGCGTGGCCAACCAGCTGCTGCCACTGCTGGAGCGGCACCCGGAACGGGTCGCGGGCTGGCTGAGCGAACGGGTCGGGCAGCCGGTGCGTTTCGAGCGGCTGCATGCCGGCTGGACGCGGCGTGGCCCCCTGCTCGGACTGGAGCGGCTGGAGATCGGCGCCGGCGCCGAGGCGCTGCGGATCGAGCGTGCCGAACTGCTGGTGGCGATCTACTCCGGCCTGGTGCCTGGCCTGCCGCTGACCGAGCTGCGTCTGCATGGGCTGGCGCTGGATCTGGAACGCGACGACGAAGGCCGTTGGCGCGCCCGCGGCCTGACCGGCGAGACGCGCCCGGACGGCGACCCGCTGGGCACGCTCGAAGGCTTCGGCGAAATCCAGGTGCGTGCGGCCCGGCTGCGGGTCAGCGCGCCCTCACTCGGTATCGGGCACACCGTGCCGCGCATCGATCTGCGGCTGCGCAGCAGCGGTGGCCGTCTGCGCGCCGGCCTGCTCGGCTGGGCCGGTCAGGCGCCGCCGCTGCAGGCGGTGTTCGAGCTGGACCGGGCGCGCGGCGACGGTCGTCTGTTCATCGGCGGCAACGACCTGCAACTGGCCGAATGGGCGCCGTTGCTCGGCTGGGGCGGTGTGGAACTGCGCGACGGCCGCGGCCGGCTCGGTTTCTGGCTGGATCTGCGTGGCCAGCGCGTGGTCGCGGTACAGGCCGAGGCCGAGCTGGAGCAGGTCGCGCTGCGCGGCCGCACGCCGATTCCGCTGGCGGGCGAGGATGCCGGCGTGATCGAGCCGCGTGCCGGCTTCGACCGGGTGGACGTGGCCTTGCGCTGGCAGGCCGGCGAGGACGGATGGCGACTGCATGCCCCGCGCCTGCGCCTGGATCACGGCGGCGAGGCGATGACGCTGGACGGCTTGTACGCCGCCGGTGGCGACGGTTTCGGGCTGGCCGCCGAGGGCATCGAGGCCAACCCGCTGCTGGCGCTGGCGGCGCTGAGCGACAAGCTGTCGCCCGAGCAGCGGCGTTGGCTGTATTTCGCCGCCCCGCGTGGGCGGATCGAGGCGCTGCGTTTCGCCCGCGCCGGCGGTCGCTTCCGCGGCGAGGTGCGATTGCGCGGCTTCGGCTGGTTGCCCACCGGGCAGCAGCCGGCCTTGCAGGGGCTTGGCGGCGAGCTGCATTTCGACCAGGACGGCGCCGAATTCGCACTGGACGAGGGCCTGGTGCGCTTCGACTGGCCGCTGGGTTTCGTGGCGCCGCTGGAGGTGAACCTGGAAGGAACGCTCGCGCTGTGGCGCGAAGACGGCGACTGGCGGGTCGGCAGCGACCGGCTGCGGATCGTGGGTGAGGACTATGCCGCCACCGCGCGCGGCGAGCTGCGCTTCGGCGGCGAGGGGCGCCGGCCGCGCCTGGACCTGGCGGCGACGGTGGATGCCGGCCCGGCCACCGCCTCCAAGCGGTTCTGGGTGCTGCACGAGATGCCGGAGGCCGCGGTGGAATGGCTGAACGCCGCCATCGAGGGCGGACGCGTCGCCCACGGCGAGGTGGTGCTGAGCGGTGACCTCGACGACTGGCCGTTCCGCGGCAACCAGGGCCGCTTCGAGGCGGTCGCGCACATCGAGGACATCGCCCTGCGCTTCCGGCCCGACTGGCCGCACGCGCAGAAACTCGGCGGCATCGCCCGCTTCACCGGCACCGGGTTTTCGCTGCAGGGCCACGGCGAACTGGCCGGCGTGGCCATCGGCCGCGTGGACGGCGGCATCGACGACTACCGCGCGCCGTTGCTGCACCTGCGGGTCGAAGGCGAGGGCAGCGGCGCGCAACTGCTCGGCGTGCTCCGTCAGAGCCCGTTGCGCGCGCGCTACGGCGAGCACATCGAGGCCTTGCAGATCGGCGGCCGCGGCAAGGTCGCGCTCGAGCTGGCGATCCCGCTCCGGGCCGGGCTCGGCGAAACGCGCCTGCGCGGCACCGTCGACCTGGCCGATGCGCGTCTGGCCGACCCGCGCTGGAATCTGGATTTCAGCCGCGCCAGCGGCCGGGTGCGCTTCAGCGAGGACGGCTTCGCCGCCGAGGAGCTGTCGGTGCGCCTGGACGAGGAGGTCGGCAGCCTGAGTCTGGCGGTCGGCGGTTTCACCTCCACGCCGGAACTGGCCGCCGAGGCCAGCCTGCGCGGCCGTTTTCCGGTCAGCGCGCTGACCATGCGCTACCCGGCGCTGGACTGGCTGGCGCCGGCCATGCCGGGCCGTGCCGACTGGACCGTGAGCTTGCGCATTCCCGCCGCGCCCGACGACGGCGAGGCGCCGCCGCCACGGCTGCGGGTACGCTCCAACCTGATCGGCATCGCGCTGGAATTTCCCGCGCCGCTGCGCAAAGGCGTGGACGACGCCCTGGTGCTGACCGTGGACACGCCGCTGCCGGTCGAGGCCGGCGAGCTGCGGGTGAGCCTGGGGCAGCTGATGCACCTGCGTGGCCGGATGCGCGAGAGTGGCGCGCTCGACGGCGTGCTGGCCTTCGGTCATGCCGCCGAGCCGCCAGGCGAGGAGCCGGGGCTGCTGATCACCGGTCAGGTGCCGGTGATGGACATCGCCGGCTGGGCCGCGCTGGCCAGCGAAGGCGAGGGCGCCATGCGCATCCGCGCCATCGACGTCTCGGCCGGCGAGCTGGACCTGCTCGATCGCGCCTTCGTCGACACCCGTCTGCGCATGGAGCGCGACAGCGAGCGCATGCGTCTGCGGGTCGACGGCCCCGAGCTGGACGGCTGGCTGGAGATACCCTCGGACCTGGACCGGGGCATCGTCGGCGAGTTCGCCCGTCTGCACTGGCCGAGCGGCCGGCCGGCACGCGGAGCCACCTACGATGGCGATCCGGCCGGCGTGCCGCCGCTGCGCTTGAGCGTCGAGGATCTGCGCTTCGGCGAGGCGCAGCTGGGGCGCGCGCGGCTGGAAACCTATCCCACCCCGGAGGGGCTGCACGTACAGCGATTCGAGGCCGAGGCCCCGACCCAGCGCATCACCGCCGGCGGTCACTGGGGCCGGATCGGCGGTCAGAGCTATTCGCGCTTCTCGGTCGACTTCCGGGCCGACAGCCTCGGCCAGATGCTCTCGGCGCTGGGCTTCGCCGGCATGGTCGAGGGCGGTCGCACCCAGGCGCGGCTGATCGCCGGCTGGCCCGGCTCGCCGGCGGCATTCGGCCTGGAGATCGTCGAGGGCAGCCTGGAGATCGACGTCGGCCAGGGCCGCATCCTCGAAGTCGAGCCCGGTGCCGGCCGCCTGCTCGGCCTGGTGTCGCTGGCCGAGCTGCCGCGCCGGCTGATCCTGGACTTCAGCGATTTCTTCGGCCAGGGGTTGAGCTTCAACCGCATCCGCGGCAGCTTCGTGCTGGGCGGCGGCGACGCCGTCACCGACGACCTGCTGGTCGACGGGCCGGCCGCCGAGATCCGCGTGCGCGGTCGCGCCGGCCTCAAGGCGCAGGACTACGACCAGACCATCGAGGTGCTGCCCAAGACCGGCGGCGTGCTGCCGGTGGTGGGCGCGCTGACCGGCGGCCCGGCCGGCGCGGCCATCGGCGCGGTGGCACAGGCCATCCTCAACCGCCCGTTCAAGGAGATCTCGCGTACCGTCTACCATGTCACCGGCGCCTGGAAGTCGCCGCAGGTGGAGGTGATCGAGCGCGGACCGCCCAAGCAGCCCGTAACTGAAGAAGACGGCGCCGGCCCGGAGTGAAATCCCGCGCCTTCGCCCCAATCTTCACCACCGCCTGACGTATGCTGGTCGCGCAATGCCGCCCCGGCGAGGTTGGAACAAGCACTGTCATCGTCATCCCCGCGAAAGCGGGGATCCAGCGACTTGAAGCCCTGGAAGGCAAAGGCACTGGACTCGGCCGCTTCGCGGCTGCGCCATCGCTGCGCCCGGTCCCGCCTGCGCGGGAATGACGAGCAGCAACGGGCTTGTTCATGGGTTTCCCTGGCGCGCATCCGCGATCATGACGATGATTGGCCACGAGGCCGCCGGCCCGCGCAACGCCCGGTCCACACGCCGATTCCCGATTCCCCATTTCCGATTCCCGAGCACATGACCGACAGTCTCCTCATCGCCGAAACCCGCCTGCTGTGCCCCGCCGGGCTGGCGGTGTCCGACCTCGACCGCGCCTTCGGCACGCTGCTGGGGCCGGGCGTGGATTTCGGCGACCTGTACTTCCAGCATTCGCGCCGCGAGAGCTGGGTGGTCGAGGACGGCATCGTCAAGGACGGTGCGCATTCGATCGAACAGGGCGTGGGCGTGCGCGCGATCAGCGGCGAGAAGACCGGCTTCGCCTATTCCGACGAGATCGCCCCGGCCGCGTTGCTGGAGGCCGCCGGCGCGGCGCGCGCCATCGCCCGGCAGGGCCGGAGCGGCACGCACCGCCATCTGGCGCGCGGCGGCGCACACGGCCTGTACGAGCCACTCGACCCGGTCGAGGGCATGGAGAGCGCCGACAAGATCCAGGCCTTGCGCGAGGTGGACCGTCTCCTGCGCACTGCCGACCCGCGGGTGAAGCAGGTCATCGTGAGCCTGGCCGGCGGCGTCGACACCGTGCTGGTGGCGCGCAGCGACGGCGTGCTCGCCGCCGACGTACGGCCGCTGGTGCGTTTCAACGTGCAAGTGATCGTCGAGCAGGGTGGCCGCCGCGAGCAGGGCTATGCCGGTGGCGGCGGGCGCTACGGGTACGCCGAGCTGTTCGCCGGCGGCAAGCCGCAGGCCTGGGCGCGCGAGGCGCTGCGCCAGGCGCTGGTGAACCTCGAAGCCGACGAGGCGCCGGCCGGCGTCATGCCGGTGGTGCTCGGCCCCGGTTGGCCAGGCGTGCTGCTGCACGAAGCGGTCGGCCACGGGCTGGAGGGCGACTTCGCCCGCAAGGGCACCAGCACCTATGCCGGCCGCGTCGGCCAGCGTGTCGCCGCGGCGGGCGTGACCATCGTCGACGACGGCACCCTGGCCGGGCGGCGCGGCTCGCTCAACGTCGATGACGAGGGCACCCCGACCCGGTGTACTGTGCTGATCGAGGATGGCGTGCTGCGCGGCTACATGCAGGACACGCTCAACGCCCGCCTGATGAAGGTCGCGCCGACCGGCAACGGCCGCCGCGAGAGCTTCGCCCACCTGCCGATGCCGCGCATGACCAACACCTACATGCTGCCCGGCGCGCACGACCCGGCCGAGATCATTGCCTCGGTGGACAAGGGCCTGTACGCGGTCAACTTCGGCGGCGGCCAGGTGGACATCACCAGCGGCAAGTTCGTGTTCTCCGCCTCCGAGGCCTACCTGATCGAGAACGGCAAGGTCACCCGGCCGGTCAAGGGCGCCACCCTGATCGGCAACGGCCCCGAGGCGATGACGCGCGTTTCGATGGTGGGCAACGACCTCAGGCTCGACGAGGGCGTGGGCGTGTGCGGCAAGGAAGGCCAGAGCGTGCCCGTCGGCGTGGGGCAGCCGACATTGCGCGTGGACGCGCTGACGGTGGGCGGTACGCGGGCTGGTAACCGGTAACCGGTAGCTGGTAGCCGGTGGGCGGTGGCCGGTAACCGAAAGCGACGGCTCGCCCGATCTGGAACCGGGGCGCATCTGGAACGATGCTTTTCCGGTTTCCGGCTACCGGCTACCGGTTTCCTGCTCCTCAAGCAACTCCCGCAACTCCCGGAACAGCTCGCGGAAGGCGTGCGGCGGCTTGTTGCGCAACCGCTCCTCGCGGGCGTTGCGGGCGAGCTGGCGCAGGTGCTGGCGGTCGGCCTGCGGGTGCTGCGCCAGCAACTCGGCCAGCGCCTGGTCGCCGTCGGCCACCAGCCGGTCGCGCCAGGCCTCGACGCGGTGCAGCGCGGCGGTCTCGCGGCGCATCTGCGCCTTGTCGTGCTCCAGCGCCTTGCGGATCGCGTCCAGCGTTTCCTCGTCCTCGCGGCGCATGATCTTGGCCAGATGCTGCAGCTCGCGCTTGCGCGCGATGTGCGAGGTGATGCGCCGGGTGTGGCGGATCTCGGCGAGCAGGTGCTCGGGAATCGGCAGCCGCAGCAGCTCGGCCTCGCTCAGCGCGACCAGCTTTTCGCCCAGCTCGAACACCGCCATCGCCTCGCGGCGCTGCTGTGCCCGGCTCGGGCTGAAGTATTCGCCGGTTTCCTCGTCGCGACCGCGCATGGTGGGGTTCCTGTAGAGGCTAGAATGCTGGGGGCTGTGGGCGCTTACCGTCATCGCCGCGAAAGCGGGGGCGGCGTCTTCCGGCACCGGCCCCAGTCGCCGAAGGCACTGGATTCCCGCGTTCGCGGGAATGACGATCCCGAAACGCTTTCCCGGGGCCCGGGTTCCGGGCTCCCTGTCCCGAGAAGGATACGCAAGTGGCGGAACCGACCGCAAAAGAGCAGCTCGACCCGCAGGCCCAGCTCGACCGTCTGGCCGGGCTCGCGCAGGATGTGCTCGCCCGCTGTCGTGCCCGTGGCGCCAGCCAGGCCGACGTGGTGCTCGATCTCGACCGCGGGCTGGCCGTCAACGTGCGCCTGGGCGAGGTGGAAACCGTCGAGTACACCCGCGATCGCGGCCTGTCGCTGACCGTCTACTTCGGTCAGCGCAAGGGCTCGGCCAGTACCGCCGACCTGGCGCCGGCCAGCTTGGAGGCTACCGTCGAGCAGGCCTGCGCCATCGCCAAACTCACCGAGGAAGATCCCGCCGCCGGCCTCGCCGAGGCCGAACTGATGGCCACCGAGTTCCCCGATTTCGATCAATGGCATCCGTGGGGGCTGGACGCCGAGCATGCGATCGCGCTGGCGGTGGCCTGCGAGCAGGCCGGCCGCGAGGCCGACCCGCGCATCGACAACTCCGAGGGCGCGGCGGTCAACACCAACGAGAGCCTGTCGGTGTACGCCAACACTCACGGCTTCGTCGGCCGCGAGCGCAGCACCAGCCACAGCCTGAGCTGCTCACTGATCGCCGGCAAGGGCAGCGCCATGCAGCGCGACTACTGGTACACCAGCGCCTTGGCCGCCGAAGATCTGGAGCCGGCTGCCGCAGTCGGCCGTCGTGCCGCCGAGCGCGCCGTGGCGCGGCTGTCGCCACGGCAGGTCAAGACCGGCGAGTACCCGGTGCTGTACGCGCCGGAAGTGGCGCGCAGCCTGATCGGCCATCTGCTCGGTGCGGTCTCGGGCGGCGCGCTGTATCGGCGCGCCAGCTTCCTGCTCGACCAGGCCGGGCAGCGGATCTTCCCGGCCTGGATGAACATCGTCGAGAAGCCGCACCTGCGCCGTGGTTTCCGTTCGGCGGCGTTCGACGGCGAGGGCGTGGCCACGCGCGAGCAGGATCTGGTGCGCGACGGCGTGCTGGTGCGCTATGTGCTCGGCAGCTACTCGGCGCGCAAACTGGGGCTGAAGACCACCGGCAATGCCGGCGGCATCCACAACCTGGTCGTGGAAACCGGCGAATACGGCTTCGACGAACTGGTGCAGCGCATGGGCCGCGGCCTGGTCGTCACCGAGCTGATGGGGCAGGGCGTCAACACCGTCACCGGCGACTACTCGCGCGGCGCGGCCGGCTTCTGGGTGGAGAACGGCGAGATCGTCCACCCGGTGGACGAGCTGACCATCGCCGGCAATCTCAGGGACATGTTCCAGCGCATCGAGGCGGTTGGCCGCGACGTGGACCGGCGCTCGCACATCCTCACCGGCTCGATCCTGGTCGGCCGCATGACGGTGGCCGGCGCGGCCTGAGCGGCCTGCCTTGACAGTGCCTTCGCGCCGGGGCGAGAGTGCGGGCGGCGCGGGCCGCGAGGGCCGGCGCAACACCACTCGCGACACCACTGAAGATGGGGAGAGGACAGTGACCGATTTCAACGAGATGACTTCGCCGCCGCCGGCGCCGGGCGGCGAGCCCAGCGCCGACGAGAAGACCTGGGGCATGCTGGCCCACCTGTCGGCGCTGATCGGCGGTTTGCTGACCTCGTGGGTCGGCGGCCTGGGCGTGTTCGTGGGCCCGCTGATCGTCTGGCTGATCAAGAAGGACACCATGCCCTTCGTCGACGACCAGGCCAAGGAAGCGCTCAACTTCAACATCACCCTGGCCATCATCGGCATCGTGCTGCTGATCTTCACCGTCGGCACCTTCGGCATCGGCGCGCTGATCACCGTCCCGCTGTACGTGGTGGTCGCGCTGGCCTGGCTGGTGCTGACCATCCTCGGAGCGGTCAAAGCCAACAACGGCGAGGCCTACCGCTATCCGTTCGCGATCCGGCTGATCAAGTGAGCCGGCCCGTCGGTCGCATGACGTCAGGCCCGGCATCGCCGGGCCTTTCGCGTTCCGGGCATTTATCCGCAGGGTGTCAGCGGTCGCGGTGGATCGCCAGCTCGCCCAGCGCCGCCAGCGCGGCGGCGCGCTCGCCCAGCGGCGCCAGCGTGTCGCGCATGGCGTCGCCGAGCCTGTGCAGCCGCCGTCGCGACTCGTCCATGCCCAGCAGCGCCGGGTAGGTGGACTTGGCCTGTGCCGCGTCCTTGCCGGCGGTCTTGCCGAGCTGCTCGGCACTGCCCTCGATGTCGAGCAGGTCGTCGCGGATCTGGAAGGCCAGGCCGAGGTCGGCGGCGAAGCGGTCGAGCCGCGCCAGCAACGCGGCGTCGGCGCCACCGACCAGCGCGCCCAGCCGCACGGCGGCGCGGATCAGCGCGCCGGTCTTGAGCGCGTGCATGCGCTGCAGCTCGTCCAGTGGCTGCGTCCGCCCGGTGGCGGCCAGATCCAGCGCCTGCCCGCTGCACATGCCGGCCGCGCCGGCGGCCAGTGTGCGCAGCAGTTCGACGCGCACCGCGTCGGCCACCGGCGTGTCGGCGACGACCGAGAAAGCCAGCGTTTGCAGCGCATCGCCGGCGAGGATCGCGGTGGCCTCGTCATAGGCGACGTGCACGGTCGGCTTGCCGCGGCGCAGGGCGTCGTCGTCCATCGCCGGCAGGTCGTCGTGGACCAGCGAATAGGCGTGGATCAGTTCGACCGCGGCGGCGGGGAAATCGAGCGCAGCCTCGTCGGCGTCCAGTGCGGCGCCGGCGGCGTAGACCAGCAGTGGCCGCAGGCGCTTGCCGCCGCCAAGCGTGGCATGGCGCATCGCCGCGTGCAGCCGCTGCGGCGGTGCGGTGTCGGCGGGCAGCGCGCGTTCCAGGGCGGCCTCGGCGCGGGCCGCCCAGGCGCCGAAGCGCGCCTCAGAACGCATCGGGTTCGAAGGGCTGCGCGGAGTCGGGATCGGCCGGATCGCCGAGCAGCTTCACCCGCAGCTCGGCCTGCTCCAGCGCGCCGCGGCACTGGCGGTAGAGAGCGACGCCGCGCTCGTAGGCCGCGAGCGATTCGTCGAGGCTGAGATCGCCTTTTTCCATCTTCTGCACGAGCTGTTCGAGCTCGTCCAGCGACTTCTCGAAATCGGCGACCGGTGTGGCGGGTTGCGGGGTGGAGGCCATGCGCGAAGTGTGCCGGGGCAGCGTGTTCATGGTCAATCGTGGCTTGCGGCAAGGAACTGGCAGCCGCCAAGCCACTGGCAACCAGCACGGCTACGATCGCCCCCGGACTCCGGATCGAACCGCTGCTGAAAGCAGGGGAACGTCGGCCGCACGCCTACTTGCGCGATAGGCCGATTGTGCCCAGGAACTCGGTGAATAGTGCTCGCAAAGAGCCACGATAGAGCCAGATGACGCCGCATATGCCATAGAGGCCAAGCGATGCAGCGAAGTTTGCAGGTCGCATCAGTTCGAGTGCGACGGGGTCTCTGAAGTGCCAGTAGATCGCATAGCTGCCATCGACAGAGAACCAGGTGGCGAAGAGTGCTGCAGGAAGGTGATTCCAGCGGCGCTCTAATAGAACGCGGAGGCTCCATGGTGCGGTCAGGTAAGCAAGCACAGCCATGATGAGGCTGATCGGGATGTCCCAGTCAGGGGCTGGCGTATAGATCGAGCCCGCGATCAGCAGCGCAATGCCCACGCCGAGCGTGAAGAGCTTCCAAGGGCGCAGGTACTCGGCTCGGTCGTAGAAGAAGATCACTGTCGCAGCGCTTCTGTTCGGCCCAACGCCGGAGTTAAGCGGCGTGTGTGCCGCGCCCAGCATGCTACACGTTTCACCAGTATGCTGGGTGCGGCACACACGACCGCTTGAACGATTACCACCGTGCGGGGTCAGGTCCAGCAATGAAGCACGCCTGAATTCCTGAGCTCCACGCACCATCGGCACAGACGTTCTTTCACGATCCCGAAAAGTACAGCGCCAGTGGCGCGGTGCGCGCCGTCTGCGACAGCAGCACCACCGATCCCGGCGCGATGTGTTCCAGCGGCAGTAGGGCTACCTGCCTGCGTACCCTGGCGACCGGCGCCCGCGGCCAGGTGATCCACGAGCGCAGAGGTGGCCTGGGCGCGCTCGACGTCCGGCGGGAGTACGACCCGGCCACGGGCCGGCTACTGTAGCTCTGCAGCGGCAGCCGCTGCGGCCTCCAGGAAGAGAGCTGCACCTGGGACGCCGCCGGCAACCTGCTCAGCCTCGACAAGGCCGGGCAGTACAAGGGGGTCTTCAGCTACGACCCGCTGCACCCGGCAGTGGGTAGTTACCGTTTACTTACAACTGGACCTGGCCAGGGGCGACACCATGGCCTATTTGCCCCAGCGCCACTGAAGGAAAACGCCGCCCTGCCAGTCGGTGTATTCCGGGCTTTTCTGGCCACCGGCGTGCAGGCCAGCCTGCCAGTGGGGGGTGATTTCCCAGGTGGCTTGTATCCGACCGTGATAGGCAATGCCGTTGTCGCGCGAGGCGGCATACTTGCCGGGCTCTTCGCCGCGAAGCGGGTTGCCATCGGCGGCGGCCTGGCGATTCCAGGCCCAGCCGAGGCCGGCACGTGCCTCGATGTCGACCCGTTCGCCGATCCGCTGGTTGTAGTCGGCGAGCAGGCCAGGCTTGAGGTGAAAGCTGGGGCTGAAATAGCCGCCATGGCCGGGCTCGAAAAAACCGAGATTGTGACGAAACCGTGCGCTGTACAGCTCTGGCCCGAGCCGCAGTCCGTTGACGCTGGCCACCGGATGCAGGGCATGGGCATAGAGTTCGACCTTGCGGTTGTCCGCGACCTGCTCGCCGCTGAGTGTCGAGAATGTCAGGCTGCCGATGACTTCCCACTCACCGGGGTTGAGGCGACCATCGAGCTGGACGCCGGTTTCCAGCACGCGTCCCCAACTGGCACCGGTGGTGGGGTCCCGTTGACCGGCGAGCGCCAGCAGGGATTCCTCATTGCCGCCTCGGAACAGTCGCAGGCCACCGCCGTGATCGGCCTGCTGGTACTCCAGGCCGACCTCGCCGATCAGCGCGGGACCGACGGCACCGCCGGAGAGTGTCCGGCCCAGGCCCAGCCGCGTTTGCAGGCCGCTTTCCAGCCGGTGCCGCCACAGACCGTAAACCCGCTGCCCGGTGGCCCGCTCGACATGGTTGTCGGCGCGCTGGTGTTCGATTTCGAGATGCAGGTCGTTGGCAGCATCCTGCCAGTTCGCCTCAAGCATCAGGCCTCGCTGGGAGAGTTTGCCTTCACCGGGGGTGCCGCGCTTCTTGCGAATTTCAGGGCCAAGACGCAGCGACATGCCGGGAGGCGTGCCACCGGCAAGCGTGCTGACCGCCTCGAGCCGGGCTTGGCTGTCCACGCTGAAATGGTGGTGGCCGGCCGCGATGCGGTTCCGGACGTTCTCGTCGATCAACTGATCCAGTGGGCCCTCGGTTTCCTCGACGATGGTCAACAGCCGGGCATGATCGTTCAGCGAGTGCAGGCTGAAAACCAGGCCCTGAGCGCGACTTTCGCTGGGTGCCTGGCGGTAGGCAGCCTCGAAGCGTGCGGCGGCCTGTTCGGCCTGTCCGCGTTCGTAAAGCTGCCAGCCGAGCTGCTCGAGTCCGGCGGGCGGCAGGATCTCTTCGTTCGCGAGCAGCAGGGCATGGGCGGTGCCGTGATCGCCCGTTTGCCTTGCCCGTTCGGCCCGGATCATCGCCAGTTCGGCCAGCCGGGCATCCCGGTCCGGCGAGGGCGTAATGCGGGCGATGACTGCCGAGGCGTCCTCGTAGCGTTCGAAGTGGTGCAGGACGTCAGCCAAGGACTGGAGGATCTCGTCGTCGCCGGTCAGTTCGGCCGCCTTGGTCATGGCCTCGATGGCCAGTGTTTCCCGGTTGCTGTGCATGGCCGCGTAGCCAAGCAGAACCATCATGCCCACATCGGCCTGGTCTTGAATGCGCGGCCACAGTCCGATCAGGATCTCGGCGCTTTGCGCATAATCCTGGGCATCGAAGGCCGTGATGGCGGCGGCCACGGCTTGGTCATAGGCTGCCTGGGCGGCTTTCTCGCTGTCCTGCTCCGCACCGGCTGTCTTGCGCTTGCGGCCTATTTCCGATTTGGAGGCATCGATGGCGGGTAGTGGTCGTGGGGCCGTACCACGCTGTTCGCCTGGCGGGGTGGGGGGCGTCAGGATTCGCACCCGCTCGTCCAGTGGCCGCACCTCCACGCGCTCGTCCAGTGGCCGTACCTCCACCGGCTCGTCCAGTGGTCGCACTTCGATGCCGCTATCCATGCGGGGCAGGATTTCCGGCGCGGTCTGCTCGCTACTCATGCCGAGCAGCAGCAGGGGGGGGAGAACGACCGCCGGCTTCATCGCGGATCGCCTCCCCGCGCGAGCGCGACACGTGCCAGCAGCGAGAGGGAGCTTCCGTAGTAGTCATCAGCGCTGATTTCGATGGCAGTGTCAGCCTGTTGGCCGTCACAGGCCAGCACGAGCTGCCGAATGGCCCGCTGTGTGAGAGTGAGTGAGTGGGCGGCCCGGTCGCCATTGTGAAGATCGACCCAGGCCGGGGCCGCGTCGTCCGGCCAGGCGCGCAAGAAAGCATGCAGGATCTGCCGGTCGCGCTGGCCGTCCCAGCAAAGGTAGAGCGGTACCCGCGGGGCCTCGTAACCGAAACGTCGGCGTTCTGCTTCTTCTGGCAGGGACAGTCGCCCATCCGGATGCAGGCGTACCCAGTCTGGCGGCACCCCCGCCGGGCCGTAGCGGGTCAGCGCCAGAAGGCGTTGCCCGCTGGCGGCCAGCGCAGACCAGGCCGGGTCCGGATCGACACGATCCAGCGCCGTGAAGGCGGGGAATACCCAGTAGGAGGGGTTCAGCAGGATGTGATCCTCATGCTCGAAGCCGGACTGGCCGGGAATCAGCAGCGGGCCGATGTCGCTGTCGCGCAGCATGTTCTCGCGCAGCTGGCGGGCGATGGCGGCGGCGGCCTCGCGCCAGGCATCCCGCTTCCAGCGTGCACCGCCCTCGGCCAGTGCCCAGGCGATCAGCAGGTCGCCATCGCTGGCATTGTTCCAGTCCGACACGCCGGGTGTTTGTCCGGGCTCCCACTTCCAGCCGAACAGATGGTCCTCGCGCTGGAGATGCTCGCGGGTCCAGTTCCAGATACGTTCGAAGGTGTCGAGGTCGTCGGCGGCCAGCGCCAGCAGCATCCCGTAGCCCTGCCCTTCCGAATGGCTGATGCCGTCTTTGCCGGTGTCGATGATCCGGCCTTCCGGGCTCAGAAACGCGCTCTGGTAGGCCTGCCATTCGGTGCCAGGGAAGGGGGCGGGCATGAGTGGTGCCGATGCGCCCGACGGCGTGACGGGGGCACTGGTTGGCGCCGGGTCTTTCCCACAGCCGCCATGCAGTGGAAGCAGCAACGCCAGCACGAGCCATTGCCAGGCGGCCAGCCGGGCGTACGTGCGCGCCGTTGGTCTTGCATGGGGCGGCAAGGGTGTCATGGGGTCTCAGCCCCGCTCTTGAATTGTCGCGCGCGACGACGCAGCAGCCACCAGGTCAGCAAGACAAGCGCCAGGATGAAGGTCATTGTCGCCAGCACGGTCCACCAGGGGTGCATGGACATGTAGTGACTCATGCGGCCAGTGGCCGGTGAGTCGCCAATGAAGAAGTACACGACCGGCTCGGCACTGGACATGGCTTCGCCATCGGCGCTCCACATGAAGGCACCGCCACGCATGGACGACCAGACGCGGTGTTCGGTCAGTCGAACCATGCCGCGCTCCAGTTGCTGACGGTCGGCGGCGGTAAGGACGGTGACCGGCCGGCCGTGCTCGTCCCGGAACTGGACCAGCGCAGTGCTCTGACCCAGCCCGTCATCCAGTGTGACGCTGGCAATGGCTGGCTTGCTGGTTTCCATGTGATGCGTCAGGGGCGTCAGCGGCTGTCTCAGCCAGCGTTTGAATCCGCCCGAGAGAGTGCGATCGTGGTAGCTGCCGACCTGGATGGTTTGCCATCGCAGCATTGGCATGAAGGCGGCCATCTTTTGGCCGATTCCGGTCGGCAGACTGGTGGTGTCGCCAATCACGATCAGGCTGTCCAGCCCGTCGAGGCTGTCGTCGTCAGCAAGCAGGTGCAGTGCGGTCAGCGGTGCCTTGTTGACTTGTCGCAGCTTGGCAATCAGGGTCAGCGCGCTGCCCAGGGTCTGCGGTTGATCGTCCGCGATCAGCACGCCGACGCCGTTGCCATCGCTGTAGCGGGTGTAGGGCAGGCCGGTCTGCGAGAACAGCCCCAGATCCGGCAGGCGCATGTAATCTGCGATCGGTGGCAGCTCGATGCGCGAGTCCTCGAAGATCGTGACTTGCAGATTGTCGGTGAAGATGGGCGTGCAGGCGCCGCCGATATCCACGCCGATCACGGTGGGTTCGAAACGCAGTTCATTCACACCGGCGCGCAGCGCCACAGTCGGGATGCGCAGTCGTGCACGGTGAACCTGCTCGCCCACGACGTTTTGCAGCGGCAAGGCTTCGATGAACTGGCCGTTGAGCACGACATTCAGGGCGGACTTGCGATCGAAGCCGGCCCCGTAGGCATAGTGCAGCTGCAGGTCGATGAAGGGGCGCGAGGGGTCCAGAATTTCGCGGATCGACCAGAACTCCAGCCGCGCCGCGCCGGGGTACATGCCGCGAAGCGTTGTGCTTCGAAAGCCGAGTTGGTCGAAGCGGATCCAGCCTGTCTCGCTCTGCGCCGGTCGGCTACGCTGGTAACCGCTGTCCAGCCGCAATGCGGTCACGTTCACGCTCTGCCGCTCCGGCAGGGCCAGGCCGGGCAGGTTGAGCACGGTGGCCGCCTTGCGGACATCGGCGGGGGTGGCGCCGCTGACCAGCAGAATGAACCGCGTCGGATCCTGGTCGCTAGGGTAGAGGCCGATATGGCTGCCCTGGATCTCCTCGATCAGGGAGTCGGAAAGATAGGGTGCCAGTTGCTCACGGGTTCCCAACAGCACGGCATCCCAGGCACCTTCTGGCAGCTCCACGCCCGGGAGTCGCCGCTTGCTCTTCTGATCCTTCTCGAACTCCTCTGGCAGTTCATTGACGCGCACCGAAACCGGCGTGAAATCGAAGGTGGCCGCCACGAACTGGCTGATCTGGGCCGCCGCCTGCCGCAGATCCCCGTCCTCGCCGAGAACCGCCGGGGGCGTGAGAATTTCAAGGCGGTAGTCGTCGATCCAGAGCCGGTTGTCGAAGATGTCGCCAAGCCTGGCCAGGGATGGTTCGATGGCCTTGCGGGTGGCGGTCAGGTACAGACTGGAGTCGATGGCGTCGATCTGGGAGTACAGCTCCGGCGCGCTCGGGTCCTCGCACTCATTGGTGTAATGCTGCGCGGCGCGGAAGCCCAGGTCGTGGTAGCCGGGTTCCAGATGCCTGAAGTCCAGCCTGATGCGGGCCGCGTTGTCGGGTTGACGGGGTTTGACCGGAAGCTGGGCGACCACGCGTTCGTTGAGTGTCACCGCGAGCTGAGAGCGGGGCGTCAGCGAAGTCGAATTGGTGTAGACCATCTCCAGCCGCGCGTCCTGAACCGCAAGCCGGGCCGGCAGCGGCACCTTGAGTACACGGCGGGCATCGGCACCGTTCAGTTCGATCGGTGCGTGGCTGCGATTGTTCAACCAGCCAAGCGGAATACGGTATTGGCTGCTTGCCGGATCAGCGTCGACATGCAGGGGTGTCATGGGCTGGGCCTTGACGGCGGTGAGCCCGAGCAGGCAGAGCAGGGCGATCAGGCACGGCTGTTGAAGGCGTGGTTTCATACGGCTGGTTTCTTTGAAATAAGAGGCGCGAAAAGTCGATGGGCGCGGACGCGAAGGTGCCGGACAAAAATCCGCGTCAGGAATCGGAAATTCTCGGTGGCGTGCTTGAAGGCGGTTCGCATCAGGAACGCGAAGCCCTCGGCCAGGCCGATACGCTGCTGACGCTGGCGCTGGTTGGTCTCGTGCAGGTCGCTGTCCCCGTAGACAAGGGCCACGATGGCGCGTTTGTCGGCGAGGGTCTCGGGCTGGAACAGCACACCCAGCTCCCACTTGCCATCGGTGGTGTCGTGCCTTCGCACCAGACGCGAGGGAATGGTGACTGTGATGCCACCCCAGGCCGGCACTGCCACGTTCAGGGTGACGGCCTCGGTCAGGGGCAAGCCCTTGTGAGCCCGCAAGCGTGCGCCGGTGTGACTGATGTCGACCACATGCACCGGCAATTGCTCCTCGCCCACACGCAGTGTGGCGGGAATGTCCACCCACTGGGTGGGAATGCGGTAGGCCGAGCGCTTTTGTGATTTCTCAAGCATGATGCCGATGGCAGCCAGTGCGTAGATCAGGTTGACTGCCGCAAGCGCCATGGTCAGCAGGATGATGCCCAGATCCTCCGGCACCACATGCAGCCGGATGACTCCCGCGATCAGCAGCACGACGTTGAAGATCAGCATCACGTAAAACGGCATCGCCAGCCGCGAGATGAAGTCCTCCTCCAGGCGCTCGCCCTTGGGTGTGACCGCGAAGGAGGGTGCCCGGGGTGATTTCAGGACATTGACGATCGCCGGCAGGGCATGCACTGACTGGATGGTTTCATACAGCTCCGAGATGAACGGCCAGCGCGTGTGGCCATAGAGGATATTGCTGAGCACGATTGCGCCGATCACATGCGGCAGCGCGTAGGCCAGCAGGTCAGCCGGCAAGAAGGCATCGACGATCTTCAGGGAGAACAGCAGGTAAAGCGCAGGCGCCAGGAAGAAAATGATGCGCGCGAAGGGAAAGAACCAGAAGAACACCGAGGAGGTGTAGGCCAGCCGCTGGGTGATGCGCATCTTTGGCTGCGTCCAGGGGTTCTTCATCAGGAAGATCTGCACCATTCCCTGCGCCCAGCGGGTGCGTTGCACGATGAAGCCGCTGAAGGTTTCCGGTTGCAGGCCTGCGATCATCGGCTTGCCGTAGTAGACGCTGTTGTAACCGCGTCCATGCAGCGTCATGGCGGTTTCGGCGTCCTCGGTGATGGTGTCGCCGGCTATGCCACCAATTTCATCCAGGCAGGACCGGCGCAGCAGTGCCGCCGAGCCGCAGAAGAAGGAGGCGTTCCAGAAATCCAGGCCGTGCTGGATCACGTTGTAGAACATCTCGTTCTCGCTGGGCATTAGCTCATAGGTGCGCAGGTTGCGTTCCAGCGGGTCCGGGTTGATGAAATAGTGCGGGGTCTGGACCAGGAACAGCTTGGGGTCGCGCAAGAAAAAGCCGACCGTGTTGCGCAGAATGTCGACCGTGGGGATATGGTCGGCATCGAGCACCAGCACCAGGTCGCCGCTGCAATGGTCCTTGAGCGCGGCGTTGATATTGCCGGCCTTCGCGTGTTCGTTCTTTTCGCGGGTGACATAGATGGCGCCGACCCGTTCGCACAGTGCCTTGAGTTCAAGATGGCGCTGCCAGGCCTGTTTGGACAGTTTGGGGTTTTCCCTTCGTTGTACAGTGCCGCCATCGTCGCAGAGGTAGACCTTCAGGCGTTCACGGGGATAGTCCACCTGGGTGGCGGCCAGCAGCGTGAGCTCAAGCAGGGCGGGGTCTTCGTTGTAGCTCGGAATGATGATGTCGACCGTTGGCAGCTTCGCCGGATCCGTCGGCAGTGGCGGCGGTGTCCGGTGGATCGGCCAGACATTGACGAACGCGCCCAGCAGGTAGATGGCCAGTGCGTAAAGCTCCGCGCCTAGCAGCAGCAGCGCGCCGACAAAGCTGAAGATGTCGTGATAGCTGATGGTGTAGTTGATGCGCCAGGAGAAGTAGCGAAAGCTGATGAAGGCCGCCAGCGCGATGGCCAGCAGCAGAAAGAAGCGGGCAAGTGCCGTTGGCGCCTGTTCGACCCGCTTCATGTTCCACATGATCAGCAGCAGCACGCCGAGAAAGGAAGTGACCAGGATGGTCTGGGCATTGCTGGTGATGGGCTGGTAGGCCAGCCAGACAAAGCCGAATATCAGCAGAACCCAGACAGCCATCTCGGGCCTGTGCAGGATGTCACGCAGAATCTCGCGACAGGGCGATGGCGTCACGACCGGAGTTTCTTGGTGCTGGTTTTGCTGAAGAGTGGCGACGCGCATGATCAGGAGGGGGAGGCTTCCCGCTCCTGGTGGCCGTTCGGCGTGGTGTTGCCGCTGGTTTCCGCGTGCTGGTGGCTTTCCATGCGTGCACGCACCTGCTTGAGTTCGCGGGAGAGCAGCAGGTTGCAGCCGGCCAAGTACAGGATAACAGTGATGACCAGGCCGGAGAGTGGGCCAAGCAGCAGGGTAGTCGGCCCTGCGAAATTCATCCAAGTGCCGGCAACGTCGTCAGCCACTCGCGCAACGGCGCACCGTGACCGACCTGGCGCCGCCGCCGGGCGC
>NZ_JACHHX010000009.1 GCF_014202935.1 Rehaibacterium terrae | reverse complement strand
GGCAACGACGGTGTGATTTTCCGGGGATTCGCGCAGTCGTCCAAGGGGGGCCAAGCCAAGCCCGCTGCGGAGTTCGTGCATTTTGCAGGGCCGACCAAGTACAACAAGTTCTACATCGGTCTCGCCAAGGGCGGTCAGCCGAACAATTTCGTGATCTTCCGGCCGAAGAAGGACTGGCTTCGGCTGGAGGTGCGCCTGGACCGCTCGGACGAGACACAGGCGCAGCTCGATGGGTCCGGTCTCGACATCATGGACTACGACTCGCGATGGGGGCGATACAGAATCCGCCTCGCGAAAGGCGACACGACGAAGCACAAGGAGTTCTTGGCAGCCCTGATGAGGAAGGCGTTCGGAGGGGCTGCATGACAAGCCGATGCAGCGGACGGTCCGCTGCGCGGCCCGCCGCTGATCGGCAATCCGTTAGGCGTCAATTCCAGGCATCCTTATTCGCGCCGCCATGCGCTGCATCGCGGCGTGGTGATCCCGGCGCACCTGCGCCGGGCTGCGGTGGCCGTGCCGGCCCACCATCCAGTGCTCGTTACAGTACGCCGAACAACACGGAATCGCCTTGTGTTATCTGGAGGAAGGGAAAAGCAGCTGGTTCACAAGAAGCGCTGGGCCAGCCGCCACTCCTCCCGATTGGGTACATATCCCGGATTACATTGCATGGTGGTGCTGTGGGAGTTCAATGTCGCTCATGTCTCAGGAGCACGCCGAGTACACAAGAGCCGCGCTCGGGCTTTCGGAGGCTGGGCCCTAACTAGTCGGCCCTGAAGAACCCCTCGGCGCCACAGGCCCCATGGCTGCTGGCTATAAGGAGTTCTTCAGGGCCGACCAAGTGTCAAAGGAGGAGGTGCTTCACATGACGTGGTTACTGATTCTGGTGGTCTTGGTAGTTCTCGTGGTCGTGGTGCTTGCCGCAGCAGCCAAGTCCAGGACGGCTTCGAGTGGAGACGTTGGCTTCCCGTACGAACCAGCCAGGTTCCTGTTCTCCGCGGCTGAACGCTCCTTCCTTGGCGTACTGGATCAGGCGGTCGGGCCGGAGTATCGCGTTTTTGGCAAAGTGCGGCTCGCCGATCTTGCAAAGGTAAAAGGCGGCCTGAACAAGTCGGCCCGGCAAGGGGCACTCAACCGCGTTGCGGCCAAGCACCTTGATTTCGTTGTATGCCGCAGCAGCGATTTGTCGGTCGTGTGCGCGTTCGAAATCAACGATCGCTCCCATGCCAGCCAGCGGGCGCAGGACCGGGATGAGTTGGTTGCACAAGTCTGCCGCACCATCGGCCTTCCGCTGGTTGCAATGCCGGCCAAGCAGGCGTACTCGGTTCTAGAGGTGCGCAAGCAGTTCCTGACGGCGGTGAGCCCGGCGCCGGTGGTTGCGCAGGTTGGCAGCTAGCAATTCGTGTATTGACTCCCGCCGCAAGTAGCGGTCGCGAGCACCTGGCGCAGGCAAGCCGGATCGGTTGCAGTGCTTAGCGCGCAGGTTGGGGTGAGCTTGCGAACCCCAACGGGGTGAGGCGGCGCAGGGCGATGGCGCTCGGGGGGGCGCGTGATGCCGGGGGGCGCAGGGCCCCCCGGCCTGCGGTTTGCTTTGCGCGATCAGGCGTCGAACGCCTCCGCCGGGATGCCCAGCAGGCTGTCCTTGCCGGCGCGGATGGCGGCGGCGTGGGCGAGGGTGCGGGGCAGGATGCGCTGGAA
Source organism: Rehaibacterium terrae (assembly GCF_014202935.1). Taxonomy (GTDB): domain Bacteria; phylum Pseudomonadota; class Gammaproteobacteria; order Xanthomonadales; family Xanthomonadaceae; genus Rehaibacterium; species Rehaibacterium terrae. Next base: position 120,047 of record NZ_JACHHX010000009.1, on the reverse strand, counting down.
GTAGAAGCGGGTGGTTTCGCGCTTGGCGAGCTTGAAGGCGTCGCCGGCGTTGCCGGCTTCGGCGCCGGCCACGGCGCGGGCCCACCAGTAGGCGAGGGCGACGTAGCCGGAATAGAACAGGTAGTCGACGGCGGCGGCGCCGATCTCGTCGGCGTCGGCGCTGGCCCGCTTGCCGATGTGCAAGGTCAGTTCGCCCCATTCGCGGGCCTTTTCGGCCAGCGGCAGGATGAACTCGGCGAGGGCGGGGTTATGCTGCTGCTCGCGGCAGAAGCTCTCGATCATGGACAGGAACTGGCGCATGCCGGCGCCCTGCTGCTGCAGGATCTTGCGGCCGAGCAGGTCGAGCGCCTGGATGCCGGTGGTGCCTTCGTAGATCGTGGTGATGCGGGCGTCGCGGGCGAGCTGCTCCATGCCCCATTCGCGCACGTAGCCGTGACCGCCGAACACCTGCAGGGCGTGGTAGGTGCATTCCACGCTCCACTCGGTGAGGCATGCCTTGACGATGGGGGTGAGGAAGCTCAGCAGTTCGTCGGCGCGCCGGCGCTCGTCGGCGTCGGTGCCGTGCTCGATGACGTCGACCAGGGTGCCGGCGTGGTAGGCGAGCAGGCGGCCGCCCTCGCCCAGCGCCTTGCAGGTGAGCAGCATGCGGCGGACGTCGGGATGGACGATGATCGGATCGGCCGGCAGGTCGGGGAACTTGGCGCCGGACAGGGCGCGCATCTGCAGGCGTTCGCGGGCGTAGCGCAGGGCGTTCTGGAAGGCGCGGTCGATCAGGCCCAGGCCCTGCACGCCGACGGCCAGGCGGGCGGTGTTCATCATGGTGAACATCGCATTGAGGCCCTTGTTGGGCTGGCCGATCAGCCAGCCTTGGGCGCCGTCGAAGTTCATCACGCAGGTGGCCGAGGCGTGGATGCCCATCTTGTGCTCGATCGAGCCGCAGCGCACGGCGTTGCGTTCGCCGACGCTGCCGTCCTTGGCCACCTTCATCTTCGGCACGATGAACAGCGAGATGCCCTTGGTGCCGGCCGGGGCGTCGGGCAGGCGGGCGAGCACGAGGTGGACGATGTTGTCGGTGAAGTCGTGTTCGCCGCCGGTGATGAAGATCTTGGTGCCGGTGATGGCGTAGCTGCCGTCGGGCTGCGGCTCGGCGCGGGTGCGCAGCAGGCCGAGGTCGGAGCCGCAGTGCGGCTCGGTCAGGCACATGGTGCCGGTCCAGCGGCCCTCGACGATGGGACGCAGGAAGACCTCGCGCTGCCAGTCCTCGCCATGGTGCCTGAGCGCCTCGGTGGCGCCGTGCGAGAGCAGCGGGTAGTTGCCCCAGCTCAGGTTGGCGGCGTCGATCATTTCCTTCAGCGCGATGCCGAGGGAGTCGGGCAGGCCCTGGCCGCCGTAAGCCTCCGGCGCGGTGATGCCGGCCCAGCCGGCGTCGACGTACTGCTCGTAGGCGCGCTTGAAGCCCTTGGGTGCGGTGACGGCGCCGGTGTCGGGGTCGAAGTGGCAGCCCTCGGCATCGCCGCTCTGGTAGAGCGGGGCGAGCACGGTTTCGGTGAATTTCGCGCCTTCGTCGAGCACGGCGTCGAGCACGTCGCGCTGGGCGGCGTCGAGGCCGAGGCGGGCGTAGAGCGATTCGACGTCGAGCACGTCGAACAGGGCGAAGCGGATGTCGCGCAGCGGGACGGTGTAGTGGTTCATCGTGATTGGCTCCGTAGGATCAGCGCAGCACGCCGTCGAGGCCGGGGACGGGGTTGAGCGCGCTGGCGAATTCGATGTCGTAATTGCCGCGCGGGTCGCCGCTGACGATGCGGCCGACGAGTCGGTAGCGCAGGCCGTTGCGGGTACGCAGCACGGCGTCCATCGGCTCGCGGGCGGCATCGGCGGGGGTGAGCAGCGCCTCGACGATCTCGGCCGAGCCGGGGCCGACGCTGATGCCGGGCCGAAGCGAGAGCCGGCCGGCCTCGATGCCGGCCACTTCCAGCCGCAGGTCGACCTGGTCGTAGCGCATCGCGACGGTGCTGAAGTTCTGCAGGCGCAGATTGAGGCGCCATTGGCCGTCGTCCTGCACGGCGACTTCCTGCAGCGAGGCCTGCGGAGGCCAGACCCGTTTCTTCACCGGATCACTGCTGCAGGCGGTGAGCAGGGCGGCGAAGGCGAGCAGGAGCAGCGGTCGACGCATGGAGCCATCCGGCGGCGAATGGAGGAAGCCGGAGGATAGCAGGGCGCTGCGCGGGCGGAGAACAGAACAAGACACCCGCCGCGGCATTGCGCCGCGGCGGGTCGGTCGGCATCACCGTGGCAGTCCGGCTTACAGACCTTACAGACCGTACACGCCCAGGTAACGGGTCGCAGCTGCGGCGTAATCGCCGCGGGTGACCTTTGCCGTCGGGCCGAAGCTGGCGTGCAGGGTCGGCTGCAGGTCGAACGGCCCCTGCTTGAGGCTGAAGCGCGCCGGTATCAGGCCGAGGTCGAGCGCGAGCTGCACGTAGCCGCGCAGTGCGGGATCGATCTGGTCCTGGTCGTCGAGCACGATGCGCTTGCCGTCGTGCAGCACGCTGACGTCGCCGCTGTGGGCGCGTGCCTGCGCCTGCAGGCCGAGGCTCTGCACCAGGCTGTAGGCCAGTTCCTGCCGCACCACCGTCTTGCCCGGCTCGAACTTGCTGCCCGAGCGCACGATGCGGTCGTGGCCGTGGAAGGTGTCGCGCAGCACCGGGCCACGCGCCGAGACGGCCTCGACGAAGGGGAACAGGGCGCTGGTCGGCTTGACGTCGGAGAAGCTGGCGCCGGCCAGCGGGTCGGACTGGCGCACGCCCGCGCCCATCACCAGGAAGTCGGCGAGCTCGCGCTTGAGCAGGCTGTCGTCCGGGCGATAGCGGCCGTCGCTGCCGGCGTCGACCAGCCGCTTGCTCACCGCGTACTCGACGAAGCCCTGCGCCGGGTGGCCGGCGATGTCGTTGAGGCCGGTGTAGCCGTCGGTGCGCAGCTGCTTGATGTTGGCGCGCACCGTGCCGGGGGCACCGTAGCCGTTGGTGACCTGCAGCGGATCGAGGTTGGTGCCGGACACCGAGCCGATGCCGCGCGCGGTGAGCGTCCAGGTGCCGGGCACGCCGGGGGCGGCGACGGCGACGTTCTGGCCGAGCACCGGCAGCGCGATCGAGGAGCCGTAGCGCTTGCCGTTCGGATCGATCAGCACCAGCGCCAGGGTGTTGTCGCCGATGTTGGCGCGGGCGCTGACCAGCGAGATGTCGGCGCCGACCTCGAACTGCACCGCGCCGGTCTGGCCGACCGGGCTGAAGTCGAAGCTGACGTTGACACTGCTCGCAGTGGAGACCTGCGCGTTGGCATTGAAGCTGCGGTTGAGGTTGACCGTGGCGCCGAACTGGCCGAGCTCGCGCGCCGCCTGCACCGCCGCGTAGGCGTTGACGTAGCCGGCGCCGGCTTCCCAGGCCTCGCGGCCGGGGATGTTGGTGGCGGTGTCCTGCAGGATCTTCTTGACCCCGCGCCAGTCGAGCGCCGGGTTGGCCTCGAGCATCAGCGCGACGATGCCCGACACGTGCGGCGCGGCCATCGAGGTGCCGCTCTTGCGGCTGTAGTAAGTGGCCAGGCCGGGGCCGATCTCGTCGATTTCGCTCTGCAGTGCGAGCAGATCGAGCGGGCCGCTGGTGGAGGCGCGCGCCGAGTAGATGTTGACGCCTGGCGCGGTGACGGTCGGGCGGTCCTCCCAGGTGAGGCTCTGGCCGCCGATGCTGACCGTGCCGCCCTTGCCCTTCTCGCCGCGCGAGGAGAACGAAGCCAGCCGGCCCTGCTTGTCGCCGGCGGCGACGGTGACCACCCACGGTGCCTTCTTGAACTGGCCGGTGATGGTGCCCTCGCCGGGGCCGGAGTTGCCGGCCGAGAACACCACGACCACGCCGCGGTCGGCGAGCTTCTTGGTGGCGACGTTGGTCGGGTGGTCGGGATTGAAGGCGCTGCCGGTGTCCGAGGTCTGCCCGAACGAGTTGGAGACGACGCGGATGTTGTAGGTGAACTGGTGGGTCAGCGCGTAGTCGAAGCCGCCCAGCGTGTCGAGGATGAACAGCGCCGCGCCCGAGCCGTAGCCGACGATGCCGGCACCCGGCGCGACGCCTTCGAAGTCGCCGCCCGAGGCCGCGCCGGTGCCGCCGACCGTGCCGGCAACGTGGGTGCCGTGGCCACCGCCGATGTCGGTGTTGGGCACGTTCTCGGTGTAGGTGATCGGCGACAGCGAGGTGAGCGAGCGCAGGTTGGTCTGCGCGGCGACGTTCTGCACCACGTGGCGGCCGAACTTGAGGTCGGGATGGGTGCCGTCCACGCCCGAGTCGTTGACCAGCACGCTCACGCCCTTGCCCGAGTAGGGCACGCCGTTGTTGCGAAGCAGCGGATCGGTGCGCAGGCGGTCGACGCCGGTGAGCGCGGTGGCTTCGCGATTCTCGTATTCGAGCGGGGCGTTGAACCAGATCGAGCGCACATCGTCCCAGCCGTCGAGGATGCGGATCTGTGCGGGTGTGGCGAGCACGCCGGCGATCGGCAGTTCGTTGAGTACGACGCCGGTCAGGCCGATGTCGGCCAGACGTTGCTTCTGCGCGGCGCTGAGCGGGCCGTCGCCCTCGAAGGTGACGATGACCTCGATGGCGTCGTTGATCGCCACCGTGGGCAGTTTGTCCTGCAGGTAGGGGTCGATCGTGGCGGCCAGCGCGAGGCTGGAGGCGCCGAGCATCGCGCCGGCGAGGGCCAGGCGGATACCGAGACGGAGATGGGCAGGCGTGGACATCGGTGAACCTCCGGGTGGGTGGTCCACGCAGCGTCGCGCCACAGTGCGGCCGGCGGCATCCGGAAACGCCCTCAGCGGGGGCGGGGGAAAACCCCCAGCCGGGCTTCAGGGTGTGCGTTGCACGGGGCGATGCGGAGGCTGCCGATGTCCGACGTGGAGCGAACACCATCCCCACCCAACCCTCCCCTTGAAGGGGAGGGCTTCAAGCCGTTGGCAATCCGGCAGGCAAACCTGCTTCACGGCGAATGCTGAGCGCGGCGTTTCCTTACCGCCAACCCAGCGGACGATGAAGCCGTCGCGACGTAGCCTGCTCTGCTCCCTCCCCTTCAAGGGGAGGGCCGGGGTGGGGATGGTGTTGGTTCGGGCAGCATCGCGCAGGGGCTGGCGATCATTCACAAGCTCTCAGTCCAGCAGCCCCTTGCGTACCGCGTAGCGCACCAGTTCGGCGGTGTTGCGCACGCCGAGCTTGTCGAGCACGCGCAGGCGGTGGTTCTCGGCGGTCTTCACGCTGATGTCGAGTCGGCGCGCGATTTCCTTGGTGGTCAGCCCTTCGGCGATCAGGTGGAAGACCTCGCGCTCGCGCGGGGTGAGGCCGCCGTAGGGATCCTCCAGCGGGCGGTCGGGACGGTGCAGTTGCTCCGCGAGCGCCTTGGCGGCGAGGGCGCCGAAATGCGCGCGGCCGGCGTGCAGGTCGCGCACGGCGGCGATCAGCTCGGCGGTGGCACTGTCCTTGGCGAGGTAGCCGGAGGCGCCGGCGCGCACGGCGTGCAGGACGTACTCTTCCTCCTGGTGCATGGTCAGCACCAGCACGCGCGCCTCCGGCAGCGCCTCGCGCAGGCGGCGCACCACTTCGATGCCGTTCAGGCGCGGCATCGACAGGTCGACGATGACGACCTCGGGCCGCGTGGCGATCGCTTTCTCCACCGCATCGATGCCGTCGGCGGCCTCGGCCACCACCTGGCAGGCGCCGCTGGCATTGAGTGCGGCGACCAGGCTCTCGCGGACCAGGGTGTGGTCGTCGGCGATCAGGACGCGTACCGGATGCAGGCTCATGGGTGCTTTGGGCAGGGGCGGCTCCGGCCACAGCCGGAAAACCGAGCAGTGAGTGAAGAGGAGCCAGAAACGAGGGAAAGCGCCGGCGCAGCGAAGCCTGGCCCCTCCCGCACTCCTCGCTTCTCTTCGCTCGTTGCTCGCCTCCCGGCGGCGGCTTGCGCCACTCCCACGGTGGGAGTGGGGCGCGGACGCGGCGTGCGATGTGGGCGCACGCCTCTACTCCCTCATGCCGACACCGTCGCCGTCAAGCGGCAGCCGCGCGCGCAGGCGGCATCCCTCGCCGGGGCGCGAGTGCAGCTCGAAGCGGCCGCCGTACAGGCGCACGCGTTCGCGCATGCCGCCGATGCCGGTGCCGGGGTTGGCGAGCACGCGCTCGGGGTCGCAGCCGCGGCCGTCGTCCCACACGGTGAGGTGCAGCCAGCCGCCCTTGGCAACCACGCGCAGCAGCGCCTGGCGGGCGCCGGCATGGCGGACGATGTTGGTGAGCGCTTCCTGGGCGAGGCGGAAGACCAGTGTCTGCAGGTCGCCGTCGAGCGCCGGCAGCACGCCGATCTCCAGTTCGATGGCAAGGCCGCCGCTTTCGCCGAGTGTGCGGGCCAGCCAGCGCAGCGCCGCTTCCAGCCCGAGGTCGTCGAGCACCTGCGGGCGCAGCAGGCGCGACAATTGGCGGGTGTCCTCCAGGGTTTGCGCGCACAGTTCGACGGCGGCGGCCAAACGCTCGCGCCCGGCCGGGTCCAGATGCGGGCCGAGCAGGGCGAGCTGGTGCTTGAGGGCGGTGAGATTCTGTCCGAGGCCGTCGTGCAGCTCGCGCGCCAGCCGGCGGCGTTCGTCCTCCTGCACGCGGTAGACCGAGCGTGCCAGCCGGTAGAACTCGCGCTGGCTGGATTCGATCCGCTCGAGCAGTTCGCGGTAGCGGGCCTGCAATTCGAGCAGGTCGGGGGGCGCGTGCTCACGCATCGGCGTTCTCGCGCAGGGCGATGGCTTCGGGGCTGGCCAGCAGGGCCTCGCGCAGGTCGGCGGGCAGGCCGTCGGCGAGACGGTCGAGGGCGGTGCGGGCGGCCTGGCGGGCCGTGTCCGCCGCGTCGTGCTGACCGTCGCGCGCGAGCGCGGTGGCGCCCAGGCGGTGCAGCTCGAAGGCGCCGGCGTAGTTGCCGCGGCCGGCCAAGGCCGCGGTGGCATCGTGGTACTCGGCGATCGCGGCGGCGATGTCGCCGGCCGCCAGCCGGCGTTCCAGCGCGAGCCGCAGCCAGGCCAGCCGCAGCGGCAGGTTGCCCAGCCGCTCGAAGGATTCGCCGATGGCGGCGAACTCTGTGTCGCGGGCGCGCAGGGCGCGCGCCTGCAGTGCCAGCGCGGGCACGCCGGCGGCCTCGGCCTGGCGAAGGGCTTCTTCCGCCAGCGCCGCGAGCCGGCCGTCGCTGCCCTGCCTGCGCACGGCTTCGGCGCGCAGCAGTGCGGCGATCGCACGCTGCTCGTGTGAGGCGGCCTGCAGGGTCGCCTCCAGCGCGTCCAGACGCTCCAGCGCGCGCGCCACGGCGCCGGCGGCGAGCAGGGCGCGCACCCGCAGCAGGCCGGTGTCGAGCAGGCCGCGTTGGTCCTGGCGTTCGCGGAACAGCGTCTCGGCGCGGTCGAGCTGCGCCAGCGCCTCGCCGATCCGGCCCTGCACGATGGCCAGTTCGGCGAGGTTGCGTCGGCTGACCGCCGTCTCCTCCGCCATCTGCCGGCGCTCGGCCTCGGCGAGCGCGGCCTCGAGCTGGCGGCGCGCGTCGTCCCAGCGGCCACGGGCGATGTCGAGCAGGCCGAGGTTCTGGCGTGCGCGGATGCCGCCGCGCGGATCGCGGAGCGCGGCGAAGGCGTCGGCGGCCTGCTGCCAGAACACTTGCGCGCTGTCGTAGGCGCCGAGCTGGAAGTGGGCGAAGCCGATGTCGTTGAGGCTCTCGGCGGCGCCGGCGGCATCGCCGGCTTCCTCGCGGCTGCGCAGCACGCGACGGTAGGCGTCGAGCGCAGCGGGATAGTCGCCGCGCTCCTCGGCGAGCACGGCCAGCTCGCGGTCCATGGTGGCGAGGCTGGCGCGGTCGCCCAGCTCCTCGAACAGGGCGCGCGCTTCGAGCAGATGGCTCTCGGCCTCGCCGGTGTTGCCGCGCAGCATCGCCACGCGGGCGAGATTGTGCAGGGTGGCAGCGGTGCCGCGCCGGTCCTGCACGGCGCGGCGCAGCGCCAGCGCGCGGCGGTACTGCTCCTCGGCATCGGTGGTCTGGCCGAGCTGGATGTAGCCGATGCCCAAGGCATTGGTGGCCTCGGCCTCGCCATGGGGATTGCGGGCGCGTTTGTACAGCACCAGGGCGCGCAGCAGCTGCTCGTCGACCGCGCGGCGGGCGTCGCCGCGCAGGATCGAGTACTTGCCGAGCAGGTACCAGGCGCGCGGGTCGTCGCCGTCGCGGGCGAGCAGCGATTGCAACAGGTGGCTGGCGCCGTCGAAGTCGCCGTGTTCGCCGAGCAACTGCGCCAGCCGCAGGGTGGCGGCGAGGTCGTCGGGCACCTGCTGCAGGTGGGCGCGCAGCGCGGCGGCGGCGGTTTCGTGCTCGCCGCCCGCGAGCGCGGCCAGAGTCTGCAGGTCCAGCCGCAGGCGGCGCGGGGCCGGCGTCGCCAGCCCGGTGGCGGCGGCTTGTGCAGCCAGCGCCGTGTTGCCGGTCTGCCAGGCGGCCTCGCCGAGCGCGAGCCAGGCGGGGGCATAGGCGGGCTCGCCGGCGGTGACCTCGCGGAGCGACGCCAGCGCCTGTTCCGGCCGACCGCTGCGGCGTTCGCGCAGGCTGCGGCCATAGGCAGCCAGCGATGCGCCGGTGGCGGGCAGCAGCGGGCTCGGGAAGGCCGCGCGCGGCTGCAGTGCGGCCGCGAGGGCATCGCCGAAGCGGGTGGTGGCGGCGGGCAGCGTCGCCGCCGCCTGGCCGTCGATGCGGCGGCGGGTGCCGGCTTCGGTCAGTTCCCCGGCCAGCCGGTAGCCGTCATCGCCGTGGTGCAGCGTCACGTGCAGATGGCGACGCGCCGGGACCAGTTGCGCCACCGGCTCGCTGTCGCGGACGCCGCTGCCGGGCAGGCCGAGCTGGGCCAGTGCCTGTGCGGTGCGGTCGCCGTCCACCACCGCCATGCCGGGCAGCTCGGCGATGCCCTGGCGCAAGTGCTCCACCGCGGCGAGCCAGGCGTCGGCGTCGGTGTCGCTGTCATCGGCGACGATCAGCAGCCGGTCCGGTGGCAGCGCGGGCGGCGCCAGCGGCAGACGCAGGCCAAGCCAACCCAACAGCACGAGCAGCGCCAGCACCGCCAATGCGATGCTGGTACGGCGGCCAGGGCGCAGGTCGAGCGGCACATGGCGCTGGTCGATGGCACGGATCACCGCCGTCGCGTCGGCGAAGCGGTGCGAAGGGCGCGGCTGCAGCAGGCGCGCGAGCAGGCGCGCGACCCAGGCCGGGGTGTCGGGACGATGCCGGACGACCGGATCGGGCGGGCGCAGGATGCGCTGACTGAGCGATTCGGCCGGTGTGCTGCCGGCGAAGGCCTGCCGGCCGCTGAGCATCTCGTAGAGGATCAGGCCGAGCGCGTACAGGTCACTGCGCGCGTCGACCGGCTCGCCACGCGCCTGCTCGGGCGAGAGATAGTCGGGCGTGCCGACTATCGCGCCGGCCTGGGTGAAGCCGCTGCTGCCCAGCGAACGGGCGACGCCGAAGTCGCCGATGCTGGCGTTGCCGGCGCGGTCGATCAGCACGTTGGAGGGCTTGAGATCGCGATGCACCACGCCGCGCGCATGCGCCGCGGCCAGACCCTCGGCAAGTTGGCGGGCGATCCGCAGCGCCTCGTCGACCGGCAGCGGGCCGCGGCGGTCGAGCATGCGGTCGAGCGATTCGCCCTCGATCAGGTCCATGCTGATCAGCCAGCGGTCCTCGTGGCGGGCGATGTCGTGGATACGCACCACGTGCGGGCTGGACACTTGCCGCGCCAGCAGCAGCTCCTGGCGGAAGCGCTCGAAGGCCTCGGGGCGCGTGGCCAGCTCCGGCCGCAGCAGTTTCACCGCCACCGTGATGCCGAGATCGAGGTCGGTGGCGCGATAGACCATGCCCATGCCGCCGAGGCCGAGCATGGCCTCGATGCGGAAGCGTCCGGCCAGCACCGTGCCGGGGGCGACATCCGCGGCGGCGAACAGGCCGGTGACGGTGGCGGGCGGGGTGGGCTTCTCGGGTTCGGTCATCCCCGGTGTCCGGCGTGGGCGGCGAGGATGTCGTCCCAGCGCGGCGGGGCGACGAGGTTGGCGAGGGCGCGGGCGTCGCGGTGGGCGGCGATCCACAGCGCGGCGCGCTCACAGACGGCCTGCAGCAGTTCCATGTCGAGCTCGGTGATGGCGGCGCCGGGACGGCGGCTGTCGGCGTAGACCGCGCCGAGCACCCGTTCGCCGTCGAGCAGCGGCAGGCAGAGCAGGGCCTGCAGGCCGCCAGCGATCACCGAGGCGCGGCCGGCGAATTGCGGGTCGGCGCCGACTTCGTTGAGCACGACCGGGCGGCGTTCGGCGATCGCCCGCTCGACCACACCGATGCTGCCGGAGAACTCGCGACCGGCGAGCCGGGCCGGGTCCAGGGCATGGGTGGCGCGCACGCGCAAGCCGCCGTCTTCGGCCAGCAGCAGGAAGCCGCGCTCGCAGTCGGCCAGCTCGCAGACCGCGCGCAGCGTGTCCTGCAACAGGTCGGGGAAGGCGGTCTGCGCCTGCAGCCGGGTGGCGAAGACGATCGAATCCTCGCGCCGCTGCGCTTGCCGGCGCGCCGCCTGGGCGGCCTCGATCTCGCTCAGCGGCTCGAATTCGCACAGCACGTCGCCGAAGCGCAGCCAGGCGTGGCCGGGAATCGCCGTCTCCTCGACCCGGCGCCCGTCGAGGAAGCTGCCGTTCTTGCTGTCGAGGTCGCGCAGCCGCCAGCCACCGCTGTCGCAGCGCAGCTCGGCATGGCGGCGGGAGACCGACGGGTGCTCCAGGTGCAGATCGCAGCCTGGTGCGCGGCCGATCAGGGTCGGCCGCGCCGCGTCGAGGAGGCGCGCGACTGCGGGGCGGTCCGGCAGGTAGGCGAGCAGGCGCGCATTCATGCCTGCATCTTAGCGCGCGCGGTCGGCGGCGGCGCAGGGCCGCCGCCGGACTTCAGCGGACGGAATCAATAGCCGTAGTCGCGCAGGAATCCGATGCTGAACTTCAGCGTCGCCGCACCCGAGAGCAGCTCGCCGGCGACGTTGTGCTGATCGCGCAGGGCGCGCCACTGCTGCGGGATGGCGGTTCCGGCCTGGGCGGCGACCTCGGCGCTGAAGGCGTCGAGCTGGGCGATCGCCTCGGCGAAGTCATCGCCGGCGACGGCGGCTTCGGCGGCGTCGATGCGCGACTCCAGCGCAGCGCGTGTGGTCCCGGACAGGGCGGCGGTCTGGCCGCGCAGCCAGCCGAACTTCTCGGCGATCGCATCGCGGCTGGAGCGCAGGTCGGCCAGGATCAGAAACTGCGAGAACGAGCCGGTGCTGGTACGGGCACGCACGCTGCCCGGCAGCACCTCGCGGGTGATCTCGCGGAAGGCCCCGCCCAGCGGCGCCTTGAACACGCGGTAGGGCGTGCCGGCGGTGTAGGCCAGCAGATGGGTGTGGATCTCGACGTTGACGGTGCGGCGGAAGCTCAGGCCGGCGAGCGCGGGTGGCTCGATGGTGATCAGCACCGGGAAGTCGGCGGGGATCGTGGTCAGGCTGGCGTCGGGCAGGCGGGCGAGCAGGGTCGGATCCGTGAGGCTGACCAGCTCGGCGCTGATGCCCAGGCTGCTGGCACTGAGGTTGCTGGCGTCGTCGAAGCTCAGAGTCAGATCGGCCAGCGGAGCGGTGCTCAGGCCGACGCGTGCGGTGGCGACGTTGCCGGAGACATTGACGCTGACCGGCAGGCTCTGCGCGGCGGCGGTGGTCGCCATGCCGAGCAGCAGGGCGAGGGCGGGGGCGAGACGGAACGGCATGCGCATGGGACGTCTCCAGACGGTCCGGCGTGGGAGGACCGCGTTCACCGTCGACCAGCCTCGGCCCGGCACGGTGAATCGAGGGTGAAGGAAGCCTATGGGAGCGATGTGCAATCAGTCCATAGGGGATTTCCCCCAGGCGGCCTGGGGGCTTGCCCGGATGGGCGCCGCGGCGGTCGCCGCGGATGCTGGCAGCCGCATCCACGCCATCCACGGAGCCCAGAAATGAAGTGCAGGTCGATGCTTTCCATGAGGTTTTCTGCAATCGCCGTGGGCATGCTGGCCAGCGGCCTGGCCCTTGCCGAGGCCCGGTTGGACCCCGCGCTGGTCGAAAAACTGGGCGCGGTGCTGCCGAGCGAGCCGCTGGAAGTGGTGATCGCCTTCGCGCAGGACGGCCCGCTGACCGCGGCGCAGCGGCAGGCGCTGGAGACGCTGGGCATCCGCCAGGGCGTGCAGTTCCATTCGCTGCCGATCGCCGGCGCGCTGGCGACGCCGGCGCAGGTGCAGGCGCTGGCCGCGCGCGACGACGTGACCTCGATCTACCTCAACCACCCGCTGCGCTACTTCAACGCCGAGGCGCGACAGATCTCCGGCGTGGAGCGGCTGCAGGCCGCTCCGCAGGATTTCGGCCGGGCGATTCCCTACACCGGCGCCGGCGTCACCGCGGTCATCAACGACTCCGGCATCGACGCCACCCATGCCGACCTCAGCTACGGCAGTCACGTGGTGGAGAACGTGCAGGGCCTGACCAACCTGCGTGCGCTGTTCGCCTTCGGGCCGGTGACCTATCTGGAGGGGCAGTACAACACCGACACCAACTCCGGTCACGGCACCCACTGCGCCGGCAGCTTCGGCGGCACCGGCGCGCGCAGCGGCGGCCTGTACCGCGGTGTGGCGCCGGGCGCCGACATCGTCGGCTACGGTTCGGGCGGCGGACTGTTCATTCTGGATGCGATCGGCGGCTTCGATTACGCGATCACTCACCAGTTCAGCTTCGACGCGCCGATTCGGGTGATCTCCAATTCCTGGGGCAGCTCGGGCCGCTTCGACCCGGCCAACCCGGTCAACATCGCCTCCTACGCCGCCTACAAGCGCGGCATCACCGCGGTGTTCGCCGCCGGCAACGACGGCCCCGGTGAGGACACCCACAATCCTTATGCACAGGCGCCGTGGGTGATCTCGGTCGGTGCCGGCACCAAGGATGGCCGGCTGGTCGATTTCTCCTCGCGCGGCAAGCGCGGCGAATCGGGCACCTTCACCATGCACGACGGCCGCGAGTGGACCTACGTCAACGAGCCGACCATCGTCGCCACCGGCGTGGACGTGGTCTCGACCCGGGCCAGCACCAACCTCACCGCCAACGGCCTGACCGACGATCTCGAGCTGGCGCCCGAGCACCTGCCGTTCTACACCATGATCTCCGGCACTTCGATGGCGACACCGCATGTCGCCGGCATCGTCGCGCTCATGCTGGAGGCGAACCCGGCGCTGACTTCCGACCAGATCAAGGACATCCTGCGCCGGACCGCCACCAACATGACCGCGCATGCGAGCTGGGAGGTGGGGGCCGGTCACGTCGACGCCTATGCGGCGGTGGCCGAGGCGGCCGGGCTGCGCAGCGACCACGGCAGGACCGTGAATGCCCTGCGTAGCTTCAATAGCAACGCGCTGCTCAAGCCCGGTGCGAGCATGCCGTTCGCGATCGACTTCTCGCCGGTCGGGCCGACCGGCTCGATGAGCTTCGAGGTCGGGCCGCAGACGGCGTGGATCACCGCGCGCGCGGTGGTCGACGCCAACACCGTCGCCGTGGTGCTGATCGACCCGGATGGCGAGCGCTATGGCTCGTCCATCGCGCTGCCCCTGCTCGGCGACACCGTGGTCGCCAGCGCGCCGGCCAAGCCCGGCACCTGGACGCTGACCGTGCGCGGCTTCGGTTCGGTCTCCGGTGTCGCGCTCGACCCGCTCCGGGTCACCAACGGCTACGGCGCGCCTGGCACGATCGAAGGCACCCTGAGCTTCCTCGACAGCGCCGGCTTCAGCGGTCTGGACGATGTCGCCGCGACGCATCCGGCGCGTGGCGCGATCGAGCTCGGCGTCAGCCGCCGCCTGGTCGATGGCTACTCCGACCGCAAGTTCCGCCCGGACCAGACGCTCAGGCGCAGCGAGCTGGCGCAATACCTGACGATGGGCGCGAACCTGCGTCAGCGCTTGCCGCTGGCCGGCGTGCCGAGCTTCCCGGACCTGTCGCCGAACAGCTTCGCCTATCCCTTCGCCGAAGCGGCGGTGGCGCGCGGCGCGGTGCTGCGCAACCTCGGTCAGGACCAGGACGGCCCGATGCAGCTGATCAACGGCGCGTTCCGGCCGAACCACGGCGTGACCCGTCTCGACCTTGCCTACGCGCTCGTGCAGAGCCTGGCATTGCAGGACCAGGCGCGTGCGTTCAGCGGCGAATTGAGCGCGTTCTACGACGGCAAGCGGGTGCCGCTGAAGGATGCCGACAAGATCCCGGCCGCGCTGCGCGGGTACGTCCAGCTCGCGCTCGATGCCGGCGTGATCAATGCCCGCTTCGCGCTGGAGCAGGGGCCGTTCGACCTGCAGCCCAAGCTGGTGGCGTACTTCGATCCGACGGTGGGCGTGACCCGCGCCGCGTATGCGGTCGCCGCGGGCCGTTTCGCCGAGCAGTACCGCAACCCGCGCCCCTGAACGGTTGGGTTGGCGAAAAAGAAACAACGGCCCGGGAGTGGTCCCGGGCCGTTGCGCTTGTGCCGGTGCGCGCCAGGCTCAGCCGAGCGCGCCGCTGCGCGGCAAGTCGATGTCGTAGGGGCGCCAGGTTTCGGCGACGATCGTCGCATCGACATCGATGCGGTGGTTGCGCAGCGGCGGCAGGCTCACGCCGGCCGGCCAGGCGACCTGGGCGTCGACGCAGCGGGCGATGCGGATCAGCGCGCGCAGCATGCGCAGGTCGGACGGGTCGGTGTGGCGCGCGGCCAGGCGCGGCTCGATCACCACCCAGCGCGGGGCGAGTTCGGCCATGCGGTGGAAGTTGGATACGCTGCCGCCGAAACCGTCGATCACGAAGTCCACGCCGTGCTCGCGCAGTTCGCGCAGGTGCAGGTAGACGTTGTTGCCGACGCTGGCGAGCAGGTATTCCTCGACCAGCACCGCGACGCTGGCGCCGGTTTCGCGGCGCAGGGCGATGATCGGGCGCAGGGTGCGGTCGATGTTGGCCTCGCGCAGCAGCAACGGGTGCAGGCGGAAGGCGACCGGGATGCCGGGGCCGAAGCGGGCGAGCAGCTCTTCGAGGTCCTGGTCGACCTGCTCGGAGACGCGCCGCTGCACCTGCTGCAGCAGCTCGCCCTGGGGCGTGCCGGGCAGCAGCTCGGCGAGCGTGACCGGTGGGCTGTCCTCGCCGAGGAAGACCGGCACCACTTCGAGGATGCGCGGCGCGCCGTCGTCCAGCGCGACGACCGGGCGGTAGCTGTTGCGCACCTCGCGACGCTCCAGCGCGGCGCGCAGCAGTTTGAGCGCGGCGCTGCGGTCGGCCATCAGCGCATCGAAGGCGCCGTCGGCGAAGCGGAAGGTGTTGCGGCCGGCGTCGCGCGCCTGGCCCAGCGCGCGTTCGGCGCCGGACAGCAGCGTGGCGGCGGAGTCGCCATCCTGCGGGTACAGGCTGGCGCCGAGGCAGGCATCGACACTGGCCGAGGACGACTGCTCGCCGACCTGGCGCACTTCGGCGAGCAGTTGCTCGATCACCCGCAGCGCCTGCTCGGGGCTCTCCAGCTGCTTGAGCACGAAGGCCAGGGTGTGGGGGGCGCAGCGCATCATCAGGTCGCTGCGGCGGACCACGGTGCGCAAGCGGTGGTCGAGCTCGGATTCGAGCGCCTGCACGGCGTGCTCGTCGCGGCCGCGCGGCTCGATCTCCAGCAGCAACAGGGCGAGGTTGCGGCCGTGGCGGCTGGCCAGGTTGATTTCCGCCTCCAGCGCGTCGCACAGCTGGCTGCGCGGGGACAGGGCATGCAGGCCGATGACGCCGGACGATGCGTCGAGGTGGCGTGCCTGCGTACTGGGCTCCACGGCGAGGGCCTGCGCCTGTTCGGGCGTGAGCTCTTCGACTTCGACGCCGGCATCGCTCGGGCTGACGACATCCTCGCCGGCCAACTGCTGGAACTGGGCGAGAAAGCCGCGCGGATTGCCGTCGGCATCACGCAGCAGGTGGTTGCAGAACGACACCCGCAGCACGCTGCCGTCGCAGCGCAGCTGGCGCTTCTCGATGCAGTAGCCCTCGATCTCGCCGGCGAGCAGGCGCCCGGCCTGGTCCAGGTCGGCGGTGAGGTCGTCCTGGTGGGTGATTTCCTGGAAGCTGCGCTGCAGCAGCTCGTCGCGCGCGTAGCCCAGCAGCGAGCACAGCGCCGGGTTGGCGTCGAGCCAGCGGCCTGTGAGGTCGAGCAGGGCCAGGCCGATCGGCGAGGTCTCGAACAGCAGCCGGAACTTCTGCTCGCTCTCCCCGAGCGCGGTCTCGAGCGCGCGCCGCTCGCTCAGGTCGGTGTGCGAGCACAGCATGCGCAGCGGGCGTCCCTCGGCATCGCGCTCGCTGATCTCGCCCAGCACCAGCATCCACACGTAGTGGCCCTGGGCATGGCGCAACCGGCACTCGATGCGGAACTGGCTGCTCTGGCCGGTGAGGTGGCGCGTCATCGCCGCGTCGACGCGCAGCGCGTCCTGCGGATGGATCAGCGCGCGCCAGGCGTCCAGGCGTGGGTCGAGCTGTCCCCGGGCATAGCCCAGCGCTTCGAGCAGCGCGCGCGAGTAGCGCACGCTGCGGGTCGGCAGGTGAGCCTCCCAGAGTCCGAGGCCGGTGCTGTCGAAGGGATGCTCGGGCCAGACGGCCTCGGCGGAGGGTTCGGCCGGAGACGTCACCGTCGCGTCGGGGATCAGTTCGCCGATCCAGTCGGCCATGGCGCAGCGCGGCGCGGGCTGGCTGGCGGAGGGGGTGGAAGCGGTGGCCGGGGTTTCGAGAGGGGAGCCGGGGGCTCCGTCGCGCTGGGCGTCGTGGGTGTCGGTCGATCCGGGGACCTTCACTGTCATTCGAGCCGGCCTGGCTGCGTTCGCTTGAGGTGGAGCCTAGAACCTTTGAGGCCCGACGGCAATACCCTTGGAAAAACAATGCCGATCGGGCAACTCCTTACAAGGAACGCCAGGAGTTGCCGGTGGCGGCCAGCGGCCCGCGCGACGGGCAACGAAAGGGCAAGTCTGGGGTGTAGCCCTGCGCCGCAGGATTGCGCCGAGTGGACGATGCGTGCACAGCGAGCACTGGCTGCCGGAAGCGGTATGGCCAGCGCAGCCGGTCGCAGGTGCGTCGGGGCCCCGCGACGCGTTGTGCCCAGTGTGGCTCGTGGCGGCGTGGATTCCGCGCCCGGCTGCGCCCGGAAATCGGGGGGGGGGGGGCAGACGGGCGGCACCACTGTACTATCGATGCCAGATCGAGGCGTATTCGCCGGGAGATTCCCCCATGATCGACATCTTGCGGCGCAATCACGTCGTCGACAAACCGGGCACGACAGACGTGCCATTGCTCTATGCCCACGGTTTTGGCTGCAACCAGGATATGTGGGCCGACATCGTTCCTGCCTTCGAAGGACGGCACCGGCAGGTGCTGTTCGACTATGTGGGCTCGGGGCGATCGGATCCGGCGGCCTTCTCCGTGCAGCGGTACCGCACGCTGGAGGGTTACGCGCAGGACTTGCTCGAAGTCTGCGAGGCCACCGGTTTGACGCAGGACGTGGTGGTGGTTGCGCACTCGGTGAGCTGCTCCATTGCGATGCTGGCGGCCATCGAGCGCCCACAGTGGTTTCGGCATCTCGTGCTGGTGGGTCCGAATCCGTGTTTCGTCAACGACCCGCCATACATCGGCGGCTTCGAGCGCAAGGACCTGCTCGAGCTGCTGGAGCTGCTGGACCGCAACTACATGGGCTGGGCAGACTTTCTGGCCCCGGTGGTGGCTGGCGCGAGCGAACAGACTCGCTCCCGGCTGCGGGAGAGCTTTTGTTCCACCGACCCGGTGATGGCCAGGACGTTTGCCGAAGCCACCTTCTTCGCCGACAACCGGGCCGATCTGCCGCGTGTTCCCACGCCGTGCCTGATCCTGCAGCATGCACGGGATGCGCTGGCACCGCTGTCGGTGGGAGAGTACATGCACGCGCATCTGCCCCACAGCACCCTGCAGGTGCTCGACGTGACAGGCCACTGCGCCCACATGAGCCACCCCGAACTGGTCATCGAGGCCATCCGCCGCGTGTTGCCTACCTGAGAGCGATCACTTGGCCGACATACTGCCCCTCAATCTCGACCAGATCCCCGCCCCTTGCTGGGTGAGCGACGACAGTGGCGCGATCCGGGACTGCAACCAGCGTTTGTCGCTGTGGGCGCAGCTCAAAGGGTGTCACCCGTCTGCGGGCGATGCCCTGTCGATGTCCCAGTGGCTCACACCGGCGAGCCGGATATTCTTTGAAACCCACGTCTGGCCGACGCTGCGCCATGACGGGGCGGTCACGGAGATTTTTGCCTATTGGCACGTCGCCGGTTGCCGGGTCGGCGCCTATGTCAGCGCCAGCCGTCTACAAGCTGGCCCTGATTCGCGCTATCTGTGGTTGCTGTTTGCTGCAGAGGATCGTCAAGCCTACGAGGCAGCGCTTTTGCAGGCACAGCAGCGTGCACAAGCGCAGGCCGAGCAACTGCGCGAAGCGCATGCCCGCCTGCGCACACTCAACGCGCAATTGCAGCAACAGATCCGGCAGACTGAGCAGGAGGCGCGCCAACTGGCCGAGCTGTCGGCCACCGACGCCCTCACCGGGGTCGGCAATCGGCGCAGTCTGCAGGCGCTGTCCCACGCGCTGAGCGCACGGCCCGACCTCGACAAGCCATGCTCGGTGCTGATGATCGACGTCGATCATTTCAAGGCCATCAACGATCGCTACGGGCACGCACGGGGTGACGAAGTGCTGGTCGCGCTGGCACAACGCTTGAAGCGCTGCGCCCGTCAAGGCGATTACGTCGTCCGCTACGGAGGCGAGGAATTTGCGCTGGTACTTCCTGCCACCGATGCACGCCAGGCACAAGCCATTGCCGAGAGGATTCACCAAGAAATCGCGCGCAACCGGCTGGCCGGGCTGAGCGTGACGGTCAGCATCGGTGTGGCCACGGCAACCAGCCCCGAAGCGGATTTGTACGAAGTGTTGCAGCACGCCGACGAAGCGCTGTACCGGGCCAAGGCGGCGGGTCGAAACACCACGGTGTGCCATACGGCGTAGGGCGGCGTGCCTGAAAATGGCTCTTTCCGGGTCTGCTTGAAGGAGCGTTCGACTCCCCACCACCCAGCACTTGCTCCAACTGCGCATTCCGGTGCCTGACTGGTCGGCCCCCCCGTTTCGCGCGTGCTCGCGAGACCCGGCGCGGGAGCCACGCCACGGCCCAACGGCATCGAGGTGCTCGCCCTGGAGCTGCGCCCCGAGCCCACCCCGGAAACCCTTGAGGAGGCCGTGGCATGAACGAGATATTGATCGACAAGACTGGCCAGGCCAAGGTGATCACCGCGAGCGACGGCAGCCTCACCGTCACCGTGCCGATCCGGATCAAGCGCCGTGGCAGCCGCAAGGCCGTGGCCCTGCCGGACGGCAGCGCCATGCAACCACGCCCGTGGGACGACACGCCGACGCCGATCCAGCTCGCGCTCGCCCGCGGCCACCGTTGGCTGGCGATGGTGGAGTCCGGCGAGGCCCGCACGCTATCCGAAGTGGCCGAGCGCGAGGGGATGGATCGGGCCTACGTGAGCCGGATGGTGAGCCTCACCACACTGGCGCCGGACATCGTCGCCGCCATCCTTGACGAGACCCTGCCGCCGGAGGTGACCCTGTTCGATCTGGCATCGGGGACGCCATTGTTGTGGGAGGAGCAGCGGGCCATCATCGATCGCTGATTGCCGCCGGCTGTAAACCCTTTGGGTTTGGATTACTTGTCGAGAGACCAGCCGGAGGCCTTGATCAGTTGCAGAACCCGTCCGACTTCGGATGATGCCGGAGTGGTATCGATGAACGGGAAGAGTTCCTTCAGCATGTCGCCGAAGGTCAAGATCTCGATGGGGTTGCCGCCGAGATGCTCACGGAACGCCGCGTTGTCCTGCCACGCCGCTCGGCTGCCCACGACTTTCGTGACGGCCGTGATGTAGGTGAACGAGGACGATCCCGTCAGTTCGGCGACCGTCGCCATGAAAGCGGTTGCCCATTTCTCCTTGGTCAGCTCGCGGAATCCGCGCCAGGCCTCACGCCCCGAGACCACTTTGTTCTTGGCGATCGCATCGATCCAGTATTCGGGACGAAAGCCACCCTGCCAGCTCTTGCAGCTCACCACCATCACCCGGCGCGCGCCGTCGAGTCGCGGGTGGATGCCGATCACGTCGATGTCGCTATGCACGGCATCCTGGCGGGTGTCGTACTCCGCGTGATCGCCGGCGGGTCGGAACTTGATGTTGTGCCTGGTGAAGTACCCTTTGTGCTGCAGGTATTCGTCCACCATTTGTTCGAGGATGTCCTCTTTCATGCCTGTCCGCCCTCGCGATCGATCCGTTGGCTGGCAAATCCTTCGAACTCAGGCCGGAGGCGGCACTGCAGAAATGCCTCGAGGAGGTTGAGGACGTGGACACCGAGCGACGCATCGAGGATGAAGTTCACCCGACCGGTGTGATCCCTGATCCAGCCGGGGACGTTCGTTTCGTTCAGGCCGGCGACGCCGATGCGCTCGCCGTGTTTGATCAAGGAGGCTGCCAGAGTGCTCTTCGCGCTGCCGGCGTTGTAGTGTTGAGCCGTGTAGCGAGCAGCGCTGTTGGGGCCGACCTTCCCGACCTTCAGCACATGCCGCCCGAATGAGAAGACGTAGACGGCCATCTTGCCGAGCGGCAGTGACTTGGGCGGCACATGCGGCGCTGGGCGTCGATCGATCGCGATGGCGTCATGCGCCAACGAGACGCCAGCCATGCCGGCGACACGGTGAAAATCCTCCAAGAGCATATCGGGATTCCAGGTCATCGGCTGGATTCCTCGCTACTCGACGTCCACCCATTTCCGGCAAGCCATGTTTGCGGAAATGCAGCACCTTGCTGGAGCGCGTCCAGCGGGAATGACAGGAAGGCACGCAGACCGGCAACGACCTCGGAAAGCTGAAGCTCGTCCAAGGCATTCTTCCTCAAGAATGCCTGCCACTGGGTCTGCTTCTGCCGATCCTGTGCGAATTCGTTGCTCAATCCGAAAGGGACGCCATCCGGCAGCGGTGTCCTGCGGCGCTCGAAGGTGGCGTGGATCGCCTTGCACAGGAGCGCGCCGTCGAATTCGCTGTGGCGCGACAAGATCCAGAGATCGAAGTAATCCTTCATGCGGCTGTTGGCGATGCCGAGCGACACCAGTGCCTCCAGCTTCTCGGCGACAACCGTGTACCGGGGGTAGGCGCGCAGCTTCGGGGCTGGCATGTCCGGCAGCATCACCGGGTAGTCGACGGCCTCGGGGCCGGGCGTCACGGCGTCGCCGAAACCCACGTCGACCTGCACGTGGCATCGGGCACCGTCCAACAGGCCGATCAGGGTGACCCGGACACCGGAGTAGTTGGCTTCCTTGCGGATCTCCTCCGCGTGTACCGAGTCAGGCTGGAAGCGTATGCCGTCGTCCAGTTCCACCGTACAGATGTCCCGAAACGCCGCCTCGACATGCGGGGTCTCGGCGATGCCTACGCCCAGCAGATCGGCATCGCGTGTCGGGCGATGTGGGATATCGAACCACAAGTCGAACAGCAGCGCGCCTTTCAGCAGGAACTGGTCGACGTGGGGGGGGAAATGCTGAGCCGGTAAAGCAGGCGCTCAAGCGCATAGCGGGTCAAGATCAGATTGAAGTCCTGCCGGGTCTCGCGGGCGCGGTTGAGCAGGCGGGTGCGTACCGAGGCGGCGGTGTTGCGGCTGCTCACGTCAGGCTCTCCAAGTAGGGACGCATGACATTGGCCACCCGGCACAGCTGGGCAGACCGCCACAGCTCGTCCATGCCCACGCGTTTTCCTTTCCAGGCCTCACGCAGCGCCTCCAGCGCGACATCCAGGCCGATCTTGTTGCGGTACTTGAAGCAGTCAGCCACCGTGCGGGCGACGTTGGTCACGCGCACCGGCACACCATCGATGAGGTGCTCCTCGACCCCCTCCGTCAGCGCGGCGCCAGAGAAGCGCACGATGCGCAGCGGGGGATAGTCCATCTTTGGCGCGCGTGCCTTGTTGGGAATTGCCAGCCAGACCTCGAACGGCGACTGTGTGGTGAGTTCATGTAGGCGCAGTGCCGACAGCAGGCAGACGATGGCTTGCGGGTGCTTGCGTGCCACCTCGGAGAGTACGCCGTGTTCCGAGACGGCCCGGTCCGGAATTGCGTACAGGCCCCGTCCCACGCGCTGGAGCAGCCCTTGCCGCACCAGCCGCGTGAGGGCGATCGTGGGCAGCCCACGCTCATTGAGATCGCGTGGGCGAATAAGGCCGCGCTGGGCGGCAAGATCCAGAATGCTCTGGTGCGAACTGTCCATGTCGTCATAATGTTGCGAAACGTCGGTAGCTGTCAAGAAGTACCGACAAAACACAACGGCCATGGTTTCCTTTGCCTGCCGATGCCGCAATCCAACCGTTTGATTCGTCAGCACGTAACCCATTGATCTGTATAGGTCCACGTTGCGGCCTCTGCGGACTTCGGCCCTTAGCCGGCGAGCGAGGCTGGAGAGAAGAATGGCCAGGAGAGAGCGAAATGGGGCCGAGATGGGCGAGACGACCGGAGGAAGGAAGTCCGCAGGAATCCGCAGGAGTCCCCGCGAACACGCGGGAGCGCGCAAGAAAAAAGGCCAACAGCGAACTGTTGACCTTTGTGTATTGGTGGCCAGGGAGGGAATCGAACCCCCGACACGGGGATTTTCAATCCCCTGCTCTACCAACTGAGCTACCTGGCCGGTAGCGGTCGCGGCATTGCCGCGAAGCCGCACATGTTAGCGATGCCGTCTGGCCGTGACAAGCCGCTTGGCGGGCCGGGGTGGCCGGCTGCAGGCTGAACGGGCGTGCGGCGCGGCGAAACGGCGAGGGGCCGCGCGCCGTCCATACGACGATGGATCGGAACCCGAATACGGCCGGCGGACGAGCCGGCGACGAGGAGGCAGTCATGGGCATGCAATTGCGAACCGTCGTGGTCTGTGCCTGCGGGCTGCTGCTGGCGGCCTGCGCGAGCACTGCGCCGCGCGACCGGATGGCGGAGCGGCTGGAGGAGTACCGTGCGGTGGCCGGCGAACCGGTTCCGAATTTCCGCTACTTCCAGCTGTGGTCCTGGGAGCCGCTGGGCAACGAGGCGGTGGCGATCTACACGCGGCCGGGCGAGGCCTGGCTGCTCGATCTGAGCGGTCCGTGTCACGATTTGCCGTACACCCCGGTGATCGGGATCAGCTCCAGTCTGCAGCGTGTGTATGCGCGCTTCGACAACGTCTACACCGGGCGGCGCGAGATTCCGTGCCGGATCGAGACGATCCGGCCGGTCGACGTGAAGAAGCTGCGCGCCGCTGCGAAGGAGCGGCGCGAGGTCGAGGCGGTCGAGCGGGCCGGCGAAAGCTGAAAAGCCGAGTGCGGACCCGCTCAGCCCTCGGGCGGCACGTAGCCGGGGGGCTTCTCGGCGTTGCCCTCGAACAGGAACTTCTCCATTTCCTGTTCGAGGAAGGCGCGGTGTTTCGGATCCAGCGGCGATAGCCGGTTCTCGTTGATCAGCATGGTCTGGTGGGCCAGCCACTCGGCCCAGGCGGCCTTGCCGATGTGTTCGTAGATCCGCTTGCCCAGGGCGCCGGGCCAGGGGACGAAGTCGAGGCCTTCGGTGTCGATCCGGTGCTTGAGACAGTGGACGGTGCGCGGCATCAGGCGAGGCTTCCCAGCAGTTTGCGGACGGGGGCGGGCAGGCCGAGGTCGTCGAGGGCGGCGAGCGGCTGCCAGCGCAGGTCGGGATTATCGCCCACGGCCGTGCGCGTCTGCGTCACGTGCAGCAGCATGGGCTCGATGTGCAGGCGGAAGTGGCTGAACACGTGCTCGAACACCGGCAGCGGTTCGGCGTGGTCGTAGTCGGCGTCGCAATGGCGCGCCAGCCAGTGGCGCGCCTGGTCGTGGTCGGCGACTTCGGGCAGCGACCACAGGCAGGCCCAGATGCCGGTCGGCGGTCGCCGCGTCAGCAGCAGCCGGCCGTCGCCGTCGCGCAGCACCAGCATGATCGTGCGTCGCTCGGGGAGCGGCTTGCCGGGTTTGGGTTCGGGGAGTCGGTCGACCAGGCCCTCGCGGCGGGCGACGCAGTCGTCCTGCAACGGACACAGCACGCAGGCCGGGTCGCTGCGGGTGCAGACGGTGGCGCCGAAGTCCATCACCGCCTGGGTGTAGTCGGCCAGCCGCGTCTGCGGCAGGTGCGATTCGGACAGTTCCCACAGGCGCTTCTCCACCGGGCCGCTGCCGGGCCAGCCGCGGATGCCGTGGTAGCGGGCGAGGCTGCGCTTGACGTTGCCGTCGAGGATCGCAAAGCGCAGCCCGTGCGCCTGGGCGAGGATGGCGCCGGCGGTGCTGCGGCCGATGCCGGGCAGCGCCTGCAGGGCGTCGATGTCGCGCGGCAGCTCGCCGCCGTGGCGTTCGACGCAGATGCGCGCGGCCCGGTGCAGGTTGCGGGCGCGGGCGTAATAGCCCAGGCCCGACCACAGCGCCAGCACGCGGTCGAGCTCGGCGGCGGCGAGGTCGGGCAGGCTCGGCAGCGCGTCGAGAAAGCGCGTGTAGTAGGGGATCGCCGTCTGCACCTGGGTCTGCTGCAGCATGATTTCTGCCACCCAGACGCGGTAAGGCGTGCGCGGATGCTGCCAGGGCAGGTCGTGGCGGCCGCTGGCGTCGAACCAGGCCAGCAGGCGCTCGGCGAAGGCGCTCACTGCGTGGTGTCCTCGGCCGGTGCGTCCTCAACGATCTCGACGCGCACGCCTTCCAGGCGGATGTCTTCGACCACGAGTTGCGGCGCTTGCAGCGTGCCGGTCAGCGGCGGCAGCGGCGAGCCGGCCTCGCTGTCGAGCCAGTCGAGCAGGGCCGGTACGGCGAGGCGGGCGTCGAAGCGCAGGCCGTCGCGCGCCAGCGTCAGCGCCAGTGGCGCGGAGAGCGCGGCGTCGCCGGCATAGGCGAGGGTGAACGGCAGCGGCAAGTCGCGGGCGTCGAACGGTGCGGGCAGGGTAGGCCAGTCCTCGGGCCAGCGCGCGAGCTCGCCGGCGAGGTCGAGTCTGATGCGGTCGCCGTACTCGAAACGGCCGCGCGCATCGAAGGCGGGCAGCGGCGAGGGGCTGGCGCTGTGTAGGACGAGGTCGTCGAGGGCGAGGCCGGCGGCGGTTTCGCGCGGTGTCGCCCGCAGCGACAGGTCGATGGGCAGGTCGAGGTCGCCGCTGCGGTGGCGCGCGGCGAGCGCGAGGGAGGCCGGTTCGCCCGATACGAGCCGCGGCAGCGACAGCGCGATCCGCTCCAGCGACCAGCCGCCGGCGTCGATGCGGCCGTCGTCGATGCGCAGGCCGTCGGTGAGTCGTGGCAGGCGCAGCGGTTCGTCGCTGGCCGGGCGGGTGTCGAGCCAGCGCCGCAGGGCGGGCAGGTCGAGCGCGGGCGCGTCGAGTCCGATCCGCGTCACCACCGCCTCGCCGCCGGTGAGCGTGTCCCAGGGCAGCGACAGTTCGGCACGGGCGGCGCGCAGCAGGGGCGCGTCGTCGCCGGGAAGGCGCACGACCAGGCCGATCAGAACCAGTCGTGGCTCGGGGCGCAGCGCGTAGTCGCCCGGCTCACTGACGCTCAGTTCGAGCCCGAGCTCGCGCCCGGCGCGGTCGAGGATCAGCGCGGTCAGTCGCTCGGTTTGCAGCAGGCGGCCGACCAGCCATGCGGCCGCGAGCAGCAGGGCGGCGAGTGTCGCCAGCACGATCAGCCAGATGCGGGCGCGTCGGGACAGCGCCACGGGCGGCTCAGGCGGTTGCGGCCGCGGCCTGTGCCGCTTCGGCGAGAGCGCGTGCCGGGTGGCTCGCCGCGCGTGGCGAGGGCGCTGGATGCCCGCTTTCGCGGCAGTGACGGCAGGGGCGGCGGGTGGGCTGGCGCATGCTCAGCCGTTGCCGAGGTTCTCGGGCAGCAGCGCGTCGACGAAGGCTTCCGGGTCGAACACGCGCAGGTCGTCCAGGCGCTCGCCGAGGCCGACGAAGCGGATCGGGATGCCGAACTCGCGCGCCAGCGCGAACAGCACGCCGCCCTTGGCGGTGCCGTCGAGCTTGGTGACCACCAGGCCGGTGACGTTCACCGCCTGGTTGAACTGGCGCAACTGACTGAGCGCGTTCTGGCCGGTGGTGCCGTCGATCACCATCAGCACCTCGTGCGGGGCGCTTTCGTCGAGCTTGCCGAGCACGCGGCGGATCTTGCCCAGCTCGGCCATCAGGCCGGTCTGGGTGTGCAGGCGGCCGGCGGTGTCGGCGATCAGCACCTCGATGCCGCGCGCCTTCGCCGCCTGCAGCGCGTCGAACGCGACCGACGCGGCGTCGGCGTTCTGCCCCTGCGCGACCACCGGTACCTTGTTGCGCTCGCCCCAGATCCGAAGCTGCTCGACCGCGGCGGCGCGGAAGGTGTCGCCGGCGGCCAGCATCAGCGTGCGGCCCTCGTTCTGGAAGCGGCGGGCGAGCTTGCCGATGGTGGTGGTCTTGCCGACGCCGTTGACGCCGACGGTGAGGATCACGAACGGCCGTGCGTCGCGGTCGATCCGCAGCGGCTGGGCCACCGGCGCCAGCAGGGCGAGCAGGTCGGCGCGCAGCGCGGCCAGCAGGGCCCTGGCGTCGGCGAATTCGCGCCGCTTCATGCGCGCGCGCAGGTCTTCGATCAGCTCCGAGGTGGCGGCGACGCCGACATCGGCCAGCAGCAGCGCGGTCTCGATCTCGTCGAGCAGGCCGTCGTCCAGCCGCGGGTTGCGGCTGAACAGGCCGGCCAGGCCCTTGGCGAAACCGCTGTTGCGCAGGCGTTCGCGCCAGCCGGCCTTGCCGGGGGCGGCCGGCGCCGGGCGGGCGGCCTCGGCGGCCAGTTCGGCGGCGATCTCGGCTTCCTCGACGAGCGCGTCCACCGGGCTTTCGCTGCGCGACAGTTCGGTGGCCGTCTCGACCAACGCCGATTCGCCGCCGCCGGCGGCCGCGGCCAGCTCCTCGGGGCTGAAACCGGGGCGTGGCGGCGCTTCTGCCGCCGGCGCGGGATGTTCGCGCTGCTCGCCGGCGGGGGATTTCTTCTTCCAGAAACTGAACATCGCAGGGGGAATCGCGGACAATGGCGAGATGGTAGCACCCGTCCCCCACGCCTCTCGATGAAAGCCAGCGGACGCCAGCCGCCCGGCAAGGTGCGGATCATCGCCGGCCGCTGGCGCAACACGCGCCTGCCGGTGCCCGACCGCCCGGGCCTGCGCCCGACCGCCGACCGGGTACGCGAGACCCTGTTCAACTGGCTGCAGCCGGTGCTGCCCGGCGCGCGCGTGCTCGACCTGTTCGCCGGCACCGGCGCGCTCGGCTTCGAGGCCGGTTCGCGCGGCGCGGCCGAAGTGGTGATGGTCGAGCGCGACCCGGAGCTGGCCGCGTCCCTGCGCGAGACGGCCGCCCGGCTGAAGGCCGGCAACGTCACGGTCGAGTGCGCCGACGCGCTGGCCTGGCTGCGGCGGCCGTCGCCGGCGCGCTTCGATCTGGTCTTCCTGGACCCGCCGTTCGCCGCCGGCCTGTGGACGCAGGCACTGGACGGACTGGTGCCGTGGCTGGCGCCGGGGGCGCGGGTCTACGTCGAATCGCCCGCCGATGATGTGCCCTCGGCGCCTCCGGGCTGGCTGCTGCTGCGCGAGGGACGCACCCGCGAGGTACGCTACGCGCTCTACCGTTTGCCCGACGGCGCCCCTGCTACACTCACGCCCGCCCACGACCCCAAGGACGCTCCCACGGCATGAGCCCGGCCCGTCACCGTATCGCGGTCTATCCCGGTACCTTCGACCCGATCACCAACGGCCACATCGACCTGGTCAGCCGGGCTTCGCCGCTGTTCGACCGGATCGTCGTGGGCGTGGCCCGGAGCGCCGGCAAGGCCCCGGCATTCTCGCTGGAAGAGCGGGTGGAACTGGCGCGGCAGGCGCTGGCGCAGTTCCCGAACGTCGAGGTGCGCGGCTTCGACACCCTGTTGGCCAGCTTCGTCCGCGAGCTGGGCGGCGGGGTGCTGCTGCGCGGCCTGCGTGCGGTGTCCGACTTCGAATACGAGTTCCAGCTCGCCAGCATGAACCGCCACCTCATTCCCGAGGTCGAGACGCTGTTCCTGACCCCGGCCGAGCAATACAGCTTCATTTCCTCCTCGCTGGTGCGCGAGATCGCCCGCCTCGGCGGTGACGTCTCGGGTTTCGTGCATCCGGCCGTCCAGGCCGCGCTTACGGCAAAATGGCGGCGCGGCGAGTAACTCCACCACACACGACAAGGTGCAACGATGACCCGTACTTTCCGTTTCCTGATCCTGGCCCTGGCCGTGCTCAGTCTCGCGGCCTGCAAGAAGGAAGAGCAGGTGCAAGTCGAGGAGCAGGTCGAGCTGGTCGCGCCCACCGGCAGCGACAGCCGCGCCTGGCGCGACTACCTGACCCAGGTCGTGCGCCGCAACTCGAACGAGGACGTGCTGCAGACCTTCACCTATTTCCTGCCCGGCTCGGACACCGAGGACTACGACGCGCTGTTCCAGCGCCAGGTCGACAACGTCGGCGGCGCGATCGCCCGCGGCATCACCGCCGGCAACCAGCTGCTGTTCGCCTCGCCGGAGTCCGACCGGCTGGCCAACCTGATCGAGGCCGCCTTCGAGTACGCCCAGGCCGGCTCGCTGCGGGGCGTGCGGGTGATCTTCGTCGGCAAGCCGGAAGACGTCGAGCGCGTGAAGGCGGTGGTCGAGCCGACCGGCGCCCAGTTCATTTTCGTCGAAATGAAGTAAGCGGCCCCGCGCCGCGCGTCCCCTCCATGCGGGACGTCGAACCGCCGGCCGGGGGCCTCGCGCCCCCGGCCGCGTCCGCGAGCCAGCCATGGCCCTGCTGATCAACGACCTGTGCGTGAACTGCGACGTCTGCGCGCCGGTCTGTCCCAACAGCGCGATCTCGCAGGGCGAGACGATCTACGAGATCGATCCGCGCCGCTGCACCGAATGCGTCGGCCACCACGACGAGCCGCAATGCGTGGTCGTGTGTCCGGTCGAGTGCATCGTGCCCGATCCCGCGCATCCCGAGACGCGCGAGGCGCTCGAGATCAAGTTCCGCCTGCTGACCGGAGCCGAAGAATGAGCCTGCGCCGATTCGCGGCATTGGCCGTGCTGCTGCTGTTCCTGCCCGCGGGTCTGCCGGCGGCGGACGCCGTCCTGCCCAAGCGGCCGGCGGTGGCCAGCGCCAACGCCTACGCCACCGATGCCGGACTGGAGATCCTCGCCGCCGGCGGCAACGCCTTCGACGCGGCGGTGGCGGTGAGCGCCACGCTCGGCCTGGTCGAACCGGAAAGCTCCGGCCTGGGTGGCGGCGGTTTCTTCCTGCTGCATCTGGCGAAGGAGAACCGCCAGGTGTTCATCGATGCCCGCGAGCGCGCGCCGCTGGCGGCGACCCGCGACATGTATCTCGACGAGCACGGCGAGCCGGACCGCGACAAGGCGGTGAACGGCGCGCTGGCCGCCGCGATTCCCGGCCTGCCGGCCGGGTTGGTGCACCTGGCGCACAACTACGGCCGCCTGCCGCTGGAGCGCTCGCTCGCCCCGGCGATCCGGCTGGCGCGCGAGGGCTGGCGCTTCGGCCCGAAAAACGCCGCGATGATGGGGTTCCGCAAGGGGGTGATCGAGCGCAACCGGGCCGCGGCGGGACTGTTCCTGGTCGATGGCCGGGTCCCCGAGGTCGGCACCCTGATGCGCAATCCCGACTACGCCGCCACGCTGGAGCGCCTGGCCCGCGAGGGCTTCGACGGCTTCTACCGCGGCGAACTGGCGGCGAAGCTGGTCGCCGGCGTGCGCGAAGGCGGTGGCATCTGGAGCGAGCAGGATCTGGCCGAGTACCGCGTGGTCGAGCGCGCGCCGCTGCGGCTGCGCCACCGCGGCCACGAGATCGTCACCGCGCCGCCGCCGTCCTCCGGCGGCGTCGCGCTGGCGCAGATGCTCAACATCCTGTCCGGCTACGACTACCCGGCGCTGGCGCGCGTGCAGCGCGTGCACCTGCTGGTCGAGGCGATGCGCCGCGCCTACCGCGATCGCGCGATCTACCTGGGCGACCCGGACTTCGTGCGGATGCCGATCGATCTGCTCATGCACCCGGCTTACGCCGCCGGCCTGCGCGCCGGCATCAGCCTGGAACGGGCCACCCCCAGCGAGCTGCTGCCCGGCATCGGCGCGCCGGCCGAACGCGAGGACACCACGCACTTCTCCATCGTCGATACCGAGGGCAACCTCGCCGCCGTCACCCAGACGGTGAACCTGCCCTACGGCAACGCCTTCGCGGTGGCCGGCACCGGCTTCCTGCTCAACAACGAGATGGACGACTTCTCGATCAAGCCGGGCCTGCCCAATGCCTTCGGTCTGGTCGGCGACGACGCCAACGCGATCGAGCCGGGCAAGCGCCCGCTGTCGTCGATGACGCCGAGCTTCCTGGTCGGCGAGGGGCGGGTGGCGGCGATCGGCACGCCGGGCGGCAGCCGCATCATCACCATGGTGCTGCTGGGTCTGCTCGAACTGATGGACGGCCAGAGCGCACAGGCGGCGACCGATCTGCCGCGCTTCCACCACCAGTATCTGCCGGACGTGATCTCCGCCGAGCCGGACGCCTTCACGCCGGAGGAGATCGCTGCGCTGGAAGCCAAGGGGCACCGGGTGTCGGCCGGCGAGCGCAGCTGGGGCAACATGCAGGTGGTGGTGTGGGACCGCACCACCGGCGCGGTGCAGGCCGGCAGCGATCCACGCTGGAAGGGCGTCGGCAAGGGCGCCACCGGCGACGAGGCGATCTTCCGCTGATGCGCGGCGAATGCCCTGCGCAGGAGCGGCATGAGCCGCGACCTGCGATCCCATGACCTTCCCGGTCGCGGCTCGCGCCGCGCCTGCAAAGCCGTGACGATGCACACCGAACCGCACCTGGTCTGGAAAGCGCCCGCCGGCGACCGCTTCCCGCGCCCGGACTGGAGCGCGACCGACGCCGCCCTGCCCGCCGGTCTGCCGGACGGCGATCTGCACCGCGTCTACGGCGCCCTCGCCCGGCAATGGGTGGATGGCCTGCGCGACGCGCTCGGCGGCGGTTACCGCGTGCACGGCGGCGGCGACTGGCTGCTGCTCAGCCACGAATGCGACCGCTACGTCGAATTGCTGTTGCAGACGCTGCGCCGTGACCGCCGGCGCATCGCCCGGGCGCTGGACGGGCTGGCCGACGACGATGGCTACGGCCCGCACGTGCTGCTGCTGATCGAGGACCTCGACGACTATTACGCCTACGTCGCGCACTTCTACCCGCGCCACGGCGGCGCCTACGCGCAGAGTGCCGGCATGTTCGTCGATGACGGCTACGGGCATCTGATCGTGCCGCACCGCGCGCTGGAGGACGTGGAGGCGGTGACCGCTCACGAGCTCACCCACGCCATGCTGCGCGACCTGCGCCTGCCGCTGTGGCTGGACGAGGGCATCGCCAGCAACATGGAGCAGGCGATCACCGGCCGCTCGCTGTATCCGCCCGAGCCGGAGCTGATCGGGCGACTGATCGAGTACTGGCGACGCGAGGGCCTGGAGCCGTTCTGGTCGGGCGCGTCCTTCGCCCGTCCGGACCAGGGCAGCGAGTTAAGCTATGCCCTGGCGAGTCATGTGGTGGCTTTCCTCGGCGGCGACTACCCGCGCTTCCGCGAGTTCGCCCGTGCCGCCGATCCGGCCGACGCCGGCAACGCCGCGGCGCGCGAAGTCTATGGCGAGGACCTGGGCGCGCTGATGCGCCGTTTTCTCGGCGACGGCGACTGGACGCCGCGGCCGGCAACCCATTCGAGGTGACGCGATGAAACTGTGGTCCATTCTCGGCAACTCGCAGCGCCTGGACGGCGGCGCGATGTTCGGCAACGTCCCGCGCGCGATGTGGGCCAAATGGATCGCGCCGGACGAACTCAACCGCATCCCGCTGGCCTGCCGCGCGCTGCTGGCCAGCCCGCTCAACGGCAGGACGGTGCTGTTCGAGACCGGCATCGGCGCCTTCTTCGAGCCGAAGCTGCGCGAGCGCTACGGCGTGGTCGAGGACCGCCACGTGCTGCTCGATTCGCTGGCCGCTGCCGGCTTCTCGCACGAGGACATCGACGCGGTGGTGCTCAGCCACCTGCACTTCGACCACGCCGGCGGCCTGCTGGCGCCGTGGCAGGAAGGGCAGCCGCCGCGGCTGCTGTTCCCGAAGGCGAGGTTCATCGTCAGCGCGGCCGCCTGGGAGCGGGCCAAGCACCCGCATCCGCGCGACCGCGCCAGTTTCATTCCCGAGCTGGTGCCGCTGCTGGAGCAAAGCGGCCGGCTGGAGCTGGTGCGCGGCGAGCACTGCGAAACGCTGGGCGAGGCGGTGCGCTTCCACTACAGCGACGGCCATACGCCGGGCCTGATGCTGGCCGAGATCGTCGGCCACGAGGATCCGGCCGGCGTCGGCCACGGCGGGCTGGTGTTCTGCGCCGACCTGATTCCCGGCCGGCCCTGGGTTCATCTGCCTGTCACGATGGGATACGACCGTTATCCCGAGCTGCTGATCGACGAGAAGCGCAGATTCCTCGACGACAAGCTGGCCCGCGGCGTGCGCCTGTATTTCACCCACGATCCGGAGTGCGCGCTGGCGCGGGTGGTGCGCGACGACAAGGGGCGCTACGGTACCGACCACGAGGTGGCCGAGCTGCATGCGCGGGCCCTGCATGCCTGAGGGCCGGGGCTCGGGATCCGGGACGCGGAAGGCGCGTCCATGGCCCGTGATCCCGGCTACCGCCGGGATGACGCAGATGTGATGCTTTGCCGCAGCCTGATTCGCCCACGACCGACATCGACTTCGAGGCCCATACCATGCGCAAGACCTTCGCCCTGTTGCTCGCTCTGGTCATCGCCCCGGCCGTTGCCGCCGCGCCGCGCCTCTACGGCGGGGCCATGCCGGAAGGCGAGGCGCGCCCGATCGGCGCGGCCCTGGCCGAGATCGACGCGCTGGCCGGTCAGCCGGGCAAGTTCGTCGGCCGCATCGTGCAGGTCTGCCAGAACAAGGGCTGCTGGCTGATCCTGGAGGACGACGGCCGCCATGCCCGGGTCAAGACCAAGGACCATGCCTACTTCGTGCCCAAGGACGCGCAGGGTCGCGCGGTGGTGTACGGCGTGCTGGCCGAGGTCGAGCTGGAGCCGGAGATGGCCAGGCACCTGGCCGAGGATGCCGGCGGGTCCGAGCCGGTGCCGAGGCGCGAATTCCAGATCGTCGCCGACGTGATCGCGCTGCTCGACTGAGCGCCATGCGTCGCGGCCTGCCGTTCCTGCTGTCGGCCCTGTTCGCCTGTGCGGCCTTGGCGCAGGCGGCGCCTGCGCCGGTGGCCGGCGAACTGCGTGCCGGTGCCGAGCTGGTCGATCCGCTGTTCGGGGTGCGGGCGCGGGCACTGGGGCTGGAGCGCAAGGTCGAGATGTTGCAGTGGCGGCGACGGCCCGAGGGCGGTTATGCCGCGGACTGGATCGATGGCCCGGTCGACGGCGCCGGACATGACCCAGCGCACGCCAACCCGCCCTGGCCGGCATTCCGCAGCGAGCGCTGGCTGAGCGAGCACGCGGTGCTCGCCGGTCGCGCCGTCGATCCGGCGCTGTTCGCCGCGCTGGACGGCTGGCAGCCGCTGGCGGTGGATGCCGCGGCCTTGCCGCCGAATCTCGCCGTGGTGTTCCAGCCCGACGGCGCGGGCCTGACCAGCAGCGCCGTGCCGGCCGCGCCGGAGATCGGTGATCTGCGGCTGCGCTGGTCGGTGCTGCCGGAAGGCCCGGTGCATGGCCAGGCGGTCGAGCGCGATGGGCGCTGGGTCGCCGCAGGCGAGGGCAGTGCGCTGCTGCGAGGCGTGGGCGATGACGCCGTGGGCGAGGAGCTGCCCGGACTGGATCTGCCGCCACGGATGGGATCGGGCTGGCTGCCGTGGGCGGCCGGCATCCTCGTGCTGGTGCTGCTGGTGCTGCTGGCGCAGCTGTTGCGCCGCAGACGCTGATTTTCATTGACCGCCCTGACTGCGATGAGCCTGACCGACCACGAACTCACCCGTGCGCGCCGGCGCTTCCTGAAGGCCGGCGCCGCCACCGCGCTGGCGTTGTCGCCGCTGGGGCAACTGCTGGCGAAGGCAGGTGGGCCGCACAGCGGGCCGAGCCATCCCGGCTATGGCCGCCTGCGGCCGGTGCGCGACCTGACCACCGGCCTGCCCTTGCTGCGGTTGCCGGAAGGCTTCAGCTACCTCAGCTTCGGCTGGGCCGGCGAGGAGATGGCGGGCGGCGCGGTCTGTCCGGATGCCCACGACGGCATGGGTCTGGTGCGTGCCGAGGGTGAGGTCCTCACCCTGGTGCGCAACCACGAAATCGTCACCGGCGCCGGCAGCTTCGCACCGGCCTCGGCGACTTACGACACGCGCTGCGCCGGCGGCACCGTCACGCTGCGCTTCGATGCCGGCGCCGGCCGTCTGCTCGACATGCGTCCGTCGCTGTCTGGCACATTGCAGAACTGCGCCGGCGGCGTCACGCCCTGGGGCAGCTGGCTGAGCTGCGAGGAGTTCGTTTCCGATCCGGGGCCGGTGCGGCTCGGCGGTGGCGAGCATACCCTCGCGCGCGCCCACGGCTATGTCTTCGAGGTGCCGGCCGAGGGCCTGTCGCGCGCCGAGCCGATCGTCGGCATGGGCCGCATGCGCCACGAGGCGGCGACGGTGTATCCGCGCACCGGCGAGGTCTATCTCACCGAGGATCAGGAGTCCGGCGGCGCTTCCGGGTTCTACCGCTTCATTCCGAAAGTGCGCGACGACTTCCTGCGTGGTGGCCGGCTGCAGATGCTCAAGGCGGTCGGTGAGCCCGACCTGCGCACCGGCCAGCTCGTCGGCCGCCGGCTGAAGGTCGAGTGGGTGGAGATCGAGGATCCCGACCGTGGCTTCGACAGCGATGGCCGGCCGATCGGCCTGCAGGCGCAGGGCTATGCCGGCGGCGCGTCGAAGTTCTCGCGGCTGGAGGGCTGCATTGCCGGCGACGAGGTCGTGTACTTCGTCTCCACCAATGGTGGCGATGCCGCCTGCGGCCAGGTCTGGGCCTATTACCCGGAACGCGCCGAACTGGTGCTGATCTTCGAACCGTCCGATCCGGCCGTGCTCGACTACCCGGACAACATCGTGCTCAGCCCGCGCGGCGGGCTGGTGATCTGCCAGGATTCCAAGGGCCCGCGCCAGCATCTGTACGGCCTGACCGCCGGCGGCGAACTGTTCGTCTTCGCGCGCAACGACGTGGTGCTCGATGGTGCGATGGGCTTCAGCGGCGACTACCGCGGCCAGGAATGGGCCGGCTGCTGCTTCTCGCCGGACGGCAAGTGGCTGTTCGCGAACGTCTACCGCCCCGGTTTCAGTGTGGCCATCACCGGTCCGTGGAAGCAGGGGCTGATCTGACCCGGCCGAATCGAGGGATCGCCCCATGCCAGTCATCACCGGACTCTACGCCGCGCTCGCGGCCCTGCTCGTGGTCTTTCTCGGCTACCGCGTCGCCGTGGTGCGGCTGGCGCGACAGATCGCGCTGGGCGCCGGCGGGGACCGCATGCTGGAACAGCGCATGCGCGTGCATGGCAACGCGGTCGAGTACCTGCCGCTGGCCCTGCTGCAGTTGGCCCTGCTGGAGCTCACCGGCCATGCCGGATGGATCGTCCACCTGTGTGGCGCGGCGCTGATCGTGTCGCGCCTGCTGCATGCCTGGGGCCTGTCGCGCCACTACGGCAAGTCGGTCGGGCGACTGCTCGGCATCGTCGGCACCTGGGGCGTGATGATGGCGATGGCGGTGCTGCTGCTGGTGCGCTTCGCCGCCTGACACGGCCGCGGCGGTCAGCCCTCGCCGCGCAGCTCGACGTGCTCGGCGCCGAGCAGGCGCTCGCTCTCGGCCAGCACCGCGCGCAGCGGGGCCAGCAGCTCGGGGCCGTACAGGCGGGCGCGGTCGATCGATTCCATCCGTCCGAACAGCGACTGCCGCAGCTGCTCCTCGCTGCCGACACGGTGCAGCAGGTCGTCGAGGAGACGGCCGAATTCGCTCGGCGTGGGCGCGGCGCCCAGTGCTTGAAACGCGCGGCCGAGCGCGTCGAACAGCGGCTGCGCCTGGCGGCCGAGACCGTAGTCCTCCGGACGGTAGTCCTGCCAGGCGCGCAGGGCGTCGGTCCAGACGCGGAAGGCGCGCTTGGCCAGCGAGTGGTACAGCGGCTGCTCGGAGATCAGCACCAGCAGGAAATGGCGCGGATTGGCCATCACCGCGCCGGCGGCGTTGCGCCACTCGCGCTCGCAGGCGAAGCGGTACAGCCGCACGTGTTCGGCGAAGGGCGCGGCCTGCAACTGGTCGAGGATCAGCATCACCGGCTCGGCTTCCGAATAGGCGCAGGCCTCGGTCATCGTGCGCTCGAAGGCCGACAGCGGCGGCTCGGCCGGACCGGGGGTGCCGTCTTCCAGCACGACCGGCAGCGCGATGGGCGCCGGCTCGGCATCGCTGAAGTCGTGGTAGAGCACGTGCGGGTAGTCGAGTGCGCGGCCCAGCGCATGCGCGAAGGCGGTCTTGCGGCGGCCGGCCTCGCCGTCGACGTGCAGCACGCGCAGACCACCGTCGTCCTGCGCGAACAGGCAGCGCAGCGCGTGTTCGTAATCGTCGTTGGATTCGAAGCCGTGCTCGGCGAGCTTGCGGCGCAGGGACATGGGCACGCGACCGGTGGGAGGCGGGCCAAGTGTACGTGCGCGGAAAGCGGCGCGCCCGTGTTGTGGGGCGCGCCGCGCGGTCTTGACGGAATTACTGCCCGGCGCCCGCCGGCGGTACCGGCTCGGGCACCTGGTTGCGGATCGCCGGAATGCTCTGCAGGTAGGCGAAGATCGCCTCCAGGTCCTCGTCGGTCATGTTGCGAAAGGCCGGCCAGGGCATCGGCGGCAGCAGTTCGCGGCCACGGCCCATGCGGCGGCCGTTGCGGATGGTGTCCTTGAAGTTCTCCACCGTCCACTTGCCCAGGCCGGTGTCCGCATCGGGCGTGAGGTTGGCGGTGTAGCTGATGCCCCAGGGACCGGCGATGGCGGTATTGCTGGTGGCCCAGGCCGCGATCCAGGGGCCCTCGGGCAGCTTCGGTGGTGGCGGCAGCGTCAGCGATTCGGGATGGCCGGAAAGCATGCGGCTCATGTCGGGCTCGGGGCCGTTCGGGCCATCCTTCCACGGCGTGTGGCAGTCGTGGCAGGCGCCGACGTTGACCAGGTATTTGCCGCGCTCGACGCGGGCGTCCTCGGCGAGGGCCGGCAGGGCGCAGCCCAGCGACAGCAGCAGGGCGGTGGCGCGGAGGAGGAAAACGGCGGGTTTCATCGTGTGGCTCCTGGGCTGGGGTGCAGGTCGTGCCCGATCCAGCGCCCGATCAGCTCGAGCGCCTCGGGGTCGGGGATGCGCGTGCCCAATGGCGGCATGCGGGCCATCGGGTTGCGGGTGCGCATGCGCTGCAACAGCACGCTGGCTTCCGCATCGCCCGGCGCGATCAGCGGCAGGTCGGCGGACGAACCATGCCCGCGGTAGCGCAGGCGGGTCTCGATCAGGGCCTTCAGCGCCTGCGCATCGTCGCGGTCGGCGCCGACCTGGCGCGACAGCGACAGATCGACCGGCACCGCCGGATCATCGGCGCTGGCGCGGTTGTGGCAGTGGCCGCAGTTGGCGTGCAGGTAGCCGAGCGTGGCGCGCTCGCTGGGCGAGCCGGCCCGGATCCGCGGCGGCTCGGCGAGCAGCTGCGGCGGCAGGTTGACCAGCTGGCCGCGCGCGACCAGGCCGGGCAGATCGGCGTCGCCCGGACGCAGCGGTTCGGCATTGGGCGCCAGCGGGTCGCGGTCGGGCGAGAGCTGCAGGGCGCTGAAGCCCAGCACCGGCACCTTGCCGCCCTCGTGGCAGGCACGGCAGTCGTCGCGCGAGGGAATGCGGTAGCGGCCGCCCGGCGCCTCGGGCGCCGGCAGGGCGGCGATGCCGCGCTCGGGGGCGAGCACGGCCTCGCTGCCGTCTTCATTCCACACGTAGGTGGCGAAGCGCCAAGCGCCATCGGGCAGGCGTTCGATCAGGCGCGTCTCGATCGGGCGGCCGTGCGAGAACTCCTTCCACAGCCGGGTGCCGGGCGGGAAGTCCCAGGCGTCCGGATCGGAGGCATCGATATGCGTGCCGGGCGGCAGGTACAGCCAGCGCCGCTTGCCCGCGCCGTCGGTCCACAGCGGGTACTGCGGCGTGAACGGCTGGTTGTCGGGATGGATCCGGCTCAGCGAACCGGGGACGTACAGGCCGGTGTCGGCCAGCCGTTCGGGTAGCGGCGGCGCGGCGGGCGGGGTCTCGGCGCTGGTGCCTGCCGGCAGCGGGGCGGCGGTGAATACGAGCAGCAGGGCGGCGAGCGGGGCGCGGGAGGAAGGCGGATGCATCTGCGGCCCGGAGATCGGGCAGAGTCAGTCGATCCCTTCCGCAAACGTGGGCCGTGGCGTGGGCCGGCCACAGGCCCGCGCGTCCGCCGGTCGTGCGGTGTGCTGCGGGGCAGGGCTCCGCCGGCGCCACCGGCGGAGCCGCCCTTCAGGCGGCCTCCGCCCGCGCCTTGCGCGGACCCTCGAGCAGAGCCTGGCGGACGTGGGCGATCACCAGCTCGACCTCGTCCTCGCCGATGCCGAAGTGCGGGGTGAAGCGCAGCGAGTTGGTGCCGCCGTGGATCACGCCGATGCCGCGTTCGCGCAGGTACTCCTCGGTGGAGCCGGCGCCGTAGCACTTGAAGGCCGGCGACAGCTCGCAGGAGAACAGCAGGCCGGTGCCCTGCACCTTGGTGATCAGGCCGCCGAGCTCTGCCCTGAGCGCCTCCAGGCGGTCGAGGAACAGCCGGCCCTTGGCACGGATGTTGGCGCGCAGGTCGGGGGTGAGGCTTTCCAGCACGGCCACGGCGACCTCCATCGCGCGCGGGTTGGTGGTCATGGTGTTGCCGTACACGCCCTTGCGGTAGAGGCCGGCGGCGCGCTCGTTCACCGCCAGCACGCTCAGCGGGTACTGGCCGGCGTTGAGTGCCTTGGAGTAGGTTTCCATGTCCGGCGCGGTCTGACCCTCGAAGCCCGGGTAGTCGACGATCGACAGCACGCCGTGCGCGCGCAGGCCGGCCTGGATCGAGTCCACCAGCAGCAGGCTGCCGTGGGCGGCGGTGAGTTCGCGGGCGGCGGCGTAGAAGGCCGGCGGCAGCGCGCGGCCGGGGTCGCCTTCGCCCATCACCGGCTCCAGGAACACCGCCTCGATGAACCAGCCCTTGGTTTCGGCCTCGGCGAAGGTCTGCCGGAGCTGCTCGACGCTGTAGGGCTCGATGGCGATCAGGCTGTCCTCGCCGCGGAAGCTGGCCAGGTGCTGCAGGTAGGTCTTGCGGCTGGAGTCGGAGTACAGCGCCGGCCGCTCGGTGCGGCCGTGGAAGGCGCCCTTGACCGCGATGCGCTTGATGGTGCGGCCGGCATGGCGCCCGCCGGCGTCGGTCATCAGCTTGGCGTTGACGTCGGCGATGCGCGCGGCCAGGGTGACCGACTCCGAGCCGGAGTTCAGGCACAGGAACTTCGCGTACGGGCATCCGCCGCGGGTGTGGCCGATCTCCCGGCGCAGCGCGCGCTCCAGCCGCAGCTGGGCGAGATTCGGGGTCATGATGTTGGCCATCGCCTGTGGCCGGCTCATCGCCTCCAGCACGGCGGCCGGCGTATGGCCGCCGCCGAGCATGCCGTAGCCGCCGCTGTCGTGGATCACCGCGCCCTTGAGGGTGACGATCCACGGCCCGCGCGCGGTCAGCGCCACGTAGGGGTTCACCGCGTCGTCCGGGTAGAAGTTGACGTAGCCGGCCTGCACGGCACGGATCTGCTCGGCCTCGTCGGCGCGCAGGAGGTCCTCGAACTCGCCGCCCTTGAGCGCCTGGAACTGCGCATGGGCCGCGTCGATGGCCTCGCGCAGGTCGGCATGCGTCGCCGCGAAGCGTTCGACGGTGGCGTCGTCCAGGCCGACGGTGCGGCGGGCGCCGCCGTAGTCGCGCAGTTCGTTGAGCTTGTCGATCAGGGTCATCGCGTCCTCCCGCCCCGGAAACAAAAAGGCGCGGATTTGCCCGCGCAGGTCCAAGTGGATTGAAAATCAATCACTTGCGTCGATCTTAGCACGCGAGCCCGGGGGGGCAGAACCCCCGTCCTGACATCTGTCAGCCGACAGGACTGACGGCGGCCACTGCCGCCGGCGGGGCGGGAGGACCACAGTAAGCGGCACCCAGGAGGTGCCCATGAATCCCGTCACCGCATCCCGCTCCGCCGCCACACCGCAGGCCTTTGGGCCGGTGCGGGCGACCGTTTCGCGGCGCGGGCGGTGGCGGCCTGGGGCGGGGACGACCCGCTCACCGACCGCGCACGGCAGGTGCTGCGGCTGGCCGATGAGGGCCTGGCCTCGGCGGAGATCGCCGCCGAGGCTGCGGCACGCGCCGTCCGGTGCCGGCGCTCGGACAGCCAGCGTCAGACATCGAGCGTGGCCAGGTCGCCCTTGGTTTCCAGCCAGGCCTTGCGGTCGGAGGCGCGCTTTTTCGACAGCAGCATGTCCATCAGCGCGTTCGTCTGGACGTCGTCATCGACGGTGAGCTGGACCAGCCGGCGGGTGTCGGGATGGATCGCCGATTCGCGCAATTGCTGCGGGTTCATCTCGCCCAGGCCCTTGAAGCGGGTGACGCTGACCGCGCCACGGATCTTCTCGCGCTCGATCTTCTCCAGCAGCAGGCGCTTTTCCTCCTCGTCCAGGGCGTAGAACACCTGCTTGCCGACATCGATGCGGAACAGCGGCGGCATGGCCACGAACACATGGCCGGCGCGCACCAGCGCCGGGAAGTGCCTGAGGAACAGCGCCGACAGCAGGGTGGCGATGTGCAGGCCGTCGGAGTCGGCGTCGGCCAGGATGATGATCTTGCCGTAGCGCAGGCCGGACAGGTCGTCCCTGCCCGGGTCGCAGCCGATGGCGACGGCCAGGTCGTGGACCTCCTGCGAGGCCAGCACCGCGCCGGATTCGACCTCCCAGGTGTTCAGGATCTTGCCGCGCAGCGGCAGGATCGCCTGGAAGTCCTTGTCGCGCGCCTGCTTGGCGCTGCCGCCGGCGGAGTCGCCCTCGACCAGGAACAGCTCGGTGCGCGAGAGATCCTGCGAGATGCAGTCGGCGAGCTTGCCGGGCAGGGCCGGCCCCTGGGTGATCTTCTTGCGGACGACCTGCTTCTCGCTCTTCAGGCGGGCGCTGGCGCGCTCGATGGCGAGCTGGGCGATCCTCTCGCCCAGCTCGACGTGCTGGTTGAGCCACAGCGAGAAGGCATCGTGCACGGCGCCCTCGACGAAGGCCGCGGCCTGGCGCGAGCTCAGGCGCTCCTTGGTCTGGCCGCTGAACTGCGGGTCGGTCATCTTCACGCTGAGGATGTAGGACACGCGGTCCCAGACGTCCTCCGGCGCCAGCTTGACGCCGCGCGGCAGCAGGTTGCGGAAGTCGCAGAATTCCCGCAGTGCGTCGGTCACGCCCGAGCGCAGCCCGTTGACGTGGGTGCCGCCCTGCGCGGTCGGGATCAGGTTGACGTAGCTCTCCTGCACCAGCTCGCCCTCCGGCAGCCAGCACATGGCCCAGTCGGCGGTCTCGGTGTCCTTGCTCAGCGCACCCACGAACAGCTCGGGCGGCAGGTAGTCGCGGTCGGCCAGCTGGGTGCGCAGGTAGTCGCGCAGGCCGTCCTCGTAGAACCACTCGCTGCGCTCGCCCGAGGCCTCGTCGAACAGCTTCACCGTGAGCCCCGGGCAGAGCACCGCCTTGGCGCGCAGCAGGTGCTTGAGCGGGCGCAGCGCGAATTTCGGGGTGTCGAAGTACTTCGGGTCCGGCCAGAAGCGCACGCGGGTGCCGGTGTTGCGCTTGCCGACGCTGCCGACGGTCTTCAGCGCCGAGTCGGTGTAGCCGTCGCGGAAGGCCATGTGGTACTCGCTGCCGTCGCGCCGGATGTACACATCGACCCGCTTGGACAGCGCGTTGACCACGCTCACGCCGACGCCGTGCAGGCCGCCGGAGAAGGTGTAGTTCTTGTTGCTGAACTTTCCGCCCGCGTGCAGCCGGGTCAGGATCAGCTCGACGCCGGGGATACCCTCCTCGGGGTGGATGTCCACCGGCATGCCGCGGCCGTCATCGTTCACCTCGCAACTGCCGTCGGCGTACAGCGTGACCTCGATGGTCTTGGCGTGCCCGGCCAGCGCCTCGTCCACCGCGTTGTCGATCACCTCCTGCGCCAGGTGGTTGGGGCGGGTGGTGTCGGTGTACATGCCGGGCCGGCGCTTGACCGGATCCAGGCCGGAGAGGACTTCGATGTCGGCGGCGTTGTAGCGGGAACTCACTTGCGGAACCTCGGGTCAAGCTGGCCCCAGGCGGGGCGGCGAAGGCGGGCAGGATGGCGGCTCGGGGGGGCGGCAGGCAAGCGCGCCGCTATCCGGCCGCGGCTCGCCGCCGTTCCGGTGGGCATGGGCGGTCGCGCACGGTTCAGGCGGGATTCGCCCGGGCCAGGGTATGCAGGCGCGACATCGAGCCGCCATGGGCGGGAGGAGGAGCCATGAAGCGTTCGCAGGTTTCCCGGATGATCGCCGTCGCCGCCCTGCTGGCGGTCATGACGGCCGGCGCCAGCGAGGTTCCCCGGCAGGTGCCGGCTACCGCTGCTGCCGCCGGGACGGAAGCCAGGCCGCAGCCGGAGCAGGAATCGGCCCCGAAGGCCCAAGGCAACAATCGCGGTTACGTGGTCGGCAAGGGTGGCGTGGCGCGCCTGCGTGATGGCGGCCCGGACCCGGCGGACCAGGGCGGGGCGGGGCAGGACGAGGTGGCTGCCAAGGCCCAAGGCAACAATCGCGGTTACGTGGTCGGCAAGGGCGGTGTGGCGCGCCTGCGCGGCGGCGGCCCGGGCAACGGGGAGTCGGAAGGCGACGGCGGATCGGTGGCGACGGACGGGAGCGCAGCGGCGCAGGCGGCCGCGGCCCCGATCGGTGTGAACGAACCCGGCGTCAACCGCGCGCCCAAGGGCGAGAACGACCCCGGACTCAGTCTCCGCACCAAGCACAAGAAGTCCGAAGGCGGCGACTGAATCGGGACCGGCCGGCGGCGCGCCGGCCGCGACAGCGGCCGCGCCGCCGCCGTGGCTTCGCCGTGATCGGGGGGAGCCGGTAGAATGGGGTTTTCCGGAACCCCAGATCCCATGACTCCCCTGATCTTCGTTACCGGCGGCGTGGTGTCCTCGCTCGGCAAGGGCATCGCGGCGGCCTCGCTGGCGGCCATCCTCGAGGCGCGCGGCCTCAAGGTCACCATGATGAAGCTGGATCCCTACATCAACGTGGATCCGGGCACGATGAGCCCCTTCCAGCACGGCGAGGTGTATGTCACCGACGACGGCGCCGAGACCGATCTGGACCTGGGCCACTACGAGCGCTTCGTCCGCACCCGGCTGACCCGCAAGAACTCCATCACCACCGGCCGGATCTACGAGAACGTGATCCGCAAGGAGCGCCGCGGCGACTACCTCGGCGCCACCGTGCAGGTGATCCCCCACATCACCGACGAGATCAAGCGCTGCATCGACGAGGCCACCGCCGGCTTCGACGTGGCGCTGGTGGAGATCGGCGGTACCGTGGGCGACATCGAGTCGCTGCCGTTCCTGGAGGCGATCCGCCAGATCCGCATCGAGCGCGGGCCGGACCGGGCCATCTTCATGCACCTGACGCTGGTGCCGTACATCGCCGCCGCCGGCGAGCTCAAGACCAAGCCGACCCAGCATTCGGTGAAGGAGCTGCGCTCGATCGGCATCCAGCCCGACATCCTCATCTGCCGCTCCGAGCAGCCGCTGCCGGCCAGCGAGCGGCGCAAGATCGCGCTGTTCACCAACGTGCCGGAGAAGGCCGTGGTCTCGGCGGTGGACCTGGACAACATCTACAAGATCCCGCTCTGGCTGCACGCGCAGGGGCTGGACGAGATCGTGGTCGAGCGGCTGCGGCTGCAGGCCAATCCGGCCGACCTGTCCGAGTGGCAGGCGGTGGTCGATGCCATGGAGCACTCGGTCGACGAGGTGACCGTGGCGGTGGTCGGCAAGTACGTCGACCATGCCGATGCCTACAAGTCGCTGACCGAGGCGCTCAAGCACGGCGGCCTGCGCCAGCGGACCCGGGTCAATCTGCGCTGGGTCGAGTCCGAGCAGGTCGAGAAGCAGGGCACCGGCATCCTCGATGGCGTCGATGCCATCCTCGTCCCCGGCGGCTTCGGCGATCGCGGTTTCGAGGGCAAGGTGCTCACGGCGAAGTACGCGCGCGAGAACCGCATCCCCTATTTCGGCATCTGCTACGGCATGCAGGCCGCGGTGGTCGATTTCGCCCGCCACGTGGCCGGGCTGGAAGGCGCCAACAGCACCGAGAACGACCGCCATGCCGCGCACCCGGTGATCGGCCTGGTGACCGAGTGGCGCACCGCCACCGGCGAGATCGAGCGCCGCAGCGAGGATTCCGACCTCGGCGGCACCATGCGCCTCGGCCTGCAGGAGTGCCGCCTCAAGGCCGGCACCAAGGCCCGCGAGATGTACGGCAAGGACGTCGTCGCCGAGCGCCATCGGCACCGTTACGAGTTCAACAACCGCTACCGCTCGCAGCTGGAAGAGGCCGGGCTGGTGATCTCGGCCAAGTCGATGGAC
Source organism: Rehaibacterium terrae (assembly GCF_014202935.1). GTDB lineage: Bacteria > Pseudomonadota > Gammaproteobacteria > Xanthomonadales > Xanthomonadaceae > Rehaibacterium > Rehaibacterium terrae. The sequence continues at coordinate 75,169 of NZ_JACHHX010000009.1, read as the reverse complement.
GACCTGCTGGTGGAGATGATCGAACTGCCGGATCACCCGTGGTTCGTCGCCTGCCAGGCGCACCCGGAGTTCCTGTCCACACCGCGCGACGGCCATCCGCTGTTCATCGGCTTCATCCGCGCCGCACGCGAGCACAAGGCCGGCGGGCGGCTGCTGAAAGAGGCCCAGGCATGACGGGCAGCATGGCCCACCGCGGGTCAATGCGGATCGGCGCGGATCGAGAGCGCGATGCGGAACTCATCCGCGTCCATCCGCGTGGACCCGTGCCCCAATCGGAATTCGCCCCATGAAGCTTTGTGGTTTCGAGGTCGGCCTCGACCAGCCATTCTTCCTGATCGCCGGCCCCTGCGTGGTCGAGTCGATGCAGTTGCAACTCGACACCGCCGGCGCGCTCAAGGAGATCACCGGCAAGCTCGGCATCCCGTTCATCTTCAAGTCGAGCTTCGACAAGGCCAACCGCAGCTCGGGCGACAGCTTCCGCGGCCCGGGGCTGGAGGAGGGGCTGAAGGTGCTGGCCGAGGTCAAGCGCCAGATCGGCGTGCCGGTGCTCACCGACGTGCACGAGTACACGCCGATGCACGAGGTCGCCGCCGTGGTCGACGTGCTGCAGACCCCGGCCTTCCTGTGCCGGCAGACCGACTTCATCCAGAACGTGGCCCGCGCCGGCCTGCCGGTGAACATCAAGAAGGGCCAGTTCCTCGCGCCGTGGGACATGAAGCATGTCGTCGCCAAGGCCAGGGCCGTCGGCAACGAACGGATCATGGTCTGCGAGCGCGGCGTCAGTTTCGGCTACAACAACCTCGTCTCCGACATGCGCTCGTTGGCGGTGATGCGCGAGACCGGCTGCCCGGTGGTGTTCGACGCCACCCACTCGGTGCAGTTGCCGGGCGGGCAGGGCGCCAGCTCCGGCGGCCAGCGCGAGTTCGTGCCGGTGCTGGCGCGCGCCGCGGTCGCCGCCGGCATCGCCGGCCTGTTCGCCGAGACCCACCCCGCCCCCGACAAGGCCCTCTCCGACGGCCCCAACGCCTGGCCGCTGGGCAGGATGGCGGCGCTGCTGGAGACGCTGGTCGAGCTCGACCGCGTGGTGAAAGCCGGCGCATTCATTGAGATGCAGTGATGCGTATTTCCAAGGCTGTCGCTATTTTCCTTGCAGCGCTGGCATTGATACTGGTCGGTGTGGCAACGATATCCCATCGCAAGGTGTCTCAAGAGCGCGCTGAAATATCGCGGGCTGTGAGATCTCAAGTAGTTTATGCGGAACAGGCACTCCTAGGGTGGTGTGAGGCTGGAGGCTATTTGGCGGCCACTAAGAGGTCCGCGAAGGTGGTTGCCAGCATTGATGCCTCAGTTATCTCTATCCAGGATATGGCTATGGATAGGAATGCTGAGCATGTGGCAGCGTCTGTCATATACCTTCGCGCGGTTGGAGATTACTTGTCTGCAATCGTCAGCGTCGGTACTTGGTTGGAATCGCCTCTTTGGCCGATTGAACAGCAGCTTGCTAATCTTGATAACCTCGGCGTCATGGACAGGGTGCGCCTTTTTCATCGGCTTACTGCCGACGAGCAGGCTCGTTTTGAATCCGGAGAACCACTAGCCTCAGTCGGTAAAAGAGCTGCCGATGAGCTTTTCCAAGAGAGCGTTTCTACGCTTGAGCAAAGGCGAGGCAGACTGGTGGATGTGTATCGGAAATTGATTGAATCTGCGGTCGTTGCACGGGATGAATTGAGTGCTGATGCAGTGTTCTCGCAGGCGCAGCTTGATGCGCTTCACGATTGTGTATTGAAAACAGTTTCTAAGGTAATAAGTCGAGGAGCCGACCAATGAATGTTGCAACAATTAAAAGTGTCCACGCCCGCGAAATCCTCGACTCGCGCGGCAATCCCACCCTCGAAGCCGAAGTCACGCTGAGCAGCGGCCACATGGGCCGCGCGGCGGTGCCGTCCGGCGCATCCACCGGCACCAAGGAGGCGGTGGAGCTGCGCGACGGCGACAAGACCCGCTACCTCGGCAAGGGCGTGCGTCGCGCGGTCGCCAACGTCAACGAAACGATCGCCGCGGCGCTGGCCGGCTTCGACGCCGCCGACCAGGCCGGACTGGACGCGAAGCTGATCGCGCTCGACGGCACCGACAACAAGGGCCGCCTCGGCGCCAACGCGCTGCTCGGCGTGTCGCTGGCCAGCGCGCATGCGGTGGCCGCGGCCCGCGGCCTGCCGCTGTGGGCGCACCTGGCCCAGGGGCGCGAGGTGTCGCTGCCGGTGCCGATGATGAACATCGTCAACGGCGGCGCGCATGCCGACAACAACGTCGACATGCAGGAGTTCATGGTGCTGCCGGTCGGCTTCGACAGCTTCTCCGAGGCACTGCGCGCCGGCACCGAGGTGTTCCACGCGCTCAAGGCGGTGCTCAAGTCGCGCGGCCTGAGCACGGCCGTGGGCGACGAGGGTGGCTTCGCGCCCGACCTGCGCTCCAACGAGGAGGCGGTCGAGACCATCCTGGAGGCCATCGGCAAGGCCGGCTACACCGCCGGCGAGGACATGCTGCTGGGTCTGGACGTGGCCAGCTCGGAGTTCTACGACAACGGCAAGTACAACCTGGTCGGCGAGGGCAAGCGCCTGTCCAGCGAGCAGTTCGTCGACTTCCTCGCCGACTGGTGCGGCAAGTACCCGATCCTCACCGTCGAGGACGGCATGGCCGAACACGACTGGGACGGCTGGAAGCAGCTCACCGACAGGCTCGGCAAGACCGTGCAGCTGGTCGGCGACGACCTGTTCGTCACCAACCCGAAGATCTTCCGCGAGGGCATCGACAAGGGGATCGGCAACGCCATCCTGATCAAGGTCAACCAGATCGGCACCCTGACCGAAACCCTGGAGGCCATCGCCATGGCCGACGCCGCGCGCTATGCCGCGGTGATCTCGCATCGCAGCGGCGAAACCGAGGACACCACCATCGCCGACATCGCCGTGGCCACCACCGCCACCCAGATCAAGACCGGCTCGCTGTGCCGTACCGACCGCGTCGCCAAGTACAACCAGCTGCTCCGCATCGAGGAAGCGCTGGGCGCGCGGGCGCGCTATGCTGGCCGCGACGCCTTCCCCAACCTCAAACGCTGACACCACCGCCCACGAGGCACCACCCACGTGCTCAGACTGCTGGCCCTCGCCCTGCTTGGCCTGCTCGTGTTCCTGCAGGTCAAGCTCTGGGGCGGCCACGGAGGCAGGCACGAGGTTCGGCGGCTGGAACAGGCGGTACAGGCGCAGCAGGCCGAGAACGAGCAGCTCAGGCGGCGTAACGATGCCCTCGCCGCCGAGGTCGAGGATCTCAAGGAAGGCGAGGATGCGGTCGAGGAGCGGGCCCGCTCGGAGCTGGGGATGATCAGGCCGGGCGAGGTGTTCTACCGTGTCGTGGAGCCGTCCGCCGACGTGCTGGACAAGGGGAGGGAGAAGCGATGAGCTGGGTCGTCGTGCCTGCCGCCGGTTCGGGGCGCCGTTTCGGCGGCGCCTTTCCCAAACAGTACCTGCTGCTCGATGGGCAGCCGCTGATCGGACACACGCTCGACCGGCTGGCCGGCCATCCGGCCATCGACGGCATCGTGGTGGTGCTGGCCGCGCAGGATCCGCACTGGCCGGGTTGGCGCGAGCGCTGCGGCAAGCCGGTGCTGACCTGTGTCGGCGGCGCCGAGCGCGCCGACTCGGTGCTGGCCGGCCTGCGCGCGCTGCCGTCCTCGGTGAGCGACGACGAGTTCGTGCTGGTGCACGACGCCGCCCGTCCCTGCCTGCGCGCCGCCGACCTGGAGGCGCTGATCGAACAGGGCCAGCGGCATCCGGTCGGGGCGCTGCTGGCGGCACCGGTGCGGGACACCTTGAAGCGCGGCGACGACGAGCTGGCCGTGCTCGGCACCGAGCCGCGCGACGGCCTCTGGCGGGCGCTGACCCCGCAGATGTTCCGCCGTGGCGGCCTCACCCGCGCGCTGGAAGCCGCGCTGTCGGCCGGCGTCGCCGTCACCGACGAGTCGATGGCGATGGAGCGGCTCGGCCTGCGTCCGCTGCTGGTCGAAGGCAGCGAGGACAATATCAAGGTGACCACCCCGGCCGATCTGGCGCTGGCGGAGTTCGTGCTGTCGCGGGGGTAGGGAGTCGGTAACCGGTGCCCGCCAACCAGTAGCCGGTAGCCGGAAAAACACAGGCGTCCGGCGGCTTTCGCTTGCGCCGGAGGGATGGTTCCGGAACGTTCTTCCCGGTTCCCGACTAAACTTCCCCCATGACCCAACCCATCCGCATCGGCCAAGGCTTCGACGTCCACGCCTTCGGCGACGGCGATCACGTGATGCTGGGCGGCGTGCGGATCCCGCACACGCGCGGGGTGCTGGCGCATTCCGACGGCGATGTGGCGATCCATGCGCTGTGCGACGCGATCCTGGGCGCGCTGGCGCTGGGCGACATCGGCAAGCATTTCCCACCCTCCGATCCGCGCTGGAAGGATGCCGACAGCCGCTGCTTCCTGCGCCAGTGTGCGCGGCTGATGCACGAACACGGCTACGCGCTCGGCAATGCCGACATCACGGTGATCTGCGAGCGGCCCAAGGTCGCTCCGCATGCCGAGGAAATGCGCGTGCATCTCGCCGCCGACCTCGGCGTCGGCGTCGGCCAGATCAGCATCAAGGCCACCACCAGCGAGACGCTCGGCTTCACCGGTCGCGGCGAGGGCATCGCCGCGCTCGCCGTGGCCCTGCTGGTGCGCGCGTGAGCGGCGAAGCGTTCGGTCCGCCGGTGCTGGCGGCGCGGATCCGGACCGTGCCGGAGGATTTCCGCGTCGAGGAGCTCGACGGCTTCGCGCCGGCCGGGGAGGGTGAGCATCTGCTGCTGACGGTCGAGAAGCGCGGCATGAACACCGCCTTTGCCGCCAAACGCATCGCCGCCTGGGCGGGTGTTCCGGAAATGGGCATCGGCTACGCCGGCCTGAAGGATCGCCACGCGGTGACCGTGCAGCGGTTCAGCGTGCATCTGCCCAGGCGCGTCGCGCCGGACCTGGCGGGGCTGCAGTCGGACGACCTGCGCGTGCTCCGCGCCGACTGGCACCACCGCAAGCTGCCGCGCGGCGCGCTGGCGGGCAACCGTTTCGTGCTGGTGCTGCGCGAGGTGCGCGGCGAGCGCGATGCGATCGAGGCGCGGCTGACGCGGATCGCCGCCGAGGGTGTGCCCAATCATTTCGGCGAGCAACGGTTCGGCCGCGACGGCGACAACGTCGAGAACGCGCGGCGCATGTTCGCCGGTCGTCGGGTCAAGCGCGAGCAGCGCGCGCTGCTGCTCTCGGCCGCACGCGCGGCGCTGTTCAACGCCGTGCTCGACGCCCGCGTGAACGACGGCTCCTGGCGCACCGGGCTCGACGGCGAGGTGTGGATGCTCGACGGCAGCCGCAGCGTGTTCGGTCCCGAGCCGATGGACGAGACGCTGGCGGCACGGCTGCGCGACTTCGACATCCACCCCAGCGGGCCGCTGTGGGGGCGTGGCGAGCTGCGCAGCCGGGGCGCGGCGCGCGCCGTCGAGGAGGCCGCGTTGGCGCCGTTCGCCGACCTCCGGGCCGGGCTGGAGGCGGCCGGGCTGCGCCAGGAGCGTCGCGCGCTGCGCCTGCGCCCGGCCGGGTTCGCCTGGGAATGGCCGGCGGAAGACATGCTGCGCCTGCGTTTCGTCCTCCCGGCGGGTGCATACGCGACCGCGGTGTTGGCACAGCTGGGCGAGGTCGCCTCGGCCGTGCCGGACCTCGCCTGACGGCTCGCCGGCAGGTCCGGGGCAGAGGGGCCCGGCGGCGCCGGGCCGCACTCGACCGCGCCCGGGCTTCACCCGGCTGCGGCGAAATCCATGGCCAGCGGCGACCGGCCCGCGAGGCGAGCCAGTCCCGGCCTGCCGGAGCACGGGGTCTCGGCAGCCGGCAGGCAGCGCAGCCTGCGCGGCCGTGTGCGTCGACGCTGCGGGCGGGCCATCCTGCGGGCGCGGAGAGGCGTACACTGGCACTGGTGCCCGGTACCGGCCGGGCGGCCGGCGCCGGACGTCAGCCGGGCCCGTGGGGCCCGGGGAGGATGTGTCATGCGCAACTTGCTGATGGTGGCTGCACTCGCATCACTGGCGGCCTGTGCCGGCCGTGGCGAGCTCAGGGCGACCGAGCAGCAGACGGCCAGCCTCCGCCAGGATGCGGAGTACATCGCCGCGGTCGAGCGGATCGCGCGGCGCCGGGGCGTGCAGGTGTACTGGGTCAATCCGCCTCAGCGTCGCTCGGATGAAGATCGGCCTTACTGAATCGGCCGCCGCGCTCACCCGGGCGGTAACGGGCCAGCAGCACCAGCACCGCGCCGGTGCCGCCCTGCGCCGGTGGCGCCGAGGCGTAGGCCAGCACGTCGGCGCGTTGCGACAGTAGCCGGTCGACCAGCCCCTTGAGCACCGGTCCGTCGGCCTTGGAGTGCAGGCCCTTGCCGTGCACCACCCGCACGCAGTGACGGCCGCGCGCGCGCGACTCGCGCAGGAATTCGCGCAACACCGTTTCCGCCAGCGCCGCGTTCATCCGGTGCAGGTCGATCTCGTCCTGCACGGCGTACAGGCCGCGCTTGAGCCGCTTGAGCACGCGCTCGGGCACTTCCGGCCGGCGGTAGGCCAGTGGTTCGGCCAGGTTCGCGTCCAGCCCCTCGAAAGGCGCCTGTCGCGAGGCACGCAGCGCCTGGATCTCGTCCGACTCGCGCTGGCGAGGCGTGGCCTCGGGTTTGCGCCGGCTGGCGGCGGATCCTTCGGCGATTTCGATGCGCCGCACCGGACCCACCGCGTCGCGGAACAGCGCGGCATCGTCCGCATCGACCCGGGTTGGCTTGCGTCGCATGCGGCCAGCTTAGCAGGCCGTTGGAAAACAGCCTGCCAGGCGAGCCAGGGATGGCTCGCCGCGCAGATCGATCACGGCAAGTGATTGATCTGTCGCAAGCGAGTCCGGACATGCGCTGGGCGTGCGCCACGAAAAACGCGCAGGGAGCGCGTTTCTCGACCGGCTGTCAGCGCCGTTCCGGGACGCGGCGGGCGTCGGCACCATCCGGTATCATTCGATGCCCGATCGACGGAAGGATCCATGCGCGTACTCGTAAGCAACGACGACGGCGTCGATGCCCCGGGCATCCGGGTGCTGGCCGAGGGGCTGCGCGCCGCCGGGCACGAAGTGCTGGTGGTCGCCCCCGACCGCGACCGTTCCGGCGCCAGCAACTCGCTCACGCTCGACCGGCCGATCCGCGTCAAGCAGGTCGGCGACAATGTCTGGAGCGTGGCCGGCACGCCGACCGACTGCGTCCATCTCGCCCTCACCGGTCTGCTCGACCGCGAGCCGGACATCGTGGTGTCGGGCATCAACAACTTCGCCAACATGGGCGACGACGTGATCTATTCGGGCACGGTCGCGGCGGCGATGGAGGGGCGCTTCCTCGGGCTGCCGGCCATCGCCATGTCGCTGGCCACCGACGACCACAACGGCCGGCATTTCGACACCGCCGCGCGCGCCGCGCGCGAGATCATGGCGCGGCTGCTGGTCGATCCGCTGCCGGCCGACACCATCCTCAACGTCAACGTGCCCGACCGGCCGTGGGATACGCTGCGCGGCTTCGAGGTCACCCGTCTGGGCAACCGCCACCGCTCGGAAGCCTGCGTGCCGATGACCGATCCGCGCGGCCGGCCGGTGTACTGGATCGGCCCGGCCGGCGCCGAGCAGGATGCCGGTCCCGGCACCGACTTCCACGCCGTGCGCACGGGGCACATCTCGATCACCCCGATCCATGTCGATCTGACGCGCTACCAGGCGCTGGAGAAGGTCGCGAGCTGGGTCGGCGGGCTCACCCAGGCTCTGGCAAGCGACGCATGACTCCAAGGTTCCGCACCCGCCCTGAGGCCAGCGGCCTGGGCATGACCTCGCAGCGCGCGCGTGACCGCATGGTCGAGCGCCTGCGCAGCGAGGGCGGCATCCGCGACGAGCGCGTGCTGACCGCGATGCGCACCGTGCCGCGACATCTGTTCATCGACGAGGCGCTGGCTTCGCGTGCCTACGAGGACACCGCGCTGCCGATCGGTTGTGGCCAGACCATCTCGCAGCCGTGGGTGGTGGCGCGGATGACCGAAGCCCTGCTGGAGGACGGCATCCCCCGGCGCGTGCTCGAGGTCGGCACCGGCTCCGGCTACCAGGCCGCGGTGCTGGCCGTGCTGGTGCCGGAGGTGTACAGCGTCGAGCGCATCGACGAGCTGCTGCGCCAGGCGCGACGGCGCTTCCGCAAGCTCGGCTTCGAGAACCTGCGCACCCGCCACGACGACGGCCGCAGCGGCTGGCCGGATGCGGCGCCGTTCGACGCCATCATCGTCACCGCCGCCGGTACCCTGATCGACCCGGCGCTGGTCGAGCAGCTCGCGGTGGGCGGCGTGCTGGTCGCCCCGGTCGGCGGCTCCTCCGGGCAGCAACTGATCCGCCTGCGCAAGACCGCCGAGGGCGTCGAGCAGGAAAGCCTCGGCGCGGTGTCGTTCGTGCCGTTGGTGCCGGGCGTCGGCTGATGCGGATCTTCGGGCCGATCTACGACCGCTGTCTGCGCTGGGCCGCGCACCACCGTGCGCCGGGTTATCTGGCGGCGATGAGCGCCGCCGAGTCGGTGGTGTTCCCGGTGCCGCCGGACGTGATGCTGGCGCCGATGACGCTGGCGCAGCCGAAGCGCTGGTGGCGTCTGGCGCTCATCTGCACGATCGCCTCGGTGGTCGGCGGCCTGCTCGGCTACGCGCTGGGCAGCTACGCGCTGGACGCGGTCTGGCCGTGGATCGAGCGGCTCAGCTGGAGCCAGCGCTTCTTCCAGGTGCAGGCGCTGTTCGAGCGCTACGGTTTCTGGATCGTGTTCGTCGCCGGTTTCACGCCGATCCCGTACAAGGTGTTCACCCTCGCCTCCGGCGCCGCCGGCATGGGCCTGCTGCCGTTCGTGCTGGGTTCGCTGATCGGTCGCGGCGGCCGCTTCTTTCTGGTCGCCGGGCTGGTCGCGTTCGGCGGCGAGCCGCTGGAGCGGCTGATCCGCCGCTATGTCGAATGGCTGGGCTGGGCGGTGGCGGTGCTCGTCATCGCCGGCCTGATCTGGTGGGAGCTGCGCGGATGAAGTCCGGTCACGTGCTCTGGCTGCTGGTGCTGGTGACACTGCTCGCGGCCTGCGGGCGTTCCACCGTGGTCCGGCGCGAGCGCGTGTACGAGCCGCCGCGCCATGCGACCCCGGCGCGCCCGGTGACCGGCGCGCACGAGTACGTGGTCGTGCGCGGCGACACCCTGTACGGCATCGCGTTCCGCCATGGTCTGGACTACCGCGACGTCGCCGCCTGGAACGGTATCGGCCCGCCCTACACGATCTATCCCGGCCAGCGCATCCGTCTCGCGCCCGCCGGCCGCATCGCCGCCACACCGCCGCCGGCCGCGCGGCCGGCGCCCGCAAGGCCGCCCGCCAGCGAGCCGGCGCGACCGGCAGCGCCTCCGCCGCAGCAACCGGCACCGGCCGTCGCGCCGTCGCCGTCACAAACACCGGCGCCCACGTCTGCACCGCCGGTCGCCGGCGGCCCGGTGCGCTGGCAGTGGCCGGCGCAGGGGCAAATCGTCGGCCGCTTCGTCGCCGGCGATCCGACCAGGCAGGGCATCGACATCGCCGGCAACGGCGGACAGCCGGTGCTGGCGGCCGCGGACGGTGTGGTGGTGTATTCCGGCGCCGGTCTGGTCGGCTATGGCGAGCTGATCATCGTCAAGCACACCGACGAGTGGTTGTCGGCCTACGGCCACAACCGCCGCCGGCTGGTCGAGGAGGGCCAGGCGGTGCGCGCCGGCCAGCAGATCGCCGAGATGGGCCGCACCGGCGCCAGTCGCGACATGCTGCATTTCGAGATCCGCCGCAACGGCCGCCCGGTCGATCCACTGACGCTGCTGCCGCCGCGCTGAGGCGCGCGGGCTCAACCAGGCAGCACGAACGCCGCTACCACGCGCCGCCCCTCGGCGGCCAGCACGTTGAAAGTGCGGGCGGCGGCGGCGCTGTCCATCACCTCGATGCCGATGCCGCGGGTCAGGCAGGCGGCCATCACGGCCGGAGCCGGGAAGCGCTGGCGTCCGCCGGTGCCGAGCAGCACCACTTCCGGGTCCAGCGCCAGGATGGCGTCCATGTCGGCGGCCTGCAGTTCGCCGGCGTGCGCCCACTCCTCGACCAGCCTGTGTGGGGTCAGGATGAAGCTGCGGCGCAGCTCGCGGTCGTTGACCAGCACATGGTCCGCGCGCACGGCGCGCGGCACGTAGCGGAAGTCGGGCAGTTCCTGGCTGAGCTGCATGGGTGCGGGTTCAGCGCGGCAGGACGACCTGCGGCTTGTCCTTGCTGCGGCGATAGAGCACGGCGGTGTTGCCGATCCGCTGCACCAGCGCGGCGCCGGCGCGGTCGGCGAGCTCGGCGATCCAGGCGTCACGGGTTTCGCGGTCCTCGGCGGCGAACTTCACCTTCAGCAGCTCGTGGTGTTCCAGCGCGCCGTCCAGTTCGGCCAGCAGCCCGTCGGTGATGCCCTTGGCGCCGACCAGGATGACCGGCTTGAGCGGGTGGGCGAGGCCGCGCAGGTAGCGCTTCTGGGCGGCGGAGAGGGCAATGGCCATGACGTCCGGGGGAGCGGGGAGCGGGCCGCAAAGGGTATCATGGGCGCCCGATCCCGACCCCGTGCCCATGGCCCGCAGCAAGAGCAGCCACCGCTGGCTCCGCGAGCATTTCAGCGACCCGTACGTGAAGAAGGCCCAGGCCGAGGGCCTGCGCTCGCGCGCGGCCTTCAAGCTGGAGGAGCTGCTGGAGCGCGACCGCCTGCTCCGGCCGGGCATGGTGGTGGTGGACCTGGGCGCCGCCCCGGGCGGTTGGTCGCAGATGGTGCGCCGGGCGCTGGGCGACCGCGGCCGGGTGATCGCGCTGGACATCCTGGACATGCCGCCGATCGCCGGGGTGGAGTTCCTTCACGGCGACTTCAGGGAGGCCGAGGCACTGTCGCGGCTGGAGGCCGCCCTGGCTGGCGAGCCGGTGGACCTTGTGCTCTCCGACATGGCCCCCAATATGACCGGGGTGAGCGCGGTCGATCAGCCCGCCTCGATGTATCTGGTCGAACTGGCCCGGGATTTCGCCGATGCCCACCTGAAACCGGGCGGGGCCTTTCTGGTCAAACTTTTCATGGGCGCGGGCTTCGACGACTACGTCCGCGAGCTGCGCAAGCGCTACGACAAGGTGGCGATCCGCAAGCCCAAGGCTTCGCGCAGCCGCTCGCCCGAGGTCTACGCGCTGGCGACCGGCAAGCGCGCGCGGTAGGGTGAAGGTGCCGGCGTGGCCGGCACGCAACTGCAAGGGATACGAATGAACGATCTGGCCAAGAATCTGCTGCTCTGGGTGATCGTCGCCGTCGTGCTGATGGCGGTGTTCCAGAGCTTTTCGCCGCGTGGTGCCGGTACGCAGGCCCTGGCCTACGATCAGTTCATCCATCTGGTCCGCAGCAATTCCGTGGCCAAGGTCCACATCGACGAGGACCGGGTGACCATCCGCGGCGAGCGCAAGGACGGTACCCGCTTCATCACCTACAACCCGGGTGACAAGGATCTGGTCAACGACCTGCTCGAGCACCGCGTGGCGATCGAGCAGGCGCCGCCGCCGAGCGGCCCCTCGCTGACCTACATCCTGATCAACCTGCTGCCGTACCTGATCTTCATCGGCATCTTCATCTTCTTCATGCGGCAGCTGCAGTCCGGCGGCGGCGGCAAGGGGGCGATGAGCTTCGGCCGTTCGCGCGCCAAGATGCAGAGCGAGGACCAGGTCAAGGTCAATTTCTCCGACGTGGCCGGTTGCGACGAGGCCAAGGAGGAGGTCGGCGAGCTGGTCGAATTCCTGCGCGATCCGGGCAAGTTCCAGCGGCTGGGCGGCAAGATCCCGCGCGGCGTGCTGATGGTCGGCCCGCCCGGCACCGGCAAGACCCTGCTGGCCCGCGCCATCGCCGGCGAGGCCAAGGTGCCGTTCTTCAGCATCTCCGGCTCGGACTTCGTCGAGATGTTCGTCGGTGTCGGCGCCAGCCGCGTCCGCGACATGTTCGAGCAGGCCAAGAAGCACGCGCCCTGCATCATCTTCATCGACGAGATCGACGCGGTCGGCCGCCACCGCGGCGCGGGCCTGGGCGGCGGCCACGACGAGCGCGAGCAGACCCTCAACCAGTTGCTGGTCGAGATGGACGGCTTCGAGGGCACCGAGGGCGTGATCGTCATCGCCGCCACCAACCGCCCCGACGTGCTCGACCCGGCCCTGCTGCGTCCGGGCCGCTTCGACCGCCAGGTCGTGGTCGGTCTGCCCGACGTCAAGGGCCGCGAGCAGATCCTGAAGGTGCACATGCGCCGCGTGCCGCTGGCCGAGGACGTCGATCCGATGGTGATCGCCCGCGGCACCCCGGGCTTCTCCGGCGCCGACCTGGCCAATCTGGTCAACGAGGCGGCGCTGTTCGCCGCCCGCGAGAACGCCAAGGAAGTGCGCATGGAGCACTTCGACCGCGCCCGCGACAAGATCCTGATGGGCGCCGAGCGGCGCTCGATGGCGATGAGCGAGGAGGAGAAGAAGCTCACCGCCTACCACGAGGCCGGTCATGCCATCGTCGGCCGCCTGGTGCCGGAGCACGACCCGGTCTACAAGGTCACCATCATCCCGCGCGGCCGTGCCCTTGGCGTGACCATGTACCTGCCCGAGGGCGACAAGTACAGCTTGAACAAGACCGCGATCGAATCGCAGCTGTGCTCGCTGTATGGCGGCCGCGTGGCCGAGGAGCTGATCTTCGGCGAGCACAAGGTCACCACCGGTGCCTCCAACGACATCGAGCGTGCCACCAAGCTGGCCCGCAACATGGTCACCAAGTGGGGCCTGTCCGACGAGATGGGGCCGGTGGCCTACGGCGAGCAGGAGGACGAGGTCTTCCTCGGCCGCTCGGTGACGCAGCACAAGAACGTCTCGGACGAGACCGCGCGCAAGATCGACGAGGTCGTCCGCAGCATCCTCGACAAGGCCTACGCGCGGACCAAGCAGATCCTCACCGAGAACATCGACAAGCTCCACCTCATGGCCGAGGCCCTGCTGACCTACGAGACCATCGACGCGCAGCAGATCGACGCCATCATGGAAGGCCGCCGCCCGCCGCCGCCGGCCGACTGGGGCAAGACCGGTCGTGCGCCGCCGGGCGACGACACGCCCGCCCCCGACGCCATCGGTGGGCCGGCGCCGCAGGCGTGAGCCCACGACAGACGAGCCCCTCTCCGGAGGGGCTCGCGCGTTGTGGGGCGGGGATCGGGAAAGGCAAAGGCGAGGAGTGTCAGGTGCGGCCACGGACACACGCTTGCTTGCAGACACGAAACGGCACGGGATTCCCGCTTGCGCGGGAATGACGATGCCGTCAGGCTTGCCCGAGTCCCGAGTCCCGAGTCCCGAGTCCCGAGTCCCGAGTCCCGATCATGTTCGACGATCCCGGTCTCCCCGTCCTCGACTGTGCCGGCCGCGTGCTGAAGCTCGACCTGCCGCGCGTGATGGGCATCGTCAATGTCACCCCCGATTCGTTTTCCGACGGCGGCGCGCACGCCAGCGTGGAGGCCGCTGTCGCTCACGGCCTGCGGCTGGTGGAGGAGGGCGCGGACCTGCTCGACGTCGGCGGCGAATCCACACGCCCGGGCGCGGACGAGGTGCCGGTGGCGGAAGAGCTGCGGCGGGTGATTCCCGTGATCGAGCGGCTGGCGAAGCAGACCGCCGTGCCGATCTCGGTCGACACCTCCAAGCCGGAAGTGATGCGCGCCGCGATCGCCGCCGGCGCCGGCATGATCAACGACGTCCGTGCGCTGCGCCGCGACGGCGCGCTCGACGCCGCGGCCGGACTCGGGGTGCCGGTGGTGCTGATGCACATGCAGGGCGAGCCGCGTGGCATGCAGGATGCGCCGCACTACGAGGACGTCGTCGCCGAGGTGCACGGCTTCCTCGCCCAGCGCGTGTTCGCCTGCGAGATGGCGGGCATTCCGAAGAATCGCCTCGTCCTCGACCCCGGCTTCGGTTTCGGCAAGACGCTGGAGCACAACCTGGCGCTGCTGGCGCAGCTCGGGCGTTTCGCCGAACTGGGCTGCACCGTGCTGGCCGGCCTGTCGCGCAAGCGGATGATCGGCGCGCTGACCGGCCGCGAGGTGGACGACCGCGTCGCCGGTTCGGTGGCCGCTGCGCTGATCGCCGTACAGCGCGGCGCGCGGCTGGTGCGCGTGCACGACGTCGCGCCGACGGTCGATGCGCTCAAGGTGTGGAATGCCGTGGCCGCGCAGCCGGTGCCGAAAGCCCGACCCGCCGCGCCGGCGATGCCGCGCTGGCCGGACGACGACTGAGCGGACACTCCTGTGCTGGTCACGGAATCGTCAGTGTGATGCAAGTGCCCGCCGCCAAAGCGGTTGCGCGGACTGTCCACAGGCTTTCCCCGGCGCTTGTCCACATCGGCTGTGGAAAACGCCAGGTGTGCCGGGGCGGCATGAGCCGCACGTCCGGCGGTTCGGTTGGCCCTTGCCCGCGAGCGCGACGCAAGCCGCGGTCACGGTGTCTTCTTCGCGTTCCGGCTGCGACCCCCATCGCCGCCGGCGGTGGACGACAGCGTCGTCCCTACACGGAGGCCGGCGTGTCGCGGAATGTGCGCACGCGCGGGTCGATCACCCGGAACCACAGCGGCGGCAGCAGCGCCAGCACGAACATCGCCGCATAGCCGCCGGGCAACTGCGGGCTCTCGGGGTGGTGCAGCAGCGCCGGGTAGCGCCGGCGCGGCGTCTCGTGGTGGTCGGAGTGGCGCTGCAGCTGGAACAGCAGCAGGTTGCTGAGCGCGTAGTCCGAATTCCAGCTGTGCAGGCGGGTGGGCCGCTCGTAGCGGCCGTCCGGCAGACGTCGCCGCTCCAGTCCGTAGTGCTCGACGTAGTTGATGACCTCCAGCGAGCAGGCGGCGAAGAGGCCCTGAGCAAGGAAGAACAGCAGGCCCGCGCCGCCGAGCGACCACGCGAACGTGCCAGTCAGCGCCAGCCACAGTGCCGTCCAGCCGATCAGTTCGTTGCGCCAGTGCCACCACGGCAGGCCGCGACGACGCAGGCGCGCGGCCTCCAGCCGCCAGGCGTTGACGGTGTTGCGCCAGAGCGCGCGCGGCAGGAAATGCCACAGGCTCTGGCCGAGCCGGGCGCTGGACGCGTCCGCGGGCGTCGCGACATGGACATGGTGGCCGCGCACGTGCTCGATCTTGAAGCCGTGGTAGCCGACGGTGGTGAGCAGCACGCCGCCGACCACGCCCTGCGACAGCAGCCAGCCGGCGGCGCCGATCGGCCCGTAATCGGCCTCGACGAAGTGCCGGCCCGACCAGGCGAGCAGCCATGCCTGCACCGGCAGCGCGAGCAGGGGCAGGGCGCGAAACCAGAGGGAATTCTCCAATGCCGCCATCTGCGCGGCGTCGGGATTGCGCGGGTCGTGACCGATGGCGTAGTCGGCCAGCGGCAGCAGCACGAACAGGAACAGCAGCGGGAACCAGGCGGCGGCGTCCGGCGCGCCCGTGGCCACGCCCAGCCAGGCCGCGGCCGGCATCAGTGCCGGCACGACGAAAACCAGCAGGAAACCCAGCGACTTCCAGCGCGGCATCGGGCAACCTCCGGAGCGGGATGCGCACCAGCGTACTCCGGCAGTAGGCCGGCGCAAGCGGGCCGGTTAAGCTTGGCCGCTGCGCCGCGCCGCGCCGCCAACGGGGACCCCGCGCATGACCGCCTTCTCGCCGCTGTACATCACCTTCGCCGTCTACATCGTGGTGATGATCGGCATCGGCTTCGTCGCCTACCGTTTCACCCGCAGCTTCGACGACTACATCCTCGGCGGCCGTCGCCTGGGCAGCTTCGTCACCGCGCTGGCCGCCGGCGCCTCGGACATGAGCGGCTGGCTGCTGCTCGGGTTGCCCGGCGCGCTGTTCGCCAGCGGACTGGCCGAGAGCTGGATCGCCATCGGACTGACCCTCGGCGCCTGGCTGAACTGGACGCTGGTCGCCGGCCGGCTGCGGGTGTATACCGAGCGCACCCACAATTCGCTGACGCTGCCGGACTACTTCACCTACCGTTTCGAGGACGACAGCCGAGTCCTGCGCGTGCTGTCGGCCGTGGTGATCCTGGTGTTCTTCGCGGTCTACGCCTCGTCCGGCATCGTCGCCGGCGCGCGCCTGTTCGAGAGCGTGTTCGGCGTGCCCTACGCGACCGCCCTGTGGGTCGGCGCGGCGGCGACGGTGACCTACACCTTCGTCGGCGGCTTCCTGGCGGTGAGCTGGACCGACACCGTGCAGGCCAGCCTGATGTTCCTGGCGCTGATCGTCACGCCGATCGCGGTGATCCATGCCGGCGGCGGCCTCACCACCAGCCTGGCGGCGATCGAGGCGGCCGATCCGGCCTATCTCGATTTCTTCCGCGGCACTTCGCTGGTCGGGATCGTCTCGCTGATGGCCTGGGGGCTGGGCTACTTCGGCCAGCCGCACATCCTGGCGCGCTTCATGGCGGCCGAGTCGGTGCGGGCGATCCCGGCCGCGCGGCGGATCGCCATGACCTGGATGATCCTGTGCCTGCTCGGCGCGATGGGCGTGGGCCTGTTCGGCATTGCCTGGTTCCTGGGGCACCCGGCGCAGGCCGACGCGGTGCTGGCCAACCCCGAGCGCGTGTTCATCGCGCTGGTCGGCGTGCTGTTCAATCCGTGGCTGGCCGGCATCCTGCTCTCGGCCATCCTGGCCGCGATCATGAGCACGCTCAGCGCCCAGCTGCTGGTGTGCTCCAGCGCGCTGACCGAGGATTTCTACAAGCCCTTCATCCGCCCGCGCGCCAGCCAGCGCGAGCTGGTGTGGGTGGGGCGCTTGACCGTGCTCGGCGTGGCGCTGCTGGCGATCGGCCTGGCCGCCGACCCGGACAGCCGCGTGCTCGGGCTGGTCAGCTATGCCTGGGCCGGCTTCGGCGCCGCCTTCGGCCCGGTGGTGGTGATCTCGCTCATGTGGAAGCGCATGACCCGCAACGGCGCGCTGGCCGGCATGCTGGTCGGTGCGGCGACGGTGATCGTGTGGAAGCAGTTCGGCTGGTTCGGACTGTACGAGATGGTGCCTGGCGTGCTGCTCGCTTCGCTGGCGATCTGGCTGGTCAGCCGCGCCGACCGCGCGCCCTCGGCGACCATCCAGGCCACCTTCGACCAGGTGCAGGCCGAGCTGCAGGCCGCGCGCGGTTGATCCGGCCGTGACCGATTCCCGCGCGGACCGCCGCCCGCTGGCCATTGCCCTGATGGGGCCGACCGCCTCGGGCAAGACCGCGCTGGCGGCGGACTGGACCGAGTTGCTCGGCACGGAAATCGTCAGCGTCGATTCGGCGCTGGTGTACCGCGGCATGGACATCGGTACCGCCAAGCCCGACGCCGCGTTGCTGGCGCGCGCGCCGCACCGCCTGATCGACATCCGCGAGCCGCACCAGAGCTACTCGGCGGCCGAGTTCGCCCGCGACGCACTGGCGGCGATGCGCGAGCTCGCCGCGCAGGGCCGGGTGCCGCTGCTGGTTGGCGGCACCGGGCTGTACTTCCATGCCCTGCTGCACGGGCTGTCGGAGATGCCGGAAGCCGATCCGGCGGTGCGCGAAGCGATCGCCGCCGAGGCCGCCGAACGCGGCTGGCCGGCGCTGCATGCCGAGCTGGCGAAGGTCGACCCGGAGGCCGCCGCGCGCATCCACGCCACCGATCCGCAGCGGATCATGCGTGCGCTGGAAGTGTGGCGGCTCAGCGGCCGGCCGATCAGCGACTGGCAGCGGGCCACGCAGCGGCGGCCGTTCCCGTTCCGCGTGCTCAGACTGGTGCTCGCCCCACGCGAGCGGGCCGTGCTGCATGCCCGCATCGCCGAGCGCTTCGATGCGATGCTGGCGGCGGGCTTCCTCGACGAGGTGCGCCGGCTGCGCGCCGATCCGCGTCTGCACCCGGACCTGCCGGCGTTGCGGGCGGTCGGCTACCGTCAGGCCTGGGCGCATCTGGCCGGCGAAACCGATGCCGCCACCTTCCGCGCCCGGGCCATCGCCGCCACCCGCCAGCTCGCCAAGCGCCAGCTCACCTGGCTGCGCGGCGAGCTGGACGCGCGCTGGCTGGATCCGCTGGCCGACCGCGCCGAACTCGACGTCGCCCGGCGGCGCTTCCTCGGCCGCTGACCGCCGGCCGGGTGTACCATGCGGGGCGGGGGCGCACGCCCCCGCTTGCCGGCCAGGACCCATTGGCCGGGGAACGCGCCGGTCTGGCGCGCCACAACAACAACCGGAGTCCACCATGTCCAAGGGACAGTCCCTGCAGGATCCTTTTCTCAACGCCCTGCGTCGTGAGCGCGTGCCGGTCTCGATCTACCTGGTCAACGGCATCAAGCTGCAGGGCACCATCGAGAGCTTCGACCAGTTCGTGGTCCTGCTGCGCAACACGGTGAGCCAGATGGTCTACAAGCACGCGATTTCCACCGTGGTGCCGGCGCGCAACGTCCGCCTCGGTCCGGGCGGCGGATCGGCACCGTCCGGCAGCGCCGACGAAGGCGACGGCGCGGAGGCGTGACGCCCCGGTGTTCGAGCGATCCAAACGGGGCGAGCACGCCCTGCTGATCCAGCCCCTGCCGCCCGCGCGCGGGGGCGGGTCGCCGGACGATGATCCGCTGGAGGAGTTCGCCGAGCTGGCCCGCTCGGCGGGCGCCACCATCGCCGCCACGCTCACCGCGCGCATCGACCGGCCCAATCCCGGTTACTACCTCGGCAGCGGCAAGGTCGAGGAAGCCAGGATGCTCTGCGACACGACCGGCGCCGACCTGGTGCTGGTCAATCATCAACTGAGCCCGGTGCAGGTGCGCAATCTCGAGCGCGCCCTGCAACGGCGCGTGATCGACCGTACCGGCCTGATCCTCGACATCTTCGCCCTGCGCGCGCGCTCGCACGAAGGCAAGCTGCAGGTCGAGCTGGCCCAGCTCAAGCACCTGGCGACCCGGCTGGTGCGCGGCTGGACCCACCTGGAGCGCCAGCGCGGCGGCGCCATCGGCCTGCGCGGCCCGGGCGAGACCCAGCTCGAAATGGATCGCCGCCTGTTGCAGCGGCGTGTGGAGTCGCTGCAGCGCCAGCTCGACAAGGTCGAGGTGCAACGCGCCCAGATGCGCCGTGCGCGGTTGCGCAACGAGGTGCCGCGGGTGGCCTTGGTCGGCTACACCAACGCCGGCAAGTCGACCCTGTTCAACGCCCTGACCGGTGCCGGCGTCTATGCCGCCGACCAGCTGTTCGCCACCCTCGACCCGACCGTGCGCCGGGTCGAGGGGCTGGACTGCGGGCCGCTGGTGCTGTCCGACACGGTGGGTTTCGTGCGCGATCTGCCGCACGAGCTGGTCGCCGCGTTCCGTTCGACGCTGTCGGAGGCGCGCGATGCCGATCTGCTGCTGCACGTGATCGACGCCGCCGACCCATTGCGCGACGAGCGCATCGCCCAGGTCGACGCGGTGCTGGAGGAAATCGGCGCCGGCGAACTGCCGCAACTGCTGGTCTACAACAAGATCGACCGCATCGAGGGCGCCGCCCCGCGCCGCGACCATCCCGGCCAGGGCCACGAGCGGGTCTGGCTGTCGGCGATGAGCGGGCAGGGGCTGGAGCTGCTGCGGCAGGCGCTGGCCGAGCGTTTCGCCGTGGTGCGATTGCGGGCCGGGTTGCATCTGCCCGGTTCGGCTGGACGATTGCGCGCCCGTCTCTACGAGCTGGGCGCAGTGCGGGGCGAACGGGTCGAGGACGACGGCTGGCGGCTCGACCTGGACATGCCACGCAGCACCGCCGAACAGCTCGCCGTGTTGCCCGAAGCGGCACCGCTCAAAGCACTTTTGCTTGCCGCTCACGGTGGGGGTTCCTACAATCGGGGCGGTTGAACGGCCCACTGCGCATCGGCGCGCCATTCCCTCGACCCGCGATATCCCGGCCCGCTGCGGCCCGGCGACGGGTGGATCGGGCGCCGGACAGGAGAGATACGGATGGCTTGGAACGAACCGGGTAAAGGCGGCGGCAAGGAGCCCTGGAAGGGACGCGATCCCGGCGACGACGTCGAGGCCTTCCTCAACCGCCTCAAGGCCAATCTCGGCCGCGTCTTCGGCGGCGGCTCGCCGCCGCGCAACGGCAAGGGCGGCGCGCCCGGCGCCGGCGGCCTGCTCGGCTGGGCCGTGCTGCTGCTGGCGATCTGGATCGTGTTCGACAGCTGGCAGATGATCGACGAGCGCCAGCGCGGCGTGGTGCTGCGTTTCGGCAAGTTCGACCGGCTGATGTCGCCCGGCCCCAACTTCAAGTGGCCGCGCCCGATCGAGACGGTCGAGAAGGTCGACGTCACCCAGGTGCGCAGCCTGTCCGACCAGGTGCGTCTGCTGACCCGCGACGAGAACATCGTCCAGATCGAGTTCAACGTGCAGTACCTGGTGTCCGATCCGCGCGGCTACCTGTTCGGCACCCGCGAACCCGACGACACCCTGCGCCAGGCCGCCGAGAGCGCCGTACGCGACGTGATCGGCAGCAACGAGATGGACACCATCCTCACCGGCGAGCGCGCCGCGCTGGCCGCCGAGGCGCGCACCCGTCTGCAGGCCACGCTGGACAGCTACGGCACCGGCCTGCAGGTGAGCGTGCTCAACCTGCAGAACGCCCGCCCGCCGGCGGAAGTGCGCGAGGCCTTCGACGATGCGATCAGCGCCCGCGAGGACCGCGAGCGCATCGAGAGCGAGGCCCAGGCCTACGCCAGCAAGGTGGTCCCGGAGGCGCGTGGTACCGCTGCCCGTATCCGCACCGAGGCCGAGGGCTACAAGCAGGCCATGATCGCCCGCGCCGAAGGCGATGCCGAGCGCTTCCGCCTGCTGGTCGACGAGTACCGCAAGGCGCCCGAGGTCACCCGTCGCCGCCTCTATCTGGAGACGATGCAGGAAGTGCTTGCCAACAACCGCAAGGTCTACTCCGGCGACAGCGGCAACGTGCTGTACCTGCCGCTGGGCGGCCAGAGCGCGGGCGATGCCCCGATGAGCCGCCTGCCGGCCGCCAGTGCCGCGTTGCCAGCGCTGGCACCGTCCACCGACACCTCGCCACGCACCAGTCGCACCGGCCGCACCGGCCGTGAGGAGAGCCGCCGATGAGGCCGATCATCGTCATTGTCGCCGTCCTGGCCGTCCTGCTGGGCATGGGCTCGGTCTACCAGGTGCGCGAGAACCAGGTCGGCATCCGCTTCCAGTTCGGCCGCGTGGTCGAGAGCGACATCCAGCCCGGCATCCACTTCAAGCTGCCGCTGGTGCAGAGCGTGCTGGTCTTCGACCGCCGCATCCTCACCCTCGACGCCCAGCCCGAGCGCTACCTCACCAGCGAGAAGAAGGACGTCAACGTCGACTTCTTCGTGAAGTGGCGCATCCGCGACGTGCGCCGCTACTACCAGGGCACCGCCGGCAACGAGCTGGCGGCCCTGCAGCGCCTGCGGCCGATCGTCACCGAGGCGATCCGCAACGAGATCAACCAGCGCACCCTGCAGGACGTGGTCTCGGGCGAACGCGCCTACCTCGCCCAGCGCTTCATCCAGGTGGCCAACCAGGCCAGCGAGAGCCTCGGCATCGAGGTGGTGGACGTGCGCATCAAGCGCATCGACCTGCCCGAGGACAGCACGGTCATCGGCTCGGTGTTCGACCGCATGCGCGCCGAGCGCCTGCGCGTCGCCAACCAGTTGCGCGCGGAAGGCCAGGAGGCGGCCGAGCGGATCCGTTCCGACGCCGAACGCCAGCGCGTGGTGATCGTGGCCGAGGCCGAGCGCGACGCCCAGCGGCTGCGCGGTGAGGGCGATGCCCGTGCCGCCGAGATCTACGCCGGTGCCTACGGCCGCGATGCCGAGTTCTATGCGTTCTACCGCAGTCTGGAGGCCTACCGTCGCGCCTTCGCCGACGGCGAGGGCGTGATGGTGCTCGACCGCAACGCCGAGTTCCTGCGCTACTTCGAGCAGGGCGCGCGCGTGCCGGCACGCTGAGCGGGGCATGCTCGCCGACCTGCTGGCCGCGCTGTGCCTGGTGCTGGTGATCGAGGGGCTGTTCCTGTTCGTCGCCCCTCAGACCTGGAAGCAGGCGGCCGCACAGCTGATCCGGACCCATGACCGCACCCTGCGCACCGGCGGTGCGGTCATGATCGTGCTGGGGCTGCTGGCCCTGCAGTTCGTGCGCTGACGGGGCTGGCCGGGGCGGCGCAAGCCGCCGGCTTCGTGCCCCGGGATGCCCGCCTGCAATCCCAGGCGTTTTCCGGGATAATTCGCAAAAGCCGGGGCGGTCCCCCGGCTTTTTCCGTGTCTGGGGTGCGCAGATCGCGCGCCCGTCGTGCCTGTCGGCGTTCGCAGGACAGGTCGCCAATTCATTCTGGAGTCTGGTGCGATGGGTCAGTCGGTGGTGGTTTTGGGCGCCCAGTGGGGGCGAGCGCCCGCGCTGGCGTGAGTCCGGTGGACTCACGCGCGGGCGTGAGCGCCGGAGGCAGGAGCCGGAGGCGGGGCGACTTGGCGAGGCAGGAGGCCGAGCCTAGTCGCCGACGTCGCTGCAGCAAGCATTCAAGTCATCAGGAGTAAACAAGATGGGTCAGTCGGTGGTGGTGTTGGGCGCCCAGTGGGGCGACGAAGGCAAGGGCAAGATCGTCGATCTGCTGACCGAGCAGGTGGGGGCGGTCGTGCGCTATCAGGGCGGCCACAACGCCGGCCACACGCTGGTGATCGGCGGCAAGAAGACCGTCCTGCACCTGATTCCCTCCGGCATCCTGCGCGAGGGCGTGCTGTGCCTGATCGGCAACGGCGTGGTGCTGAGCCCGGCGGCGCTGAAGAAAGAGATCGCCGAGCTCGAGGCCGAGGGCGTGGACGTGCGCTCGCGGCTGAAGATCAGCCCGGCCACGCCGCTGATCATGCCCTACCACATCGCGCTCGATCAGGCCCGCGAAAAGGCCGCCGGCGGCAAGGCCATCGGCACCACCGGCCGCGGCATCGGCCCGGCCTACGAGGACAAGGTGGCCCGTCGCGGTGTGCGCGTGGCCGACCTCAAGTACCCCGACGAGCTGGCCGAGAAGCTGCGCAGCGTCATCGACTATCACAACTTCGTGCTGACCCGATACCTCGGCGCCGAGGGTGTGGACTACCAGGCGGTGCTGGACGAGGCGCTGGCCTTCGGCGAGTACGTCGAGCCGATGAAGCACGATGTCGCCGGCCTGCTGCACCAGCTGCGCCGCGAGGGCAGGCGGGTGCTGTTCGAGGGCGCGCAGGGTTCGCTGCTGGACATCGATCACGGCACCTATCCTTACGTCACTTCGTCCAACACCACCGTCGGCGGTGCGCTGGCCGGCACCGGCGTCGGCGCCGACGCGATCGACTACGTGCTCGGCATCGCCAAGGCCTACGCCACCCGCGTCGGCGGCGGGCCGTTCCCGACCGAGCTGCACGACGCCATGGGCGAGGAGATCCGCAAGCGCGGCCAGGAGTTTGGCGCCACCACCGGCCGCCCGCGCCGCTGTGGCTGGATCGACATCGTCGCGCTCAAGCGCGCGGTCGCCATCAACGGCATCACCGGCCTGTGCGTGACCAAGCTCGACGTGCTCGACGGTCTGCCCAGCCTGAAGATGTGCATCGCCTACCGCTACCACGGCAAGGAGACCGAGTACCCGCCGCTGGACGCCGCCGGCTGGGACGAGATCGAGCCGGTGTACCTGGAGTTCCCGGGCTGGAGCGAGTCCACCCACGGCATCACCGAATGGGACAGGCTGCCGCCGGCGGCGCGCGCCTATCTGCGCGCGCTGGAGGAGCTGGTCGGCTGTCCGCTCGCGATCGTGGCCACCGGCCCCGAACGCGAGGCCAACATCATCCTGCAGGACCCTTACGCCTGATCCCTGCCGCCGTCATCCCGTGCGTCGGCACGGGATGACGGCCGAGCAGGGGGGCGCGAAGATACGCGCATGTTCCGCGTCCTCGGCATCGACCATGTCGTGCTGCGCGCCCGCGACCCGCGGGCGCTGGTGCGTTTCTACGTCGAGGCGCTGGGTTGCCCGGTCGAGCGCGAGCAGCCGGACCTCGGCCTGATCCAGCTGTGTGCCGGCCGTGCCCTGATCGACATCGTCGATGTCGCCGGCGCGATCGGCCGCGCCGGCGGCGCACCGCCCGGCGAGGAAGGGCGCAACCTCGATCATCTGTGCCTGCGCATCGAGCCCTGGGATCTCGACGCCCTCCGTGCCCACCTCGTCGCCCACGGTGCGCGCCTCGGCGAGTACGGCCAGCGCTACGGTGCCGAAGGCCGCGGGCCGTCGCTGTACCTGTACGACCCCGAGGGCAACCTGCTCGAACTCAAGGGGCCCGCGTCGGCTTCCGCCTGAGCCCCTCCACGCGCCGGTGCTCGGCCTCCGCCAGCACCCGCGCCTGGCGGATGCGCTCGAGCCACAGCTCGTTCTTCTCCGCCTCCTGCTCGTGCGTGGCGTCGGGAATGCGGTTGAACGGGATGCGCATCGGCGCCGCGGTCAGCGCGTCCTGGGCGCCGCCGAAGTAGATCTTGTTGAGGCCGTATTTCTCGTTGATGCGGTCGATCACCGCATTGAGCGCGCGCGCCTCGGCCTCGTCCTGCTGGCCGAACAGCGAGCCGCTGCTCTGGCTGCGCTCGATCAGCCGCAGCAGGGTCACGCCCACGGCGAGCACCGGCCGGCGGTCGCGGCGGCGCGCAATCAGTTCGCCCAGCCGGTGCAGCAGGGCGCGGGTGTCGTCGCAGTGGTCGAACTCCACCGCCGCCTCCCACGGGTCGGCGCCGACATACTTCACCTTCACCTGCAGCGCACCGGCCAGCAGGTTCTCGCCGCGCAGGCGCATCGCCGCCTTCTGCAGCAGTTTCTTGAGCACGGCGTTGGCGCCGGCCGTGCCGCGCAGCTCCGGCGGCAGTACGTGCGAGTGACCGATCGAGCCGCGCCGGGTCGGTGCATCCTCGACCTCCTCGCCGTGCAGCCTGGCGTGGAAGCGCTCGCCCTCGATGCCGCCCCAGATCCGCCGCAGTTCATGGCGTGGTGCCGCGCACAAGCGCTCGACGGTGGTGATGCCGGCCGCGCGCAGCCGTGCCTCCATCGCCGGGCCGATGCCGCACAGGTCGTTCAGTGCCAGCCGGTACAGCGCCTGCGGCAGGTCGACCGCTTCCAGCACCACCAGCCCATCCGGCTTTTGCATGTCCGAGGCGGTCTTGGCGAGGAAGGCATTGGGGGCGATGCCGATCGAGCAGCGCAGCCACTCGCCGACTTCCGCCACCGAGGCCTTGATCTCGCGCGCCAGCGCCACCGCGCGCTCGCGCCGGCGCTGGCTGCCCAGCAGCGTGCAGGCGACCTCGTCGATCGAGCCGACCTTGTGGATCGGAATGCAGCGCTCGATCGCCGCCAGCAGCGCGTGGTGGTAGTGCACGTAGCGCGCCGGCCGCGCCGGCACGATGGCGATGTCCGGACACAGCCGGCGCGCCTCGCGCACCAGGGTGCCGGTCTTCACCCCATGGCGCTTGGCCTCGATGCTGGCGGCGATGCAGCAGGTCGATTCGGCCATCACCGGCACCACGCCGACCGGCCGGCCGCGCAGCGCCGGGTCGTCCTGCTGCTCGACCGAGGCGAAGTAGGAGTTGAAGTCGACGAACAGGCTGCGCAGCGTCATGGCGGACATTCCCGACGCGGGCAACCAAGTCTACGCCGCCCGCCGTTAACCGGCGGTCTTTGTAGTCGGGTGCGGTCTCAGCGGCCGAGACGGGGGCGATGCGCGCCGCAACGAAAAAGGCCCGCCAGTGGCGGGCCTTTTTCAGCGATATGGTGCCCAGGAGAGGACTCGAACCTCCACGGTTTTACCCGCTAGTACCTGAAACTAGTGCGTCTACCAATTCCGCCACCTGGGCAGGTGGCCCGCACGCCCGGGGGCGCGAGGGAGCCGCATAAGTTACGCAGGGCCCCGATTGTTGTCAATGCCCGGCTGCGGGGGACTGAGGGCGCTGGTGTACCATGCCGGCATGAACAAGCCCCCCGCGAAGAAAAAGAAGGGCGGCGGCACCATGCCGCCGTGGATGCCCGAGTCGCCGACGATGCCGACGAAGGGCGGCAAGGCCGGCAAGCGCGGTGCGACGAAGCAGCAGGCCGACGGCGGCAAGCCTGGTGGCCGCGGCAAGACCGCGCCGGCCAGGCCTGGACAGTCGGACAGACCGAAACGCGAGGCGCCGACCGCCCGGCCGGGCGGCTTCCACGACCCTTACGCCAAGCGCGAGGCGCGGCGCTACGAATTCCCGATCCCGAGCCGCGAGGCGATCCTGGCGGTGCTGGCGGAGGAGGCGGAAGGGCCGCTGACCGCCGAACAGCTGGCCGGCATCCTCGGTCTGACCGCGCCCGACCGCTTCGAGGCACTGGGCAAGCGGCTGGCGGCGATGCTGCGCGACGGCCAGCTGCTGGTGAACCGGCGCGGGCAGTACGCCGTGGCGCGCAAGCTCGACCTGGTCGCCGGCACGGTGATCGCCAACCCGGAGGGTTTCGGTTTCCTGCGCCCGGATGTCGGCGGCGACGATCTGTTCCTGCCGCCCTACGAATTGCGCAAGGCGATGCACGGCGACCGTGTGCTGGCCAGCGTCACCGGGCTGGACCGGCGCGGCCGCCGCGAGGGCGCGATCGTCGAGGTGCTGGAGCGGCGACTGACCCGGCTGATGGGCCGCTACGAGGAGCGCGCCGGCATCGCCTACGTGGTGCCCGATGATCGCCGCATCCTGCAGGACATCCTGATTCCGCCCGATTCGCGCGGCGGCGCGCGCGAGGGGCAACTGGTGGTCTGCGAGATCACCGCGCCGCCCGAGCACAAACGGCCGCCGTTCGGCCGCGTGCTGTCGGTGCTGGGCGACCGGCTGACGCCTTCGCTGGTCGTGGAGGCGGCGATCCATGGCCATGGGCTGCCGCACGAGTTCCCGCAGGCAGTCCTGGACGAGGCCACCGCGGTGCCGCTGGAGGTGCCGGCCGAGGTCGCCGCCGCGCGCGTGGACCTGCGCAAGCTGCCGCTGGTCACCATCGACGGCGAGGACGCCAAGGACTTCGACGACGCGGTGTGGTGCGAGCCGACCCGCGACGGCTTCCGCCTGATCGTGGCCATTGCCGACGTCTCGCACTACGTGCGCCCGGGCACGCCGCTCGACGAGGAAGCGCAGACGCGCGCCACCTCGGTGTACTTCCCGGGCTTCGTGATCCCGATGCTTCCGGAGACGCTCTCCAACGGCATCTGCTCGCTGAACCCGAAGGTCGACCGGCTGTGCTTCGTCTGCGACATGCGCATCGACCGTGACGGCAACACCACGAAGGCGAAGTTCTACGAGGCGGTGATGCGCTCGCACGCCCGCCTGACCTACACCAAGGTGTGGAAGGCGATCGGCGAGCGCGACCCCGATGCCATCGGCGAGCTGGGCGAGCTGCTGCCGCACGTCGAGCGCCTGCACCAGCTCTACAAGGTGCTGGCCAAGGCGCGGGCGAAGCGCGGCGCGATCGAGTTCGAGACCAGCGAGACGCGCTTCGTGATCGGCCCGGCCGGCGAGGTGGTGCAGGCGGGCATGCTGCCGCGCAACGACGCCCACAAGCTGATCGAGGAATGCATGATCGCGGCCAATGTCGAGGCGGCGCGCTTCCTGATCGCGCGCGGCCTGCCGGCGCCGTTCCGCGTCCACGAGCGGCCGCCGGAGAACAAGTACGCCGAGCTGCTGGAGTTCCTCGCCGAGTTCAACCTCAGCCTGCCGCCCTGGGGCAAGGTGCGGCCGCGCGACTTCACCGCGCTGCTGAAGAAGGTGCGCGACCGGCCCGAAGCGGCGCTGCTGGAATCGGTGCTGCTGCGCGCGCAGAGCCTGGCGGTGTATTCGATCGACAATGTCGGCCACTTTGGCCTGGCGCTGGAGAGCTATGCCCACTTCACCTCGCCGATCCGGCGTTATCCGGACCTGCTGGTGCATCGTGCCATCAAGCACGCCCTCACCGGCGGCAGCGCGGAGGATTTCCTTTATTCACCCAGCGACATGGCGGCGCTGGCGTTGCAGTGCTCGGAGAAGTCGCGGCGCGCCGACGAGGCCACGCGCGAGGTCGACGAGCGTTACCGCGCCGCGTGGATGGAGCAGCACGTCGGCGGCGAGTTCGACGGCGTGATCAGCGGCGTGACCAGCTTCGGACTGTTCGTCGAGCTCACCGAGTCGAAGGTCACCGGGCTGGTGCACGTCACCCAGTTGCCGAACGACTACTACCACTTCGACCCGCTGCGCAGGACGCTCTCCGGCGAGCGCAAGGGGCTGAGCTTCCGGCTCGGTGACGCGGTACGGATCATCGTGCTGCGGGCCAGTCTGGAGGAGCGCAAGATCGACTTCCGGCTGGTGCTGCCGGAGACGAGGAACAAGAAGAAGTAAGCATCGGCGCAGTGACGGCGCACCTGTGCCTCGCTTGCGCCGCCTGGCTCCGCCACTGGAACGGGAAACGCACGCAACATGAGCAAGGGAACGGGCCATTGGGTGGCCGGCATCAACGCGGTGGCCGCGGCGCTGGCGCATGACGCCGCGCATGTGCGCGAGGTGCTGGTCGAGGCCGGCGCGAAGAATCCGCGCCTGGCCGAGATCGAGCGCGCCGCGCGCGACGCCGGCATCGCCGTGCGCAAGGTCAACGTGCAGGTACTGGAAGGCGCAGCCGGCGGCGTGCGCCACCAGGGCGTGGTGGCGCGTTACGAGGCCGCCCGTACCTGGGACGAGGGCGAGCTGCTGGAGCTGATCGAAGCGGCCGCGGGTCGCGCGTTGCTGCTGGTGCTCGACGGCGTGCAGGACCCGCACAACCTCGGCGCCTGCCTGCGCAGCGCGGCGGCGGCCGGCGTCACCGCGGTGGTGATCCCGAAGGACAGGTCGGCCCCGGTGAATGCCACCGTGCGCAAGACCTCGGCCGGCGCCGCCGACCGCCTCCCGGTGGTGCGCGTCACCAACCTCGCCCGCACGCTGCGCGCGATCCGCGATCTCGGCGTGTGGGCCTACGGGCTGGCCGGCGAGGCGCAGGGCTCGCTGTACTCGCTGGACCTGACCGGCAACGTGGCGCTGGTGCTCGGCGGCGAGGGCGAGGGTCTGCGCCGGCTCACCCGCGAGCATTGCGACGGCCTGGCGCGGATCCCGATGCCAGGCGACATGGAAAGCCTCAACGTCTCGGTGGCCGCGGGCGTGGCCCTGTTCGAGGCGGTGCGGCAGCGCACGGGGGCATGCTGACATGGCACTGGAGCTGCAATGGCACGACTACGCCGGCCTGCTCGGCGTCGGGCTGGTGCTGCTGGCCTTCTTCGGCCTGCAGGCCGGGCGGCTGCGCGGCGATGGCATCGTCTATCAGCTGATGAACCTGCTCGGCGCGACGCTGGTACTGATATCGCTGTTCTACTCTTTCAACCTGTCGGCCTTCGTGATCCAGATCGCCTGGATCGCCATCAGCCTGTACGGCATCGCCCGCGGCATCCGCCTGCGTCGCGCGCGACGGGAGTGACGCGCCCGCTCAAGCGCCCGATGTGCCCGTGGCGCGCTGCGGCAGCGGGATCTGGCCCGAGGCGATTTCCCACTGCCGCCAGCGGTTGAGGATGGTGCAGAACAGCTCGGCGGTGCGCAGGGCGTCGTAGACGGCCGAGTGCGCCTCGTTGCCGTCCCAGGGCAGGCCGGCGGCCTGCACGGCCTTGCTCAGCACCGTCTGTCCGTAGGCCATGCCGGCCAGCGTCACCGTGTCGAAGGTGCTGAACGGGTGGAACGGGTTGCGCTTGTGGCCGACGCGCTTGACCGCGGCGTTGACGAAGCCGAGGTCGAAGTGGGCGTTGTGGCCGACCAGGATCGCGCGTTGGCAGCCGTGGCGCCGGATTGCGGCGCGTACCGGCACGAAGATGCGGTCGAGCGCGGCGCGTTCGGGCACCGCGTCGCGGAACGGGTGGTCGAGCACGATGCCGGTCACTTCCAGCGAGCGCGGATCGATCTCCGCGCCGGGAAACGGTTCGACGTGTGTGGACACGGCCTGACCGGGGTGGAGGAAGCCGCCGTCGTCGACCTCGATCGGCACCGCGGCGATCTCGAGCAGGGCGTGCCGCTCGCAGTCGAAGCCGCCGGTCTCGACGTCCACGACCACGGGCAGGAACCCGCGGAAGCGCTCGGCCAGCCGCGGCATGTCGGGGGAATCGCTCATGCCGCAAGGATAGCAGGCGCCGGATCGGAGGCTCGACGAAGCGCCCGGAGCGGGCCGGGTTCCGTGCGGATCGGACGCTTGATGTGCCCGCTTCGGCGATGCCAGGGCAATGGATCCCGGCGAGCGTCGGGATGGCGAGAGTTCCGTGCCCGCTCCCGAGTCCCGAGCCTCAGGCGCGCGCGAAGCGATGCGCGATCAGCAGTGCCAGTCCGAGCACGACGGCGGCCAGTCCGACCGCCGGCAGCAGCATCAACAGCGGCAGACCGGACACGAGCAGGACCAGGCCCCAGCCGAGCGCACCGCCGCCGGGCTGCTCGGAGCGGTGGCCGAGCATCCGGACGATCAGCGCGTCCAGGCTGAGCCTGCCCGGGCCGTGCAGGATCAACGGCAGCAGCATCAGCGCGAACAGCAGCGGCAGTTTGAAGTTGCCGTGGCCCGTGTCGCGGATCGCGTAGCCCTGCCAGAGCTCGCCGAGCGAGTTCCACTCCGCCGGCCAGTGCACCGCGGCGGTGGCGACCACGGTGAGCACGAACAGGCTGAAGGCGAAAAAGCGCGTGCCCAGGCCGAACAGCAGCGCCAATGCGCCGAGCAGCTCGGCCCAGGTCGCCATCGTCCAGCTCAGGTCGGCAGGGACGATGTTGAGGGGGAAGGGAAACTGCGACTGGATGCCGCCGAACCAGTTTTCGCCGCGCAGTTTCTCGATGCCGGCTTCCCAGAACTCCCAGGCCAGGATCAGCCGCAGGCCGAGCGGGGCGAGCCAGTGGCCGACGCCATCGAGGCGGTCGCGGAGGTCGAGGGCGGAGTCGGTGAGTCGGTTCATGCGTATCTCTCGGCGAGGATTCTCTGGGGGCGGCAGCGGCGTGGGCCGCGACCGGTGAATCCGCGACCCGCCCGGTCGCGGCTCACGCCGCGTCTGACCAGGGCGGGGCGGGGCGGGTGCCGAGCAGGGCGCCGCTGTCGCGCAGCTGCACGAGCATGGCGGCACCCTGGGCGATGAAGGCCTCGACGTCGGGGGCATGCGCTTCGGCCGCCAGCGCGGCGAGCTGGTCGCGGCCGCTGAGCTCGGGAAATTCGCCGAGCCGTTGCAGCAGGCGGAAGGTCAGGCCGTTGATCTCGGAGAAGCGCACTCTGTGCGCGCGATCGCGGCGCACCAGCAGGAAGGTCGGCGTCTGCGGCGGCGTATCGGGCAGGAAGTCCGGCCCGAGCCGGTGCACCGGCCAGCGGTAGGCCAGTGGCCAGGCCAGCGGCGAGGGCAGCGGCGCGCCGGCCAGCAGGTCGCCCTGCGGATCGTGCGGCACCGTGGCCGGGTCGGCATCGTCGATGTCCAGCGCCAGCTCGACCCACTCGTAATGGGCCAGCTCCAGCAGCCAGGCCGGGTCGCCTGCGCCGCGCGCCTGCCGGTGCTCCAGGTACTGCAGGAACTCGCGCGGCAGCTCGGGGAACAGCGGCGTGCGGCAGCGGTGCTCGCGGAAGAAGCCGCGCACCAGCGCGTGCCAGTCGCCGTCGTCGAGCATCTTGCGGATCACGGGGAAGTTGCCGCTCAGCAGATCCTCGACGTTGTTGTAGAACAGCTCGCGATAGATCCGCAGCCGGCGATCCTCGATGCCGGGCGGCGGCGGGTTGGCGTCCGGGTCGCGGATATGCCGGGCCAGTGCGAACTCCTGCGCGCGCAGCGCGGCCGGGGCTTCAGCCGCGTGCATGGCGAACCTCCGGGGTTGTCGCGTCGCGCTGGAGGCGGCGGATGGTGGCCACCTCGGCGAGCAGTTCGTCGAAGGGCGGGAAGTTGAAGTCGCGCTCTAGCAGGGTCGGGCGCACGCCATACAGCCGATAGGCTTCGGCCAGCAGCGCCCAGACGTCGGGCTTGACGCTCGCGCCATGGGTGTCGACCTTGAGGTCGTCGGCTTCGTCGTAATGGCCGGCGATGTGGACATAGGCGATGCGCTCGCCGGGCAGGCGGCGCAGGAAGTCGACAGCGTCGTAGCGGTGGTTGACCGCGTTGACGAAGACGTTGTTGACGTCGAGCAGCAGTTCGCAGTCGGCCTCGGCCAGCACGGCATTCAGGAAGTCGATCTCGTCCATCCCCTGGAACGGCGCGGCGTAGTAGGAGACGTTCTCCACCGCGATGCGGCGGCCGACGATGTCCTGGGCCTGGCGGATGCGCGCGGCGACGTGGCGTACCGCCTCCTCGGTGAACGGGATCGGCATCAGGTCGTAGAGTTGGCCGTCGTCGGCGCAGTAGCTCAGGTGCTCGCTGTAGACGGGCACGCGGTGTTCGTCGAGGAAGCGCCGCACGCGGGTCAGGAAGGTTTCGTCGAGTGGTTCGGTCCCGCCCAGCGACAGCGACAGGCCGTGGCAGACCAGCGGGTAGCGCGCCGTGAGTTCATGCAGCCGCTCGCCGAGCCGGCCGCCGATGCCGATCCAGTTTTCCGGTGCGCATTCGAGGAAATCGAAATCGCCCGCTGCGGCCTCGCACAGCGGACCGAGCAGGGCGCGGCGCAGGCCCAGGCCGGCGCAGGCCTCGGGCAGGAGACGATGCTGGATCATCGGTCGTGTCCTCGTGGCGGGAGAATGCGGCGGGCGGTCGACGGGCGGAGCGCCCGTCGCCGCTCCGCATGGCGTCAGGCGATCAGTGGGCGCTGCCGCACTTGCCCTCGCCGCACTTGCCTTCCTTTTCGGCCTTCTTGTCGGCGCCGCACTTGCCTTCGCCGCACTTGCCTTCCTTTTCGGCCTTCTTGTCGGCGCCGCACTTGCCTTCGCCGCACTTGCCTTCCCTTTCGGCCTTCTTGTCGGCGCCGCACTTGCCCTCGCCGCACTTGCCCTCCTTTTCGGCCTTCTTGTCGGCGCCGCACTTGCCTTCGCCGCACTTGCCTTCCTTGCCCTTCTCGGCCTGGCTGTCGGCGGACAGCATGTAGCCCTGCGGCAGGTCGTTCATCGCGAAGGCCGAGGTGGCGATCGCGAAGCTGCCGATGAAGGCGGCGCCGATCGCCATCGAAACGGGTTTGATCTTGTTGGACATGGGTTCTCTCTCCTGGTGGGGTGGATGCGGAGCGTATCCGCGGGTGTTGCGGCCGACCGCGGTGCGGTGGCCGATGCTGCAGGGGCGCCGGGCACTCGGCGCCCGTGAAAAACACGGCCCTGGGCATTGGGCCGAGTCGCGGGCCGTCCCGGCTCGCCCGAGAGGCTGTTCTTTCACGGCCTTGTCAGCGGTCGAGATACTCCCGTGCCAGTACCCGCGCCCGGTGCAGCCGGGCCTTGGCGGCTTCGCGGGTCAGGCCCAGGCGCTGCATGATCTCGGCGATGGTCAATCCCTCCATGTCGCGCAGGAGGATGATCTCGCGATAATGCGTCGGCAGGGACTCGAGCGCGGCGGCGATGTCGTGGGTGAGTTCGGCATACGGCACGTCGCGCGCCGGCAGGATCTCGACCGGGACCGGCTCGCCACGCAGGTGGCGCAGGCCGCGCTTCATGCGGTTGCACTCGCGCTTGACGATGCGGAACAGCCAGGAAGTGAAGGCCTCGATCGCGCGCAACTGGCGGATGCCGCGAGCGATCCGCAGCAGGGCCTCCTGCACCGCGTCGTCGATGTCATTGACGATGCAGTGGTACTCGGCGTAACGGCGCAGATCCAGCCGCGAGTGCGTCAGCAGGCGTTCGAGCGCCTGCCGGTCGCCGGCGCGGGCGGCTTCGATATCGCAGTGCGTGCCGGTCATGGCGAGCAGCATGATGGCCTCGTTTTCCCTCAAGGTTAACGCCGGCAACGCAGCGTCGCGTGAAGGCGAGGCTGCGTTGCGACCATGAGAGGCAGGGACGAGGCGCGCGGATTCGCGACCCGGCGAATCCGTTCAGCTGGTGTTTAGCTGCCCGCGGACGGGGCTCAGAAGGCGAACTGGGCGCGCAGGGTCCAGCCGGTGGCGTCGCGACCGCTGCGGTCCTCGGCGGCCGTGTAGTCGAGCATCGCCCGCCAATACTTGCCGATCTGGGCGTTGAGGCCGAGCGTCCAGGCGTCCTGCCCGGTGCGGCCGCCACCGGCCAGCGGCAGGTCGAGGCGGCTGTAGCGCGCGACCAGTTCGACCGCGCCGAGCAGCGACTGGCCGGGCTCGGGGGTGCCGAACAGGCCGTCCTTGTAGACGCGCGGTGCGCCGCGCAGGGTCCACGCGGCGGCCAGGTAGCCGCCGTCGCCGCTGCTATGGTTGCCGCCGGGGGCATCGAAGCGCGAACCCAGCCATTCGCCCTGCAACAGCAGACGATCGTGCTGCCAGCCGGCCTCCAGGCCGTAGCGGGTCTGGCGGTCGAGCGGCAGGTTGCCGGTGCTGAGCCAGCTGCCGCCCTTGGGGCCGGTCTCGGGCCGCACGCGCAGGCGCAGGCTGGCCGATGACGGCTGCTCGACCGCCGCGGCGGCCCCGATATGCAGCAGGCCGGAGGCGCCGTCACCGAAGCCGCGGTACCAGCGCGCACCAAGGCCGGCATCCGGGCCGGCGTCATGGATGTCGCGGCCGTAGGCGCTCACCGCCAGCGTGCCCCAGGGCTGGCTGCGCACGTACTGCACGCCGAGCCGCCGGCCGGGGGCGAAGGCGCCGCTCACGCTGGATTCGGTGAACAGCGCGGCCTTGTCCGAGAGCAGCGCCTCCTGTCCGAGCGGCTGTTTGAACTGGCCGAGCCAGAGCCGGCCGCCGGCGAGCGGCAGGCGCAGGTAGACATCGGTCCAGGCGTCCGGCACGAAGTCGTACTCGACCTTCCAGTCCATCCCGTTGGCGAACTTGCCGCCCAGCGAGACCCGGCCGCGCCGCCAGAACGAGGCGTCGTCCAGCGGTGCCGGCGCCTCGTCGAAGCGCAGCAGGTCGTACTGGGCGAACACGCCCAGCCGCAGCGCGTCGCCGGCCTCGGCCTGGGCGGGAATGAGCAGGCCCAACCCGAGCAGGCAGGCCGTGGCGAGAAGACGCGGATGTGACATCGGTATGACCACAGGATGACAGGGCGTGCGCATCCTGTGACGGAAACATTACAGCTTTGTGACATCTGCAACGGTTTTGTCACGAAACCGGCACAGATCGCGGATCACGCACTGCGGGCAGTCCGGTTTGCGGGCCTTGCAGACGTAGCGACCGTGCAGGATCAGCCAGTGGTGGGCGTCCTTGCGGTATTCGGGCGGCACCGCCCGGAGCAGCTTGTCCTCGACTTCGCGCACGGTCCTGCCGGGCGCCAGTCCGGTCCGGTTGGCGACCCGGAAGATGTGGGTGTCGACGGCGATGGTCGGCTCGCCGAAGGCGGTGTTGAGCACCACGTTGGCAGTCTTGCGGCCGACGCCGGGGAGCCGCTCCAGCGCCTCGCGGGTTCGCGGCACCTCGCCGCCGTGGCGCTCGATCAGCAGGCGGCAGGTCTCGATGATGTTCTTCGCCTTGCTGTTGAACAGGCCGATGCTGGCGATGTAGCGCTTCAGGCCGTCCTCGCCGAGGGCGAGGATCTGCTCCGGGGTGTTGGCGACCGGGAACAGCTTGCGGGTGGCCTTGTTGACGCCGACGTCGGTGGCCTGCGCGGACAGGATCACCGCGATCAGCAGCTCGAACGGCGTGGTGTACTCCAGCTCGGTGGTCGGTTTCGGGTTGAGCTCGGCCAGGCGCGAGAACAGCTCGCGGCGCTCGGCCAGGCTCAGGCCGCGCGTCCGGCGCGGCGCGGGCTTGTTCATGCCGCCTCCATGGGGTGCGTGGACGCGGCGGCGCGGCGCGCCTGCCAGCGGTTGCGCAACGCGATCAGCAGCGCCAGCACGATGAACGCGCCCGGCGGCAGGATCGCCAGCAGGAAGCCGCGGTAGTGCTCGATGGCGGTGAGTTCCAGCCAAGGCAGGTGCAGCATGCGGCCGGCGCCGGCGAACAGGGTGCCGGCGCCGAACAGCTCGCGGATGAGGCCGATCGCCAGCAGCACGGCGAGGAAGCCCAGCCCGGTCGCGAAGCCGTCCAGCGCGGCGCGTGCCGGGTCGTGGCGCGAGGCGAAAGCCTCGGCGCGGCCCATGATCGCGCAGTTGGTCACGATCAGCGGCACGAACAGGCCGAGCACGGCGTGCAGGTCGGGCAGGAAGGCGCGCATCGACAGCTCGATGGTGGTCACCACCGCGGCGATCACCATGACAAAGGCGGGGATGCGCACGTCGCGGCGGGTGAGGCGGCGGATCGAGGCCACCACGGTATTGGTGGCGATCAGCGCGAGCAGCGTCGCCAGCCCCAGTCCCAGCGCGTTGACCGCGTTGTTGCTGACCGCCAGCAGCGGGCACAGCCCGAGCAGCTGCACCAGCCCGGCATTGCCGCTGGAGAGGCCGTATTCGAGGATCGTGCGGGGGGCGGGGGCGTCGTTCATCGGGGTCGCCGGGGCGTGTCCGGGGCATCGTCGAAGCGCAGCTCCGCGCCGGCCGCGGCAGCATACAGGGTGTCGCCGTGCTTCTCGACGAAGGCCAGCGCGCGGTGGACCGCGGCGATCACGGCGCGCGGCGTGATGGTCGCGCCGGCGAAGGCGTCGAAGTCGCCGCCGTCCTTGCGCACCGCCCAGCGCTCCGGCGGCGGGTCGCCGAGGCCGCGGCCGATGAAGCGGTCGATCCAGTCGCTCTTTTCCGCTTCGATGGCATCGCCCAGGCCGGGCGTTTCGCGGTGGTCGATCACGCGCACCCCGGCGAGCCGCCCGTCGCGGCCGATGCCGATCAGCAGCGCGATCGAGCCGCTGTAGCCGTCCGGCGCGAGCGCGCGCAACACCAGCTGCGTCTCGGTCCCGTCGCGGCGCGCCCGCCATACCGGCAGCGGTGTGTCGCTGCCCAGCCAGGCCGGCGCGCGCACGGTGATGGCGTCGGCCAGCGGGTCGTTGTCGTAGCGGTCGCGCGGCAGTACCGCGGCCAGCGCGCGCAGCTGCGCCTGCCGTTCGGCTTCGGCGATGCGCCCGGCGGTGAGCTCCTTGACGCCGGTGAGCAGTCCGGCAGCCAGCAGCGCGGTCAGCGCGAGCAGGGCGCCGGCGGACAGGATCTGGCGCAGGGTGAAGTTCATGCCGCGCCGCTCCGTCCGCGTGACTCGCCGTAGATGCGCGGCCGCGTGTGCAGGTCGATCCAGGGCGCGGCACAGTTCATCAGCAGCACGGCGAAGGCGACGCCGTCGGGATAGCCGCCCCAGCGGCGGATCACCAGCGTGAGCACGCCCACGGCGAGGCCGAAGATCAGCCGCCCGCGCGGCGTGGTGCAGCCGGACACCGGGTCGGTGGCGATGAAGAACGCCGCCAGCATCAGTGCGCCGGAAAACACATGCTGCAGCGGGAACGGGTGCACGTCCGGGTCGGCCAGCCAGAACGGCAGGGTCAGCGCGATCACGCCGCCCAGGGTCGCCACCGGCACCCGCCAGTCGATCACCCGCGTCCACAGCAGGAACAGGCCGCCGAGCAGGTAGCAGGTGGCGATCCACTCCCAGCCGCGGCCGCCGAGCGTGCCGAACACCGGGTTGTCGCGGATGTCGGGGATCATCTCGCCCTGCGCGGCGAGGCTGCGCAGCGTGTCCAGCGGGGTGGCGCGGGAGATCGCGTCCCACTGCCAAGGTGCCGGCAGGGTGCCGGTGAGGATCGCCGCCAGGCTGTCGGCGAAACCGGGCACGGCCACGTCCAGCCCGGCCGGGGGCGGCCACTGCGTCATCTCGCGCGGGAAGCAGACCAGCACCACGGCATAGCCGACCATCGCCGGGTTGAACAGGTTGTAGCCGAGCCCGCCGTACAGATGCTTGGCGAACACGATGGCGGCGAACATGCCGATCGCCGCGATCCACCACGGCGCCAGCGGCGGCAGGCACAGCGCGAACAGCACCGCGGTGAGCGGCGCGCTGAGGTCGCCGAGGAAGGGCCGCAGCGGCCGGTCGCGCAGGCGCAGCATGGCCGCCTCGAAGGCCAGCGCGAAGGCGACCGCCAGCGTCATCTGGATGACCAGCCCCGGTCCGAAGAACCACACGTGCGCGGCGGCGCCGGGCAACAGCGCCAGCAGCACCAGCGCCATCACCTGGCGCACGCTGCGGCCGGCGGGCAGGTGCGGTGCGGTGGCGGTGGGGAATTGCCTCATTCCTGCGACTCCTGCGGACTGGACTGGCGGCGCGCCCTGGCGCGCTCGATCGCCGCCGCCACTGCGTCCGGCGTCGCCGCCTGCGCCTTGCGCGCCGCCATCCGCGCGGCGCGCTCGGCTTCCTCGCGCTCCAGCCGCGCCTTGCGCGCCTGGAAGCGGGCCTTGGCGGCGGCGGCCTCGGCGGCCTCGCGGTCGCGGTGACGCAGCTCGGTCTTGGCGTAGCGGAAGTGCTGCACCAGCGGAATGTGGCTGGGGCAGACCAGGTCGCAGCAGCCGCACTCGATGCAGTCGAAGATGCCGTCAGCGCGGGCGCGCTCCCAGTTTTCGGCGCGCACATGCCACAGCAGTTGCTGCGGCAGCAGCCGGGCCGGGCAGACGCGCGCGCATTCACCGCAGCGGATGCAGGGCATTTCCGGTGCGGCGTCACGCACGTCGTCCTGTGCCAGCACCAGCACGCAGTTGCTGGTCTTGCCGATGGGGAAGTCGTCGTGCGGCAGCGCCACGCCCATCATCGGCCCGCCCAGCAGCAGGCGCGCCGCTTCCGGCGTGTAGCCGCCGGCCTGCGCGATCAGGTGCGACACCGGCGTGCCGAAGGCGACTTCGTAGTTGCCCGGCCGGGCCACGCCGCGTCCGGTGACGGTGACGATGCGCCGGGTCAGCGGCTCGCCGAGCGCCACCGCGCGCCAGACGGCGGCGGCGGTGGCGACGTTCTGCACGATCACGCCGATGTCGCGCGGCAGGCCGCCGCGTGGCACTTCGCGGCCGGTGAGCACGCGGATCAGTTGCCGCTCGCCGCCTTCGGGATAAATGGTCGGCACCGCGACCACCTCGATGCCGTCGTCGCCCAGCGCCCGGACCGCGGCATGTGCGGCCTTCAGCGCCTCGGCCATGCTCTCCTCGATGGCCAGCAGCACGCGCTCGGCGCCCACGATCCGGCGCAGGGCCTGGCCCCCGCGCAGCACTTGATCGGCCCGCTCACGCAGCAGACGGTCGTCGCAGGCGATGTAGGGTTCGCACTCGGCACCGTTGAGAATCAGCGTCTCGCGCGGCACCGCGAGTTTCTCGGCGGTGGGGAAGCCGGCACCGCCGAGGCCGGCGATGCCGGCGTCGCGCACGCGCGCGAGCAGTTCGCCGCGCGCGGCCGTCTGCCAGTCCAACGGCGGCAGGACGACGGCCTCGTCACTGCCGTCGGGCTCGATCAGCACGTGCAGGGCGTCGATGCCGGGCGGATGCGCCAGCGGGCGCGGCTCGACCGCGATCACCGTTCCGGCGGCCGGCGCGTGCACGTCGCAGCCGCGAACGCCGCCGACGCTGCCGATGCGCTCGCCGCGCCGCACGCGCCGGCCCGGCATGACGCAGGCTTCGGCCGCGTCGCCGGCATGCTGCACCAGCGGCACCGCCAGCCGCGCCGGCAGCGGGCAGGCGCGAATCGGCGCGGCCGTCGATTCGGCCTTGTGCTCGGGCAGCTTCAGGCCGCCGTGGAAGCGGTGCAGGCGCATGGACGTATGGTGTTCCTGTGGAGCGGCTTCAGCCGCGACCCGGGAGGCAGAAACGAGTGAAGAAGCGCGAGCAACGAGGGCAAGCGTCGGCTCGTCGAGCCCTGTCTTCACTCATTCCTCACTCCTCTTCACTCGCTTCTGGCTTCCAGGTCGCGGCTGAAGCCGCCGCTCCCGGGCAAGGAGGGAAGTCAGCGGCCGGAGAAGGCGGGCTTGCGCTTCTCCAGGAACGCCGTGGTGCCCTCGCGCATGTCCTCGGTCGAGAAGCACACGCCGAAGGCCTGGGTCTCGAACTCCAGGCCGACGTCGATGGCGCTCTCGCCGCCGACCAGCACGGTGTCGAGGATGGCGCGCACGGCCTGCGGCGCCAGCGTGGCGAGCTGTTCGGCGAGCTTCATCGTCTCGGCTTCGAGCTGGTCGGGTGCGACCACGCGGGTGACCAGGCCCAGCGCATGGGCGCGGGCGGCGTCGATCGGCGCGCCGGTCAGGGTCAGTTCCAGCGCCGCGCCGCGCCCGGCCAGCCGCAGCAGCCGCTGGGTGCCGCCGAAGCCGGGCAGCACGCCCAGGGTGATCTCGGGCAGGCCGAGCTTCGCCTTCTCCGAGGCCACGCGCAGGTGGCAGCACATCGCCAGTTCCAGCCCGCCGCCGAGCGCCCAGCCGCCGATCATCGCGATCACCGGTTTGCCCAGGCGCTCGACCTTGCTCATCAGCCGCTGGCCGTGCCGCGACAGGTCGCGCGCCTGCACCGCGCTCAGGCCCGCCAGTTCGGCGATGTCGGCGCCGGCGACGAAGGCCTTCTCGCCGGCGCCGCGCAGCACGACGGCACGGATGGCGTCGTCGGCCGCCGCCTGGTCGAAGGCCAGGTGCAGTTCCGTGAGCGTGGCGCGGTTGAGGGCGTTGAGCTTGTCGGGGCGGTTGACGGTGATCACGCGCACCGCGCCGCGATCCTCGGTCAGCAGGTTCTGGAAGGCCATTTAACGCTCCGGAAACAAAGGGAAAAACGGGTCGGGAAACTCTGCGGCCGCGCCACGGTCAGGCTAAGTGGCGGTTCAGCCGTGCCGCGGTTATGCTACTGCGCCCTCGGAGTGGTAGCGACCGCTCCGACACTTTCACCGGAGGTTTTGATGAAGTTGCGCCTGACGGCCGCGCTGCTGGCGGCCCTGACTACCGGCGCCGTGACGGCGCAGGACACCACGTCCGAGAAGGGCAGGCTGAGCTACGCGATCGGTTACGAGATCGGCCGCGACCTCAACGAGCGCAAGCTCGACGTGGACATGAACACCGTGATCCGTGCCATCCAGGACGGTCACGCCAAGCGCAACCCGGCGGTGCCCGAGCCGCAGATGGCCGAGGCCCTGCGCGCGATGCAGGAAAAGCTGGTCGCCGAGGCCCGTGCCGAGTTCGAGCGCGTCTCCAGCCAGAACAAGGCCGCCAGCGACAAGTTCCTGGCCGAGAATCGCACCAAGCAGGGCGTGACCGTGCTGCCGAGCGGCATCCAGTACCGGGTGATCGAGAACGGCAACGGTCGCCAGCCGAGCGCGACCAGCGAGGTGCAGATCCACTTCCGCGGCTCGCTGCACACCGGGCAGGAATTCGCCAGCACCTATTCCGGCAACCAGCCGGTGACCATCAAGGTCAACGAGGCGCCGCTGCCGGGGCTGCAGGAAGTGCTGCCGATGATGCGCCAGGGCTCGCGCTGGGAGATCTATCTGCCGGCCGAACACGCCTACGGCAACTCGCCGCGCTCGCCGATCGGCCCGAACCAGGCGGTCGTGTTCGACGTGCGCCTGATCGAGGTCAAGTAAGCGCCGGGCGCTCTCCGTCCGGTGATGCGACGATCGACGGCCGGGGCGCTCCCCGGCCGTTTTCGTATCCGATGATTCCCGTCTACAAAGCCATCCTCAGCCCCTGCGTCGGCGTCTGCGCGCTCGACGACGAGGGCTATTGCCAGGGCTGCCTGCGCCATGTCGACGAGATCGCCCGCTGGAGCCTGATGGGCGACGACGAGCGCCTGCGGCTGATGGACGAGGTGTTGCCGGCGCGCGAGGTGAGGCGGAGGTGAACGATCCGGGCCGGGTGCTCGACCGCCTCGCCGGCGTCCTGCATGCGCCGGATGCGCCGCCGATGGGCCCGGCCTGGAACGCCGCCGATCTGCGCGATCTGGTGCCGCCGGCCCAGCCGCGCATACCGGCTGCGGTGTTGGTGCCGCTGGTGCTGCGCGAGGGTGGCCTCAAGGTGCTGTTGACCCGGCGTACCGAGTCCCTGCGGCACCACGCCGGCCAGGTGAGCTTTCCGGGCGGTCGCATCGAGGCCGCCGATGGCGACCCGCTGCGCGCCGCGCTGCGCGAGGCCCGTGAGGAGGTCGGCCTGGGGGCGGAGTTCGCCCGCCCGATCGGCTTCCTCGACCCGTTCGAAACCATCACCGCCTACCACGTCTGGCCGCTGGTGGCATGGGTGGCGGCCGGTTACCGGCCGGTGATCGATCCCGGCGAAGTGGCCGAGGCCTTCGAGGTGCCACTG
Source organism: Rehaibacterium terrae (assembly GCF_014202935.1). Taxonomy (GTDB): domain Bacteria; phylum Pseudomonadota; class Gammaproteobacteria; order Xanthomonadales; family Xanthomonadaceae; genus Rehaibacterium; species Rehaibacterium terrae. The sequence goes on along the minus strand of NZ_JACHHX010000009.1, from coordinate 32,776 downwards.
GGTTTCCTGCTCGACCCGGACAACTGCCGCCGGGTCGAGGTCGATTACGCCGGACGGCCGCGGCACTACTACGAATTCCGCTATCGCCACTACCGGATCTGGGGGGCGACGGCCGCCATGCTGGTCAATCTGCGTGAGAAATTGACAGGGCACTGATGCACGCTGCGCCATGGCCCCAGGACCCCACGGATCCCACGACGCGAGGTGACGCCATGAAGGGCTGGACCACGCTGGTGGCTGCCGAGACCCTCGCCATCGGCCTTGCACGGCCGGACGTGGTGATCGTCGATTGCCGCTATTCGCTGGCGGCGCCGGATGCGGGCGAGCACGCCTGGCTGGAGGCCCGGATTCCGGGTGCCCGTTACGCCCATCTCGACCGCGACCTTTCCGGTGCCAAGCGGCCGGGCGAAGGCCGCCACCCGCTGCCGGACGAAAGCGCCTTCTGCGCCACGCTGGGTCGCTGGGGCATCACGCCGCAGACCCAGGTGGTGGCCTACGACCACAGCGACGGCGCCATGGCCGCGGCCCGGCTGTGGTGGCTGCTGCGCCTGCTCGGCCACCAGAAGGTGGCGGTGCTCGACGGCGGCTACGCACGCTGGCTGGCACTGGGCCTGCCGACCGAAACCAGGATGCGGAAGTGCGTCGAGGCTCGTTACCAGGGCCGCTTCGACCGCGACCGCATCGCCACCGCCGCGAGCGTGCAGGCCCGGTTGGGCGAGCCGCCCGGCTGGCTGATCGACGTGCGCGCGCCGGAGCGCTTCTCCGGCGAATCCGAGCCGATCGACCGGCGCGCCGGGCACGTTCCCGGTGCGGTGAACTGGCCCTATGTCCGCAATGTGCAGGCCGACGGCTGCTTCCGTCCGCCGGTGGAGCTGGCCGCCGGGTATCGCGCACTGATCGACGGCCGCGACCCGTCCGAGGTGGTGCTGATGTGCGGTTCCGGCGTCACCTCCTGCCAGGCCTTGCTGGCGATGGAGCGTGCCGGCCTGCGCGGCGCGCGCATCTATGCCGGCTCCTGGAGCGGCTGGATCGACGATCCGGCGCGACCGATCGCCACCGGCGCCTGACTGCGTGCACGGTGCTGCGGGCGCGGCGCTCCCACAGCGCCTGCGGCTATTTCTTCAGCCGCGCGACGAGCGCGTGCAGCACCGCCTGGGTGTCGTCGCGGTACCAGTTGTCGACGAAGCGGTCGAGGTCGAGCCGCTGCGGGTCGGTCAGCGCGCCGACCAGATCGGCGCGGGCGAGGCGGCGGGTTTCCAGCATCGGCCGCAGCGGCCTGGCGAGCAGATCCTCCAGCCAGGCGCGGGCGCGGGTGGCGACGTGGTCGACGTCGGTGAGCTCGTCGACCAGGCCGACCGCCAGCGCCTCCTCCGACTCGAGCATCGCGCCGGCGACCATCAGCCGCTCGGCGCGGTAGGCGCCGACCACGCGGCGCAGCAGGTGCTGGATGCCCTCGGGGACCGCCAGGCCGACCTGCACCTCGTTCAGACCGATGCGGAACGGGCCGCGCGCCATCACCCGGTAGTCGCAGCACAGCGCCAGCACGCAGCCGCCGGCCGGGCTGTGGCCAGCGAGCGCGGCCACGACCGGGATCGGTGACTCGGCGATGGCCTGTGCGGTCTCGAAGAACACCCGCCAGGCGTCCAGCAGCGCCGCACGGTCGAGAGTGAGCAGGTAGGGCACGTCCAGCCCTGCCGAGAAGGCGTTCGGGCCGCCGGCGATCACCAGGCCCTGCATGCCGTCCTCCGGCGCGGCGCGCACCGCGTCGCGCAGCGGCGCCAGCAGCGGCGGATACAGCGCGTTGACCGGCGGGCGGGCGAGGCGGATTTCGCGGATGGCGCCGTGGCTGCTGATTTCGAGCATGGTCGGCCTCATGGGATGCGGACGTCGGGAGCCCAACGATAGCGCACGGTGTAGCTCACGGTCGTCTCGCCGCCGGCCGGCACGGCGACCTCGAAGGCGATGCTCTGGGCATCGCGCTTGTCCCATTTGCCGCTGGCCTCGACGATTTCCCACTCGCTCCAGCGCGGCAACGACTCGACCACGCGCACGGTCGCGGCCTGCGGCTTGGCGTTGCGCAGGGTCAGGCTGATCCGTTCGGTCATGCTGCGGGCGGCGCGGTCGAGGCGGAAATCCTCGCGCCGGCGCTCGGCGTCGAGATCGAAGACGGTGCCGAGTTCGAGTTCGACCTTCGCGTTCGCCGGGGTATGCGCGAGCAGCGCCTCGCCGAGCAGGGCGCCGTCGTGTTCGAACACGCGCACCCGGCCGGCCGGCAGCGGCTGGCCGAGGCCGGCCGCCTTGCGGTTGTCGAAGGCGAGCGTGGCCAGCACCGGCTGGCGGCCGGACACGCCGAAGCCGGGCTCGACGATGGGCGTGGGCGGCTGCCAGCCGCCGAAGCCGGCGCGCGTCTCGTAGCGGCGTTCACAGGCGACGCCGCGCGCGTCGGCCATCAGCGGCACGCGCTGGAGGCTGGCGTCGGGCAGATCGGTCGTGCCGGGCAGTCGCCAGGCGTGGTACTCGCCGGAGGCTTCCGGCGTCGGCAGTGCATCGGCCACCATCATCATCGCCTCGCCGCGCATGGCCTTGGGCGCCGGCGGCGCGGCGACGCGGTTGGGCTGGCCGGCGACCAGCGTGATCTGCGCACCGGAGAAGCTGGCGCCGGAACGGTTGGCGATCTGCGCGGCAGCGGCGAGGTGGAGGCGGCAGTCGCGGCCGGACGCCAGCGTGACGAGGTATTCGGCGCGCCAGGCCAGGCCGCCGGTCGGATAGTCGAGGTCGAAGCGCTGGCTGCCGGCGCGCGGTGCCTGCACGTCCCAGCGCAGGGTCGGCTTGGCGCTGAGGCCGGCGGGCAGTTCGTCCAGTTCGAAGCTGGCGTAGTCGGACAGCACTTTCACCCGGCCGTCGGGCAGCGCCAGGGTGAGGCCGGCACCGGCTGCCAGCAGTACGCCGGCATGGCGCAGCCGTTCGCCGCCGACCGCCTGTTCGACGCGGATCGTGCGGCCGATGGCGCGGCGCAGCAGTTCGTCCTGCCCGGCCAGGGCGAAATCGAAGCGCTGGCTGCCGACCTGCGCGTCGCCGAGCGCACGGAACACGACACCGGCGGCATCGATCGCCTGCGGCAGGCCACCCACGCGCACTTGGTTGGCGCCGGCGGCGAGTTCGAAGCGGTGCCGTTCGCGCACCAGCGCGTGGCCAGGCGCAAAGCCGCCGGCGGATTGCACGACGGCGTCGTAATCGCCGCTGTAAATGGTCAGGCTGGCACCGCCTTCGCGCGTGGCGAGGGCGGGGGTGGCGAGGGCGGCGAGCAGGGCGGTGACGAGGGCGCGTTGCATGGTTCCACTCCGTGGGTCCTGGATGAACGATTGCCACCGCCGCGCGGCATGGCACGAAGAGGGTCCGGTCCCGACGTGCACCGGGATGACGGTGTCCCGATGCGGTCTCCCGGGTCCTCCGGCGACGCAGGAGTGGCTATCATAGGCGGATGAAACGTCTGCTCATTTCCCTCGGGGTCGTGCTCTTCGCGGCCTGTTCAGCCGCGAGTGCGGATGTCGTCGTCGATTCGGCCTGGGTGCGCGCCGCGCCGCCCGGAGCGACCATGCTGGCGGGCTACGCCACCCTGCGTAACAGCGGCAGCGAGGCCGTCAGTGTGATCGGCATCGACAGCAATGCCTTCGAGTCGGTCGAGATGCACCGCACCGAGGAAGTCGATGGCGTGAGCCGCATGCGTCCGGTGGCGGCGATCGAGATTCCGCCCGGAGGCGAGGCGGTGCTGGAGCCCGGCGGTCTGCACCTGATGCTGATCCAGCCGCGCCAGCCGCTGGCCGAGGGCGACACGGTGATCCTGCGGCTGCGCTTGACCGATGGCCGCACCGTGGACGCCGCCTTTCCGGTGCAGCGCAACGCCGGCGAGGATCCGCACGCGGGCCACGGCCACCACCATCATTGACCGGGTGGCGGCCGGCTTGGCCGCCGGTCAGCCGCCGCAGCCGCGGCGCACCGCGTCGGGCAGTTCGGCGGCCTTGCCGCTGTGGCGGTCGATCCACACCAGCACGGCGTTGCCGTCGCAATAGACGATGCCACGGTCGTTTTCCGCGACGATGCGGTGGCCGATGGTGATGCTGGTGTTGCCGACACGCTCGCCGTACAACTCGACGATCAGTTGCGCGGGCCACTCGATCGGACGCCGGTAGTTGATCTGCACCGCCGCCAGCACCGGCGCCACGTCCTCGCTCACCCACGGGCCGGGCAGCGACTGCAGCCACTGCAGCCGCGCCTCTTCGAGGAAGGTCAGGTAGTTGGCGTTGTTGACGTGGTTGAAGGCGTCCAAGTCGCGCCAGCGCACCGGTATCGGCGCCCGCATCAGCAGCGGCGGTGCGCCGTCCGCCACGGGCTGCGCCGCCGACGCCGGCGTCGGGGGCTGGGTGTTGGCCGGCTTGCGGCGGCGCGGCTTCGCGGCCGGCGTGCCGGCGGCGTCTTCGGTCTTCTTGCGGCGGCGGGTCATGCGGCGGTCTTCTTCCTGTTGCCGGTGGTGGGCAGCATCCGCGCCAGGAACTGGCCGGTGTACGACTGCGGGTGCCGGGCGAGGTCCTCGGGCGTGCCGGTGGCGATGATCCGGCCGCCGCGGTGGCCGCCCTCGGGCCCGAGGTCGACGATCCAGTCGGCGGTCTTGATGACGTCGAGGTTGTGCTCGATCACGACCACGGTGTTCCCGTCGTCGCGCAGGCGGTGCAGGATCGCCAGCAGGTGCTCGATGTCGTGGAAGTGCAGGCCGGTGGTCGGCTCGTCGAGGATGTAGAGCGTGCGGCCGGTATCGCGGCGCGAGAGCTCCCTGGACAGCTTCACGCGCTGCGCCTCGCCGCCGGAGAGGGTGGTCGCGGCCTGGCCGAGCTTGATGTAGCTCAGGCCGACGTCCATCAGTGTCTCCAGCTTGCGGGCGATCGCCGGCACCGGCTCGAACAGCGCCAGCGCGTCCTCGACGGTCATCTCCAGCACGTCGTGGATCGAGTGGCCCTTGTAGAGGATTTCCAGGGTTTCGCGGTTGTAGCGCTTGCCGTGGCAGACGTCGCAGGGCACGTATACGTCGGGCAGGAAGTGCATCTCGACCTTGATCAGCCCGTCGCCCTGGCAGGCCTCGCAGCGGCCGCCGCGCACGTTGAAGCTGAAGCGCCCCGGCGAGTAGCCGCGGGCGCGCGCCTCCGGCACCTGCGCGAACAGTTCGCGCAGCGGCGTGAACAGGCCGGTGTAGGTGGCCGGGTTGGAGCGCGGGGTGCGGCCGATCGGCGACTGGTCGATGTCGACCACCTTGTCGAACAGGTCGATGCCGTGCACCTCGCGGAACGGCGCCGGCTTGTGGCTGGCGCCATTGAGTTCGTTGGCGGCGATGCGGAACAGGGTGTCGTTGATCAGCGTGGATTTGCCCGAGCCGGACACGCCGGTGATGCAGACGAACAGCCCGGCCGGGATCTCCAGGTCGACGTCCTGCAGGTTGTTGCCGCTGGCACCGAGCAGGCGCAGCGTCATCGTCGGATTGGCCGCCTTGCGCTGGCGTGGGATCTCGATGCGCTTGGCGCCGCTCATGTACTGGCCGGTGAGCGAGCGCGGCGCGGCCATCACGTCGTCGAGCGAGCCCTGGGCGACGATCTCGCCGCCGTGCACGCCGGCGCCGGGGCCGATATCGACGATGTGGTCGGCCAGCCGGATCGCGTCCTCGTCGTGTTCGACCACGATCACCGTGTTGCCGAGGTCGCGCAGCCGGGTCAGGGTGCCGAGCAGGCGCTCGTTGTCGCGCTGGTGCAGGCCGATCGAGGGTTCGTCGAGCACGTACATCACGCCGACCAGGCCGGCGCCGATCTGCGAGGCCAGGCGGATGCGCTGCGCCTCGCCGCCGGAGAGGGTGTCGGCCTGGCGCTCCAGCGTCAGGTAGTCGAGGCCGACATCGACCAGGAAGCGCAGGCGCTCGTGGATTTCCTTGACGATCTTCTGTGCGATCTCGCCGCGCCAGCCGGCCAGTGTCAGGTCGGCGAAGAAGGCCAGCGCCTCGTCCACCGGCAGGCGGACGATCTCCGGCAGGGTGCGCTCGGCGACGTAGACGTTGCGCGCGGCCCGGTTGAGGCGGGTTCCGGCGCATTCCGGGCAGGGCCGCTCGCTGATGAACTTGCTCAGCTCCTCGCGCACCGCCGGCGACTCGGTCTCGCGGTAGCGGCGTTCGAGGTTGGGGATGATGCCTTCGAAACGGTGCTTGCGCTGGGTGCGGCCGCCGGATTCGGTGAGGTAGGTGAAAGTGATGACCTCCTCGCCGCTGCCGTTCAGCACCGCTTCGCGCACGTTCTCCGGCAGTGCCTGCCAGGGCGTGTCGACATCGAAGCCGTAGTGTCTGGCCAGCGAGGCGATCATCTGGAAGTAATAGGCGTTGCGGCGGTCCCAGCCGCGCACCGCGCCGGCGGCCAGGCTCAGGTCCGGGTGCACGACCACCCGCGCCGGGTCGAAGAACTGCGCCACCCCGAGGCCGTCGCAGCTCGGGCAGGCGCCGACCGGCGAGTTGAACGAGAACAGCCGCGGCTCCAGTTCCGGCAACGAGTAGTCGCAGACCGGGCAGCTGAACTTCGACGAGAACAGCAAGCCGGCGGCCTTGGGGTCGTCCATGTCGACCACCACCGCCAGTCCGTCGCCGAGCTTGAGTGCGGTCTCGAAGCTCTCGGCCAGGCGCTGCCTGATGTCGTCACGGACGCGGAAGCGGTCGATCACCGCCTCGATGGTGTGCTTGACCCGCAGCGCCAGCGGCGGCACCTGGTCGATCTCGTGCACGCTGCCGTCCACCCGCACCCGCACGAAGCCCTGGGCGCGCAGCTGGTCGAACACCTGGGCATGCTCGCCCTTGCGCTCGCGCACTACCGGGGCCAGCATCATCCAGCGTTTCTCCGGATCCAGCGCCAACACCTGGTCGACCATCTGGCTGACCGTCTGCGCGGCCAGCGGGAAGTCGTGGTCCGGGCAGCGCGGCGTGCCGACGCGCGCATAGAGCAGGCGCAGGTAGTCGTAGATCTCGGTGATGGTGCCGACGGTGGAGCGGGGGTTGTGCGAGGTCGACTTCTGCTCGATCGAGATCGCCGGCGACAGCCCCTCGATATGGTCGACGTCGGGCTTTTCCATCACCGACAGGAACTGCCGGGCGTAGGCCGACAGCGACTCGACGTAGCGGCGCTGGCCCTCGGCGTAGATGGTGTCGAAGGCCAGCGAGGACTTGCCCGAGCCGGACAGCCCGGTGATCACGATCAGCCGGTTGCGCGGCAGGTCGAGGTCGATGTTCTTGAGGTTGTGGGTGCGCGCGCCGCGGATACGGATGGTGTCCATGCGTCCGTCCGGGTCTCCGTGTGGATCGGAACAGGGCAGTCTAGCAGGGCGGGGAGGCGGGAGTCGGGGGCGGGAAAGCGCCGGCGCCTTCGATCCCGCAGAGGGGGAGTCCGGCAGCCGCCCGCCACGCTGCCGGGCTGGAAAGTCCCCGGACTCGGCCGCTTCGCGGCTACGCCCTCGCTACGCTCGGTCCGGCTTTCGCGGGAATGACGAGACTGCGATGCTCTTCCCCGGTCCCCGGTCCCCGGTCCCCGGTCCCCGGTCCCCGAAGTGCTTGCCTGCGAAGGGATTTCCCCGCATAATGCCGCTTCTTTGCCGCCCGCAGGGGCGGCGAGTGGCTGGCCCGAGGGCCGTAAAAGAACTACAGAGGACATCCGGTCATGTACGCAGTGGTAGTCACCGGCGGTAAGCAGTACCGCGTGATGAAGGGCGAGGTGCTCCGCGTCGAGCTTCTCGATGCCGAGCCGGGCAGCACGGTCGAATTCGACAATGTGCTGCTGCTGGGCGACGGCGAGAAGGTCACCGTCGGCACCCCGAAGGTCGAGGGTGCGAAGGTCACCGCCACCGTCAGGACGCACGGCCGCGCCGACAAGGTCCGCATCGTGAAGTTCCGCCGCCGCAAGCACCATCGCAAGCAGATGGGCCACCGGCAGCACTACACCGAAGTCGAGATCACCGGCATCAGCGGCTGAGCGCAGGAGTAAATAGTCATGGCACAGAAGAAGGGCGTAGGCTCCACCCGTAACGGCCGCGATTCCAACCCGAAGTACCTCGGCGTCAAGATCTACGGCGGCCAGGCGGTGCAAGCCGGCAACATCATCATTCGCCAGCGCGGCACCCAGTTCCATCCGGGGCCGGGCGTGGGTTGCGGTCGCGACTACACGCTGTTCGCGCTCGAGGACGGCGTGGTCCAGTTCTCCGTGAAGGGCCCGAAGAAGCGCCGCACCGTCAGCGTCGTCCCGGCCGCCTGAAGCAGCCGGCACCGCGTCCCGCAGGGCCCCGCTTCGGCGGGGCTCTGCATTTTCCGGGAGCGGCGAGCGGCGCCGGGGCGATGGTTCAGCCAGCCCGGCGTTGTCGCGATCCGTTCTTCTTGTCGTCCGGGGCAGCCGCGGGAAAATGGATGCCGGCTTTCGCCGGGATGCCGAAGCTGTGATGCTTTTCCCGGTTCCTCACCTCAGCACTCGGCCCTTCCCATGAAATTCGTCGACGAAGCCGAAATCCGTGTCACCGCCGGCGATGGCGGCAACGGCTGCATCAGCTTCCGCCGCGAGAAGTTCATCCCGCTCGGCGGGCCGGACGGTGGCGACGGCGGCAACGGTGGCAGCGTCTGGCTGGTCGCCGATGAGAATCTCAATACCTTGGTCGATTTCCGTCACCAGCGTCATTTCCGTGCCCAGCGCGGGCAGAACGGGATGGGGCGGCAGATGTTCGGCAAGGCCGGCGAGGACATCGAGATCCGGGTGCCGGTCGGTACCACCGTGATCGCGGTCGAGACCGACGAGCTGATCGGCGACCTGACCGAGCACGGCCAGCGCCTGCTGGTCGCCCGCGGCGGGCAGGGCGGCAAGGGCAACGTGCACTTCAAGAGCTCGATCAACCGTGCGCCGCGCAAGGCCACGCCGGGCACCCCGGGCGAGCAGCGCGACATCCGGCTGGAGTTGAAGCTGCTCGCCGATGTCGGCCTGCTGGGCTTTCCCAATGCCGGCAAGTCCACCTTCATCCGTGCGGTGTCGGCGGCGACGCCGCGGGTGGCCGATTATCCGTTCACCACGCTGTACCCGAACCTGGGCGTGGTCCGCATCGAGACCGATCGCAGCTTCGTGATCGCCGACATCCCCGGCCTGATCGAGGGCGCTGCCGACGGGGCCGGGCTGGGCGCGCTGTTCCTGCGTCACGTCCAGCGCACCCGGCTGCTGCTGCACCTGGTCGACCTGGCGCCGATGGACGGCAGCGACCCGGCTGCGCAGGTGCGGGCGATCGAGCGCGAGCTGGAGAAGTACGACCCGGGGATGCTCGAAAAGCCGCGCTGGCTGATCTTCAACAAGGCCGACCTGCTCACTCCCGAGGAGGCGCAGGCCAGGGCCGCTGGCGTGGTCGAGGCGCTCGGTTGGACCCGGCCATGGTTCGTGGTCTCGGCGCTGTCGCGCGAGGGCACCTGGCCGATCATGCTCAAGGTGATGGAGTTCTTCGATCGCCTCAAGGCCGAGGCGGCGGAGGCGCAGGCCGAGGCCGACTGGCAGCGGAGCCATTCCTGATCCGGGTGCCGCGGGAGCGGCTTTGGCAGGGTCCCGGGTTTCCCCGGGGCCACGAAAAAGCCGGCTTTCGCCGGCTTTTTGCTACCCCCTGAGGCGAAGCTCTCAGGCGGCCGGAGCGTTCTTCAGCGCCAGGATGCGGGCGTTGAGGCGGCTCTTGTGGCGGGCGGCCTTGTTCTTGTGGATCAGGCCACGGGCGGAGTAGCGGTCGAGGATCGGCTGGGCGTTGGCGAAGGCGGCCTCGGCGGCGGCCACGTCGTTGGTGTCCAGCGCCTTGATGACCTTCTTCACCGCGGTACGCAGCATCGAGCGCGCGCTGGCGTTGCGGGCCCGGCGCACTTCCGCCTGCTTGGCGCGCTTCTTGGCGGACTTGATGTTGGCCACAGTGGTTGCTCCTGAAAAATTGGGATTGCTGGGATAAAGATGCGAAAGTATGGGGTATTCAGGGGTTTGAGTCAATAATTGCGCCCCCGCCACGACCATCTCCCCGAGGCCAGGGATGAGGCTGCTGCGCTCCACCGCCATCGTCAGCTCGATGACTTTCCTGTCGCGGCTCACCGGCTTCGTCCGCGACGTGGTGTTCGCCCGCGCGTTCGGCGCCAGTCCGGCGATGGACGCCTTCCTGGTCGCCTTCCGCATCCCCAACTTCCTGCGCCGGCTGTTCGCCGAGGGCAGCTTCTCGCTGGCCTTCGTGCCGGTGCTGGCCGAGTACCGCGAGAAGCACGACGCGCTGGCGCTCAAGGAGCTGATCGACCGTGTCACCGGCAGCCTGGCCGGCGTGCTGCTGGTCATCACCGGGCTCGGGATGCTGGCGGCGCCATGGGTGATCGCGGTGTTCGCGCCCGGCTTCGCCTGGGGCGAGTACCAGCACCGGCTGGCCAGCGAGCTGCTGCGGATCACCTTTCCCTATCTGTTCTTCATCTCCCTGACCGCGCTGGCCGGCGGCATCCTCAACAGTTTCAACCGCTTCGCGCTGCCGGCGGTGACACCGGTGCTGCTCAACCTGTCGATGATCCTCGCGGCGCTGGGGCTGGCGCCGCGGATGGACGAGCCGGTCGAGGCGCTGGCCTGGGGGGTGCTGCTGGCCGGCGTGCTGCAGTTCGCGGTGCAGGTGCCGGCGCTCAAGCGCCTGGGACTGCTGCCGCGCCCGCGCTGGGGCGGCACGCACCCGGGCGTGCGCAAGATCATCACGTTGATGCTGCCGACCCTGTTCGGCTCCTCGGTGGCGCAGATCAACCTGCTGTTCGACACCCTGGTCGCCTCGCTGCTGATTTCCGGCAGCGTCACCTGGCTGTATTACAGCGACCGCCTGCTGGAATTCCCGCTCGGCATGTTCGGCGTGGCGATCGGCACGGTGATCCTGCCGCACCTGTCGCGCCAGCACGCGGTCACCGATCCGGAGGGCTTCTCGCGCGGCCTGGACTGGGGGCTGCGCAGCTGCCTGCTGATCGGCGTGCCGGCCAGTCTCGGGCTCGGGCTGGCGGCGCAGCCGCTGTTCGCCGCGCTGTTCCAGTACGGCGCCTTCACCGCCGAGGACGCGCGGATGGCGGCGTTGAGCCTGACCGCGCTGGCGGTCGGCCTGCCGGCCTTCCTGCTGGTGAAGGTGCTGGCGCCGGCGTTCTACGCCCGCCAGGACACCCGCACCCCGGTGAAGGCGGCGGTGGTGTCGCTGCTGGTCAACGCCGCGCTGACCGTGATCTTCCTTGCCGGCCTGCTGTGGCTGACGCCGCTGGGCGCGCAGGCGCGGGCAGAGGGGGGCGGGCTGGTCGAGGCGCTGGCGCGGATGCCGGGCGCGCACGCCGCGCTCGGACTGGCCAGCGCGCTGGCGGGCTGGGTCAATGCCGGGCAGCTCTGGCTGCGGCTGCGCCGCGAGGGTGTGTTCCGCGCCCAGCCGGGCTGGCGTGCGTTCGGCTTCCGGCTGGCACTGTCCGGTGCGGTGATGACGGTGGCGGTCCTGGCGCTGCTCGCGGCCTGGCCGGAGTGGGGCGGCTGGACGGTCTGGGAGCGCATCGCGCGGCTGGCGGTGCTGGTCGGCGGTGCGGCGGCGCTGTTCTTCGCGGTGCTGTACGGCAGCGGCTTCCGGCGCCGGCATCTCGGCTGATGTTGCAGTGCAGCTATACTCGGCCGGATATGAGCAGGCTGTTCCGTGACGTCGATGGCGGGTCGCTGAGCCCGCGCGGCAGCGTGGTCTGCATCGGCGCATTCGACGGCCTGCATCTCGGGCACCGGGCGCTGGTGGGCCACGTGATCGCGCGCGCGCGCGCGGCCGGGCTGGATGCCGCGGTGGTCAGCTTCGAGCCGTTGCCGCGAGAATTCTTCGCCGGCGACAGCGCACCGCCGCGCCTGAGTCTGCCGCGCATGCGCCATGCCGGGCTGGTGGCGCTGGGGGCCGACCTGGTCGGGCTGCTGCGCTTCAATGCCGCCTTCGCGGCGATGACGGCGCGCGAGTTCGTCGATCGCGTGCTGGTGCGCCGGCTGGCGGCGCGCGAGGTCTGGGTCGGCCCGGATTTCCGCTTCGGCCGCGGACGCGAGGGCGACGTGGCGGCGCTGGAGGCGTTGGGGTGCGAGTCCGGCTTCACCGTCGCATCGATCGCGCCGGTGCAGGTCGATGGCGAGCGTGTCTCGGCGACCCGCATCCGCGAGTTGCTGGCGCGGGGCGATCTGGCCGGCGCGGCCCGCCTGCTGGGGCGGCCCTACAGCATCGAGGGGCGGGTGGTGCGTGGCCGCCAGCTTGGCCGCTCGCTGCGTTTTCCCACCGCCAACCTGCGGCTGGCCGGCAAGCGCCCGCCCTTGAGCGGCGTGTTCGCGGTGCGCGTGCATGGCATCGGCGAGGCTGCGCGGCCAGCCGTGGCCAGCCTCGGCACCCGGCCGACCGTTGCCGGCGTCGAGCCATGGCTGGAAGTGCACCTGTTCGACTTCGACGGCGACCTGTATGGCCGCCGCATCGAGGTGGAATTCGTCGCCAAACTGCGCGACGAGCAGAAGTTCCCCGACCTGCCCACCCTGGTGGCGCAGATGGATCGCGATGCCGAGCGTGCGCGGCAGATCCTCCGCACGGCCAACGACAGCGAGCGAAAGAGCGCGTGAGCAAGGACTACAAGCACACCATCCACCTGCCGGCCACCGGGTTCCCGATGCGTGGCGACCTGCCCAAACGCGAGCCGGTGATGCTCGCCGCCTGGGAAGACACCGGCCTGTACCGGCGCATCCGCGAGAAGGCCAAGGGCCGGCCGCGCTTCGTGCTGCACGACGGCCCGCCCTACGCCAACGGTGCGATCCATATCGGTCACGCGGTCAACAAGATCCTCAAGGACGTGGTGGTGAAGTCTCGCCTGCTGGCCGGCTTCGATGCGCCCTACGTGCCCGGTTGGGACTGCCACGGCCTGCCGATCGAGCACGCGGTGGAAAAGAAGTACGGCAAGGTCGGCGACAAACTCGACGCCGCCGCCTTCCGGGCCAAGTGCCGCGAGTACGCCGCCGAGCAGATCGACGGCCAGCGCAAGGACTTCAAGCGGCTGGGCGTGCTGGGCGACTGGGACAATCCCTACCGCACGATGGACTTCCGCTACGAGGCCGACATCGTCCGCGCGTTGGCGAAGATCGTCGAGAACGGCCACCTCACGCGCGGCGTCAAGCCGGTGCACTGGTGCTTCGACTGCGGCTCGGCGCTGGCCGAGGCGGAGATCGAGTACGCCGACAAGACCTCGCCGGCCGTGGATGTCGCCTACGACGCGCTGGCGCCGGAGGCGCTGGCGGCGAAGTTCGGCGTCGAGGCGCACGATGCCGTCGTCGCCGTGCCGATCTGGACCACCACGCCGTGGACGCTGCCGGCCAGTCTGGCGGTGACGCTCGGCGCCGAGCTCGACTACGTGCTGGTCGAGGGCCCGCCTCGCGCCGGCAGGCGCGTGCTGCTGGTGCTGGCGGCCGACCTCGCCGAGGCCGCGCTCAGGCGCTATGGCGTCGAGACCGTGACCGTGCTCGGCCGCGCCAAGGGCGCGGCGCTGGAGCTGTTCCAGTTGCACCACCCGTTCTACGAGCGGGTGGTGCCGGTGATCCTCGGCGAGCACGTCTCGGCCGAGGAGGGCACCGGCGCCGTGCACACCGCGCCCGGCCACGGCCAGGAGGATTTCGCGGTCGGCCTCAGGTACGACCTGATCGCCTCGCTGCCCGCGGCGACCGTCAATCCGGTCGACGGCAACGGCATCTATCTGCCGGGCACGCCGCTGTTCGAAGGCCAGCACATCTGGAAGGCCAACGCCGCCATCGTCGAACTGCTGCGCGAGCGCGGCCGGCTGCTCGCCCATGCCGAGATCCGCCACAGCTACCCGCACTGCTGGCGGCACAAGTCGCCGGTCGCGTTCCGCGCCACGCCGCAGTGGTTCATCTCGATGGACAAGGCCGGGCTGCGCGCGGACGCGCTAAGGGAAATCGCCCGCATCGGCAGCGAAGGCGGCTGGTACCCGGCCTGGGGGCAGGAGCGCATCACCAAGATGATCGAGGGCCGCCCCGACTGGTGCATCTCGCGCCAGCGCACCTGGGGTGTGCCGATCGCGCTGTTCATCCACCGCACGACCGGCGAGCCGCATCCGCGTTCGGTCGAACTGATGCGCCAGGTGGCCGACCGCATCGAGCGGTCCGGCATCGATGCCTGGTACGCGCTCGACGCCGCCGAACTGCTCGGCGCCGAGGCCGGCGACTACGAGAAGGTCACCGACATCCTCGATGTCTGGTTCGACTCCGGCGTGACCCACGAGGGCGTGCTGGCCGCGCGCGGCCTGGGCAAGCCGGCCGACCTCTACCTCGAAGGCTCCGACCAGCATCGCGGCTGGTTCCAGAGCTCGCTGCTGACCGGCGTGGCCATCGATCGCGCCGCGCCGTACCGACAGTGCCTGACGCACGGCTTCACCGTCGACCAGCACGGCCGCAAGATGTCCAAGTCGGTCGGCAACGTGGTGGCGCCACAGCAGGTGATGGACGCGATGGGCGCCGACGTGTTGCGCCTGTGGGTGGCCGCCACCGACTACCGCAACGAGATGTCGGTGAGCGACGAGATCCTCAAGCGCACCGCCGACGTCTACCGCCGCATCCGCAACACCGCGCGCTTCCTGCTCGGCAACCTGGCCGGCTTCGACCCGGCCAGGCATCGGGTGAAGCACGAGGACATGGTGCTGCTCGACCGCTGGGCCGTGCATCGCGCCCACGAGCTGCAGCAGAAGATCGTCGCCGCCTACGAGCGCTACGACTTTGCCGAGATCGTGCAGGGGGTGGTGAACTTCTGCAGCGTCGATCTGGGCGCGCTGTACCTGGACATCACCAAGGACCGGCTCTACACCATGCCCGAGAACAGTCCGGGCCGGCGCTCGGCGCAGACCGCGATGTTCCATATCGCCGAGGCCTTCGTGCGCTGGATCGCGCCGATTTTGAGCTTCACCGCCGACGAGATGTGGGGTTACCTGCCTGGCGGGCGCGAGGAGAACGTGCTGTTCACCACCTGGTACGAGGGGCTGGCGCCGCTGCCGGCGGATGCCGTGCTGTCGGCGGCCGACTTCGATACGCTGCTGGCCCTGCGTGACGTGGTTTCCAAGGTGCTCGAACCGATGCGTGCCGGCGGCGCGATCGGCGCCTCGCTGGAAGCCGAGGTCGACCTGTATGTCGACGATGCCACGCTGGCGCGGTTCGGCACGGTCGCCGGGGAGCTGCGCTTCCTGTTCATCACCTCCAGGCTCGACCTGCACCCAATCTCGGCCAGGCCTGCCGAAGCCGTGCGCGGCGAGGGTGGAGAGGTGTGGGTCCGCGCCCGCGCCAGCGACCACGGCAAATGCATCCGCTGCTGGCACTATCGCGCCGATGTCGGGTCCAACCCGGAGCACCCGGAAATCTGCGGCCGCTGCGTGGAGAACGTCGAGGGCGCCGGCGAAGTCCGCCGCTGGTTCTGATGAAGATGGCAAAACCCAACGCATTGCCCTGGCTGTCGCTGTCCGCGCTGGTGATCGCGCTGGACCTGTGGACCAAGCACCTGGCGCTGGCGCATCTGGAGTACCACCGCCCGGTGCCGTTCATCGACGGCCTCTGGAACTGGACGCTGACTTTCAACACCGGCGCGGCGTTCAGCTTCCTGGCCGGTGCCGGTGGCTGGCAGCGGTGGCTGTTCACCGTGCTGGCGGTCGGCATCAGCAGCCTGCTCGTGTTCTGGCTGGCGCGCACCCCGCGCGGCGACTGGCGCACGGCGCTGCCGTTCGCGCTGGTGATCGGCGGCGCGCTCGGCAATCTGCACGACCGTCTGCGCTGGGGCCATGTGGTCGATTTCGTCGACTGGCATTACGCCGGCTGGCACTGGCCGGCCTTCAACCTGGCCGATGCCGCCATCGTCGCCGGCGCCATCGGCATCGCCCTGTTCGGCCTGATACCGCGCAAAGGAGGACAATGAGCGGCATGGACATCCTGCTCGCCAACCCCCGCGGCTTCTGCGCCGGCGTCGACCGCGCCATCGAGATCGTCAAGCGCGCCATCGAGACGCTCGGCGCGCCGATCTACGTGCGTCACGAGGTCGTCCACAACCGCTTCGTGGTCGACGACCTCAGGCAGCGCGGCGCGATCTTCGTCGAGGAACTGGACGAAGTGCCCGATGGCGCCACGGTCATCTTCTCCGCCCACGGCGTGTCGCAGGCGGTGCGCCGGGAAGCCGCGCGCCGTGGCCTGAAGGTGTTCGACGCCACCTGCCCGCTGGTGACTAAGGTGCACCTGGAGGTCGCCCGCCAGTGCCGCGCCGGCCGCGACATGGTGCTGATCGGCCATGCCGGCCACCCCGAGGTCGAGGGCACGATGGGGCAGTGGGATGCGCAGTCGGGCGGGGGCCGCATCTATCTGGTCGAGGATCTCGACGACGTCGCCGCCCTGGAGGTGGCGCAGCCGGACAATCTCGCCTACACCACCCAGACCACGCTGTCGGTGGACGATACCCGCGGCATCATCGAGGCGCTCAAGGCCAGGTTCCCGGCGATCCAGGGGCCGAAGAACGACGACATCTGCTACGCCACCCAGAACCGCCAGGACGCGGTGCGCGTGCTGGCCGGGCAGTGCGACCTGGTGCTGGTGGTCGGCTCGAAGAACAGCTCCAACTCCAACCGCCTGCGTGAGCTGGCCGAGCGCGAGGGGGTGCAGGCGCACCTGATCGACGGTGCCGAGCACATCGACCCGCGCTGGCTGGAGGGCAAACGCGCGATCGGCGTGACCGCCGGCGCCTCCGCCCCCGAGGTGCTGGTGCAGGGCGTGATTTCCCGCCTGCAGCAGCTCGGCGCCGGTGCCGTGCGCGACCTCGACGGCAAGCCCGAGGACATGGTCTTCGCCCTGCCCAAGGAGCTGCGCATCAGCCTGGTGAATTGACCCGCTTCGGGGGCGGGCCTAGAATTCCGCCCTTCGCCGGAATAGCTCAGTTGGTAGAGCGGCGCATTCGTAATGCGTAGGTCGCAGGTTCGACTCCTGTTTCCGGCACCAGCCGCAAGCAAAGGCCCGCCGTCTGGCGGGCCTTTGCTTTTGGTGCGCCCGTGCCGGGCGCACCAAAGAAAACCCGGCCTTGTGGCCGGGTTTTTCGCATCTGCTACAAGCCCGCCGCTGCCTTGAGCGCAGCGACCCCTTGTGGGGTCATTGGCACGGCGTCGTCCGGGATGACGACCTCGGGGAGAGGCTCCATCTCCAGGACGCCGCAGCGCACTGCCTCGCGGCCGATGGCCCGGTGGATCACCTCCACCAGCGACAGTCCAGGGTTGCCCCGCTTCAGGCATTCGGCGAGGCGGGGGTCGATCTTGATGGTCATGTTCATTGGGGGTATGGGAAATTCAAACGCCCTTTCTCGACAGTCTGTCGGGTAGGCGGGGGGTCACGCAAGCGCCGGCTCGGGCGCGAACCGGACGCTCGCAAAGGGGATTTCGGCGTAACGCGGACCCGCTCCCTCGCCATCCACGGCCGTTTCGCGCCAATTCCCGACAGCCGGCCGAGCGCAGCCATGCGGCTGGTGCTGGTCGCCGCATCAAACGAGTTGGGACGAGTTGGCGATTACACGGCCACGACCGGTGGCCCGCGCGGCGGCGGAACCAGTGCCGCCAGCTTGGCGATGACAAATCGGCAGGATTGCCGATTTGGACGACCGCAGGTCGCCCGCAGGGTGGCGCACAGGGATGTGCGCCATCAAGTCCACCGGCTCGAACTCCACGTGCGTGGTGCCGTTGCGCCACGGCGTCTTGAACGCGTAGGTGATGTTGGCCTCTGCCTCCTCGATGCCGATGGCCGGCCTGCGGGCCTGGTTCGACACCGCAGACGGCCCGCGCGCCTTCCCCCTGGGCGCCCTGCCGGCGCATGCCCCGGCCTGCGCGCTGACCGTGCACAAGAGCCAGGGCTCGGAATACGGGACGGTGGCCGTACTGCTGCCGGACGACCCCCAGCACCCGCTGCACTCGCGCGAGCTGCTCTACACCGCCGCCTCGCGGGCCCGCCACGCACTCACCCTGCACGCCAGCGAAGCGGTGCTGCGCGCCGGCATCGAAAGGCCGGTACGGCGCAGCGGCGGCCTGTTCGAGCGGCTCACGGCAGCCCTGGGCGGGCCCGCGGCAGGTGCTGGCGCCTGAAGCCAGCCAGGGCCTTCTTCAACTCCGCGCCAGCTCGGAAAGCCTGTCCAGCGCTGCCAGCACCACCGCGGGTGGCAGGCGGCACACACTCCGGAGTTCGCCCTGCGCCATGGCCGCAGAAACGGCATCGGCCCAACTGCTGCCGGCTTCCGGTCTGGGGGGTAAAGCCCCCGGCACTCCCTCCCAGCCCACCCAGGCATCCCGTCCGCACTGCTTGGCCACATACAGCCCCAGGTCAGCCAGGGCCACCGCCTCGTCCCAGGTCAGGTTGCCCTCCCCAGCCCAGGGCAAGGGGAGAAAACCGATGCAGCAGGTCCGCTGCAGGTGCTGCCCATCCGGGAGGAGGAAGGGCGTGTCCGCCACCGCGCGACGCAGACGCTCGGCGATCTCCGGCGCCTCGTCACGGCGGGCATCGCGCACCACCACCAGGAACTCCTCGCCGCCCCAGCGCACCAGCAGGTCGGAAGCGCGGAACAGCTCGCGCAGGCGGCGGGCGAACTCCACCAGCACGGCATCGCCGGCGGCATGGCCATGCTGGTCGTTGACCTCCTTGAAGCGGTCGATGTCGATCAGCAGCAGCACCAGATCGAGCGCCTCCGTGGCCGGCACCCGCTCGCGCAGGCGGACATTGCGGGCCAGCTCCGCCGGCATCTCGGCGGCAAGGAAGCGGCGGTTGCGCAGGCCGGTGAGCGGATCGGTGAGGCTGGCCTCCTGCAAGGCCTGGGTCTTTTCGGCGAGGGCCGCCAATGCCTCTGAAAGCGCTGCCGTTCGCTCACTCACCCGTTGCTCCAGCCACTCGCGGGCTGCCAGCAGGCGTGCAGTACGCCAGCGCACCAGCCCCCACAGGAGCCCGGCAAGCAGCAGCACGCCACCGCCCCAGACCACAGGACGCTGCCACCACAAGGGCGGGACCGTCAGGTAGAGCACCCGCGTCTCCCCTTGCCAGGCTCCGGAGCGGTCACTCACCTCCACTTCCAGCCGCCAGCCGCCGGGGGCCCGATGGCCAAAGCCGATGAAGCGCTGGCCCGGCGCCAGTTCGCGCCAGGGCCCCTCCGGACCGAGCCGGTAGCGGTAGCGGACCAGCCGCCCGGCCACCAGGTCGGTACCGGCAAAGGCAATTCCCAGGCTGTCGAAGCCGGCCGGCAAATCGAGCCGCGCCTGGGTGGCACCGATCGGCCGCGGCTCACCGTCCACCCAGAGCCGGGTCCAGACGAGCGGTGGAGGCCGCGCGTCCGGCGTGAACAAGCCGGGGTCTGCCAGCAGCAGGCCCTCGTTGCCACCAAAAACGAAACGGCCATCGCTCAGCCGGGCATAGGAACGAAACCAGCCGGTACCGATGTCGACGCCATCGGACGGATACAGTCGGTGCATCGCATCCCGCGCCGGGTCGTAGACGAAACGCTGGGTCCAGATCCGGCCGCGGGCGTCGGCAAGCAGGTTGGCCCCGAAAGCCGACTCGCCGAAGCCCAGGCGCTGGCTGACCGGGTCCACGGTCACGACGTTCCCCTCGACCACGTCCACCCGCAGCAGGCCGTCGGCATCGATCCACCAACCGCCACGGCCATCGCGTCCCAGACCGAGCACATTGCGCGAGGGCGGCACCCGGCCATCCGCCAGGCGCAGTTCCAGCGGCCAGAGCAGGCCAGAGCCAGCCTCGAGGCGAAACAGCCCGACACTGGTGCCCACCCACCACTCGCCCGGACCATCGGCCCGCTCGATGGCGTTCACCGTAGCCCCGGCAGTCCTGCTGTCTGCCCGTTGCATCCGCCGGAGACGGTCTTCGGCATCGAGGTGGAACAGGCCGTCGCCGGTGGCAATCCACAGCCCGCCTGCGTCATCGGCCACCAGGCGCCGGGTGGTGGTGGCTTCGGGAAAACGCTCGGCCAGTACCGGACGCAGGTGCGTGGCCCCGGGCCGGCGATGGAACAGCCCGCGGTCGGTGGCCAGCCACAGGCCGCCCATGGAATCCTCGAGCAGGGCCGAGGGCAGCCGGCTCGCCTGCTCCAGCGCCGGGCCCAGGCGCTCCACGATGCGCAAGCCGGTATCGAAGCGCACCACGTCTTCATTCGCCACTCCGGCCCAGAAGCCGCCATCCCTGGCAGCAGCCAGGGCCACCACACTCAGGCTGCGTAGCGGCGCATCTGCGGCAAGATCGATGCGCCGGGACAGCAGGGCGCGGTTCAGCGGGTTGCTGCGCTGCAGCCCGCCGCCGAAAGTCCCCACCCACACCCAGCCCGCTCGATCCTGCTGCAGGGCCCGGATCTCCGCATTGGCCAGGCTGCGCGGGTCTTCCGGACGGTGGCGGTGGCTGGCCAGCAGTTTCCGGGTGGCGAGATCGAACACTTCGATGCCGCCGACATGGGCCAGCCAAAACGTGCCATCGCTGGGCGCCAGCGCCGAGAGCAGCACCGCTTCCGTGAGACGCTCGGCCTGCCAGCCACCACGGCCATCCGGAGCCAGGCGCACCGTGCCGGTGCGTTGTGCACCCACCCAGACGCTGCCGTCCGGAGCCACGGACAGGCCACGGATGCGGTCGGCTTTCACCGCGCGTCCGGCGGCATCCACCAGCGGCACTGACTCGGGCCGCTCCTGACCAGGGCGCAAACGCGCCAGCCCCTGCCAGGTGCCGATCCACAGGCTGCCATCCGGCGCGGCTGCCAGTGCCGCGATGCGATCGTCGCGCAGCCCATCGCCGGCATCGTCATCGGCCATCAGCCGCTGAACCACCCCATCGGGACGCACCGACAGCAGGCCCTCGCCGGTCGTTCCCAGCCAGATCCGGCCCTCCGCATCCTCAGCCAAGGCCCGCACGGCTGAGGCCGTGCCAGGCTGCAAACCGGTATGCATCGCGGTGAAGCGGCCGGTGTCGGGGTCGAGCACGGAGACACCATCGGCCTCGGTCCCTACCCAGAGTCGGTTGCGGGAATCCACCAGGAGGGCACGCACCAGATTGCCGCTCAGGCCTTCGACACCCGGTTCACCGCGGCGGAAGCGCTGGAAATCCACCCCATCGAAGCGCACCAGGCCATCCATGGTGCCGATCCAGAGCAGGCCGTTGTGATCCTCGGCCAGCGAGGTGACCACACCATCCGGCACGCTGACCGGGTCGCCCACCCGCTCGAAGCCAGCGGAAGCGGAAAGGGCCGGCGTGGATGGCAGGCCAGCGAAAGCCAGCGGCATGGCGGCGAGCAGCAAGAGCAGGAACGCGACAAGAAGACGACCCGCGCCTCCCATCCCTCTCCCTTGCACTCGCCTCATCCACATGTCCTCACGGTCTGCCGGAGGGCCGGCTGGCCCAGTCTAACCGGAAGCAAAAACGCCTCATCGGCGAAACGCAAGCCTGCCCAAACCTGCTGCCCCATGGCTTCCTGCGCGCCCAGTGGTAAGCCCGGCCATGATCCGGGCATGAAGAACGGGCGCTCGCGAGGGCACCCGTTCTGCGTTTGACACCCTGGGATTGGCGCGCCCGGAGGGATTCGAACCCCCGATCAATGGCTTCGGAAGCCACTACTCCATCCGGGTGAGCTACGGGCGCGAAGTATGAGTACAGGTAGTTCAAACGCTCTTTTCGGGCAGTCTGTCGGGTAGGCGGGGGCGCGCAAGCGCCGGTTCGGGCGCGGACCGGACGCTCGCAAGGGGGGATTCCGGCGCGACGCGGACCCGCTGCTTCGCAAGCCACGGCCGTTTCGCGCCAATTCCCGACAGCCGGCCGAGCGCAGCCATGCGGCTGGTGCTGGTCGCCGCATCAAACGAGTTGGGACGAGTTGGCGATTACACGGCCGCCGCCGGCGGCCCGCGCGGTCGGGGGCGGCAGTGCGCCTGCTCCAGCGCGCCGTGCTTCTCGAAATGGTCGAGGATGGCGCGGATGGCCTGCGGCTCTTCGACGCTGGCGACGATCTTCACCTGGCTGCCGCAGTGGACGCAGGTTTCCATGTCGATACCGAAGACGCGCTTGAGCCGTTGCGCCCAGGTCATCGCGCGGCGTTTCTCGTCGGGCGTTCGGTCATCCGGGTTGGTGGCTTCACTCGCCGCATTGCAGCCTTTGCCGCGATGCGCGGGCGTGAGTTGCGCGCGCAAGTTCGCGTTCGGGGCAAAGATGCCGTGGAAGCGGGTCAGGTGCGCGCGCGGCGGTGGGATCAGCGCCGCCAGTTTGCTGATGAACTCCACCGGCTCGAACGCCACGTGTGTGGTGCCGTTGCGCCACGGCGTCTTGAGCGCCTAACGCACCCGGCCCTGCAGCGAGATTGATAGTCGCTGCTCACTGATCGCCGGGCGCGTGATGTTGCGGCACAGCTTTTCCAGCTTGTGGCTTTCGTGCGCCTCAGCCGCCACGGGGTGCGCGAAAAGGCAAGCGCGGCTGGGGCGCGGCCGGCAAGGTGATCGTGTTCGGGATCATCAAGCGCAATGGCCGGGTCAAGGCCATGCCGATCCCGGCGCACGACCGCCGATCGATCATGGAGAAGATCGACGTCCACACCCGCGAGGGCGCGTTGTACTACACCGACGAATGGCAGGCCTACGCCACCCTGAAGCTGCGCGGCGAGCACGTGATGATCCGCAAGGAGAAGGGCCGACCGGTCGGGCGCGACCACATCAACGGCATCGAAGGTTTCTGGAGCTACGCCAAGAATTGGCTGTATCCGTACCGCGGCGTGCCCTGGCAGTACTTCCATCTGTACCTGGGGGAAGTTTGCTACCGTTACAACCATCGGGACGAAGACCTCAAACCCCTGCTTTCAAGGCTTGTGAGGGGTACTTCGATCCAGCAACTCAAGCCAACTTTGGTCCGGAAAGGCTAGGAATTACCTTGCTTTTTCGCGTCCATCCGCGTCTCGCCGGCTGCGACGGCGCGCGGTTAACCTAGCCGTCCTTCCCTTCACGGACGAGTCGCGTGCGATGGCCAAGGCCAAGACCGCCTATGTCTGCTCCGAGTGCGGAGCCTCCTTCAACAAGTGGCAGGGCCAGTGCGGCGAGTGCGGGGCCTGGAACACGCTGTCGGAATTCGTGGTCGAGCCCGCTGCGGCCGCCGGCAGGCCGGCCGTGCGCCACGGTTCCTGGGCGGGACGCGTCGACGGCGAGGCGATCACCCCGCTGTGGGACGTCGGTCAGGCGGTCGAGCAGCGCCTGTCGACCGGCATCGGCGAGCTGGACCGGGTGCTCGGCGGCGGTCTGGTCGAGGGCTCGGTGGTGCTGGTTGGCGGCGATCCGGGCATCGGCAAGTCGACCTTGCTGCTGCAGGCGCTGGCGTTGATGGCGGCACGGGTGCCGGCGCTGTACGTCACCGGCGAGGAAAGCCTGGCGCAGGTCGCCGGCCGCGCGCAGCGGCTCGGCCTGCCGCTGGACAAGCTGCATGCGCTGGCCGAAACCTGCGTGGAGAAGATCCTCGCCAACGCGGCCAGGGCGACCCCGGCGCCGCGCCTGCTGGTGGCCGATTCGATCCAGACACTGTGGAGCGAACTGCTCACCGCCGCGCCCGGTTCGGTGAGCCAGGTGCGCGAAAGCGCGGCGCGGCTGGTGCGCTTCGCCAAGGAGACCGGCACCAGTGTGTTCCTGGTCGGCCATGTCACCAAGGAGGGCGGCATCGCCGGCCCGCGCGTGCTCGAGCACATGGTCGATGCGGTGCTGTACTTCGAGGGCGAGTCGGGCAGCCGCTTCCGCGTGCTGCGTGCGTTCAAGAACCGCTTCGGTGCGGTCAACGAGCTGGGCGTGTTCGCGATGGGCGACAAGGGACTGCGCGAGGTGCCCAATCCGTCGGCGATCTTCCTCTCCGGCAGCCGCACGGCGCAGCCCGGCAGCGCGGTGATGGTGACCCGCGAAGGCACCCGGCCGCTGCTGGTGGAGGTGCAGGCGCTGGTCGACCAGAGCCCGCTGGCCAATCCGCGTCGCGTCGCGCTCGGCCTGGAGCAGAACCGGCTGGCGATGCTGCTGGCGGTGCTGCATCGGCACGGCGGTGTCGGTGTGTTCGATCAGGACGTGTTCGTCAACGTGGTCGGCGGCATCCGCCTGCAGGAGACCGCCGCCGACCTGCCGGTGCTGCTGGCGGTGCTGTCCTCGCTGCGCGACCGACCGCTGGCGGAGAAGACCGTCGCCTTCGGCGAGGTCGGTCTGTCCGGTGAGATCCGCCCGGTGCCCAATGGCGAGGAACGGCTGAAGGAAGCCGCCACGCACGGTTTCAGGCGCGCCATCGTGCCGCGCGCCAACGCGCCGAAGCAGGGCGCGTTCAAGGGCATGGAGGTGATCGCGGTCGAGCGTTTGGCGCAGGCGCTGGAGGCGGCCGAGTGAACCAGCGCGATCACTGGTTTTCCGTCGTGCTGCCGTGCTGCGGCCGGATGCGCACCAGCCGGATCACGTTGTCGCGCACCAGCTCCAGCCGCATGTGCAGGCCCTCGATCTCAAGCTCGTCGCCGGGCTGGGGCAGGGCTTCCAGCCGGCTGACGATCAGGCCGCTCAGGGTGTTGGCGTCCTCGGTCGGCAGCTCCCAGCCCAGCCGCCGGTTGAGGCTGTGCACGGCGATACGGCCGTCGACCAGCACGCTGCCGTCGGGCTGGTGCTCGATGCGGCGGGTGTTGGCCTTGGGCTCGGTGGTGAACTCGCCGACGATCTCTTCCAGGATGTCGGCCAGGGTGATCAGGCCGACCAGGTCGCCGTACTCGTCGACCACTAGCGCCAGTCGCCGGCGCTGGCGCTGGAACTCGACCAGTTGCTGCGGCAGGCGCGTGCTCTCCGGGATGAAGTAGGGTTTGCGCAGGCGCGACTCGATCAGCGCCGGGGTGAGCGGCGTGTCGCCGCGCAGGTCGAGCATGGAGCGCAGGTTGAGGATGCCGACCACCTGGTCGATGGCGCCGCGGTAGACGATGGCGCGGCTGTAGGGGAAGCGCGCCAGTTCCTCGCGCAGCGCCTCGGGGTCGCTGTCCAGGTCGATCCCGCGCAGTTCGTTGCGCGGCACCATGATGTCCTCCACCCGCACATCTTCCAGCGCCAGGATGTTGAGGAACATCCGGCGGTGGCCCTCGGGGATCAGGCTGCCGCCGTGTTCGAGCAGCACACGCAGCTCGTCCTGCGACAGGTGCGCGTCGCTGCGCTCGCCGCCGCGGTGGCCGAACAGGCGCAGCACGCCGTTGGCCATCAGGTTGATGACGCGGACGATCGGGTAGCTCCCCTTCAGCAGCGGCCAGAGCACGTAGGGCGCGGTGAGCGCGATGCGCTCGGGGCGGAACGCGGCCAGCGTCTTGGGCGCCACCTCGGCGAAGATCAGCACCACGACGGTCAGAAACACCGTGCCGATCAGCACGCCGGCCTCGCCGGCGATGCGGATGAAGGCGATGGTGGTGACCGCCGAGGCCAGGATGTTGACGAAGTTGTTCCCGAGCAGGATCAGGCCGATGAGCCGGTCGGGCTGCTCCAGCAGCGCCTTGGCGAGGCGGGCGCCGCGGTGCCCCTCGTCGGCGAGGTGCAGCAGGCGGTAGCGGTTGACCGACATCAGCGCCGTCTCCGAGCCGGAGAAGAACGCCGAGAAGAGCAGCAGGACGCCGAGGGCGCCGAACAGCAGACTGAGCGGGATGTCGTCCATGGGAAGGCGCCGGACTCAGCCGCGGCGCAGCAGGATCTCCAGCACGAATTTGGAACCGAAGAAGGCCAGCCCGAGCAGGCACATCGCCAGCAGGGTCAGCCGCACTGCACGACGCCCGCGCCAGCCATAACGCCAGCGGCCGAGCAGCAGGCCGCCGAACACCAGCCAGGCCAGGGCCGACAACACGGTCTTGTGCGCCAGGTGCTGCGCGAGCAGGTCCTCGACGAACAGCACGCCGCTGACCAGTGCCAGCGTGAGCAGGCCGAAACCGGCGCCGATGGTCCGGAACAGCAGCGTCTCCAGTTGGGTCAGGGGCGGCAGGGCGCGCAACAGGCCGGTGAAGCGGCGCTGGCGCAGGGCGTGCTCCTGCAGCCAGAGCAGGATCGCCAGCAGGGCGGCGAGGGCGAGCGCGGCATAGGCCAGCAGGGCCAGGAACGCGTGCAGCTGGATCCGCCAATCCATCGCCACGACGCCGGAGCGGCCGAACAGGGCGTAAAGCAGCAATGTGGTCGCGGCGATCGGGAAGACCACCACGCCCAGCGCATCCAGCCGGCGCGAGAACGGTGCCAGCAGGGTCAGCGCCGCCATGCCCAGGCCGACCAGCGACAGCGCGGCAAAAAAGTGCAGGTCCGGAGCGCCGGCCACGCGCCAGGCGTCGCCATGGACGGCGAAATGGAGCAGGGTGCCGATGCCGCCCACGAACAGGCCGGCGTGCCCGGTCTCGCCGGGCCGGTAGACATGCCGGATCAGGCGCAGGGTGGCGATCAGGTAGGCCGCGATGGCGGCGAAGGCGGTCATCATCGCGCCGAGTTTGGCATGACCGCGTTTAACGGCCAATCGGGCCCGGCCGGCGACGAGCTCGGAACCGCCACCAGAAAGGTGGGAAGAGTCGGGCGCGATATACTGCGCGATCCTGCTTTCCTGCCGTGCTTTTCCCCATGTTCGAATCGCTCACCCAGCGCCTGTCCGGCACCATCCAGCGCCTGCGCGGCCGCGGCCGCCTGACCGAGGAGAACATCCGCGAATCCCTGCGCGAGGTGCGCATCGCCCTGCTCGAGGCGGATGTGGCCCTGCCGGTGGTGCAGGCGCTGATCGAGCGCATCAAGGTGCGCGCGGTCGGCCAGGAGGTGCTCAAGAGCCTCACCCCGGGCCAGGCACTGATCAAGGTCGTCCGCGACGAGCTGACCGCGGTGATGGGCGCGCAAGCGTCCGATCTGAACCTGAATGTGCCCGCCCCCGCCGTCGTGCTGATGGCCGGCTTGCAGGGCGCGGGCAAGACCACCACGGTCGGCAAGCTGGCCAAGCACCTCAAGGAGCGCCGCAAGAAGAAGGTGATGGTGGTCAGCTGCGATGTGTACCGCCCGGCCGCCATCGCCCAGTTGCAGACACTGGCCGAGCAGGTCGGCGTGCTGTTCCACCCGTCCGAGCCGGGCCAGCGGCCGGAAGCCATCGCCCGCGCCGCCATCGAGGCCGCGCGCAAGCAGTTCGTCGACGTGCTGCTGGTCGATACCGCCGGCCGCCTTGCCATCGACGAAGCGATGATGGCCGAGATCCAAGCGCTGCACGCCGCCATCGACCCGGTCGAGACGCTGTTCGTGGTCGACGCCATGACCGGCCAGGACGCGGCCAACACCGCCAAGGCCTTCGCCGAGGCGCTGCCGTTGACCGGCGTGGTGCTGACCAAGACCGATGGCGACGCCCGTGGCGGCGCAGCGCTCTCGGTGCGCTACATCACTGGCCGGCCGATCAAGTTCATCGGCGTGGGCGAGAAGCCGGACGGGCTGGACGT
This sequence comes from Rehaibacterium terrae, assembly GCF_014202935.1. GTDB lineage: Bacteria > Pseudomonadota > Gammaproteobacteria > Xanthomonadales > Xanthomonadaceae > Rehaibacterium > Rehaibacterium terrae. The sequence continues at coordinate 5,194 of NZ_JACHHX010000009.1, read as the reverse complement.
GTTCCATCCCGACCGCATCGCCAGCCGCATCCTCGACATGGGCGACGTGCTCTCGCTGGTCGAGCAGGTCGAGCGCGACGTCGACAAGGAGAAGGCCGCCAAGCTGGCCGAGAAGGTCGCCAAGGGCAGGAAGTTCGACCTCAACGACATGCGCGACCAACTCGAGCAGATGCAGAATCTGGGCGGCCTCGCCGGCCTGATGGACAAGCTGCCGGGTATCGGCCAGGTGCCCGAGCACCTCAAGAACCAGATCACCGGCAAGGAAGTGCCGCGGATGATCGCCATCATCAACTCGATGACGAAGAAGGAGCGCCGCCATCCGGCGGTGCTCAACGGCTCCCGCCGCGCCCGCATTGCCCGCGGCTCCGGCACCACCCCGGCCGACGTCAACCGCCTGCTCAAGCAGTTCCAGCAGATGGAAAAGATGATGTCCAAGCTGTCCGGCGGCGGTCTCAAGGGTCTGATGCGGGGCATGAAGGGCATGATGGGCGGGCGCGGGCCGGGCCGCTTCCCCTTCCGCTGACCGGTCTCTCCGCGGAGCGGCGCCTGCCGCACGGGGATTTCAATTTCCAGGACAAGGGGTTAGAATTCCCCATTCACTGCGCCCCGCCCTTGGGGCGGTTGGCCTTACCGAGAACTACAGAGCAAACCGACATGGTCAAGATCCGTCTGACCCGCGGCGGCGCCAAGAAGCGCCCCTTCTACCACATCGTGGTCACCGACCAGCGCAACAAGCGCGACGGTCGCTCGATCGAGCGCCTGGGGTACTACAACCCGATCGCGTCGGGCAACGAGAAGCGCGTCGAGCTGGACACCGAGCGCGTCAAGCACTGGGTAGGCCAGGGCGCGCAGCTGACCGACAAGGTCCGCGAGCTCTACAGGGAAGCCTCGCGCCAGGCCGCGGCCTGAGCCTTCCCGGGCCTGCGCCCCGCGCAAGCCTGATGTCGATGGACGCCACTGAGCGCCGCATCCTGCTGGGCAGGGTCGTGGGCTTGTTCGGCGTGCGCGGCGAGCTCAAGCTCGAGTCGTACACCGACCCGCGCGACGCCATCTTCCGCTACCAGCCCTGGACCCTGCGGTCCGGGGCTGGCGAGCATCCGGCGGCCGGCGTCACCGGACGCGACAATGGCCGCAACGTCATCGCCCGCTTCCCCGGCATAGCAGACCGCGACCGGGCCCAGGCCCTGATCGGGGCCGAGATCTGGGTGTCGCGCTCGGCATTGCCACCACCCGGGCCGGGCGAGTATTACTGGGTCGATCTCGAGGGCTTGGCCGTGTCCACGGTCGAGGGCGTCGAGCTCGGTACCGTCTCGCACCTGTTCGCCACCGGCGCCAACGACGTGATGGTGGTGCGGGGCGAGCGCGAGCGTATGGTTCCCTTCGTGATCGGCGACTATGTGAAGTCGGTGGATCTCGAGGCCGGCCGGATCGTGGTCGACTGGGATCCGGAGTTCTGAACGGGCGGGTTCGGGTTGGCCGTCCGGGCACGGGAAATTCGGAAACCGGAGAAGCGTCGGAGTGCTTCGGGCAAAGCGCTTGCGTGACCGATCCCGGGCGTTCGGGATTGGGCGGCTGCATGCTGGCCCGCCGCGACGGCCGCGGCGAGTGCGGCCTGTGATCTCGCTCGGAGGGCGGCTGTCCGATCGAGCACGCGAGCTGCGTCGCCTGTTTGTTTCCGAAGCCATGGGGCGAAGCTCTCCCTGCGAGTCCGGCTGATGCGCATCGACGTCGTCACCCTGTTTCCCGACTTCATCCGCCAGTCCGCCGAGCTGGGCGTGGTCGGCCGCGCCGGCGAGCGCGGGTTGATGCAGGTCGCGTGCTGGAACCCCCGCGACTACGCCACCGACAATTACCGCCGGGTCGACGACCGGCCGTTCGGTGGCGGGCCGGGCATGCTGATGCTGATCGACCCGCTGCGCGCCTGTCTGGCCGCAGCACGCCAAGCGGCGCCCGAGCCGGCGCCGGTGATCTACCTCAGCCCGCAGGGCGAGCGGCTGACCCAGCGCAAGGTGCGGCAACTGGCCGCCCTGCCGCGGCTGATCCTGTTGTGCGGCCGCTACGAGGGCATCGACGAACGCCTGGTCGCGTCCGAGGTGGATGAGGAGCTGTCGGTGGGCGACTACGTGCTGTCCGGGGGCGAGCTGGGGGCGGCCATCGTCATCGATGCGGTCGGCCGGCTGCAGGAGGGGGCACTCCATCATGCCGAGTCGGCGACCCAGGACAGTTTCGAGGACGGCCTGCTGGACTGCCCCCATTACACCCGCCCGGTCGAGCATGAATTGGGCACGGTGCCCGAAGTGCTGCGTTCGGGCGACCACGCCGCGATCGCCCGCTGGCGGCGCCAGCAGGCGCTGGGCCGGACCTGGCTGCGACGCCCGGACCTGCTCGCCCGAATCAGCCTGTCCAAGGCCGACCAGGCCCTGCTGGAGGCCTTCAGGCGGGACTGGCTGGCCAAGCTGGGCGAAAAACCGTCCAAGCCCTAGCATCGGTAGAAGTTTTCCCGCTATAATGCGCGACTTTCCGACGCGCACGCGTAACCCAGAACAACATTCACGGTCGGTGCAATCATGAATCTGATCCAGCAGTTCGAAGCCGAGCAGATGCAGCGCAAGCTGCCGGAGTTCGGCCCAGGCGACACCGTCGTCGTCAACGTCAAGGTGAAGGAAGGCAACCGCGAGCGCGTCCAGGCCTACGAGGGCGTGGTCATCGCCAAGAAGAACGCCGGCCTGAACTCGGCTTTCACCGTCCGCAAGATCTCCCACGGCTTTGGCGTGGAGCGCGTGTTCCAGGCGTTCAGCCCGATGATCGATTCGGTGCAGGTCAAGCGCCGGGGCAAGGTCCGTGCCGGCAAGCTGTACTACCTGCGCGGCCTGGAAGGCAAGAAGGCACGCATCAAGGAAGACCTCAACTACAGCGCCTCGGCCGAATAAGCCGACAAGGCAGCGCTCTCGGACGGCCGCCCTCGGGCGGCCGTTCGCGTTTGGGGCGGCCGGCGCGGACGGTGCACGCCTGCAGGCGCGGGCTCTCCCGTGAGCCGGTCAGGCGAGCGAAACCGGGTGCAACTGCGGCAGGGCGACCGGCCGTGGCGTGGCAGCGTGGCGCGAAGCCGCGCCGGTGCTGGCGCAACAACCCCACGCGACGCAGCGGCGGTGCTGCCGGCCGCCGGCTTCGAGCGCTACGGCCCCGGCCGTGGTGATCTCGATCCCTCGAACCGCCCGGCGCGGACCCGCATGCCGGCGCGTATGGGAAGGGAGCGGCGACCTGCCTTCGCCTCCTGCCCCGATGGCAGGCCGAGCCCCGACGTTTCCGACCTTTCTGTAACAATCCACGCGGCATCATTCGCACTTTCCCGATCTGGAGCGGTCATGCGCGTCACCCTGTTCGGCACGGGCTATGTGGGCCTGGTCACCGGCGCCTGTCTGGCGGAAGTGGGCAATCAGGTGTGCTGTGTCGATATCGATGCCGCCAAGATCGCGCGCCTGAACCGCGGCGAAATCCCGATCCACGAGCCGGGCCTGGAGGACATGGTCCGCGCCAACCGTGCCGCGGGCCGGTTGAACTTCACCACCGACGGACGGGTCGGCGTCGCGCACGGCGAGATACTGATGATCGCGGTCGGCACGCCCCCCGACGAGGACGGCAGCGCCGATCTGAGCCACGTGCTGGCCGTGGCGCGCACCATTGGCCGTCATCTGACGGATCCGGCACTGGTGGTCAACAAGTCGACCGTGCCGGTGGGCACGACGGCCCTGGTGCGCGAGACCATCGCGGCCGAACTGGCCGCGCGCGATGTCACGATCGATTTCGATGTGGTTTCCAACCCCGAGTTCCTGAAGGAAGGCGATGCGGTCAAGGACTGCATGCGGCCGGATCGCATCGTGATCGGCGCCGACAGCGCCGGCGCGGTCGAGCTGCTCAAGCGGTTGTACGCGCCGTTCAATCGAAACCACGAGCGCATCGTGACGATGGACCCGCGTTCGGCCGAACTGACCAAGTACGCTGCCAATGCGATGCTCGCCACCAAGATCTCCTTCATGAACGAAATGGCGAACATCGCCGAGCGGGTCGGCGCCGACATCGAGATGGTGCGCCGGGGCATTGGCTCGGATCCGCGGATCGGCCATCACTTCATCTATCCCGGCGTCGGCTATGGTGGCTCGTGTTTCCCCAAGGACGTGCAGGCACTCGGGCGTACGGCACGCGAGCACGGTTACGAGCCGCGCATCCTCGATGCGGTCGAGGCGGTCAACCGGCGCCAGAAGGACAAGCTGTTCGAGCTGATCGCCCACCATTTCGGCGGCCGGCTGTCCGGCCGCACCATTGCGGTGTGGGGGTTGGCTTTCAAGCCCAACACCGACGACATGCGCGAGGCTCCCAGTCGCGCGCTGCTGCAGCGGCTGTGGGAGGCCGGCGCGAAGGTGCGCGTCTACGATCCCGAGGCGATGGACGAGGCGCGCCGGATCTTCGGCGCGCGTGCCGATCTGGCACTGTGCGACAGCGCGCAGGCTGCCGTCGATGGCGCCGATGCGCTGGCGGTGGTGACCGAGTGGAAGGCGTTCTGGAGTCCGGACTTCGTCGCGCTGCGCGAGCGCCTGCGTGAGCCTGTGATCTTCGACGGCCGCAACATCTACGACCCCGCGCAGGTCGAGGCGGCCGGGCTGGCCTATTACGGCATCGGGCGCGGGCGTTCGCTGCGCAGCGGCTGACGCGCGGCGGGCGGCCGGTATGCCTTTGCGCCGTCGCGCACGGCATGCAGAATACGACCGCCCCCGACAAAAAACCGTAGAGTCCTGCCCGCCCACGACATTGACGTAGGCGATGGCAGTCCCGTTGTCCCGCGCACGCTCGGCAAGGAGCGCATCGCGCTCGGCATGCTTGTGGCGTTCGAAAGGCGAGGCGTTCGGCACGAGCACCAGGCGCGCACCCGCCGCGGTGGTCTCGGCCATCGGCTCCAGACCCCACAGGTCCTGGCAAATCAACAGGCCAATTGGAACCGGGCCGACCTAGCAGCTTGTTGAAATTCTCCCGCGCCAGAGCTTGCTTTCAAGCCCTCTGTTTGCGATATCGACCTCAGCCATAGTGGAGGGCGTGGGATGCGCGGTGCAGACGTCACTCAGGAGTCGTTGTTCACGGTCGCCAAGCTTGCCGACTTCGTCCCGGCGAACCATCCGCTCCGATCCATTCGGGAGCTGGC
>NZ_JACHHX010000008.1 GCF_014202935.1 Rehaibacterium terrae | reverse complement strand
GCGCCCGGCGGCGGCGCCAGGTCGGTCACGGTGCGCCGTTGCGCGAGTGGCTGACGACGTTGCCGGCACTTGGATGAATTTCGCAGGGCCGACGAATTCAGCCTCGCGGCCTGCCTTGGTGATCCGCGGCGAACAGCCGCGGCCTCATTGAAGCTCGGGAACCGGTACACGGAGTACACCTGCATAGGCGTCGTGATCCGCGGCGAACAGCCGCGGCCTCATTGAAGCCTCCGGCTGGCGGCCGGGATTAACCGAGACCCTCGTGTGATCCGCGGCGAACAGCCGCGGCCTCATTGAAGCGCACGAACTGAGTGCCGGTCCTTTCGCTGCGCGCGGTGATCCGCGGCGAACAGCCGCGGCCTCATTGAAGCTCCGGCCGAGTGACTGGAACGCCGACCACCCAGTGGTGATCCGCGGCGAACAGCCGCGGCCTCATTGAAGCTCGGTGGCCTCCTTTGGCACCTTATGAAATGAACAGTGATCCGCGGCGAACAGCCGCGGCCTCATTGAAGCCGCTGCGAGTCGCGCCTCTTCCTGCGCGCGCAACGCGGTGATCCGCGGCGAACAGCCGCGGCCTCATTGAAGCATTATGGCGGCCTCTGTGGTGCCCCGTGCGTTGGCCTGTGATCCGCGGCGAACAGCCGCGGCCTCATTGAAGCTAGCGCTCGCGGTGATGCTCGCGCAGGCGCCGCAGGTGATCCGCGGCGAACAGCCGCGGCCTCATTGAAGCCCGCCCTCGAGGGGCTCGTGGTCGAGTGCGTGCATGTGATCCGCGGCGAACAGCCGCGGCCTCATTGAAGCGTTGCACGAGAACCGAGCGATGGTGGATCTGGTTGTGGGTGATCCGCGGCGAACAGCCGCGGCCTCATTGAAGCACTTCGAGAACATATGCTAACCCATCATGTTTACCTGTGATCCGCGGCGAACAGCCGCGGCCTCATTGAAGCTCGCCATCCGGGATGGCCTTGTTGCGGAACTCGCCGTGATCCGCGGCGAACAGCCGCGGCCTCATTGAAGCGTCACCGTGCTGCCGGGAGAGACGGACAGCCCCGCCGTGATCCGCGGCGAAGAGCCGCTGTCGCCACCACTCACTGCCGCACAGGCAACTCTGCCCACGCATCAGCACCCAAGACGTGCCATCGGGAGCCATGCCGTCTGCGAAGAGGCGCTGCGTGCTCTCGGTGAGCAGTTCGCTGGGGTCGGGCATCGGGGGCGTGAGCTTTTGCCCACGCACGTCCAAGCGTGGGAACCAAGTCTGGGCCTGGGCATCGTCGATCTGCATGACCAATGGGTCGCACAGGCGGCATCTGGAGTACGCTTCGCCCATGACCACCTTCCTCGTCCTCGTCGCCTTCGTGCTGTTGCTGCTGATGGCGCTCGGCGCGCTGATGCTCCTGTCCGGCCTGATCGGCGGCGCGCTTCGTCTGCTGTCTGGCGAGCGCACCGGCACGCCTCCGGACGACTGACCGGCCCGTCTGCCGCACTGCCGTGCCCGTGCCGCGGCGGTGCGGCGCTTGACAGGCGATATATTTCTATTATTCTGGAACAATCAAATAGCCGTCACGCCGCGTGACGGCCCCCTTCATCGGATTCGAGGATCGCGTGTCATGCCTGCCGAGACCAAAGTCTGCTCGCCGCCCGTTGCCGCCACGCTGGCGGCGGCGCCCCATCCGCTGGTGCGCGCGGCGCGGGCGGTGACGCGGGTCGATCGCGCGGTGCTGGCGATACTGACGCTGCTGGTCGGCATCGCGGTGGCGGCGCCGACGCAGTTGGGGCCGACGCTGGGGTTCACGCTCGACAGTCTGTTGTCGATCGGGCCGTTCCTGATCGCGTCGGTGGCCACGGCGGCGTGGCTGCGGGCGGCGGGCGCGGATCGCTCGATCGCGCGCGTGTTCGGCGCCAATCCGGGCAAGGCGATCGTGCTGGCGGCGCTGTTCGGGGCGCTGTCGCCGTTCTGCTCGTGCGGGGTGATTCCGGTGATCGCGGCGCTGTTGGCCTCGGGCGTGCCGCTGGCGCCGGTGATGGCGTTCTGGGTGGCGTCGCCGGTGATGGCGCCGGACATGTACTTCATCACCGCCGGCGCGCTCGGCTTCGAGTTCGCCACCGCCAAGACACTGGCGGCGGTGGGCGTGGGGCTGTTCGCCGGCGGCGTGACCTGGGCGCTGCAGCGCATGGGCGGTTTCGCCGATCCGCTGCGCCGGCGGGCCTGCGGCCGGTGCGGGGCGACGGCGTTGCAGGGCGGCGTGGTGGCGTGGCGGTTCTGGCGCGAGCCGGCGCGGCTGGCGCTGTTCCGGGAGGAGGCGGTGAAGACCACGCTGTTCCTCGGCAAGTGGCTGCTGCTGGCCTTCGTGCTGGAGAGCCTGATGCTGGCGTGGTTGCCGGCCGGGCTGCTGGCGAGCTGGGTGGGCGAGAACGCGGCGGCGATTCCGCTGGCGGCGCTGGTCGGTGTGCCGGCCTATCTCAACGGCTACGCGGCGGTGCCGGTGGTGGCCGGGCTGATCCAGACCGGCATGGCGCCGGCGGCGGCGATGAGCTTCATGGTGGCCGGGGCGATGACCAGTATCCCGGCGGCGATCGCGGTGTACACGCTCGTCAGGCGTCGGGTGTTCGTGTGGTACGTGGCGCTGGCGCTGGGGCTGTCGATGCTGGTCGGCTACGCCTACGCGGCGTGGCTGGCGCTGTGAGGACGGATTCACTTGCCACGATGGGCGCGCGCTGCGAAGCACTGCGGTTGGGCATGCCGATGGCTGCGCCCCGGGATGCGGGTGATCCTTCGACTTCGCTTCGCTACGCTCAGGGCGAACGGCAGGACGTGTTGCGATGACTGTGATGACTGTATTGCGCAGGCCGGACAGGACGTGTCGTTTTGTGTTCGTGATGGATCCGTTCCCGTCGCTGAACCTGGCGACGGAAACCTCGCTGCTGCTGATGCAGGAGCTGCTCGACCGCGGCCACGCGCCGCTGTGGGCGGAGATGCACGACGTGACGCTGGAGGACGGCGTGCCTCGCCTGCGTGCGCGGCCGGTGCTGTCGGTGGCGCCGTTCTCGCTCGGGCCGGTCGAGCCGTTGGGCGGCGACGACATCGACGCGCTGCTGATCCGCAAGGACCCGCCCTTCGACGGCAACTACCTGCACCTGACGCAGATGCTCGACCGGCTGCCGCCGCGCGTGTTGCAGGTCAACCCGGCGCGGGCGCTGCGCGAGTTCAACGAGAAACTGCTGGCGACGCGCTTCGCGGAATTCGCGCCGCCGTCGCGGGTGACGATGGATGCCGGCCGGCTGCTCGACTTCGTGCGCGAGCACGGCACGGTGGTGGTCAAGCCGCTGGACGATTGCTCCGGGCGCGGCATCGCGGTGGTCGAGCACGTCGCGGCGGGTCTGCACGCGCGCGTCCAGGCCCTGCTGCGCGATGCTCACGGCGCGCACGCGCTACGTGCAGGCGCAGCCGTTTCTGCCGGCGATCGCGCAGGGCGACAAGCGCGTGTTCCTGGTGGACGGCGAGGTGGCCGGCATCGTCAACCGGGTGCCGGCGCCGGGGCGCTGGCTGGGCAACATCCACCAGGGCGCGCAGGTCGAGGCCGCGGCCTTGTCGCTGCGCGAGGCGGCCTGCATCGAGGCGCTGCGGCCGTTCCTGCGCGAGCACGGGCTGCTGCTGGTCGGCGCCGATTTCATCGGCGGCTGGCTGACCGAGCTCAACATCACCAGCCCGTCGGCGGTGCGGCAGATCAATGCCGTCAGCGGCGCGCGGGTGGAGCGGACCATCGTCGATGCGCTGCTGCGCGAGGTGGTGGCGCGGCAGGTGGCAGCGGCGGCGTGAGCGTCTGTGCGTGCAGGTGCGCTCAGGCGCTGCGCGGTAGCGGGCTGAGGCCGGGGCCGGTCGGGTCGATCCAGGTCTCGGGTGTCAGCGGCGGCAGGCCGTGGGCGGCGCGGGCACGGTCGCATTGCGGGCTGGGTTCGCCGCGCTCCCAGGCCGGTTGCAGCTCGCGGCAGGGCGAGGGGCGGCGGGCGTAGATGCCGCAGTGCGCGGCCTGGCCCACTTCGCCCTGCAGGGCGATGCAGCGCGGCGCATAGGCCTGGGTGCCGCGCATCGCCAGCCGGTGGGCGTCGAGCTTTTCGGTGAGATCGGCCGGCGTGGTGCCACCGAGGAAGGCCTCGGCCTCGGACCAGTGGAAGGCGACGCGGTAGTGGGCGCAGCAGGCGCCGCAGCGCAGGCAGGGGTGTTCCATCGGACGCCGGAGGGGGGACGCGACGGGCGCGGAATTCTAGCGGCGCCGCGGCCGCCCGCAAGTGGCCCGAGCGCGGCCCGCCGCGACCATCGGCACTGGCTTCACCCGCACGCGATCCGGACGATGCGAGCATATCCGCCGATGGCGCGCGTATCGCCGCCGCCCACCTGCCCGACACCATGCTCCGACCCGCCAGCCTGCTGATCGCCGGCCTCGCCGCCGCGCCCGCCGCCGCCCAGACACCCGACCCGGCCACGCTCGACCGCATCACCGTCAGCGCGCGTCGTGACAGCGTGGCCAGCGAACGGCCCGAAGCAGTGAGCCTGCTTGCTGCCGAGGCCGTCGCCCGCGTCGCCGCCACCCATGCCAGCGAACTGCTGGCGCGCGTGCCGGGCGCCTGGATCAGCCGCGGCTCGGGGCAGGAGCAGCTCACCGCGATCCGCTCGCCGGTGCTCACCGGCACCGGCGCCTGCGGCGCGTTCCTGTTTCTCGAAGACGGCGTGCCGATCCGCCCGGCCGGCTTCTGCAACGTCAACCAGTTGTTCGAGCTCAACACCGAGCAGGCCGGCGCGGTGGAGGTGCTGCGCGGGCCGGGCGCGGCGGTGCACGGCTCCAACGCGCTGCATGGCGTGGTCAACGTGCGGCCGCGCGCACCGGCCGAGGCGCCGGCGCGGGCGTTCTCGGTCGAAGCCGGGCCGGCACGCTACCGGCGCGGACAGTTCACCCTGGCCGACACGGACGGCGCGGCGCACTGGCGCATCGACGGCTACGGCGTGAGCGCCGGCAGCTTTCGCGCCGACGAAGGCTTCGACCAGCAGAAGCTGAGCGCGCAGCTCGCCGTGCCCGACAGCACCGGTGGCTGGCGCTGGCTGCTGTCGGCGGCCAACCTGAATCAGGAAACCGCCGGCTTCGTCACCGGCGAGGGCGCGTACCGCGATGCCCGCCGCCGGCGCAACGAAAACCCGGAGGCGTTCCGCGACGGCCGCGCCCTGCGCCTGCAGGGGCGCGCCGAGTGGTGGTTGGGCGACGATGCCAGCTTCGCCTTCGTGCCTTACGTGCGCCGCGACGACTTGCGCTTCATCCAGCACTTCACCCCCGGCAAGCCGCTGGAGCGGACCGGCAGCCGCAGCCTCGGCGCGCAGGCGATGTGGCGGCACGACGGTGCGTGGCGGCGGCAGTGGGGCGTGGATGTGGAGTTCGCCCGCGGCGAGGTGTGGCAGTTCCAGCCGCGCGCGCTGACCGACAGCACGCCGTTGCAGAACGCCATCCGTCCGGCGGGCGTGCACTACGACTACGCCGTGGACGCGACCAACCTCGCGCTGTTCGGCGAAGTCGAGCGCGCACTGTCGGCGCGCGCCACGCTGTTCGCCGGCGCCCGCGCCGAGCGGCTGCGCTACCGCTACGACAACCGCGCCGGCGACGGCAACCTGCGCGAGGACGGCACGGCCTGCGGCTTCGGCGGTTGCCTGTACAACCGCCCGGCCGACCGCGCCGACGCCTTCGGGAATCTCTCCGCGCAGCTCGGCCTGCGCCATGTCCTCGATGCGCCCTGGAGCGCGAGCGGCCGGTTGGCGCGTGCGTTCCGCTTTCCGCAGGCGGCCGAACTGTACCGGCTGCAGCGCGGCCAGGACGTGGCCGACCTGCGCGCCGAAACGCTCGACGGCGTCGAGCTGGGCCTGCATCGCGCGGGCGCCTTCGCGCTGGATCTGTCCGCCTACGCCTACGCCAAACGCAACGTGATCCTGCGCGACGCGCAGGGCTTCAACCTCAGCGACGGCCGCACCACCCACCGCGGCATCGAGGCGGATTGGCGCTGGGCCTTCGCCGACGGCTGGCGGCTGGCCGGCAACGCCGCCTACGCGGTGCAGCGCTACGCCTTCGACCGCGCCATCGCCGGCGGCGAGACCATCGTGCGCGGCAACGAGGTGGACACCGCGCCGCGCACGCTCGGTGGCCTGCGGCTCGGCCACGACCACGCCCGCTTCGGCGACGTCGAACTGGAGTGGCAGCACCTCGGCGGCTATTGGCTGGATGCCGCCAACACCCAACGCTACGGCGGCCACGACCTGCTGCACCTGCGCTGGTCGCGCGGCCTCGGCGGGGCGTGGCGCGTGTCGCTGCGGGCGATGAACCTCACCGACCGCCGCTACGCCGAGCGCGCCGACCTCGCCTTCGGCCAGTTCCGCTACTTTCCCGGCGCCGGGCGCAGCCTGTTCGCCGCCGTCGAATACCGCCCCGCGTTGTAGGCGGCGGAAGCCGCAACTCCAGGAGCGAGAAACGAGTGAAGAGGGGTGAGTGAAGAGGAGTGAGAAATGAGAGATGAGAGGGACTTCGGCGAGCCGATGCTTTCTCTCACTCCTCACTCCTCTTCACTCGCTCCTCATCACTCGGTCGTGGCCGAAGCCGCTGCGAAGGGCGTGGCGGCTACTGGCGCACGCTGCGCGGGTTGTCGGCGCTGGCGCCGGGGACGTTGCTGCGGAAGGGATTGATGTCGAGCCCGCCACGGCGGGTGTAGCGGGCGCTCACGGTCAGCCTGCTCGGCGCGCAGCGGCGCAGCAGGTCGAGGAAGATCCGCTCCACGCACTGCTCGTGGAATTCGTTGTGCTCGCGGAAGCTCACCACGTAGCGCAGCAGGCCGGCGCGGTCGATGCGCGGGCCGGCGTAGGCGATGCGCAGGCTGGCCCAGTCCGGCTGGCCGGTCACCGGGCAGTTGGACTTGAGCAGATGCGTCACCAGGGTTTCTTCGGCGCGGCGCTGATCGTCCACGGCGAGGAAGTCGGCGCGCGGCGGGCCGTAGTGGTCGATGGCGATCGGCAGGTCGTCGATGCACTCGCCGGCCAGCGGCTCCACCTGGAAGGCGTGCGACACGCTCGGCGGCAGCAGCACCACGCTGACCGGCGCGCCGGCGGCGGCCGACAGGTCTTTCACCAGCATCGCGCGCAGCGCCTCGCTGCTGTCGATGCGGGTCTGGTTGAGGCTGTTGAGGTAGAGCTTGAAGCTCTTGGATTCGATGAGGTTGGGCGAATCGGCCGGCACCCGGAACTCGGCCAGCGCCACCCGCGGCTTGCCGCGTGCATCCAGCCAGCCCAGCTCGTAGGCGTTCCAGATATCGACGCCATGGAACGGCGGCGGCGAGGGCAGGCCGATCTGGTCGCGCTTGGGCTGGCGCGGGATCGGGAACAGCAGGGTGGGGTCGTACTGGCTGGGATAGGCGACGGCCCTGCCCAGCGGGGAATGTTCGGGAGTCGTCATCGCCATATTCTACGGCGCGACCGGCCTCGCGCAGGCGCGACGGAGATCGCGAGCCGGAGGCAGGAGCCGGGGGCACCGGCGCGGGAAGCGGGAGAAATGCAGGGCAGCGGCGAGCCGATGCTTCCCCTCGTTTCTCACTCCTCTTCCCTCACTCCTCTTCCCTCACTCCTCTTCACTCACTCCTCTTCACTCACTCCTCTTCCCTCACTCCTCTTCCCTCACTCCTCTTCCCTCACTCCTCTTCCCTCACTCCTCTTCCCTCACTCCTCTTCCCTCACTCCTCTTCACTCACTCCTGCGCACTCCCGGCCGCAACGTCCATCGCGCCCACGGTTTCGTGCTTGGCCAGAGCAGGAACGGCAGCAGCAGGGCGGCCAGCACCAGCCAGTTGAGGTAGCGGAATTCGGCGCTGCCCGAGAGCACGGCCAGTGGCAGCACGTAGGCCACCGCCGAGGCGGCGGCGGCGAGCGCCAGCGTGGCGGGCAGGTCGTCGCGGCGACGGCGCCAGGCGACGGCGGCGAGCGCGAGCACGGCCAGCAGGTACAGCCAGCCGGCGAAGAACGGGGTGTCGATCAGCGCGTCCAGCCGCGCCTGCAGCCAGCGGTTGAGCGCGCTGCGGTTGGGCTCCAGCGGCGGGTTGTCGCCCATCGGGGTGATGCCCGGTTGCAGCACCAGATGGTCGGCGACGGCGGCCTGGTCGCCGCCGAACAGCAGCCACAGCAGCCGGGCGCGGTGGCCGAAGTAGGCGCGCGGGTAGTCCAGCGGCAGCCGCAGCCAGGCGTGGCGCAGCGCGGCGACCTGCGCGTCGTCGTAGTCACGGTCGAAGCTGTGGAAGAGTTTCTCGCGGTAGAACACCGGCGCGTTGGCGCTGGGCCAGAAGTCCTCGCGCAGCTCGTCGAGGCTGAGCGTGGGGTCGGCGAAGCCGTCGGGAAAGACCAGGCGCTGCTCGTGCGGCGACACCGCCGCCATGTCCCACAGCGCCACCACCGACCACGGCGCGGTGACGCGGCGGACGCTGTCGGCGCGCGCCGGCAGCAGCGCCAGCGCCTGCAGTGAGATCGCCAGCCCGAGCGTGAGCAGCGCCAGCGTCGGCCAGTGCGTGGGCTGTTGCGGCCGCTGCAGGCGGAACTCGCGCCACACCAGCCACAGCAGCAGCGGCGCGGCGCCGGCGATGGCGTTGTGGCGCATCAGGCAGGCGAACAGCAGCGCCGCCAGCGCGCCCAGCCGCCAGCCCGGATGCGGGCGCTCGCAGTCCCAGCGCAGCAGCGCCAGCGCGATCACGAAGCCGGCGGCGGTGGGGATGTCCTTCCAGATGTGCGGCAGCAGACCGAGGCTGGCCGGCCACAGCCCGACCAGCAACACCGCGAGCGCGCGCAGCCACGGCTTGAGCGGCAGCGCCGCGAACAGCAGCGCCAGCCCGCCCCAGTACAGCAGCGCGTGCCAGGCCAGCATCGCGCCCGGGCCGAGGCCGAGGCGGTCGAACTGCCGCCACAGCATCGCCATCGCCGGCGGATGGATGTCGCTGTATTCGCCATGCCGCGCCTGCAGCCACTGCAACGCCGAGTCGTAGGTGAGGTAGCCGGGATGGAACGCGGCCAGGCTGAAGGCCAGCCCGGCCGCCGCTGCCAGCCAGGGGGCGAGGCGCGCCGCGCGACTCATCGCGTGCCGGCGAGGTAGTCGAGCGTCACCGCCAGCAGCGTGCGCGTACCGACCTTCAGCGCCTCCTCGTCGAGGAAGAATTCCGGCGAGTGGTTGTTCGGCACCGTGGCCAGGTCGCTGCCGGCCGGCGAGGCGCCGACGAACCAGTAGAAGCCGGGCACCTCGCGGGCGAAGTAGGAGAAGTCCTCGGCGCCGGTGATCAGCGGGTTCTCGCGCACCTTGTCGGCGCCGAGCACGCGCTGCAGCGAGGGCAGCGCGCGCGCGGTCAGCGCCGGATCGTTGACGGTGACCGGGTTGCCGGGCCGGGTCGGGATGGCGTGCTCGACCTGCGCGCCGTGGGCATGGCCGACATGCTCGGCGATCTCGCCGAGGCGACGGAACACCTGCTCGCGCATGCCGTCGTCGAAGGCGCGGATGGTGCCGATCAGCTCGACCTGGTCGGGAATGATGTTGTGGCGGATGCCGCCCTTGATCGCGCCGAAACTCAGCACCACCGGCAGCCGGGTGATGTCGATGTTGCGGCTGACGATGGTCTGCGCGCTGGTGACGAGATCGGCGGCGGCGACGATCGGATCGATGCCGCCCCAGGGCCGCGAGCCGTGCGTCTGCCGGCCCTTCACCACGATGCGGAACTGGTCGGACGAGGCCATGAACGGGCCGCTGCGGTAGCCGACCTGGCCGGCGTGCAGGTTGGCCCAGACGTGCAGGCCGAAGATCGCCTCGGGCCGGAAGTCGGCGAACAGGCCCTGCTCCAGCATCAGCGGCGCGCCGCCGTCCTCGCCCTCGGGCGGGCCTTCCTCGGCCGGCTGGAAGATGAACATCACCTCGCCGGCCAGCTCGTCGCGGATCGCCGTCAGCGCCTCGGCCACGCCCATCAGGATCGCCGTGTGGGCGTCGTGGCCGCAGGCATGCATCACCCCGACCGTCTCACCGCGGAATTCGGTGGTGACGCGGGAGGCGAACGGCAGATCGACCCGCTCGCTGACCGGCAGCGCGTCCATGTCGGCGCGCAGGGCGATGCGCGGGCCGGGCTTGCCGCCGCGCAGGATCGCGACCACGCCGGTGTGGGCGATGCCGGTGCGCGGTTCCAGCCCCAGCGAACGCAGGTGGTCGGCGACCAGGGCGGCGGTGCGGAACTCGCGATTGGACAGCTCCGGGTGCTGGTGGATGTCGCGCCGCCATTCGAGCACGCGGGCATCGACGGCGGCGGCGAGCGACTCGATGTCGTGGATGCCGTGCGCGCTGGCAGCGGGGGTCAGCGCGACGGCGAGCAGGGCGGCGGCGAGCGGCGGCAGGCGCATCGGCGGTCTCCGGCTGGAAAGGGCTCCATCATGCGGCAGCGGCGGCGCGGGGTGAACCGGGCGCGCGCTGGGCAGCATGCCCCGGCAGCGCTGGACACCACCCCCACCCCAACCCTCCCCCTGAGGGGGAGGGAGCAAAGCGCCGCTTCGGTGGCGGGCCGTGCTGGCCATCCTCCACTCGCTCTGCAGAAAGGTGGCGGTATCTCGCCACAAAGCCCTCCCCATGAGGAGGAGCGAGCGAAGCGCCGCCTCGGTGGCGGGCCGTGCCGGCCATCCTCCACTCGCTTTGCAGAAAGGTGGCGGTATCTCGCCACAAAGCCCTCCCCCTGAGGAGGAGCGAGCGAAGCGTCGCTTCGGTGGTGGACGGAGTTTGCCTTTGCTGCCCTCGCCGTCGGAGGAAGTGGCGACGCATCTCTTGAAGCCCTCCCCCTCAGGGGGAGGGTTGGGTGGGGGTGGTGTCGCGGCTGACCACTCCCGATTCCCATGCCCGATTCCCGGCCCGTCAGAACGCCGCGTCGAAGGTGACCTCGCCCTGCACGCCGACCTGGTAGGCGGAGACGCGGCGCTCGAAGAAGTTGGTCAGCTCCTGCACGTCCTGCAGGTCCATGAAGGCGAACGGGTTGCCGGCACCGAAGCGGGCCGGCAGGCCGAGCTGCTTCAGGCGCAGGTCGGCGACGTATTCCAGGTACTGCCGCATGTCGCGCAGCGACAGTCCGGCGACGCCGCCGGAGAGCACGTCCTCGGCAAAGCGGTATTCGCAGTCCACCGCCTCTTCCAGCATCCGCACGATGTCGTGCCGCAACGCCTCGTCGAACAGCGCCGGCTCCTCCTCGCGCACGACCCGGATCACCTCGAAGGCGAAGGCCATGTGACCGCTCTCGTCGCGGAACACCCAGTTGGTGCCCGAAGCCAGGCCCGGCAGCAGCCCGCGCGAGCGCAGGTAGTAGACGTAGGCGAAGGCGGCGAAGAAGAACAGGCCCTCGATGCAGGCGGCGAAGCAGACCAGGTTGAGCAGGAACTGCCGCCGCTGCGCGCCGGTCTCGATGCGCTGGAGGTTCTGGATGGAATCCATCCACTTGAAGCAGAACTCGGCCTTGCGGCGGATCGAGGGGATGTTCTCGACCGCGGCGAAGGCGCGCGCGCGCGCCTCCGGCTCGGGCAGGTAGGTGTCGAGCAGGGTCAGGTAGAACTGCACATGCAGCGCCTCCTCGAACAGTTGCCGCGAGAGGTACATGCGCGCCTCCGGGGCATTGATGTGCTGGTAGAGGTTGAGCACCAGGTTGTTGGCGACGATCGAGTCGCCGGTGGCGAAGAAGGCCACCAGCCGCTCGATCAGGTGCCGCTCGGCCGGGCCGAGCTTGTGCCTGAGGTCGTTGACGTCGAGCGAGAAGTCGACCTCCTCGACGGTCCAGGTGTTGCGGATCGCGTCGCGGTACATCTCGTAGAACTGCGGATAGCGCATCGGCCGCAGGGTAAGGTCGAAGCCGGGGTCGAGCAGACGAGAAACGAGTGAGGAGGAGTGAGAAACCAGGATGGGTACGTTGGTCGTGACAATGGAGGTCATATGCATTACCGGAATACGGAAGTATGGAAACGCGCCATGGAGGTTGTACGCGAGGTGTATCGACTGGTGCCGCGCCTTCCGCGCGAGGAGTTGTACGGTGTACGGTCACAAATGACACGTGCGGCCGTATCGGTGGCCTGCAACATCGCCGAAGGGTGGACACGGGAGGCCACGAGAGACAAGGCCCACTTCCTCGCCATCGCCCATGGTTCGGCGGCGGAACTGGAAACCCTGCTCACGCTCTGCGAGCAGGTCGGCTGGTTCCCCGAACGGGAAAGCCGTTCCATGCGCAATGCCATCGATGAAGTCAGCAGGATGCTCACCGCACTCAGACGTCGGCGCCGCGAATCTCCCGAGAAGACGGCACGGTCAGGACGAAAAGCGCAGGCGTGATGTGAGCGGGCCGGACGGACGTGACCGGCCTGCCCGGCGCTTTTCTCTCGTTTCCCACTCCTCCTCACTCGTGGCTCCCCACTCGCCTACTGGCAGGCCTCGCAGGCTTCGGGGTTCTCCAGCGAGCACACCACCGCGGCGGTGTCGCTGACCGTGGCCTTGGCGATGCGGGTGGCCGGGCGCGAGCGCAGGTAGTAGGTGGTCTTGAGGCCGCGCTTCCAGGCGTACATGTACATCGAGCTGAGCGCGCCGATGTTCGGGTTCTCCATGAACAGGTTGAGCGACTGCGCCTGGTCGATGAAGGCGCCGCGCTCGGCGGCCATGTCGATCAGCGACCGCATCGGGATTTCCCAGGCGGTGCGGTAGACGGCGCGCAGCTCGGCCGGGATGGCTTCGATCGACTGCACCGAGCCTTCCGCCAGCTTGATGCGGTCGCGCAGCTCCGGCGTCCACAGGCCGAGTTTCTTCAGCTCCTCGACCAGGTAGCGGTTGACCTGCAGGAAGTCGCCGGACAGCGTCTCGCGCTTGAACAGGTTGCTCACCTGCGGCTCGACGCATTCGTAGCAGCCGGCGATCGAGGCGATGGTGGCGGTCGGCGCGATCGCGATCAGCAGCGAGTTGCGCAGGCCGTGACGCGCGATGCGCGCGCGCAGCGCATCCCAGCGCGCCGGCTGCTCCGGGGTCACGCCCCAGGCATCGAACTGCAGCTCGCCGGCGGCGGCGCGGGTGTCGGCGAAGGCCGGGTGCGCGCCCTTCTCCTCGGCCAGCTCGCAGGAGGCCTGCAGGGCGTGGAAATAGATTTCCTCGGCGATGCGCCGCGACAGCGCGCGCGCCTCGGGCGCGTCGAACGGCAGGCGGCGGCGGAAGAACACGTCCTGCAGGCCCATCACGCCCAGTCCCACCGGCCGCCAGCGCAGGTTGCCGCGGCGCGCCGACTCGATCGGGTAGAAGTTGAGGTCGATGACGCGGTCGAGCTGGCGCACCGCCAGCCGCACGGTCTCGGCCAGCTTGTCGAAGTCGAATTCGCCGTCGTCGTCGAGGTGGCGGGCGAGGTTGATCGAGCCGAGGTTGCAGACGGCGGTTTCCCCGGCCGAGGTGACTTCGAGGATCTCGGTGCACAGGTTCGACAGGTGCACGACGTTGCCCGGCTTCGCAGTCTGGTTGCAGGCGCGGTTGGCCTTGTCCTTGAAGGTCACCCAGCCGTTGCCGGTCTGGGCCAGGGTGCGCATCATCCGCGCGTACAGCTCGCGCGCGCGCACCTGGCGCTGCGCCAGCCCGCGCGCCTCGGCCTGCTCGTAGGCGCGCTCGAAGGCCTCGCCCCAGAGGTCGACCAGCTCCGGCACCGTCTTGGGATCGAACAGCGACCACATCGCATCGGCCTCGACCCGGCGCATGAACAGGTCGGGGATCCAGTTGGCGAGGTTGAGGTTGTGGGTGCGGCGCGCCTCGTCGCCGGTGTTGTCGCGCAGTTCGAGGAACTCCTCGATGTCGGCATGCCAGGGCTCCAGATACACGCAGCAGGCGCCCTTGCGCTTGCCGCCCTGGTTGACCGCGGCCACCGAGGCATCCAGCGTCTTCAGCCAGGGCACGATGCCGTTGGACAGGCCGTTGGTGCTGCGGATCAGCGAGCCGCGCGAGCGCACGCGGCTGTAGGACAGGCCGATGCCGCCGGAGAACTTGCTCAGCATGGCGACGTCGGCATAGCGCTGGTAGATCGCCTCCAGCGAGTCGGCCGGCGAGTCGAGCAGGAAGCAGGAGGACAGCTGCTCGTGGGTCGTGCCAGCGTTGAACAGGGTCGGCGAGCTGGGCAGGTAGTCGAGCTCGGCCATGCGCCGGTACAGCGCCAGCGCCTCGTTGACGTCCTCGCTCAGCGCGCAGGCGATGCGCAGGAAGAACTGCTGCGGGGTCTCGATGACCCGCCGCGTGCCCGGATGCTTGAGCAGGTAGCGGTCGTACAGCGTGCGCAGGCCGAAGTACTCGAAGCGCCGGTCGAGCGCCGGATCGAGGGCGTCGTTGAGCTTGCGCGCGTGCGCCTGGACGAAGCCGAGCAGGCGCTCGCCGATCAGGCCCAGTTCGTGGCCGCGGGCGATCGCCTGCGAGAAGGCGTGGATCTCCTGGCCGGCGACCTCCTTGGCGATCACGTTGGCCAGCAGGCGCGCGGCCAGCCGGCCGTACTCGGGCTCCTCGGCGGTGAGCAGGGCGGCGGTGCGGATCGACAGCTCGTCCAGTTCGCGGGTGCTGGCGCCGTCGTACAGGCCGGAGATGGTGCGGGTGGCGATGCGCATCGGATCGACCGCGTACAGACCATCGCAGCAGCGCTGGATGGCGCGCAGGATCTTGTTGAGGTCGACCGGCTCGCGGCGGCCGTTGCGCTTGGTGACGGTCATGCCGCCGGCGTGCGGCGGTGGGGTCAGTTCGAGACGGGGCGCGGTGCCGGGGCGGGCGGCATCGGCCGGGGCGGTGGTGGTGGTCATGGCGACTTCCTGCGGTGTCGCACGTGGCGCGGCCCGTCCCTCGCAGGACCGCGGACACGGGAACACGGCAGGATGCGGACGCGCACGCGGCGCGCGGCATCCGGTCGCGCCCCCGCGGGCGCCGGAGCTTCCGGGAGGAAAGGGACGGACGCAGGCCGGCCGCGGACGGGCAGGCATCGCGTCCGGCCGCCTTTCCCGCGAAAGGTCCTTCAGCCGGGACCGCGCGTTCGTGCGGCGCGCGGCTGTTGGCAGGTCTTCGGGCTCAGGGACGCGAGGCGGTCGCCTCACCTACCGGCCGGGCTTCCCAGGATCCAGGATCCCAGTGCCATCGACGGCTTTCGTTTCCCAATACCGCTGCGGGGCAGCGCCGGAGTCTCACCGGCTTCCCTTTCAATCCCGGCCGATCGATGACCGGGAACCAACGGGCCACAACTTATCGGGGTCGGACCGGCCGGTCAACACGAGATGTTGGGGGTGATTCGCCCCGGCTGGCCCCTACCTTCGGCCGTGAGGCTCTGCCTAGAATGCGCCATGCCCTTCAAGGACCACTTCTCCGGTCACTCCAGCGCCTATGCCGCGGCGCGGCCGAGTTATCCGGGGGAGCTGTTCGCCTGGCTGGCGGCGCAATGCCGCGAGCACGCGCTGGCCTGGGATGCCGGCTGCGGCAATGGCCAGGCGGCCGTCGCGCTGGCGGCGCACTTCGCCCGGGTCCACGCCACCGACCCCAGCGCCGCGCAGATCGCCGCCGCCACCGCCCATCCGAAGGTCGAGTACCGCACCGAGGCTGCCGAGGACTGTTCGCTGCCCGATGCCTGCGCCGACCTGGTGACGGTGGCGCAGGCGCTGCACTGGTTCGACCTCACGCGCTTCTACCCGCAGGTGCGCCGGGTGCTGAAGCCGGGCGGGGTGATCGCCGCCTGGACCTACGGCCTGTCGAGCGTGTCGCCGGGCGTGGACGCGGTCTTCCACAAGCTCTACGAGGGCCGGCTGGGGCCGTACTGGCCGGCCGACCGCCGCCATGTCGAGACCGGCTACCGCGACCTGCCGTTCCCGTTCGCGCCGCTGCCGGCGCCGCCGGCCTTCGAGATGGTCTGCCTGTGGACGCTGCGCCAGTACCTGGCCTATCTGCGCACCTGGTCGGCCAGCCAGCGCCACCTGCAGGCCACCGGCTTCGACGCCGTGGACGCGGTGGCGGCCGAGATGGCCGAGGCCTGGGGCGACCCGCAGCAGCGGCGGCCGGTGCGCTGGCCGCTGGCGATCCGCGCCGGGCGGGTGGGGTGAGGGCTTGAACCGGAAACCGGAAAAAGCATCCGTAGCATCGTCATCCCGGCGCAAGCCGGGATGACACGGATGGCCCCGGCTGCGACCACACCTGCCGCGCCTGCGCCAAGGACACGCGTCCGCGCAGGTCCGGCGCGGCGCGCGCCGGGCCGACTGTCCCCCTGGCGCAACGCTGTGTGTGCCGTGCATCCGTTTCGCCGCCGGCGTGGCGGCGCGACAATGGCTTCGCGGTCCGCCGCTCCCTCCCCCGCTCCGGTGTCCTCCCCTGACACCACGTGGACCGCCCAACGCCCCGGCTCCCCCCAGCCGGGGCGTTTTCTTTTCCTCCGCGCCCGGCGGGCGGTTTCGCCGACCCTCAGGTGCCGCGCGGCTTGGCGCGGTGGGTGGCGGTGGCCGTCCACGGGTCGTCCGGCCACGGGTGCCTGGGGTAGCGGCCCTTCATTTCCTTCTTCACTTCCGGGTAGGTGCGCTCCCAGAAGCCCTTGAGGTCCCGGGTCACCTGCAGCGGGCGGCCGGCGGGCGAAAGCAGGTGCAGGGTCAGCGGCACGCGGCCGTCGGCGATGCGCGGGGTGTCGGCGAGGCCGAACAGCTCCTGCAGCTTGACCGCCAGCACCGGCGCTTCGCCATGGCGGTACTCGATCGGGCGCGCCATGCCCGAGGGCACCGTGATCCGCACCGGCGCGAGCTGGTCGATGCGCTGGCGCAGGTGCCAGTCGATGCCGGCTTTCAGCGCCTCGGCCAGTTCGTCCGCGCCGAGCGCGTCGAGCCGGGTCTTGCCGGCCAGCGCCGGCTTGAGCCAGTCCTCGAGCGTGGCCAGCAAGGCCTCGTCGCCGAGATCGGGCAGGCCGAGCTCGGGCAGCCACTCGCGCAGGCAGCGCACGCGCTCGCGCCACTGCGCCAGCGAGTCGCTCCACGGCAGCGCGTCGAGGCCGAGCTGGCGCACGGCATCGACCAGCGCGTCGGCGTAGCGCGCCGGGTCGGGCCGGGCCAGCGGTTTGGTTTCCAGCACGATGCGGTCGAAGCGGCGCTCGCGCACGGCCGCGATCCCGCGCCGCTGCGCGTCCCAGATCACCCGGTCCTCCTCGACGAGGCGGTTCGGGAAGTCGCGTTCCAGGCGCGCCTGGTCGAGCGGCGCGGCGCGCAGGATCAGGCTGTCGCGCTCCTCGAGGCGCAGCTCGCTGGCGACCAGCCACGGCTCGCCGTACAGGGCGCTGTCGTCGAACAGCCGCGCGCTGCGGCCGTTGGCGAGCTGGTAGCGGCGCGGATCGGCCGGGTGCTGGCGGGCGATGCGGTCGGGGAAGGCGTGCAGCAGCAGGTCGCCGAGCCGGTGCGCGGGCGCGTCGGCGGGCGGCGGCGTATCGATGCGCAGGCGGCGCCGCCACTGCTTCGCCGCCTGGTCGATGGCGGCGAGCGCCGCGCGGCTCGCTTCCGCCGGCACGCGGCCGGCACGGTATGCGGCCAGCGCCTGCCAGCGCGCGGCCCAGTCGTCGCGACGGCTGCCGCGCAGCGGGTCGCGCGCCTCGACCAGGGCGGCGAGGTCGCAGGCGAGGGCGCGCTCGGCGGCGTCCTCGGGCGCGAGCAGCATCGCCGCCAGTCGCGGATGGGTGCCGAGCGCGAGCAGGCGGCGGCCGAAGGCGGTGATCGCGCTGCCGTCGAGCGCGCCCAGGCGCTGCAGCAGTTCGCGCGCCGAGGCCAGCGCGCCGGGCGGCGGCGGGTCGAGGAAACGCAGGTCGGCCTCCCCCCACGCCGCCAGCTCCAGCGCCAGCGCGGCCAGCTCGACCTGGTGGATCTCGGCGCGCCGCGCCGGCTCCAGCCGCTGCGATTCCGGCCACAGCCGATAGCACCAGCCTTCCGCGACGCGGCCGGCGCGGCCGGCGCGCTGGTCGGCCGAGGCCTGCGAGATGGCGACCGTTTCCAGCCGCGAAAAACCGGAGTTGGGGTCGTAGCGCGGCTCGCGCGCCAGCCCCGAATCGATCACCACGCGCACGCCGGGCAGCGTCACCGAGGATTCGGCGACGTTGGTGGCGAGCACGATGCGGCGGCGGCCGTCGGGCGCCGGCTGCAGCACGCGGGTCTGCTCCTCCACCGGCAGATCGCCGTGCAGGGGGAGCAGCTCCTGCCGGTCTTCCCCGAGCGCGCCCGCCAGCACCTTGTGCGCCTGCGCGATCTCGCGCTGGCCGGGCAGGAACACCAGCAGGTCGCCCGGGTGCGCGGCGAGCGCGTGCTCGACGCAGCGGCGCAACTGCGCCTGCCACGGCTCGTCGCGGCGGGCGGGGAAGTGGGTGAGGGTGACCGGGTGACCGCGGCCTTCGGAGCTGAGCCGCGGCGCGTCGAGGAAGCGTGCCAGCCTGTCGCCGTCGAGCGTGGCCGACATCACCACGATGCGCAGGTCCTCGCGCAGCTGCGCCTGCACGTCGAGCGCCAGCGCCAGACCGAGGTCGGCGGACAGATGGCGCTCGTGGAACTCGTCGAACACGAGCGCGCCGACGCCGTCGAGCGTCGGGTCGTCCTGGATCATGCGGGTGAGGATGCCCTCGGTGACGACCTCGATGCGGGTCGCCGCCGACACCTTGCTCTCGAACCGGATGCGGTAGCCGACCGTCTCGCCGACGGCCTCGCCGCGCTGTTTCGCCATGAAGCCGGCCGCCGCACGCGCGGCGACCCGGCGCGGTTCCAGCATCAGCACACGGCGCCCGCCCAGCCACGGCGCGTCGAGCAGCGCCGGCGGCACCCGGGTGGTCTTGCCGGCGCCGGGCGGGGCTTCCAGCACCAGCCGCGGATGCGCGGCGAGGCTGCGCAGGATGTCCGGCAGCAGCGGGTCGATGGGAAAGGCGGGGGAATTCACGCGCGCAAGGATACCCGCGCGGCTGCGGTACACTGCGCGCCCTTCGGAATCCCGATGTGCAGGAGCGGCGTGAGCCGCGACCGGCGACCCGACCCCATGCAACTGATCGACATCGGTGCCAACCTCGGCCACGAAAGCTTCCAGCACGACTTCGATGCCGTGCTCGCGCGCGCCCGCGCGCACGGCGTGGTGCAGATGGTGGTCACCGGCGCCAGCCGCGGCGGCTCGGCACGGGCGCTGGAGATCGCGCAGGCGCACGCCGGTTTCCTGTACGCCACCGCCGGCGTGCACCCGCACCACGCCATCGAGTACACCGACGAGGCCGACGCCGAGCTGCGCGCGCTGCACGCGCACCCGGAGGTGGTCGCGGTGGGCGAGTGCGGGCTGGACTATTACCGCGACTTCTCGCCGCGCCACGCGCAGCGGCGCGCGTTCGAGCGCCAGCTCCAGCTCGGCGTGGACACCGGCAAGCCGCTGTTCCTGCACCAGCGCGACGCCCACGCCGACTTCATGGCGGTGATGAGGAACTTCGACGGCCGGCTTGGTCCGGCGGTGGTGCACTGCTTCACCGGCACGAAGGAAGAACTCTTCGACTACCTCGACCAGGGCTGGCACATCGGCATCACCGGCTGGCTCTGCGACGAGCGCCGCGGCCTGCACCTGCGCGAGATCGTCAGGCACATCCCCGCCGAACGGCTGATGATCGAGACCGACGCGCCCTACCTGCTGCCGCGCACGGTGCGGCCGCAGCCCTCGCACCGGCGCAACGAGCCGATGTACCTGCGCCACATCGTCGAGGAACTGGCGCGCGACCGCGGTGAGCCGGTGGAAGTCACCGCCGCCGCGACCACCGCCACGGCGCGGGCGTTCTTCCGCCTGCCCGCGCCCTGAGCGGATCGCGCGTCAGAGCACGCGCACGCCCATCGCGTCGAACGCGGTCAGCAGCGGATGCGCAAACGCGCGGTGTCGATGCGCCGGGCGGTGTCTTCTCATCGAGGCGGCTTCAGCCGCGACCCGGCGTGAGCCTCCGGCGCACGACGGCGGCGTTCCTGCCACTGCAGGCCGCAGGTCAGCTGCGCAGGCCGACGCCGCGCTGCAGCAGCCTCAGGCCCAGCCAGCCCAGGCCGGCCACGAAGGCCAGCATCACCGCGTAGGCGGTGGCCAGCGGCACGTCGCTGACGCCGAGCAGGCCGTAGCGGAAGGCGTTGACCATGTACAGGATCGGGTTGAGGTAGCTGACCTGCTCGGCCCAGTCCGGCAGCAGGCTGACCGAGTAGAACACGCCGCCGAGGTAGGTGAGCGGGGTGAGGATGAAGGTCGGCACGATGGCGATGTCGTCGAACTTCTTCGCGTACACGGCGTTGACGAAGCCGGCCAGCGAGAAGATCGTCGCACCGAGCAGCACGGTGGTCAGGGTGACGAACGGGTGCGGGATGCTCACCCGGGTGAACAGCATGGCGATGGCCAGCACGATCGCGCCGACCATCAGGCCACGCAGCACCGCACCGGCGACGTAGCCGCCGAGGATGACGATGTCGGGCAGCGGCGCCACCAGCAGCTCCTCGACGTGGCGGCCGAACTTGGCGCCGAAGAACGAGCTGGAGATGTTGCCGTAGCTGTTCTGGATCACGCTCATCATCACCAGCCCGGGGACGATGAAGTCCATGTAGTCGAAGCCGCCCATCTCGCCGATGCGGCGGCCGATCAGGCTGCCGAAGATCAGGAAGTACAGCGTCATGGTGATCGCCGGCGGCACCAAGGTCTGGCCCCAGATGCGCAGGATGCGCATCACCTCGCGGCGGACGATGGTGTACAGCGCGATGAGGTTTTCGCGGGTGTGCGCGCTCATGCCGCCTTCTCCGCGTTGCTGCCGGTCAGGCGCACGAACAGCTCCTCCAGTCGGTTGGACTTGTTGCGCATCGAGCGCACCCGGATGCCGGCCTCGCCGAGCGCGGCGAAGATGCGGTTGAGATCCATCGCCCGCGGCATGTCGACTTCCAGCGTGTGGTCGTCGACGGCGACCAGCTTCGCGCCCTCGACGTGCGGCACGGTGCTGGTCAGCGGCAATTCCAGGTCGAGCACGAAGCTGTCGATGTCGAGTTTGGCCAGCAGCGCCTTCATCGGCCCGTGCTCGATGATCCGGCCGTGGTCGATGATGGCCAGGTTGCGGCACAGGCTCTCGGCTTCCTCCAGGTAATGCGTGGTGAGGATGACGGTGGTGCCGGCCGCGTTGATCTCGCGCAGCAGCTTCCACATGCCGCGGCGGATCTCGATGTCGACGCCGGCGGTGGGTTCGTCGAGGATCAGCAGCCTGGGCCGGGTCATCAGCGCGCGGGCGATCATCAGCCGCCGCTTCATGCCGCCCGAGAGGGTGCGCGACATGGTGTGCGCCTTGTCCCAGAGCTGCGCGCGCTTGAGCTCCTGCTCGGCGCGGGCGCGGGCCTCCGCGCGCGGGATGCCGTAGAAGCCGGCGTAATTGACCAGGATGTCGTAGGGCTTCTCGAACATGTTGAAGTTGATTTCCTGCGGCACCAGACCGAGCAGGCGCTTGGCCTCCTGGCGCTGCGCGAACAGGTCGACGCCGAACACCCTCACGCTGCCGGCGCTGGCGTTGACCAGCGAGCTGACGATGCCGATCAGGGTGGACTTGCCGGCGCCGTTGGGGCCGAGCAGGGCGAAGAAGTCGCCGGGCGCGACGCTCAGAGAGATGCCCTTGAGCGCCTGGGTGCCGTTGTCGTAGGTCTTGCGGAGGTCGACGACCTCCAGGGCGGGTTGCTGGGACATGGAAGCCGGTCGGTGACGGGTCGAGTGCTTCGACGCAAGGCGGCCAGTATATCGGCCGCCTGCCATGCCGATCCGGGCGGAACACTGCGTTTCCCGGGCGCCGCGCCCCTGCGGCCGACGGCCTGGCCGGCTAAACTTGGCGCCCGGACGCGGCGCTGCCGCCGTCCGCCCCCGAAGGAGTCGCCGTGCCCGTCCACTTTCCGCTCAAGCTGGTGTCCAGCCGCATGCTGGCGCCGACCGTCCGCCACCTGGTGTTCACCCGCGACGACGGCGCGCCGCTGGACTTCATCCCGGGCCAGTTCCTGCAGGTGCATTTCAGCTACGCCGACGGCACCCCGACCAAGCGCAGCTACTCGATCGCCAGCGTGCGCAACGGCGCGGCGCACGCCGACGATCCGATCGAGATCGCGGTGAGCTACGTGCCCGGCGGCGCCGCCACGCAGCTGTTCGAGCGGCTGCAGGAAGGCGATCGCATCGAGGCCAGCGGCCCGTTCGGACGCTTCTGCCTGATGCCCAACGACCACAACCGGCGCTACCTGCTGATCGCCACCGGCACCGGCGTGACCCCCTACCGCGCGATGCTGCCGGAGCTGAAGCGGCAGATCGAAGCCCGCGGCATCAAGGTGGTGTTGCTGTTCGGCGCGCGCTCCCCGGTGGAGCTGCTCTATGGCGACGAGTTCGCCGCCTTCGCCGAGGCCACGCCCGGCTTCCGCTTCGTGCCCTGCTACAGCCGCGAGCTGCCGGCGACCCCGCGCGCCGACGACCGCCGGGGCTACGTGCAGGAGCATCTGGCCGAATTCGCGCCGGATGCCGAAGGCGACATCGCCTACCTGTGCGGCAACCCGAACATGGTCGATGCCTGCTTCGAGGCGCTCAAGAGCCACGGCCTGCCGGTGCCGCACATCCGCCGCGAGAAGTACGTCAGCTCGCGCTGAGGGCGGAAATCCGAAAGCACTCGGGAACACCGTCATCCCGCACCCCGGCGCAAGCCGGGATGGCGGCAAGTCATGCCGTCCCCGACCCGCCGCCGGCCTCTGGCAGAATGCGGTGCTTCGAGCGCTGCAACCGTCGAGGGAGATCGATGCGCAAGACCATCCTGTGCCTGGCGCTGCTGGCCGGGCTGCCGCTGGCCACGCAGGCCCGCACACTGGGCTCGCTGGTGTTCTCGCCCTGCACGCTCACCGCACCGCTGAGCGCGGCCTCGGTCGAAGCCCAGTGCACGACGCTGGAGGTGCCCGAGAACCACGCCGCCCCCGAGGGCCGCAGGATCGCCCTGGCGATCGCCTGGATTCCGGCCGAACGCGACGCCGCGCCGGACCCGGTGTTCATGCTCGCCGGCGGCCCCGGCCAGTCGGCACGCGAGACCTATCCGCAGGCCGCCGCCGCCTTCGCCGCCACCCGCCGCAACCGCCATCTCCTGCTGGTCGACCAGCGCGGCACCGGCGGGTCCCACCGCCTGGCCTGCCGCGACGAGGAAGGCCGCAGCGCTATCACCGACGAGGCCACGCCCGAAGCCGGCCAGGCCTTCGCCGAACGCTGCCGCGACGAGCTGCAGGCGCATGCCGACCTGCGCTTCTACACCACCACCGACGCGGTCGCCGACCTCGACGCGGTACGCGCCGCCATCGGCGCGGAGACGATCAACCTGGTCGGCATCTCCTACGGCACCCGCGTGGCCCAGCAGTACGCGCGCCGCCACCCGCAGCACACCCGCGCCCTGGTGCTCGACGGCGTGGTGCCGAACACCCTGGTGCTGGGCAACGAGCACGCCCGCAATCTCGAGGCCGCGCTCGACCTGCACTTCGCCCGCTGCAACGACGACGCGCTCTGCCGCGAGCGCTTCGGCGATCCGCGCGAGCTGCTCACCGCCCTGCTGCGGCGGCTGGGCGAGGCCTCGGTGCCGGTGAGTTACCGCGACCCCAACACCGGCGAGCTGCGCAGCGAGGACTACACCCGCGGCCACCTCGCCGGGCTGGTGCGGCTGTACAGCTACATCCCGATGGCGGCGGCGATGCTGCCGCTGCTGCTGCACGAGGCCGAGCAGGGCCGGCTGGAACCGCTGGCCGCGCAGACCCGGCTGATCGTCAGCCAGCTCAGCGAACAGATCATGCACGGCATGCAGCTGTCGGTGATGTGCACCGAGGACGCGCCCGGCTTCACCACCGACCCGGCCGATGCCGGCAGCGTGCTCGGCGCCGAGTTCATCGAATTCGCCCGCGCCCAGTGCGCGGTGTGGCCCAGCGGCGACAAGCCGGCCGACTTCAACCAGCCGCTGACCGGTGAGGTGCCGGCGCTGCTGCTGTCCGGCGAGCTCGACCCGGTCACGCCACCGCGCTATGGCGAGGAAGTGGCCGCCACACTGCCCAAGGCCCGCCACCTGGTGCTGCGCGGCCAGGGCCACAATGTGCTGCCGATCGGCTGCACGCCGCGGCTGGTGGCGCGTTTTCTCGACACCCTCGACGCCAAGGGACTCGATGCCACCTGCCTCGACACGCTGCCCTACACGCCGCCGTTCGCGGGGTATTACGGGTGGGAGCCTTAGGGGGCCTCGTGCATACCGCTGCCCGCGTCGGCTCCGGCCGCGCCGTCATGCCCCCACACCCCCGGCGCGGCGTTGCCGCGCCGCCCCCTCACTCAGGGGGCAGCTGCCGCTCGCGTCCGACACGCCATCCGCACCCGTGTGACGCCCACTCCGGCCAGCGGCGAGGAATGCCTGCTCCCGAAACGACGGAAGGATTGAAGACACCCGGCGAAGCCGTGCGCAGGATGCGCCTCGTGCATACCGCTGCCCGCGTCGGCTCCGGCCGCGCCGTCATGCCTCCACACCCCCGGCGCGGCGTTGCCGCGCCGCCCCCTCACTCAGGGGGCAGCTGCCGCTCGCATCGCGGCGCGCCCTCGCCACGCCCGTGCCGTCCACTTCGGCGCACCGTCTTGAGCTCGCCCCTCATGGAACCGGGAACATGATCGAAGCTTCCGACCTGCACAAATCCTTCAAGACCAAGGCCGGCGTGGTACGCGCCGTCGACGGGATGAGCTTCGTCGCCCGCGATGGCGAGATCACCGGCCTGCTCGGCCCCAACGGCGCCGGCAAGACCACCACCCTGCGCATGCTCTACACGCTGATGCGGCCCGAGCGCGGGCAGGTGCGCGTGGACGGGCTGGATGCCTGCCGCGACGCCACGGCGGTGCGGCGCCGGCTGGGCGTGCTGCCGGACGCGCGCGGCGTGTACAAGCGGCTGACCGCGCGCGAGAACATCGCCTACTTCGGCCGCCTGCACGGGCTGGATGCGGCCACCATCGCTCGGCGCACCGAGGCGCTGGCCGCCGCGCTGGACATGCACGACATCCTCGACCGCCAGACCGAGGGCTTTTCGCAGGGCCAGCGCACCAAGACCGCGATCGCCCGCGCCCTGGTCCACGATCCGAAGAACGTCATCCTCGACGAGCCCACCAACGGCCTGGACGTGATGACCACCCGCGCCATGCGCGGCTTCCTGCAGCAACTGCGGCGCGAGGGCCGCTGCGTGATCTTCTCCAGCCACATCATGCAGGAGGTAGCGGCGCTGTGCGATCGCATCGTCATCGTCGCCCACGGCCGCGTGGTCGCCGCCGGCAGCGCCGACGAGCTGCGCGCGCAGGCGGGCGCGGACAACCTGGAGGACGCCTTCGTCAAGCTGATCGGCTCCGAGGAGGGCCTGCACGCATGAACGCCCTGCTCACCGTGATGCTCAAGGAGCTCAAGGATCTGCTGCGCGATCGCCGCACCGTGATGATCTCGCTGCTGATGGGTCCGCTGCTGGTGCCGGCGCTGATGATGGGCATCGGCTCGCTGGCGCACAAGCGCATCACCACCCAGCTGGAGAAGCCGCTGGAACTGCCGGTGGTCGGCGCCGAGCACGCGCCCAACCTGATCGACTGGCTGCGCGGGCAGAACGTGCGGATCGTGGATCCGCCGGCCGAGCCCGAGCGCGCCATCCTCGACCAGAAGCACGACCTGATCCTGCGCGTGGCGGAGGACTTCGGCGAGCATTGGCGGCGTGGCCTGCCGGCGACGCTGGAGATCCTTCACGACAGCTCGCGCCAGGATACGCAGATTCCGATGCAGCGCCTGCAGCGCATCCTCGACCAGTACCGGCAGACGGTCGGCAGCCTGCGCCTGCTGGCGCGCGGCATCAACCCGGCGGTGGCGCAGCCGGTGCTGGTCGCCCCGCGCGACCTGTCCACGCCCGAGTCGCGCAGCGGCCAGGTGGTCGGCGGCATGATGAGTTACCTCCTGATCCTGTTCGCCTTCCTCGGCGGCGCCTACCTGGTGATCGACACCACCGCCGGCGAGCGCGAGCGGCAATCGCTGGAACCGCTGCTGGCCACGCCGGCCCCGCGCGGCGCGATCATGAGCGGCAAGATCGCCGCCGCCTGCGTGTTCGGCGTCGCCGGGCTGCTGCTGATGCTGGTCGCCTTCAAGCTCAGCGCCGAGTTCGGGCCGAAACTGCCGATCCGGCTGGATGTTTCCGCGCTGGGCATCGCCAAGCTGCTGCTGGTCCTGCTGCCGATGGTGCTGCTCGGCACCACCCTGCTCACCCTGATCGCCGCCAGCGTCAAATCGGTGAAGGAAGCGCAGAGCTACATGAGCGTGCTGATGCTGCTGCCGGTGATCCCCACCGTGGTGCTGCTGATCAACCCGGTGAAGTCGCAGCTGTGGATGTTCGCGGTGCCGTTCCTGGCGCAGAACCAGATGATCCTGCGCATCGCCCGCGGCGAGGAGATCGCCGCGCAGGAGTGGGGCGTGTACCTCGCCGCCGGCTTCGGCGCCGGCGCCCTGCTGTGGCTGATCGCCGCGCGCCTGTACCACCGCGAGAAGCTGGCGATCTCGGGCTGAGCGCCGAGCCTTTGCCGGACGGACGAAGGGCCGCGACGTGCGGCCCTTCGCTTTCTTCGGCCCGGGCTCGCCCTACTTGCCGATGCAGAACGAGGCGAAGATCCGTCCGAGCAGGGCGTCGGCGCCGAGCCGGCCGGTGATCTCGCCGAGGGCGTCCTGGGCCAGGCGCAGTTCCTCGGCGGCGAGTTCGCCGGCGCCGGCGGCGAGTTGGGCGGCGGCGAGGGCGAGGTGTTCGTCGGTGCGGTGCAGCGCGTCGAGATGACGCTGGCGGGCGCTGTAGGCGCCGGCGCTGCCTTCGCCGAGGCCGGCGGCGTCGCGCAGTTCGGCGCGCAGGGCCTCCAGACCCTCACCGGTGCGGGCCGACAGCCACAGGTGAACGCCGTCGGCGCGGACCTCGCGGCGCGCGGGTTCGCCGACGAGATCGCATTTGTTGTGCAGCCACAGCGTGCGCGGCACGATGGTGAGGTCGGCGGCGACGGCGGCGCGGCCGGCAGCGGGTTCGCGGGCGTCGAGCACGGCCAGGGCGAGGTCGGCGCGCGCCAGTTCGGCGCGGGCGCGGCGCATGCCCTCGGCCTCGACCGCATCGCCGCTCTCGCGCAGGCCGGCGGTATCGACCAGGGTCAGTTCGATGCCGTCGATGCGCACCGCCTCGCGCAGCAGGTCGCGGGTGGTGCCGGCGATGTCGGTGACGATGGCGCGCTCCTCGCCGGCCAGCGCGTTGAGCAGCGAGCTCTTGCCGGCGTTGGGCGGACCGACGATCACCACGTGCAGGCCGTCGCGCAGGCGCACGCCGCGCTCGGCGCCGGCGAGCAGGTCGGCCAGCCTGGCCTGGGTGTCGGCGAGGCGCCGGCGTACTTCGTCGCCGGAGAGGAAGTCGATCTCCTCCTCGGGGAAGTCGATCGCCGCCTCGATGTAGACGCGCAGGCCGGTGAGCGCCTCGAACAGCGCCTCGACGCGCTGCGAGAAGGCGCCGTCGAGCGAGCGCCGCGCGGCGCGGGCGGCGGCCTCGCTGCCGGCGGCGACCAGGTCGGCGACGGCTTCGGCCTGGGCGAGGTCGAGCTTGCCGTTGAGGAAGGCGCGCTCGGTGAATTCGCCGGCCCGCGCCGGCCGCGCGCCGAGCGCGCAGCAGCGCGCGACCAACGCCGCCAGCACGTACGGGCTGCCGTGCGCCTGCAGCTCGACCACGTCCTCGCCGGTGTATGAATGCGGGGCGCGGAAGGCGAGCAGCACGCCGTCGTCGATGACCTGGCCGTCGCCGTCGCGGAAGTGCGCGTAGGCGACCCGGCGCGGCGCCGGCTCCACGCCCGCGATCGCCCGCGCGATGGCGAACGCGCGCGGACCGGACACGCGCACGATGCCGACCCCACCGGCACCTGGCGCGGTGGCGATGGCGGCGATGGTGTCGGCGGCGTCGGTGGTCGGGATGGTGTTCACGCGGCGCATCCTCGCAGAAGTCGGCGCGGGCCGCAGTGGCCGAAACGACGAGGCCCGCGTCATGCCGGCCTCGCGCATACCGCTGTCCGCGTCGGCGCCGGCCGCGCCGTCATGCCTCCACACCCCCGGCGCGGCATTGCCGCGCCGCCCCCTCACTCAGGGGGCAGCTGCCGCTCGCGTCCGACACGCCATCCGCACCCGTGTGCCGCCCACTCCGGCCAGCGGCGAGGAATGCCTGCTCCCGATGCGATGGAAGCATTGAAGACCCCCGGCGAAGCCCTGCGCAGGATGGGCCTCGTGCGTGCGCTTGGGCGGCAGCGGTCAGGCCTTGGCCGGCGACTTGCCCTGCTGCCCATGGCGCTTGGTGATGACCCATTGCTGGGCCAGGCCGAGCACACCGTTGGTGGTCCAGTACAGCACCAGGCCGGCGGGGAAGAAGGCGAACAGCACGCCGAAGGCCAGCGGCATGATCTGCATGATCTTCTTCTGCACCGGATCCATGCCCGGGGTCGGCGACATCTTCTGGGTGAGCCACATGGTGGCCATGTTCAGCGCCGGCAGGATGAAGTAGGGGTCACGGTCGGTCAGGCTGTGGATCCAGCCGATCCACGGCGCGTGGCGGATCTCGACCGACTCCAGCAGCACCCAGTACAGCGCGATGAACACCGGGATCTGCACCAGGATGGGCAGGCAGCCGCCCATCGGGTTGATCTTCTCCTTCTTGTACAGCTCCATCATCGCCATCTGGAACTTCTGGCGGTCGTCGCCATAGCGCTCCTTGAGCGCTTCGATGCGCGGCTGCACGGCGCGCATCTTGGCGAAGCTCTTGTACTGGGTTTCCGAGAGCTTGTAGAAGGCCAGCTTGATCAGCACCACCAGGCCGATGATCGCCCAGCCCCAGTTGCCGAACAGGCGGTACAGCTTGTCCAGTACCCAGAACAGCGGCTCGGCCAGGATGGTGAAGATGCCGTAGTCGCTGGTGCGGTCCAGGCCCGGCGCGACCGTCGGCAGCACCGACTGCAGCTTGGGGCCGACCCACAGCCGCGTCTCGACCTGGCCGCTGCCGCCCGGCGCCACGCTCAGGGCCGGGCCGACGCTGGTGATGCGGTAGATCGGCGCGCCCGGCTGGCCGGCGCTGGCCAGCGAGAAGGTCGCCGTGGCCTCCGCCGGCGGGATGCAGGCGGCGAAGAAGTGGTGCTGCAGCATCGCGATCCAGCCGCCGCTGGCCTGGCGGTTGAGCGGGGCCTCGGACGCGAACTTGTCGAACTTGATCTTGTTGAACTTGTCCTGCGGGCTGTACCAGGCGGCGCCGGCGAAGCTGTAGGCCTCGGGGTTGGTGAAGCCCGAGCGCACCTGCGGCGGTACCCGCTGCAGCTGGCAGTAGGCGGCGCCGGTCCAGGCGGTCTCGCCGGCGTTGCTCACCTCCTCGCGCACGCCGAGCACGTAGCTGCCACGCTCCAGGGTGAACACACGGCGCACGCTCAGGCCGCTGTCGTGGGTCCAGACGAAGGGCAGCTCGATGCGCCCGGCGCCGTCGGCCAGGGCGTAGTCGCGGCCGCCGTCGGCGGTGCGGAACGGCGCCTCGTGGCTGGGCTTGATCTCGCTGTTGCTGGTCAGGCCGAACTGGGCCACGAAGTAGCGCCCCGGCTCGGGCGACAGCAAGCGCACCGGCGGGGAGGCGGGGTCGGCAGTCTGGCCGTAGGCCAGCAGTTCGGCCGACAGCAGGGTGCCGCCGCGGGCGTCGAATTGCAGCCGCAGCACGTCGGTGGTGAGGGTGACCACGCCCTGCGGCGCGGCGGTGGCGGGCGCGGCGGCGCCCGGCACCTCGCCTTCCGGCCTCGACGGCTCGACCGCGACCATGGCCGGGATGCCGTCGGCAGCGGGCACGCCGCCGTCCACGCCGCCCGGCACGGGCTCGGTCGGCGTCGGCGCCTCCCGACGGGGCGCGGCGGTATCCCGGGTCCAGGCCTCCCAGATCAGGAAGGCGACGAACAGCCAGGCTATCAGCAGGAAGGTGCGGGTCTGATTCATCGGGCAGGGTCTGCGGCGGGCAAGGCGCGCGCCGCGATCAGGAGTCGGAGGAGGGGGGCGCCAGCGCGTCGGCGGCATCCGGCGTCGAGGCCGGCATTGTGCCGCCCGCCTCGCCAGGCTTCAACGACGGGCAGCGCGCGAACAGCCGCCGCAGCTCCTCGCGAACCGCGGCGGCGTTGCCGGCGCGCAGCGCCGCCGCCGCCTCGCGCTTGGCCACCAGCACGTAATCGCCCGGTGCCAGTCCGGGGGCGGCATGGCGGAACACCTCGCGCGCCAGCCGCTTGATGCGGTTGCGCACCACCGCGCGCAGGTCGACCCGCCGCGACACGGACACGCCGAGCCGCGCCCGGCCCGCGGGGTGCGGGCGGACATGGAGGCGGAAACAGGTGCCGTGTAGGCGGCGGCCTTCGGCGAAGGCGGCCTGGAACTCGGACGGCTGGCGCAGACGGGCGCTGCGCGGAAAGGAGAACGTCGGCGCGGCGGGATCGGTTTCGATCATGCGCGGTGGGCTCGCGCCGCCGGGATCCGCGCCGGCGGCGTTCGCCGCCGGCGGAATGCGGATCGGATCAGACCGCCAGGCGCTTGCGGCCGCGGGCGCGGCGGCGGGCCAGGATCTTGCGGCCGTCGGCGGTCTTCATGCGGGCGCGGAAGCCGTGGTCGCGCTTGCGCTTGAGATTGCTGGGCTGGTAGGTGCGCTTGGTGGCCATGGCGGCACTCTGTCGGTTTTTGGCGGAAAAGACCGCAAATCATAGCGGCCACCCAGGCACGACGCAAGCAAGACGGCATTGGCAGCCGTGCGGGGCGACGGTTAGACTGCGGGGCCATCTTGCCGAGCCATCGCGGCGCGCCTCGACGCCGCGGACGATCACCTCGTGTCCATCGACTCCGCCTGGCCCCGCTGCCTCGAACGCCTGGAAGCCGAACTGCCGGCCGAAGAGGTGCACACCTGGCTCAAGCCGTTGCAGGCCGACGCCCAGGCCGACGGGCTCACCCTGTACGCGCCGAACGCCTTCGTGATCGAAACGGTGCGCAGCCGCTACCTGGCGCGCATCCGCGAACTGATCGCCCATTTCGCCGGCGCCGCCCTGCCGGTGACGCTGGAAGTGGGCGCGCTGCGCCGCGCCGCGCCGGCTGCGGCCGCCGCCAGTAACGGCAACGGCGGCATCACGGCGTCCGCGCGCGCCGCGGCCGAGCCGTTCAACGGCAACCTCGATCCGCACTACACCTTCGACAACTTCGTCGAGGGCCGCAGCAACCAGCTCGGCCGCGCCGCCGCCTGGCAGGCGGCGCACAAGCCAGGCGACCGTGCACACAACCCGCTGCTGCTGTATGGCGGCACCGGGCTGGGCAAGACCCACCTGATGTTCGCCGCCGGCAACCAGATGCGCGCCAACAACCCGGGCATGAAGGTGCTGTACCTGCGTTCGGAGCAGTTCTTCAGCGCCATGATGAAGGCGCTGCAGGAAAAGGCGATGGACCAGTTCAAGCGGCAGTTCCACTCGGTGGACGCGCTGCTGATCGACGACATCCAGTTCTTCGCCGGCAAGGACCGCACCCAGGAGGAGTTCTTCCACACCTTCAATGCGCTGTTCGACGGCAAGCAGCAGATCATCCTGACCTGCGACCGCTACCCGCGCGAGGTGGAGAACCTGGAGCCGCGGCTGAAATCGCGCCTGGCCTGGGGTCTGAGCGTGGCGATCGAGCCGCCGGACTTCGAGACGCGCGCGGCGATCGTGATCTCCAAGGCCGCCGAACGCGGCATCGCCCTGCCCGAGGAGGTCGGTTACCTGCTGGCCAAGCGGATGCGCTCGAACGTGCGCGACCTGGAAGGCGCGCTCAACACGCTGGCCGCCCGCGCCAACTTCACCGGCCGGGCGATCACCGCCGAGTTCGCCCAGGAGACGCTGCGCGACCTGCTGCGCGCGCAGCAGCAGGCGATAAGCATCTCCAACATCCAGAAGACCGTGGCAGACTACTACCAGCTGCGGGTGGCGGACCTGCTCTCCAAGCGGCGCACGCGCTCGCTGGCGCGGCCGCGGCAGATGGCGATGGCGCTGGCCAAGGAACTCACCGAGCACAGCCTGCCGGAGATCGGGGATGCCTTCGCCGGACGCGACCACACCACGGTGCTGCATGCCTGCCGGGTGGTGCGTGAACTGCTGGAAGCCGACGGCAAGCTGCGCGAGGACTGGGACAAGCTGATCCGCAAACTCACAGAGTGACCGGGACGAGCTGTGGACAAGTTGGGGACGCCGCGCAGGCCACCGATTTATCCACAGGTCTTCCCCAAGCCGGCAGGGCCTGCTCCACACGCTTTGCCCTTCCATAAAAACAATCAGAAACAAAAACTTAGGCGAGTTGTCCGGTGGGTTTCGCGACCACCATCACCACCACCGGATACAAATATCCAACATCGGGATTAGGGGTCCACGCATGCGTTTCAGCCTCCCGCGCGAAGTCCTTCTCAAGCCGCTGCAGCAGGTCGCCAACGTGGTCGAACGCCGACAGACGCTGCCGGTGCTGGCCAACCTCCTGGTCAACGTCGAAGGTTCGCGCCTGTCGATGACCGGTACCGACCTGGAAGTCGAAATGGTCGCCCGCGCCGAAGTCGAGGATGCGCAACCCGGCGAGACCACCATCCCGGCCCGAAAGCTGTTCGAGATCGTCCGCGCGCTGCCCGACGGCAGCCGGGTCACGCTCAGCCAGGGCGCCGACAAGGTCACCGTGCAGGCCGGGCGCAGCCGGTTCACATTGGCCACGCTGCCGGCCAACGAGTTCCCCGCGGTCGAGGACCTGGAACTGGTCGAACGGATCCGGGTACCGGAGGCCGCACTGAAGGAGCTGATCGAGCGGACCGCGTTCGCCATGGCGCAGCAGGACGTGCGCTACTACCTCAACGGCCTGCTGCTCGACCTGCGCGAGAACGCCTTGCGCTGCGTGGCCACCGACGGCCACCGGCTGGCGCTGTGCGAGGCCGACCTGCCGGCCGGCGCGCAGACCCGCAAGCAGATCATCCTGCCGCGCAAGGGCGTGCTGGAATTGCAACGGTTGCTGGAGGGCGGCGACCGCGAGCTGGAACTGGAGGTCGGGCGCAACCACCTGCGGGTCAAGCGGGACGAGTTCACGTTCACCTCCAAGCTGATCGACGGCCGCTTCCCGGACTACGACGCGGTGATCCCGATCGGCGCCGACAAGACCGTGCTGGTCGACCGCGAGGCGCTGCGGGCCGCGCTGCAGCGCGCCGCGATCCTGTCGAACGAGAAGTACCGTGGCGTCAAGCTGGAGGTCTCGCCGGGCCTGCTGCGGATCGTCGCCCACAACCCGGAGCAGGAGGAGGCGCAGGAGGAAGTCGAGGCCGACACCGCCATCGACGGCATGGCGATCGGCTTCAATGTCACCTACCTGCTCGAAGCCCTGGCCGCGCTGCGCGAGGAGCGGGTGATGATCAACCTGCGCGACGCCAACTCCAGCGCCCTGGTGCGCGAGGCCAGCAACGACCGCTCGCGCCACGTGGTCATGCCGCTGCGGCTCTGATGCGCAACCGTCCGCACCAGACCGTCGACCGCGCCGCCCGATCCCGATCGGGCGGTTGCGTTTCCGGGGTGCGGCAACCCGTCCGCCGATGCACCTGACCCGGTTGCAATTCGCCCGCCTGCGCTGTTTTGACGAAGTGGCGCTGGAGGCGTTGGAGGCCGGGGTGGTTCTTTTCACCGGCGCCAACGGCGCCGGCAAGACCAGTGTGCTGGAGGCCGTGCATCTGCTCGGCTACGGCCGCAGCTTCCGCGGCCGGGTGCGCGACGGGCTGATCCGCAGTGGTGCCGCCGATCTGCAGGTCTACGCCGAATGGCGCGGGGGCAACGACGGCCGCCTGCATCGCGCCGGGTTGCAGCACGCCGGCCGGCACTGGGCTGCGCGGCTGGACGGCGAGGCCGTCGCCACCCTGGCCGATCTGTGTGCCGCCTTCGCCGTGGTGACCTTCGAGCCGGGCAGTCATGAGCTCATCGCCGGTGGGGCCGAGCACCGGCGGCGGTTCCTCGACTGGGCCTTGTTCCACGTGGAACCGACTTTCCTGCCGGTCTGGCGCCGCTTCGCGCGGGCGTTGAAGCAGCGCAACGCCCTGCTCAAGTCGGGTCCGGTCCCGGCCGCGCTGGAACCCTGGGACCGCGAACTGGGTGAGGCCGGCGAACAGCTGACCCGGTTGCGGCTGGGGTTCCTCGACTGCTTGCGGCCGGCGCTGGTGGAGACGGCGGACGAGTTCCTGCCCGAGCTCGGCACCGCCGACCTCGGCTTCCACCCCGGCTGGCGCCGGGAGGAGCTGCCCCTGCACGATGCCCTGGTCCTGTCCCGCGAGCGCGACCTGCTGCTCGGTCACACCACGGTCGGGCCGCAGCGGGCCGACTGGCAGGTGCGGTACGCCGGGCTGCCGGGCCGGGAAAGCCTGTCGCGCGGGCAGGAAAAACTGACCGCGCTGGCCTGCGTCCTGGCCCAGGCGCGCGAGTTCGCCCGTGCGCGTGGCGAGTGGCCGGTCATCTGCCTCGATGATCTCGCCTCGGAGCTGGACCGGCCGCACCAGGAGCAGGTGCTGCGCGTGCTGCTGTCCTCGGGTGCCCAGGTCCTGCTGACCGGAACCGACCCTCCGCCCGCCCTGCGTGCGCTCGACGCCCCGGCCCAGTGGTTCCACGTGGAACAGCGCCGGGTGTTCCCGCGACCGCCGGCGCAGGTGGGGGGCGCGCTATAATCGACCGCTTGTGACCCCCGGTCCGCGCCGCCCTCCCGCGGGACGCGGCCGTAGCCCGGAAAAGCAGCCAGCCATGACTGAACAGACCTACGATTCCAGCCGGATCACCGTCCTGCGCGGCCTCGAAGCCGTCCGCAAGCGGCCGGGCATGTACATCGGCGATGTCCATGACGGCACCGGCCTGCACCACATGGTGTTCGAGGTGGTCGACAACTCCATCGACGAGGCCCTGGCCGGCTACTGCGACCATGTGGTGGTCACCCTGCACAAGGACGGTTCGGTCTCGGTGCTGGACAACGGCCGCGGCATCCCGGTCGACATCCACAAGGAGGAAGGGCGCTCGGCGGCCGAGGTCATCCTCACCGTGCTGCACGCCGGCGGCAAGTTCGACGACAACAGCTACAAGGTCTCCGGCGGCCTGCACGGCGTCGGCGTGTCGGTGGTCAATGCGCTGTCGGAGCGGTTGTGGCTGGACATCTGGCGCGATGGCCAGCACCACCAGCAGGAATATGCACTCGGCGAGCCGCTGTATCCGCTCAAGGCGGTGGGCCCGGCCAGCCGGCGCGGCACCCAGATCCGCTTCAAGCCCAGCGCCGAGATCTTCAGCGACGTCGAATTCCACTACGACATCCTCGCCAAGCGCCTGCGCGAGCTGTCGTTCCTGAACTCGGGCGTCAAGATCGAGCTGATCGACGAACGCGGCGACGGCAAGCGCGACCTGTTCCAGTACGAGGGTGGCATCCGTTCCTTCGTCGAGCACCTGGCCCAGCTCAAGACCCCGCTGCATCCGAACGTGATCGCGGTCAGCGGTGAGCTCAACGGCATTTCCGTGGAGGTGGCGCTGCAGTGGACCGACGCCTACCAGGAAACGATGTTCTGCTTCACCAACAACATTCCGCAGAAGGACGGCGGCACCCACCTGGCCGGCTTCCGCGCCGCGCTGACCCGCACGCTGTCGAACTACATCGAGGCCAACGGCCTGGCCAGGAACGCCAAGGTCACGCTGGCCGGCGACGACATGCGTGAGGGCATGATCGCCGTGCTCTCCGTCAAGGTGCCGGATCCGAGCTTCTCCAGCCAGACCAAGGAAAAGCTCGTATCTTCAGAGGTAAAGCCGGTAGTTGAAGCGATCGTCGGCGAAAAGCTGACATCGTTCCTGGAAGAGCACCCCAACGAGGCGCGTGCCATCGCCGAGAAGGTGGTCGACGCCGCCCGCGCCCGCGAGGCCGCCCGCAAGGCCCGCGAGCTGACCCGGCGCAAGGGCGCGCTGGACATCGCCGGCCTGCCCGGCAAGCTGGCCGACTGCCAGGAAAAGGATCCGGCCCTGTCCGAGCTGTTCATCGTCGAGGGCGACTCCGCTGGCGGCTCGGCCAAGCAGGGCCGCAACCGCAGGACCCAGGCGATCCTGCCGCTCAAGGGCAAGATCCTCAACGTCGAGCGCGCCCGCTTCGACCGCATGCTGGCCTCGGCCGAGGTCGGCACCCTGATCACCGCGCTCGGCTGCGGCATCGGCAAGGACGAATACAACCCGGACAAGCTGCGTTACCACCGCATCATCATCATGACCGACGCGGACGTGGACGGCTCGCACATCCGCACCCTGTTGCTGACCTTCTTCTACCGGCAGATGCCGGAGCTGATCGAGCGCGGCCACATCTATATCGGCCTGCCGCCGCTGTACAAGGTCAAGCAGGGCAAGACCGAGCTGTACCTCAAGGACGACGCGGCGCTGAACCAGTACCTGGTCAACAATGCGGTCGAGGGTGCCGAGCTGGTGCCGGGCGAGGGCCAGCCGGCGATTTCCGGCCCGGCACTGGAGAAGCTCATGCTCGGCTATGCCGCGGCCCAGGAGGCCATCGCCCGCGTCGCCCATCGCTATGACAGTGCCTTGCTCGAGGCGCTGGTGGAGCTGCCGCCGCTGGGCAATGCCGCCTTCCGCGACGCCGACGCCCTGGCCGCGCTCGTCGCCCGGCTGGAGGCCGCGGTCAACGCCACCGGCCTGGGCCGGCCGCGCTACAGCATCCGTGTGCAGGCGGGCGACGACGGGCACGCCGGCGCGCTGGTGGTGGAAAAACGGCACCATGGCCTGAGCAGCGTGCAGACCCTGCCGGCCGGACTGTTCGAGTCCGGCGAGCTGTTGCCGCTGGCGCAGATCGCCGCCGAGCTGCACGGCCTGATCCAGCCCGGCGCCAGCGTGGCCCGCGGCGGCAAGCGCCAGCCGGTGAGCAGCTTCCGCGAGGCGCAGGCCTGGTTGCTCGAGGAGGCCAAGAAGGGCCGCACCATCCAGCGCTTCAAGGGCCTGGGCGAGATGAATCCCGAGCAGCTCTGGGAAACCACGGTCAACCCGGAGACCCGCCGGCTGCTCAAGGTGCGGATCGAGGACGCGGTCGCCGCCGACCAGATCTTCTCCACCCTGATGGGTGACATCGTGGAGCCGCGTCGCGCCTTCATCGAGGACAACGCGCTGAAGGTCTCCAACCTCGACGTCTGAGCGGGAAGGCGGTCGGCGCGCAGGCGCGCGTTCATCGGACCGGTCGCAGGCCGGCCGCCCGAGGCGGGCGGCGGCGGGGTGCGGGCAACGGGACCAGGCCAAGACCGGCGTGTCCGTGCCGCGTTCGCACGCGTTGTCGCTGAATCCCCGGCAGCACAGGCCGCGCGGCGCGCAACGTATCGCGCAACGTATACTGGGGTGCCGCGGCGCGGGGAGCGCCACGACCTGACCCGAGCGGGACGCCCGGACATTCCATGAAGAAGACGCACCTGTACCTGCTGGCGCTCGCGATCGCGAGCGTTGCGCTGTCCGCCATCGTCTACAAGTGGAAGGTGCTGCAGTTTCCGCTGCAGCCGGCGGCGGACGTCGAGGTCTGGACCCTGCAGGCGCGGATCGAATACCAGCCGCGGCGTGGACCGAACACCGTCGCGCTGCAGGTGCCGGCGGAGACGCCCGGCTTCGCGGTGATCGACGAAAAGTTCGTCGCCCGCAATTACTCCCGGCTGGAAGAATCGCACCCCGACGGACGCGAAGTGCAGTGGGCGATCCGTCGCGCTGTCGGCAACCAGGTGCTGTACTACCGCGCCACCGTGGTGCGCGCCGAGCCGCGCGGCCCGGTCCAGTTCGCCTTCGAGCCGCGGCTGGCGGAGGCGCCGGTGCTGGACGGACCGAAGGCCACCGCGGCCCAGACCCTGCTCGACCAGGTGCGCGACCAGTCGGCCGACATCGTCACCTACGCGCGCGAACTGGTGCGGCGTTTCAACGAAGTGCCGGCCAGCCCCGAGGTCGCGATCCTCGCCGAGGACCATGTCACGCCGGAGGCGCAGGCGCGCTTCCTGGCCCAGTTGCTGGCGGTGCGCAACATCCCGGCGCGGGTGATCCACGGTCTGCGTCTGGGCAGCGAGGACGGCCGCACCGCGCTGCAGCCCTGGCTGGTGGTGTGGACCGGTACCGCCTGGGTCACCATCGACCCGCGCACCGCAGCCGAAGGCTTCCCGCGCGACCTGTTCCTGTGGACCGCGAGCGAACGGCCGATCCTGGTGGTCGACGGCAACCCGCGCGCCAGCGTCGAGTTCAGCGTCAGCCGCAACCTCGCCGACGCCATGGCGGTGGCCGAGCGCCGGCTGGAGGTGCAGAACGCCAACCTGGTGAAGTATTCGCTGCTCAGCCTGCCGCTGCAGACCCAGGAGGTCTACAAGGTGCTGCTGATGGTGCCGGTCGGTGCCTTCATCATGCTGGTGCTGCGCAACCTGGTCGGCGTCAAGACCTTCGGCACCTTCATGCCGGTGCTGATCGCGCTGGCCTTCCGCGACACCGGCCTGGTCGCCGGCATCGTGCTGTTCGTGCTGGTGGTCGGTGCCGGCCTGCTGGTGCGTTTCTACCTGGAGCGCCTGCGGCTGCTGCTGGTGCCGCGGCTGACCGCGGTGCTGACCGTGGTGGTGCTGCT
This sequence comes from Rehaibacterium terrae, assembly GCF_014202935.1. Lineage (GTDB taxonomy): Bacteria > Pseudomonadota > Gammaproteobacteria > Xanthomonadales > Xanthomonadaceae > Rehaibacterium > Rehaibacterium terrae. The sequence continues at coordinate 88,358 of NZ_JACHHX010000008.1, read as the reverse complement.
GATGGCCGCCGTGAGCGTGCTCGCCAACCAGCTCAACATCGAGGTCGGCCTGTCGGTGGCGCTGTTTCCGATGGTGATCATGGCCATGACCATCGAGCGCATGTCGGTGGCCTGGGAAGAGCGCGGCGGCGGTTCGGCGATCAAGGAGGGCATCGGTTCGCTGGTGGTCGCGGCGCTGGCCTATCTGGTGATGAATTGGGATCCGCTGGAACACCTGCTGTTCGTGTTCCCGGAGTTCCTGCTGATCCTGTTCGCGCTGTCACTGGTGCTGGGCCGCTATTCCGGCTACCGGCTGAGCGAGCTGCTGCGCTTCCGCGCCCTGGCGCGCGAGGCCGACCCGATCGTGCCGCCGCCGGGCAAGGGTTGATATCGCCATGGGCCTGTTCAATCCCTTCACCGTCGCCCGGCGCCTGCGCCGGATCGGGCTGATGGGCATCGGCCAGCGCAACGCCGACTACGTGCTGATGTACAACCCGCGCAAGTTCTATCCGCGGGTGGACGACAAGCTGCTGACCAAGAAGCTGGCGATCGCCGCCGGCCTGCCGGTACCCGACCTGTACGCGGTGGTGCGCGAGGAGCACGAGATCGCCGAGCTGCACGACAGGCTGAAAGAGCGCGAACAGTTCGTGGTCAAGCCGGCGCACGGTTCCGGCGGCGACGGCATCCTGGTCATCGTCGGCCGCCGCGGCGACAAGTACCGCCGCGCCAACGGCCACCTGATGAGCCGCGAGGAATTCGAGCACCACCTCTCGAACGGCCTGTCCGGGCTGTTCTCGCTGGGCGGCCAGCCCGACCACCTGATCGTCGAATACTGCGTGCAGTTCGATCCGATTTTCGACCAGGTCAGTTTCAAGGGCGTGCCGGACGTGCGCATCATCGTCTTTCTCGGCTACCCGGTGATGGCGATGATCCGCCTGCCGACCCGGTTGTCGGACGGCAAGGCAAACCTGCACCAGGGCGCGATCGGCGTCGGCATCGACATCCCCAGCGGCAAGACCAAACGCGGCGTCTGGGGCACCGAAATCATCCGCGAGCATCCGGACACCGAGCACAGCATCGTCGGCCTGGAGATCCCGCACTGGGACCGGCTGCTGGAGATGGCCGCGCGCTGCTACGAGCTGTCCGGGCTGGGCTATGTCGGCGTCGACTTCGTGCTCGACCGCAACAAGGGGCCGCTGATCCTCGAGCTCAACGCCCGCCCCGGCCTGTCGATCCAGATCGCCAACGGCAACGGCCTGCTGGGCCGCCTGCAAAAGGTCGAGGCGCTCAAGGCGGCCGGGCAGCTGTCGGGCGACCCGGCCGAACGGGTCGCCTTCGCCCGCGCGAACTTCCCGACCCTGGGCTGAACATCGTCGCCCCGGCGTGCGGGCGAACGTTCCGGCGCGCCCGGCGGGATCGCCGACGCGGTCGCGGCGTTGACCGCGGGTTAATCTCCGCAGGCGTAGAACCGACCCATCCCCCGAACCGAGGCCCTGCCCATGCGCGCACTGAGCGTCCTCGCCATCGCCCTGTTCACCGTCGCCTGCGCGACCGCGCCGAGCGGTCGCAGCCAGCTGCTGCTGGTATCCGACAGCCAGATGCAGCAGATGGGTATCGCCGCTTTCGAACAGATGAAGGCCAAGGACAAGCTGGCGGGCGACGCCCGGCAGCAGGCCTATGTGCGCTGCGTGACCGACCATCTGGTGCGCGCCTTGCCGGCCGAATGGCAGCGGCTGCCCTGGGAAACCCAATTGTTCGAGGACGCCACTCCCAACGCCTTCGCCCTCCCGGGCGGCAAGATCGGCGTCAACACCGGCATGCTCCGCGTCGCCACCGACCAGCACCAGCTGGCGGCGGTGCTGGGACATGAGGTCGGCCACGTGGTGTTCCGCCACGCCAACGAGCGTGTCTCGCGCAGTGCGCTGGCCGAAACCGGGGTGTCGGTGGTCGGCGCCTACGCCGGGACGCGCGGCTCGCCGGAAAGCACCCGCACCCTGATGGGCCTGCTCGGCGCCGGTGTGCAGGTCGGCGTGCTGTTGCCGTTCTCGCGCGAACAGGAACGCGAGGCCGACGTCTACGGCCAGGAACTGATGGCGCGCGCCGGCTTCGACCCGGCCGCCGCCGTGACCCTGTGGCGCAACATGCAGGCGCTCGGCAACGCCGGTCGTCCGCCGCAACTGCTGTCCACCCACCCCGACCCGGGCAACCGCGTGCAGCGGCTGGCCGAGCGGGCGCCGGAACTGGCTCCCGTATACCAGCGGGCACGGGCCGCAGGGCGCGATCCGAAGTGTGGATGAGCTCCCGGTTTGCTCACTTGAGCGTTTGCACTAGTTACGAGTACTCTTGACAGTTCCCCACGTCGCCCAGGCCTACGGCCGGCGTCGACCCCAGAGGTGTCCACGATGAAGTTGATCTCCATCACCAGGGTTGCGCTGATCGCGCTCGCCGTCGGCCTGCTCACGGCCCCCGCGGCCGATGCCCAGCGTGACCGTCGCTCCGCCCGCTCAGCGCAGGCGACCGAGGTGCTGTTCCCCGATGCCCAGCGCCCGGACAAACCCAACCGGGCCTCGCAGCGCGGCGGCAAGACCCTCACCGCGCTCGTCAAAGAGCGTGACAAGGAAAACTTCGACCGGGTGATCGCCCTGGGCCTGGAGCTGGCCGAGGACAGCCGTGCCAACGACTTCGAGCGTGCACTGGCGCTGCAGTATGTCGGTGCCGCCTACATCGAAAAGGACGACTACCCACGCGCGATCGAGTATCTGCAGCGCGCCGTCGACGCCGACGGGCTGCCGAACAACCACCATTTCCAGACCATGCTGCAGGTGGCCCAGCTGCAGCTGTCGGAGGAGCTGTACGCCGATGCGCTGGTCACCATCGACCGCTTCCTGAACGAGTCCGGCAGCCGCAAGCCGGAACATCTGGCCCTCAAGGGCAACATCCTGTACCGGCTCGAGCGCTACCCCGAGGCGGCGCAGCTCCTGCAGCAGGCCATCCAGGCGCACGAGGCGCCGCCATCCAGCTGGTCGCAGCTGCTGATGGCCAGCTACTTCGAAATGGACCAGCCGCAGCAGGCGGCACGCATCGCCGAGGGTCTGGCACAAGCCAATCCGGACGACAAGGCGCTGCTGCTCAACCTGTCCAGCATCTATGTCCAGGCCGACATGCTGGACAAGGCCGCTGCCGTGCTGGAGGACATGCGCGCGCGCGGCCTGTTCACCCAGGAGCGCGAGTACCAGCAGCTGTACCGCATTTACGCCAACATGGAAGGCAAGGACATGCAGGCGGTGGCGGTGATCCGCGAGGGGCTGGACAAGGGCATCCTGCGGCCTTCGGCCGAGCCCTACACGGTGATGGCCCAGGCCTATTACTTCGCCGACCGTCCGCAGGAGGCCATCGAGGCCTATCGCGAAGCGGCCAAGTACGCCACCACCGGTGACACCGCCCTGAACCTCGCCCGCGTGCTGTACGAGGTCGAGCGCTACGCCGAGGCCAAGCAGGCCGCCAACGAGGCCCTGCAGAAGGGCCTGCGCCGGCCCGGCGACGCCTGGATCATCCTCGGCAACACCGAGTTCTACGGCCTGGACAACCGCGCCGCCGGCATCGCTGCCTTCGAGCAGGCCGCCAAGTACCCGGAAACCAAGGAGCAGGCCGAGCGGTGGCTGAGGCAGGTGCGCCGGCGCTGACCGACCGCAGAACGTTTTTTTCACGCCTGCTTGTTATAAGCTAGGAGATTCCCGCATTCACCGGCCCCTTCCGCCGCCTGCCGCGGTGACGGTGGGTGCCGCGGCGGAAGCAACGCAGTCATTCCCGCATGACGGACATCAAATACAAAATCGAAAGCGAGCAACCGGACCAGTTCAGCTGGATCCGCGTCGCCGGCATCTCGGTGGCCACGGCGCTGCACATCGCGACCGGCCTGTTCCTGCTCGCCCCGGTATCCAAGTCGGCCCCGGCGGAGGAGAAGGAAGACATCGTCCAGGTCACCTTCATCGAGCCGCCGCCGCCGCCGCCGCCGCCCCCGCCCCCGCCGCCGGAGCCGCCCAAGCGTCCGCCGCCGAAGGTGGTCGAACGCCCGCAGCCGGTACCGCAGCCGCCGCCGCCGGAGCCGCCGGTGGTGTTCGAGGACGCCTCGCCGATGGCGGTCGAGGCGCCGCCGCCGGCGCCGCCGGCGCCGCCGGCCCCCCCGCAGGACTACGGGCCGAGCGAGGACCAGACCTACCGCCGGATACGCCCGCCGCGCTATCCGCCGCAGGCACTTCGCAACCGCGAGCAGGGTGAGGTGATCCTCCGCGTTCTGGTGGATACGAACGGCGATCCGATCCAGATCGAAGTCGAGAAATCGAGCCGTTCACGCCTCCTCGACCGTGCCGCCATGGATGCGGTGCGGCAGTGGAAATTCAACCCGGGCATCCGCAACGGCCAGCCGGTCCAGGGCTGGGTGTTGGTCCCGATCAACTTCCGACTTGACGAAGCTTAATCACCAAAGGTACGCGTTATGCTGCAGGACACCACCAACACCGCGGCCGCCCAGGCCGCCAACCAGCCGATCCAGGGTCTGGAGACGGGCGTCGCCGGCGCCGAGCAGTTCGGCTTCGACCACATGATCGGCGAGATGCTGGCGGGCGAGCAGAACGTCGCCGCCTTCATCCTGATCGTGCTGATCGTCCAGTCGCTGGCCGCCTGGTACTACACGATCGTCAACTGGATCCGCAACGCCAAGATCAAGGCCCGCGCGGACAAGGTGATCGCCACCTTCTGGCAGACCACCAATGCCCAGGACGCGATCAAGTTCATGGAGGAGCAGCCGAAGGACGAGCCGTTCTCCAAGATCGCGCTCGATGCCGCCGAGGCCGCCTCGCACCACCAGAAGCATGAAGGCTCGCGCCTGGTCGAGGCCCTGAACCGCTCCGAGTTCATCGATCGCGCCCTGCGCCAGGCGGTCACCCGCGAGAGTTCCAAGCTCGAGAACGGCCTGACCCTGCTGGCGACGGTCGGCTCGACCGCTCCGTTCGTCGGCCTGCTCGGCACCGTGTGGAAGATCTACCACGCGCTGATCGGCATCAGCGTCAGCGGCTCGGCCTCGATCGACGCCGTGGCCGGCCCGGTCGGCGCCGCGCTGATCATGACCGCGATCGGTCTGGCCGTCGCGATTCCGGCGGTGATCGCCTACAACGCCTTCACCCGCCAGAACCGCGTCATCAACACCCGCTTCGACTCGTTCGCGCACGACCTGCACGACTTCTTCGCCACCGGTTCCCGCGTCGGCGATGCGGCCGCGGCGGTCAAGCGCTGAGCCGGTTCGAGACAGCAGGCTGACGGAGACACCCCATGGCATTCAGCGCCAACGAAGGCGAAGGCGGCGGGTTCACCGAACCCAACGTCGTCCCGCTCGTGGACGTCATGCTGGTGCTGCTGATCATCTTCATGGTCACGGCCCCGCTGATGAACCACAAGGTCCAGATCGTGCTGCCGGAGGCGGCGCTGCAACAGCGGCCGGAGGTGCCACCCCAGATCATCACGCTGTCCATCAAGGAGACCGGCGAGATCTTCTGGAACGACCAGCCGGTCACGCGCGAGCTGCTGGAGACGCAGCTCGCCGTGGAAGCGCAGAAGACGCCGCAGCCCCAGGTCGACATCCGCGCCGACAAGACGACCCGCTATGCGATCGTCCAGGGCGTGATGAAGACCGCCAAGGATGTCGGCATCCGCAAGATCGGCTTCGTGGCCACTCCTTCCAGCTGATATCCGGAGCAGCATCGCATGGCCTTTTCATCGCAACAGGGAGCCGGCGCCAAGTGCGACATGAACGTCGTGCCGCTGATCGACGTGCTCCTGGTACTGTTGATCATCTTCATGGTCACCGTGCCGGCCGTGTCCTACCAGATCCAGATCGACCTGCCCCAGGCCAGCCGTGCGCAGCCTGAGCAGCCGAAGGATCCGCCGCCGCCGATCGCCCTGCGCATCGACGCCAACGGCGAGATCTTCAAGGACGGTGTGCCGGTGCTGATGCGCCAGCTGACCAACGACTTCATCGCCGTGGTCAATGAGGCCCAGTACAACGACCGGCCGCAGCCGACCCTGGAGATCGAGACCAACCCCGACGCCCAGTACCAGGTGCTGGCCGAGGTGCTGGCGATCGCCAAGAACGCCGGCATGGAGAAGATCGGTTTCGTCGAGACCCTGCGCTAGTCCTGCGCGCAGCCTCGCAGACCGCGAAAACGCCGCCTTCGGGCGGCGTTTTTCGTTTTGGTCTCGCCGCCTCACGTAGCGGGCAAAGGGCACCGTCGCCGCCGGCCAGGCTTGCCGGCTTGGCCGAGCCGGCGTAAGAAGGAGGCGTCCACCGCCACGGAGACGCGTCATGGCTTTCCGCTCGACCGGTGATACCCCGCGGGCCGAAATCAACATCGTGCCCCTGATCGACGTGCTGCTGGTGTTGCTGATCATCTTCATGGTCAGCGCGCCACTGGCGATCCAGCGCATCCCGCTCGAGCTGCCGTACCGCAGCATCGAGACGTCGCCACCGCCCGACACGGTGCTGCGCCTGCGGATCGCGGCCGACACATACTGGCTGGACGGCGCGCCGCTGCCGCCGTCCGCACTGCAGGAGCGCCTGCGCCAAGTCGTGGGCCGCGCCCCGGACGCCCGCCTGCAGCTGGCCACCGACCACGACAGCGAATACCAGACGCTCAGCTTCGCCCTCGCCGCAGCGCGCAATGCCGGCTTGACCGCGATCGACGTGGAGTAGACGGCAGGCTGCCCATGCGGCGCGTCCGCCGCCTTTCGTCCGCGACCGAACGGGCGCGCGAGGGTGCGCGGCTGTCCGCGCTCAGCCGTGCGAGGCGGCGGCGATGATGGCGAGGTAGGCGCGCACGGTAGCGTCCAGGCCGGCGTACAGCGCCTCGCCGATCAGTGCGTGGCCGATCGAGACTTCGCCGACCTGCGGCACGGCGCGGAGGAAGTCGCCGAGGTTGGCCTGGCTGAGGTCGTGCCCGGCATTGACCCCGAGGCCGAGCGCGCGTGCCTGCTCGGCGGTGCGCGCACAGCGGGCGAGCTCGCGCTCCGGCACGCCGGCGGCATGCGCCTGGGCGTAGGGGCCGGTGTAGATCTCGATGCGGTCGGCGCCGATCGCGGCGGCTTCTTCCAGGCCCTCGACGCCGGCATCGACGAAGAGGCTGACCCGGCAGCCCAGGGCCTTGAGCTCGGCCACCACCGGCCGCAGCCGGGCGGCATCGCGGCGCAGATCGAAGCCGTGGTCGGAGGTGATCTGGCCGTCGCTGTCCGGCACCAGCGTGGCCTGGGTCGGCCGCGCCGCGGCGCACAGGGCGAGAAAGCCGGGGTAGCCTTCGCGCGGCGGCGCGAACGGGTTGCCTTCCAGGTTGTACTCGACCCGGCCGGCGATGGCCGCGGCCAACGCCAGGACGTCCTCCGGCGTGACATGCCGGCGGTCGGGGCGGGGATGCACGGTGATGCCGCCGGCGCCGGCGGCGATCACGGTGTCCACCGCCGCGACCGGAGCGGGAGCATGGCCGCCGCGCGAATTGCGCAGGACGGCGATCTTGTTGAGGTTGACGCTGAGCAGGGTCATGCGGCGCAAGCCTACGCGAGCGGGCGCACGGCGGGTAGGGCGCCCGCCCGGGCACGCCCGACGGCGGAATCCGGGATAATCCGGAGCGATCCGACCCCCCCCCGGGAGACCCGCGATGCCTGCCGTCCGTGTTCTTGCCGTGCTGCTGCTCACCGTGCTGGCGGCGGCCTGCGACCAGGCCGCCGCACCGACCGGGCCGTCGACGGTCGAGAGCGAAGCCGCCCTGCCGGAAGCCGGCTGCGATGCCGAGCGCGCGCAGTGGGGGATCGGCGAAACGGCCAGCGAGGAACTGCTCGAACGCCTGCGCTTCGACGCCGGCGCCGACCTGGCCCGCTACCTGCGGCCGGGACAGGCGGTGACGCTGGAATACCATCACGCCCGGCTCAACGCCGAACTGGACGAAGAGGGCGTGGTGGTGGCGTTGCGCTGCGGCTGAGGGCTTGCGGACTCTCCAGGCGCGCCTCAGCGGCTGTCGCCGTCGAGGTGGAACCAGCGCCCGCGCTCGCGGCGGAAGCGGCTGCGCTCGTGCAGCCCTGCGCCCTGCCGCCGCCGCGTCAGCGGGCGATGAACTCGACCTCGGCGCGATCCGGGCCGGTGACGACCTGCCGCTTCACCTGCAGTCCGAGCCTGGTAGTGCGCGCGCCCGGCGGAGCCTCGAGTGCGAGCGCGGCCGGACGCGTGTCCGGATGCCAGGTGGTCAGCAGGTCATTGCGCAGTTCCAGCGCGTAGGCGCTGCAGCGCGAGCGCATCTGCGCCGCGGCGCCGGGTGCGGCCTCGCCGGCATGCCGGCGGCCGCAGCAGTCGGCGTACGGGCGGCCGGAGCCGCAGGGGCAGAAGGCGGGCATGCCGGGACAGCGCGGGAACGACACCGCGCAGTCTACCCGTCCGTGCGATGCCGGGTTGACAGCGGTGCGGCGTCTGCCGGCATACTCGGCCGGCCATGACCCGTATCGCCGCCCGTCTTCACGCGTCCATCACCTGTTGTTGCGGTGGCATGTCTGCGTCCGTGCGGACCCGGTGCTGCTGAGTCAGGCGCCCCCAGAAACCTCCCCCTGACCCTCCCCGAGACCCGCGACGGCGCTGCCCGTGCGGGACGGCCGGGCCAGCGTGCGTCGCGTCGATCGCGGGACCCCCCAAAGGATCGACCATGAACGACAAGCACGCCGCCACATCACCTTCCGCCGCCGACGCCTTGCGCCGGCGCCCGCTGCTGTCCGCGATCGCCCTGGCCCTGCTGGCCGGGGGCGCCCAGGCGCAAGCCGTCGCCGAGGAGGAGGCCGAACGCGACCAGGCCCGCGCCCTCGACGCGGTCGTCGTCACCGGCACCCGCGCGCTGGACCGCACCGTCGCCGAATCGCTGTCGCCGATCGACCTGATCCCGGTCGAGACCCTGCAGGCGCAGGCCTCGCCCGAGATCAACGCCGCGCTGGCGCGGCTGGTGCCTTCGTTCAATTTCCCGCGCCCGTCGATCACCGACGGCACCGACCACGTGCGCCCGGCCCAGTTGCGCGGCCTGGCCCCGGACCAGGTGCTGGTGCTGGTCAACGGCAAGCGCCGCCACACCACCGCGATCGTCAACGTCAACGGCACCATCGGCCGCGGCTCCTCGCCGGTGGATCTGAACACCATCCCGGTGGCGGCGATCGAGCGCATCGAGGTGCTGCGCGACGGCGCCTCGGCGCTGTACGGCTCCGATGCCATCGCCGGCGTGATCAACATCGTGCTCAGGAGCGGGCGCGAGGGCGGCAGCCTGGATGCCCGCTACGGCGAGCACAAGGCCGGCGATGGCGAGCTGGTCCAGGTCGCCGCCAGCACCAGCCTGGACATGGGCGCCGGCCACCTGACCGTGACCGCCGAGTACCGCGACCGCGGCTTCACCAACCGCTCCCGGCCCGATCCGCGCCAGCAGTACCCGCTGATCGACGGCCAGCCCGATCCGCGCGAAGCCACGATCAACCGCCTCAACCACCGCCAGGGCGACGCCGACGTCCAGGACCGGATCGTGTTCTTCAATGGCGGCGCAGCGCTGGGGGACGACGTCGAGTTCTACGCCTTCGGCAGCTATGGCCAGCGTGACGGCGAGTCGGCCGGCTTCTTCCGCCGCCCGCTCGACCCGCGCAACGTGCCGGCGATCCATCCCGACGGCTTTCTGCCGCTGATCGTCTCCGACAGCCAGGACCGCAGCCTGGCCGGCGGCGTGCGCGGCACCGCCGCGGGCGGGTGGCGCTGGGATGCAAGCCTCACCACCGGCGGCAACGACTTCGCCTTCCACGTCGCCAACAGCGTGAACACCGCGCTCGGCGCGGCCAGTCCGACCCGTTTCTACGCCGGCAGCCTGACCAACGACCTGACCGCGTTCAACCTCGATCTCGGCCGCGGCTTGGAGGTCGGCGGCCTGGCCTATCCGCTCAACCTGGCCGTCGGCCTGGAGTACCGCCAGGACGAGTTCCGCATCCGCGCCGGCCAGCCGGAGAGCTACTTCTTCAACCCGGCCACGCCGACCGTGCCCGGCGGCGCCCAGGTCTTCCCCGGCTTCCGTCCGTCCGACCAGGTGGACGTCAGCCGCGACGCCTGGTCGGTGTACCTGGATCTCGAGGGCGACCTGAGCGATCGCCTCGCCTTCGGCGCGGCGGTACGCCACGAGGACTACAGCGACTTCGGCAGCACCACCTCGGGCAAGCTGTCCGGCCGCTACGCGCTGACCGACGCGCTGGCGCTGCGCGGCACCGCCAGCACCGGCTTCCGTGCGCCCTCGCTGGCCCAGCAGTACTACTCGACCACCGCGACCACCTTCATCAACATCGGCGGCGTGCTGCAGCCGTTCGAGGTGCGCACCTTTCCGGTCACCGATCCGGTGGCGCAGCTGCTCGGTGCCGAACCGCTCAAGGCGGAGAAGTCGAGCAGCCTCAGCCTCGGCCTGAGCGCCGCGCTCGGCTACCGCTGGACGCTGACCATCGATGCCTACCGGATCGACATCGACGACCGCATCCTGCTGTCGGAGAACCTGGTCGGCACGCCGGTGCGGCAGTTCCTGGTCGCCAACGGCTTTCCCAACGCCAGCGGCGGCCGCTACTTCACCAACGCCGCCGACACCCGCACCCGCGGCGTGGACCTGGTCGCCAGCGGCCAGTACGCGCTCGGCGCCGGCGAGCTGGGCCTGACCCTGGCCTGGAACTGGAACGACACCGAGGTGACCCGGCTGGCGCCCAATCCGGCCAGCCTGCGGCAGGTCGACCCCGGCCTGCAGCGGATCGGCCGCGCCGAGCTCGGCCGCATCCAGGACGGCGCCCCCAAGAGCAAGGGCGTGCTGGGCCTGGACTACCGCCTCGGCCCCTGGGACCTGCGCCTGGGCGCCACCCATTACGGCAAGTACACCACCTTCAACAACACCGACCCGGCCCTGGACCAGACCTTCGGCCGCGAGCTGGTGGTGGACGTGGCCGCCGGCTACCGCTTCGGCAACGGGTTGCGGCTGACCGTGGGCGCCGACAACGTGTTCGACGCCTACCCCGACGAGGTGATCCCGGCCAATTCCTTCAACGGCATCCTGCCGTATTCGACCAGCGCCCCGTTCGGCTACAACGGCGCGTTCTACTACGCGCGGGTCGACTGGACCTTCTGAGTGACGCCGGACCGCTCCGCCCGCAGGCGGAGCGGTCCGCTCGGCGGCCGCGGGAATGCGCGCGACCGTGCCCGCCTTCGACGGTGGCCCCGCGCCCGGAGAACCGGCAGGCGCTCAGACCCCGCCGCGTCCGACCAGGCGCAGGAACTCGGCGCGGGTGCGGGCATCGTCGCGGAACGAGCCCAGCAGTTCGCTGGTGATCATGGTCACCCCGGGCTTGCGCACGCCGCGGGTGGTCATGCACTCGTGGCTGGCCTCGATCACCACGCCGACGCCGCGCGGCGCCAGCACCTGGTCGATGCACTGGGCGATCTGGGCGGTCAGCTTCTCCTGCACCTGGAAGCGGCGGGAATAGGCCTCCACCACCCGCACCAGCTTGCTGATCCCGACCACCTTGCGAATCGGCAGGTAGCCGACGTGGACACGGCCGATGATCGGCGCCATGTGGTGCTCGCAGTGCGACTGGAAGTCGATGTCGCGCAGCACGATCATCTCGTCGTAGCCGCCGACTTCCTCGAAGGTCAGGCGCAGGTACTCGGCCGGGTCCTCGGCATAGCCGGAGAACCAGTCGGCGTAGGCCTCGACCACCCGGCGCGGGGTGTCGCGCAGGCCCTCGCGGTCGGGGTCGTCGCCGGCCCAGCGCAGCAGGGTGCGGACGGCGGCCTCGGCGTCCTCGCGGGTCACGGCTTCGCTGGGGTGGCGGCGCATGCGACATGCTCCCGGTGGCTGGCGGCGATGCCATCACCAGTCTATCCCGGCCGACGCCGGAGGCGCCGCCCTCCCCCGGTCACACCCCGGGCCGGCCGGGAAAATCTCGACTCCGTCACACAAAGCCAACGATCGGCTACAGCTTCGGCCCCTTCGTGCCGCTACCGGTCGCGAAGGTGGAGCCCCGTGTGTGCGGACCGACCGCCACCACGGCTCCCGAGCCCCCCTGTAGAACCCGTTGGAGATGACGAGATGTACAAGACCTCTTGCCTGCTGGCCGTGCTGGCGCTCGCGTTCAGCGTCGACGCCGACGCCCAGGCCGTGCGCAGCGCGATCCGTGGCCAGATCCCGGCGGAACAGGCGATCGAGTTCGTCGACCGCGAGGGCACCGTCTGTGGCAAGGTCGAGAGCGTCCGCCACGCCCAGAACAGCAGCGGCGAGCCGACCTTCCTGTACATGGGTGGCGACTTCCCGAGGCATACCTTCTCGGTACGGATCTGGGGCAAGGACCGCGACAAGTTCCGGCCCGAGCCCGAGGCCCTGGCCGGCAAGGTGCTGTGCGCCACCGGCCGCATCGCCCGCGCCAGCGGCCGCGCCGAGATCGTGGTGGCGTCACCCTCGTCGCTGGCACTGGCCGCCGACTGAAGCTTCCCCGGCGGCGGGCCGGAGCGTCACTGGCCGGCCCGTCGATTTCCGCACCGTTCAAGCGCTTTGCGCGGAGCCGCGCTCCGCCGATGCCCCCGAAGGAAGATCCGATGAACTGGGTACGCAACCTGAAGATCGCCCCGAAGCTGCTGCTGGCGTTCGGGCTCGTGCTGGCACTGTCGCTGATCCAGGGCGTGTCCTCGTTCCGCGGCCTGTCGTCGCTGGACGAGGCGGCGGACGAGATCACCGCGGCGATGCACAGCGTCCGCAACGCCACCCTGCTGCGCGCCCTGGTCGGCGATTACCGCACCCAGGAATACCGCCTGCTGATGCGCGCCAGCGACGAGGTCAAGGCCGAGGCGATGTCGCGCCTGGACGAGTTGGCCACCGAGATCGACGAGCTGGAGCACGCGCAGCTGGAGCTGGTCGCCAGCGACGAGGAGCGCGCCCTGACCGAACGCGTGATCGAGAGCTGGAAGGCCTTCCACGACATCTCCAGGACGGTGCGCGAACTGATCGAGATGGAGCTGGAGGAGGACGCGATCGACTTCCACCTCGGCGATGCCCAGAACGCCTATGAGGTGTTGGTCGCCGAGCTCGACTCGCTGGTCGATCTCAATGCCGGCAGCGCGAACATGGCGGCCGAGGCGGCGGACTCGGCCTATGTCGCCGCCAGCAGCTCGATCCTGGTGCTGGTGCTGATCGGCATCGCCGCCGGCCTGGGCTTGGCCTGGTTCGTCGCGCGGATGCTCAGCCAGGGCATGCAGGGCGCCGTGCGCGTCGCCCGCGAGGTGGCCGGCGGCAAGCTCGACGGCGAGATCGTGGTCGCCGGCAAGGACGAAGTCGGCGAGCTGATGCAGGCCATGCAGACCATGCAGCGCGACCTGCGCGAGCGGATCGAGCGCGACCGCCGCATCGCCGCCGAGAACCTGCGCATCCGCAACGCGCTGGACATGTCCAGCACCAGCGTGATGATCGCCGACATCCAGCGCAACGTGATCTACGCCAACCACGCAGTGGTCGATCTGCTCGACAAGCAGGCCGACGAGCTGCGCAAGCGCTACCCCGATTTCGACGCGCACAAGCTGGTCGGCCGCAGCATCGACCTGTTCCACGACGAGCCGGAGCGCGTGGCCGAGCTGCTGGACGCGCTCGACAGCATCCACCGCTCACAGATCCGGGTCGGCAACGCCTGGTTCGCCCAGACCATCTCGCCGGTGCTCGACGCCAACGGCGAACGCCTCGGCTTCGTGGTCGAGTGGCGCGACCGCACCGCCGAGGTCGCGGTCGAGCGCGAGGTGGCCGAGGTCATCCAGGCCGCCGCGGTCGGTGACCTGGACAAACGCATCCCGGTCGACGGCAAGCAGGGCTTCTTCCGCCAGCTCGCCGACGGCATCAATGCCATGCTCGACACCAACAAGGCCAGCATCGACGAGGTGCAGCGCGTGCTCGCCGCACTGGCCAAGGGCGACCTCACCCAGAAGATCGAGGCCGACTTCCAGGGTGTGTTCGGCCAGATGAAGGACGACGCCAACGCCACCGTCGACCAGCTCACCGCCATCGTCGGCGGCATCAAGCAGGCCACCGACGCGATCAACGTCGCCGCCCGCGAGATCGCCTCCGGCAACGCCGACCTGTCCAGCCGCACCGAGCAGCAGGCCGCCTCGCTGGAAGAGACCGCCTCGTCGATGGAGGAGCTCACCTCCACCGTGCAGCAGAACGCCGAGAACGCACGCCAGGCCAACCAGCTCGCCATCGGCGCCTCCGACGTCGCGGTCAAGGGCGGCAGCGTGGTCGGCGAGGTCGTGGCCACGATGAACGAGATCAACAGCGCGTCGAAGAAGATCGTCGACATCATCGGCGTGATCGACGGCATCGCCTTCCAGACCAACATCCTGGCGCTGAACGCCGCGGTCGAGGCCGCCCGCGCCGGCGAGCAGGGCCGCGGCTTCGCGGTGGTCGCCTCCGAGGTCCGCTCGCTGGCGCAGCGTTCGGCCGAGGCCGCCAAGGAGATCAAGGGCCTGATCGGCGACTCGGTGAACAAGGTCGCCGACGGCACCCTGCTGGTCGACCAGGCCGGCAAGACGATGGCCGAGATCGTGACCTCGGTGAAGCGCGTCACCGACATCATGGCCGAGATCGCCGCCGCCTCCGACGAGCAGGCCGCCGGCATCGAGCAGGTCAACCAGACCGTCACCCACATGGACGAGGTCACCCAGCAGAACGCCGCGCTGGTGGAAGAGGCCACCGCCGCCGCCCGCTCGCTGGAGGAGCAGGCCGCCAACCTCGCGCGCGCGGTGTCCGCCTTCCGCCTGTCCGAGCAGCACCTGCACGCGGTGTCGGCGCTGCAGCACGAGGCCGATGCCCTGTTCGCGCCGGCGCCGCCCGCCCGGCCGAAGGCCGCGCCGCGGCCCGCCGCCGCCGCGGTCAAGCCGCTGCGGGCCGGCGGCAACGGCAAGGCGCGCGGAAAGATCGACGCCGACGACCAGCACTGGCAGGAGTTCTGACCGGCGCGGTCGGCGACGACGACGAAACGGCGGCCTCGGGCCGCCGTTTCTCGTTTCTCGTTGTCCCCGGCCGCGCCGCTGAGTCTCGGCCGCTGAGACGGCGGATCGGGCATCATCCCCGCCCATGCCCGCGCCCGACTTCCGCCTCTGCCACGGCAACGATCTCGACGTGCTCGCCGGCCTGCTGGCCGAGCAGTTGCGCGCGCCGGCCGAAGGCGCCGGCACGCTCGACCCGGACCTGATCCTGATCCCGCAGGCGGCGATGAAGCGTTGGCTGGTGAAAGTGCTGGCCGAGCGCCACGGCATCGCGGCGAACCTCGAATTCCTCGCCCCGGGCGAGTTCGTCGGCCGCGTGCTCGCCGCCAATCTGCCCGCCGGCGAGGACATCGCCAGTGCCGATCCGGAGATCCTGCGCTGGCGGCTGTTCGCGGTCCTGCGGGATCGCGACGCGCTCGCCCATCCGGCCCTGGCCGGCGTCCTGGCCGGCTACCTCGACGGCGCCGAGGCCGTGCTCAAGGCCTGGTGCCTGGCCGGTGAGCTGGCCGAGGTGTTCGCCAAATACCAGGCCTGGCGACGCGACTGGCTGCTGCGCTGGGACGACGGCGCCGATCCGCACGACTGGCAGGCCGAGCTGTGGCGGCGGGTGACGGCCGGCGGCCGCCACCGGGCCCGCGCCATCGACGACTTCCTGCGCCGCCACGCCGGCGACGACGCGCCGCCGCCACGCGGCCTGCCGCCACGGGTGTTCGCCTTCGCCTGCATCAACGTCTCGCCGGACGTGTTGCGCGTGTTCGCCGCCGCCGCCCGCGCCTGCACGCTGCACTTCTACCTGCCGACGCCGACCCGCAAGTACTGGGGCGACCTGCGGACCCTGCGTGAACGCCTGGCCGCCGGCGACAGCGATCCGTTCGAGGTGGGCGAGAACCCGCTGCTGGCGCGCTGGGGCCGGGCCGGGCGCGATTTCGTCGCCACGCTGTTCGCCGATGCCGGGCTCACCGCCCGCGAAACCGAGGCCTATGTCGAACCGGAGCAGGCGGGCGGCCTGCTGCAGCACCTGCGCCGCGACCTGCTCGAACGCCAGCCGCCGCCCGCCGAGAAAGAGCTCAGGCGGCCGCTGGCGTCGCTGGCCGGCGACCGCTCGCTGCAGGTGCATGCCTGCCACACCCGCCTGCGCGAAGTGCAGGTGCTGCACGACCAGTTGCGCGCGCTGCTCGAAGACCAGCCCGACCTGGAGCCGCGCCAGATCGCGGTGATGGCACCCGACATCGACCTCTACGCCCCCTATGTCGCCGCCGTGTTCGGCGGCGCCCAGGGCACGCCGCGCTTCATTCCCTACACCGTCGCCGACGGCAGCGCGCTGGCCACGCAACCGCTGGCCGACCTGTGCCTGCGCCTGCTCGACCTGCCGAGCGCGCGATTCACCGCCAACGAGGTGCTCGACCTGCTGGCGCTGCCGCCGGTGGCGCGCCAGTACGGCGTCGATCCCGAGCGGCTGGACACCCTGCGCGGCTGGCTTGCCGCCGCCGGCGCGCGCTGGGGGCTGGACGCCGACCACCGTGCGCGCCTCGGTGCTCCCGGCGAGCATGCCTGCACCTGGGCCTTCGCCATCGAGCGCCTGCTGCTCGGGCATGCCGCCGGCGGCGACGACGACATCGCCGGCGTCGCGCCCTGGCCGGAACTCGAAGGTGGCGACCTGCGCGCGCTCGACGCCCTGCTGCGGTTGCTGCGCACGCTGGCCTCGCTGGCACGGCGCTTCGCCGAGCCGCAACCGCCGGCGGTCTGGAAGCGTGCGCTCGGCGAGGGGCTGCGCGCACTGGTGTCCGACACCCCTGCCGAGCCCGGCGACCGCCGCGCGCTCGAGCGTCTCGACGACGAACTCCGGCGTTTCGCCGAGGCCGCCGCGCAGGCCGGCGTCGAGGCGCCGGTGCCGCCCGAGGTGGTGCGCGCGCATTTCCGCGCCCGGCTCGGCGAGGCCGACACGCGCCAGCCGTTCCTCAGCGGCGGCGTCACCTTCTGCCGCATGGTGCCGATGCGGCTGATCCCGTTCCGCGTGATCTGCCTGCTCGGCATGAACGATGGCGACTACCCGCGGCGCGAGCCGCCGGCCGCGCTCAACCGGCTGGTCGCCGCGCTCGACGCGCCCGGCCAGCGCCGCCCGGGTGACCGCTCGGTGCGCGAGGACGACCGTTTTTTGTTCCTGCAACTGCTCAACGCCGCCGACCGAGTGTTCTACCTGAGCTACCTCGGCCGCGACGCCGGGGATGGCAGCGCGCGCGAGCCGAGCGTGCTGGTGTCCGAGCTGCTCGACGAGGCCGCGTGCTACTTCGACGATCCCGAGGCGGCGCGCCAGCGGCTGGTGCTGCACCACCCGCTGCAGCCGTTCGGCGCCGCGCCCGATGCCGATCCGCGCCGTGCCGGTTTCGATCCGGCCTGGCAGCTGCCGCGCACGCCGGGCGCGGCCAGCATGCCGGCGTTCGCGCCTGCGCCCCTGCCGGCGCAGGCCGGCAGCGCCGACATCGACTACACCGCGCTGCGCCGCTTCCTGCTCGATCCGCCGCGCGCCTTCCTGCGCGGCCGGCTCGGCCTCTCCATTCCCGAGCGTGCGGCGCGGCTGCCGGAGGACGAGCCCTTCGCGCCCGCGGACGGCTTCGACGCGTCTGTGCTGCGCCAGCGCGTGCTGATCGCATTGGCCGACGACGACGACCTCGACCGCGACGCGCTGTGCCGCCGCCTGCAGGCCGAAGCCTGGCTGCCGCCGGCCGCGGCCGGGCGATTGCGCCTGCGCGAACTGATCGATCTGGCCGCGCCGGTGGCCGCCGCATGGCGCAGGCACCGGCGCGGCGAGGCGCGGGCCATGCCGTTCGCGCTCGACCTCGGCGAGACCCGTCTGCACGGCGCGCTCGACGATGGCCAGGCCGATGCCTTCCTGCGCGCGAAGGCCGGCAAACCGTCCGGCCGCGACTGGCTGCGCTGGCACCTGGACGCGCTGGTGCTGTCGGCACTGGACGAACCGCGTCCGCTGCTGGCCTTCGCCGATTTCGGCCGTGACGGCCACGGCCCGCTGGCCTTGCCTCGCCACGCGCCGGAGGCCGCGCACGCCGCGCTGCGCTGGCTGACGGGCCTGATGACGCGGGGCCTGTGCCAGCCGCTGCCGTTCCGTCCCGCCGCCGGCCACGAATGGGCCAGGGCCTGGGACGAGGCGGCACACGACGAGGAACGCGAAGTCCGCGCGCTTGAGCGGGCGAAAGCGAAGTGGCGCAACCAGGACGACCAGGGCGAAGGCGCCGACCCGTGGACGGCGCTGGCGCTGCGCGGCGCCGAGCCCTTCGTGGATGCGGCCGCCACCGCCCGCTTCGGCGCGCTGGCGCGGGCGATCTTCGCCGCCCTGCGCGAGGCGCGCGTGCCGGAGGAGGCGGCATGAACCACCTCGTGCTCGACCTGCCGCTGGCCGGCGTCCACCGCATCGAGGCCAGTGCCGGCACCGGCAAGACCTTCACGCTCGCGCTGGCGCACACCCGGCTGGTGATCGAGCGCGGGCTCGACGTGCGCCGCATCCTCGCCGTCACCTTCACCGAGGCGGCCACCCAGGAGCTGCGCGAGCGCCTGCGCCAGCAGCTCGACCGTGCCGCCGCGCTGGCCGGCGACGGCGCCGAGCGCGTCGCCGCGCTGTCCTCGCCGGAGGCCGCCGAGGCCCTCACCGCCCTGTTGATCGCGCGCCGTCTGCAGGACGAGCCGGCCGCCGCGCTGGCGCGGCGGCTGCGCCAGGCCGCCGCCGACATCGACCTGGCCGCGGTGTTCACCATCCACGGCTTCTGTCAGCGCACGCTGAAGGAGCATGCGCTGGCCGTCGGCGAGCCGCTGCTGCCGCGCGAGATGCTCGGCAACGAGCGCCCGTTGCTGGAAGAAGTCGCCCGCGACCTGTGGCGCTGCCGTACCCGCGAAGCCGACGATGCCGGCCGGATGACCGCGCTGTGGCGCGATCCGGCCGCCTTCGCCCGCGACCTGCGCGACCTGCTGCGGGCCGATGCCCTGCAGCCGCCGCGTGGCGAGGTCGATACCGGCGCGGTGGCGGCGCTGGCCACGGCCGCCGCCGCGCTGCGCGCCGCCTGGCGTGCGCATGGCGCGCAGGCCTGGGCCGCCATCGAGGAGGCGCGCGCGCGCAAAGTGCTCAACGGCAACAGGTTGCGCGCCGACACCCTGGGCAGGCTCCGCGATGCGCTGGCCGCCTTTGCCGCCGACGCCACCCTGCCCGAGCCGCCCACCGACAGGCTCGACTACGTGACCGCCGAGGGCCTGCGCGCGCGCAGCAAGGCCGGCCGCGAGGACGAGGTTCCGGATTCGCCGCTGTTCGCCGCCATCGCCGACTTCCTCGCCGCCCGCGCCGCCGCCCTGCGCGCCGAAGGGCAGGCCGTCGCCAACCTGCTGCACGACCTGCGCGATGCCGCCGCCGCGCGGCTGCGCGAGCTCAAGGCGCAGCGCGGCCAGCTCGGTTTCGACGACCTGATCGCCGGCGTCCACGACGCCCTGCACGGCCCGCACGGCGACGCGCTCGCCGCCGCGCTGCGCGCGCAATACCCGGTGGCGCTGGTGGACGAGTTCCAGGACACCGACGCCCGTCAGTGGGCGATCTTCCGGCGCCTGTATGTCGAGGCGGCCACCGCCGAAGCGACCGCGCTGTACCTGATCGGCGACCCCAAGCAGGCGATCTACCGCTTCCGCGGCGGCGACGTGCACACCTACCACCGCGCCGGCCGCGACGTGCAGTCCACCCATGCGCTCGACGCCAACTTCCGCTCGCGGCCGGCGCTGCTGCGCGCGATCGCGGCGCTGTTCGCGCGCGGCGGCGACTTCCCCTTCGCCGACGGCCAAACCCCGTTCCCGCCCGTGCGGCCCGGCGGGCGCATCGCCGACGACGACTTCCGGCTCGGCGGGTCCGTCGCGCCGGCCCTGCACCTGTGGTCGCTGCCGCTGCGGCCGGGCGAGACCACGACCAAGGGCGGCGTCGCCACCATCAAGACCGATAAGGCACGCGCGCTGGCCGCCACCGCCACCGCCACGCGCATCCACGCCCTGCTGAGCGGCGGCGATGCCTGCCTGCGCGACGACGGCGTCATGCGGCCGCCACGGCCGGGTGACATCGCCGTGCTGGTCAACAAGCATGACGAGGCCGCCCTGGTGCAGCGCGCACTGGCGGCGCGCGGCATTCCCGCCGTCACCGCCGGACGCGCCAGCCTGTTCGCCACCGATGAAGCGCGCGAACTGCTGTGGCTGCTCGACGCCCTGCGCGACCCCGCCGACGAGGGCCGCCTGCGTGCCGCGCTCGCCACCGTGCTGCTCGGCCTCGACGCCGCCGCCATCGACGCGCTCGCGCACGACCAGGCCGCGCACCGGCATTGGCTCGACGCCTTCGCGCAGTGGCGCGAGCGTTGGGACCGGCACGGCCCGCTGGCGCCGATCACCGCATGCGTGGCCGAGGCCGCGCCGCGCCTGCTGCGGCTCGCCGACGGCGAGCGCCGGCTCACCAACTACCTGCAGCTCGCCGAGCAGTTGCAGGAAGCCGCTGCGCTCGCGCTCGGCCCGGCCGGTCTGGTCGACTGGCTGGCGCGCCGCATCGACGAGGCCGACGAGCACGACCAGACGCAGCAACTGCGGCTGGAGTCCGATGCCGAGCGCGTGCGCATCCTCACCCTGCACAGGAGCAAGGGCCTGGAATTCCCGCTGGTGTTCCTGCCCTTCGCTGCGCTGCCGCCGGCGCGCGGACAGCAGGGGCTGGCGCTGGTCGAACACCACGACGGCGCGCGCCGCGTGCAGCACGCCAAGATCGCCGGCCTCGACGACGGCTACGACGACGCGGCCGCGGCGGCCAGCCGGGAAATCCTCGCCGAGCAGTTGCGCCTGCTCTACGTCGGCCTGACCCGCGCGCGGCATGCGCTGTGGCTGGCGGCCGGCGCGGTCAACGGCGGCGAGGACAGCGCATTGGCCTGGTTGCTCGGTGGCGGCGGCACCCCCGCGACGCTCGGCGAGGACGAGGTACTGCACGCCATCGCAGCGCTGGCGGCCGTCGCGCCGGACGCCATCGTCCACGAGCCGTTCCCGGCGCTGGATGCCGAGTATCCGCCGCCGCCGGCGGCGAGCCACCAGGCGCCACCGCCGTTGCGCACGCCGCGCCGCACGCTGCGCCGCGACTGGTGGGTGCACAGCTTCTCGCAGCTCACCCGCGAGGACGGCGGCGAGGACGAGCGCCGCGCCGAGGACGAGATGCCGGCATCGGCCGAGGCGGAGACCGAACGCTCGCCGTTCGCCGGCGCGCGCTTCGGCAACGTGCTGCACGCCGCGCTGGAACGGGTCGATTTCGCCGCCTGGCACGGCTGGCGCCGGGACGAGCCGCCACCGGCGCAGGCCGCGCCGCTGCGCGAGGCGCTGCGCGGCGGCGGCTACGACAGCGACACCCTGCTGGCCGAGGGCGAGCGCCTGCTCACCGCGCTGGTTCGGCACACGCTCAACACGCCGCTGCCCGAGGGCATCCGCCTCGCCGAACTGCCGCCACAGGCGCGCCGCAACGAGCTGGAGTTCCATTTCGCCCTGCGTCCGGTCACGGTGCCGATCCTGCTCGACCTGCTGCACGCGCACGGCCTGCTGCGCGCGCGCCACGGCTTCGGCGCGCGCGAGCGGCTGGAGGGCCTGATGACCGGCAAGATCGATCTGGTCTATCAGCACGCCGGCCGCTGCTACCTGCTCGACTACAAGTCCAACCGGCTGCGGGATTACGGGACCGAGGGCGTGCTGGAAGCGATGCGTCACGGCGAGTACGAGCTGCAGTACGCGATCTACGCCCTGGCGCTGCACCGCTGGCTGCGTTTCCGCCTGCCCGACTACGACTACGATCGCCACTTCGGCGGCGTGCGCTATCTGTTCTGCCGCGGGCTGGACGCCGACGCCGCGCCCTCGCCGGGCGTGTTCGCCTGCACCCCGCCGCGCGCGCTGATCGAAGGGCTGGACGCGCTGTTCGGCACCCCGGGGGAGGATGCCGCATGAGCCTGTACGACGCCCTGCGCCGGGGCGGCTGGCTGCGCGCCATCGACGAGGCCCTGGCCGATACGCTGCGCCGGCGGCGCCCGGACACCGACCCGCGCGTGCTCGCCGCCGCCGCGCTCGCCAGCCACGCCGTCGCCCACGGCCACAGCGGCCTGCCGCTGGCGCACATCGACGACTTCCTGCGCGAGATCGCGCCCGAGCCTGCACCGCCGCCACTGCCGTCGCTGGCGGAATGGCGCGAGGCGCTCGCCGCCTCGCCATGGGTGGCGGCGCTCCCGGCGCAACACCCGGACGACCCCACGCGCGGCTACCCCCTGGTGCTCGATGCCGACCGCCTCTACCTGCGCCGCTACCACGACTACGAGCAGCGCCTGGCCAGCGCGCTGCGCCGGCTCGCCCGGCCATGCGGCGAGGCCGGCGACGAGGCCTGGCTGCGCGCGCGCCTGCACGCCCTGTTCCCGGCCAGCGGCGATGACGCGCCGGACGCCCAGGCCCTGGCCGCGCTGGCCGCGCTGCGCCGCCGCCTGCTGCTGCTCACCGGCGGCCCGGGCACCGGCAAGACCACCACCGTCGCCCGCCTGCTGGTGCTGCTGGTCGAACAGGCCCTCCAGGGCGGCGGCGAGCTGCCGCGCATCGCGCTGGCCGCGCCGACCGGCAAGGCCGCCACCCGCCTGTCCGAAGCCCTGCGCGACAACCTCGCCCGGCTGGTCGCCACCGGCGCACTCGATGAAACGCTCGCCGCGCGCATTCCCAGCGACGCGAAAACCCTGCACCGCCTGCTCGGCTGGCAGCCCGGCCGCACCGGCTTCCGCCACCACGCCGGCCACCCGCTTGCGGCCGATCTGGTGATCGTCGACGAGGCCTCGATGATCGACCTGCCGCTGATGACCAAACTGGTCGAGGCCGTCCCGCCCGGCGCGCGGCTGGTGCTGATCGGCGACCGCGACCAGCTGCCCTCGGTGGAAACCGGCGACGTGCTGGCCGCGCTGTGCGACGCCGCCGGCGAGGGCGACGGCTTCGACGGCGCCTTCGCCGAATGGGCCGGCGGCCTGCTCGGCGCGCCGGTCGCCGTGCGCGACGGCGACGCGCCGCTGGCCGGCGCGCGCGTGCATCTGCGGCGCACCTACCGCCAGGGCGAAGGGCTGGCGCTGGCGCCGCTGGCCGCATGCATCCGCGCCGGCGAGGCCGAGGCGGCGATCGCCGGCCTGCAGCGCGGCGACTTCACCGGCGTGGCGTGGCGACAGGGCAGCGACCGCGCGCTGGCCGAACAGGTGCTGGCCTCGGCTTTGCCGCACTACCGCGCCGTCGCCGCCGCGCCCGACCCGGGCGAGGGCCTGCGCCGAGCGCGCGCGTTCCGCGTGCTCGCGGCACTGCGCGAGGGCGCGGCCGGCGCGCGCACGCTGGACGCGCAGATCACCGACGCGCTGCGTCCCAACGGCGCCGGCGAGCTGTTCCACGGCCGCCTGCTGATCGTCACCGAGAACAGCTACCGCCACGGCCTGTTCAACGGCGACATGGGCCTGTGCTGGCGCGAAGCCGACGGCACGCTGCGGGTGTGGTTCGACACCGCAGACGGCTTGCGTCCGTGGCTGCCGGCCGCGCTGCCCGCGCACGCCGGCGCCTATGCGTTGACCGTGCACAAGTCGCAGGGCTCGGAATTCGACGACGTCTTCCTCGCCCTGCCCGAACGCGACGCCCGCGTGCTCGGCCGCGAGCTGCTCTACACCGGCCTCACCCGCGCCCGCCGTGCGGTCACCCTGTGGGCGCGCGAGGACGTGCTGCGCGCGGCGATCGCCCGACGCACGCAGCGCTGGAGCGGGCTGGTCGAGCGCTTGGCGCAAGGATGACGCCAGGCCGCCGCGCCAGTCCGCTTGCGGGATGGGCGCATGTACGGCATATTGCCGTACGCAGGAGCGACGCCATGACCACCACCGCCGACCGCCTCGAGGTGCGCATCAGCGCGCAGGACAAGCAGACCATCGCCCGCGCCGCCGAGCTGCAGGGCGAGGGCGTCTCCGCGTTCGCGCGCAGCGTGCTCGTGCGCGAGGCCGAGCGCGTGCTGGAGGCCGAAAAGACCGTCGTGCTCTCGGCAAAGGAATCGCGGCGCTTCCTGCAGGCGCTGGATCGGCCGTTCACGCCCAATGCCAAACTCCGGGCCGCTCTGGCCCGCGGTGACAAGCTCGGACTTTGAATGCCGCTGTCCATCGAGCGGCTGGACGCCGCCCGCCACGACCGCGCCGACTTCCATTGCGGCGTGCCGTCGCTCGACCGCTACCTGCATGAACTCGCCGCACAGCATCAGCGCAGGCGCGTCTCCACCACCTACGTGCTGATCGACAGCGCCGCACCGCGCCGGATCCTCGGCTACTACACCCTGAGCTTCGGCGCATTGCGGCTCGACGACCTGCCGCCGGCCGAGCGCAGGAAACTGCCGCGCCACCCGGTGCCGGCCGCCCGCATGGGCCGGCTGGCCGTCGATGAAGCCCATCGCGGACGCGGTTACGGCGAGCTGTTGCTGCAGAACGCCGTCAAGCGCTGCCTCGCCGCGGGCGACGAGATCGCCTGCTACGCCCTCGCCGTCGATGCACTCGACGACAGCGCCGCGCGCTTCTACGAACGCTACGGGTTCTCACCCTGCGACGACGGCGAGCGACAGTGGTACCTGCCGCTGGGCCGCGTGGGTTGAGGAAGCGCTGAACAAGTGCCGTCATCCCCGCGAAAGTGGGGATCCAGTGACTTCGTAACCTCCCCCGTCAAGCGGACATTTTGGAAGTAGAGTCGCTGGCCTCGTGGTGATTGCGGTACTCGGCGGGGGTCAGTCTTCGCCGGTCAGGAACCACACCGGCCGCAGCGCAAAGCGGCGGCGGGCGTTGTCGTCGAGTCTGGCGTTCGGCCATGACGTCCCCTGTCGCTGTGTCGATGATGCGACGGCCGATCATGTCCGATCCGGCGCTACTCGTAGTGCAGCGCCTCGCTGCGGCCGCGGAACACCCAGTAGGAATAGATCGTGTAGCCGATGATCGCCGGCAGGGTGATCAGCGCGCCGACCAGGATGAACTTGAGCGAGCCCGGCGCGGCGGCGGCGTCCCAGATGGTGAGGCGGTCGATCACCAGGTAGGGGAACAGGCTGTAGGCGAGGCCGGCGAAGGCCAGCACGAAGATGCCCACCGCCGCCGCGAACGGCGCCCACGGCTTGCCGTGCTCGCCGCGCGCCATCCGGCGCAGGCGGCTCTCGCACCAGGCGAACAGCAGCGCGGTCAGCACCGGGATCGGCAGCAGCAGGAACAGGGTCGGCACGCTGAACCACTTCTCGAAGATGCGCGGGCTGACATAGGGCGTGGCGATCGAGACCGCCGCGATACCGATCGCGGTCAGCCACAGCGCGCGCTGCGCCCAGCGCACCGCGCGGTCCACCAGCTCGCCCTCGGCCTTCATGATCAGCCAGCAGGCGCCGAGCAGGGCGTAGCCGGCGCACAGGCACACGGCGATGAAGGCGGCGAACAGCAGCGCCACGCCGTCGCTGCGGAAGCCGAGGATGTACTGGCCGAGCATGAAGCCCTGCGCCAGTGCGGCCAGCAGCGAGCCGGCCCAGAAGGCGGCGTTCCACAACGGCTTGTGCTCGTCGTGCGCCTTGACCCGGAAGTCGAAGGCCACGCCGCGCAGGATCAGCCCGATCAGCATCGCCGCCACCGGCAGGTAGAGCGCGGTCAGGATCACCCCGTGCGCCATCGGGAAGGCCACCAGCAGCAGGCCGACGCCCAGCACCAGCCAGGTCTCGTTGGCGTCCCAGAACGGGCCGATCGAGGCGATCATCGCGTCCTTTTGCGTGTCGCTTGCGCCCTGCAGCAGGATGCCGACGCCGAGGTCGTAGCCGTCCAGCACCACGTAGACCAGCATCGCCAGGGCCATCAGGCCCAGAAAGATCAACGGCAGCCAGGCGTCCATCTCAGGCCTCCTGCGCCGCGGCGGGGGCGGCGTCGACATGCGGTTGCGACGCCTTGCGCGCCATGTGGAACAGCACCGAGACGTAGGCCAGCAGCAGCACCACGTAGACGGTGAGATAGGCCGACAGGCTCAGGCCGATCAGCGGCGCCGGCACGTCCGAGGCTGCCTCGGCGGTGGTGAGCACGCCGTAGACCAGCCACGGCTGGCGGCCGATCTCGGTGACGTACCAGCCGGCGACGGTGGCGACCCAGCCGGAGAAGCTCATCGCCACCAGCACCTTGAGCAGCCATGGCGCCGGTTCGCCGCGGCGGCGCAGCTGCCACGCCGCCAGCCACGACACCGCCAGCATCAGCAGGCCGACGCCGACCATCACCCGGAAGCTCCAGAACACCGGCGCCACCGGCGGGTGGTCGGGGAAGGAATTCAGGCCCTTGACCTCGCCGTCGAGTGAGTGGGTGAGGATCAGGCTGGCGGCCTTGGGGATGCTCAGCTCGAAGCGGTTGCTGCGGGTGGCCTCGTCGGGCCAGGCGAACAGCCGCAGCGCGGCGCCCTGCTCGTCCTCCCAGATGCCCTCCATCGCCGCCACCTTGGCCGGCTGGTGTTCGAGGGTGTTCAGGCCGTGCAGGTCGCCGACGAAGATCTGCAGCGGGATCAGCAGCGCGGCGGCGACCACGCCGGTGCGCAACGCCGCCTGCACGCCGGCGCTGCGGTCGCCGCGCAGGCGGCGGTAGGCCGACAGCCCGGCGACCAGGAAGGCCGCGGTCAGGCCCGAGGCCAGCAGCATGTGCGCCAGCCGGTACGGGAAGGACGGGTTGAAGATCACCCCCCACCAGCTCAATGGATGCGCCTGGCCGTCGATCATCTCGAACGCGACCGGGGTCTGCATCCACGAATTGAGCGCCAGGATCCAGAACGCCGACAGCGAGGTGCCGACGGCGACCAGCAAGGTGGCGATCGTGTGCATGCGCTCGCCCACCCGCTTGCGGCCGAACAGCATCACGCCGAGGAAGGTCGCTTCCAGGAAGAACGCGGTCAGCACCTCGTAGCCGAGCAGCGGCCCGGCGATGTTGCCCACCCGCTCCATGAAGCCCGGCCAGTTGGTGCCGAACTGGAAGCTCATGGTGATGCCGCTGACCACGCCGAGCGCGAAGCTCAGCGCGAACACCTTCACCCAGAAGCCGTAGGCGTCCATCCAGCGCTGCTCGCCGGTGGCGGCGAAGCGCAGCTTGAAGAACAGCAGGATCCAGGCCAGCGCGATGGTGATGGCGGGAAACAGGATGTGGAAGGTGATGTTGGCGGCGAACTGGATGCGCGCCAGCATCACCGGATCGACGGCGGTGTCCATCTCAGGCGACCTCCTCGGGCGGTGGCGGCACCAGCCGCAGCTTGTCCTTCATCTCCAGCAGCTTCTGCACCTTGGCGCCGAGCGCCATCAGCCGCGCCAGCGTCTCCGGCGACAGCTTGCGGATCTCGGCGAACCACTCGGTCATCTGCTCCATCAGCGCGTACATCTCGCGCATCCGCGCCTGGGCGTGGCGCTCCTCGGCCGAGTCGGGCGAGACCAGCAGGGCGTCGCGCAGCATCGACAGGGTCGGCTCGACCTCGCGCCGCTGGCGCTCCTCGGCCAGGGTCTTGAAGATCGTCCAGACGTCCTCGGGCGCGGAGAAGTACTCGCGGCGGTCGCCCGGGCGGTGCTCCAGCCGCACCAGCCGCCAGGCCTGCAGCTCCTTCAGGCCCATGCTGACGTTGGAGCGGGAAACCCCGAGTTTTTCCGTGATTTCATCGGCGTTGAGCGCACGATCGGCGACGAAGAGCAGGGCGTAGATCTGCCCGACGGTGCGGTTGATGCCCCAGCGGCTGCCCATCTCGCCGAAATGGAGCACGAAGGCCTGGATGAGTGGCGGCAGGTTCATGCAGCTACCGAATTTTCAGAAATTTCTGAAATATCCTAACGCAAGGACCCGTCGGCGGCGTGAAGACACTGTGTTGCACCGGCGGGCCGATGGCCGATGTCGGCCTACGGGCCGCCGGCCCGACTCACCACACCCGGCAGAACACCGCCTTGAGGTAGCGGCTCTCCGGCACGTGGGCGAGGAAGGGGTGGTCGGCGCCGGCGCCGGCCACCTTGAGCACCTGCACCGTGCGGCCGGCGTAGAAGGCGGCGCGGCGCAGCATGTCGAGGAACTGCTCCTCGCTGACCAGGCCGGTGCACGAGCAGGTCAGGAAGATGCCGCCCGGCTTGACCACGCCGAGCGCGAGCTTGTTCATGTCCAGGTATTTCTTCAGCGCCGGGATCACCTGCTCGCGGTCGCGGGTGAGCTTGGCCGGGTCGAGGACGACCACGTCGAAGCGCTCGCCGTTGGCGTGGGCGTCGCGCAACCAGGGGAACAGGTCGGCCTGGACGAAGCGCACGCGCACCTGGTTGAGTTGCGCGTTCTTCCTGGCGATTTCCAGAATCTCCTCGTCGAGGTCGACGCCGATCGCCTCGTCGGCGCCGCCGCGCGCCTTGGCGTAGAGCGCGAAGCCGCCGGAGTTGCAGCACAGGTCGAGCACGCGCTTGCCTTCGGTGAAGCGGCTCAGGTACTCGCGGTTGTCGCGCTGGTCGGCGAAGAAGCCGGTCTTGTGGCCGCTGCCCGGGCTGGCGCGGAACTTCACGCCGTATTCGGTGATGATGCTCGGCGCCGGCGCCTCGGGGGCGCGAAAGTCGAAGCTCTCCTGCTTCTGCACGTGCTCCTCGGCGAAGGCGTAGAAGCGGCAGCCGGGAAACTGCGCGCGCAGCGCGGCGTAGATCCAATCGCGGTGGCGGAAGGCGCCGGCGGAGAAGAACTCCACCACCAGCAGGTCGCCGTAGCGGTCGACCACGAGGCCGGAAATGCCATCGCCCTCGGAGTGGAACACGCGCCAGGCGTCTGACACCGCGTCGAGCCTGAGGATCTCGCGGCGCAGCCGCACCGCCTCGGCGATCTTCGCGTGGAAGAAGGCCTCGTCGATGGCCTCGTCGGGATTCTCGGTGAGCACGCGCAGCGCGATGCGCGAATGGCCGTTGTAGAAACCGCGCCCGACCCAGGCGCCGGTGTTGTCGTGGATGTCGACGACGCTGCCCGGCTTGGGCTTTTGCGCCGGCTTCTCGACCATCTTCTGGAAGATCCAGGGGTGGTTGGAGCGGCGTTCGATCTTGAGGCGGACGGCGGGGAGGGCGTGGATGTCGTTCATCGCCGGATTGTACCGGCTGCGGCCGGACGGCCGCCCAAGCTCAGGCCAGGGTCGCCGCGGCCCGCAACGAGGAGGCGGTCACTACGCGGTCGCGGCCGGCGCGCTTGGCGGCGTACATGGCGCGGTCGGCGCGCTGCACCAGGGCGGCGATGTCGGCCTCGCCGACCTCGCGCTCGGCAACGCCGATCGAGACCGTCAGCGGGATCTCCTCGCCGCGGTAGAAGAAATTCTCCCGCGCCACCGCCTCGCGCAGACGCTCGGCGACCTCGGCCGCGCCCTGCTCCGGCGTGCCCGGCAGCAGGGCGACGAATTCCTCGCCGCCGAGCCGGCCGACCAGATCCTCGTGGCGCAGCACCTCGCGCATCCGCCGCACCAGCTCGCGCAGCACGGCGTCGCCGGCCTCGTGGCCGTAGGTGTCGTTGACCCGCTTGAAGTGGTCAGCGTCGAGCAGCAGCAGCGCGGACGGGCGGCGGTGGCGGCGGTCCAGGCCGAGCGCGCGCGCGCACTGTTCGAGCATGGCGCGCCGGTTCCAGGCTCCGGTCAGCGGGTCGAGGGTGGCGAGCTGCTCCAGCTCGGCGTGCAGCCGGTCGGCCGACATCAGCAGGAAGCCGAAGGTGGCGATCAGCGGCGCGACCGGCAGGTAGAACAGCACCAGCGGCTGCATCGAGTGCAGGTCGTACAGGCCCTGCGCGCGCCAGTCGGGAATCGACTCGACCACGGTCCGCGCCAGCATCAGCGCCACGCCGGTCAGGAACACCGTGGCGGTGATGCGCTGGCTGACCGCGCCGCCGGCCCGGAACGCGTCGAGCAGTGGCCGTGCGGTCAGGAAGAACAGCAGCGCCAGCAGCGGCGAGCCGCTGAGCACCCGGCCCAGATGGCTTTCGTGGACGAAAGTGAAGAACAGCGTGCTGAGCGCGGTGAGCGCCACCACCGTCCAGACCTGCCACTGCGGGCCGCGCACCCCCATGAAGCGGGCCAGCGCGACCGCCAGCAGGCCGAAGCCGTAGTACAGCAGCAGGCTGGGCAGCGCCACACCGAGGGAGAGCGGCAACTGCTCGTACAGGCTCAGCAGGGCCCAGCCGAGCGGCAGCACGAACAGGGCGCGGCTCCACAGCAGCAACGTCGGACGCCACTTGGCCGGGTAGCGGGCGCTGGCGAAGTGCATGAACACCGCCAGCAGCAGGGTGAGGAAGGCACAGACGGCGACGACGCTACGCAGATCCAGGTCCATGGCGCTACCCGAGCGGCCGTCCTCCCCGGCCATTGCGCGGAGCCTACCCGATTCCGGCGCTGTCGGCGTCAGGACGTTCCGTCCGTCGGGACCTTGCCTCCCGGGCCGCGGCGGCTTGTGTCGCCCGCGATCGCCCACACCCTGTTGAACATGGACCTGCCGCAGCCCGCCCCGCCCGCCGATCCCGCCGATCCCGCCGCCCAGGCGCGCGCCGACCGCGCCCGCTTCGTGCACGCCCTGCTGGCCAGCGCGGCCTTCGTCGCCCTGCTGTGGTGGATCAAGCTGCTGGAGGCCTGGCTGGGCGCGTTTTCCGCGCTGGCGCTGCGGCCGGGCGAGGCAGTGGGTCTGGTCGGCATCCTCACCGCACCGCTGCTGCATGGCTCGGTCGCCCATCTGACGGCCAACACGCTGCCGCTGCTGGTGCTGGGCTGGCTGGCGCTGAGCGTCTACCCGAAAGCCGCGCTGCGCGCGCTGCCGCTGATCTGGCTGCTGTCCGGCGCGCTGGTGTGGTGGGTCGGCCGGCCGCCGGCGCACCTGGGCGCCAGCGGACTCACCCACGGACTGATGTTCTTCGTCTTCCTGCTCGGCCTGCTGCGCCGCGACCGGCCTGCCATCGCGGCGGGCATGATCGCCTTCTTCCTGTACGGCGGCATGTTGTTGACCGTGCTGCCGCGCGAGCCGGGCGTGAGCTGGGAATACCACCTGTTCGGTGCCTTGGCCGGCGTGCTGGCGGCCGTGCTGTGGCGCCGGCTCGACCCGGCGCCGCCGCGCCGCCGCTACAGCTGGGAAGACGAGGACGGGGACACCGGCGACGGCGGCCCGCCCAGCGAGGCCAGCCAGTACGAGCCGCCGCCGCCGCGCGACGTGCCGGTGCTCTGGCAGCGGCCGCCGGAAAGCCGCGGCGTGGTGCTGCGCTTTCCCGATCGTCGCGCGGACGGCGAGTCGCAAGGACCGGGGACGTAGGCTGGGCTGATAAGCCCAGCATCGTGGCCTGCGGGAGTGCCGGGCTTGCCGGCCGGCTACGCTTACCAGCCCGGCCTAGGTGCCCAGCCCCGGCTGCCGGGTCGCCACCCCCGCCTTGCCACCCATCGTCCGCCCGTAGCGCCGGTCCAGCCACCAGCCCGCGGCGAGGCCGCCAGCGACCGGCAGCAGCCACATCAGGTACAGCTGCAGGCCCGGGTCGAGCTGCGGCAGCAGCGTGCGCAGACCGACGCCGAAGAACGAGATGTGGACGGCGATGCCGTTGCCGATCATGGCGCCGTAATGCTCGCGCAGCCACCAGTTGGCGGGCAGCGCGCCCTGCGCCAGACGGCGCAGGAAGCGGCGCGCGTCGAGGCCGGCGAGCACGCCGATCGCGGCGAACACGCCGAGCAGCGGCTGCTGCCAGCGCAGCGCGAGCGCGCCCAGCAGCAGCCCGCCCGTGAACAGCAGCACGGCGAGCAGGCGGAACACCGTCCCGGCGTAGCGGGCCGGGGCGTGACGGTCGCGGATCGCCCGCCAGGCGTTCCAGCAGCTCGTGGCGACGAGTACGAGCAGGAAGCCGAGGAACAGGCCGAACACGGCCTGGCCGCGCGCGAACAAGACAGCGGTCAGCGGCACGCCGCTCACGATCACCGCCAGCATCGCCAGCAGATGGAGCTGGCCGCTGCGGCGGTGCAGCGGGCTGCCCTTGCGCAGCGCCGCGGCGAACCAGAACGTGGCCAGTGCGAGGCTGCCGGCGACGACGTGGAGAAACAGGCTGGTCTGATAGAGGCTCATCGGAAGCTCCTGCGGCAACGCCGGCCGCGCACGCGGTGCAGCCGGCGAGGGGCAGTCTCGACGACGGCCCTGGCCGCGGCAGGTGCCGGCGGTCACCGCGGCCGGGTGCCGGAAGTCACTTTCTGCGTCGCGCCTCTTGCCGCGCCGCCGCGGCGGGGGTAGTTCTGGCGCATGCTCGATCGCCTTCCGCGCCCGCTTCAGCAGCTGCTCTCGCCGCTCGCGCTGGCCTCGTAAGCCGCCTGGACCGCGGTCTGGCTCGGCAGCGTCGGCATGCTGGCGGCGCGCGGGGCCGCGCTCGGCTGGGCGGCGCGGATCGCGCTGCTGGTGTTTCTCGCCGCCTGGCTCCGTGTGCTCGCCTGCGCGCCGCGCCAGCTGCGCTGGCACGACGATGTCGTCCTGCTGGCGCTCGCCGGCAGCGCGTTCGCGCTGATCGCGCTCGGACCGACCGGCACCGCGCCGATCCTGCTGGTGCTGCTGGCCTGCGTGCTCGCCGAGCGTTTCGACACCCGCGGCCTGACGCTGGCCCTGCTGACGGTGAACCTGCTGCTGCTGGTCCTGCTGCGCTGGCGCTGGCAGGTGTCCTGGACCTACGCACTGACCAGCGTGGTCGCCTACGGCGCGTTCCAGGTCTTCGCCGCGCTGGTGCTGCGCTATGCCAACCACGCCGAGGCGATGGCCGAGCAGTTGCGCGAGGTCAACGCGCGTCTGCTGGCGACCCGCTCACTGCTCGACGAGAGCGCGCGCGACGCCGAGCGGCTGCGGCTGTCACGCGAGTTGCACGACGTCGCCGGGCACAAGCTGACCGCTCTCAAGCTCAACTTGCGCGCGCTCGCGCGCGACCCGGCGCTGGCCGGCCGGCGCGAGCTGGCGGTCGCCGCCGGGCTCGCCGATGAACTGCTCGCGGATCTGCGCGGTGTGGTGCGGCAGCTGCGCCAGCACGACGGCCTCGAACTCGGCGAGGCGCTGCGCCGGCTGGCGGCGCCGCTGCCGCGGCCGCAGGTCGCGATCGAGGTCGCCGCCGACGCGCGCGCGGCCGACGCCGAACAGGCCGAGACGCTGCTGCGGATCGCCCAGGAGGGACTCACCAATGCCGCCCGCCACGGTGGCGCGCGCCGGGCCTGGCTGCGGCTGGCGCGCGAGGGCGACGCGCTCACGCTGCATCTCGATGACGACGGTCGGGTGCGCTGGCCGCTCGTCCCCGGCCACGGCCTGACCGGCATGCGCGAACGGGTCGAGCGGCTCGGCGGCACGCTCGAGCTCACGCCCTCGCGGCACGGCGGCCTGCGACTGGCGGCGCGGCTGCCGGCCGGAGCCGGCGCATGAGCCTGCGCGTCGCGCTCGCCGACGACCAGGTGCTGGTGCGCGAGGGACTCAAGGCGGTGCTGCGCGAGCTGGCGATCGAGGTCGCGGTCGAGGCCGGTGATGGCGAGGCGCTGCTCGCCGCCCTGGCCGACACGCCGGTCGACGTCGTCGTCTCCGACGTGCGCATGCCCGGTATCGACGGCATCGCGCTGGTGCGGCGGCTACGCGCGGCCGGCTCGCCGCTGCCGGTGGTGCTGCTGACCACCTTCGACGACAGCGCGCTGCTGCTGGCCGCGGTCGAGGCCGGCGCGCAGGGTTTCCTGCTCAAGGACGCCGCACCCGAGGACCTGCGCGACGCGATCGTGCGCGCCGCGCGCGGCGAGGGCTGGCTGGCCCCGGTCAGCACCGACCCGGTGCGCGCGCGCTACGCCTACCACGACACCACGCCGCCGCAGGAGACCTTCTCCGAGCGCGAGGTCGCGATCCTGCGCCTGCTCGCCGGCGGCTATTCGAACAAGGAGATCGCGCGCACGCTGTTCCTCGCCGAAGGCACGGTCAAGAACTACGTCAGCGAGATCCTCGCCAAGCTCGACACCCGCGACCGCACCCGCGCGGTGCTCAAGGCGATCACCCTGCGGATCATCTGACGGCCGTTGCGGCCGGCGGCCGCGAACGGCTAGCGTGCGGACTTTGCCCGCCGGAGAGTCCCGCATGCGCCGCACCGTCCCCGCCCTGTTCCTGGCCTGCCTGCTGGCCGCCTGCGGCGGCGACGCCCCGCGCGGGCTGGCGCCGGTGGCGCCGGACAGCGCCGACCGCATCGCCGCGCACGTGCAGTTCCTAGCCGACGATCTGCTGGAGGGTCGCGCCGCCGGCAGCCGCGGCTTCGACCTGGCGGCCCTGTACGTCGCCAGTCGTTTCCGCGCGCTCGGGCTGGAGCCGGCCGGCGAGGACGGCGGCTGGTACCAGACCGTGCCGATGTTGATCGGCAACCGCCTGCCCGATGGCGCGCGGCTGGCGATCGAGCGCGACGGCCGCCGCCACGAGTTCGCCTTCCAGCAGGACTTCCTGCCCGGCGTCGACTTCGATCGCGCCGAGGCCGGCGTGACCGCGCCGCTGGTGTTCGTCGGCCAGGCGGTGCACGCGCCGGAGTTCGAGCACGACGATTTCGCCGGCGTCGAGCTCGCCGGCAAGATCGCGGTCTACCTGCACGGCGCGCCGGCGCGGTTTCCGGATACGGCGCGGGCCTTCCATTCCTCGGCGCGCGAGAAGGCCCGCGCGGTCGCCGAGCGCGGCGCGGTGGGCGCGATCCTGCTCGGTGATCCCGAGCGCGAGGCCAGGTCGCCGTGGGCGCGCAACGCGCGCAACTGGGTCCTGCCGGCGATGCGCCTGCGCGATGCCGACGGGCGCGCGGTGGACACCTTCCCGCAGTTGCAGGTCACCGCGGCGCTCGCCGCGGCGGCGGCCGAGACGCTGTTCGCCGGCGCGCCGCAGTCGGCCGAGGAGGTGTTCGGTCGTCTGCAGGCCGGCGAGCTGAGCGCCTTCGACCTGCCCGGCACCGCCACGCTGGCCAGCCGCAGCCATGTGCAGCCGGTCGAGAGCCGCAATGTGGTCGCGCGCCTGCCCGGCGCCGACCCGGCGCTGGCCGACGAGCACGTCGTGTTCAGCGCGCATCTGGATCACGTCGGCCTCGGCGCGCCGGTCGACGGCGACCGCATCTACAACGGCGCGCTCGACAACGCCCTGGGCACGGCGATCCTGCTGGAGGCCGCCGAGCTGCTGGCGCGCGAGCGCGCGCGGCCGAAGCGCTCGCTGCTGTTCGTCGCCGTCACCGCCGAGGAGAAGGGGCTGCTCGGCGCCGAGCACTTCGCCCGGTATCCGACCGTGGCCGGCCCGCTGGTCGCCAACCTCAACATCGACATGCCGGTGATCCTGTTCCCGCAGGACGACGCGATTCCCATCGGCATCGAGCACAGCAGCCTGCGCGCGCACGTCGAGGCCGCCGCGGCCGAACTGGGCATGACGCTCTCGGCCGACCCGATGCCGGAAGAGGTGGTGTTCATCCGCAGCGACCAGTACGCCTTCGTGCGCCAGGGCATTCCGGCGCTGTACCTCGATGGCGGCATCCGTTCGACCGACCCGGCCATCGACGGTGCGGCGGTGGTGGCGGAGTTCCTGCGC
Organism: Rehaibacterium terrae; assembly: GCF_014202935.1. Classification (GTDB taxonomy): domain Bacteria; phylum Pseudomonadota; class Gammaproteobacteria; order Xanthomonadales; family Xanthomonadaceae; genus Rehaibacterium; species Rehaibacterium terrae. The sequence continues at coordinate 52,650 of NZ_JACHHX010000008.1, read as the reverse complement.
CGGCACTACCACCAGCCCGGCGACGACCTGTCGCTGCCGATCCACTGGCCGAGCGCGGCACGGCTGGCGCGGCTGGCCGCATCGACCGGCTGGCGCATCGCCGACGACCCGCAGCGGCCGCGCTGGAACGAAGGGGACTTCTTCGGCGAGCGCTTCGCGCGCTGAGCGACGGCTAGCCGACGCCTCTCCGGCCGGGGCATGCCGCCGTCAGTCGGCCAGATGCGCCAGCGGCAGGCCGCGCCGGGGCTTGACCGTGCGCAGCACGAAGCTGGTGTTGACGTCGGCCACGCCGGCGCCGAGCAGGCGGTCGAGCAGGAAGCGCGAGAAGTGGTCGAGGTCCTGCACCGCCACGTGCAGCAGGTAATCCATGTCGCCGGTGAGGGCGTGGCAGGCCACCACCTCGTCCCAGTCCTGCACGCGGGCGACGAAGGCCTGCACGCTGTCGGCCTCGTGGCTGCGCAGCTGCACGCGCACGAAGGCCTCCAGCCCCAGGCCGACGCGCTTGGGCTCCACCCGCGCGCCGTAGCCGGCGATCACGCCGTCCGCTTCCAGCCGCTGCACCCGGCGCAGGCAGGCCGAGGGCGACAGGCCGACCCGCTCGGCCAGCTCGGCATTGCTGATCCGCCCCTCGTGCTGCAGCGCGGTGAGGATCGACAGATCGATCCGGTCGAGATCGGCGACGCTCATCTCAGCCTCATCCGGGATTTGGCGCAATGATATTGCGTGGGGATCGTTCTGTTCAGCAAGAATGCAAGCCTCTTGCGCGGCAAGGACGGTACAATCGTCTGCAGCGATCCCGGCAGGAGGGCGCCGTCATGGGCGAGCCCAGGCGTGTCGAACACCAGCTCACCGACAAGGGCTATGTCCCGGTCTACACCACCGCCGTGGTGGAGCAGCCCTGGGACAGCTACACCGCCACCGACCACGCGGTCTGGGCGAGGCTGTACCGCCGCCAGCGCGAGATCCTGCCCGGCCGCGCCTGCCGCGAATTCCTGCAGGCGCAGGATGCGATGGGGATGTCGGCGGATGCGATCCCGAAGTTTTCCGAGCTCAACCCCATCCTGCGCGCCGCCACCGGCTGGGAGCTGATCGGGGTCGAGGGCCTGCTGCCCGAGCTGACCTTCTTCGAGCACCTGGCCAACCGCCGCTTCCCGGTGACCTGGTGGATCCGCAAACCGGAGCAGCTCGATTACATCGCCGAGCCGGACCTGTTCCACGACCTGTTCGGCCATGTGCCGCTGCTGATGAACCCGGTGTTCGCCGACTACATGGCCGCCTACGGCCGCGGCGGCGTGAAGGCGCACGCGATCGGCCAGGACGCGCTCACCAACCTGACCCGGCTGTACTGGTACACGGTCGAGTTCGGCCTGATCCGGACCGACGAGGGGCTGCGCATCTACGGCAGCGGCATCGTCAGTTCCAGCGGCGAGTCGGTGCACTGCCTGGAATCGGACGCGCCCAACCGGATCGGCTTCGATCTGGAGCGGGTGATGCGCACCCGTTACCGCATCGACACCTACCAGAAGACCTACTTCGTCATCGACAGCTTCGAGCAGCTGTTCGAGGCGACCCGGCCGGACTTCACGCCGATCTACCAGCGCCTGGCGGCCCTGCCCTCGATCCCGGCCGGCGACGTGCTCGACGGCGACCGCATCTACCATCGCGGCAGCGGCGCAGGCTGGCTCGCCGACGGCGACGTCTGAAGCGCACTCGCAGGCGCGGCGCAATCCGCGACCCCGGCTTGCGATCACGCCGGCGGCGTCCGGTCGTGGCGCACGCCTACGGCAGCACCAGCGCCGCCGCCGCGGCAGCGGTCATCGCCGACAGGCCTACCGTCACCCGCAGTCCGTAGCCGCGGCCGCCGCTGACGAAGGCCAGGGCCGACTTGGCCAGCGTGCTGGCGGCCAGCAGCAGGACCAGACCGAGTCGGCCCTGGTCGATCTGGATGGCGCCGGCGGCGGCCAGTTGCGCCACCGTCGCCGCCGCCGCATGCCACTCGGCCAGCGCCGCCAGCGTGGCTGCCGCCAGGGCGCCGTGGGCGCCGACCCAATCGCGCAACCATGCCGACAGCAGCAGCACCAGCGCGATCGCCAGCGCGAACAGCAGCGCGTGGCGCAGGCGGAAGCTGCGCGCGTCGGGCTCCGGCGGCAGGTCGGCGGCCAGCGCCGGTGCGCGTGACAGGCCGAACAGGCCGCCCGACAGCAGCACCAACCCTGCCGCCGCCAGCGGCGGCAGGGCCGCGCGCAGCAGCGACGGCGCCAGTGTCGCGACGATGGCGGCGAACAGCAGCAGTGAGGCGAGGTTGGCGAACATTGCCGCGGCGACGGCGTAGGTGCGCAGCGACGGCGTCGCGCGCACGCGCTGGCCGAAGCCGGCCACGGCGGCGGTCGAGGAGACGAAGCCGGCGAAGAAGCCGGCGACCGGCAGGCCCCAGCGCGCGCCGACCAGGCGCAGCGCGACATGGCCGAGCAGGCCCACCGCCATCACCAGCACCACCAGCCGCCACAATGCCGAGGGCCGCAGCACGCCCCACGGGTCGATCGCCTCGGACGGCAGCAGCGGCAGCACCACCAGCGCCGAAGCCAGCAGCACCAGCGCGTCGTGCAGCTCGCGCTCGCTGAGCAGTTCGCGGGTGAAGCGGTGCAGCGCCGACTTGGCCTTCAGCAGGACGGCCGCGACCACGCCCAGGCCGGCCGCCCAGGCGGGTTCGCGCATGGCCAGCGCGCCGAGCAGCGGGGTCAGCAGCAGGGCGACCTCGCCGGTCAGGCCGGGATCCGCGCCGGCCGAGCGGCGGTAGCCGAGCGCAGCGAACGCCGCCACCGCCAGCAGGGTCACCAGCAGCACCCACGGACTGAGCCACAGCGCCACCGCCCCGGCCAGGGCGGCGATGGCGTGGGTGCGCAGGCCGGCGGTGGCGGCGCCGGCGCGCTCGCGCACCGCGCCGATCAGCAGACCCAGGCCGAGCGCGGTGGCCAGCCCGGTGAAGGCATCGACGGATACCGCCATGGAGCGTCCCGTGCCGCGGAAGATGCCGGCAGGATGCGCCGCCCGCCGCCACGCTTGCAATGCCGGCCCCGGCCCGGACAATGCCCGCGTCCGCCGCCGTTCCGTCCCGCCATGAAACACGTTTCGCTGACCCGCTTCCTCCTCGAAGAACAGCGCGCCGGCCGGATCAACGCCGACCTGCGCCTGTTGATCGAAGTCGTCGCCCGCGCCTGCAAGTCGATCTCGATCGCGGTCGGCAAAGGCGCGCTAGGTGGCGTGCTTGGCGACGCCGGCACCGGCAACGTGCAGGGCGAGGCGCAGAAGAAGCTCGACGTGCTCAGCAACGAGATCCTGATGGAGGCCAACGCCTGGGGCGGGCACCTCGCCGGCCTGGCCTCGGAGGAGATGGAGCACGCGCAGCCGATTCCGGACGTCTACCCGCGCGGCAACTACCTGCTGCTGTTCGACCCGCTCGACGGCAGCTCCAACATCGACGTCAACGTCTCGGTCGGCACCATCTTCTCGGTGCTGCGCTGCCCCGAGGGCGTGACCGCCCCGGGCGACGAGCACTTCCTGCAGCCGGGCAGCGCGCAGGTCGCCGCCGGCTACACCGTGTATGGCCCGAGCACCGTGCTGGTGCTCACCCTCGGCCACGGCACCCACGCCTTCACCCTCGACCGCGAGGTCGGCAGCTTCATGCTGACCCGGCGCGACATCGCGATTCCCGAGGAGACGAAGGAGTTCGCGATCAACATGTCCAACCAACGCCACTGGGAGCCGCCGATGCAGGCCTACGTCGCCGACCTGCTGGCCGGGAAGGAAGGGCCGCGCGGCAAGGACTTCAACATGCGCTGGGTGGCCAGCATGGTGGCCGACGTGCACCGCATCCTGACCCGCGGCGGCATCTTCATCTACCCCTGGGACCGCAAGGACCCGTCCAAGCCGGGCCGCCTGCGGCTGATGTACGAGGCCAACCCGATGGCCTTCATCGTCGAGCAGGCCGGCGGCGCGGCGACCACCGGGCGCCAGCGCATCCTGGACGTGCAGCCCACCGGCCTGCACCAGCGGGTGCCGGTGTTCCTCGGCTCGAAGCGGGAAGTCGAGACCGCCTCCCGCTACCACCGCGATCACGACGCCGCGCAGGGCTGACCATGAGCGCCCCGGACTTCATCGAGGTCTACGACGGGGCGCTCTCGCGCGAGGACTGCGCACGCCTGGTCGCGCGCTTCGAGGCCAGCGGCCAGCACGAGCCCGGGCGGGTCGGCTCGGGCGTGCTGCCCGAGCTCAAGGACAGCCGCGACATCCACATCAGCGGCCGGCGCGAATGGGCCGACGCCGAGCAGCAGCTCAACACCGCCGTCTTCCGCGGCCTGCTCGCCTACCTGCGCAAGTACCGCTACGCGCTGATCGCGCCGCTGATGCTGCAGGTGCCCGATCCGGCCAGCGGCGAGCCGGTGCGGCTCGATGCCGAGCTGTTCGACCGCCTCGACGATGCCCGCCTGGGGCCGATCGTCAGCCATGTGTTCCGCCCCGGCGGCATCAACCTGCAGCGCTACACCGCCGGCCGCGGCGGCTACCCGTACTGGCACTGCGAGCTGTACCCCAAGGACGCCAGCGCCGAGCCGCTGCACCGGCATCTGCTGTGGACGATCTACCTCAACGACGGCTTTGAGGCCGGCGAGACCGAATTCCTCTACCAGCGGCGGAAGATCGCCCCCAAGACCGGCAGCCTGCTGATCGCGCCGACCGCCTTCACCCATACCCACCGCGGCAACATGCCGGTGGGCGGCGACAAGTACATCGCCACCAGCTGGGTCCTGTTCCAGCGCGCCGAGACGCTGTTCGGCCGCGGCTGAGAGGCATCAGGCGCCGACCGGCGCGTGAGGCGCGACGGTCGCCGATGGCGCGGACGATCAGAACAGCTCGCCCTGCGGCGAGTGCGGGCGCGGCGGCGTGAACAGCGAGGTGTCCAGCGCCGGGCCGCGGGCGCGGTCGAAGCCGAGCCGGCGCGCGGCGACGGCGAAGCGCTGGCGCAGCAGGTCGGCGAACGGTCCGCCGCCGCGCATGCGGTGGCCGAAGCGCGGATCGTTGTCGCGACCGCCGCGCATCTGCCGGATCAGGCTCATCACGTGTCCAGCGCGTTCGGGGAAGTGCGCCTGCAGCCAGTCGCGGAACAGCGCCTTCAGCTCGTGCGGCAGGCGCAGCACGGTGTAGCTGGCGCGGGTGGCGCCGGCGTCGCGGGCGGCGTCGAGGATGGCTTCCATGTCGCGGTCGTTGATCATCGGTATGACCGGCGCGACGAACACGCCGACCGGGATGCCGGCTTCGGCGAGCGTGCGGATCGCCGCCAGCCGCCGGTGCGGCGCGCTGGCGCGCGGTTCCATGCGCGCGGCCAGGCGGTTGTCGAGCGTGGTCACCGAGACGAACACGGCGACCAGCCGCTGCGCCGCCATCGGCGCGAGCAGGTCGAGGTCGCGCTCGATGAGCGCGTTCTTGGTGACGAGGGTGCACGGGTGACGGCAGTCGGCCAGCACTTCCAGCACCTGGCGGGTGATGCGCCAGCGCTTCTCGACCGGCTGGTAGGGGTCGGTGTTGGCGCCGAGGTTGATCGGCGAGCAGCGGTAGCCGGGCTTGGCGAGTTCGGCGCACAGGCGTTCGGCGGCGTTGGTCTTGGCGTACAGCTTGGTCTCGAAGTCGAGCCCGGGCGAGAGATCGAGGTAGCTGTGCGAGGGCCGCGCGTAGCAGTAGATGCAACCGTGCTCGCAGCCGCGGTAGGGGTTGAGCGACTGCGCGAAGGGGATGTCCGGCGAGTCGTTGCGGCTGAGGATGCTGCGCGCGCGCTCCTCGCTGACGGTGGTGTCCGGGTGCGGCGGCGGTTCGCCGTCGGTGAACCAGCCGTCGTCCTCGGCGGTCGCCGTGCGCCGGGCGAAGCGGCCGTCGGGGTTGCCGGTGGCGCCGCGGCCCTTGATGCGGACCGGCGGCGGGCGGGTGGGGTCGTCGCGCATGGTTTCAGCCTACGCCCGGGCCGTCTCGCCGTCTGCGACAATCCCGACCGGGGGGACGCATGGGCGCGCTGGCCGAACAGATTCCGCACCTGAACTGGCTGCTCACGGCGGGCTACGTCGTCTACCTGCTGGCGATGGCCGGCTGGATCGTGCTGCAGAAGCGCGAGCCGGTGGCGACGCTGAGCTGGATCCTCGGGCTGGCGCTGCTGCCGGTGCTCGGCTTCGTCGTCTATTACGTGTTCGGCCCGCAGCGCATCCGCCGCCAGCGGCTCAAGCGCCTGCGCTCGCGCGCGGCGCTGCGCAGCCAGCGCGCGCGCATCGCCGGCGCCGTGCCGGCCACACCGGCCGAGCATCTGAGCCGGCTGGCGGAAGCCGCCACCGGCTTCCCGCCCAGCACCTGCACCAGCGCCGATCTGCTGGTGGGCGGCGCGGCCACCTTCGACGCGCTGCTGGCGGCGGTGGCGACGGCCGAGCATCACATCCATCTGGAGTACTACATCTTCGAGCCGGACCGCACCGGCACCGCGCTGCGCGACGCGCTGGTCGCGCGCGCGCGTGCCGGGGTGCGGGTGCGGCTGCTGCTCGACGCGCTCGGCGCGGCCCGGCTGTCGCGCCGCTTCCTGGCGCCACTGCGGGAGGCCGGTGCCGAGGTGGTGTGGTTCCATCCGCTGCGGCTGCGCCGCGTCCGCCGGCCGACGCTGAACCTGCGCACGCACCGCAAGCTGGTGGTGATCGACGGCCGGCTCGCCTTCACCGGCGGCATCAACATCACCGACGAGCAGGACGAGCGGCTGAGCACGCGCGCCCACTTCGACCTGCACCTGAAGCTGGCGGGCGAGGTGGTGGCCTGGCTGCAGCTCGCCTTTCTGGAGGACTGGCATTACGCCACCGGCATCGCGCTCAGCGACGAGCGGCTGTGGCCGACGCTGCCGCGCGGGGACATCGCCGCGCAGGTGCTGCCGTCCGGCCCACACAACCGCTGGGAGCCGGTGCACCGGCTGCACGTGGAGGCGATCCACCAAGCCAACGCGCGGGTCTGGCTGGTCACGCCGTATTTCGTCCCCGGCGAGGCGGCGCTGTTCGCCCTGACCTCCGCTGCGATGCGCGGGCTGGACGTGCGCCTGCTGGTGCCCGAGCGCAGCGACTCGCGGGTGGTCACGGCGGCGGCGCGCTCCTACTTCGACGAACTGCTGGCGGCCGGCGTGCGGATCTACGAATACCGGCCGCGGCTGATGCACGCCAAGGCGCTGCTGGTGGACGAGGACATCGCCCTGCTCGGCAGCGCCAACTTCGACCATCGCAGCTTCCGGCTCAACTTCGAGCTGTGCATGCTGCTGCGCGACCGCGATTTCGCCGGGCGACTGGCCGCCGCCTGCGAGGCGATCTTCGCCCAGACCCGCCATGTCCGTCGCCGGCCGCGCCCGCCGCGTTTCCCGCAGCGACTGTTCGAGGCCACGGCGCGCCTGCTCTCGCCGCTGTTGTGACCGGCGCCTTGGAGCGGACCGGCGGCACTGCCGCCGCGCGCGATCCCGGCTAGACTGGCGCGGTCGTTCACCGGGGGTCCGCGCCCATGCATTGGCTCTTCCTGTTCTTCGCCCTGGCCTGCTTCGCGGTGGTGTTCAAGACCACCTCGCTGGGCGTGGCCGCGCTGTGCCTGCTGCTGGCGCTGGTGTTCGCGCTGGCCTGGGTGATGGGGCTGGTGAACGCGCGCGTCGCCAGCCGGACGCGCGACGAGGTGCAGATGGTCGATCCGGCCGAGCTGCGCCGCCTGCGCGAGCAGGCGCAGGCGCGCAAGCCACCGCCGTCCGCGCCGTGAGCACCGGGATCTCGTGCTAGCCTCGCCGCGGGACCCACACCCGTCCCGAGAGGAGACTCGCACATGACACTGCAATCCCTGCTCGTCGTCCTGCTGGTCGGCGGCATCGCCGGCTGGCTCGCCGGACCAGGGCGTGCTGGCCTGTCTCCGATAGGCCGCGCCGCGGTTGTCGGCTTGCAGCGCAAGGAAGAGCGAGGGCGCGTATGTCGATACGCAACCGAGCGATGACGCGGCGATGCAGGCCGACAACCACGGCCCTTCGGGTTGCGCCTGTGCGGCCACCATCCAGCGTTGCGCGCCTTGGCCGTAGATCGCTACGGCCAGCGGCGCGCGCCTTGTCTGGCGACCGCACAGGCACAACGCGGCCTATCGGAGACAGGCCAGCACGCCCTACCATGAAGGGCCGCGGCTTCGGCATCCTCGGCAACATCGTGGTCGGCGTCATCGGCGCATTCGTCGGCAGTTTCACGCTCGGCCTGGTCGGCATCAGCATCGGCGGCGGTTTCATCGCCGCGGTGGCCAATGCCTTCATCGGCGCGGTAATCCTGCTGTTCCTGATCGGCCTGATCAAACGCGCTTGATCCTGCGCTCCACGACGGCGGCCGCACGGCCGCCGTCTTCGTCACCACCGCCCTCGATCGCATGCACTGGCAAGCCGCCGATCCCCACCGCCCGCCCGTGTCGCTGCATGGCCCGCTGCTGCACCTGTGGTGGTGGGCGCCCGAGCGGCAGCCCGCGCTGTCCAGCCGGCGCGCGCGCATCGATGCGCTGTTGCGCCGCACGCTGGCCGCCTACGTGGGGCTGCCGCCCGAGGCGCTGCGCTTCGGGCGCGAGGCCAAGGGGCGGCCGTATCTGCTCCATGACGGGGCGCCCGACTTCAACCTGACCGACACCGACGGCGGCACGCTGGTGGCGGTGTGCCGCGGCGCGCGGGTCGGCGTGGACATCGAGCGCACCCGGCGCGCGGTGTCGGCACGACCACTGGCCCGGCGCTGGTTCGCGCCCGAGGAGGCGGCGGCGCTCGATGCGCTCGACGACGCGGCCGCGCGCGCGGCCTTCCTGCGCCTGTGGACCGCCAAGGAGGCGTCCTGCAAGGCCACCGGCACCGGCATCTACGGCTGGCTGGCGCACTGGCGCTTCGATCCGGACAGTCATGCGCCGCGGCTGCTGAGCGCGCCGACGGACGCCGGCGTGGCTGACGAGTGGTCGTATCTGCGGCTGAGTCCGCCGGGCGGCGCGCACACGGTGGCGCTGGCAGCGCGCGGGACGCTGCCGGTGGCGACCGGCTTCGTCGCGACGCCGGAGTGAGACGGGTCAGGCGTCGGCCAGCGCGACCCGATTGCGGCCGCCGTGCTTGGCGCGGTACAGCGCCTCGTCGGCGAGCCGCGGCAATCCTTCCGTCGCCTCCGATGGACATCAGCGCCCTGTGTCCCGGCTCGGGCGAAGCCCGGCCCGTCCTGAGCCCGTCGAAGGGCCGGATGACGATGCTGCGGTGCGCTTCCCGGTCCCCGTCCCCGTTCTGGTCAGTCGTTCGCCACCTCGACCCGGTTGCGGCCGTTGCGCTTGGCCCGGTACAAGGCGGCATCGGCGCGGCGCAGCAGGGCGTGCGGCTCGTCCTGCGGCCCCGGCACCTGGGCGGCGACGCCGATGCTCACGGTGACCGGACAGTCGGGTTGGTCGAAGCGCCGGCGCAGCGCCTCGGCGCGGTGCTGGGCGTCGGCCAGGTGGACGCCGGGCAACAGCAGCGCGAACTCCTCGCCGCCGTAGCGCGCCAGCAGCTCGCCGACCGGGTCGTGCGCGGCCCGCAGGCGCTCGGCGACGCGGCGCAGCATGGCATCGCCCTCGAGATGGCCGTGCTCGTCGTTGTAGCGCTTGAAATGGTCGACATCGATCATCAGCACTGCCAGCGGCCGCTGCAGGCTGAGGCAGCGGTGCCACTCGCGCAGCAGGCCCTGCTCCAGCGCGCGCCGGTTGGCGACGCCGGTGAGCGGGTCCTCGACCGCTAGCTCGGCCAGCTTGCGGTTGGCCTCCTCCAGCTCGCGGGTGCGCTCGGCGATGCGCTGCTCGAGCCGCAGGTTGGCCCTGCGGAAGCGGCGCGTGCGCAGGAAGGCCAGCCCTTGGGTGAGCAGCAGCAGCAGGCCCAGCGTCGCCAGCGCCCCGAAGCCGCGGACCCACAGGGTTTCGTGCCAGCGTGGCTCGCCGTGGAAGGCGTACTGCGCCGCGGCGATCGGACGGCCGTCGCGGGCGCGCGCCTCCACCTCCAGCCGCCAGTCGCCAGGACGCACGCGGATGCCGAGCTGGCGTTCGCCGGACCACGGTGACCAGTCGCGGGTCATGCCCGGGACGCGGTAACGGAACTCGATGTCCGGCGCCATCGTCACCACCGCGAAACGCAGGTGCAGGAGCGCGCCGGCGGGCACGGTCACCGGCGATGCGGTGCGCACCGGCAGCGGCCGGACCGCACCGTCGTCGGTGTGCAGTTCGACCGCGGCGAAACTCACCTGCAGCGGCGCGGCCGGCAGGACCGGCTCGCCGGGCTGGTACTGCAGCAGCGCGGTCCAGGTCGAAACGCGCAGCACGCCGTCGCTGCCGAGACGGACGCCGACGAAGCCGCGCCGTGCACCGTCGTCGAAGCGCACGCTTTCCCAGTCGCTGCGGCCCGGCGGGCGCAGCAGCAGCTTGCGCGAGGTCCAGGCGAAATCACCGTGCGGCGTCGGCACCACTTCCAGCTCGCCGGGCCGCTCCACCCGCGACAGCAGGTCGCCCCCGTCGGGGACGAAGCGCTCGCCCGCCAGCACATGCCCGCGCTCACCGCTCACCGCGTGCAGCCGTTCGTCCAGGACGTACAGCTGCACGCCGGCATCCGGATCCGGCACCAGCCCGTCGGCCGCGCCGAACTCGCGCCGTTCGCGCAACTCGCCGCTGGCGGGATCGACGCGGAAGCGGTGCGGACCGCCGCGGGCATTGTCGGTCCAGAATTCGCCGGGTGCGGTCTCGATCAGCCGCGAGGCGTTGGCGCCGGGGTTGTCCCATTGCGCGGCGAGGGACCAGCGCCCGCCGGCCAGGCGCAGCAGCCAGATCCGTTCGCTGCCCACCGCGTACACCAGACCCGGATCATGACGCGACGGCACAAGCCGGAAGACGGCATCCTCCTGCCCGTCCAGCAGCTCGCGCGGACGGTCCGCGCCCTCGAGCGCGTAGATGCCGGAGCGGTGCGCGATGAGCAGCCCGGCGGGGGTCGATTGCAGCGCGTAGCCCTCGAAGTCGGTCCAGTCGAACCACTCGGCCAGCGGCTGGCCGTCCGGCACCGGCCGCAGCCGGCCGATGCCGCGGGTGCTGGCCAGCCACAGCGCGCCCTCGTGCCACTCGCTGTCGTTGATCACGCCGCGCAGGCCGTGCTGGGCGCCGAACTGCGACCACGGCGCCGGCAGTCGCAGCCGCAGCAGGTCGCCCTCGGTGGCGGCCCACAGGCCGCCCTCGCGGTCCAGCGTCATCGCCTCGATGGCGAAGCTGCCGGTGGGAAAGCGCTTGATCAGCCGCAGTGCGGCGTCGTAGCGCTGGATCTCGCCGCGGAGGGTGCCCACCGCCAGGCTGCCGTCGGTCAGCAGCTGCGCCGAGAACGGCGGCGACTCGGCGAACAGCCGGTCGGCCTCGCCGGGCAGGTGGCGGATGCCGTCGGCCCCGGCCTGGAAGAAACCCTCGTAGCCGACCAGCAGTAGGCCCTGCGGCCGGGCGATCACCGCCGACAGCGGCTGCCGGCTGAACGCCGCCGCGCCCGGCAGCGGCTCGAGCGCGCCGTCGCGCACCCGCATCACGCCGATGCCCTCCACCCGCAGGTAGAGCACGTCCTCGGCCAGGTAGATCGAACGGGCCTCCGGCGGCAGCGGAATGCGCCGGTGCCGGGCCGGATCCATGGCGTAGAAGAACAGCTCGCGATCGGCACGGAACCACACCCCGTCCGAGGCCGCCCGCACCTGCCAGACCAGGCCGACGCGGGCGGCATCGCCTTCCAGCCCGAAGGCCGGGCGCAGGTCCTCGTAGGCCAGGCTGTCGTCCTCGGTCGCCGGCAACACACCGAAGTGGTCGAAGCTGGCCACGTACATCCGCCCGTCCGGGCCGCGCGCCACGCCGCGCGCCGGCATGCCGCCGGGCAGGGTCAGCAGCCGCCACTCGTGGCCGTCGAAGCGCAGCACGCCGTCGATGTTGGCGACGTAGAGCCGCCCTGCCGCATCGGTGTCGACGCCGAAACTGCGCGGCTTGGCGCCGTAGTTCTCCGGCGCGTGGCGCTGCGCCAGCGGCACGCCGCGCAGCGACGGCTCCGCCGCGGGCGCGGCCGGGGGGGCCATGCCGAGGACGACGGCGACGAGCAGGACGATGATCCGCATGCGGGGGCGAGGAAGCCGCAGGAAGCGGGCATCATAGCGGCGATGCCGTCCAGTGTTTGCCGACCCGCTCCCAGTCTCGCCCGAGCCGCCGGTCGCGACGGTCCGTCCTGCTGCCCCGTCTCCTTGCGCGAGTGAATGCGGAACCGGCCAGCGCGATCGAGGAGGCCGCGCTGGTGGCGCGGGCACGCCAGGGGGATGGCGACGCCTTCGCCGCGCTGTACCGTCTGCATGGCCGGGCGATCTACGCGCTGGCCCTGCGCATCAGCGGCGATCCGGCGACGGCGGAGGACATCGTGCAGGACACCTTCCTCAAGGCCCTGCAGAGCCTGGGCGGCTTCCGCGGCGACGCACCGTTGCGCGCCTGGCTCAAGCGGATGGCCAGCAACCTCGCCATCGACCGGCTGCGCGCCGCGCGTCCGACGCTGAACCTCGACGACGTGCAGATCGACGCCGCCGAGCCCTCCACCGAGCGGCGCCTGGACGCGCTCGGCCTGCTGGCGCGCCTGAGCCCGCAGGCGCGCACGGTGGTCTGGCTGCACCAGATGGAAGGCTATTCGCACCCGGAGATCGCCGCCCTGTTCGGACACACCGAGAGCTGGTCGAAATCGATCCTGTCGCGCGCGCTCGCCCGGTTGCGCGGCTGGCTGGAGGAGTCGCCATGAACCCGATGCCCGGAACCGACACCCCGCGTCCGTCCGAGACCGGCGACGACGCGCGCGTTCTCGCCTACCTCGCCGGCCTGCCCGAGCCCGAGCCGCCGGCCACGCTGTGGCTGCGGCTGGCCGCCGCCCGCCAGCGCCGCCACACGCGCCGGCGCGCCGCCCGCTTCGGCCTGGCCGCCGTCGCCGCGCTGGCGCTGGCCGTGCTGGCGCCATGGCGTGTCGCGCCCCCGCCGCTGGCGCCGTCGGCCCTGCCGCCGGAGGCCGTCGCCACCTTCGCCATGCCCTCGCTGGACGATGCCGACGCGATCGCCGAGCTGCGTGCGCTCGACCGCGCCCTGCAGTCGGCCTACGAGCAGGGCGCCAGCGAGCAGGAGGTGGCGGCGCTGTGGCGGGCGCGCGAACGCGCCGCCGCCCGCCTGCAGCCGGCCACCCCACCACTTCCCCAGCCCCTGCGCATCTGAGGTTTCCGCCATGGACTTCCGCCCCGCCACCAGATGCGCGACCCGGATCGCATTGGCGCTGCTGCTGGCCCTGCCGCGGCCGGCCGACGCCAGTGAGGCCCAGATCGACGCCGAGATGCAGGCCCTGCTGCTGCGGCTGGGCGAGGCCGGCCGGCTGCCGGCGCCGGGCGGCGCGCCGCTGCGGATCGAACGGCCCGAGCGGGTGCGCCACGAGCTGGGCGCGGTGGTCGACGTGCGCGGCGGCCAGGGGCCGGGCCTGGCGGTGCTGGCGGTGACACCGGGCAGCGCCGCCGAACGGCTCGGCCTGCGCGTCGGCGACCGCCTGCTGGCGATCAACGACCACACGTTCAGCGGCGAGGCGCCGGCCGCCGAGACCTTCCGTGCCGCCCTGGCCGCCCGCGATGGCGCGCTGGCGCTGCGTGTCCGGCGCGGCGAGCGCGAATTGCACCTGACCGGCCAGGCCGACCGGGCGGTCGTGCCCGCCTACACGCTCACCATCGGCGCGAGCGCCGCCCCGGCCGCCCCGCCCGCCGCCGGCTGCGGGCGGATCAGCACCTTCGACGCCGCCCCGCGCGCGCAGCACATCCACCCGGCGGTGCTGATCGCCATCGACGGCCGCCAGCCCGGTCCGAGCGGCGCCGACAGCTTCCGCCTCGACGCCGGCCGCCACGTGCTGACCGTGGCCGAGGCGATCGACGCCCGCCAGTTCACCGCGGTGCAGCAGTACCAGCGCGACCGCGCCCGGCGCGAGCGCTACAAGACGCTGGAGATCGAAGTGCGGCCAGACACCACCTATCGACTGGGCGCGCGCCTGATCAGCGAGCGCCGCGCCGAGATCCGCGACAACGCCTACTGGGAGCCGGTGATCTGGGCGGAGGTCGCCGAAAGCTGCCGCTGAGCGCCTTGAAAAATGCGCGGGCGCTCAGGCCGCGGCGCAACAGACCTTGAACTTGCGCCCGCTGCCGCAGGGGCAGGGGTCGTTGCGGCCGGGCTGCGGCGCGCGCCGCACCGGTGCGCGCGGGGTGGCCTGGTCGATCCGGTGCTGGTGCAGGTCGGCGAGCAGGTCGGGAATCGCGAAGACGATCTCCAGCCGCTCGCGATAGCTCAGCGGCGTCGGCGGGTCCTGCGGGTCGGCGGCCAGCACCTCGCCGGTGGCGAGGCGCTCGAGCAGTTCGACGGCCTCGTCGATCCACGGCTCGGCGTCGAGCCAGCGGTCCCAGGCCTCGCCGCGCAGCTCGATGCCGGCGAAGAAGCCCAGCGCCCAGTCGTGGCCGATGTCCAGGTCATCGGGGTGATCGGCGAGCGGGTCGTCCGGCAGCGCCACCAGCGGCGCCAGCGCCTCGGGCAGGTCGTCGCCGTCGTGGCGGACGCGGCGCAGCACGGTGTTCCACAGGCCGCCGAGCAGGCGCTCGACCTCCGCCGCCAGCTCGGCGCTGTCCCAGCGCGGCGGCTTCGGGCCCCAGACCAGCGGCTGCCATTCCTCGGCCGGCACCGGCTCGGGGCCGACCGCCAGCGCGGACAGGAAGCCGTCGAGCGCTTCCAGGCTGAAGCCCCTGAAGGGCACGGCGCGCCGTTCGAGCAGGTCGTCGAGACGGGCGACCTCGGCATCGTCGAGCGTCGCGGGGGCAGGGGAGGTTCGCATCGCGCGCATGTTACCCGCCGCGACGCCGGCCGGGCGCGGTGAGCGCCGCGAACAGCGCGCCGCCGAGCGCGCCGGTCAGCGCCAGCGCCAGCATCCCGCCGACACCACGCGCCGCCGACAGCGGCATCAGCGCAAAGACCTGGCGCATGACCAGCAGCGCCACCAGCACGGCGACGCCGCCGGCCAGCGCGCACAGCGCGCCGCGCCAGGCCGGCCGCCGGCGCGCCAGCCAGGCGGCGGTCGGCAGCGCGACCAGGAAGCCGGCGGCGATCACCCCCGCCCAGCCCGGCCCGAAGCCGAGCAGGTCCTGCGCACTGGTGCGCAGCCGCAGCGCCAACGGGATCTCCGCCCCCAGCGCCTGCAGCGCGGCGAGGTTCACCTGGGTCTGCACCAGCGTGCCGAGCGTGGCGGCGAGCAGCACCGCGGCCAGCCAGGCGGCGCACAGGCGCAATACGGGATGCAGGCGCATCGACATCTCCCGGAGAAACGGCATCGCCTCCGACTATGCCGCAAGTCGTGCGTCGTCCGCCTGCTATCGTGTGGGTCCGGTCAGGATCGGGAGACGCGGGGTGTTGCGGACCATCGCTTGCGCGGTATTGCTGTGCGGCACGCTGGCAGCCCAGGCCGCCGGGTATCGCATTCAGACGCTGGCCGAGGGCCTGGAGCACCCGTGGTCGCTGGCCTTCCTGCCGGACGGGCGGATGCTGGTGAGCGAGCGCCCCGGCCGCCTGCGCGTGATCATGGACGGTGAGCTGCTGCCGGCGCCGGTGGCCGGCGTTCCGGCGGTCTACGCCGCCAGCCAGGGCGGCCTGCTGGAGGTGCTGCCCGATCCCGGCTTCGCCGACAACGGCCTGCTCTACCTGTCCTTCGCCCACGGCACGCCGCGCGCCAATGCCACCCGCGTGGTGCGCGCGCGGCTCGACGGCATGACCCTGCATGCGGTCGAACCGATCTTCACCGCCCGGCCGGGCAAGCGCACGCCGGTGCACTACGGCGGCCGCATGGCCTTCCTGCCCGACGGCACGCTGGTCATCGGGCTGGGGGACGGCTTCGACTACCGCGAGCAGGCGCAGCGGCTGGACAGCCACCTGGGCAAGATCGTGCGCATCCGCCCCGACGGCAGCGTGCCCGACGACAATCCCTTCGTCGGTCGCGCCGACGCCCTGCCGGAGATCTGGAGCCTCGGCCACCGCAACGTGCAGGGGCTGGTCTACGACGCCGAGCGCGGCGCGCTGTTCTCGCACGAGCACGGCCCGCGCGGCGGCGACGAGCTCAACCGCATCGTGCCCGGCGGCAACTACGGCTGGCCGCTGGCGACCCATGGCGTCGACTACACCGGCGCGCGCATCACGCCGTTCACCGAGTACCCGGGCACGCAGGCGCCGCTGTGGCAGTGGACGCCGTCGATCGCGCCGGCCGGGCTGGCGCGTTACGACGGCGACCTGTTCCCGCACTGGCGCGGCGACCTGTTCGTGGCGGCGCTGGCGGCCCGGCAGGTGCGCCGGCTGCGCCTGCACGGCGATGCGGTGATCGAGGAGGAGACGCTGTTCGCCGAACTCGGCGAACGCTTGCGCGATGTCCGCGCCGGGCCGGACGGCGCGCTCTACCTGCTCACCGACAGCCCGCGCGGGCGTCTGCTGCGGGTGCGGCCGGCGGACTGACTGGCGCGCGCGCTTGCGGTTTGGCTACGTGGCGCGCGCCGTGTCCGTCGCGTCGGTGCCCACGCCCAGCCGCGCCAGATAGCGCGCCGCCTTGCCGGCCTGGTCGAGCAGCCGGCGCAGCGCGCTGGCGCGGTCCAGCGTGCGCACCAGCGCGGCAGCGCCGATCTCGCCGCGGCTGCCGGCGCGCAGCAGTTCGCCTTTGACCTGTCGATAGAGCGCCTCGAAGCGTGCCTGGGCAGCGTCGAGTGCAGCCAGGTCCGGTCTGTCCTGCGGGTCGGCGGCGGCGAGGACCTGGTCGGCGGCGGCGCGCAGCTCGGCGATGGCCGCGGCCTGCGCCGCCGGCAGCTCGCCCGGGCTCGGCGTGCGCGCCAGTTCCAGCGCGCGCTCGGCCATGCCGCGGAAGTACTGCGCCACCCGCACCGCCTGCGGCAGGGCGCCGTCCACCACCGCGTCGCCGCCGCCGTGCACGCTGCCGGCATAGTCGATCACCGCCTCGCCGAGGCGCTCCAGGGTGGCCTGTTCGGCGAGCAGCCGGGCGTCCTGTCCGCTTTCGCTGCTGAGCGCGGCTCGTGCCATCCGGTGCGCGATCGCGCCCATCCGGCGCAGCTCCATCGCCAGCGCGTCGATCGCCAGCCGCGGCGTGGCGACGATGTGGCGGTCGAGATGGTGCGGCAGGCCCTCGTCGGCGTCCTGCGCACCGAAACGCCGGCCGAGCCAGCGCACCAGCGCCGCGGTGAACGGCCAGATCGCCAGCAGGCCGAGCAGGGCGGTCAGGGTGTGGAAGATCGCCAGCAGCGTGGCCGGGTGCGCGGCCAGGCCGAAGGCCTCGGCGGCCAGCCGCGACAGCGCCAGCAGCCAGGGCAGCAAGGGCAGCGAGATCGCCGCCGTGACCAGGCTGAAGATCACGTGCGCCGCCGCGCTGCGCTTGGCCGCCGGGGTGGCGCCGAACACCGCGAACGCTGCCGTCGAGGTGGTGCCGACCTTGGCACCGATCACCATCGCCGCCGCCGCGGCGAGCGGAATCAGTCCGCCGGCGGCGGCGGTGAGCGTGACCGCCAGCGCCGCGCTCGAGGACTGCATCAGCACGGTCAGCACGATGCCGAGCGCGGTGTAGAGCAGCAGCAGGCCGACCCCGTCGCGCGCGCCGAGCGCGTGCAGGTCGAGCGCGTCGCCGACGCCGGCGAAGCTGTCCTTGAGCACATCCAGGCCGAGAAAGAAGATGCCGAAGCCGGTCAGCGCCTGGCCGAGCGCGGCGCGGCGGCCGCCACCGCTGATCCACAGCCCCATGCCGAGCGCGACTGCCGGCATCGCCAGCCGCTGCAGGTCGAGGTTGAAGCCGACCAGGGCGACGATCCACGAGGTCAGGGTGGTGCCGACGTTGGCGCCGAAGATCACGCCGATGGCCTGGCCGAGGTTGAGCAGGCCGGCGTTGACGAAGCCGATGGTGGCGAAGATCACCGCGCTGGAGGACTGCACCAGCGCGGTGATCAGCACCCCGGAGGCGACGCCACGCACCGGGCTGCGCGTGGCCGAGGCCAGCAGGCTGCGCAATGCCGGGCCGGCGGCGATCTTCAGCCCGTCGCTCATCAGCCGCATCCCGAGCAGGAACAGGCCGATGCCGCCGGCGAAGACGATCAGGCCGGACCAGGACATGCGCGGGACGCGGTGGGTGACATCGCGGAGATGGTCGACGAGGACGGTCGCGACGGCAAGCCGTGCGATGCCCGCCTACAATCGATTCCAAGCCCGTGACGCAGGCATGACCGACAAACCCTTTTCGCCCGCCGCCGAGCGCAACCGCGAACCGATCCTCGCGGTGCTGCGCGAGCATTTCGCCGCCCGCCGGCGGGTGCTGGAGATCGGCAGCGGCACCGGCCAGCATGCGGTGCACTTCGCCGCGGCCTTGCCGCACCTGCAATGGCAGACCTCGGACCTGCCGGCGAACCACGCCGGCATCCGCGCCTGGCTGGAAGCGGCGGCGTTGCCGAACGCCTTGCCGCCGCTGGCGCTGGACGTGAGGATGGCGCCGTGGCCGGCGCGCGGCTTCGATGCCGCGTTCAGCGCCAACACGCTGCACATCCTGGGCTGGGCCGAGGTCGAGGCGATGTTCCGCGGTCTCGATGCGGCGCTCGACGCGGACGCGGTGCTGGCGATCTACGGGCCGTTCAAGCGTGGCGGCCTGCACACCAGCGACAGCAACGCCGCCTTCGACGCCGCGCTCAGGGCGCAGGCGGCGCACATGGGCGTCCGCGACCTCGAAGCGGTCGACGCGCTCGCCGCCGGCATCGGCCTGCGCCGCGTGGCCGAGGTGGCGATGCCGGCCAACAACCTGTGCCTGGTCTGGCGGCGCGGCTGAAGCGCGCCGCGATTCAGCCGACCGCGTCCACGGCCGTCGCCGGTGCGCGCGCGTTGCGCACCCGCACCGCCACCGCCGGCGTGGCGGCGGGCAGCTGGCGGGCGCAGCCGCCGCGGTCGATCTCCTCCAGCCGCAGCCGCGCGATCAGGAAGTCGATGAAGGCGCGCACCTTCGGCGACAGCACGCGGCCATGCGGGAACACCGCATTGAGGTCGTACTCCGGTCCCGACCAGCCGGGCAGCACGCGGCGCAGGCAGCCGTCCTCGATCGCCTGCTGCACCATCACGTGGCTGGCCAGCATCAGGCCCTCGCCGGCGAACAGCGGCGCCTTGAGCGCGTACGGGTCGTTGGCGACCAGCACCGGGCTGATCGCGAACTCGTCCTTGCGCGCGCCGTCGCTCAACGGCCACACGTAGCGGCCGCCGCGGCGGTAAGCCGGCAGCGCCAGCGCACGGTGATGCTGCAGGTCCTCGGGCGTGAGCGGTTCGCCATGGCGGGCGAGATAGTCGGGCGTGGCGCAGACCAGGGTGCGGAAGGTCGCCAGCCGGCGCGCGACCAGGCTGGAGTCGGGCAGTGCACCGATCCGCAGCGCGATGTCGATCTCGCCGGAAATCAGGTCCAGGCGCTCGTTGCTGAGCACCATCTCCACCCGCACTTCCGGATGCTGGGCGCGGAACTCGGTCAGCAGCGGCGTGATCGCCATCAGGCCGAGCGAATACGGGGCGGTGACCCGCAACCAGCCGCGCGGACCGCCCTGCAGCTGGTTGACCGCGTTCTCAGCGTTCTCCAGTTCGCGGGCGATGCGCTGGCAGTGCTCGAAATACACCGTCCCGGCCTCGGTCAGGCCGAGCTTGCGGGTGGTGCGGTGGAGCAGGCGCGCGCCCAGGCGTTCCTCCAGTTCCTGCACCTTGCGGCTGACGGTGGTCTTGGGCAGGCCGAGCTGGCGCGCGGCATGGGTGAAGCTGCCGTGCTCGACCACTTTCACGAAGATCAGGCTGGTATTCAGATCGCGGGTCATGGACCGCTCCCATTGTCCCGTGCCCGGGACGGATCGTGGCGGAATCGCAACAAAGTGCAGTTTGCGCCCTCTATTGTCCAATGCCCGGGACATTGCATCCGGGCGCAGCCGGCTGATCAGCACTGTCGGCCGGCCATGGCCTGGGTGCGCGGAACCTCTGGACTTGTGCAGAGGTTCCTTGACCCTCGGATCCGGGAAGTCAAGCCGTCCGATGCCCGCCCGCGACACGGCGGGCGGGCAGGCTCAGGCCGCCGCCCGTTCGGCGGCCGGATGGCGCCACTTCGCCAGCAGTTCGTCCTGCCGCGCCAGCGCTTTCTTCAAATGCGCTTCCTTGACGTGGCCGTAGCCGCGGATCTGCTCGGGGATCGAGGCGATCTCGACGGCCAGGGCGAGGTTGCCGGCGTCGAGCCCGGCGAGCAGCTCGTCGAGGGTGCGGGCATAGTCGGCGATCAGCCGGCGCTCCATGCGGCGCTCGGCGGTGTAGCCGAACACGTCCAGCGCGGTGCCGCGCAGGAAGCGCAGCTTGGCCAGCAGGCCGAAGGCGGTCTGCACCCACGGGCCGTACTCGCGCTTGATCAGGTGGCCGTCGGCGTCGCGCTTGCTGAACAGCGGCGGGGCGAGGTTGAAGTGCAGCGTGTAGTCGCCCTCGAACTGGGCCGCGATGCGACGGCGGAACTCGTCCGAGGCGTGCAGGCGGGCGACTTCGTACTCGTCCTTGTAGGCCATCAGCTTGAAGGCGTAGCGGGCAACCGCCTCGGTGAGTTTGGTCGAACCCGGCGCCTTGGCGTTCTCGGCCGCGCGCGTCTTCTCGACCAGCGCGCGGTAGCGCTCGGCGTAGGCGGCGTTCTGGTAGTCGGTGAGGAAGGCGACGCGGCGGGCGATGGCCTCGTCGAGGTGCTTCGACAGTGCCTCGTCGTCCAGCGGCGCGGCGAACCGCTCGGCCGCTGCGGCGGGCTTGAGGCCGGCGGCTGCGCGCACGGCGTCGATGTCGACCGCCGCGAGGCGGCCCCAGGCGAAGGCCTGCCGGTTCATCTCCACCGCGGCGCCGTTGAGCTCGATCGCGCGCAGGATCGCCTCCAGGCTCAGCGGCACCAGCCCCTGCTGCCAGGCGTAGCCGAGCATGAACAGGTTGGTGGCGATGGCATCGCCCAGCAGCGCGGTGGCGAGCGTGGTGGCGTCGACCAGCAGCGGGTCCCTGCCGGCCAGCGCGAGCTTGACCGCGTTGATGATCTCATCCTTCGGGAACTGCAGGTCCGGCTTCATGGTGAAGCTGCCGGGCATGGCCTGGTAGGTGTTGAGGACGACCTGGCTGCGCTCGGCGCGGATCTTCGACAGCGCCCAGTAGTCGTTGACCACGACCATGTCGCAGCCGAGCACGAGGTCGGCTTCACCGGCGGCGATGCGCACGGCGTGGATGTCGGCGGGGTGCCGGGCGATGCGCACGTGGGTGGTGACCGCGCCGCCCTTTTGCGCCAGGCCGGTCTGGTCGAGCACGGTGGCGCCCTTGCCCTCCAGGTGGCCGGCCATGCCGAGCAGGGCGCCGATGGTGACCACGCCGGTGCCGCCGACGCCGGTGATCAGGATGTTCCAGGGTTGCGACAGGTCGCTGCGGAAGGTCGGCATCGGCAGGTCCTTGAGCCGGTCCTCGGCGGCGACACCCTTCTTCTTGCGCAGCTGCCCGCCCTTGACGGTGACGAAGCTCGGGCAGAAGCCCTTCACGCAGGAGAAGTCCTTGTTGCAGTTGGACTGGTCGATCTCGCGCTTGCGCCCGTACTCGGTCTCCTTGGGCAGCACCGACACGCAGAAGCTCTGCACGCCGCAGTCGCCGCATCCCTCGCAGACCAGCGAGTTGATGACCACGCGCTTATCGGGATCTTCCATCTTGCCGCGCTTGCGGCGGCGGCGCTTTTCGGTGGCGCAGGTCTGGTCGTAGATCAGCACGCTCACGCCCGGCACCTCGCGCAGGCGCTTCTGCACGGCGTCGAGCTCGTCGCGGTGCACGAACTCCACGCCCTCGGGAAAGATCTCCGGCCGCGACCACTTGGCGATGTCATCGGACATCACCACGATGGTGCGCACGCCCTCGCTGCGCACCTGGTGGGCGATGTCGGGCACGCCGAGCGTGCCGTCCACCGGCTGGCCGCCGGTCATCGCCACCGCGTCGTTGTAGAGGATCTTGTAGGTGATGTTGACGCCGGCGGCGATCGCCTGGCGGATCGCCAGCGAGCCGGAGTGGAAATAGGTGCCGTCGCCGAGGTTCTGGAAGACGTGCTTTTCCTCGGTGAACGGCGCCTGCCCGCACCAGGTCACGCCTTCGCCGCCCATCTGGGTGAAGGTGTCGGTGCGACGGTCCATCCAGGTGACCATGTAGTGGCAGCCGATGCCGCCGAGTGCGCGGCTGCCCTCGGGCACCTTGGTCGAGGTGTTGTGCGGGCAGCCCGAGCAGTAGTGCGGCACGCGCGGGAAGTTGGCGCGCGGCAGCGCCAGCTCCTGCTCCTTGGCGCGCAGGAAGTCGAGCTGGGAGGTGATCCGTTCGGAGGTGTGGAAGCGCGCCAGCCGCTTGGCGATCACGCGGGCGATGCGCGCCGGGGTCAGCTCGGAGGTGCTCGGCAGGATCCACTCGCCGGCCTCGTCGTACTTGCCGACCACGCTGGGGCGGTGCTCCCAGTTGAACATGTACTCCTTGATCTGGCTCTCGATGAAGGCGCGCTTTTCCTCCACCACCAGGATGTCCTCCAGCCCGCGCGCGAACGCGCGGATGCCGACCGGCTCCAGCGGCCAGGTCATGCCGACCTTGTAGACGCGGATGCCGATGTCCTCGCAGGCGCGGCGGTCGAGGCCGAGGTATTCCAGCGCCTGCAGCACGTCGAGGTAGCTCTTGCCGGTGGTGACGATGCCCAGCCGCGCCTTCGGCGAGTCGATCACGACCTTGTCGATATGGTTGGCGCGGGCGAAGGCCTGCGCCGCCTGCATCGCGTACTGGTGCAGGCGCAGCTCCTGGTCGAGCGGCGGGTCCGGCCAGCGGATGTTGAGGCCGCCCGGCGGCAGTTCGAAGTCGGTGGGCAGGACGATGTCGAGCTGGTGCGGGTTGACGTTGACCGAGGCCGAGGACTCCACCGTCTCGGCGATGGTCTTGAAGCCGACCCAGCGGCCGGTGTAACGGCTCATCGCCCAGCCGAGCAGGCCCATGTCGAGGATGTCCTGCACCCCGGCCGGGTTGAGCACCGGCATCAGCGCCGAGACGAACTCGTGCTCGGAGCCGTGCGGCAGGGTCGAGCTGCGGCAGGCGTGGTCGTCGGCGGCCAGCGCCAGCACGCCACCGTGGGGCGAGGTGCCGGCGGCGTTGCCATGCTTGAACACGTCGCCGCAGCGGTCCACGCCCGGGCCCTTGCCGTACCACATGGCGAACACGCCATCGACCTTGGCGCCCGGGAACAGGTTGGTCTGCTGGCTGCCCCAGACCATGGTCGCGCCCAGGTCCTCGTTCAGGCCCGGGGTGAACTCGATGCCGGCCGCCTTGAGGTGCTTCTTGGCCTTCCACAGCTCCAGGTCGAAGCCGCCCAGCGGGCTGCCGCGGTAGCCGGAAATGAAGCCGGCGGTGTTGAGCCCGGCCGCGCGGTCGCGCATCCGCTGCATCAGCGGCAGCCGCACCAGCGCCTGCACGCCGGACAGGTAGATGCGTCCCTCGGTGCGCGTGTACTTGTCTTCGAGCGTGTAGCGGGTGTCGATCGACGGGGCGTCGAGGCAGGGGGCGGTGGCGGACATCGGGCGACCTGGCGGCTGGGCGGAGGGTTGGGCTGGACGCGGGAGCGCGCCGCACAGGGCGCAGGCGCGTCCATGCGGCGCGGCGGTCGGCCGCGAAAGTGTGATCGGCGCCACAACTTTTCGCGGCCGTCATGTTTTTAACTCCGGGGTGGCGGGGCGACACGCCGCCCGCTGGAGCAAAGGCTCGAAATTGTAGCAGTTCCGCCCGCCGGCCCCGGTTCGGGGGGCGATCCGGCGGGCGTACCGACGCTCACCGTCCAACCAGCAAGCAGAAGATGTCGTACGTGCGTGCCCTGATTCCGCTCGGCCTGCTCTGTCTGGCCCTGGCCTGGCCGCCTTCCGTCCCGGGCCAGGCCTTCGAACTGCCGGTGCCGGCCACGAGCTATCCCGACGAGGATCCGGCCGCGGCGGTCTATCCCGGTCTCGACCCTGCCGATCCGGCGGTCGAGCGCGCCCTGCAGGATGCCCTGCGCCGCGACCGCCGCAATGTCACCGCCATGGCCCAGCTCGCGCTGCTGCAGGCCTGGCGCGGCCCGCGCGGACGCTGGGAGCGCGATTACGAGCGTGCCGCGGCGCTGGCGCCGGCGGGCAGTCCGGAGGCGCGCTACGTGCGCTGGTCCTGGGGCTGGGCACTGTTCGCCGGCGGCGATTTCCGCGGTGCGCTGACCCAGTGGCAGGCCGCCGAGCAGGCGCACGGCGGCCGCCCGTACTGGGTGCCGGCGACCTACGCCATCGCCCTGTGGGCGATGGGCGAGCGTGATCTGGCGCTGCAGTTCTTCGCCGTCGCGGCGCGCGAGCAGCCGCAGCGCTGGGGCAGCGCCGAGGCGACCGCCGCCACCGTCGCGCGCTGGCGTCCGAACGAGCGCTTCGCCGCCGAGTCGCTGGCGGCCCGCCACGACGGCCACGCCCCCTGAGCCGTTGCGCGATCGGCGCGTGACCGCCGCCACCGGCGCGAGGCGGGCGACTGCGCTATCTTCAGGCGTTCGACGTCACCGGACCGATCGCCCATGCGCTACCTGCGCCTCGCCCCGCTCGCCCTGTCGCTGCTCGTCCCCGGAGGCCACGCCATGTCCGCCGACCGCATCACCGGGCGCGAATTCGCCACCCGCTCGGAAGTAATCGCGCCGCAGGCGATGGCCGCCACCTCGCACCCGCTCGCCACCCAGATCGCGCTCGACGTGATGAAGCAGGGCGGCACCGCGGTCGACGCCGCCATCGCCGCCAACGCCGCGCTCGGCCTGATGGAGCCGACCGGCAACGGCATCGGCGGCGACCTGTTCGCCATCGTCTGGGATCCGAAGACGAAAAAGCTGCACGGCTACAACGGCTCCGGCCGTTCGCCGAAGTCGCTCACGCTCGACTGGTTCCGCGAGAACGGCCATACCGAAGTGCCCTCGCACGGCCCGCTGCCGGTCACCGTGCCGGGCACGGTGGACGGCTGGTTCGCCCTGCACGGCCGCTTCGGCAAGCTGCCGATGCGGCAGATCCTGGCGCCGACCATCCGCTACGCCCGCGATGGCCACCCGGTGCACGAGACGATCGCGTACTACTGGAACCGCAGCGTGCCGCTGCTCGCCAAGTGGCCCGGCTTCCGCGAGCAGTTCACCATCGACGGCCGCGCCCCGCGCAAGGGCGAAATGTGGAAGAACCCGTACCTCGCCGACACCCTGGAGAAGATCGCCCGCGGCGGCCGCGACGCCTTCTACAAGGGCGACATCGCCCGCGTCATCGACGCGTACATGCGGGCCAACGGCGGCTTCCTCGGCTACGAGGACATGGCCGCGCATGCCGGCGAGTGGGTCGAGCCGGTCAGCGTGGACTACCGCGGTTACGACGTGTGGGAACTGCCGCCGAACGGCCAGGGCATCGCCGCCTTGCAGATGCTGAACATCCTGGAAGGCTACGACTTCTCGCAGATCCCCTTCGGCAGCGCCGAGCACATCCACCTGTTCGTCGAGGCCAAGAAGCTGGCCTTTGCCGACCGCGCGCGCTGGTATGCCGACCCGGCCTTCCACCCGGCCCCGGTGGCGAAGCTGATTTCCAAGGAGTACGCCGCCCAGCGCCGCGCCCTGATCGACCCCGAGCGCGCCGCGCGCGCCGTCGATGCCGGCCGCAACCTCAACCAGGGCGACACCATCTACCTCACCGTCGCCGACAAGGACGGGATGATGGTGTCGCTGATCCAGTCCAACTACCGCGGCATGGGCAGCGGCATGACCCCGCCGGGGCTGGGCTTCATCCTGCAGAACCGCGGCGAGCAATTCGTGCTCAAGAACGGCCACCCGAACAGTTTCGAACCCGGCAAGCGCCCGTTCCACACCATCATCCCGGCCTTCATCACCAAGGACGGCCAGCCCTGGGTCAGCTTCGGCGTGATGGGCGGCGCCATGCAGCCGCAGGGCCACGTGCAGATCGTGATGAACCTGATCGACTTCGGCATGAACCTGCAGGAAGCCGGCGACGCCCCGCGCATCCACCACGACGGCTCCACCGAGCCGGCCGGGCAGGTCACGGAGATGGCCGACGGCGGCATCCTCAACCTGGAAACCGGCTTCGGCTGGGAGACGATCCGTGCACTGATGCGCAAGGGCCACCGCATCCAGTTCGCCGACGGTCCCTTCGGCGGCTACCAGGCGATCATGCGCGACCACGCCAACGGCGTGTACGTCGGCGCCAGCGAGAGCCGCAAGGACGGCCAGGCGGCGGGTTACTGACTGCGGCCATGCGGTGACGCAGGAGCCGGGCTTTCCGCATGGCCTTCGACGCCTTCGCCCTGATCCTCGCCATGCTGCTGCTCGGCATGGCCTTGCGCCGTCTCGGCGTGTTCGGCGATGCCGCCGCCGAGACGCTCAACCAGGTCGTGCTCTACGTCTGCCTGCCGGCCGCGGTGCTGCGCTACGCGCCGCAGCTCGGCTTCGACCTGTCGCTGCTCGGCCTGGTCGCGGTGCCGTGGCTGCTGCTGGCGCTGACCGTGCCGTGGGTGGCGTGGCTCACGCGCAGGCTCGGCCTGCGCCGCGACGAGCGCGCCGTGCTGCTGCTCACCACCGCGCTCGGCAACACCAGCTTCCTCGGCTTTCCGCTGGTCCACGCGCTGCTCGGCGAGGCGGCCCTGCCGTATGCGGTGGCCTACGACCAGTTCGGCAGCTTCCTGATCCTGTCCAGCTTCGGCCTGTACGTGCTGGCCCGCTACGGCGGTGACCGCGAACCGGGCGTGGCCGACATCGGCCGGCGCATCGTCCGCTTCCCGCCGTTTCTCGCCCTGGTGTTCGGGCTCACGCTGATGCCGGCCGAGCCGCCGGCCTGGATTGCCGGCGGCCTGCAGCGTCTGGCCGACGCGCTGCTGCCGCTGGTGGTGCTGGCGATCGGCATCAGCATCCGCCTCAAGCTGCCGCGCGACGAACTCAAGCCGCTCATCGCCGGCCTCGCCGGCAAGCTCGTGCTGATGCCGCTGCTCGCCCTCGCGCTGGCCCTGCCGCTCGGCCTGCGCGGCACGCTGGCGCAGGCGGCCGTGCTGGAGGCGGCGATGCCGCCGATGATCACCGCCGCCGCCTTGGCGATCTCGCACCGCCTCGCGCCGGGGCTGGCCGCGGCGCTGGTCGGCTACGGCATCCTGCTTTCGCTGTTCACGCTGCCGGCGTGGACCTGGCTTCTCACCCGGACATTCGCATGAGCGAGCACGACAACGACAGCGACGATGCCACCCCCGGCGTGCGCTTCCCGCCGCCGCTGATCTTCCTGCTCGGCCTGCTGGCCGGCATCGGGCTGGAATACATGCTTTTCGACTGGACGCTGGTGCGGCCCGAACGGCTGTTCTGGCTGCGCCTGCTGGCGCTCGGCTTCGCCGCGGCGGCGGCCTGGCTGCTGGTCGCCGCACTCGGCGGCTTCCGCCGCCAGGGCAACGACCCGCGTCCGTGGCGCGAGGACAGCGCGCTGGTGGTCGAGGGCATCTACCGCCATACCCGCAATCCGATGTATGTCGGCATGGCGCTGGCCTACGTCGCCATCGCGACCTGGCTCAACACGCTGTGGCCGCTGCTCACTCTCGGGCCGGTGCTGTTCGCGATCCGCCACTACGTGATCGCCCGCGAGGAGGCGTATCTGGAACGGCGTTTCGGCGAAGCCTACCGCGACTACTGCCGCCGGGTGCGACGCTGGATGTAGCCGCGCGGGTCGGCGGCCGCGCGCTGGGCGTGGCGCCGGCTTGACAGCCGGCAAAACGGGGCAAGTAAACTCACCCGGCCCGGCCGAGCCCAGGCGAGACGACACGTCCAGGGAGGATTCCATGCTCAGGAAGAGTCTGTGCCTCGCACTGTCTCTCTGCGTATTCCTGACGACCATGCCGGCTCCGGTCCGGGCGTATGGCCCGGGCGGCGATGTGGCCGAGCTCGAGACGGATCCCGGGGATTTTCGGCCCATCATCCGATCGACCGGATACATCCCTCCTTCCTCCGGTCAGGAGGAGATGGCCTATTTCACGGCGACCGATCTCGCCGGTCGGTTGTGGAACATCGACGTCAACCTCACGCGAGCGAGGGCCACCTATGTCGCGGACGACGGCACCGTGCGCTCCGGCGAACTGCCCGTGGAACAGGTGGAGGCATTCCGTGCGGCGGCAGGCCTGGCCTCGTCGCCCGACCAGCGGATCCAGTGCCTGGCACACCCTGTATGCGCGGGCATCGTGGGCACGGTCATCGCGATCGGCCTGACCGTGCTCTCATTCTGGACTTCCTGTCGAATGACAATGGCGCATCAGGCCAGAATCGCAGCCAACGAGTGGGAGCATTGTCAGATTCAACTCGTCAACGGAATGGCGCGCGGTCAGACATGCTCGTTGGCCTATAGCCGGCAGGAGGCGAATCCCGACGATTGCTTCGGCGGTCATGTCGCATGCAGCGTCCACTGCAGCGACTGATCGGGGCCTTGGGCCGAAGGAACGACAAGGGCGCGCTGCCACAGCGCGCCCTTGTCCGGTTGTCATTGCTCGCGCTCGCGGTACTGGTGCTTGCGTGCTACCAGATGCCCGGCTGGATCGTGCGTGGGTGGCTGGTGCAATCGGAGTTCGTCGTCGGGGTGGTGGCTGAGGCCGTCCCCGCGCCCGCCCTGCCCGCCGATGTGCCTGGCCTGCGCGCCATCGACTGCCGCCCCGGCCCTCCCGTCGTGCCCGGGGGGCGGGGGCGACTGGCGATGCCAGGCGATGAATCCACGCATACCTGCCACTACCGCTTTGGAATGGATGCGTCGACGCTCCTGCAGCGGCGGGACGTTTCACTGCTGGAGCTGATCGAGCGGACGCTCGGAGCGGCGGCGGCGTCACGGGCCACGTGGACGACGCGGGAAGTGTTTCTGGGCAGCGAGCAGGCGGCGGAAATCCTGCCTGATGCGGTGAACCTGCTCGTGTGGGTTGGTCTGGCACTGCTGCTGGGCTGGCGACCGGCAGCCGACCTCGCGCAGCTGCGCGTGCTGGGAACCAGACGGCATTGGCCGACCGCCGCACTGTGGTGTTCGCCCCTGATGGTCCAGTGGCTCTTCTCGTCATTGCGACGATGGGGGCCCGAGTCGTTGACCCCGCTGCTCTGGAGTACCTCGGCGATCACGCAGAAGGCGGGCTGGCTGGCGTCGGACCTGTTTCGTGGCTGCGTGGCGGCGCCCGTGGTCGAGGAGCTGGTGTATCGGGTCTGGCTGATCCCCCTGCTTGCGCGGATCATGAATCCGCACGCGGCGGTGATCCTTTCAGCGGCGGCCTTTTCCTGGCCGCACGGGCAGGCATACCTGGCGTACTTCGCAGGCGGCATCGCGTTCGGCTATCTGTGGCTGGTATTCCGCAACGGACTGCTCTGCATGGCGATCCATGCGGCAGGCAACCTGGGGCCGGTGCTTTTCATGCGCGACCGCTTCACCTGGCTGCCTGGTGTCCACGAGGTCTTTTCGCCATGACGGATCGAGTCTGGCAGCCCATGCCCGCCGGACGGCGGTGCGGTTGGCGAGACGGACCCGCAGCCGGTCTGTACGGAAGCACTGCAGCGGCCGACCCGCCCTGTGCCGCCCTGTCGATCACGCGTGCGGCGCGCTCGGCCCGCCGCCGGATTCATGCGCCCGCCAGGCCGCAGGGGCCGTGCATGGGGCACGTATGCCCCTGAGGGCCGGCTGCCCGGGGAGTGAATGCAGCCCGTGGCGCCGCTGGGGCCACGGCTGCTCCTGCTCCTGGTCGCCGCGCTGGTGTCCAGGTACTACCAGTGGCCCGGGTATTGGCTGACCGATCGGCTGGCCACGGTGGATGTCGTCTTCGAGCTCGCGACCGAGGCGACGCCGCAGCCGCGTCTGCCCGCCGACGTTCCCGGGCTGCGCACGGTCGATTGCCAGGTCAGCCTCCGCCGCCAGATGCCGCCGGAGGTCTATCAGGGCTGGGCGCAGCGCGCGCCGCAGGCCGGTATCCACACCTGCCGCTTCGGTTTCGCGCTGTCCCAGGCGCAGCTGTTCGCCACCGGGTTGGACCTGTTCACGCTGCTGCCGGCCGCGCTGGGCGCGGCCGCCCCTGTGCCCTTGCCCGACCGGCCGGTGGGCCTGGCGGCCTGGCGCACCGAGGAGGTGGTGTTCGGCCAGCGATCGCTGTGGCGGCACTTGCCCTGGATCATCACCTTGCTGCTGGTCCCCCCGCTCTGCGCCCGTGCCACCGGCTTCCGCGTCCGCGCCGACTGGCAGCGGACGCGGGATCTGCTCATCCGCCACGATCCCGACTGTCCGGCCTGGTGTCGGCCGCGGCTGGTGCTGAGCGTGTCGCTGGGCGTCGTGTTCGCCGCCTTCCTCGCGAACATCCTGTTGCGGCAGGGCGGTATGCCGCCGTCGCCGGACAGGTGGTTGCCGCCCGATTTTTCGTTTGGAATGGAGTTGCTCAGCGCTGTCGTGGCCGCACCGGTCGTCGAGGAGCTGGTCTATCGGGCCTGGATGATTCCGTTCCTCGCGCGAGGCATGTCTCCGCATCTGGCGATCGTGCTGTCCGCCGCGCTGTTCTCCTACGCGCACGGGAACCACTACCTGTCGCACTGGATCTTCGGCGTGACGTACGGCTACCTCTGGCATTACACGCGCAGCCTCACGCTCTGCGTCGCCGGGCATGCGCTCCACAATCTGTCCGCCACGTCGCTGCGGCACTTTTTTCCCGCCTAGGCACGGCGTGCCGCGGCCGGTGCCGGGCGCAAGGCGGGGGAACGCGCCGGCGGGCGGGTCTCGACCGGCTGCTATCCTGTGGCCGGCTCGTCTGGACAGGGAGAAAGTCGCCATGCCGATGCATTCAGGTCGTCGCCACGCAGGTCGCCGCCACGGCTGGCTGCTGTTGCCCCTGCTCGCCGTGGCTGCGGCCACGCGAGTATCGGCGCAGGACGCGGCACCGGACCCGGATCCCCGGTTCATGCTCTGGAGCGAGGCCCTGGACCGGGCCCAGCGCGAGCACGCCCGCCAGCTCGCCGCGCGGCCGCAGCCGCAGGCGCGGCTCGCCGCCTTCCTGCTGTATCCGCCCGAGCGCGAAGGCACGGACGCGGCGCCGCGGCTGGTGTCGGCCCCGCAGGCGCTGGCCTGGCTCGATGCCGCCGAGGCGCTGGCGCCCGAGGACCCGCGCCCGGCCTGGGCGCGGCTGCTGGCCTGTCACGGGGAGGAGGCAGTCTGCGGCCGCGCGCAGGCGCTGGCGCAGTTGCAGCGGCTGGAGGCCGACAATGCCGCGGTCTGGCTGCTGGCGGCCAGCCGCAGCCGCGAGGACGGCGAGCGCCAGCAGCACCTGGCGCGGATGCTGGAGGCGACGCACTATGCGACCGGCTTCCAGGCGCTGGTGCGGCTGCAGTACGAGGCCTGGCGCCAGCTGCCGCTGCCGCCTCGGGATGCGGCGACGCAGCGGGCGCTGGACCGGGCGCTGGCGAACGGGCTGCCGGCCGACGACGAGGTCGTTCGCGGCACGCTGGCACTGATCCAGATCACCTCCCATGCCTTCCTCGCGCTGCAGCCGGCGATGCGGCACTGCGCGCCCGAGGCGGTCGCGGACCGGGAGGACGGCCTGCGCCAGGCCTGTCTCGGCCTGCTCGAGACGATCGCCGCCGACGAAAGCAGCGTGATCGGACCACATCTGGCATTGCCGCTGCTGGTCCGGCTCAGCGCCGGGGATCCGGTCGCGCAGGCGCACTGGCGCGAGCGGCTGCGCGCGCATGCCTGGGTCTACGAGCAGGGGGCGACCCAGCACTCGGCGCTGCTCGGGTCGGCGGATGCGCTGCGCGCCTATCTCGCCACCTTCGCGAGCCGTGGCGAGCTGGCCGCGGCCCGCGAGCTGATGCGGCGTGCCGGCGTCCCGGCCACGCCGCCGCCGGACTGGCTGCCGGTCCATCCGCAGATGCGGGCCCTGCTCGCGGACGGCCGCCTGCCCGACTGAAGGCGGCGCTCAGTCCGCCGGCACGGTGCGCTCGCGCGCCCAGGCGCGCAGTGCCTCCACCTTCTCCGCCATCAGCACCGACAGCGGGCGGGTGCCGCCGATCTCCTCGAGCAGCAGCGCCTCGCTGACCGGCGAGGCGGCGGCGTGGGCGGCATACAGCGCGCCGACCACGCACTGCTCGATCTCGGCGCCGGAAAAGCCCGCCGAGGCATCGGCCAGGCTGATCAGCGAGAACGCGCCCCAGTCCACCTGCCGTTTCTCCAGATGGATGCGGAAGATCTCGGCGCGGGTGGCGGCGTCGGGCAGGTCGACGAAGAAGATCTCGTCGAAGCGGCCCTTGCGCAGCAGCTCGGGCGGCAGCTCGTGGACCTGGTTGGCGGTGGCGACGAGGAAGACTTTCGACTTTCTCTCCGCCATCCAGGTCAGCAGGTAGCCGAGCACGCGCCGCGACACGCCGCCGTCGCTGTCGCCGCTGCTGGCCAGGCCCTTCTCGATCTCGTCCATCCACAGCACGCAGGGGGCGAGCTGTTCGGCGGAGGCCAGCGCCTCGCGCAGGTTCTTTTCGGTTTCGCCGTGGTACTTGTTGTAGAGCGTGCCGAAGTCGAGCCGCAGCAGCGGCACCTTGAGGCCGCCGGCCACCGCCTTGGCCGCCAGCGACTTGCCGCAGCCCTGCACGCCGAGCAGCAGGATGCCGCGCGGCGGATCCAGCCCCGGCGGCGCGTCGCCGGCGAACACCACCCGGCGCTGTTCGACCCAGCGCTTGAGCCGCGTCAGGCCGGCGACATCGGCGAAGCGCGCGGTGTCGTATTCGAAATGCAGGTGGCCGCTGCGGTTGAGCAGCTCGAACTTGAGCCTGGCCAGCTTGGGCAGGTCGGCGGCGCCGATCGCGCCGTCGTCGTAGATCAGGTGGCGGGCGATGCGGCGGGCGTCGGTGAGGTTCAGGCCGCGCAGGTTGCGCACCATCGCCTTGACCGCCTCGCCGTCCATCTCCACCCGCCGCCCGCCGTGCTCGCGGGCGTAGACCATGGCCTCGTCGCGCACCATCTTCAGCAGCGCGTTCTCGTCCGGCAGGCGCGGCGAGAAGCGCACCGCCAGCGTTTCGAGTTCGGGCGGCAGCTCGACCCGGGCGCCGACCAGCACCAGCACGTGCTCGCCGCACTCGCGCCGCTGCACGATCTCGCGCAGCATCCGCTGGGTGGTGGCGTAGCCGAGGTAGGGGTGGAAGTCGAACAGCAGGTAGATGCCGCGCTGCTCGGCGGACTTGATCGCGCGCAGCGTGGTCGAGGCGTCCGGCGGCACCGGCTCGGCCTCCTCGCGGTCGAGGTCGACCCGGCGCATGCCTTCGGTGATCGACCAGCGGTACAAGGCCCGCCACACATGCATCAGCACGTGCCGGAACAGATCGACCACGCGCGCTTCGTCGGGCGTCTCGATGACGATCAGCGGGGTGTTGGCGCGTACGAGGGAGGCGAGGTCCTGCAGTTCGCTCATGGCGGCTCCGTCCGAAGGCCGCGCAACGATAGCAGAGGCGGCGCGCTGGCCGGTCATGGGCAGCCGGTGTAGAGTCCGCGCAGGTTCCGGAACGACAAGGCATGCCATGCGCAGGATCCTCGTTGCCAGTTCCAAGGGCGGTTGCGGCAAGACCACGATCGCCACGCATCTCGCCGCGCATTTCGCGGTGGAGGGAAAACGCACCGTGCTGGTCGATGCCGACCGTCAGGGCTCGGCGATGCACTGGTGCGAGCGGCGTGCCGGCCTGGACAGCGCCGTGCTGCCGGTGGACGGCACGCGCCGGCACTGGGACCGTGCGCTGCCCGGCGATGCCGAGGTGGCGGTGATCGATGGCCCGGCCGGGGCCATGGCGAAGGACCTGGAGCACTTCCTCGACGTTGCCGACGCGGTGCTGGTGCCGGTATTGCCCTCGGCGCTGGACATCGAGGCCACGGTGCCTTTTCTCGATTCGCTCGCCGAACACCCGCGGGTGCGCAAGGGCAGGCTGCCGGTCGCGCTGGTCGGCAACCGGCTCAAGCCCTGGACCCATGCCTCGCAGCAGGCGCTGGCGCAACTCAGGACCTGGCCGTATCCGCTGGCGGCCGAGCTGCGCGACAGCCAGGCCTATGTGCTGCTGGTCGGCCTGGGCAAGAGCCTGTTCGACTATCACTCCGAACAGGTGCGCAACCATCAGGCGGATTGGGCACCGTTGTTCCGCTGGCTCAAGCGGCACGGCTGAAGCGCCGGGCTCCCGGGTCCTGCGCCATAATCCGGCCGACCCCGCCACGCCGGACACCCCATGCGCGAATTGATCCTGTTGCGTCACGCCCATGCCGAGCCGGCCGCGCCGGGACAGGCCGACATCGACCGTCCGCTGTCATTGCGCGGGCACGCCGAAGCGGAGGCTGCCGGCCGCTGGCTGCAGGCACACGGCTTCCTGCCCGACCAGGTGGTGTGCTCGCCGGCGCGACGCACCCGCGAGACGGTCGAACGCGTGCTGCAAACGCTGGGCTTCGTCGATACGCGGCTGGACGAGCGCATCTACGAGGCCACGCCCGGCACCCTGATGGCGGTGGCCGAGGCCCATCGCGACATCGCGCGGGTGCTGCTGGTCGGCCACAATCCCGGCTTCGAGCAACTGTGCGCGCTGCTGAGCACCGGCCAGTCCGGCGACTGTCGCGGCATGCCGACCGCCGCCATCGCCGTGCTGCGGCTGCCGGCCGGGGCGCCGCTGGAGCCGGGCATCGCGCAACTGGCCGCCTACTGGTCGCCGTGAGGCCATGTCCGCGGGACTGACCGCCCTGCTGCTCGCGCTCGCGGCGCTGCCCGCGGCGGCGGCGGACCCGGAAGCCGATGGCGGACAGACCTACGGGCGGATCGACGCGGCGCGCTCGGAGGTCGGCTTCAGTGTGCGGCTGCGCTGGCTGCAGAAGATCGACGGCCGCTTCGCCCGGTTCGTCGGCCGCATTTCGCGGCTGCCCGGCGACCGGCGCCGGGTCGAGGTGGAGGTGGACGTGGCCAGCCTCGACGTGGAGGGGCGCGCCAATCTGACCGCGTGGGCGCTGTCCGAGGACTTCTTCGATGTCGCCAATTACCCGGTGATCGTCTTCGTCTCCGAGCCTTTCGACGCCGCGCTGGCACGCGACGGCGGCGCGCTGCGCGGCGAGCTGAGCCTGCGCGGCGTGACCCGCCGGGTCGGCTTCGAGCTGCTGCCCGCGGCCTGCGCGTCGCCCGGCCATGCCTGCGCCGTGCACGTGCGCGGCGTGGTCAGGCGCAGCGACTTCGGCATGGACGCCAACCGCTTCGCGGTGCAGGACCGGGTCAAGCTGGAATTGCAGGTGCGGCTGGCCGGGGCGGTGCAGTGAGTCCGCGGTGCACGGTGCTGGCCCTGATGCTGCTGGCGCTGGTCGGCTGCGGTCGGCTGCCGGTCAAGCAGCTCGACGAGGCCGAGCGTCTGGCCGGACAGGCGCGCCCGGAGATGGTGGAATGCGCACGCGACGATGCCTGCGCGATCGATTCCGCACTGTACGCGCTCGGCGAGCAGGCGCTGGCCGAGGCGACCGCGGAAGCGCCGGTGCACCGGGTACTGCTGCTGGAGGGCGGCGAGGACGCGCTGCTGGCGCGCATCCACCTGATCCGCAGCGCCCGGCGCAGCATCGAGCTGCAGAGCTTCATCTTCGCCGAGGACGACGCCGGCTTCTTCGTGCTCGGCGAGCTGCTCGACGCCGCCCGGCGCGGGGTGCGGGTGCGGGTGCTGCTGGACCAGCTTTTCAGCGTCGACGACACCCGGCTGCTGGCCGCACTGGCGACCGCACACGCCAACTTCGAGCTGCGCATGTACAACCCCACCTTCGGCAAGGCCAGCACCGGCCCGCTGGAGTTCGGCGCCGGCATCCTGTGCTGTTTTCGCCGCTTCAACCAGCGCATGCACACCAAGCTGCTGCTGGTCGACGGGCTGATCGGCATCACCGGCGGGCGCAACTACCAAAACCGCTACTTCGACTGGGACAGCGGCTACAACTACCGCGACCGCGACATCCTGGTGGCCGGGCCGGTGGGCGCGAAGATGCGCGCCGGCTTCGAGCTGTTCTGGACGCACGAGCGCAGCGTGCCGGTCGCCCGGCTCAACGACGTCGCCGCGCACCTGCTTGCCCACGGCGGCCCGCCGCCGCTGCTGCCGGCGCCGCGGCTCACCCGCGCCGGGCGCATCCTGCGGATCTCGCAGGCGGCGTCGGATCCGGAGGTCGTGCAGGCGCGTCTGATCGCGCCGTCGCTGGCGGTCGGTCGGGTCGATTACTACGTGGACCCGCCGCAGAAGCACGAGCGCGGCCGCGATCCGCTGTACGAGGAGATCTCGCACCGGCTGCAGTCGCTGGTGGCCGGCGCCGAGCATTCGGTGGTGCTGCAGACGCCCTATCTGGTGCTCTCGCGCGAGGCGCGGCAGACCTTCCGTGCGCTGCGCCGGCGCGAGAATGCGCCGGAGGTGCTGGTGTCCACCAACAGCCTGGCCGCGACCGATGCCTGGCCGGTGTACGCGCTCTCGCACAAGTACAAGCGCAGCTACCTGCGCGACCTGGGATTCGACATCCGCGAGTACAAGCCGTTTCCCGCCGACGCGCCGATCGATCTGGCCGCCACCGGCGCGCTCGATGCCGAGGTCGCCCCGTCCGGCGTGCCGCTGACCGATGCGCCGACCGCCTTCGGTTCCGGCGCGCGTGGCGGTTCGGGCGCGACCGGCTCCGGTTCGGGCTCGATGCGCGACGGGCCGTTGCCGCTGCGCCGCGCCGGGGTGCGGGTGGGCCTGCACGCCAAGTCGATCGTGATCGACGGCCGGGTCGGCATCGTCGGCACCCACAACTTCGACCCGCGCTCGGATCACTACAACACCGAGAATGCGGTGATCGTCCACGACGCCGCCTTTGCCGCCGCGCTGGAGCGGGTCATCCGCCACGACGCCCGCCCGGAGAATGCCTGGCTGATCGCCCGCCGGCCCAAGCCGCCGGTGCTGTCCGGGCTGGACTACTCCATCGGCAAGGCGTTCGAGAAGCTGCCGCTGTTCGATCTGTGGCCGCTGCGGTATGCCACCAGCTACGAGCTGGTCGAGGGCTGCCCGCCGGTACGCCCGGAGCACCCGCGTTTCGCCGAATGCTGGACCCCGGCCGGCGACTTCCCCGAGGTCGACCTGCGTCTGAAGGGTTTCTACACCCGCCTGGTGACCGCCTTCGGGGCCGGCTTGGCGCCGATCCTGTGAGGCCGGGCATCGGGAATGGGGTATCGGGAGCCGTCAAAAGCGAAAGGCCGGTGAGCGGCCGAGCGGCATGGCTCTCTCGATTTCCGGTTCCCCACTCCCGATTCCGGCATCGAGATTGACGATGCCGCCCCGCCCGGCCTAGGCTGGCGGTCTTTCCACCGGCTCCGCGGAACGCCCCCCATGACCCTCTCCCTCTCCATCGAGCTCTCCGAGCGCGACCTCGAACATTTCCACGCGGCGCAGCAGGCGGCGCGGCAGGCGGCCGGCAGCAAGGGCGCGGACGAGATCATCGCCGCGGCCAAGGCGCTGCTGAGCGGGGCCGGCAAGGTCCAGGTGCCGGATTTCATCGCCGAGCGGCTGGCGCAGCTCGACAACCTGATCGCCATGGTCAGCGACGAAGCCTGGGCCCTGCCCGAGGAGGACCGTCAGCGGGTGCTGTCGGCGCTGGTCTACTTCGCCGACCCCAAGGACATCATCCCCGACTCGGTGCCGGTGCTGGGCTACCTCGACGACGCGATCATGATCGAGCTGTGCGTGCGCGAACTGCAGCACGAGATCGACGCCTACGAGGACTTCTGCGACTACCGCGAGCGCGAGGCCAGGCGCCGCGGCCAGGACCCGGCGAGCGTGGGCCGCGCCGAGTGGCTGGCCGATCGCCGCGAGGAGCTGATCGACCGCATGCACAGCCGTCGCGAGCGCGACTTCGGTACCGGTTACGGCCGCAGCAGCGGCTACGGCCCGAGCGGCGGCTACGGCTCGCGCCGGCCGTACATCGGTTCGAGCTGGCGCCCGCGCAACTTCCCGCCGCTGTTCACCAAGTGACCCGGGCCGCCGGGCCGTTCCGGCCGGACGCGAGCCTCGATGCCGTGCGCGCGATGGCGCACGGCACCCTGCTCGAAGCGCTCGGCATCGAGATCGTCGAGCTCGGCCGCGACTTCATCCGCGGCACCCTGCCGGTCGACCAGCGCACCCGGCAGCCATTCGGCCTGCTGCACGGCGGCGCCTCGGTGGCGTTGGCCGAGACGCTCGGCAGCATCGCCGCCGGCCTGTGCATCGACCCCGCGCGGGAGATGGCGGTCGGGTTGGAGATCAACGCCAACCACGTGCGCGCCGTCACCGACGGCACGGTGACCGGCACCGCGCGGCCGCTGCACCTGGGCCGCAGCACCCAGGTCTGGGACATCCGCATCGAGGACGCGGCCGGCCGGCTGGTCTGCGTCTCGCGCCTGACCATCGCCGTGGTGCCCAGGCGCTGACCGCGACATGCGCCGGCGTCGGGATTCACCGCGCCGTGATGCTTGGGCGACAATGCCGATGATGTCCAAGCCCTCCGATCCCGCCCGCCGCAGCGACTGGCTGCGGCCGTTGCGCTACCTGGTCCGCGTGCCGCTGCTGCTGCTGCACCTGCTGGTGTCGCTGCCGCTGACGCTGCTGATGATCAACCCGCTCACCGCGCGCATCCGCCTGCGCGGCGAGCGGCTGGACCATCGCGCGATCCGTTGGTGGAGCCGGATGCTGCTGCGGGTGTTCGGCCTCCGCGTGCGCCGCTTCGGCGAGCCGCTGCCGGGGGCGGTGATGTTCGTCGCCAACCATGTCAGCTGGCTCGACATCACCCTGATGCACAGCCAGCGCATGATGGGCTTCGTCGCCAAGGCCGAGATCAGCCGCTGGCCGCTGGTCGGCTGGCTGGCCGGCCGCGCCGGCACCATCTATCACCACCGTGGCGACAACGCGTCGCTGCATGGCGTGATGCACCAGATGGTGGCGCGGCTGCAGGCGGGCGAGGCGGTGGGGGTGTTCCCGGAGGGACGCACCACCCGCGGCGATGCGGTCGGCACCTTCCACGCCCGCATCTTCCAGCCGGCGGTGGTGGCCGGCGTGCCTGCGCAGCCGGTGGCGTTGCGCTACGGCGAGGGCGGCGAGGCGCAGACGCGGGTCGCCTTCGCCGCCGGCGAGAGTTTCCTGGGCAACTTCCTGCGCCTGCTCGGCGAGCCGGGACGGGTGGCCGAGGTGCATTTCCTGCCGCCGGTGGCGGCGTCCGAGGACGGTCGCCGGCGCATGGCCGAGGCCTGCCGCGAACGCATCGTCGCGGCGATGGCGCGATAGGCGGCCGGGCCGCGGCCGGACGGGGCCGTCGCGTCCCTGCCGGAATCCCGGGGCGTGGAGCGTCGCGTGCCCGGGTTGCGCCGGGAGGATGATGCTTCGATGCTCTTCCCGATTCCCTTCCCGATTCCCGCCGCATGAGCGACCTGCACGCCGAAGACTATCGCCCGCCACGCTGGCTGCGCGACGCGCACGTGCAGTCCGTCCTCAGTTCCAGCCCATGGCGCCGCCGCCGCGGGCGGGCGCTGTTCGCCGCCACCGGCGCGGTGACGCGCGAGCTGATCCTGCCCGGCGGCGCCGACGTGCGCCTGCAGGGCTTCCACAGCACCGTTCCCGGCCGCGCGCCGCGCGCGCTGGCGGTGCTGTTCCACGGCTGGGAGGGCAGCGTCGAGTCCGGCTACCTGCTGCACACCGCGGCGCGCCTGCTGGCCGACGGCTTCGACGTGTTCCGGCTCAACTTCCGCGACCACGGCGACACCCACCACCTGAACCAGGACATCTTCCACTCCTGCCGGCTGGCGGAAGTGGTCCATGCCGTGAAGGCGCTCGGCGAGCGGTTCACGCCGCTGCCGCTGGTGGTGGCCGGCTATTCGCTGGGCGGCAACTTCGCCTTGCGGGTGGCGCGCGCCGCGCCGGCGGCCGGCATCCGGCTGCGTCACGCGGCGGCGGTGTGCCCGGTGATCGACCCGGCGGCGGGCATGGACGCGCTCGAACGCGGTCTGCCGCTGTACCACTGGTACTTCGCCCGCAAGTGGCGGCGTTCGCTGGAAAAGAAGCGGCGGCTGTTCGCCGCCCACCGCGACCTCGACGACCGCATCCTGTCGCTCGGCATCCGCGAGCTGACCGCGCACCTGGTCCGGCGCGGCGGCGAGTTTCCCAGCCTGGAGGCCTATTTCGACGGCTACTCGGTGGCCGGCGACCGGCTGGCCGAGCTGCAGGTGCCGGTGAGCATCCTGACCGCCGCCGACGACCCGGTGATACCGGTACACAGCTTCCACGGCCTGCGCCTGCCGGCGCATTCGCGGCTGGAGATCAGCCCGTGGGGCGGGCACTGCGGTTTCATCGAGGGTCTGCACCTGCGCGGTTTCGGCGAGCGCTGGGTGGTCGCGCGGCTGTCCGCCGCGCTGGCGGCGGCGTCCGAGCACGGCGGGCGGGCTACAATCGACGGCTCATTCACAGCTTCCTGAGTCGCGAGCCCATGCAGGACACCGTCATCGAGGCGCTCCGGCGCGGCGACCACGCCGCTGCCGCGGACGCCGCCCGCCGTCTGGCCGAGGCCGAGCCCGACAACGCCGAGGCGCATCACCTGCTGGGCCTGGCCCTGCGCGGGCTGGGCGAGCTCGAGGCCGCCCAGGCCTGCCTGGACCGCGCCGTCGCACTGGCACCGGACAATGCCGTCTTTCATGTCAGCCGCGCCCTGGGGGCGCTGCGCGAGGCCCGCCTCGACGCGGCCCAGGCCGCCCTGGGCGAGGCGATCAGGCTCGACCCGAACCAGCTGGCCGCCTACGTGACGCTGGCCCATCTGGCACTGGCCCGGCACGATCTCGACGAGGCCGAGCGTCAGCTCGGCCTGGCCCTGAGGGTGAATCCGGACCATCCCCACGCCCTGGTGGTGCAGGGCAACCTGGCGCTGGCGCGCGGCAATCAGGACGACGCCCTGCGCTGCATCTCGCGCGCCGCCCAGTTCGCGCCGGACGACCCGATGGTGCTGTCGGCGCTCGGTCTGGCCTATCTCGCCAAGGGCCACTTCGCCTTCGCCGAGCAGGCCCTGCGCAGGGGGCTGGAGAAGCAGCCCGGGGCGCGGCGGCTGCGCTGGGCGCTGATCGAATGCCTGCGCCGCCAGCGTCGCCCGCAGGATGCGCTGGCCGAGCTGCGCGTGCTCAACGAGGCCGATCCGGCCGATCCGGCCGCGGCGATGTTCCGCGCCGACCTCGCCTTGGCCTTGGGTCAGCGTGACGAGGCGGTCGCGGTCTGGCGCGAGCTGCTGCGCCGGGCGCCGGATCCGGCCGGGCTGCTGGAGCCCGTCCTGCGCGGGCTGGTCGATATCGGCTTGCCGGAGCAGGCGGTCGATGCGGTCGAGGAACTGCTCGCCCGCGACCCGGGCCGGGATGCCGTCTGGGCCGCGCGGCTGCAGCTCGCCGGCGGCAGCCGCGAAGCCTACCAGGCGCAGCTGGAGCGCTGGCTGCAGGCGTGCCCGGACAGTCTGTCCGCGCGCGAGCACCAGGCGCTTTTCCACGAAGCCATCGGCGAGCTGAGCCGTGCGGTCGAGCTGGCCGACGCGCTTCTGGCCCAGGCACCGGAGCGCGATGTGGCGCAGCAGATCAAGCTGCGCGCCGAGCTGCACGAGGCTCCCGCGGCAGCACTGGCGCGTGCCGATACCCTGCTCGGGCGCGCCGCCGACCCGCTGCTGCGGCGCATGCTGATGGGCTGGCGCGGCCTGGCCCTGGACCGGCTCGGCCGCTACGACGAAGCCGCCGCCTGCTGGGCCGGCATGGATCCGCTGCCGCAGCAGGGCGTGCAGCCACCGCCCGGCGTGGCCGACACGATCGAGAACCCGCCCGCCCCGGCGGAGGCGGCGCTGCCGCCGCCGCGTCTGCTCTGGGGCGCGCCCGGCAGCGCGCCGGAACGGGTCGCCGCGCTGCTCGGCTCCTCGCCCGACTGCCGTCTGCTCGGCGACCGCTTCGGGCCGCCGCAGCGTCCGGACGGGCTGTGGCCGTTCCGCCAGGACAACACCATGGTCACCGCCGCCGGCTGGCGCCGGCTGCTGGAGACCGGCGGCGTCGACCCCGACCGCGCCATCGACTGGCTGCCGCACTGGGACGCGCGCACCGTCGCGGCGATGCCCGAGGCGCGCCTGATCGCCTGCATCCGCGATCCGCGCGACATGCTGCTCAACTGGTGCGT
The DNA here is from genome assembly GCF_014202935.1 of Rehaibacterium terrae. Taxonomy (GTDB): domain Bacteria; phylum Pseudomonadota; class Gammaproteobacteria; order Xanthomonadales; family Xanthomonadaceae; genus Rehaibacterium; species Rehaibacterium terrae. Next base: position 10,235 of record NZ_JACHHX010000008.1, on the reverse strand, counting down.
GTACGGCTGCGTGCACCGCTTCGCCTTCCCGACCGCCCTGCATGCCGCCGACTGGCTGGCGCATGCCCTGGCGCCGCTGGCGCAGTGGATCGAGCGCGCGCCGGCGCAGGTGCAGGTGGTCCGCGGCGAGCGCCTGGATGCCGCGCCGGAGGCGGTCGCCGCCGAGCTGGCCGAGGCCCTCGGCTTGGCCGCGCGGCCGGACCCGCAGGCGATGACGGCGGTCGTCACCGGACTGGGTGGTCATGCCACGGCCTTCCCGGCCGGCCACTGGCGCCATTACGCGCAGGCCCTGGCCGAGCCGTTCGCGCGCCTGGAGGCGATCGCCGCGCGCCTGGGCTACTGAGCGCACTCCCGGACCGACCCGAAGCCCCGCAGGAGGAACGCCATGAAGATCCGCAGCGACAGCTTCCACGATGGCCAGCCGATCCCGGCCGAGTTCGCCTTCGGCAAGCCCGACGGCGCCGGCCGCATCGCGCTGTCCGCCAACCGCAGCCCGCACCTGGCCTGGGACGAGGTGCCGGCCGGCACGCGCAGTTTCGTCCTGTTGTGCATCGACCCGGACGTGCCGACCGTGCCGGAGACCGTCAACCGCGACGACGTGGTGATCCCGGCCGAGCAGCCGCGCGGCGAGTTCGTCCACTGGGTGATGGCCGACATCCCGGCCGACTGCCGTGAACTGGCCGCCGGCGCCTGTTCGGACGGCGTCACCCCGCGCGGCAAGCGGCAGCCGGAAGGGCCGGTGGGCAGTCGCCAGGGCCTGAACGACTACACCGGCTGGTTCGCCGGCGACGCCGACATGGGCGGCGACTACTTCGGCTATGACGGCCCCTGCCCGCCGTTCAACGACCAGCGGGTGCACCGCTACTTCTTCCGCCTGTACGCGCTGGACGTGCCCAGCCTCGGCCTGTCCGGCCGCTTCGGCCGTGCCGAGGTCGAGCGGGCGATGCAGGGCCACGTGCTGGCCGAGGCGGCCATCCACGGCACCTACACCACCAACGCGCGCCTGGCCGGCTGAAGCCGGCGCCGTGTCCCCGCGGGCGCCTCAGGCGCCCGCCGGCAACCCGAGCAGCAGGGCCGCGCCCAGCGCGATGCGGTACACCGCAAAGCCGGTGAAGCGGTGCGTCTTGATGTAGCCGAGCAGCCAGCGCACGGCGAGGAAGCCGGTGAGGGTGGCCGCCGCGAAAGCGATCGCCAGCGCCGCCCAGTCCTCGCCCTCGCCGCCCTCGGCCAGGTACTCGACGAAGGCGAAGCCGCTGGCCGCGAACATGGTCGGGATGCCGACCAGGAAGCAGAACTCGGTCGCCGCCGGGCGCCGGGTCAGCCCGGCCAGCATGGCCACGAAGATGGTGGCGGCCGAACGCGAGGTGCCCGGGAACACGCCCGCCACCACCTGCGCCAGACCGACCAGCACCACCACCGTCCAGGTCAGCCCGCGCTCCGGCCGGCGCTCGGCCAGGCGCTCGGCCAGCAGCATCCAGACCCCGCCGAGGATCAGCGCCCAGGCCACCGGCGTCACCGTCTCGGGCAGCTTCCAGCCCAGCAGCCGCACCGGGATGCCGACCGCCGCGGTCACCGCGAACGCGGCCGCGACCTTGAGCACGAACTCGCGGTTTTCCCGCTCGCCCAGTCCGAACGCCAGCGCCAGCAGCCGCTGCCGGTAGACCAGGCAGATGGCGAGGATGGCGCCGGCCTGGATGACGATGTTGAACAGGTCCGAGCGCGCGCCCAGCCAGTGCTGGGCGATCAGCAGGTGGCCGGTGCTGGAGATCGGCAGGAACTCGGTGATGCCTTCGATGAGGCCCAGCAGCAGGGCGGTGAGCAGGTCGTTCACGGGCGGCGTCTTGTGGGTGAGCGGGCAAGGATACGGGATCGGCGGAACGGCGCCTGCGGGCGTTGTGCACCTGATCGGTGCAATTCTCGTGGAGAAATGCACCTTGATGGACGCGCCGCCGCTGCGGGCGCCGCGCGCAGGCAATGAAATCAGACGCTTGCGATGATCTCGGCACTGGCACGCCGTTTGCTCCGGACAGGGCGGTCCATCACCCGCACCCGGAATCGCCATGTCCCTCGAACACGTCGAAAAACTCATCAAGGATCACGCCATCGAATTCGTCGACCTGCGGTTCGTCGACATGCGCGGCGTGCAGCACCACGTCACCTTCCCGGCCAGCATCGTCGAGCCCGGCCTGTTCGAGGAGGGCAAGATGTTCGACGGCTCCTCGATCGCCGGCTGGAAGGGCATCAACGAGTCCGACATGGTGCTGCTGCCGGATGCGTCGACCGCCTTCGTCGACCCGTTCATGGCCGACCCGACCCTGGTCATGGTCTGCGACATCCTCGACCCGGCCACCATGCAGGCCTACTCGCGCGACCCGCGCGGCGTCGCCAAGCGCGCCGAGGCCTACCTCAAGGCCAGCGGCATCGCCGACCAGGCCTTCTTCGGCCCGGAGCCGGAGTTCTTCATCTTCGATTCGGTGCGCTGGGCCAACGACATGGGCCACACCTTCTTCGAGATCGACTCCGAAGAGGCGGCATGGAACTCGAAGAAGAAGTACGAGGGCGGCAACAGCGGCTACCGGCCTGGCGTGAAGGGCGGCTACTTCCCGGTCGCGCCGACCGATTCGCTGCACGACCTGCGCGCCGAGATGTGTAAAGTGCTCACCAGCCTCGGCATCGAGGTCGAGGTGCACCACCACGAGGTCGCCAACGCCGGCCAGTGCGAGATCGGCACCCGCTTCAACTCGCTGGTGAAGAAGGCCGACGAGCTGCTGACGATGAAGTACGTCATCAGGAACGTCGCCCACCGCAACGGCCGCACCGTCACCTTCATGCCCAAGCCGATCGTCGGCGACAACGGCAGCGGCATGCACGTGCACCAGTCGCTCGCCAAGGGCGGCCAGAACCTGTTCATGGGCGAGGGCTACGGCGGCCTGAGCCAGCTGGCGCTGTGGTACATCGGCGGCATCTTCAAGCACGCCCGCGCCATCAATGCCTTCACCAATTCCACCACCAACAGCTACAAGCGCCTGGTGCCGGGTTTCGAGGCGCCGGTGATGCTGGCCTACTCGGCGCGCAACCGCTCGGCGAGCTGCCGCATCCCGTTCGTCACCAACCCCAAGGCGCGCCGCATCGAGATCCGCTTCCCCGACCCGATGCAGTCCGGCTACCTCACCTTCGCCGCGCTGATGATGGCGGGCCTGGACGGCATCAGGAACAAGATCGACCCCGGCGCGCCGATGGACAAGGACCTGTACGACCTGCCGCCGGAAGAGGAGAAGGGCATTCCGACCGTCTGCCATTCGCTCGACCAGGCGCTGGAAGCGCTCGACAAGGACCGCGAGTTCCTCACCGCCGGCGGCGTCTTCAGCGACGACTTCATCGACGGCTACATCGCGCTGAAGATGCAGGAGGTCACCAGGTTCCGCGCCGCGACCCACCCGCTCGAGTACCAGCTGTACTACGCGCTCTGATCTGCGCGTGCCACGATGACGACGAAACGGCCCGGGCGACCGGGCCGTTTTCGCATCCCGGCCGCCTGCGGAACACGGGCGTCGTGGCAGCGGCTTCGTCAGCATCGGTTGCGCCCAGTTCCGCACTACAATGGTGCAATGCCCGATAGCCCCGCCCTGGAAGCGCTGGCCACGCCGGTCGCCTGGACCGATGGCGACGGGCGGCTGACCGGCTGCAATCCGGCCTTCGCCCGCTGGTTGGGGGTGAGTGCGCGGCGACTGGTCGGGCAAACCCTGGACGAGCTCGATGCCGAGGACGGCCGGCTGGCCGATCTGGCGGCCCGGCTGGATGAGGGGGATGCCGCCGTGCTGGTGCGACGGACCCGGATGCGCTCGCCGGCCGGCAGCGAGCATTTCGCCGACCTGTGGCTGAGCCGCGAGGCCGACGGCGGCCTGCGGCTGGAGGCGCATGCCACCGAGGAATTCCCCGGCGAGGATCCGGCCACGCTGCTGCCGGCCGCGCTGTCGGCGGCGCTGAAAGGGCTGGCGCACGAGATCCGCAACCCGCTGGCCGGCCTCAAGGGCGCCGCGCAGCTGCTGGCGCGGCGCAGCGAGGACGCGAATTCGCGCGAGCTGATCGACCTGTTGCGGGCCGAGGTCGAGCGGCTCGAAGCGCTGGTCGAACGCCTGCTCAACCCGGCGCCGCCGCGCGCGCTGGCGCCGCTCAACATCCACGCCGTGCTCGAGCGCGTGCGCCTGCTCGCCGATGCCGAGGCCGGCTGGGCGGTGAAGATCGAGCGCGACTACGACCCCAGCCTGCCCGAGCTGCGGGGCGATGCCGACCGGCTCACCCAGGCCTTGTGGAACCTGGTGCGCAACGCGCTCGAATCCGGCGCCGGCAGCGTCACGCTGCGCAGCCGCGCCGAGCATCACGTGCTGATCGGCGACGTGGCGCACCGGCTGGCGATCCGCGTCGAGATCGCCGACGACGGCCGTGGCGTGCCGGAAGAACTCGCCGAGCGCATCTTCCTGCCGCTGGTCAGCGGCCGCGCCGAGGGCACGGGCCTGGGGCTGCCGCTGGCGCAGCAGGTGGCGCGCGAGCACGGCGGCTCGCTCGGCTACCGCTCGCGGCCGGGGCATACCGTGTTCACGCTGCTGTTGCCGTGTTTGCCGCCCGAGCATGAGGCCAGCGAGGCCGCGACAGCCGATGCGTCGGCACAGGCCGGGGAAGGATGATTCCGTGATGTCCCGCTCGGCCGGCATGATCTGGGTCGTCGACGACGACCGCAGCGTGCGCTTCGTGCTCAGCGAGGCGCTGCGCGACGCCGGCTGGCGCGTGCAGGGTTTCGACAGCGCGCAGGCCGCGCTCGACGCGCTGGCGGCCGGCGCGACGCCCGCCCTGGTCTATACCGACGTGCGCATGCCCGGCCTCGACGGCCTGCGCTTCCTCGACGCGCTCAAGGCCAAGCGCCCCGGGCTGCCGGTGATCGTGATGTCGGCCTGGACCGACATCGCCTCGACCGCCGGCGCGTTCCGCGGCGGCGCACACGAATTCCTGTCCAAGCCGTTCGATCTCGACGCGGCGGTGGCCTTGGCGGCGCGCGCGTTGCCGCCCGGTGAGGCGGCGGACGACGACGCGCAGGCCGAGCGTGCGCGCGCCGACGACGATCCATTGATCGGCGACACCCCGGCGATGCGCGAACTGTTCCGCGCCATCGGCCGCCTCGCGCAGGCGCCGCTGTCGGTGCTGATCACCGGCGAAACCGGCACCGGCAAGGAGCTGGTGGCGCGCGCGCTGCACCGCGAGTCGCCGCGCGCGCAGCGGCCCTTCGTCGCGCTCAACACCGCCGCGATTCCGGCCGAGCTGCTGGAGAGCGAGCTGTTCGGTCACGAGGCCGGAGCCTTCACCGGCGCCACCAAGCGCCACATCGGCCGCTTCGAGCAGGCCGACGGCGGCACCCTGTTCCTCGACGAGATCGGCGACATGCCGGCGCCGCTGCAGACGCGGCTGCTGCGCGTGCTGGCCGAGGGCGAGTTCTTCCGCGTCGGCGGGCGCGAGCTGATCTCGGTGGACGTGCGCGTCATCGCCGCCACCCACCAGGACCTGGACCGGGCCGTCGCCGAGGGCCGCTTCCGCGCCGACCTGCTGCACCGGCTCGACGTGGTGCGGCTTCGGTTGCCGCCGCTGCGCGAGCGCCGCGCCGACATCCCGGCGCTGGCGGCGCGCTTCCTCGCCCAGGCCAGCGCGAAACTCGGCGCGCCGGCCAAGCGTTTCGACAAGGAGGCGTTGCGCCGGCTCGACGCCCACGACTGGCCCGGCAACGTGCGCGAGCTGGAGAACTTGTGCTGGCGGTTGGCCGCGCTGGCGCCGGGCGACACCATCGGCGCCGCCGATCTGGCCGGCGCGCTCCGCGAGGCCGCCACGGCGCGGGCCCACGACTGGACCGCCGCGCTCGCCGACTGGGCGCGCGCCGGCCTCGCCGAAGGCCGCACCGGCCTGCACGCGCAGGCGCGCGAACTGCTCGACCGCACCCTGCTCGAAACCGCGCTGGAACACACCGGCGGCCACCGCCAGCGGGCCGCCGAGCGGCTCGGCCTCGGCCGCAACACCCTCACCCGCAAACTCGGCGCCAGCCGCACGCGCAAACGCTGAATCGAGGGTGCCGCGTCTTCGCGCGGGAACGGACGGGAGTTCGGTGAAGCGACGGCAGCAGGCAGTATCGACGACAGCCAACGACCCCCTCACGCGACACCATGACCACCGACATCCACATCCGCCCCGCCACCGCCGACGACATCGCGCTGCTCGCCGACTGGGCCTGCGCGATGGCGCTGGAGACCGAACACAAGCGGCTCGACCCGGACACCGTGCGGCGCGGCATCCGCAGCGTGATCGAACAGCCGGCGCGCGGCCGCTATTTCGTCGCCGAGCGCGAAGTGGCATTCGCCGGGCGCGAACTCGCACGGGTGCCGGCCGGCACGCTCATGCTCACCTACGAGTGGAGCGACTGGCGCTGCGGCGACTGGTGGTGGATCCAGAGCGTGTACGTCACCCCCGAGCACCGCCGTCACGGCGTGTTCGCCGCGCTGTACCGGCACGTGCACGGGCTGGCCGAGGCCGCCGGCGAGGCGGTGTGCGGCCTGCGCCTGTACGTGGAGAAGCAGAACCTCGCCGCGCAGCGCACCTACGCATCGCTCGGCATGGGCGACGCCGGCTATCTCATGTACGAGGCCGGGATGCCCTGGCTGGCGAAGGTGGTGAAGTAGCCGCGGCTTGCGCCATCAGCCTTCGGCAGACGACCGCGTCGTTCCTGCAGCAGAACGCGAGAATCAACCGCGCAGCAGCGCGCGCGGGTCGTGGCCGGCGGGGGCGTGGTCGAACACCACCGCGATGCCGTGTGCGGCCAGCACCGCGGCGAACTGGCGCTGGCGCATGGTGAACTGGTCGAAGGCATGCGGCATCCGCTCGGCGTCGATGCCGGCCGGCGCGAAGCCGCCCTCGGCCCAGGCGTCGATGTCGAGCATGGCGAAGCGCACCTGTTGCGCCGCGTAGCGCGCCAGCGGCTCGGGCGGCGCGTCGAGCCATTCCTCGCCCTCGGGCGCGAGCAGGGCGGCCTCGATCAGCGGCCACAGCGGCTTCAGGCCGGCGTGCTCGTACTGCACGGCGGTGAGCGCGCACAGGTCGTGCACGGTGAGGTAGCGGGCATGCTCGACCTGCGCGCCGAACGCGGTCTGCGCGTACAGCGCGGTGTCGGCGCCGGCCATGCCGGTGTCGAGCAGGCGTTCCTCGAAGGCATGGCCGACGGTCGTGGCGATGGCCTCGTCGCCGACGGCGACGAAGGGCAGCAGGCGCAGCGGCCCGCCGACGAGGTTCTCGTCCGGCGCGAGCACCTCGGGCAACCGGCCGTCGTGGCTGCCGAATGCGATCACCCGCGCCTCGTCGCGACGGCCTGGGGCGCCCTGCGCCAGTTCCACCAGCCCGGCGTGACGCGGCCAGCCCGGCCGCAGCAGTTCGGCCGGGTCGAAGTGCGCGGCGACGAAAGCCAGGTCGAGCGCGGCGACTTCGGGCACGAGCTTGAGCAGGTCACTCGCCACCAGCGCGCCGAGTTCGCGCGCCTGGTCCTGCGGCAGCGCGAGTCGGCCGGCCAGGGCGCCGGGCGTGAGTTCGAGGGCGAGGGCGCCGAAGCAGCTCAGGCGGGTGTCGGACATGCACGTGCGAGGCGGCGATGAAGGGCGGCGAGTGTAGCATTGGCCCTCTTTCCACTCGGCCCGCGCCGCCCGCCGTGAACGCCTTGCGACGCCATTGGCGCGACTTCGTCGAACAGTTCCTCGCGCCCGGTCTGCCGCTGCTGTTGCCGCATGTGGCGAGCCAGCGCCTGTTGCGCCGGTGCGCGCGCGGGCCCTTGTTCGCCGAGGGCGTGGAGGCGGTGACTGCTGCCGCGCTGGCCGCTGGCGTGGCCGCCGGGCAGGCGGACTTCGAGTGGCGGCAGCGGACCGCGCGCCTGCTCGACATGGGCGACGCGCTCGGCCGCGCCCGCTTTGCGCGGCCGCCGCTGGATGTCGAGGGCGACTGGCCGGCACCGGGCACGCCGTTCGTCGCGCTGTCGTTCCACTTCGGCACTGGGCTGGTGGGACTGGCGCACCTGCGCCGGCACGGCACGCCGGTGGCCTTCGTGTCGCGGCCGCACCGGCGCGCCGACTACGGCGCGCATCCGCTGCGCTGGTGGGGCGCGCGGGCGCGGCTGGCCGGCATCGCCGCCGCCTGCGGCGCGCCGGTGGTGTTCACCGGCGGCAGCTACGCGGTACTGCGCGAGCGGCTCGCCGCGGGGACGGCGGTGTGCGGGCTTATCGACACGCCGCTGCCGCCAGGCCGCGGCGCGCTCGCGGCGGAGCTTCACGGCCGTCGCGTCGGCCTGCCGGGCGGCCTGATCCGCCTGGCGCGCGAGGCCGGCGTGCCGGTGGTGGTGTTCTCGGTCACGCCCGATCTCGACAGCGGCCGCCGCCGGCTGCGCATCGAGCCGGCGCTGCCGGCTGACGACGCGGCCGCCGTCGTCGCGCTCGCCGCGCGCCACCTCGATGCGCGCCTGCGCGAGGCGCCGGCCTGCTGGTACTTCTGGCACGAACTGCACGCACTGGAGCACGCGCTCGGGCCGGACGCGCTATCCTCCCCGGCAGTGCCGCCAGCGAAGTTCTCCGACCCATGAGCAGCCGTCCTGTCCGCCGCGTCGCCGTCCTCGGCGGCGTCCGCATCCCCTTCTGCCGCAACAACACCGCCTACGCCGACGTCGGCAACCTGGGCATGTCGATCCGCACGCTCGGCGCGCTGGTCGAGCGCTTCGGGCTGCACGGCCAGGTGCTGGGCGAAGTGGCGATGGGCGCGGTGCTCAAGCACTCCTCGGACTGGAACCTCGGTCGCGAGGCGGCACTGTCCTCGGGCCTGTCGCCGCTGACCCCGGGCATCACCCTGCAACGCGCCTGCGGCACCTCGCTCGATACCGTCATCCACGTCGCCAACAAGATCGCGCTCGGCCAGATCGAGGCCGGTATCGGCGGCGGCTCGGACACCACCTCCGACGTGCCGATCGTGGTCAGCAAGTCGCTGCGCCGGCGCCTGCTCGACGCCAACATGGGCCGGACCTTCGGCGAGAAGCTGCGTGCCTTCAGGGGCTTCCGTCCGCGCGAGCTGATGCCGGAGTTCCCTGGCGTGGCCGAACCACGCACCGGCAAGTCGATGGGCGAGCATTGCGAGCTGATGGCGAAGGAATGGAGCATTGCCCGCGAGTCGCAGGACGAGCTGGCGCTGGCCTCGCACAAGAAGGCCGCCGCGGCCTACGAGCGCGGCTTCTACAAGGATCTGGTGGTGAGCTTCCGTGGCGTCGAGCGCGACAACATCCTGCGCCCCGACACTACGCTGGAAAAGCTCGCTGCGCTCAAGCCGGCCTTCGACCGGACCTCGGGTCAGGGCACGCTCACCGCCGGCAATTCCACTCCGCTCACCGACGGCGCCGCGGCCGCGCTGCTGGCCAGCGAGGACTGGGCCAACGCGCATGGCCACGAGCCGCTGGCGTGGTTCCGTGACGCCCAGGTGGCGGCGGTCGATTTCGTCCATGGCGAAGGCCTGCTGATGGCGCCGGCCTGGGCGGTGGCGCAGTTGCTGCAGCGCAACGGCCTGACGCTGCAGGACTTCGACTTCTACGAGATTCACGAGGCCTTCGCCGCGCAGGTGCTGTGCACGCTGCGGGCGTGGGAGAGCGAGTCGTTCTGCAAGGACAGGCTCGGCCTGGACAAGCCGCTGGGCGCGATCGACCGCGACAGGCTCAACGTGGCCGGCTCCTCGCTGGCGCTGGGCCACCCCTTCGCCGCCACCGGTGCGCGCATCGTCGCCACCGCCGCCAAGCTGCTCAAGGAGAAGGGCTCGGGCCGTGCGCTGATCTCGATCTGCACCGCCGGCGGCATGGGCGTGGCGGCGATTCTGGAGCGCTGAGCGGCGGCGCGTTCGTCGTGATCGAGCCGGCGCTACGCGCCGGGGGTTTCGTGCGCTTGCGGCTTCTCGCGATCTGGCCGGCGCGTTGCGCCGGGGGTTCCGTCCGCCTGCCGGCGGCCGGGTTACTTTTCTTTGCTTGCCCAACGCGGCTTCGGACGGTGCCCCGCGAGCACACATCCCTGTGGCGCCCGCCGGCCAGCACATCCGTGTGCTGGCGCTCGCCGGGGCGAAGCCGTGCTTCGCCTTATCCGGCTCGCCCCCGGAGCGGCGCCTTTCGGACATCCTGTCCTCCGGGTACGCGG
>NZ_JACHHX010000007.1:72373-140087 GCF_014202935.1 Rehaibacterium terrae | reverse complement strand
GGGCGCCCGGCGGCGGCGCCAGGTCGGTCACGGTGCGCCGTTGCGCGAGTGGCTGACGACGTTGCCGGCACTTGGATGAATTTCGCAGGGCCGACTATGTACGGATGAAGTGATCAATGGTTTGCCCGCCTTCATCCGCGCCGGCCCATGGCTCAGGAGCCGGCTCCGGTGAGTGCCCGCGCCTTGCCTGCCTCTGTCCGCGTCCGGGCAGCGGCCGCCGGCCGAAGCCACTAAACTAGGCGCCCTTGCTTCCCATGAGGACCTTGCGGACATGTGTGGAATCGTCGGCATCAGCGCCCAGCGTGACGTCGTGCAGAACCTGATCTCCGGGCTCAAGGCGCTCGAATACCGCGGCTACGACTCGGCCGGCATCGCCGTGCTCACCGGCCACGGCGTCGAGCGCCTGCGCGCCAAGGGCAAGGTGCGGGATCTGGAGGCGCTGCAGGCGGTCAGTCCGCTGAGTGGAACCTGCGGCATCGCCCACACCCGCTGGGCCACGCACGGGGCGCCGAGTACCGACAACGCCCACCCGCATGTGTCCGGCGCGGTGTCGGTGGTCCACAACGGCATCATCGAGAACCACGCCGCGCTGCGCGCCGAGCTTCAAGCGCTCGGCTACGAATTCACCTCGCAGACCGACACCGAAGTGGTCGCCCACCTGATCGAGCACGCCCAGCGCCAGGGCAAGCCGCTGCGGCAGGCGGTGCAGGAGACGGTGGCGCGGCTGCACGGCGCCTATTCGCTGGCGGTGCTGTCGGCGCGCGAGCCGGGCACGCTGGTCGGCGCGCGGCTGGGCTCGCCGCTGGTGGTGGGCCTGGGCGAAGGCGAGCAGTACCTGGCTTCCGACATCCACGCCCTGCTGCCGCTGACCCGGCGCTTCCTCTATCTCGACGACGGCGATGTGGTGGAACTCACCCGCGAGGCGGTGCAGGTGTTCGATGCCGCCGGCCAGCCGGCCCAGCGTGCGGTGAAGGAGTCGCACTTCGCCGCTGACGCGGTCGAACGCGGCGAGTACCGCCACTACATGCTCAAGGAAATCCACGAGCAGCCGCAGGCGGTGGCCGACACGCTGGAGGGCCGCATCGCCGGCGGCCATGTCCTGACGCAGATGCTCGGCGTCGATGCCGAGGCCTTGCTGGCACGCACCGACTCGGTGCAGATCGTCGCCTGCGGCACCAGCTACCATGCCGGCCTGGTTGCCGGGTACTGGATCGAGTCCTTCGCCGGCGTCCCGTGCAAGGTCGAGATCGCCAGCGAATACCGCTACCGCAACCCGGTGGTGCGGGCGGGCACGCTGTTCCTGGGCATCTCGCAGTCGGGCGAGACCGCCGACACCCTGGCCGCGCTGAAGATGGCCAAGGGGCGCGACTACGTGGCGCGGATGGCGGTGTGCAACGTGCCCGAGTCCTCGATCGTGCGCGAGTCCGAGCTGGTGCTGATGACCCGCGCCGGCCCGGAAATCGGCGTGGCTTCGACCAAGGCCTTCACCACCCAGCTGGTGGCATTGGCGCTGTTCGCGCTGGAGCTGGCGCGGGCCAAGGGCCTGGACGCGGCCCGCTACGCCGACGGTGTCCGTCAGCTGGAGCAATTGCCCGGCCTGATCGCGCAGACGCTCAAGCTCGACGGGCAGATCCGTGCGCTGGCGGAAAACTTCGCCGCCAAGCAGCACGCCCTGTTCCTCGGTCGCGGCACCCACTGGCCGGTGGCGATGGAAGGCGCGCTCAAGCTCAAGGAAATCAGCTACATCCACGCCGAAGCCTACGCCGCCGGCGAGCTCAAGCACGGCCCGCTGGCGCTGGTGGACAAGGACATGCCGGTGATCGCGGTGGCGCCCAACGACCACCTGATCGACAAGCTCAAGTCGAACCTGGAGGAAGTGCGTGCCCGTGGCGGCGAGCTGTACGCCTTCGTCGACGAGACCGTGGCCCACGGCCTGGATGCCGACCACGTGCTGACGCTGCCGGCCTGCGGCGAGTTCGCCGCGCCGGTGGTGTTCACCCTGCCGCTGCAATTGCTGGCCTACCACGTCGCCGTGCTGCGTGGCACCGACGTCGACCAGCCGCGCAACCTGGCCAAGTCGGTGACGGTGGAATAGCTGGCAACCGGAGCCGGGGATCGGGAACCGGGAGCCGGGAACCGGAAGGCGGGCGCGGAGTCTCACTGGGCGTGTTGGCAGCCGTTGCGTGTGGCTGCTGACTTCGTCGCCGGCACGAATCCTGCTTAGCTGACTTCGATGGCAGTCATCGCGAGGTATTTGCATGGGCGGGAACGACATCATCGAACAGGGGGCGGCCACGGCACTGTGGCAGGCGTTGGTGCGCGAGGGCGAGCGCGAGACCGGCTGCGCGCTAGGCGAGGACGTGGAGAGCTACCTGGTGTTCGCGCTGATGCGGCACCTGCGTGACGACCAGCTGGTCGCGCGGGTGATGGCGCTGGACTGGCTGCAGGCGCATGAGCTGCCGGGGCGCGAGCGGGTCGATGCGCTGCGCGATGTCGGCGACCGCTGCCTGATCCTCGCCGGGCTGTTTCCGGGGCAGGCTCAGCGGCGGCGCGTCGACGCCGGCTACTTCGTCGACCTCGGCCGCAGCGCCTACGAAACCGTGGCCGGCGCGACCCGCGCCGGGTACGCGGACCTGTTCGCGCAACTGGTCGATGCCTACCTGGCGATGGTGCGCGTGCTGGCGAGTGCGGCGCGGCGGCCGCTGCCGCGACTCGGCGGCGATGGCACAATGACGGCCCAACCCGTCCCGGCCGGGCTGTCGCGTCCGCTGCACTGAGCGCCGGCCCGGCGCGAACTGCCGGAGCCCTCCATGCGTGTCTGCGTCTATGCCGCGTCCAGTGCCCATTGCGACCCCGCCTACCACGCCGACGCGCGCAAGCTCGGCCGACTGCTGGCCGAGGACGGCTGCACGCTGGTCTACGGCGGCGGATCGTCCGGCTCGATGGGCGCGGTCGCCGATGGCGCGCTCGAGGCGGGCGGCGAAGTGATCGGCATCCTGCCGCGCTTCATGGCCGACCTCGAATGGGGCCACCCCGGGCTGACCGAGCTGCAACTGGTCGAGGACATGCGCGAGCGCAAACACCGCCTGCTGACCGGCAGCGACGCGGTGATCGCCCTGCCCGGCGGCTGCGGCACGCTGGAGGAGCTGTTCGAGGCGATCACGCTCAAGCGCCTGGGCTTGTATTCCAACCCGATCGTGCTGCTCAACACGCTCGGCTTCTACTCGCCGCTGGCGAATTTCATGAACAAGGTGATCGGCGAGCGCTTCATGAACCCCGAGCACGCGGCGATGTGGTCGCTGGTGCAGACGCCGGAAGAGGTGCTGCCGACCATCCGCAACACGCCGCGCTGGCACGAGAATGCGCGCGAGTTCGCGGTGGTGAGGCCGGGTGGGCCGGGCTGAAACCCCGGTTGCAGAAGCAAAAGCACTCACGCAGATCGGGAGAAGAACAGGAGGAGCAAGTAGAGCAGCATTCTGAGAATTGCTTTCTCCTGCCGTTCTCCGCTTTGCTCCTTCTCACTCCGTGAGTGCTTTGGCTTTTCGTTTCGACAGTCACGCCCCGCGCCAGGCTTCGCTGTCGTGCGCCATGTGGCGTGTGGCGGCGATGCGGCGGGCGTTCCGGCGCTGGCTGGGCGTGGTGCCGGCGCGGTTGCGCGGCGTGGGCTGAGCGGGCTCAGTCGTCGCGGTCGCCGCTGGTATCGTCCGGGCTGTCGAACAGACTGTCGGCGGGCGCCGACTCGTCCTCGGCTTCGCCGGCGATGTAGGTGACCGGGCCGATCACGGCGGCGGCGGCGCGGCCGCGCGAGGGCTTGAGCTGGGCGACGGCGGCATCGACCGCGAGGACCAGCTCGCTTCGGCGGGCGTCCGGCACGTCCTGCCAGTGGCAGTCGAGCAGGGCGCCTTCCAGTGCGTAGAGCAGGTTGAGGCTGGGTTTGAAGCCGGCGCGCTTGACCCGCATGTAGGCCTCGACCGCGCCCAGTGCGTGCAGGTCCTCCTGCGTGCGCACGCCGACCTGGCGCAACCAGGCGGCCGATTTGGGGCCGATGTTGCGCAGCTTGTCGTTGCCGCTCATGCCAGCGATTCCATGAAGACCCGGGCGATGGCTTCGAGGCCCCGCCGGTCCTCGTCGTCGAAGCGGTCGGGGATCGGGCTGTCGAGGTCGAACACGCCGATCAGCTCGCCGTCGCGGTACAGGGGCACCACCACTTCCGAGCGCGAGGCGGCGTCGCAGGCGATGTGGCCGGGGAAGGCGTGCACGTCGGCCACGACCTGGGTCTGCCCGGTGACCGCCGCGGTGCCGCACACGCCCTTGCCGAGGGGGATGCGCACGCAGGCCGGCTTGCCCTGGAAGGGGCCGACCACCAGCTCGCGGCCGTCATGGAAGTAGAAGCCGACCCAGTTGAGGTCGGGCAGGGCGTGGAACACCAGCGCGGACAGGTTGGCGGCGTTGGCGACGCGGTCGCGTTCGCCGTGCAGCAGACCGCGGGCCTGCTCGACCAGCTGTGCGTACTGCTCGGCCTTGCTGCCGGAGAGAACGTGGGCTTCGAACATGCGGCAAGTGTAACAGTGCGCGCCGGCCGGGGCCGCGTGGCCGGGGCTGGGCTATCCTTGTGCGCTGTCCGGAGGCTGCCGCACGCGTGAAGACGGCGACTCCGGCGCAGGCCGGGTCCGTTGCTGTCCCGCCCCGAAGAGCGATAACGACCTGGATCCCGGCTTTCGTCGGGATGACGGTGTCTTGATGCTCTTTCCCGAGTCCCGAGTCCCGAGTTGAACCCATGACCCGCGGCATCTACATCACCGGTACCGACACCGGCGCCGGCAAGACCTTCGCCAGCGCCTGCCTGCTGCATGCCTTGCGTGCGCAAGGCCTGTCGGCGGTCGGCATGAAGCCGGTCGCCAGCGGCTGCGCGATGACGGACGAGGGCTGGCGCAACGAGGATGCGCTGGCGCTGCAGGCCGCCAGCTCGCCGCGACCGGACTACGCGCTGGTCAATCCGTTCGCGCTGCCGGAGCCGACCGCACCGGAGATCGCCGCCGCCCGCGCCGGGGTCGCGCTGTCGTTGCCGCCGATTCTCGCCGCCTACGCACAGCTCGCCGCGCGCGCCGACGTGGTGGTGGTCGAGGGTGTCGGCGGCTGGCTGGCCCCGCTGACGGCGACGCTGGACCAGTCCGATCTGGTGCGCGCGCTCGACCTGCCGGTGATCCTGGTGGTCGGCCTGCGGCTGGGCTGCATCAACCACGCACGGCTCACCGCGCGGGCGATCGCGGCGGAGGGTTTCGCCTTCGCCGGCTGGATCGGCTCGGCGGTGGACCCGGCGCTGGTCTTCCCGGACGAGACCTTCGCGGCACTCGAGCGCGTGCTGCCCGGCCCCTGTCTGGGACGTTTGCCGTTCGCTCCCGGAGTGGACGCCGCCGCGCTGGCGGGACACATCGTCCCGGGCGACTGGCGCTGCGCCTGACTTCAGGCACATCGTCGAGCGCGGGCGGGACGTTAGACTCGCCGGTACACAAATGACGACCGGCGCCACGTCCGCCGGCCCGGCCCGCGCTCGGCGGGCCCCTGCGCTTTCCGGAATCCGCCCATGCGCCGCCTCGCCCTGTTGCTGTCAATGCTCGTCCCGTCACCGCTGGTTTTCGCCCAGGGCTTTCCGGTCGCGGTGGAGACTGCCCAGGTGGCGGCCAGGTCGCTCGACGACACGCTGACCACGGTCGGCACCCTGCGCGCCGACGAATCGGTGGTGTTGCGCCCGGAAGTCGCCGGCCGGATCGAGAAGATCCACTTCAGCGACGGCGACCGGGTCAAGGCCGGGGCGCTGCTGTTCAGCCTCGACGCGGCACTGCTGCGGGCCGAGGTCAACGAGGCGGCCGCCAACCTCGAGCGTTCGCGCCGCGCCTACGAGCGCGCCCGCGAGCTGGTCGGGCGGCAACTGCTATCGCGTGCCGACTTCGACGCCGCCAAGGCCGGCTTCGATGTCGACCGGGCCCGGCTGGCCTCGGCGCGCGCGCGCCTGGACAAGATGACGATCCGCGCGCCATTCGATGGCGTGGTCGGTCTGCGCCAGGTCAGTCCGGGCGATTTCGTCGGCGTCGGTCAGGCGCTGGTCAATCTGGTGCGGCTGGATCCGATGCTGGTCGACTTCCGCCTTCCGGAGGTCCATCTCGGCCGGATCGTGGCGGGCCAGACGGTGAAGCTGACGGTGGACGCCTGGCCGGGCCGCGAATTCGCCGGCACGGTGAGTGCGGTCGATCCGCAGATCGACATCGACGGCCGCAGCGCGCTGGTGCGTGCACGGGTCGGCAACCAGGACGGCGCCCTGCGCCCTGGCCTGTTCGCCCGTGTCGCGCTGGTGCTGGCGCGACGCGCCGAGGCGCTGGTGGTGCCCGAACAGGCGATCTGGCCGGTCGGCGACAAGCGCCATGTGTTCCGCGTCGAGGACGGCGTGGCCAAGCTGGTCGAAGTGCGGACCGGACAGCGCCTGCCTGGCCTGGTCGAGATCGTCTCCGGCCTGTCGGCGGGCGACGTGGTCGTCACCGCCGGGCAGCTCAAGCTGCGCGATGGCGCGCAGGTGGTGGCCCTGCCGCCGCCGGGTGCCGAAGCCGCCGACGGCCAGGCCGCCGGGCGCTGATCGCCCGCGGGCACCCCTCCGGCGGATTCCGCCGACATTCCGCTCAGGACGCGAACCGCATGGTCCTCTCCGATATCTCCATCCGTCGCCCGGTGCTGGCGACGGTGATGAACCTGGTGGTGCTGCTGGTCGGCCTGATCGCCTACGACCGGCTCGCCGTGCGCCTGATCCCGAACGTCGACACGCCGGTGGTGACGGTGGCCACCGGCTACCCCGGCGCCAACGCGCGGGTGATCGAGTCGCAGATCACCAAGCCGATCGAGGACGCGCTCTCGGGCATCGAAGGCATCGACTTCATCACCTCGGTCAGTCGCGCCGAATCGAGCCAGATCAGCGTGACCTTCCGCCTCGACCGCGACGCCGAGGGCGCGGCGTCCGACGTGCGCGACCGCGTCGCGCAGGCGCGCCAGTTCCTGCCGCAGGAGGCCAACGAGCCGATCGTGCAGAAGCAGGAGGCCGACGCGCAGCCGATCATCTGGCTGGCGTTCTCGTCCGACCGCCACGACCTGCTGGAGATCGCCGACACCGCCACCCGGCTGGTCAAGGACCGCATCCAGACCATCCCGGGCGTGGCCCAGGCGCAGGTGTTCGGCGCCCGCTACGCGATGCGCGTGTGGCTCAACCCCGAGCGGCTGGCGGCGTTCGGGCTGACGCCGGCCGACGTCGAGCGGGCGCTGCGCGCGCAGAACGTCGAGGTGCCGGCCGGCCGCGTGGAGAGCATCGCGCGCGAATTCACCGTGCTCTCGGAAACCGACCTGCGGACGCCCGAGCAGTTCGCCGCGATCGTCCTGCGCGACGCCGACGGCTACCTGGTGCGGCTGGGCGACGTGGCGCGGGTGGAGCTGGGGCGCGACCGCAGCCGCTTCGCCGCGCGTTTCAACGGGCGCAATGCGGTCCCGCTGGGCGTGGTCAAGCAGGCGGTCGCCAATCCGCTGGACATCTCCGACGCGCTGCAGGAGATGCTGCCGCGCATCACCCAGACGCTGCCCGAAGGCATGCGGGTGGAGATCGCCTACGACTCCACCATCTTCATCCGCGCGTCGATCTTCGAGGTCTACAAGACCATCGCCGAGGCGGTGCTGCTGGTGGTGCTGGTGATCTTCCTCTTCCTGCGCAGCTGGCGCGCCACGCTGATCCCGCTGGTCACCATCCCGGTGTCGCTGGTGGGCGCGTTCGCGCTGATGTATGCCTTCGGCTTCACCATCAACACGCTCACCCTGCTGGCGATGGTGCTGGCGATCGGCCTGGTGGTCGACGACGCCATCGTCATGCTGGAGAACATCTACCGGCACATCGAGGCCGGCGAGCCGCCGCTGGAGGCCGCGTTCAAGGGCAGCCGCGAGATCGCGTTCGCGATCATCGCCATGACGCTCACACTGGCCGCGGTGTACGCGCCGATGGCGTTCCAGACCGGCCGCACCGGCAAGCTGTTCGTCGAGTTCGCGCTCACCCTGGCGGGCGCGGTGCTGGTCTCGGGCTTCGTCGCACTGACGCTGTCGCCGATGATGTGCTCCAGGCTGCTGCGCCACGAGGAGAAACACGGCCGCTTCTACCGCACCGTCGAAGGCTGGCTGCGCGCGCTCGACCGCGGCTACCGCGCCGCGCTGGCGCGCGTACTGCACTGGCGGCTGGCCATGGTCGCGGTCGCGCTGGCCATGGTCGGCGGCATGGCGCTGATCTACCTCGACCTGCCCAAGGAACTGGCGCCGCAGGAGGACCAGTCGTTGCTGATCGGCATCGCCATCGCCCCGGAAGGCGCGACACTGGAATACACCGACCGCTACCAGCGCCAGCTGGCCGACATCTACAGTCAGGTCCCGGAAACCGAGAAGTATTTCCAGATCACCGGCTTCCCGACCGTCACCCAGGGCATCAACTTCGTCCGCTTCAGCGACTGGGGCGAGCGCGCGCGCACGCCGCAGCAGATTGCCGGCGAGCTGTTCCCGAAGTTCATGGGCATCCCCGGCGTGATGGCCTTCCCGGTCACGCCGCCGCCGCTGGGGCAGGGCGGTTTCGGCCAGCCGGTGCAGTTCGTGGTGCAGACCACCGGCAGCTGGGAAGAGCTCGACGACATCGTCGAGCGGATGAAGGCCAAGATGGCCGAGAACCCGCGGCTGACCAATCCCGACTCCGACCTCAAGCTCAACAAGCCGGAGCTGAGGATCGACGTCGACCGCGACAAGATCGCCGCGGTCGGCACCAGCGTCGATACCGTCGGACGTACGCTGGAGACCCTGCTGGGCGGCCGCCAGGTCACCCGCTTCAAGAAGGGGGCCGAGCAGTACGAGGTGATCGTGCAGGTCGAGGACGACGCGCGCCGCACCCCGCACGACCTCGGCAACATCTACGTGCGTGGCGGCGACGGCGGCATGGTGCAGCTGCAGAATCTGGCCCGTATCGAGGAAACCGTCGCGGCCAAGGAGCTGAACCACTTCAACAAGCTGCGCGCCGCCACCATCACCGCCGGCCTGGCCCCGGGCTATCCGATCGGCGAGGCGCTGGAATGGATGGAGCGGGCACTGGCGGAGGTCGCGCCGGAGGCGCTGTACGATCTGGCCGGCCAGTCGCGCGAGTTCCGCGCCTCCTCGGCCAGCTTCGCGATGCTGCTGTTGCTGGCGGTGGTGTTCATCTTCCTGGTGCTGTCGGCGCAGTTCGAGAGCTTCGTCGACCCGTTCGTGATCCTGTTCTCCGTGCTGCCGGCGTTCTTCGGCGCCTTCCTGATGCTGAAGCTGTTCGGCGGCAGCTGGAACATCTACAGCCAGATCGGGATCATCACCCTGATCGGCCTGATCTCGAAGCACGGCATCCTGATCGTCGAATTCGCCAACCAGCTGCAACTGCGCGGCGAGAGCAAGTTCGAGGCGGTGCTCGACGCCGCCGCGCTGCGTCTGCGGCCTATCCTGATGACCACCGGTGCGATGGTGCTGGGCGCCTTGCCGCTGGCCCTGGCGGACGGCGCCGGCGCCGAGGCGCGCAGGCAGATCGGCTACGTGATCGTCGGCGGCATGAGCTTCGGCACCCTGCTGACCCTGTTCCTGGTGCCGGTGGGCTACCTGCTGGTCGCCCGCGATCATCGCCGTTCGCACACCGCGGCCGCCACCGTCGCCTGAGCAGCTGCGCCGGAGCGACGGCCGCGTACGTCCGGAGCGCAACGGGACGATCCGGGGCGGAGGTCGCGCAGAAGGTCCTGACGGATGCGACAGCTCCGTGGCCTTCCATCCTCCCGGCTCTTTCCCGTGAGTCCCGCTGAGTGTCGTGCGTTGTCACGCGCAAAGAAAAAGCCGACCGGACGGAGCCGGTCGGCTTGAATGCGTCGCGCGGGGAGGGAGGTGCGCGACGCGACCGCATGTCGCGGCGGAGAGAGACTTACCTGGCGGCCTTCGGGGCCTTGGCGGCGGCCTTGGCGACCTGCTCGCCGGCGGCTTCGAACTGCGCCTTGATCAGCTGGCCGATGGCCTCCTGGGTCTTCAGGGTCTGGCCGACGGCCTCCTGCTGGGCGCCGTAGAAGCGCTCGGCGTTCTCCTTGGCCAGCTGCACGCCCTTCGGCCAGATCGTCTTGAGGCCCTCGAAGTCGCGCACCTCGGCCGCCTCGCCCAGGAAGGCGATGTTGGCGTTGATGCGGTCTTCGGCGGTCTTGATCTGCAGGCCGACCACACGCTCGAAGTTCTCGAACGCCAGGGCGCTGGCCTTCAGGGCCGAGTCGGCCATCTGCTTGGTCATCGAAACGAACTGCGCGTTGATCTGCTCGTACATGGCTGCTTCCTCGCCCCACGGGGCTTTGGCTGATGTGGGCACAGCATCGCACAGGATTTTGTGCAATGCAACATTGGATGGATGGAAGCTGCTCATAGACTGAGCAAGTAATTGAATTACATGGTTATTTATTCCGTGGCCCGGTTTCCGCGCCGCAACATTCCGGGCCGGTATAGCGGCAGCCGGCAGTGCAGGTTTCGTGGACCACG
This sequence comes from Rehaibacterium terrae, assembly GCF_014202935.1. GTDB lineage: Bacteria > Pseudomonadota > Gammaproteobacteria > Xanthomonadales > Xanthomonadaceae > Rehaibacterium > Rehaibacterium terrae. Next base: position 129,497 of record NZ_JACHHX010000007.1, on the reverse strand, counting down.
ATGGCCGACAGGCCGGGCAGGGCGGGCTTGAGCCGGTCCCAGATCCAGATCGCCAGCTGTTCGCTGGTCGGGTTTTCCAGCCCCTCGATCTCGTTGAGGTACTGGTGGTCGAGCCGGTCATACAGCGGCTGGAAGGCCGCCTTGACGTCGGCGAAGTCCATCACCCAGCCGGTGTGCGGGTCCGGCTCACCGCGGACGTGCACCTCGATGGCGAAGCTGTGCCCGTGCAGGCGCGCGCACTTGTGCCCGGCCGGCACGTTGGGAAGGCGGTGTGCCGCCTCGATGCGGAAGACCTTGAAGATGTCCATCGGATGCTCTGGACGGCGCTGTGCGCGTGGCCTGGCCACGGGGCTTGAATGATCGGCGCGGAAAGATCGGGGGGCAACCGGTCGGCTGCGTCGGCCCGCGGCCGTTGCGGCGCGGGGCATGGTGGCTATGGGTGGACTCGAACCACCGACCCCAGCATTATGAGTGCTGTGCTCTAACCGGCTGAGCTACATAGCCACGTCGCGGCTCCGCCCGCGGCGGGGCGGAACGCGAAATTATCCATGCCCCCACTCCCAGCGTCAACAAGCCGGGCGCGCCGCCTTGTGACCTTCCGCGCATGGTGGCACAGTCGTCCACAGTGAATTCGGAGTTCCGTTCCGTGATCGATCCGGACGGTTACCGGCCCAATGTCGGCATCGTGCTGATGCGCGACGACGGCCGGGTCTTCTGGGCGCGACGGGTGAATCGGGATGGCTGGCAGTTCCCCCAAGGGGGGATGAACACCGACGAGACCCCGCTCGAAGCCATGTATCGCGAGCTGCGCGAGGAAGTCGGCTTGCTGCCGGCGCACGTCGAGGTGCTGGGCTCGACGCCCGGCTGGCTGCGCTACCGCCTCCCGCGCCGCTGCATCCGCCACGGCGAGCGGCCGACCTGCATCGGCCAGAAGCAGGTCTGGTTCCTGCTGCGCCTGCTCGGCCGGGAGGACGACCTGCGGCTGGACCTCACCGACAAGCCCGAGTTCGACCAGTGGCGCTGGGTGGACTTCTGGTACCCGGCGGAGCATGTGGTCGCCTTCAAGCGCCGGGTCTACCTGCAGGCGCTGATGCATCTGGCGCCCGAGGCCGAGAAGCTGGCCCAGGGGGCGGCGATCCTGAGCCGCCGGCCGGCGCTGCCGCCCGAGTTGGCGGCTGCCGGGGCGGGGCGGCTGCGTCGTCGCGCCGGCTGAATGCGATCCGGCAGGCAGTTGACAATCATTCTCAATTGAGGTTGAATGGGAACCGTTCTCACCGGAGGCGGTCCCGTGTACGTCTGCATCTGCAACGGAGTCACCGATCACGACATCCGGCGCGCCGCTGCCGAGGGCTGCCGCGATCTGGCCGAGTTGACCGCCCGTACCGGCTGCGGCGGCACCTGCGGCTGCTGCCGCGATCTGGCCGCCGAGGTGCTCGGCGAGGCGCGCAATGCGCATGCCTTGCCGCTCGGGCTGATGCCGATCGCCGCCTGATCCGGGCATCGCGCCCTGCCCCGCCCGGCCGGGCCGAGGGGCATTCGTTCCCATGCGCCACTCACCGCGACCGCATACGCGAATGCGGTCGATTTTCGTTCCGTCATGGTTTTTCCGTCGGCGTTAAGCTGCATGGCTGGAACGACAACGGGAGACGGCCATGAAAGGCGACGCCAAGGTCATCGAGCACCTGAACAAGGCGCTCTACAACGAGCTCATCGCGATCAACCAGTACTTCCTGCACGCCAGGATGCTCAAGAACTGGGGTCTGAAGGAGCTCGCCGAGCACGAGTACCACGAGTCGATCGACGAGATGAAGCACGCCGACAGGCTGATCGAGCGGATCCTGTTCCTCGACGGCCTGCCCAACCTGCAGAACCTCGGCAAACTGCTGATCGGCGAAGGGCCGAAGGAAGTGCTGGAGTGCGACCTCAGGCTGGAGCAGATGGCGGTGCCCGACCTCAAGGCCGGCATCGCCCACTGTGAGCAGGTCGGCGACTACGTCAGTCGCGAACTGCTGGAAGACATCCTCGAGTCCGAGGAGGAGCACATCGACTGGATCGAGACCCAGCTCGGCCTGATCGAGCGTCTGGGCCTTCAGAACTACCTGCAGACCAAGGTCGGCAGCTGAGCCCTGTGCGAAAGCGGGATGCGCTGACGGGCCCGGCGATCCGGGCCCGTCGCCTGTTCGGGGCTCACGGTGCCGGTGGCGCGGTTTCCCGCAGCAGCTCGCGCAGTTCGCGTTCGGCGCTGCGCCAGGCTTCGCGCAGGGCGGCGACCGCCGCGCGTGGATTCTCCAGTGTGCGCTGACGCGCGCCGAGCTCGATGCGTTTGGCCTGACTGGACAGCAGCAGGGCGCCGAGGTTGGCACTGGCCGATTTCATCGTGTGCGCCGGCGCGACCAGCCCGGCGATGTCGCCGTTCCTGGCCGCCTGTTCGAGCTGGTCGAGATGGAATGGCGCGTCCTCCAGGAAGACCCGCACCAGTTGCAGGAACTCCTCGCCCATCAGGTCGCGCAGGTCGTCGACGATGCCGCGGTCCAGGGCCTTGCCCGGCGGCACGGCAGCGGGCGCGGCGGCCGCCGTTGCGGCGGCTCCCGCGGATGGGGCAGCGGCGCCGGTGCGCGTGCCGAGCCAGAGAGCGAGGGTCTGCTCGAGCTGCGACCGGGTCACCGGCTTGGCGAGGTAGTCGTCCATGCCGGCGTCGAGGCAGCGTTGGCGGTCGCCGGCCATGGCGTTGGCGGTCATGGCGATGATCGGCGTGCGCGCCAGGCCCTGTGCCGCTTCGTGCCGGCGCCATTGCCGGGTGGCGGCGTAGCCGTCCAGCACGGGCATCTGGCAGTCCATCAGCACGGCGTCGTAGCCGGTCGCGGCGAGCCGCGCCAGCGCTTCCTTGCCGTTCGCCGCGGTGTCGCAGCTCAGGCCCATCAGGCCGAGCAGACGTTGGGAGACCATCAGGTTGACCGGGTTGTCCTCGACCAGCAGGACGTGACCTTCGAGCCGGCTGGCGGCAGGCAGGGGGGGTGGGGCGACAGGCTCGGCGGCGGCGGGCTCGCCGCGGACGGGTGGGCGGCTGGATGCGCCGCGCTCGCTGCCCAGGTGCGAGGCGATCAGGACGCGCAGGTCGGCGTCACCCAGATGCCGCGAGGCCACCAGCACGCCGGCGCCCTCGCGCAGTTCCTCGGGCAGCGGTTCGTCGCCCTGCAGGTAGACGATGTGCAGGGTATCGAGCGCGCTCAGGCGGCGGATGTTGCGATGCAGGGCGAGCGCGGTGCTGCGCGCCGGGCCAAGGTCGGCCAGCAGGATGTGGAAGGCCCAGCTCGGCCCCCGCGAGACGGCACTGCGCAGCCGGTCGAGTGCATCCTGGGTGGTGGAGACGAAGCTGGCGGTGACGCCCCAGTTGGGGATGGCGATCGACAGCCGGCGATGCAGCGCCGGGTCGGCGGTGAGCACCAGCATGCGCGCCCCGGCCAGCTCGGCGCGCGGGCCCTGGATCTCGCTGACCGTCTTGAGCAGCGGGATCTCGAACCAGAACAGCGAACCGCGGCCGGGTTCGGACTCGACGCCGATGCGGCCGCCCATCAGCTCGACGATGCGCTTGCTGATCGCCAGCCCCAGGCCGGTGCCGCCGTACAGGCGGGTGGTGGAGGCGTCGGCCTGCGAGAAGGGGGTGAACAGGCGGCCGATCGCTTCCGGGGCGATGCCGATGCCGGTGTCGCGCACCTCGAAGCGGATCTCGTGGTGGGTGCGGGTCTCACCCAGACGGATGACGTTGAGGCCGACCGTGCCGCGCTCGGTGAACTTCACCGCGTTGCTGAGCAGGTTGGTCAGCACCTGGCGCAGCCGGGTCGGGTCGCCGCGCAGGGCCAGCCGCAAGGCCGGGTCCATGCGCAGGCTCAGACGCAGGCCCTTGTTCTCGGCCGGCTTCTCCATCAGACGCATGACCGAGTCGACCAGCTCCTTGAGGTTGAGGCCGACGCTTTCCAGCGACAGCCCGTTCGCCTCCAGCTTGGAGTAGTCGAGGATGTCGTCGACGATGTGCAGCAACTGGCTGGCGGAAGCGTAGGCGGTCTGCACCAGCTCCTGTTGCTCGGGCCGCAGGGGCGAGGACTGCAGCAGGTCGAGCATCGGCAGGATGCCGTTGAGCGGCGTGCGGATCTCGTGGCTCATGGTGGCCAGGAACTCGCCCTTGGCCAGGGTCGCCGCCTCGGCGGCCTGCTTGGCTTCGAGCAGTTGCCGTTCGAGCCGCTTGTGCTGTTCGAGCTCCTGTTGCAGGGCGTCGAACTCGGCGCGCTTGGTCGCGCTCTCCAAGGCGTGGATGGAGGCTTCGGCGACGATGGCCGCGGCGCGCCGGCGGTAGGCGAAGCCGAGCGCACTGATGCCGACCACGGCCAGCAGCGCCAGTATCAGCGCGATGCTCGCCCACGGCCCGGCGATCTCGAAATGGTCGATGGCCGAGACCGCCGCGGCGCCGCCGGCGCCGGCGAGGGCGATCCAGCGGATGACCGGGGCGTCTGGGTGCGGCGCGCCCATCGATTCAGAGCACCGCCGACTGGAAATCGAAGGCCAGATCGTCGCCGGCCCGCTGGACCAGGTTGCCCTGCAGGAAGTCGATGCCGCTGACCCAGAGGGTGGCGGCGGCCTGCGGATCCTCGACGCGGTGCCCGATCACCAGCAGGTTGCGGCGGTGGGCGTGGTCGATCAGTACCTTCAGCTCGTCGCGCAAGGCCTGGGTGCTGCTGGCCGCGAGGTACTTCGGCGCCAGCTTGACGTAGCTGAGCGGCAGCCGCTCCAGCAGCGCGAGGCCGTCGCGACCGGCCTCGCACTGGCTCAGGCAGAACTGGACGCCGTCCGCGACCAGCGCGGCGCAGAAGGCCTGCACGCTGTCGGTGTTGAGGATCGCATCGTCGAGCCGGATCTCGATCACCAGCGCGCTGGCCGGGGTGTCCTGCCGGCTGATCCGCTCGCGCAGCCATTGGATCTGGTCGCGTGCGGCCAGGGTCAGGCTGGACTGGCTGACGAACAGCCGCAGCGGACGCGCCTCGCGGCGACTGCGCTCGAGCGCGGCCAGCGCCTGTCCCATCACCCAGCGGTCGATGTCGACCATCAGGCCATGCCGCTCGGCCAGCGGGATCAGTTCGGCGGCGGGGTGCAGCCCGCCCTCGGCATCGCGCAGCCGCAGCAGCGCCTGGAACTGCGCTTCGTCGCCGCCCTGCACGGCGACGATCGGCTGGTAGTGCAGCTCGAAGCCGCCTTCGGTGATCGCGCGCTCGATCTGCGCCAGCAGCGCCTGCTCCCGTGCCAGCTCCAAGTGCTGCCGCGGGCGGTGCAGACGCACGCCGGACTCGCTGCCGCGCGCTTCGTGGCAGGCACGCTCGGCAGCGTTGAGCAGGGTGCCGGCATCGGGGAAGGTCGACGCCAGCGCGCAGGCGCCGACCAGCGCGCGCAGACGGACCGGCCGCTGGTCGACCTCGAAGCTGTGTTCGGCGAGGGTGCGCCGCAGGTCGGCGGCGAGCGGCTCCAGCGCGGCCTCGTCCTGTTCGGTGGCGAACACGATGAAGCTGGCGTCGCCGTAGCGCGCCACCGGCATGTCCTTGCCGAGCCGCTCGGCCAGCAGCGTGCCGGCTTCGGCCATCAGCCGCTCGAGCGCGGCCAGGCCGAGTTGCTCGCGCAGGTGGACGCCGCCCTCGATGTCGATGAACAGCACGCCGGCCGGGCGCGGGCTGCGGCTGGCCAGGGCGGCGTCGATCCGGGCCAGCAGTCGACGGCGGCCGAGCAGGCCGCCGTCGCGGCGGATAACCGGCGACGGCTGCGTGCGGCCGGCCAGCGCGCGGGCGCGGCGGATGCGGTTCTGCACGGCGGAGATCAGGTGGCGCGGCCGGACCGGCTTGGCGAGGAAATCGTCGCCGCCGGCGTCCAGTGCCTCGAAGTGCAGGTCCTGGTCGCTCTCGCCGGACAGGAACACGATCGGGGTGTGCAGGAAGCGGTCGTGCTCACGGATCAGCGCGGTCAGCTCCATGCCGTTGCAGCCGGGCATGTGCAGATCCATCAACAGCAGGTCGGGCGCGAACTCCTCCATGATCGCCAGCACCTGGAAGGGATCGTCGGCGACCCGCGTCTCCATCCCGGCATTGCGCAGGATGCTCTCGGCGAACAGGCCCTGCGAGCGATCGTCCTCGACGATCAGCACGCGATAGGCCGGCTCGCGCTCCTCCGGTGGTTCCAGCAGCACATGCAACTGCTGCAGCACTTCGCCGGCACCGGGCGGGGCGATGATCAGGGCGTCGGCGCCGGCGCGGCGGGCGGTCAGGCGGATGCCGAGGTCGTCCTCGGCGGCAATCGTCGCCAGCGGCAGACGCAGACCGGTGCGCTGGCGGGCGGCCCGCAGCGCGGCGCCGACCGCCTCCAGCGCCTCGATGTGCGCCGAATCCACCACGACCAGCAGCGGCAGCCGTTCGCCGAGCAGATCGTGCAGCTGTTCGGCCTCGGTGAACGGCTCGACGCTGTAGCCCGCAGCCTCCAGCCGCTGGTCGAGCTCGCAGGACAGGGCGCTGCCGTCGGTGAGGTGGAAGATGTGGGTGAGGATCCCGCTGTCGGTCTCCGCCTGGGTCGCCGAGGCGTCCCCGGCAGACTTCGTGCCGTGTGACTTCTTGGCCGCCATGGCTGCCTCTCCCGCCGGCGCAGCCGGGCGGACGGCCACCGCGACAGGGGGCGGCGCGTCGCCGCTCCAGCGTCGCCAGTAGCCCGGGGGCGGTACTTCCACCCGGGCGATATTGCCGAAAGTCGGTGCCGACTGCGCCGAGGCGGCCAGGGGTTGCGGCAGGCGGCTGCGCAGGTTGGCCAGCGTCTCCAGCATCGGGGCGGCGGCCTCTGCGGTGGGCAGGGCGGGAATGTCGAGGTGGGCATGCAGCAGCTGCTCCAGTGCCCGCAGGCCGGAGCCGACGTCGTCCAGGCCGTGGCGGACACTGGCGTCGGCCAGCCAGCGGGCGTCGTGGTGCAGCAGCGACAGCGCATTGATGTCCCAGCCGTTGCGCGACAGACGCTGGATGCGCCGGGCCAGCGCCTCCACCCGTCTGGGCAGGTGGCGGACGAACGCCCCGGCCGCGGTCGCGGGCGCGCTGGCGTCGTGCGGCATGGAGGTGGGCTGCGAAGGCATGAGCGGAAACCCCTGCATCATTGCATCATGGCATGCGCCGCGGTCCGCCGGCTGTCGCCGGAGCGGGCGGAGCCGCCGGGCGGTCCGCCCCGTCCGGACGCATGCGGGCCGCGGGACGACGAGCGTGGTTTGTAATGTGCATCGTGGGCGCGACGCGTCGGCCGTCCGGCGCGGGCCCGTCCCTGTTCGATACCGGTAACGACAATCCGCCCGGCGACAGGACGCAGTTGCGAGCCGGTTCACGTTACCGCCCCGTGCCCGTCCCGGGCCGGCCGCAGTTCATCGCCGGCGCCGCACAATGCAGCCTGGTCGAAACCGCAGGCGGACCGGCGGTTGACTCCCGGCGAAGCCGGGGGCTATACCGATCCACTTGGCATGAGCACTCCGATCCCACCACGGCGATTCATCGTCGTCTCCACCCGTCCCCGGGCCCGCCTGCTGCTGACGGCGGCGGCCGTGCTGTGGCTGGCCAGCCTGGCGGCCGCCTGGACGTGGGCGACGCGGGTCGCCGCGCCGACGCTGGCCGAGGTCCGGGAGGAAAACCGGGCGCTGGCCGGCCAGCTTGCCGAGCAGCGCCGGCAACTCGACGAGCTCCGCCAGCGCAGCACCACGTACAGGCGCTCGGACGAGATCAGCCGCGCCGCCAACCAGGAATTGCAGCAGACCCTGGCCGAACGCGAGGAGGAGATCGCACAGCTGCGTGCCGACGTCGCCTTCTACGAGCGGCTGGTCGGTGCCAGCGGCCAGCGCCGCGGCCTGGGCGTGCACAGCGTGCGGATGGAGCCCGGTGCCGAGGGCGCCTGGCTGTACACGGTGACGCTCACCCAGAACCTCAACCGCGGCAAGATCAGCCGCGGCGAGCTGACCCTGCAGGTCGACGGCGTGCGCGACGGCAAACTCGCCAGCCTGCGCTGGCCGGAATTGCTGCAGCGCGAGGATGCGCCGGGGCAGGCGTTTTCCTTCCGCTACTTCCAGCAGCTCGAGGGCAGCGTGATGCTGCCGCCGGATTTCGCGCCCAACCGCGTGCGGGTGTTCCTGCGCGCCGAGGGCAACACCACGGAACAGGCCTTCCCGTGGGAGGCCACGCAGCGGGCGGTCGCGACCGCCGGGAGATGAGGATGTTCGGGGGAGGCAAGGGCAGGAACGGGCGCGCGGCGCCGCCGGTGGCGGTCGAGACCCTGATCGGGCCGCGGGTGACGGTGCGCGGCGATGTCACCTTCAGCGGTGGGCTGTACGTCGAGGGCCGCATCCACGGCAGCGTGGTGGCCGAGGAAGGCGCCGAGGCGGTGCTGACCATCGCCGAGCACGGTCTGGTCGAGGGCGAGGTGCGCGCGCCGGTGGTGATCATCAACGGTCAGCTGCAGGGCGACGTCCACGCCGGCGAGCACGTCGAACTGGCGGCGCAGGCACGGGTGCAGGGCAACATCTACTACAAGGTGGTCGAGATGGCCGCCGGCGCGATGATCACTGGGCGGCTGATCCACGGCGAAGCGCCGCCGAAACGGCTCGCCGGCCCCGCGCCGGTGGCCGAGGCGCCCACCGCCGCTTGATAATGGACGCCGGGCCCCCATTTCGTCGCCATGAACGCCACGCCGAGCTACCAGCAGATCGATGCCCCGCTCGTGTTCACTTCGGCCGCCGCGGCCAAGGTGCGCGAGTTGATCCGTGAGGAGGGCAACGATGCCCTCAAGCTGCGCGTCTACATCCAGGGCGGTGGCTGCTCCGGTTTCCAGTACGGCTTCAGCTTCGACGAGGAGCAGGGCGAGGATGATCTGAGCATCGTGCGCGACGGTGTGACCCTGCTGGTCGATCCGTTGAGCCTGCAGTACCTGATGGGCGCCGAGGTCGATTACACCGAGTCGCTGACCGGTGCCCAGTTCGTCATCCGCAATCCCAACGCCAGGACCACCTGCGGCTGCGGCAGCTCGTTCACCGTCTGAAGGCCGCCTCCGTGACGCCCACGCCGACCGCGCAGCTTTTCGCCGGGCTGCCGCTGGATCGCGCCGAGCACCTGCGCGAGGACGTCGCCGCCCTGGCGGCGCTGTGGCCGCAGGCGCGGGTGATCCGGCTCGACCCCGAAGGCCATGCCGCGGCGCGCGCGGATGGTGAGGGGCTGGCGCTGGCGTCTGGCCGCGAGTTCGTCGACCGCTTCGCCCAGGCCACCTTCCTCGGCCTGTCCGGCGGCACCCCCTGGTTCGCACTCGACGCCGACCCGGCGGGCTGGCCGCACTGGATCGACCTGCGCAGCGCGGGGGCACGCTTTTCGCCGTTCGAGGCCGGCCTGTTCGCCTATGCCCGCGCGCTCGGGCTGTGGCAGCGCCGCAGCCGCTTCTGCCCGGCCTGCGGACATCGGCTTGGATTCGCGCGTGGTGGTCACGTCGCCGAGTGCGGCAATTGCGGGCTGGAACACTACCCGCGTACCGACCCGGCGGTGATCGTGCTGGCCGAGTCCGAAGGACGCGTCCTGCTCGGCCGGCAACCGAACTGGCCGGCCGGGCAGTACTCGCTGATCGCCGGCTTCGTCGAGCCGGGCGAGAGCCTGGAGGATGCCGCCCGCCGCGAGCTGGCCGAGGAAACCGGCATCGTCGCCGGCGCCTGCCGCTACATCGCCTCGCAGCCGTGGCCGTTCCCCGGCACGCTGATGCTCGGCTTCCGCGCCGAGGCCGAATTCATGCCGCCGCGGGTCGGTCGCGAACTGGAGGACGCGCGTTGGTTCAGCGCCGACGACATCCGCCGCGAGGTCGCCGCCGGTCGCCTGCGCCTGTCCTCGCGCATCTCCATCGCACGCAGCCTGATCGACGCCTGGCTGGCCGAGCGATGAGCGCCGCCGCGCCCCGTGCGCGCATTGCGGGCTAGAATCGGCGGCGAAGCGGCTCGGGGGAGCCGCACGCACCGCGGTAGAGGAACGCATGTCCGCCACCCTGATCGCCGTCGTCCTGGCCCTGCTGCTCGGGCATGCCGTGCAGCCGCTGACCGCGCTGCGCCGCTACGAGTGGTTCTCCGGCTGGGCGCGCTGGCTGGACGCGCAGCTCGGCGACAACGCCTTCTGGCGCGGTCGCTGGGGGCTGCTGCTGACGCTGGGTGTGGTGCTGGCGCTGCTCGGGCTGTTCCAGCTCGCGCTCGCCGGCCGCGTCTATGGACTGCCCGGCTTCGTGTTCGCGGTGGCCGTGCTGTTCTACGCCTGGGGACCGCGCGATCTGGATCTCGACGTCGAGGCCGTGATCGAAGCGCCCGACGCCGAGGGCAAGCGCGCCGCCGCCGCGCGCCTGCATCCGGCCGGCGGCGCGCCGTCGCTGGAAGGGCCGGCCTTGGTCGAGGCGGTCTTTCTCGGCGCGCTGCGGCGCTGGTTCGGCGTGCTGTTCTGGTTCCTGCTGCTGGGGCCGGTCGGTGCGCTCGGCTACCGTCTGGTCGCGCTCGCCGCCGAAGGCGAAACCCGCCAGGCGCTGCCCACGGCGCAGAGCGAAGGCGCGCAGTGGCTGCTGGCGCTGCTGAACTGGCCGGTGGCGCAGCTGATGACCTTCGCGCTGGCGCTGGTGGCCAACTTCGACACCGTGTTCACCGCCTGGCGCGAATCGCACGCCGGCGGCGTGCGCCTGGATGCCGACTTCCTCTCCGCCGCCGCGCGCGCCAGCGTCGACTGCGAACTGGCCGAGGAGGATGCCTACATCATCGATGCCGGCGGTCAGGCGCAACCGGCGCCGCCGGCCCTGCTCGAACTGCGCGACGCGATGAGCCTGGTCTGGCGCATCCTGCTGCTGTGGCTGGCCGTGCTGGCGTTGTTCGTGCTGGCCGGCTGGGTCGGCTGAGCGGCGATCAGGCGGCCGCGCCGCGCAGGGCGCGCACCGTCGCCTCCAGCGTGCTCGCGCTGGCCTGCTCGCCGGGCACCGGCCCGGTGGCGACCACCTCGACATGGGCGCGGAAGCGCCGCGGCAGGCGGGCACGGCGCAGCGCCGAAGAACCAGAACCAGCTCACGCCCAGCACGGCGTTGAGAACGGTGCGGTTGCCGCGCAGGAAACCCAGGTTGCGCACCGTCTCGGTCAGCGGGTTCCAGTTGAGCCGGAGGTCGGGTGCGGTCGGCGGCGCCTCGGGGATGCCGTGACTGGCCCACCAGCCGAGCACGGCGAACACGATCACCGTCGCCGACACCAGCAGCGGCCCGTGGTCGAAGCCGGCCATCAGTACGCCGCCGAGCAGAGTGCCGAGCAGGATGGTCAGGAAGGTGCCGGCCTCGACCAGCGCATTGCCGCCGACCAGCTCCTCGGGCCTGAGGTGCTGCGGCAGGATCGAATACTTGATCGGCCCGAACAGCGTGCTCTGCAGGCCCATCAGGAACAGCACGCCAAGCAGGAACGGCACCGACTCCAGCCAGAAGCCGACCGCCGCCATGCACATGATGAAGATCTCGAGCAGCTTGATCCAGCGGATCGAGCGCGACTTCTCGAACTTCTCCGCCCATTGCCCGGCGTTGGCCGAAAACAGGAAGAACGGCAGGATGAACAGCCCGGCGGCGAGGTTGGACCAGAAGTTGATGTCGTCGCTGCTCAGCCCGGCGACCTTGAACGCGATCATGATCACGAGCGCGTTCTTGAAGACGTTGTCGTTGAACGCGCCCAGCGCCTGGGTGAGGAAGAACGGCAGGAAACGGCGCTGCTTGAGCAGGGTGAACTGGTTGCTCGCCATGTGGCTCGCTCGGCGGATCGGTCGGCGGATCGGTCGGCGGAGCCTAGCAAAGCCGATGGCGGCACAGGGGCGGCCTGGGCCGCCCCCGCGCCAGGAGGCAGGCTCAGCCCCGCTCGCGCGCGATTGCCCTCCAGCCGATGTCGTGGCGGTGGAACTCGCCCTCCCAGGCGATACGCGCGACCGCCTCGTAGGCGCGCGCCTGCGCGGCAGCCACGCTGTCGCCGAGCGCGCACACGGTGAGCACGCGACCGCCGGCGGTGACCACGCGGCCAGCGGCGTCGAATTTCGTGCCGGCGTGGAAGACCTTGCTGTCCTCGATCGGTGTGGCATCCAGGCCATGGATGACGTCGCCGAGCCTCGGTGTGCCCGGGTAGTGCTGCGCCGCCATCACCACGCCCAGCGCGGGGCGTGGATCCCACAGCGCCTGCACGGCGTCGAGGCGGCCGGCGAGCGCGGCCTCGACCAGCTCCAGCAGATCGGACTTCAGCCGCAGCATCACCGGCTGTGTCTCCGGGTCGCCGAAGCGCACGTTGAACTCGATCACCTTGGGTGCGCCGCCCGCATCGATCATCAGTCCGGCGTAGAGGAAGCCGGTGAACGGGTGCCCCTCGGCCGCCATGCCGCGCACGGTCGGCATCACCACCTCGCGCAGAATGCGCTCGTGCACTTCGGGCGTGACCACCGGCGCCGGCGAGTAGGCGCCCATGCCGCCGGTGTTGGGGCCGGTGTCGCCGTCGCCGACGCGCTTGTGGTCCTGGCTGCTGGCCATCGGCAGTACGTGCGTGCCGTCGACCATGGCGATGAAACTGGCCTCCTCGCCGTCGAGGAACTCCTCGACCACCACCCGCGCGCCGGCGCGGCCGAAGGTGTTGCCGGCGAGCATGTCGCGCACCGCCGTTTCGGCCTCGGCCAGCGTCGTGGCCACGATCACGCCCTTGCCGGCAGCCAGGCCGTCGGCCTTGATCACGATCGGCGCGCCCTTCTCGCGCACGTGGGCCAGCGCGGCGTCGAGGTCGGTGAACACCGCGTAGTGCGCAGTGGGGATGCCGTGGCGGGCGAGGAAGTCCTTGGCGAAGGCCTTGCTGCCCTCCAGCTGCGCGGCGTGCGCGGTGGGCCCGAAGATGCGCAGTCCCTCGGCGCGGAAGCGGTCGACGATGCCGGCCACCAGCGGCGCCTCGGGGCCGACCACGGTCAGCGCCACGCCTTCGGCCTTCGCCAGCGCCAGCAGGCCGTCGATGTCGGTGGCGGCCATGGCGACGTTGCGGCACTTGGTCTCGCGCGCGGTGCCGGCATTGCCGGGGGCGATCAGCACTTCATCCACGCGCGGGGACTGCGCGAGCTTCCAGGCCAGGGCGTGCTCGCGGCCGCCGGAACCGATGACGAGAATTTTCATGGTCTGCTTCCTCGTTGCCGTTGCTCCACCCTTGCAGGAGCGGCGAAAGCCGCGACCCGAGAGACGAGAAACGAGTGAAGTGGAGTGAGAAACGAGGTAAAGCGTGGCTCGGTGAGCCGACGCTCTTGCCTCGTTTCTCACTCCTATTCACTCACTGCTGTCGCTCCAGGGTCGCGGCTTCCGCCGTTCCTGCGACGAATCCCGAATCTCCAATTCCGAATCCCGGCCTCAATGCCGGAAATGCCGCACGCCCGTGAACACCATCGCCATGCCGTGCTCATCGGCGGCGGCGATCACTTCGGCGTCGCGCATCGAGCCGCCCGGCTGGATGACGGCGCGGATGCCGGCGGCGGCGGCGGCGTCGATGCCGTCGCGGAAGGGGAAGAAGGCGTCGGAAGCCATCACGCTGCCCGAGACGGCCAGGCCAGCCTCCTCGGCCTTCATGCCGGCGATCCTGGCACTGACCACCCGGCTCATCTGGCCGGCGCCGATGCCGATGGTGCGGCCGTCCTTCGCGTAGACGATGGCGTTGGACTTGACGTACTTGGCCACGCGCCAGGCGAACAGCAGGTCGGCGAGTTCGGCCTCGCTGGGCGCGCGCCGGCTGACGACCTTGAGTTCGTCGCGGGTCACCTCGCGCAGATCGGCCGTCTGCATCAGCAGGCCGGAGCCGACGCGCTTGAGGTCGATGGTGTTGCGGCCGTCGCCGTGCGGGATTTCGATCACGCGCACGTTGGGTTTCTTCGCGGTGACCGCCAGCGCGTCGGCGTCGATGGCCGGAGCGATGATGACCTCGACGAACTGGCGCTCGACGAGGGTCTTCGCGGTGGCCGCATCGAGCGGGCGGTTGAAGGCGATGATGCCGCCGAAGGCCGAGGTCGGGTCGGTGGCCCAGGCCAGCTCGTAGGCGGCGCCGATGTCCGCGCCCTCGGCCACGCCACACGGGTTGGCGTGCTTGACGATCACGCAGGCCGGACGCTCGAACTGGCGCACGCATTCCCACGCGGCATCGCTGTCGGCGAGGTTGTTGAAGCTCAGCGCCTTGCCCTGGCGCTGGCGGAAGGTGGCCAGCGTGCCGGGCACCGGCCACAGGTCACGGTAGAAGGCAGCCTGCTGGTGCGGGTTCTCGCCGTAGCGCAGGTCCATCACCTTGACGAAATTGCCGTGCTGCTGGGTCGGGAACTGCGCGCGTGGGCCGTCGAGGTCGATGCTTGAGAGGTAGTTGCCGATCGCGGCGTCGTACTGCGCGACGCGGTTGAAGGCGGCGACCGACAGCGCGAAGCGGGTCTTGCGCGTGAGTGCGCCGTCGTTGGCCGCGAGTTCTTCCAGCGCGGCGGAATATTGCGCCGGGTCGGTGAGCACCGCGACCCGGTCCCAGTTCTTGGCCGCCGCGCGCAGCATCGCCGGGCCGCCGATGTCGATGTGCTCGATCGCCTCGTCCAGCGTGCAGTCGGCGCGCGCGGTGACCTGCTCGAACGGATAGAGGTTGAGCACCAGCAGGTCGATCGCCTCGATGCCGTGCGCGGCCATCACCGCGTCGTCGGTGCCGGCGCGGCCGAGCAGGCCGCCGTGCACCTTCGGATGCAGCGTCTTGACGCGGCCGTCCATGATCTCGGGGAAGCCGGTGACCTCGCTCACGTCGGTCACCGTCAGACCCGCCTCACGCAGTGCGCGTGCGGTGCCGCCGGTGGAGAGCAGTTGCACGCCGCGTGCGGCGAGCGCCCGGGCCAGATCGAGCAGGCCGGTCTTGTCGGAGACGGAGAGCAGGGCGCGGCCGATCCGGATGCGGTCGGCGGGCTGGCGGTCGGTGGTCATCGTGGGCACCCCGGAAAAGGCGCGAATTATACCGGGGAGTGGTGGCCCGGGCCGTCGGTGGTTTCCGGCGCGGCGTGCCGGCGGTTTGCGCGCCGGCGAGCCGGGCCGGCATCCATGCGTGAAGTGGCAGTCCGGCGATGTTGCGTGCGTGGGGGCTCCGGATTCCCGCTTTCGCGGGAATGACGTCGATGTGACGCGCTCTCTCGCAGCCCCGAGTCACGAGCCCAGGCCTTCAGCCCAGGCCGTAGTGCTTGAGCTTCTTGCGCAGCGTGGCGCGGTTGATGCCGAGCGCGGCGGCGGCGCGGCTCTGGTTGCCACCGTAGTGGCGCATCACTTCCGCGAACAGCGGCGTTTCGACTTCGCGCATCACCACGTCGTAGAGGTCGTCGGGCGTATTGCCACCCAGGTCGGCCAGATAGCGGCGTACGGCGACGGCGACTTGCTCGCGCAGGGCGGGTTGGGTGGCGACGGCGCTCGGGCTGTCCGAGCGCAGGGCGTAGAGGGCATTCACGTCGGGGCGGCTCCGATGTTCTTCTCAGCTTCCGGTGCTGGCCTTCGCGTGTGGATCGAAGGGAGGGCAGTCTACCCCCATCGTCGGACGGCTTGCCAATGCCTGCGCAAACGCCTGAGTGGGCGCAGAAAAATTCTCCACGCCGCGGGATGTGCGCCGGCGTTCAGCGGAAGTCGAACGCGAAAGCGATCGCGGCGCGGTCGGGATCGAGCACTTCCAGCGTGACGTTGGCGGACTGGCCGGGGGCGATCAGCGGGCTGGCCGGGGCAGCGCCGAGGTACTCGGCCGGCGCGAAGCGCCGCATCGCCACGTCGCGGCCGTCGAGATCCTGCAGGCGCAGTTCCAGCCACGGCCAGGGCTGGGCATAGAGCGCGTCGTTGCGGAAGGTGGCGGTGATCAGCAGCGCCCCGGGGACCGACGGGTGTGGGCGCACCTCGCGCGCGGTGATGCGGAGGGCGGACAGTTCGCGCCAGGGTGGCAGCGTGCAGCCGAGCAGCTCGCAGGCTTCGAGCAGCCATGGCCGCCAGCGCGCGTCGGCGGCGAGGCGGTCGCGCTCGGCGTACAGCGACTGCGCCAGCAGCAGCGCGGCGAGCAAGACCACCAGCAGCCACAGCCAGCGCTGGCGGCCGGGATGCGCCGGCCGGGTCGCGGCGAAGCTGGGCATGGCGTGGTGCCGCGCCGACGGCTTGGGCGCGCCGCCGAACAGATCGCCCTGGTCGGGCGACGCGGCGTCGTCGGAGGCCAGCGGATCGCGGTCGGTGTACGGGTCGGCCATGCGGCGATTCTACGCCGCGGCGCTCAGCCGCGACGACGGCCGGTGATGCGGATCCAGTCCTCGTGCCGTGCCACGGCGAGGTCGTCGAACCATTCGGCGTAGCGTTCGAGCAGTGGCGCTTCCTGGCCGGCGAGGATGCCCGACAGCGCGATGACGCCACCGGCTGCAGTGCGCGCGGCGAGGTGCGCGGCCAGCGCGTCGAGTGCGGAGGCGAGGATGTTGGCGACCACCACCGGATAGGTCGCCGGTGGCTCCGCGTCGGGCAGGAACACGGTCAGGCGCTCGGCGACACCGTTGCGTTCGGCGTTGTCGCGGCTGGCGATCAGTGCCTGCGGGTCGTTGTCCACGCCGACCGCATGCGCCGCGCCGAGCTTGAGCGCGGCCAGCGCGAGGATGCCCGAGCCGCAGCCGAAATCGAGCACGGTCCGGTCGCGCAGGTCGAGCGAATCCAGCCACGCCAGGCACAGCGCCGTGGTCGGGTGCGTGCCCGAGCCGAAGGCCAGGCCGGGATCGAGCCGCACCACCGCGGCATCGGGCGTGTTCGCTTCGTCGGGCAGGTCGTGGTTCCACGGCACGATGAAGGTGCGCGTGCCGAACTTCATCGGCTTGAACTGGTCCAGCCAGGCGCGTTCCCAGTCCTGGTCGGCGACTTCGCGGAAGCTCGCCGAGGACAGGTCCAGCCCGTCGTCGAAGGCTTCCAGTGCGGCCAGCACCGCGTCCTGGTCGGTGCCGTGCCCGAACAGCGCGGTGACAGTGAGCATCGGCCACAGCGGTGTCTCGCCCACGCCGGGTTCCAGGATGGCGTGCTCGTTCGGCGTTTCCGCCTCGGCATCCATCAGCGTGACCGAGAGCGCACCGATGTCCTCCAGCGCGGCCTCGACGCGCGGCTGGTCGGATTCGCGGCAGCGCAGTGAGAGTTCGAGGTAGGGCACGGTGGCGTCGGTTTGGAATCGGTTCGATGGGTGAGGCAAGTGAATTGACCCGGGTGCAGCGAAGCGGAATCCGGGGCACGGGTTCCCGGATTGTGGCGCTGCGCGCCTTCATCCGAGCTACTCCCTACTCGCTGGCGCGTGTATCAGACGATGCTCTTGTCCGTCAGAAAGCCTTGGGTAGACCCGCCTGCCGGAGCACGGCGTTGGCGGTGTGGCGCGACTTGATCTTCCCGTCGACCACGAAGTGCAGGCCGGTGAGCGGCGAGCGCCAGATTTCGTGATCGCCGCGTCCGTGGCGGATGAACTCGCAGCCGGCGTCGCGCAGCAGTCGCTTCAGCGCGTCGGTGTAGCTCTCGACCATCAGGCGGCCGGGCGGACATGGTCGAAGCGGCGGGCCAGCAGCTCGAAGGAAATATCGCCTTCCACCGCCGCGCCGTTGGCCGCGAGCAGTTCCGGGATCATCGTCTCCAGCTTGGCCACCAGCGCCTCGACCGTGTCGGCCTCGGTGGCGAGGCCGGGCACGTCGTTCGAGGTGGCGAACCACACGCGCGCCTCGGCATCCCATTCGGCATGCACGTACAACGGCTTGTCGTTCATGTGCGTACTCCGGCGTTCCGGCGCGAGGGTGCGGCGACGGCTGGAGTTTAGCCCAGCCCGATCGCCTTCTCCTTCTGCTCCTTCAGGCGCTTTTCCAGGTAGTGGATGTTCATGCCGCCCTGCCGGAAGCCGGGGTCGGCCATGATGCGCTGCTGCAGCGGGATGTTGGTCTTGATGCCGTCGATGACCATCTCCGAGAGCGCCACGCGCATGCGGGCGATGGCCTGGGCGCGGTCGGCGCCGTGGACGATGAGCTTGCCGATCATCGAGTCGTAGTTCGACGGCACCCGGTAGCTCTCGTAGATGTGGCTGTCCACGCGCACGCCCGGCCCGCCAGGGGCGTGGAAGTGCTTGATCAGGCCGGGGCAGGGCATGAAGGTGTCCGGGTCCTCGGCGTTGATGCGGCACTCGATGGCGTGGCCGCGCAGCACCACGTCCTCCTGCCGGATCGACAGCTTGTGGCCGGCGGCGATCAGCAGCTGCTCGCGCACCAGGTCGATGCCGGTGACCATCTCGGTGACCGGGTGCTCGACCTGGATGCGGGTGTTCATCTCGATGAAGTAGAAGCGGCCGTCCTCGTACAGGAACTCGAAGGTGCCGGCGCCGCGGTAGCCGATGCGCAGGCAGGCCTCGACGCAGACCTGGCCGATCTCGGCGCGCTGCGCCTCGGTGATGCCGGGGGCCGGCGCCTCCTCCACCACCTTCTGGTGGCGGCGCTGCATCGAGCAGTCGCGCTCGCCGAGGTGGATGGCGTTGCCCTGGCCGTCGGCGAGCACCTGGATCTCCACGTGGCGCGGGTTCTCCAGGAACTTCTCCATGTACACCATGTCGTTGCCGAACGCGGCCTTGGCTTCGGACTTGGTGGTGGCGATGGCGTTGTGCAGCGCGGCGGCGGTGTGCACCACGCGCATGCCGCGGCCGCCGCCACCGCCGGCAGCCTTGACGATCACCGGGTAGCCGATCTCCTCGGCGATGCGCGCATTCTCGGCCGGGTCGTCGCCGAGCGGGCCGCCGGAGCCGGGCACGCAGGGCACGCCGGCCGCCTTCATCGCCTTGATCGCCTCGACCTTGTCGCCCATCAGGCGGATGGTGTCGGCGCGCGGCCCGATGAAGATGAAGCCGGACTGCTCCACCCGCTCGGCGAAATCGGCGTTCTCGGAGAGGAAGCCGTAACCGGGGTGGATGGCCTGGGCGTCGGTGACCTCGGCGGCGGCGATGATCGCCGGGATGTCCAGGTAGCTCTGTGCCGACGGCGGCGGGCCGATGCACACCGACTCGTCGGCCATGGCGACGTGCTTGAGATTGCGGTCGACGGTGGAGTGCACCGCCACGGTCTTGATGCCGAGCGCGTGACAGGCGCGCAGGATGCGCAGCGCGATTTCGCCGCGGTTGGCGATGACGACTTTGTCCAGCATTGAAAGGGCGTCCTGTGGCGTTTCGACCACGGTAGCCGGCAACCGGCAGCCGGTAGCCGGAGGGCGGGCGTCAGCGACGCGCTCTTCCGGTCTCCGGTTTCCGATTCCCGGTTTCCGCTCTCAGGAAATGACGAACATCGGCTCGTCGAACTCCACCGGCTGGCCGTTCTCGACCAGGATGGCGGTGACGGTGCCGGAGACGTCGGCTTCGATCGGGTTGAACATCTTCATCGCCTCGATGATCCCCAGCGTGTCGCCGGCCTTGACGGTCTGGCCGACCTTGACGAAGGCGGGCGCCTCCGGGTTCGGCGAGGCATAGAAGGTGCCGACCATCGGCGAGCGCACGACGTGCCCGTCCGGCGCCTCCTTGACGCTCTTGCCGACCGACTCGGCCGAGGGGCCGGGGGCGGGCGCCGCCGGCGCGGCGGCCGGGCGGTGATGCTCGGCCTGCATCGGTGCGGCAACGGGGGCGGCCATCGCCGGTACGCCGCCCTTGGGCACACGTGACAGGCGCACACTCTCCTCGCCTTCCTTGATCTCGATTTCGGCGAGGTTGGATTCTTCGAGCAGGTCGATCAGTTTCTTGATTTTGCGGAGGTCCATGCCGGCCTCGTTCTGGTCTGGAAAGGGGTGTCGCGCGCGGCGACGGGTCGGTCAGTGGCCGGGCAGCCGCGCCAGCGCGGCCTCCAGCGCGAGACGGTAGCTGTCGGCGCCGAAGCCGGCGATCACGCCCACCGCCAGGTCGCTGAAATGGCTGTGGCGGCGGAACGGCTCGCGGGCGTGTGGGTTCGACAGGTGCACCTCGATGAACGGGATGGCCACGGCGGCGAGCGCGTCGCGCAGGGCGACCGAGGTATGGGTGTAGGCGGCCGGGTTGATCAGGATGAAGGCGGTGCCGTCGTCGCGCGCGTGGTGGATGCGCTCGATCAGCACGTGCTCGGCATTCGACTGCACGCTCTCCAGGACATGCCCGGCCGCCTGCGCGCGCTGGCGCAGGCCGGCGTCGATGTCGGCCAGGGTGGTACGGCCGTAGACGTCCGGCTCGCGGCTGCCGAGCAGGTTCAGGTTGGGACCGTGCAGGACCAGGAGTTTGGCCAAGGCTGCCCTCCCCGGGGCGCCGTCAGGGGCCGCCAGTCTGTGCGAGCGACTGGCCGCTTGTCCAGCCGTTGACAACCCGATCAACGACGTTCGCAGGAATTTAAGCGGATGTTTGAATCGCGTGCGTCGATGGGGCGGGGCGACCGGTGGCGGCCTTACTCCGTCGCCCAGCGTCGCAACTCGGCGGCGCTGAACACGCCCAGCTTCTGCTTGCGGACGCGGCCGTCGGCAGCGATCAGCACCGAGTAGGGCAGCACGCCACGGGTATTGCCCAGCCGTACCGAACTGTCATCGGCGGCCGGGCTGTCGAGCAGGATGGGATAGCGCACCGGCACCTGTTCGAGAAAGGCATGCACGGCCTCGGCGCTGTCCAGCGCGATACCCAGCACTTGCACGCCGTTGTCGCCCTGTTCGGCGGCAAAGGCGTCCAGAAGCGGCATTTCCTCGATACAGGGGCCGCACCACGAGGCCCAGAAGTTGATCAGCAGCGGGCGGCCGTCCCAGCGCGACAGCGGCTGCGGCATGCCGTCGAGGTCGGGCAGGTGCAGGTCCGGGCGAAGATCGCCGACCTTGGCGACCGTGACGCCGGCCGGCACCGGCTGCTCGGCCGGCAGCGACCACCAGCGTCCGGCCCACAGCCCGGCCGCGCCGGCCAGCACGGCGACCGCGACGATGGCCAGATGGCCGCGCCAGGACGAGGCGCTCACTTCGCGGCCTCCAGCGCCGCCTGCACGATGCCGTCGCTGAGCACGGTCGGCAGCACCCGCGGTTCGCCGCCGTTGCGCGGGTAGACCACGTAGAGCGGCACGCCGACCGCGCCATGCGATTCGATGAAGGCGGTGATGTCGGGGTCGACATTGGTCCAGTCGCCTTTCATGTAGACGCCGTCGGCCGCGGCCAGCGCATTGCGGAAGGCGTCGCCTCCGAGCACGCGGCGTTCGTTGACCTTGCAGGTCACGCACCAGTCGGCGGTCATGTTGACGAACACCAGTCGGTTGTCGCGGCGCAGCGCGGCGAGGCGCTCGGCCGAATACGGCACGGCGTCGTCCGCCGCCTGCGTGGCCGTGCCCGGCGTGGCCGGCAGGCGCTGCACGCCCCACAGCGGCAGCAGCGCCAGCGCCAGCGTCGCCAGCGCCAGAGCGCGCGCCAGCGGACGGCGGCGGAAGCGCAGCCGCTCCAGCCACCACAGCGCCAGTGCCAGCAGCACCGCGCCGGCCAGCAGCAGGCCAATGGCGTCGGCGCCGCGCTGCTTGGCCAGCACCCAGGCCAGCCACGCCGCGGTGAGATACATCGGGAAGGCCAGCGCCTGCTTGAAGGTTTCCATCCACGCGCCCGGTTGCGGCAGGCGGCGCGCCAGCGCCGGCACGAAGCCGATCAGCAGGAACGGCAGCGCCAGGCCCAGGCCCAGCGCCAGGAACACCAGCAGCGCCAGCAGCGGTGGCGCGGCGAAGGCGAAGGCCAGTGCGGTGCCCATGAACGGCGCGGTGCACGGGCTGGCCACCACCACCGCCAGCACGCCGGTGAAGAAGTCACCGGCCGGGCCTTTCTTTTCCGTCAGCGTCTGGCCCATGCCCGACAGCCCCAGCCCGAGGCTGAACACTCCCGACAGGCTCAGGCCGATGGCGAGCATCACATAGGCCAGCACCGCGACCACCAGCGGCTGCTGGAGCTGGAAGCCCCAGCCCAGCGACTCGCCGGCGGCGCGCAGGCCCAGCACCGACAGGCCCACTGCGACGAAGCTGGCCAGCACGCCAGCCGTGTACCACAGTGCGCGGCGGCCGGCGTGGCCATTGCCGTGGCCGCCATCGGCCAGGCTCAACGCCTTGAGTGAGAGCACCGGCAGTACACAGGGCATCAGGTTGAGGATCAGGCCGCCGCCGAGCGCCAGCAGCAGGGCCAGCGCCAGCGTGGTGGCGCCGGCCGGCGCGCGCGCGGGCGCGTCGGGCAGCGTGGCGACGGCGCCGGCCGGCAGGTCCACGCGCACCTGTCGGGTCATCGGCGGGTAGCACACGCCGTCGGTCTGGCAGCCCTGGAAGGTCGCCTCCAGCAGCAGCGCCTGCGCCTCGCCGCGGCTGCGGCCGAGCGGCAGCGGCACTTCGGTCTCGGCGAAGTACACCGACACGTCGCCGAAGTGGTCGTCGTGGTGTGCCTGCGCCGCCGGCCAGCGCGGCTCGCCCAGGGCGACGCCGTCGCCTTCGATCACCCGGAATGCCAAGCGGTCGCGATACAGGTAGTAGCCCGGCGCCGGCGTGAAGCGCAGCAGCAGGGCCGACGGGCTGGCGGCGATGGCCTCGAAGCGGAACGCCTGCTCGGGTGGCAGCGGCAGGTCGACGCTGCTGCCGTCCGGGGCGGTGCCGGTCAGCGGGGCGCCGACGCCGAGCGCACGGTTGAGTGCGGCCAACCCGTCCTCCGCTCCGGCGGGGGCGGGCGCCAGCGCGACGGTGATCGTCTGCGTATGCGGCGGATAGCACACCCCGATGTCGGCGCAGCCCTGGTAGCGCACGCGCAGCGTGGCTTGGCTGGCACCGGGCACGGGTGTGCCGGTGAGCACGGCGCGCAGCTCGCCGCGGTAGGTTTCGACGTCGCCGAAGAATTCGTCGTGGTAGGCGATGCCCGGCGGCAGCTCCAGCGCGCCGGGCGCGAAACCCTGGCCATCGCGCACTTCGGTGCGGTGGCGGTAGAGGTAATAGCCCTCGGCGATGGCCCAGGTCAGCGCGATGCGGTCGGGTGCGACCGCCTCGGCGCGCAGGGCGAAGGCCTGCTCGATCGGCAGCAGGTCGCTGGGGTCGACGGCACGGGCGGGCAGCGGGAGGGCCAGCGCGAGCGCGGCCAGGGCGGAGGCGAGCCTAGCGATCAAGCGGTGTGTCCTTGCGACGGGGCGGGGGCGCGGGTTTCCTCGACGATCCAGCCCAGGTAGGGCGGTAGACCGGCGGCGATTTCGACCGCGACGATCTCCGGGAGTTCATACGGGTGCAGCGCGCGAAGCCGCGCCTGCAGGTCGTCGAAGCGGTCGGCGGCGGTCTTGATCAGCAGCAGCGTCTCGTCGGCGGATTCGACCGCGCCCTGCCAGCGGTAGACCGAGCGCAGGCCGGGCAGCAGGCTGACGCAGGCGGCCAGCCGCTCCTCGACCAGGGCGCGGGCGATGCGCTCGGCCTGGTCGCGGTCGGGGCAAGTGCAGTGGATGAGCAGGGTCTTCATGGTTGGCAAAGGCTAGCAGAGCCGTCGCGGGCGGACCCGCCATCGGGGGGCTTGAAACCGGCCGGGCCAACCCTATCTAGGGCCTGGTCGCGACGCTTCCTCGGGGGAGCGGTCGCGCGCTATCATTGGCACTCACAAGGGCAGAGTGCTGACAGCTCTGCTCTCATTCATTGGCAATCAGTCAGTTAGAGGGAATGTCATGAGCATCCAGCCGCTGTACGACCGCGTCGTCATCAAGCGCATGGAAGAAGAAAAGGTGTCCGCCGGTGGCATCGTCATCCCCGACACGGCGGCCGAGAAGCCGATCCGGGGCGAGGTCATCGCCGTCGGCGAGGGCAAGGCCCTGGACAACGGCAGCGTGCGCGCGCCGAAGGTGAAGAAGGGCGACAAGGTGCTGTTCGGCAAGTACGCCGGTACCGAGGTCAAGCTCGACGGCACCGAGTACCTGGTGGTGCGTGAGGACGACATCCTGGCGATCCTGGGCTGAGCCAGTCGCCGCAAGTCGGTAACCGGCCGCCCGCTTCGCGGGCCCGATCGGTAATCGGGGTGGCGCACCCCCTCCCATGCCGATCGTCTTGACACCGGTTCCGAAGACCGCTCTGCCGATTTCCCATTTCCCATTTCCGTCTTTGAGGTAACAGCCATGGCTGCCAAAGAAATCCGTTTCGGTGAAGACGCCCGCGCCCGCATGGTCCGCGGCGTGAACATCCTCGCCAATGCCGTCAAGGCGACCCTCGGCCCGAAGGGCCGCAACGTCGTGCTCGAGAAGAGCTTCGGCGCCCCCACGATCACCAAGGACGGCGTGTCCGTCGCCAAGGAGATCGAGCTGTCCGACAAGTTCGAGAACATGGGCGCGCAGATGGTCAAGGAGGTCGCCTCCAAGACCTCCGACAATGCCGGTGACGGCACCACCACCGCCACCGTGCTGGCGCAGGCGCTGATCCGCGAGGGCATGAAGGCGGTCGCCGCCGGCTTCAATCCGATGGACCTCAAGCGCGGCATCGACAAGGCGGTCGCCGCCGCCGTCGCCGAGCTCAAGAAGCTCTCCAAGCCCACCGCCGACGACAAGGCCATCGCCCAGGTCGGCACCATTTCGGCGAACAGCGACGAGTCGATCGGCAACATCATCGCCGAGGCGATGAAGAAGGTCGGCAAGGAAGGCGTGATCACCGTCGAGGAAGGCTCGGGCCTGGAGAATGAACTCGACGTGGTCGAGGGCATGCAGTTCGACCGCGGCTACCTGAGCCCGTACTTCATCAACAACCAGCAGTCGATGTCGGCCGAGCTGGAAGACCCGTTCATCCTGCTGCATGACAAGAAGATCTCCAACGTGCGCGACCTGCTGCCGGTGCTGGAAGGCGTGGCCAAGGCCGGCAAGCCGCTGCTGATCGTGGCCGAGGAAGTCGAGGGTGAGGCGCTGGCGACCCTGGTCGTCAACACCATCCGCGGCATCGTCAAGGTCTGCGCCGTCAAGGCCCCGGGCTTCGGCGACCGTCGCAAGGCGATGCTGGAAGACATGGCGATCCTGACCGGCGGCACCGTGATCTCCGAAGAGGTCGGCCTGCAGCTCGAGAAGGCCACCATCAAGGATCTGGGTCGCGCCAAGAAGGTCGTGGTCTCCAAGGAGAACACCACCATCATCGACGGCGCCGGCGAAGCCGAAGCCATCCAGGCTCGCATCAAGCAGATCAAGGCGCAGATCGAGGAGACCACCTCCGACTACGACCGCGAGAAGCTGCAGGAGCGCGTGGCCAAGCTGGCCGGTGGCGTGGCCGTGATCAAGGTGGGTGCTGCCACCGAGGTCGAGATGAAGGAGAAGAAGGCCCGCGTCGAGGACGCCCTGCACGCCACCCGTGCGGCGGTCGAGGAAGGCGTGGTGCCGGGTGGTGGCGTGGCCCTGCTGCGTGCCAAGGCGGCCATCGAGAACCTGAAGGGTGCCAACGAGGACCAGAACCACGGCATCGCCATCGCCCTGCGCGCGATGGAGGCGCCGCTGCGCGAGATCGTCGCCAATGCCGGCGAGGAGCCGAGCGTGATCGTCAACAAGGTCAAGGACGGCCAGGGCAACTTCGGCTACAACGCCGCGACCGGCGAGTTCGGCGACATGGTCGAGATGGGCATCCTGGATCCGACCAAGGTCACCCGCACCGCGCTGCAGAACGCGGCTTCCATCGCCGGCCTGATGATCACCACCGAAGCCATGGTGGCCGAACTGCCGAAGAAGGAAGACAAGCACGCCCACGGCGGTCCGGGCGGCATGGGCGACATGGACTTCTGATCCACGCCGCACCGTCGAGTCTGTCCACGAAGCCCGGCCCAGTGCCGGGCTTCGTGCTTCATGGCGTCCGAGGCGTAAAGCTCTGGCTCGCGCCGCGGCAACGGCTGATTCGACAAGCAGAAACCGCCGATGGGAACGACGGATCACGGACGCAACCCTGAGCAGCCGTCCGGGCATCGGAGCGCTTTGTGCCGCGCCTTGCCGCATCCCGGCGGCAGGTAGAGGTGTGCGCACCACTGCCGGCCGCCAGACCCGATCCGCGTCACGCCCGCCCCGCGCCCGAGCGCACGCTGCTGTACGCGCTGGTGCAGGCGTACCGCGCGCATCTCACCCGGTTCCACGGCATCTTTGCGGCAAACGCGAAGTCGCGTGCACAGCTGATGCCGTCGGGGCGGGGCAAGCGGCCTGCGACCGATGCCGCAGCGGCGGAGGTCCGTGCGATCGACGAGCCGCGCAGTCACCAGCAGGAGCACTGTGCGATGAACTGGCGCAACGTCTCAATCGGGTCTTTTCCCTCGACGTCACCCCCTGCGTCCACTGTGGCGGTACGGTACGGATCGTCGCCAGCATCGAGGAACCCGCCGCCATGCGCCATCCTCGCCCACTTCCAGAAACACGGCGCGCTGGAGCGAGCGCATTACCGGCCTGCAGCGCGCGCGCTGGCTGCGGCGGCCGCGTGAGTCCTCGCCGGCCACGGAGCCTGTCCAAGGCTCAGTCGAAAAACCCAGGGCGAAAACCGGAAGACGCCACGACGCGGCCACAACCCGCAGGGCTGCGCTCGGCCCGCTGCCGGGAATCGGTGAGAAATGCCGCGGGACTGCGCCGCTGCGCCGCTCCGCGAAGCCGGAATCCCACGCGCGGACCTCCGATGCTGGCCCCAGCTGGCGCCTGTGCGGCCGTGACCTGACACCTGCCCGCCAGCTGCCCGAAGCCAGCGCCCGAAAAGGGCGTTTGAATTTCCTATATCCTCGTGCGCTGGTTCGATACCGAGCCGGTGCTGGCCGCGCTGGTGGCCGGTCTCAGCGAAGAGATGCAGCACCTGCGTGCTGAATTGGCCTATCACCTGGTGCGCGCGGCGTGAGCGGAGGCCCCTGATGGACAAGCAAAAGACGTGGAATGCCAGTTACTGGCTGGTGGCGTTCGTGTTGTTGCTGGTGCTGCAGAACTGGTGGCAGGCCGCGACCAGGGTGCAGCCGGTGCCGTACAGCGAGTTCGAACAGGCACTGCGCGAGGGGCGTGTGGCCGAGGTGCTGGTGGGCGACCGCACCCTCACCGGGCGGCTGAAGACGCCCGACACGCGCGGCAAGACGGTCATCGTGGCCAACCGGGTCGAACCCGACCTGGCCGAGCGCCTGGCGCCGTACGATGTGCCCTACACCCGCGTGGTGGAAAGCACATTGCTGCGCGACGTGCTGTCCTGGGTGCTGCCGGCGCTGGTGTTTTTTGGGGTGTGGTTCTTCCTGTTCCGCAAGTTCGCCGAAAAGCAGGGCATGGGCGGCTTCATGAGCATCGGCAAGAGCCGCGCCAAGGTGTACGTGGAACAGAACACCGGCGTGCGCTTCGACGACGTGGCCGGGGTGGACGAGGCCAAGGCCGAGCTGGCCGAGGTGGTGGACTTTCTGAAACACCCGCAGGAGTATGGTCGGCTGGGAGCGCGTATCCCGAAAGGCGTGTTGCTGGTGGGGCCGCCCGGCACTGGCAAGACTCTGATGGCCAAGGCCGTGGCGGGGGAGGCCGGGGTGCCGTTCTTCTCCATCTCGGGCTCGGAGTTCGTCGAGATGTTCGTGGGGGTGGGCGCAGCGCGCGTGCGTGACCTGTTCGAGCAGGCGCGCGCCAAGGCGCCGGCCATCATCTTCATCGACGAACTGGACGCGCTGGGACGCGCCCGGGGCGCGGGTGGCTGGGTGGGAGGGCACGACGAGCGCGAGCAAACCCTCAACCAGCTGCTGACCGAAATGGACGGCTTCGACAGCTCGGTGGGGTTGATCATTCTGGCGGCGACCAACCGGCCCGAGATTCTGGACCCGGCGCTGCTGCGCGCCGGGCGGTTCGACCGCCAGGTGCTGGTCGACCGGCCGGACAAGAAAGGGCGGCTGGCGATCCTGCGCGTGCATGCGCGCAAGGTACGGCTGGCGCCCGACGTCGATCTGGAGCGGGTGGCGGGATTGACCACCGGGTTTTCGGGGGCCGATCTGGCCAACCTGATCAACGAAGCGGCGCTGGCGGCTACCCGCCGCAAGGCCGACGCCGTGGGGATGGCCGACCTGACTGCGGCGTTCGAACGCATCGTCGCGGGTCTGGAGCGGCGCAACCGCGTGCTCAACGAGGCCGAGCGCCGCACCGTGGCCTACCACGAGATGGGTCATGCCTTGGTGGCGCTGGCACTGCCGGGGTCGGATCCGGTGCACAAGATATCCATCGTGCCGCGTGGCGTGGGCGCGCTGGGCTACACCCTGCAACGCCCGACCGAAGACCGGTTTTTGATGCGGCGCCGCGAGTTGGAGCACAAGATCGCCGTGCTGCTCGGGGGGCGTGCGGCGGAAAAGCTGGTGTTCGGCGAGCTGTCGACCGGTGCCGCCGACGATCTGGCGCGAGCGACCGACATCGCGCGCGACATGGTGACCCGTTACGGGATGGATGAAGACCTGGGCTATATCGCCTTCGAGGCACAGCGCCCGCGTTTTCTGGACGTGCCGGAACAGGTCGCCGGGGGGTGCCGTGTCGCCGAGTCGACGCAGACGCGCATCGATGCCGCCATCCGTGCCATCGTGATGGGGGCGTTCGAACGCGCGATGGCCATTCTTGAGCACAATCGCGACATACTGGAGCGCAGTGCGCAGGCGCTGCTGGAACGCGAGACGCTGGAAGAGGACGAGATTCGCGCCCTGACCCAAGGGATGCGTGCGCCCGACGCGGTATCGGTGGCGACGTGAGGATCGGCGGCCCGCCCACAGGGCCCGTCCGATCCGCTGCCACGATTCGCCTCCAGCCCGGTGCGCCCTTCTTGGACGCGCCCTGCGTGCCGTTTTGCCATGCCGTCCTGCCCACCCCCGTCCCGCCCCCGATCGTTTTTTTTTTCGCCGCTGGTTCACCAACGTCTTATCGGTGTTGGTGCTGATGCTGGCCTGGCGCCAGACGTCGGTGCTGCAGGCCATCGTCGCGCTGGGCCTGCTGTTCTACTGCATGGGCGTGCCGGCCTGACTGCTGCCCAGCACCGTGGCGGAAGGCGGGTTCAGCAGTCGTTGACGCGGCGCGCGGTGATGCTGCCGTCGACGTCCAGGTCGCCCAGCGGCGTGCTCATGCGCATCGACATCGTGCCGTCGCTGTGCTCGCCCTTGAACACGACATCCATGCGGCCGGTGGCCTTCGAGTGCATCCCGTCCGTGTCGTAGGTGCAGTTGAAGGTGGCCCAGCCGCCCTCGCTGCCGACCTCGCGACCGGTGATGGTGCAGTCGTCGCCCATGTTGCTGCCCATCAACTCCTCCGCACTGGCCAGGCACTCGGCGCTCTCTTCCACGACGTCATCCAACTCGATCGGGCCCGTGATCCGGCTGTGGACCCTGATTTCCCAGATGCCCGGGACGAAGCGGGTGCTGTCGTCTGCCTGCGCGGTCGCGCTGATCTGGGCGGTGGTGGCGAGGGCGGCGGCAAGCGTAAGGGCGATGCGCATGTCGGACTCCTTGGACAAGTTCGAACGGTGATCCGGGTCGGTTCGTCGGGTACGGCTGGTCTCGCGTCCGGTGAGCGCACAGCCATCCCCCGGCAGGGTGATCATCAGGCTGCCGTCGCGGATGTTGCTCCCCCGCTCAGGCAATGTACCCCGGAGTGAGTGGCTCAAGCCCTCCATCGTGATGAAGCCAGTGGTTTTGGCCGCGCTCTTGATTCCCCGCTGGGCGGGTCGGACGCTGTACAGGCCGTTGGCCAGCAGGGACTGGCTGAACAGGGTGTTTGAATCCCCTATGCCCTGGCGCTGTCTCGGCGCCGGCCTTCAGGTACAGCACCTCGTTGGCGATGATGGCGACGAACAGCCCATCGGGGCAAAGGCCATGGCCGCCGAACATGCGCTTGGCGTGCATCGCCCCCAGCGGCGCCAGCAGCTCGACGCACCAGCTGACGAAGCCCTCGTCGCGTGCCACGCGCCGGCCGCCGGCAAGCTCGCCGGGCAGGCGGCGCGGCATCGATGTGGTCGGCATGCCGCTGATCGGCGTGGCGCTGCCGGTCGCCGCCCTGTGATGGCTGGCGCGCCTGCGCCCTCCATTCCGGCCGATCGCGCGCCTGCGGGCTTTCGCCCTGCTGGCCCTGTCCCCGCTGTGGGGCGCTGCCGAGGGCGCGCCGGTGTTCTCCTCGATCGGCCAGCCGCGAAGGGCCGGTACTGAGGCCCAGTCGCGGAGCACGGAGCTTTCGCCGCGCAGCGGGGTTGCCATTTACATCATCGCTGGTGTCGGATATAGTGTCTGTTATGCGACTTACCCTCACCCAACTCAGCGAACAGTCCGGCGTGCCGGAGCGCAGCGTGCGCTTCTACATCCAGAAGGGCCTGGTGGACCGGCCCGAGGGCGAGAAGCGCGGTGCCTACTACACCCCGCGGCACCTGGAGCAGCTGCTGCGCATCCGCCAGTGGCGCGAGGCCGGGCTGTCGCTGGAGGGCATCGCCGAGCTGCTGGCGGCGCGCAGCGAGCCGCCGCGCAGCACGCTGCGGCCCAGCGGCATGGAGGTGCGCTCACATCTGCTCATCGCCGATGGCGTCGAATTGGCCATCGCGCCCGAGCGCGCCGGGCTCAGCTCCGATCAGGTACGCCAGCTGTTCCGCGCGGTGCAGGCGGCCTACGCCGACCTCGCCCGCTCCCCTTCCGACCAGGAGAACCCCGATCATGGCGATTGAATCCCTGCCCGCAGCCGCCGCCCCGCGCCAGGCGCTGGAGCGCGCGCACCTGGACGTGACCGTGCGCGGCCTCGATGCCGTGGTCGCGGTGAGTTACAGCTTCCGCAATGCCGAACCCAAGGCCATCGAGGCCCTGTTCACCTTCCCGATGCCGCGGTCGGCGGCCTTCCTCGGCCTGTCGGCCGAGATCGGCGGCGAAACCATCGAGGCCGAGGTGATCGAAGCGCGCGACGCGTTGCGCCGCTACGACGATGCGATCTCCGACGGCGACAGCGCCCTGCTGCTGCGCCAGCTCGCGCCGGGCCTTCTGCAGGCCAGCCTCGGCAATGTCGGCCCGGGTGAGGAAGCGCGTTTTACGCTGCGCTATGCCCTGCCGCTGACCGTGCTGGAGCGGCGTCTGCGCCTGCGCCTGCCGATGAACCTGCGTCCGCGCTATGGCGCCTGGGATCTGGACGAACTGGACGAGCCGGTGCACGACGCCGGTGTCGAATACGCGCTCTCGGCCCGGCTGCGGGTGGAGGGTTTCCTCGCCGGCGCCAGCCTGGCCTGCGTCTCGCATCCGGCCCGCTTCGAGCGTCGCGGCGAGGTGGCCGAGCTGGCCCTGATCGATGCCTGGCTGGATGGCGACGTGGTGGTCGAGTTCGGCCTGGATGCCGCGCTGCCGCCCGTGGGCGAGTGCTTTCCCGACGGCGATGCTGCCGGCGCACGCGTGCAGGTGCTGCTGCCGCCGGCGCCAGACGAAGCGCAGAAGCCGCTGCAGACCATCCTGCTGCTGGACTGCTCCGGCTCGATGGCCGGCGATGCCATCCTCGGCTGCCGCGCCGCGCTGGAAGCCGTGGCCCAGGCCCTGGACGAGAACGACCGCCTGCAGGTGATGCGCTTCGGCAGCGACGTGCATGCCCTGCTGCGGCGTCCGATCCGCGTCGGCGAGGCGGTGCGTCGCTCCCTGTCCGAGCTGGCCGCCACGGTTCAGGCCGACCTCGGCGGCACCGAGATGGGCAAGGCGCTGGGCCGCGCCCTCGATGACCTCGCCCTGACCCGCGACCCCGCCTGCGCGCAGGCAATCTTCCTGGTCACCGACGGCGCGATCCAGCCGCACGACATCGAACACGCCCTGCAGCGCGCCATCGACGAGGGCGTGCGCGTGTTCGTGGTCGCGGTGGGATCGAGCGCCAGCCTCGAAACCCTCGAACCGCTCGCGACGCGCACCCGGGGCCAGCTCGAGCAGGTGATGCCGGGCGAGGCCATCGCCGGGGCCGTGCTGAGCCAGCTGCGGCGCATGCGCCAGTCGTCGCCGCTGACGGTGCATTTCCAGTTCGAGACCGAGGCTGGCCCGGTCGAGGCCAGCGCCCTGGCCTATGGCGGCGATGCGGTCGGGCTGCAGCTGGCGCTTCCTGCCCCCGCAACCCAGGTGCGCGCCAGCTGCGCGCTGTGGAACGAGCCGCTGAGGTTCGCCCTGACCCCGGTCGAAGCCAGCCCCGACCGGCTCGCCCTGCTCGGCCTTGCCCGCTACCGCGCCACCAACGACGAGGGGCAGCAGCGCGAACTGGCCCTGCGCTACCGCCTGCTCACGCCGTTCACCTCCGCCATCCTGGTCAGGCGCCGCGCCGATGGCGAGCGCTTCGAGGAACTGCCCGCGATCCGCCCGCAGCCGCAGATGCTGAGCCGCGGCATGGCAGCGGCGGCTGCATCGGGGCGGGTGCTCATGCCTGACGCGGCTGCGTCGGCGCTGTGTACGGACGCCACCAGTTTCAGTGCGGTTCATTTCAGCGCCCTGGATTTGTTGGGCGAGGCCCACGTCGACGAATCCGCTCCACTGCCGGACGAGCCGGCCCTGCCGCCGGCACCAGGGCCGGAGTCGATCCGGCAGGCCCTGCTGGCGCTGCAGGCTGCCGTCCTGGCTGCGCTGGAGAAAACCCAGCCCGACCTGAGCCGCACAACCCTGCTCGCCCAGTTGCCGGATACGCTGCACGAGGTTTTCGAGTGGCTGTTGCGGGAAGGCCTGTGGGTGGAGTCCGACGCGGACTGGCTGGCCCTGCTCGACGCCCTGACTGGGCTGGATCTGGGTGTCCCGGTCGATACCGGCATGCAGGACGCCATTGCCACAGCCCTCCTGCTCGCCGGCTACGGCGGGCGGGCGGACCACGAGCTCGCCGAGCTGCGCGAACGGCTTCAGAGCCTGATCGAAACCTGAGCATCCCAATGCCGGGAGACAGTCCCATGGCCGTACTGGCTGAAACCCTCGCCGCGCAGCCGCCTCGGCACCGGCTCACGCCCGGACTTCGTCGGCCAGCGGCCGCGCTCCTTCTCCAGCTCGACCTTTCCGGGCTTGATCCCGGACGCTCCTCTCGAGGCCAGGATCCCGCAGCGCGTGTCCAAGGAAATCGAGGGACCGAAATCGGGGGCGTAACTCGTAACTGGGGGGTGGGGGGCTGCACCTGAACGGGTGGCGGTGGCCCTCCGCCTGCCATGGCTTCGGCCAGCGCAATGTGCGCCGCTTCCGGGCGCCGGCCCTCGCCCGGATCAGCGCTCCGAATGCCCGGCCTCGAACCAGTCCTTGCGCTGGAACAGGCCAGGCTTGATGAGGTCGACGAAGGCGCGTGCCGGGCTCGACAGGACCTTGCCCTTGCGCACCAGCACGCCGTAGCTGCGCGAGGGGAAGTACTCGCGCATCGGCCTGGCGACGAGGCGCCCTTTGTCGGCCTCGGTGAGGCATAACGCCGAGACGATGGCGATGCCGAGGTCCTGGGCCACGTATTGCTTGATCACTTCCCAGCCGCCGACCTCGATGGCCACGCGGTAGGGCAGGCGGCGCTGCTCGAAGGCGGTGGTCACCATGCGCCAGGTGGAGAGCTGCTTCGGCGGCAGAATCAGGCCATAGGGCGAGAGGTCTTCGAGCGTCGGGTTCGCCTTCTTCGCCAGCGGGTGCCCGGGGGCGGTGATCAGCATGGCGTCGAAGCGTTGCAACGGGGCGTAGTCGATGTCGTTGGGCACCTCCCACATCGCCCCCACGGCGAAATCGACCTCGTCAGCGCGGAGTTTCTCCAGCCCGGCCCGGCCGGTGACGCTGTGCAAGTGCACCCGGACCTCGGGACGCTGACGGCGGAAAGCGGCCAATGTTGCCGGTAGCAGGTGCAGCAAGGTGGAGCTGCCGGCCGCGATGTTCACTTCTCCGCCGTCCAGGCCCTGCTGGCTGTTGCGGAAGGCCTCGTCCAGGCTCTCGAAGCCCTCCAGCAGGGGACGGACGAGGTCGTAGAGCGCTTCGCCTTCCCGGGTCAGCGAGAGCCGCCGGCCCACGCGTTCCAGCAGCGGAACGCCGTAGTGACTTTCCAGTGCCTTCAACTGCAGGGAGACGGCCGGCTGGCTCAGGAACAGAGCCTCGGCGGCCCGCGAGACCGAGCCCAGGCGGGCCACCTGGCAGAAGGCCTGGAGTGGCTTGAGGCGGCTTCCCTTGTAGTAGAAGCGCCCGGACTCCGTCTTGGATGCCGACTTTTGGCTGCGTTTTCGCGGCGTGTTGGCCATCTTTTCGGACTCGCATTAGAAAATCTTATGAAGAATATCCAAAGATTTGCCTTGTAAAAGCAGGTGCAGCGTAACAGCGTGGAGCCAGTTCCATGAGCGAGCCGCCATGTCTGCCACTGCCACTGCCTCCGCCAGCGCCAGCCAGTCTCCGCCTGTCTCCAGCCCGGCCCGCGTTCCGGCCGAGGGTTTCCGCCGCGTCGGCCGCCCGGTGCCTGGTGAGGAGACCATCCTGACTCCGGCCCTGCAGGCCCTGCTCACCGATCTGCACCGTCTGTTCGAACCCGCCCGCCGTGAGCGCCTGGCCGCCCGGGTGGCCCGCCAGGCGGCCTTCGATGCCGGCGAGCTGCCGGACTTCCGCGCCGACACCCGGGCCATCCGCGAGGGCGGCTGGACGGTGGCGCCGATTCCGGCCGCGCTGCGCGATCGCCGGGTGGAGATCACCGGGCCGGTCGATCCGAAGATGGTGATCAACGCCCTGAATTCGGGCGCCAACTGCTTCATGGCCGATTTCGAGGACAGCAACGCGCCGTCCTTCACCAATCAGATCACCGGCCAGCGCGCCCTGCGCGACGCGGTGGACGGCATCCTCGCCTACACCGCCCCCGAGACTGGCAAGCGCTACGCCCTCGACCCGGCCAGCCAGACCGTGCTGATCGTGCGTCCGCGCGGCTGGCACCTCGACGAGGCGCATGTCACCGTCGATGGCCAGCCAATGTCGGGCGCGCTGTTCGACCTCGCCACCTTCGCCTTCCACAACGCCCGCGCCCTGGCCTGGCGCGACCGGGGCCCGTACTTCTACCTGCCGAAGATGGAGTGCATGGAGGAAGCGCAGCTCTGGGAGGAGGTGCTGGCCTTCCTGGAGATGCGGCTCGATCTCGACATCGGCACGATGAAGGTCACGGTGCTGATCGAGACCCTGCCCGCGGTCTTCGAGATGGACGAGATCCTGCACGCCCTGCGTGGCCGCATCGTCGGGCTCAACTGCGGGCGCTGGGACTACATCTTCAGCTACCTCAAGACCCTGCGCCGGCACCGCGACCGGGTGCTGCCGGAGCGTGGCCAGGTGACGATGTCGCAGCCCTTCCTCAAGGCCTATTCCGAGCTGCTGATCCAGACCTGCCACCGCCGCGGCGCCCATGCCATGGGCGGCATGGCGGCGCAGATTCCGATCAAGGGCGACGATGAGGCCAATGCCCGCGCCATGGAGCGCGTGCGCGCCGACAAGCTGCGCGAGGTCATGGCCGGGCACGACGGTACCTGGGTGGCGCATCCGGCCCTGATCCCGCTGGCCCGCGAAGTGTTCGACGCCCACATGCCCACACCGCACCAGCAGCACGTGAAGCGCGAGGACGTGCATGTCACCCGCGATGACCTGCTGAAGCCCTGCGTCGGCACCATCACCCGCGCCGGCTTCGACAACAACGTCGAGGTCTGCGTGCGCTACCTGGCGGCGTGGCTGGCCGGCAACGGCTGCGTGCCGATCCACCACCTGATGGAGGACGCCGCCACCGCCGAGATCTGCCGCGCCCAGCTCTGGCAATGGCTGCACTACCCGGCCATCGCCGCCCGCGGCGGTGTGGCCGCCGAGCCCCTGGCCCTGGACGATGGCACGCCGGTGGATTGGGCGCTGTTCGAGCGCGCACTCATCAATCTGCCCTCGCGTATCGGCGATCGCCGGAATCTGCCGGGTGGCGAGCGCATCGACGAAGCCATCGCGCTGCTCGACCGCCTCACCCATGCCGACAGCCTCGAGCCTTTCCTCACCGTCGTGGCCTATCCGGCACTGATCGGGCCGGAACTCCGCGCCGTCTGACCAGCCCCTGCTTTCCTCTCAGCCATTCCCACCACTCACCACCCGCCAAGGACCTCCGCCATGAACCGCCTCCCCACTGCCGAAGAAATCACCCGCGACTGGGCCACCAACCCCCGCTGGAAGGGCATCACCCGCAACTACCGCGCCGAGGACGTGGTGCGTCTGCGCGGCACCGTGCCGGTCGAGCACAGCCTGGCCAGGCTCGGCGCGGAGAAGCTCTGGCGCTACCTGCAGACCGAGGACTTCATCAATGCGCTCGGTGCGCTCACCGGCAACCAGGCCATGCAGCAGGTCAAGGCCGGCCTCAAGGCCATCTACCTCAGCGGCTGGCAGGTGGCGGCCGATGCCAATCTCGCCGGCGAGATGTACCCCGACCAGTCGCTATATCCGGCCAACTCGGTGCCGCAGGTGGTCAAGCGCATCAACAACACCCTGTTGCGTGCCGACCAGATCCAGCATGCGGAAGGGCGGGACGACATCGACTTCCTGCAGCCGATCGTGGCCGATGCCGAGGCCGGTTTCGGAGGTGTGCTCAATGCCTTCGAACTGATGAAGGCGATGATCGAGGCCGGCGCGGCCGGCGTGCACTTCGAGGACCAGCTCGCCTCGGTGAAGAAGTGCGGCCACATGGGCGGCAAGGTGCTGGTGCCCACCCGCGAGGCGATCGAAAAGCTCAATGCCGCACGCCTCGCCGCCGACGTGATGGGCGTGCCCACGCTCATCGTCGCCCGTACCGATGCCGAAGCGGCCGACCTGCTCACCTCCGACATCGACGACAACGACAAGCCCTTCTGCACCGGTGAGCGCACGGTGGAGGGCTTCTTCAAGGTGCGTCCGGGGGCCGAGCAGGCCATCAGCCGCGGGCTGGCCTATGCGCCCTATGCCGATCTGGTGTGGTGTGAGACCGGCAAGCCCGATCTCGCTTTCGCCCGGCGCTTCGCCGAGGCCATCCATGCCAGGTACCCGGGCAAGCTGCTGGCTTACAACTGCTCGCCCTCTTTCAACTGGAAGAAGAACCTCGATGACGCCACGATTGCCAGGTTCCAGAAGGAGCTTGCGGCGATGGGCTACAAGTTCCAGTTCATCACCCTGGCCGGTTTCCACAGCCTCAACTACGGCATGTTCGAACTGGCCCACGGCTATGCCCGCCGCCAGATGAGCGCCTTCGTCGAGCTGCAGGAGAAGGAGTTCGCCGCCGCCGAGCGCGGCTTCACCGCGGTCAAGCACCAGCGCGAAGTGGGCACCGGCTATTTCGATGTCGTCACCCAGGTGATCCAGAGTGGCCAGAGCTCGACCACGGCGATGAAGGGCAGCACCGAGGAGGAACAGTTCCACAGCGACAGGGCGGCGGTGGCCGCCTGAGTCCCGGGGAGCCCGGCTGCGGAGGGATGTCCCGGCCGGGACATCGAGTCGGGGAGGGGGTGGTCCCGGCCCCGCCTCGATGCGCACGCGGCAGACACGGCAATACTGTCCTTTCAAGTGCAGTTTTGCACTGCAGCGTGACCTTCCCACCCAGATCGTTAGGCTCAGGGCTCCCGACATGGGGGGAGGGAGCCAGGCCCGCATCCGGTGCGAACCGATGCGGGCTTGTCTTTTCCGGGGCCGGATCGCCGATGCGGTCGGGGCTACAGTTTCGCGCCGGGCGGCCGATACGACGGTCATGCCGCCGACCCGGACCCCCGCCCTGCCTTCCTCCGCCGATCCGGCGCGCCGTCTCCAGGACCTGACCCACGAGCTCGACAGCACCCGCGCCGCGGTCGAGGGCGCCGGGCTGATGCTGCTGGTGGTGGCGGCGGCGGACCAGTCGATCCGCGATGCCAACGAGGTGGCCTGCCGTCGCCTCGGCTACCGCCGCGAAGAGCTGCTGGCGCTGCATGCCGGCGACATCGATCCGGACATCGACGAGGCGATGCGTCACCGCTTCTGGTCGGTGCTGCGTTCGGGCGAGGTGCTGCGCGAGGAACGACGCTTCCGCACCCACGGCGGCGACCACATCCAGGTTGAGGTGATCGCCTCCGCCGCCCGCTACGGCAATGACGGCGTGGCGCTGGTGCTGGCCCGCGACATCAGCGAGACGCGCCGCGCCGAGGTCGCGCAGCAGCGCGCCATCGAGCGGCGCGAGCGCGAATCGCGCCTGCTGGCCGAGCTGGCGGTGCATCCGGGCGTGGCCTCGGGCGACCTGGAAACGGTCTGCGAATGGCTGCTGGAGGGTGCCCGCGCCCTGCTCGAGGTCAGCAGTGCCAGCCTCTGGCTGGTCGAGGACGAAGGCCGCCGCATCCGCCCGCACTCGGTCGCACGCACGATGGGGCCGGTCGATTCCCCGGCCGAGCCGCTGTGGATCGACGATTTCCCGACCTACTTCCAATGCCTGCGCCGCGGCGAGGTCATCGACGCCGGCGATGCCCTGCGCGATCCGCGTACCCGTGAGCTGACCGAGCATTTCCTGCGTCCCTCGGGAGTGCGCGCGCTGCTCGACGTGCCGGTGATCCTGGCCGGCGAGCTGGTCGGCGTGATCTGCTTCGAGCAGGTCGGACGCGCGCGCCATTGGAGCCCGGAAGAGCTGTCCTTCGCCCGTGCGCTGGCGCAGATCGCCGCGCAGGCGATGCTCACCCGCGAGCGCCTGCGTGACCTGCAAGCGCTGCGCCAGAGCGAGCTGCGCCTGCGCCTGGCACAGCGCGCGGCCGGTGTGGGCAGCTGGGAATGGTCCGCCGACGGCACGGTCTGGTGGTCCGAGCAGCTCTACACCCTGTTCGGTGTCGACCCGGCGCACTGGCAGCCCTCGCTGGAGAATTTCCTCGATCTGGTGCACCCGGAAGATCGCGGGAAGGTCAGCGAAGCGATCGGCAATGCCGTGCGCGCCGGCGAATGGGTGCAGTTCGAGTACCGCCTGTGCCGGCCCGACGGCGAGGAGCGGATCTTCCACGAGTCCTCGCTGGTGCAGCGGGACGCGCGTGGCCGCGCGTTGCGCATCATCGGCACCGCGCTGGACGTCACCGAGCGGCGCCGGCAGGAGCAGCGCATCCAGGAGCTGGCGTTCTTCGACCCGCTGACCGGCCTGCCCAACCGCACCCTGTTCTCCGACCGCATCGACCGCTGCCTGGTCGAGGCGCGGCGCAGCGGCACCGGCTTCGCCCTGCTGTTCCTCGACCTGGACAACTTCAAGCAGGTCAACGACTCGCTCGGCCACACCCAGGGCGACGCCCTGTTGCGCGAGGTGTCCAGGCGGCTGGTCCAGGCCTTGCGCGAGCAGGACACGATCTCGCGACTGGGCGGCGACGAGTTCGTGGTGCTGCTGCCGGGCGTGACCGACCCCACGCACATCGCCGGGATCGCCGCCCGCGTGCTGGCCGAACTGCGGGCCCCGATCACGCTCGATAACTTCGAGCTGAGCGTGACCACCAGCCTGGGCATCGGCTGCTTTCCGCAGGACGGCGAGGACGCCGAGACGCTGATCCGCAACGCCGACACCGCCATGTACGCCGCCAAGGCGCTCGGCCGCGACAACTTCTGCTTCTTCACGCCGGCGATGAACGCCGACGCGGTGCGACGCCTGTCGCTGGAGGCCGGCCTGCGGCGCGCGCTGGAACGCGAGGAGTTCGAGCTGCACTTCCAGCCGGTGTACGCCCTGACCGACGACGCCCTCTACGGCGCCGAGGCGCTGCTGCGCTGGCGCGATCCTGTCCGCGGCCTGATTCCGCCCGGCGAGTTCCTCGCCGTGGCCGAACACAGCGGCCTGATCCTGCCGATCGGCGAGTGGGTGATGCTGGCGGCCTGCCGTCAGGCGATGGCCTGGCGAAAAGCCGGCTATCCGCCGATTCCGGTGCTGGTGAACCTCTCGGCGGTACAGCTGCTGCGTGCCGATGTCGCCGCGCTGGCCGAGCGCGCCCTGCAGGCCAGCGGCCTGCCAGCCGACGGGCTGTGCGTGGAGATCACCGAGAGCACGCTGATGGAGCGGGTCGAGGACGTGCTGCCGATGCTGCACCGGCTCGGCGAGC
The DNA here is from genome assembly GCF_014202935.1 of Rehaibacterium terrae. Taxonomy (GTDB): domain Bacteria; phylum Pseudomonadota; class Gammaproteobacteria; order Xanthomonadales; family Xanthomonadaceae; genus Rehaibacterium; species Rehaibacterium terrae. The sequence goes on along the minus strand of NZ_JACHHX010000007.1, from coordinate 89,445 downwards.
TCGGCGTGCGGGTCGCGGTGGACGATTTCGGCACCGGCTACTCCTCACTGGCCTATCTCAGCCAGTTGCCGCTGCACGTGCTCAAGATCGACCGCAGCTTCGTCCAGGCGGCCGACCGTGAGCGTCACCCGGCCATGATCACCCGCGCGGTGATCAATCTGGCCCGCGACCTCGGTCTGAGCGTGGTCGCCGAGGGCGTGGAGACCGAGGCCCAGCTCGACTGGCTGCGCGCCCACGGCTGCACCGCCTACCAGGGCTTCCTGCGCAGCCCGCCGCTGCCGCCGCGGCTGTTCGCCGAGCGGGTGCTGGCGCAGAAGGCGCGCGTCCAGTAGCGGCCGGCCGGGCGAGCGATTGCGGCGCTCCCGCTGCGGGACCGCGAGCGACGCCGTGGATCGCGCAAACGTGCGTTTGAAGCCGCACTCCGGGCCCCGGTCCGCAGCCAGGGGCGGATCGGGAGATGCCGGCCGATCAATCGCTTGCACACATTTCCTGCGTGGCGCTGCATCGCAGCAAGCCAGTCTGCCCGGGCTCTGCTATCAACCGCAGTGCGATTTGTGATGCAGATCACACAATCGGGCCTGCCGGACAACCATCGCTATCAAGGGGGTTCACGTGAAAAAGACGAAACTCGCCGCTGCGGCGGCATGGGCGAGCCTGTGTCTCGCCGGGGGACTGCATGCCGGCGGGGCGTACCAGCCGGTCCAGCCGCTGCTGCCGCAGGACTCGATCGTTGAAGGCACGGCGGTCGACGAAACGCCGGCCCTGTGGTTCATCGAACTCGGTGGTGCGCCGATCGCCGATGGCGGCAATGCCCGCGCCCTGCAGGCCGAGAAGGCCAGCTTCCGCGCCGCGGCCCGCAGCGCCGGCGTGCGCTACAGCGAACGCTTCGCCTACGACACGCTGTTCAACGGGTTCTCGGTTCACGCCGACGTCTCGCAGTTGGCCGCCCTGCAGCGCCTGCCGGGCGTGCGCGCGGTCTATCCGGTCGAAACCTTCCAGCGTCCGGAGGTCACCCGCGAGGCGGTGGCGGACATGTACACCGCGCTGGCCATGACCGGCGCCGACATCGCCCAGTCCGAGCTCGGCCTGGACGGCAGCGGCATCCGCGTCGCGATCATGGATACCGGCATCGACATCGACCATCCCGATTTCGGCGGCAACGGCGTGCCGGGCGCCAACGACACCCCGTTCCCGAACGCCAAGATCGTCGCCGGCTACGACTTCGTCGGCGACGCCTACACCGGCCCCTCCGGCCCGGTGGCGCCGGTGCCCGGCGGCCGTCCCGACGACTGCAACGGCCACGGGACCCATGTCGCCGGCATCGTCGCGGCCGACGGCACGGTCAAGGGCGTCGCGCCCAAGGCCCGGCTCGGCGCCTACCGTGTGTTCGGCTGCACGGGCTCGACCTCGGCCGACATCATGGTGGCGGCGATGGAGCGTGCGCTGGCGGACGGCATGCATGTGCTCAACATGAGCATCGGCGCCGCGTTCCAGGCCTGGCCGCAATACCCGACCGCCCAGGCCGCCACCCGGCTGGTGAACAAGGGCGTGGTCGTGGTCGCCTCGATCGGCAACAGCGGCACCAGCGGTCTGTACGCGGCCGGGGCGCCGGGGGTGGGCGACAAGGTGATCGGCGTCGCCAACTACCTCAACACCCACGCCTTCCTGCCGGCGTTCTCGATCTCGCCCGACGACCGCCTGATCGGCTACAACCGCGCCACCGGCGCGCCGGCCGCGCCGACCAGCGGCAGCGTGGAGATGGCGCGCACCGGCACGCAGACGTCGACGGCCGACGCCTGCAGCGCCTTGCCGGCCGACAGTCTCACCGGCAAGGTCGCGCTGATCCGCCGCGGCACCTGCAGCTTCCACATCAAGGCGCTCAACGCGCAGAACGCCGGCGCCGCCGGTGTGATCCTGTACAACAACGTCGCCGGCAGCTTCAGCCCGACGGTGGCTGGTGAGCCGGCCATCACCATCCCGGTCGGCGCCATCACCCAGGCCGACGGCAACCTGATCGACACCCGCCTGGCGGCCGGTCCGGTCACGCTGACCTGGCGCACCGGCGCGTCCTTCCCCAATCCCGGCGGCGGCCTGATCTCGGCATCGAGTTCGCACGGCCTGACCTACGAGCTGGTGCTCAAGCCGGACATCGGCGGCCCCGGCGGGAACATCTACGCCCCCTATCCGCTGGAGTTCGGCGGTTACGCCAGCCTGAGCGGCACCTCGATGTCGTCGCCGCACGTGGCCGGCGCCGCCGCGCTGGTGCTGCAGGCCGCACCGCGCACGCCCGCGCAGGCGATGGCGGCGGTCCTGCAGAACAGCGCCGAGCCCAAGCCATGGTCGGGCAATCCGGGCCTGGGCTTCCTGGACATGGCGCATCGCCAGGGCGCCGGCATGGTGCGGGTCGACAAGTCGGTGCTGGCCACCACACGGGTCGAGCCGGCCAAGCTCTCGCTCGGCGAGAGCGAGCACGGGCCGGCCGTGCGCACGCTGCGGATCTCCAACAAGGCCGGGCACGCGGTGACCTACACGCCGAGCTTCGTCAATGCGATCGCCACCGGCCCGAGCAGCTTCTCGCTGACGTATTTCGCCTCCAATGCGCAGGTGAGCTTCGGCGCCGCCACGGTCAGCGTGCCGGCCGGCGGTGCGGCCTCGCTGGACGTCACCGTCACCGCACCGACCAGCGTGCCGGCCGGCGGCATCTACGGCGGTTACATCGTGCTGACGCCGGACGACGGCGGCCAGGCGGTGCAGGTGCCCTTCGCCGGCTACGTCGGCGATTACCAGGCGCGCCAGGTGCTCACGCCGACCGCCAACGGCTTCCCGTGGCTGGCGCGCCGGACGGGCGAAACCAGCTATGCGAACCGTCCGGCCGGCGAGACCTACTCAATGACCGATCCGATGAACATCCCGTACTTCGCGGTGCATTTCGACCATGGCGCCCGCCGCGTCCGCTTCGAGGTCAGGGACGCGGTCACCGGCAAGAGCTGGCACCGCGCGCTCGACCTGGAGCACGTGGCCCGCAACAGCACCGCGACCGGCTTCTTCGCTTTCGGCTGGGACGGCACCACCGTCGCCGGCAGGAAGACCTACACCGTGCCCAACGGCCAGTACGTGGTCACGCTGTCGGTGCTCAAGGCGCTTGGCGACGACAGCGACCCGGCGCACTGGGAAACCTGGACCTCGCCGGTGATCACCATCGCACGGCCGTGATGGCCGCAGCACGGGCGTGAGGCAACCCGACAGGCCCGGCGCAATGCCGGGCCTGTCGCTTTCGGCCGCCAGCGCGAGGACACCCACGCGGCTGTGACAGAATCCGCCGATGCCCACACCGACGCTGCCGCCCGCGCTGGCCGACTTCCTCGCTCCGCGGCTGGAGCGCCTGGCCGAGGCCGACCCCGGCCTGGCTGCCGCGATCGCCGACCCTGCACGACGCCCCGGCATCGAACGCCTGCTGCTCGCCAGCGACTTCGCCTTCGACGCCTTGCAGCGCATGCCGGACTGGCTCGACGGCATCGAGGCGGACATCGCGCCGCCACGGCTCGCGGCCGAGGACGAGCCGCAATGGCCCGCGCGGTTGCGTCGCTATCGCCGCCGCCAGTCGTTGCGGCTGGTGTGGCGCGATGTCAACGGACTCGACGATGTCGAAGCCACGCTGGCCGGCAGTTCGCGGCTGGCCGAAGCCTGCCTCGACACCGCGCTGACGGCGCTGGAAACGCAGTTCGTCCAGCGCCACGGATGGGTACGCGACGCCGCCGGCACGGCGCAGCGGCTGGTGGTGTTCGGCCTGGGCAAGCTCGGCGGCGGCGAGTTGAATTTCTCCTCCGACATCGACCTGGTGTTCGCCTATCCCGAGGGCGGGCAGAGCGACGGAGCGCGCCCGCTCGATGCCGAAACCTGGTTCGCCCGCTTCGGCCAGCGACTGATCCAGCTGCTCGACGAGGTCACCGCCGAGGGCTTCTGCCACCGCGTCGACATGCGGCTGCGGCCGTTCGGCGCCAGCGGCCGGCTGGCGCTGAGCTTTTCGGCGATGGAGCAGTACTTCCAGCGCGAGGGCCGCGACTGGGAGCGCTACGCCTGGATCAAGGCGCGCCCGGTGGCCGGCGACCGCGCCGCCGGCGAGGCGTTGCTCGACACGCTGCGGCCGTTCGTCTACCGCCGCTACCTCGACTACACCGCGCTCGACGGCCTGCGCGAGATGAAGGCGCTGATCGCCGCCGAGGTCGCGCGCCGCGAACTGGCCGAGCACGTCAAGCTTGGCCCCGGCGGCATCCGCGAAATCGAGTTCCTCGCCCAGGCGCTGCAGCTGATCCGCGGTGGCCGCGAGCCGGAACTGCGGCAGCGCAATCTGCTGCGCGCGCTCGCCGCGCTGGTGCAGGCCGGTCACCTCGACGACGCGACCGGCGAACGGCTGGCCGTCGCCTACCGTTTCCTGCGCCGGCTGGAGAACCGCCTGCAGATGCTTGCCGATCAGCAGGTCCACACCTTGCCGGACGATCCGCTGACCCGTGCGCGGCTGTCGGTGACGCTGGGCTTCGCCGACTGGGAGGCGCTGTACGCCGAACTCGCGGCCCACCGCACGGCGGTGTCGGAGGAGTTCGACCGTCTGCTGGCGCCGCGCCGGCGCGCAGCGCAGACCAGCGCCCTGGCGACCTACTGGCGCGCGCTGCCCGACGGCGGCGAGCCCGGCGTGCTCGGCGAGAGCGGCTTCGGCGACGTCGCCGGCATCGATGCCGTGTTGCGCGACTTCGCCCGCAGCCCGGCGCTGCGCGCGCTCTCGGCGCGCGGCCGCGCCCGGCTCGACCACGTGCTGCCCGCCCTGCTCGCCGCGGCGGCACAGAGCCATGCGCCGGACGCGGCGGTACCGCGCCTGCTCGGCCTGCTGCACGCCATCGCCCGTCGCACCAGCTACCTCGCACTGCTGGAGGAGCAGCCGGCCGCGCTGCAGCGGCTGGTCGACGTGACCGCGCGCAGCGCCCTGCTCGCCGAGCGGCTGGAACAGCACCCGCTGCTGCTCGACGAACTGCTCGACGTGCGCGCCGCCGGCCCGGTACCGGACCGGGCCTCCCTCACCGAGGAGCTGGCCCGCGCGCTGGCTCGTGCCGATGCCGAGGACGCCGAGAGCGTGTTGCTGGCGCTCAACGAGTTCCGCCAGGGGGCATCGTTCCGCATTGCACTGGCCACGCTGTCCGGGCGTCAGCCGGCCCGCGACGCGGTGCGTCAGCTCGCCTGGCTGGCCGAGCTGATCGTTGGCGCGGCGCTGGCGCAGGTCGAGCGCGAACTGGCCGCGCAGCACGGCCGCGTGCCCGACGCCGGCATCGCCGTGCTCGGCTACGGCAGCTTCGGCGGCGAGGAGCTCAACTTCGGCTCCGACCTCGATCTGGTCTTTCTCTACGACGCCGCGCCGGACGCGCTCTCCGATGGCGCGCGGCCGCTGGAGGCGGCGCGCTGGTACGCCAAGCTGGCGCAGAAGCTGGTGAGCTTCCTCGGCACCGTCTCGCCGGCCGGGCGGCTGTACGAGGTCGACGTGCGCCTGCGCCCCGATGGCGCCAAGGGCCTGCTGGTGTCCACCGTCGCCAGCTTCGCTGCCTACCAGCGCGAGCGCGCCTGGACCTGGGAGCGTCAGGCGCTGGTGCGCGCGCGGGCGGTGGCCGGCGGCGAGCGCGTCGTCGCGGCGTTCGAGCAGGTGCGCACGCAATCGCTGTGCGCGCAGCGCGATCCGCAGGCCTTGCGCGAGGACGTGGTGGCGATGCGCCGGCGCATGCGCGCCGAGCTCGACCGCAGCGATGCGGCCCGTTTCGACCTCAAGCAGGGCGAGGGCGGGCTGGTCGACCTGGAGTTCCTGTTGCAGGCCGGCGTGCTCGAACACGCCGTGGCGCATCCGGCGCTGGCCGTTCCGCGGGCGACGCCGGCGCTGATCGAGGCGCTGCGCGACGCCGGTGTGCTGACGCGCGACCGGGCCGAGGCCCTGCATGCGGCGCGCGACGTACTGTTGGCGCGCGCGCTCGGCTGCACGTTGGATCGTCGGCCGCGGCTGGTGGGCGAAGACGCGGAACTGGCGCAGGCGCGCGCCGCGATCCGTGCGGCCTGCCTGGCGCACGGGCTCGACTTCCGCACGCAGGCGAGGCGGTAGCGGCGACCGGTTTGCGGCCACGCAGCCGGCGTGATGCTCTACAGGGGACTGCTCCGTCCCAGCAGGCGCCGCACCTCGGCGGCCACCCGTGGCAGCTCGCGCAGCGGCGTCACCGGCCAGTCGCCGGGGCAGAACTTCATCGGCCGGATGCGGGCGCGCACCACCAGATCGTGCAGAAATTCGCCGTGCCGGCCGCGCACCGGCCCAGGCATGTGCACATACACCGGCGCACGGGTGGCGCAGGCCTCGGACAGCAGGTTGACCGAATCGGGCGACACCACCAGCCGGTCCGACCAGGCCAGGATGCCCGGGTAGGGATTGGGGCCGTCGGTGGCGCCGAACCAGTGCAGCCCCGGTGCCTGCCCGAAACGTTCGCGCACCGCCTCGGCCAGCCACGCCGGCGTGCGTCGCGAGCCGGTGACCAGCAGGCTGCCGCCGTCGCGCTCCAGCCAGTGCATCAGCATTTCCGCCAGTCCGTCCCACCAGGCCGCGTCGAGTCGCGCGGCGCGCACCGGCCCGCCCAGCAGCAGGCCGATGCGCGGCGCCGGCAGGGCGGCGAACCGCGCGAACTCGCGCCGCGCGCGTGCCAGCCAGGCATCGTCGATCGGGTGCAGGCTGCCGCTGAGTCTGACCACATTGGCGGCGGTCAGAGCGTCGTGCGTCGGCGTCACCACCACGTCCCAGTGCGCGGTGCCGATGCGCGGATTCAGGATCTGCACCACCGGCACGCCGCGCTCGCGCAGCAGGCGCGTGGCCAGCGCGGCCTGGCGGCCGCAGCCGATCGCCAGCGCGGGCGGCGCCGCCAGCGCCCGCATGAACTCGCGGCCGAAGGCAGCCTGTGCGCCGGGCAGCCGATGCGGCGCCAGCCAGCGCCACGGGTATCGCGTGCGCAGCCGCCAGACCCGCGGCGCGGCGTCGCCGAGCGCTTCGGCCAGCGCCAGCGCCTGCCGCTCGTTGCCGGCGGCACCGTCGCTGATGACCCAGGTGGCGTGCGCGGAGGAGGTCGTCATGCGCGGAGTCTAGCCTGCGGCGGTGCATCGGCGTCGCGCGCGTAGCGCATGACGCGCCGCCGGCTGCGCCGCGTCGGCAGCAGGCTTACACTGGCTTCACTCGCGGGCCGGCAAGCTCGGTCCCGGGCGCCGCTCCGCCCGCGCGCCGCCATCCCCTCGTCCTTGTCCGTGGAGAACGCCATGTTCCGGAGTCTTTTCCTCGCCGCCTTCACCTTGGGCCTGGCCGCGCCGTCGCCGGCCGCCGAGCGCTGGGCCTTCGACAAGGCGCACACGCAGGTGCTGTTCACCGTCGACCACCTCGGCTTCACCGAGCTCACCGGCCAGTTCCGCGTGATCGACGGCGAGCTGATGCTCGACCGCGAGGATCTCACCCGTTCCTCGGTGCGCGCGACGATCCGTGCCGACAGCGTGGACATGAACCACGACCGCCTCAACGCCCATCTGCGCAATCCGGATTTCTTCGATGTCGAGAACCATCCCGAGCTGGGTTTCGTCAGTACCGCCGTCGAGCGCGTCGGTGAGGACGCACTCAAGCTCCATGGCGAGCTGACCATGCTCGGCAGGACCCTGCCGGTGGTGCTGGACGTGAAGATCAACCAGATCGGCAGCCATCCGCTCCGCGGCACGCCCTACGCCGGCTTCACCGCCACCGGACGGCTCGATCGCACCGCCTGGGGCATGGGCTACCTGGCCGGTCCGATCGGCGCCGACATCGGCATCCGCATCAACCTCGAAGCGGCCCCCGTGCAGGAATGAGCCCCCGTCTGCACCGCCCGGCGGCGTCGCGCGGCCGGACCCGGACCGACTGGCTGGACAGCCGGCATGCGTTCTCGTTCGGCCATTACTACGACCCGCAGTGGCTGGGCTTCGGCCCGTTGCGGGTGCTCAACGAGGACCGCGTCGCGCCGGGTGCGGGCTTCCCGCCGCACAGTCACGCCAACATGGAGATCCTCACCTGGGTGCTGTCCGGGACGCTGGCGCATCGCGACAATGCCGGCGGCAGCGGATCGATCCGGCCCGGGGAGCTGCAGCGCATGAGCGCCGGTCACGGCATCGAGCACAGCGAGTTCAACGCGGCGAGCGACGCGCCGGTGCACTTCCTGCAGATCTGGCTGCAGCCGGACCGCTCCAACACGCCGCCCGGGTATGCCCAGCGCGCGTTTGCGCCCGAGGCGCTGGCTGGGCGCTGGTGTCTGCTGGCCGCGCCGTGCGCCATGGCCGATGCGGTCGGCGCGATCGGATTGCGCCAGGATGCGCGCCTGTACGCGGCGCGCCTGATCGCCGGGCAGGCCGTCGAGCACGCCGTGGCGGCCGGTCGTCGCGCCTGGCTGCAGGTGGCACGCGGCGAGCTCGAGTGTGGTGGCCTGACCCTGGGCGCGGGCGATGGCCTGGGCGTGAGCGGTCGGGACGAGCTTCGGATCGCGGCCCACGGCGAGGCCGAGGTCATGCTGTTCGATCTGCCTTGACCCGGACGCGGGCGGTGCTCACCGTTTGCGGCGCGCGCGCGGATGGGCGGCGTCATACACGCGGGCCAGATGCTGGAAGTCCAGATGGGTGTAGATCTGGGTGGTGGCGATGTCGGCATGGCCGAGCAGCTCCTGCACCCCGCGCAAGTCGCCGGAGGATTCGAGCAGATGGCTGGCGAAGCTGTGCCGCAGCAGGTGCGGGTGCACGCGCTTCCAGATGCCCTGCCGCCGGGCCAGTTTGCGCAGCCGCAGCTGTACCGCGCGCGGCGAGATCGGCGCGCCGCCGCGGCCGGGGAACACTGGCGCATCGGGCCTGGCATCGCATTGGCTCCGCCAGGCCGCCAGCGCCTCGCGGGCATGGCGGCCGACCGGCACCAGGCGCACCTTGCCGCCCTTGCCGGTGACCCGCACCAGCCCCTCGACCAGGTCGAGCGCGTCCCAGCGTAGTGCGCACAGCTCGGACAGGCGCAGGCCGGAGGAATAGAACAATTCCAGCATGGCGCGGTCGCGAAGGCCCAGCGCGCCTTCCGGCGGCAGCTCGACCAGTCGGGTCATCTCGTCGGCGTCGAGCACCTGCGGCAGCTTGCGCGGCGCCTTGGGCGCGCGGATGCCGGTGGCCGGGTCGGCGTCGATCAGATCCTCGCGCTCCAGATGGCGAAACAGGCTGCGGCAGGCCGACAGCCGCCGCTGCAGGCTCTTGCCGGACAGGCCGCGGCGATGCTCGCTGGCGACGAAGGCGCGCAGGTGATCCGGGCGCAGCTCGCGCCAGTGGGCGAGACGGTTGGCGTCCATCCAGCCGACCAGCGCGGCCAGGTCGCGGCGGTAATTGACGACGGTGTGCGCCGACATCCGTCGCTCGACTTCGAGGTGGCGCAGGAACGCCTCGACCGCGGCCGCCAGTGGCGTGTCGGCGCCCATCTCACTCGCCGTCGAAGCGCTCCAGCGCTGCCAGCAGCGCCTCGGACATCAGCCGCAGGAACAGCGTGCCCATGCCGGGGTAGAAGCGGTTGGGGTCGTGGCTGCCGACCGCGAGCATGCCGCGGATGCCCAGTGGCAGCAGCGCGGTCGACTGCACCTCGTCCTGGCGCTCGCCGAACAGCAGCGCGGTCTTCTCCGGCTGCAACCGGCCGCACAGCGGCTCGCCCTCGGCGAAGAAGGTGCGGAAGGGTTCGAGCACGGCGGCATCGCGGGCGATGACCTGCAGCCAGGGCGCGTCCTCCAGGCCGGCGACCGGTGCATGCAGCACCACGCTCACCGCGTCGCCCTGGAAGTCCTCGCCCAGCGTCGCGACCATCGCCCGCAGCGTGTCGGCGGCGCTGCGCTGGCGCATCAGCGCCAGGGTCAACTGGTGGGTGCGGACGGTGAGGCGCTCGTTCTCCTGGGCGTTGTGGAACAGCTCGTGCAGGCGACGGTTGAGTTCGCGGTTCTTGTCGCGCAGCACTTCGAGCTGGTAATGCGCCAGCGAGGTGGTCTTGCCCTCCTCGCGCGGCACCACCAGGCTCAGCGCCAGGTCGGTGAACTGCTCCAGGAAACGTGGGTGGCGGCGCAGCCAGGCGGCCACCTCGTGGGCGCTGAGTTTTTCCAGGTCGCGGTCGATATCGCTCACGGATTCCATTCTCCTTCGAAAACGAATGCGGCCGGGCCGGTCATGCGTACCGGGGCATCGTCGGCGGGCCAGTCGATGTCGAGCATGCCGCCGGGCAGGGCGACCCGGGCACGGCGGCCGAGACGGCCGCGCCGGATCAGCGCGACCACCGCCGCGCAGGCGCCGCTGCCGCAGGCCAGGGTCTCGCCGGCGCCGCGCTCGTACACGCGCAAGCGGATGCGGTCGGGCGCCAGTATCTGGGCGAAACCGACGTTGACGCCCTCGGGGAATTCCGGTCGCTGCTGCAATGCCGGACCGAGCCGATGCACTGGCGCGGCGTCGAGGTCGTCCACCTCGATCAGCGCATGCGGGTTGCCCATCGACAGCGCGGCGAAGCGCACGGTCTCGCCGTCGATGTCGAGCGCGTACTCGACCGCCTCGGCATCGGCGCGGAACGGGATGCGCGCCGGCGCGAACACCGGCCGCCCCATGTCCAGCGCGTAGCGGCCGTCGGGCAGGACATCGACGGTGATCGCGCCGGCCGGGCTGTCGAGCACGAAGCGCGGCGGCATCGCCGCACCGTCGCGCACCAGCCAGGCAGCGACGCAGCGCGCGCCGTTGCCGCACTGCTGCGCCGGCGAGCCGTCGGCGTTCCAGATCCGGTAACGGGCGACACAATCGGGGCGCGCGCTGCGCTCGATGGTGATCAGCTGGTCGAAGCCGACGCCGGTGTGGCGGTCGCCCATCGTCCGCGTCAGCGCAGCGTCCGGCGGCGGTGCGCCCTCGCGCAGGTCGAGGATGACGAAATCGTTGCCGGCGCCGTGCATCTTGCAAAAGCGCAGCCGGCGGGACGCGGCGGCGTTCATCGCGTCGGCGCGGCGCTGTCCGGTTTCGGCAGCACCAGCGGTCCCTTGTTGCCGCAGGCGGCGACGGAGACGAGCACGGCGGCGAGCAGCAGGGCGCGTAAGGTGGTTTTCATCCCGTGGAGTATACCCAGCCGTTCACCACCGCAGGCGGCTGGCGGCGATGCGTGCGCCGACCTCGGCCAGGATGCGCCGTGCCTCGTCTTCGGGCAGGTAGCGGATGCACAGCGGCGGGTCGGTCGGGTGGGCGCCGGCGGTGTCGAACCACAGCGTGGCCATGCCGTGACGACGGTCGAACGGCGAGCGGGTCAAGCGCAGCGCCTGCAGCTTGCCGACCTCGGCGAAACGCCAGCGGCGGTCGAGCCAGCCGGTATGCACGGCGACCAGCGCCTCGTCGACGGCGTAACGTGCGCAGGCGGCCAGTTTGCGCGCGCGCAACCACCACCACGGCAGCAGCAGGAGCAGCCACAGGCCGTCGGCGCCGAAGCGCAAGGTCGCGGCGAACGTCGCCAGCCCGGTGAGCAGCGCCGGTGCGGTGAACATGCGCCGCCAGGCGCGCGGATGCAGCGGCCGCCAGGGCAGGTCGGGCCAGCCGGCCCGCGGCAGCAGGCGCCGGATCAGCGCGTCGGCGACCGCGGGCGTGGCGATCGGCGCCAGCTCGCGCAGCGAACGGCCGCCGTTGCCGGTGTCGACCACGGCGGTGTCCACCCGCAGGCTGCGCCGCCCGAACCAGCGATGCAGCAGGCTTTCGCGCAGGCAGAACGCCTGGATGCGGTGCGGCGGCGCATTGGCCCGCACCCGCGTCAGCAGGCCGCCGTCGACCTGCAGCCGGCCACCGAGGTCGCGCAGGACGAAACCGTGGAACTGCAGCAGCGCCAGCGCCACCGACAGCGCCCGCAGCAGCAGCGCGAAGGCGAGGAACAGCGTCAGCCCGCCGAGGATCCAGGGCAGCGGCCCCAGCGCGGCACCGTTGGCCCAGTCGAAGACCGGCCGCACGACCGCGTGGGCCAGGTCGCCGAACAGCGACGAGCCGGACTGCGCGAAAGCGCCGAAGCCGGCGGCGAGCAGGATCATGCCGCGGTTGGAGATCAGCCCGAGCTTGATCACCTCGGCCGTGGGCAGTGCCAGCAGCAGCTCGCTCTCCGGGGGCGCCGCCGCGGTGTCGGCTTCGCCGGCCGCCTCGCGGGCGCGGCGGCGCAGCAGCGCCTCCAGCGCCTGGGCATCGTCCAGGCGCAGCACGCGCATGCGCGCCTCCGGCGCGTGGCCGCCGGCCGATTCCAGCCGCACCTCGGCCACGCCGAACAGCCGGTGCAGCGGGTTGCGGTGCAGGGTGACGTCGTGGATGCGGCGGAACGGAACGTGCCGCAGCTTGCGCTGCAGCACGCCGCTGCGGATCACCAGCGCGTCGCGGTCGATGCGGAAGCGGTAGGTGAAGTACTGCACCACGGCGTGCAAGGTCAGCGCGAGCACGCCGATCAGGCCGAACAGTTCCCAGGTGTCGTTGCCGCGCCGGCCGAGGAACAGCACCGCGATCAGCGGCACGGCGAACTCGCGCAGGCTGGCCAGCAGCACGAACAGCCAGGACAGCGGATGCAGCCGGCGCTCGTCGCCGGGCAGACCCTCAGAGCGCGTCGTCATCGGCGCCGGCCTCGCGGTCGACCAGGGCGTCGCGCAGCGCGCGGGCGCGGGCGGCGTCGAGCCCGGGCAGCCGCACCGCGCTCATCCGGGTGCCGGCGGTGTGCAGCACCAGCGTGGCCAGGCCGAGCCGGCGTTCCAACGGGCCGCGTTCGAGGTCCAGATGCTGCACGCGCGAGCGCGGTACCAGCGTCTCGCCCTGCCAGCAGACGCCACGGCGGATGCGCAGGCCGTCGTCGTCGAGCCGGTAACGGGTGCGGCGATGGCTGAGGCCGCCGTAGACCCAGGCATGCGCCAGCATCAGCAATCCGGCGGCCAGCAGGGCCGGCGGCAGCCACTCGCCGCGCAGGCGCAGCACCAGGCCGGTGACGACGGCGGCGATCAGCGGCAGCGCGGCCCAGCCGGCCAGGCCGAGCCGGAAGGCCCAGCGCGCCGGTGGTGGCAGCGCCTCCCAGTCGGGCGTGGGCCGGCTGGTCGGGGTGGCTTCAGTCGTTTCGTGCATTGCGGATCGCTCGGGCGGAGTAGCAGTCGGGCCAGTACGGATTGCCCCCGAGCGGGCTGTCGGGCGGCTGCAGGCTGAAGCGCTTGTAGGTCCACTGGTACTGCGTGGGGTCGCGGCGGGCGATGCCTTCGACCGCGACGTTGAGGGCGGCGGTGGCGACGGCGGGATCGGTGTCCGCCACGGCGGCCGGCGCCGGCTGGAAATGAATGTCGAAGCGGCCGTCGGCCAGGCGCTCGGCCCACGCGAACAGCACCGGCGCGCCGCTGCGTGCGGCCAGCCGCGGCAGCAGGGTCATGGTCAGCGCCGGCAGGCCGAAGAACGGCGCGAACTCGCCTTCGCCGGCCTTGGGCTGCTGGTCGGGCAGGATGCCGACCGCGCCGCCTTCCTTGAGGGTGCGGAACAGCTGGCGTACGCCGGCACTCTCGGCGCGCACCTGGGTGACGCCCGGCTGGCGCCGCGCCAGCTGCACAAACGCATCGCCCGCGGCCGAGTCCGGTGGGCGGTAGACGATCGAGATCGGTGTGCGCGAGGCCAGGTACTGGTTGAGCAGTTCCCAGTTGCCGAAGTGCGGCGCGGCGATGATCAGCCCGCGCCCGGCGGCAAGCGCGGCGGCGAAGTGCCCATCCCCGGTCACGCTGCGCACCAGACGCAGGTTGTGGCGGGCCGGGTGGGTCCAGAAGCGCAGGGTCTCGAAAATCTGCCGGCCGGTGCCGCGCAGGATCGCCGCCACGCGCGAGTCGCGTCCGGCCGGGTCGAGCTCCGGGTGCAACAGCTCGATGTTGCGCCGCGCGACCTTGGCCTCGCGCCAGCCGCGCCGCGCCGCCAGCACCGCCCACAGGTCGCCGAGGCGGTGCAGCACGGGCAACGGCAGCCGGCCGACCAGCCAGCACAGGACATAGGCCAGATGGCCCGGGAATTGCGACGGGGTCATGGATGGGAGTCTAGCCGGGCGGGCCTGGAGAATGGGGAATCGCAAACGCGCCAGGATGCCCCGCTCCGCACGGACCTCACGCTTTGCGCCCCGCCGCAGGCCCGTTACCCTCCCGCCACCCGCGCCGATTTCCGATTTCCAACTCCCGGTTTTCCGCCCCATGATCAGCCTCATCCAGCGCGTCACCCAGGCCAGCGTCCGCGTCGACGGCGAGACGGTGGGAGCGATCGGGCCCGGCCTGCTCGCCCTGGTGGCGGTCGAGCCCGGCGACGGCGAGGCGCAGGCGCAGCGGATGGCCGAGCGCCTGCTCGGTTATCGGGTGTTCCCCGACGCGGCCGGGAAGATGAACCGCGCGCTCGCCGACACCGGCGGCGGCCTGCTGCTGGTCAGCCAGTTCACCCTGGCCGCCGACACCACCAGGGGCATGCGTCCCAGCTTCACCTCCGCGGCCGCCCCGGCCGAGGGTGAACGCTGGTTCAACCGGCTGGTGGAAATCTGCCGCGCGCGCCACCCGCGAGTGGAAATCGGCCGCTTCGGCGCCCATATGGAGGTGGCGCTGGTCAACGACGGTCCGGTGACCTTCTGGTTGCGGGCATGACTCGGCCGCGCGAGAAAACCCTTTGGCGTCAGTCGTTTGGCAGCGCCATCGGGATTCCAGTACACTGAAACGTTCCATTTTCTTTCCCGGCGACCCGGATCCGCACCCCATATGGCCAACGCATCCCCGGAGCAGCAGTCCGAGATCAAGCAGCTCATCAGCAAGGGTCTCGAACAGGGCTACCTGACCTACGCCGAAGTCAACGACCACCTGCCGGACGACGTCGTCGATCCCGAGCAGATCGAAGACATCATCGGCATGATCAACAGCATGGGCATCGAGGTGCACGAGGTGGCGCCCGATGCCGAGACGCTGTTGCTGTCGGACAGCTCCAGCAGCCGCGACGCCGACGACACCGCCGCCGAGGAGGCTGCCGCCGCGCTGTCCGCACTCGATGCCGAGGGCGGCCGCACCACCGACCCGGTGCGCATGTACATGCGCGAGATGGGCACGGTCGAGCTGCTCACCCGCGAGGGCGAGATCGCCATCGCCAAGCGCATCGAGGAGGGGCTCAACCAGGTCCACGCCTCGCTGGCCAGCTTCCCGTGGTCGATCCAGCTGCTGCTGGAGGAATACGAACAGCACACCGAGGGCAAGAAGCGCCTGAACGAGGTCGTCACCGGTTTTCTCGACATCGAGGAGCCGGCGCCGGAACTGGCCGAGGCCGAGGTGGAGGCGGACGCCGACATCGACGAGGACGACGAGGAGGCTGCCGGCGACGACGAGGACAGCGCTCCGGCCGATACCGGCCCGGACCCGGCCGAGGTCGCGCGCCGGATGGACAGCCTGCGCACCCTTTACGGCAAGTTCCAGAAGGCGCACGCCAAGTACGGCCCGAGCGACAAGAAGGTGGTCAAGCTGCGCGAGGAGATGGCGGCCCAGTTCCTCACCCTGAAGCTGCCGATGCCGCTGATGGACAACTTCGTGCGCAAGCTGCGCGACGTGGTCAACGCCATCAAGGAGCACGAGCGCCGCATCCTGGAGCTGTGCACCAAGTACGCCAAGATGCCACGCAAGGACTTCCTGCGCGCCTGGCCGGGCAACGAGACCAACACCAAGTGGGCCGACGAGGTCATCCGTCGCAAGCAGAAGTGGTCCTCGGGCATCCGCGAGTTCCGCGACGAGATCATCGCCGAGCAGGAGAAACTCATCGGCATCGAGCAGGCGCTGTACCTGACCCTGCCCGACATCAAGGAGATCAACCGCGCCATGGCCTACGGCGAGGCCAAGGCGCGCAAGGCCAAGAAGGAGATGGTCGAGGCCAACCTGCGCCTGGTGATCTCCATCGCCAAGAAATACACCAACCGCGGCCTGCAGTTCCTCGACCTGATCCAGGAAGGCAACATCGGCCTGATGAAGGCGGTGGACAAGTTCGAGTACCGCCGCGGCTACAAGTTCTCCACCTATGCGACCTGGTGGATCCGCCAGGCCATCACCCGCTCGATCGCCGACCAGGCGCGCACCATCCGCATTCCGGTGCACATGATCGAGACGATCAACAAGCTCAACCGCATCTCCCGCCAGATGCTCCAGCAGTTCGGCCGCGAGCCGACGCCCGAGGAGCTGGCCAAGGAGATGGACATGCCCGAGGACAAGATCCGCAAGGTGCTCAAGATCGCCAAGGAGCCGATCTCCATGGAGACCCCGATCGGCGACGACGAGGACTCGCACCTGGGCGACTTCATCGAGGACACCAACGTCGAGTCGCCGATCGAGACAGCCACCAACATCGGCCTGATGGAGACTGTGCGCGAGGTGCTCGCCGGCCTGACCCCGCGCGAGGCCAAGGTGCTGCGCATGCGTTTCGGCATCGACATGAACACCGACCACACCCTGGAGGAGGTCGGCAAGCAGTTCGACGTCACCCGCGAGCGCATCCGCCAGATAGAGGCCAAGGCGCTGCGCAAGCTGCGCCATCCGAGCCGCTCCGAGCAGCTGCGCTCGTTCCTCGACCTCGACTGAGCCGCCCCCGCGGCAGCCTGAGACGAAGCCCCGCTCCGGCGGGGCTTCGTGTATCCGGCGGCGACAGACGATAATCACCGTCCGAATCACCGCCCGCCGGACCCATGGTCCAACGGTCAGCGCAGGGACTCGTGATCCCTTGGTTCCAGGTTCGAATCCTGGTGGGGCGAGCCGGGGCTTTCGCGAGATGCGTTGAAGCGCATCTCGCGCCGGCGAGCGCCCGGCCAGGGAAGGCCGGGCGGGCAGCACGCACCATGGACGGTGTTCCCGGGCGACAATGCAGGGCACGGGGGCCTATAGCTCAACGGTCAGAGCAGGGGACTCATAATCCCTTGGTTCCAGGTTCGAATCCTGGTGGGGCGAGCCGGGGCTTTCGCGAGATGCGTT